>JBILMJ010000021.1:0-7192 GCA_044375575.1 Steroidobacteraceae bacterium | reverse complement strand
GGCCACCCCCGATATCGCTAGCCAGTGGGGCTATTTGACTGTCCAAAATAAAGGAGTCGAGCCCTCAACGATTTTTGTTACCCATGCCCATATGGGCCACTATGTCGGCCTGCTGCAATTGGGGCGAGAGGCTCGTAACACGAATGGTGTCTCGGTTATTGGACACCCCAGCTTCATCGACTTTATCGAGACTAATCAGCCCTGGAAGCAGCTTGTTACCTTACGCAACATCATACCGGCACCGATGAATAGTGGTCAAGTTGTCGAGATCGGGCAGGTGTCAATACAAGCGCTGCAGGTGCCGCATCGAGATGAGATCAGCGCGACCTATGCCTACCTGATCAAAGGCCCGTCAAAAACAGCCCTTTTTTTGCCCGACATTGACAAGTGGGAAAAATGGACCTTGTCGATAGACAGTCTTGTTAAAAAGGTCGATTTCGCGTTCCTTGACGCAACGTTTTTTAGCAGCGCTGAGTTACCCGGTCGAAATATGAGCGAAATTCCTCATCCGCTGGTAGAAGAGACCCTGGAGCGGTCCAAAAACTGGTCGAGTGAGACCCGTCAAAAAATTATTCTCACGCACTTTAATCATACGAACCAATTGTTACAAGACGAGTCTCTTATTTCACGTACGATTCTTTCGTTGGGCCTTCGTATTTCTCGTGTGGGGGATCGTTTTGTGTTGTGATAATTGCGATTTGGTTCTTATCTTTTTTTGTTCAGCAACCCTCTACTCCGCTCTCGACTTTTTCGAGTGAATAGAGCAATAAGCGCTAGCAGTGTGGAATCGTATATTTCAACTTAATCTATTGAATATCATTCAAATGAAAAGTAATTGACAAGCAGTTAATGACATGTTTTCGCAGGCGGTGAAGATTCAATTTTAATAAGTAATGTTTATATTTAAAGTAGAAACCATTTGCTTATGAAATCAAAACTAAAGCTGCTATTAGCTTTTGCTTGCCTACTCTATGTTAAAACATCATTGGCGCAATCTCAAGTTTCTGGAGTTGTTCGGGGTTTGCGGCCAAATGATTCAGCAATTGTTCGCATTCAGAAGAGCAGCCAGTTTTTCTACTTTCAAAAAGTATATTCAAATTCTTCGGGATCGGATGCTCCTTTTCAATTTAATAATTTGCCTAACGGCCGTTGGTCTTTAAGCATGGACGCGCGCGGTTACAATTTCCCATCTTCTCGAATTCTAAACATACAAAATAGTAATATTCCAAATAATATATTTCAGATCACACAAGCTGCTGACACGAATTTTGTTTACCAGTGGCAAGATGATAGTAGTTATGTTGGGCATGCTCAACAAGCATATATTAACGAACCCGTTACAATAAATGTTTTAGGAATTGCAGAGCCTGTGCCATCAGACTTCAACTCAATAAATATTCTAAATGAATATGGTTATTTGTTGAGTAATGACAGCTCAACTTGGACTAACGAGGATACATACCGTCTTTATTTAATGTTTAAAAAACTGAACTTTCAAAAATTTGGCGAAAGAGACACCGTTAGAATAAGGGGTAAGATATTTATGAGTCTTAGAGCAATAGATCGCGATATTGACTTTTACACACAATCAGGCATTGATTTTATAACTATTTCGAGAGCTGCCTTTACATATGCAACACCGCAAGTTGTTACGCTTGATGGTATTAAAGGAAAATTTTTTTCCAAGCGGTTATATAACTCTGTGGTTTACTACTATACAAATCGTGGGACTAACTCATCCAGAATAGATGAAATAGCCAGTACTCGGTATGGATTACAGTTTTTGAGTCCCTCCCCATTTTTACAGCAATTGATGAATGAGACGTCTACTAATTTCCAGCAATTTACATCTGATGAAAAACTAGTTATTCTATCTATGTTTGAGGAGTTTCCTGATGCAATGCAGCGTCAGGACCAATTAAAATATTTGGTTCGACGAATTAACGGGCAACCACACCCTGTATATAATTTGGCACCCGCAATTGCCTGGGTAACAATGCAGACTATTGAGTGGATGGAAAGTGCGTTTAGTAGCCAAGCAATCGATTATATGCAAAGACTTGTTCTACACGAAAAAGCACATTTCTTGTGGGAACATACATTTAGCCAATCGATTAAAGATGAATGGGCCACGATTGGTGGCTGGTATCTTGACCCTACTGTATCTTCAGGTTGGTCTACTACGAATACTACTCAATTTGTATCTGCATATGCTCATGCTATCAACCCAAACGAGGATATGGCGGAGAGCATTGCGTTTTACATTACTAATCCTGATGCTCTTCGCAGCAGATCGCAGTCAAAGTTTGACTTTATTCGAGATCGAATTATGAAGGGGTCTGTTTATATCGCAATAATTAATCCTGCACTTACATTCACTGTTTATAATTTATTCCCAGATTATAATTATCCCGGAAAAATAAAGCGTACTAAAGTAGAAGTTGTTGGAGGTGCTAACCAGGACAAAACGATTAAACTTGAAATTGAGCTTACAACCTTAGACAATGCTTTTGATGGTGCTAGTTGGGCATCATGCAGATTTACTAGTTCGATTGGTACTTTTTTTGATATGGGTCTCTTTCCGACTGATTCTACTGGTAAAATATTGAGAGGCGAAAGGACAATATCCAAATTTGCAAAGTCTGGTTATTGGACTGTTGGGCAAATCCGTGTAGCTGATCAGGTGGGTAATCAAAGGCTTGAAAATAATAACACCTATGGCCTTAAGTGTTATGTTAATAACCCCATGGAAGATGTAATTCCACCTCTGTATATCCAAAATACTTTGGTAACTGATAGTGTTAATGAACGTTTCACTGATTTTGGAGGGGCTATTTGTCAAAGTTGTCCACAAACTATGCCAACCATGCCCGCAATGAAAATCAGATTAAATATGGTTGAGGCGAATACGATTAATCCGAATGGCAGGGTTATGGCAAGAGTATTTTTACCAACTTTTGATACAATTAGTCCATATAATATTCAGCCATATAGTTTTGATGTGCAAGCTAGCGGAGATAAGATTCTCAATGATTTTCCAGATAGTATGAAAACAGCACAAGTCTATTTCCCTATTCCTTACTATTACCCTAGGGGCTATTACTCTATATCCTATTTTGATATGCAGGATATTGCTTTTAACGTTAGAACTGTTCATTTGGATCTCGATACCGGTAACACATATATGTTTATGCCGCCCCCTTCAATTAATCAAAGGGCAATTAGGGATAGTATGTACTTCCACACTCCTTATCCAGATTTAATGCCCCCTAAGATTGATTTAAATGATATCGAAGTAAGAGCAACTCCAACAAACCCAACTTCTCCGAATGGTGAAACTTTATTTGAAATGTGGCTTTGGATAAAGGACACCTCAAATTATCCAAATTTTGCATCAGGATTTAATCATTTATCAATAGTATTGAGAGATCCTCAAGGCCTTGAGACGCATATTCCTTTTCAGCCAACAACATTTTATGATATAACACCTGATTCTTCATCGATAACTTGGAGAAGATATCGCTTTTCACATCTTCTGCCTGCGGGTTCTCCTCCTGGTATATGGGGTGTTTCTTCAATGGTATTACAGGATAAGGCGAGAAATAAAAAGTATTACTCTTTTGTTGAGTTCGTAAGATTCGATGTTGAAGGCTCTTCAATTTTACAACGTGATCCCTATTTAAGTTTAGTAGGAGGCGCCTTAAATGCTAGTAATTCTCCTACTGCATCATTCAATATTGGGTGTGATTCTTGCGCAGGTCAATATTATAGATTGAAGGTATATAGTTCTATGGGGGGGGCTGTCCTAATTTTCACAGGACAGCTTTCCGCTGACACTATACTGTTATCAAATCTTAATTTAACTGGAGTTAATGATGGCAATCTACAGGCCACCTTATTTATATTAGACAGTACGCAAGCTTTAATTGGTTTAAAGCGAGCAACTTACATCAAAGACACCGAAAAGCCTATTGCAACAATAACTCGTTCACAAGCAAACGGGATATCTAATATTTATAATATTACCACTAATGAAAATGTTACAAATCCCACAATAGCGTTTACTGATGTTGTTATTCAGAATGGAATCCTTTTAAATGTTGAGCGAATCACGCAACGAATTTTCCGGTTAGAAATTGAAAGGAACTGTAAGGATTCTCTCTTGGTTTCACTTAGACAAAATGCCCTTTCTGATCTTTCTGGCAATACAAATGACTCTTCATCTAATTTAATAGTTGATCCAATTGGGGTTAGGTCAAGTTTTACTATCGTAAGTAGTTCTCAGTGTTTAACTAATAACATATTTCATTTTTCAAATTTGAGCACAACCAGCGTTGGCTCTATGAGCTATCAATGGAATTTTGGAACTATTACAAATTCTTCTGCAGTTAACCCAACCTTTTCTTTTCCAAGTGCTGGATCTTTTAATATAAAACTTATTGTCTCTAATAGTATCGGTTGTTCTGACAGTACGACTCAACAAGTAGTAGTTCACCCGATGCCTGTGTCAGGTTATACTTTTAACAGTAATGCACAATGTTTAACAGGTAATAGTTTTGAATTTACGAACACCTCATCTATTACATCGGGCTCACTAACGCAGCACGCTTGGAGTTTTGGTGATGGAGGAACAGCCACGACGCTTAATGCTACAAGATCATATACTGTACCGGGCAGCTACTCAGTTAAACTAGTCTCTACTAGCAATGAAGGTTGTAAGGATAGTACTATGCAACAGGTTGTTGTAAATCCGATGCCTGCGGCAGGGTATACTATTAATAGTAGCGCACAGTGTTTAACGGATAACAGTTTTGGTTTTACCAATACATCTTCTATCACTACTGGTTCACTTGCCCAGTACAGCTGGGATTTTGGTGATGGAGGAACCGCTACTACGCTTAATGCTACAAGATCATACGCAGCACCAGGTACGTATACCGTTAAACTAGTGTCTACTAGTAACAACGGCTGTAAGGACAGTACCACGCAGCAAGCGGTAGTACACCCCATGCCCTCTACTTCATTTGCCATCAATAACATAGGGCAGTGCTTAACGGGTAATAGCTTTACCTTCACTAATAACTCGGTAATCACTACTGGTTCGCTTACCCAGCACGCCTGGAACTTTGCTGATGGGGGTACAGCTACAACGCTTAATGCTACAAGATCATATACTGCTCCAGGCACATACGCTGTTAAGCTAGTGTCTACTAGTAACAACGGCTGTAAGGATAGTACCACTAGATCAGTCACAGTGCACCCGATGCCACTGTCTATCTTTAGTGCAAATACGGCTATCCAGTGTCTAACGGGCAATACCTTCCAGTTTTCTAATAACAGTATGATTAGTAGTGGAACACTGAGTAGTAACTGGAGCTTTGGTAATGGAGCTACATCTACGTTTCAAAGCCCCATGCATAGCTACGCCGCAGTTGGATCTTACACGGTTAAACTCGTATCTACTAGTAATAACGGCTGTAAAGACAGTACAACAAGAGATATGCGTGTAGATCCTAGCCCAACAGCTAATCTGACTATAGCCCCTTACCGCTCTATCCACCCTGGGCTGCTTACCACTATCAGTGCAAATGTCACCCCCTCTGGAAACTATCAGTACACTTGGTATCGTAACAGTATAGTTATACCCAATAAAACAACTACGGTTGTAGACTCCATTGGCTACCGCTTGTGGAGTGGTGCCTATAAGATGGCGGTTGCTAATCCAACCCCATTACTGCCTTGTACCTATACGACACCGGAGGTGGTGATAGGGGATTCTGTGAGTGCGAAGTTGTTTATCTATCCAAGCCCGAACACGGGTCAGTTCAAAGTGACGTATTATAGTCCTGCTAATACCCGCTATCAGATTGTAATCACAGACACGAAAGGCGCCGTGCTGTATAGAAGACAACACGAGGTGACGAACCGGTATCAGTTAATCGACATCAACCTAACGGGAGCTAGCCGCGGACTGTATCTCTTACAAGTACAAGACCCAAGTGGTAAGCCACTTACTTCTGGGAAGTTTGTGATACATTGACATGAAGATGTAAATTGATTCACTTGTGTTGCTTTTGCGAGTATGAAATAGGGAAGGCTCCTCTTGATTCAGGCAATTTATGAGCGAAAGAAATTCATTAGAAGGCCTTAACAAGTATTCACAGACCGTAAGCATCTCCGTTGAAATCTATCCCCTCTACGTAAAGCAATTGCTGGGTATGCTCTAAAGGCTTAGTTCCGAACAAATCAGTTTTTGCCATCATAATCGATCTAGTAAGTTCATAGCAACTACTTTTAGCTAAGCTGTATACTTTTTTATCAATTTTTTGCATTTGGTGGACTAAAATGCAACAAAAAAATCGCAATCAACTGAAATACAGCGAATTGCGATCATTTTTCGCGGAGACTGAGGGATTCGAACCCTCGATACCCTTTAGGGGTATACACACTTTCCAGGCGTGCTCCTTCAACCACTCGGACAAGTCTCCAAAAGGGGAGCAAAAATAGGGAAAACCAGTGGGTTACCAGTTGCCGGCCTGGTCGCGGTTCAGTCGCTCAAAGTCTTCGTCAGAGAGTTGATGCTGTTTCCAGTCCGGGTCGTACGAAACGAACCAGGAGATCCAAAAGCTGCGACTCAGGCGCATGATCCAGGGTTGTAGTAAAATCAGCAAAACGGCATTGCTACCCATCCACCAAAAAAAACGGTTGTCGTTGGTCGAGAAGCCAATCAGTACCCACCAGGCTACCAGGGTCGATATGCTAAATGCCACCGTTAGTGCATAGCTCACATAGCCGGTGCCATAATAGAAACCCACTTCAATTTCGGTAGGCTGTCCGCAGATGGAACATTCCTTGGGCATATCGAGGTTCCCTTTGTAGCGAAGGTTCATCGGATTGGTAAACAGCTTTCCTTCGCGGCAGCGCGGGCAGCGACACTGTAATGTTGCACCAAGGTAGGTCGAGTTCTTTTTTTTCATGCTGTACTATGCTTGATGCTGTTCAATTATTTCCTGAAGCTGTGAAGCTTGCAAAACTCCCGACGCTCTCCATTTGGTCTCACCGCCAATAAATAACATCAGGGTAGGAACGCTTTGGATATTTAATTCTCTGGCAAGTTTGGGGGTTTTATCAATATCAATCTTAATGATTCTTACGCGGGTTCCCATTTTTTTATGCAACTCTTCTAAAATCG
>JBILMJ010000004.1:0-233411 GCA_044375575.1 Steroidobacteraceae bacterium | reverse complement strand
GGCGCTCACGCGCGCGCAGATCCTGCAGCAGTCCGCCGTCGCCGTCCTCGCGCAAGCCAATACCCAGCCTCAGAGTGTATTGATGCTATTGAGGTGAGCCGAGAGAAGGGTTGCCAGGCGCTCTCAACCGCGACGCAGCAACCGTGCCTTGTCTCGCGCCCAGTCGCGGTCTTTCTCGGTGGCGCGTTTGTCGTGTGCTTGTTTGCCCTTGGCAAGACCGATGCGCAGCTTGGCTTTGCCGCGCTGCCAATAGAGCTCGAGCGGCACGATGGTGAAACCCTTGCGCTCGACTGCGCCCACGAGATGCGCAATCTCGCGTTTGTTGAGCAGCAGTTTTCGGGTGCGAGTCGGCTCGGCAACCACGTGGGTCGAGGTCGTCTTGAGCGGCGAGAGGTGGGCGCCGGTGAGAAACACTTCGCTGTTACGCAGAAAGACATACGCCTCGGTGATCTGCGCCTTGCCCGCCCGCAGGGCTTTCACTTCCCAACCCTCGAGTACAAGGCCAGCTTCGTAGCGCTCTTCGATGAAATAGTCGAACCGCGCACGCCGGTTTTCGGCGATCACGCGCGGACCTTCCGAGGCTTTGGCCGGATTCGGTTTGTTCGCGGGTTGTCGGGTGGGTTGTGACACGTCGATCGATTCCTTGGGTGCATTCTACGCGCCGGGGCAGGGCGTAGAATGCCGCATATGCGTGAAGTCACCCGTTCGGCGCTCGTGCCCCTATCCGCCGAGAAGCTCTACGAGCTCATCATCGACATCGAGCGCTATCCGGACTTCGTCCCCGGCTGCACTCGGGCGCGCATCGAGGAGCAGGGCGAGAGCGAGGTGGTCGCTACGCTCGGGGTGAAGCGCGGTGGACTCGATACCGAGTTCACTACTCGCAATACACTCGAGCCGGGACGTTCGGTGACTATGCGGCTCGTCCGCGGACCGTTTCGAACGCTCGAGGGGATCTGGACCCTCAAACCGCTCGGTGATGCCGGGTGCGAGGTCAGTTTGCGTTTGCGGTTCGAGTTCGCCAATCGGCTCGCGGGCATGATGCTGGCACCTGTCTTCGAGGACACGGCCAAGTCGCTGGTCGATGCGTTCGTCGCCCGGGCCCGCGCCCGATGATTCGATGCGCGTTCGCCATGGCGCTCGCCGAGTGGCAAGGGGAGTTTTCTTTGGCTATTGAAGAGGGCGCGACCGTCGCGCAGGTGCTGCAGGCGGCGCGAGCCGAGCTACAGCGCAAAGGCGTTTCGGTCGAGGAAAATTTTTGGATGCATGCGCCCGTCGGAATTTTTGGCGAGCGATGCGAGCGGGATCGGCTCGTCCGCGAGGGTGATCGAATCGAGATCTATCGTCCGCTTGCCGTCGATCCGAAAGCCGCGCGACGCGATCGTGCCCGCCAGACCCAAACCGAAAAGGGAAGAAATCCGCTCACCGCCAAACCGCGGCGCGGAGGGTAGTTTCGCGGAGCTTGGTTGGGGACTTTAGCCGCCTAGCGCTTAGGTGCTTGGCGTGGCCGGAGCGCTGGGCGTCGCCGGTGCAGCCGGCGATGTACCGGCCTCGGCCGGCAGTTCGGTCGGTGCGCCGGCATTCTCGATGCGGCTGACCTTGTCGCCTTCGAAATACACCGTCAGACGCTGACGCGTGATGGCCGAGCCATCACCGAGGTTGAGGGTGTAGAGGTAGTCCCAGCGGTCTCGGTTGAAGGCATCGGGCAGCATCGGCGTGCCGAGCAAGAAACGAATCTGCGCACGCGTCATCCCTTCTTTCACCTGGATGACTTGTCGGGCATCGAGGTAATTGCCTTGCTGGACGGCCATTCGGTAGACACAGCCGCTGAGCAGCACGGTGCAGACGAGCAGCAGGACCGCAACGAGCGGAACGGCTGGTGAGCGTGGAGCAGAATGAACCATAATCGGCATTCTAACCGAAAGAGCGGGTGGCATCGTGGAAGGCAACGATCTGCGCAAGGCGGGACTCAAGGTGACGCTGCCGCGCGTCAAGATCCTCGAGATCCTCGAAAATAGCCCCAATCGTCACCTGTCGGCCGAGGACATCTATCGTCGTCTGGTCGACCTGCGTGAGGACATCGGGCTCGCCACGGTCTATCGGGTGCTGACCCAGTTCGAGTCGGCAGGGCTCGTCACTCGCCACCATTTCGCGGACGGCATGGCGGTGTTCGAGCTCAACGCGGGGCCCCATCACGATCACATCTTGTGCCTCGACTGTGGCCACGTCGAAGAGTTCGTGGATGCCGGAATCGAGGAGCGCCAAAACTCGGTCGCCGAGCGACTCGGGTTTGCGATCAGCGAGCACGCCCTCGTGATTTACGGGCACTGCCAGCGGTCGAGCTGCCCCCATCGCGCGAAGAAGAACGTCGACTGAGTTTCGCGCCCGACTCGAGCATCTCTGCGGCGTGCTCGCGGGCTTTGCCGGTGATCGACACTCCGCCCAGCATCCGCGCGATTTCTTCGATGCGCGAGTCGTTTTCGAGTGCGGTGACTTGGGTGCGCGTGGTGCGTCCGTCGGTCATCTTCGAGACTCGCAGGTGTTGATTGCCGAGGGCCGCAACTTGCGGCAGATGCGTCACACAAAGCACCTGCGCCGACGCGCCAAGCGCGGCGAGTTCGCGACCGACGATTTCGGCGACCGCGCCACCGACGCCTGAGTCGACTTCGTCGAACACCATGCACCCGCCGGCCGCGAGATCTTTGATGCGCCCAGCGAGCGCCACCTGTACGGCGAGCGAGAGACGGGAGAGTTCACCGCCCGAGGCTACTTTGCCGATCGGTCTTGGAGGTTGTCCGGCGTTGGCGGAGACGAGGAAGGCGATGTCTTCGAGGCCCGTGGCCGAAGTGCCGCCTTCCGGGTGGCCTGCGGTGATCAGCTCGATGTCGAATCTTCCGCCGATCATGCCGAGCTTCTGCATCCGCGCCGAGATCTCGGTGGCGAGTTCGCCGGCGGCTTTGCGACGTTGTTTGGAGAGTCGGCTGGCCGCCTCGTGCCAGGCGTCGATAGCCGATTTCACCTGCGTACGCAGTGCCCAGAGATTGGCGTCGATTTTTTCGAGGCGCGAGAGTTCGTCGGCAAGTTCGGCAGCCTTGGCCGGCAGTTCGTCGGCGGCGCAGCGGTGCTTGCGCGCCAAAGACTCGATGCTCGCGAGTCGTTGTTCGAGTTCTTCTTGACGACGCGGATCGGCCTCGATGGAGTCGAGGTAGCGCGTGAGTTCTTGCGCGCTGTCGGTGATGCGGATGGCGGCTTCTTCGAGTGCGGGCAACAGGGCGTCGAGTTTCGGGTCGAGCGCTGCGCCATGGCGAAGCACCGCCACGGCACGCGAGACCGCGTGATGCGCGTTGTTGTCTTCGGCGTCGTAGAGGAGATCGAGCGCGCCGCGCGCGGTCTCGGCGAGGCGTCCGGAGTTGGCGAGGCGATTGCGCTCTTCGCTGAGCGACTGCAGCTCTGCGGGCTTGAGCGAGAGCACGGTGAGTTCGCTCGTTTGATGACGAAGCAGGTCGAGACGCGCATCGCGATCACGGGCTGCCGCTTCGAGGGATTCGAGCGCGAGCGAGTGTTGCAGACGCTCGCGATGGAGCCTCGTGACCTCGGCTGCCAGGGTGTCGTGGCCGCCGAATGCATCGAGGAGCTCGCGTTGTGCGCTGCTTTTGACGAGGCTTTGAAACTCGTGCTGCCCATGGATCTCGGCGAGGGCTTCGCCGACCGATCTGAGAATTTGCAGCGGTACCTGCTGACCATTGAGATACGCCCGCGATTTGCCCTCACGGGTGAGCACTCGTCGCACGACGAGCTCGTCATCGATCTCGATGCTTTGTTCTTCGAGGAGCGTCAACAAAGATTTGGGTGCGCCGCCGATGTCGAAGGTGGCGGTGATCTCGGCGCGATCGGCGCCGTGCCTTATGGCCTCGGCGCCGCCGCGCCCGCCGACCGCCAATTGCAGCGCATCGACGAGAATGGATTTGCCCGCACCGGTTTCGCCGGTGAGAACCGTGAGCCCCCGCGCGAAGTCGACCTCGACGGCGTCGATGATGGCGAAGTCCCGGATATGCAGATGGGAGAGCATGGTCGGCGTAGGTCTCAGCGCTGCGCGTCGAAGCTGCGGCGGCCCCAATTGAGCTTGCTGCGCAACAGGCGGAAGTAGTCGTAGCCCTCGGGGTGCAACAGGGTGATGCGCGCGCCGGCCGTGCGGATGACGAGCGAGTCGCCTGGATTGAGGGGCGCGAGCGAGCGGCCGTCGCAGGCGACCTCGGCCGACGAGTCGGGTCGATCGATGAGACGGATTTCGATGACGGAGCGCGCCGACACCACAATGGGACGATCGGAGAGCGTGTGTGGGCAGATGGGCGTGACGACGACGACCTCGAGGGAGGGGTCGACGATCGGGCCGCCGCAGGAGAGCGCATAGGCGGTCGAGCCGGTGGCGCTTGCAACGACGAGGCCATCGCCGCCGTGGCTGTTGACGAAGCGGCCGTCGATCCAGGTTTCGAAGTCGATGAGGTGGCCGCTCTGGCGCTTTTGCAGAACGACGTCGTTGAGCGCGAGCCCGACGACGGTTTGGCCTGAGGCGGAGGTGATCTCGGCGCGCAGGAGGGGGCGTTCGTCCCGCGAGCACTGCCCCGCGAGGGCGGCGTCGACCGAGCTCAGCATGTCTTCGGGCATGACGTCGGTCAGAAAGCCGAGCCGCCCGCGATTGACGCCGAGGAGCGGTGTGCCGCGCTCGGCGACGAGACCTGCGGCGTAGAGCAGCGTGCCGTCACCACCGATGGCGATGAAGAGGTCGGCTTCGCGGACCAAGGTCGACTCGGCGAGGAAGCGCGCCTCGACGCCGTGCAGACGATCGCGTTCGTCGTCGGAGGCGAGCGTTTCGAGCCCTCGGGACGCGAGATGGCGGGCGATGAGCGCTGCGCTTTCGGCGACGCGAGAGTCGGCAAATCGGGTGATGAGCGCGCAGCGGCGGATGTCGGGCATGGGACCGGGTCCGGGTAAAACCTGCGTCGTTTTATCACGTCCCTTGACGCAGTAAAGGTCCTCTCGTTAGTTTTTGTTCATGGCCCACGAATACGAACTGCTGAATGAGCGCGCGCAGCAGTTGCTTCGAGTTCTGGTGGAGAGTTACATCCGCGAGGGCCAGCCGGTCGGCTCCCGAGCGCTGTCGCGCGATTCGGGCTTGCAGCTCTCGTCGGCCACCATCCGTAACGTCATGGCCGACCTCGAGGAGCTGGGCTTCGTGGCCTCTCCGCACACCTCGGCGGGGCGGATCCCGACCGATCGGGGTTACCGGTTTTTCGTCGACACGCTGCTGCGCTCGGGTCCCATCGACGAGCTGGCGTTGGCCGAGGTTCGACGGCACCTCGAGGTATCGGCCACCGACGATCCGAAAGCCCTCGTCACCAATGCCTCGCAATTGCTCTCCAACGTCACACGGCTCGCGGGTGTGGTGACGGTACCGCGGCCGGCCGTCGCCTCGATCACCCAGATCGAGTTCGTGGGGCTCTCGGAGAACCGAGTGCTCGTGGTGCTCGTGTTCAACGATCGAGAGGTGCAGAACCGCATCATCCATCTCTCTCGGCACCATACGCTCGACGAACTGCGTCGCGCGGCGCAATACCTCAATGAGCAACTGATCGGTCGTTCGGCCGACGCCGCCCGAGTCGAGATTCTGCGTCAGTTGCAGGAGGCCCGCGAACACATGAACTCGCTGATGCTCGATGCCATCAGCATGGCTCAGCAGGTGTTCGATCAGGGCAGCCCCACCGAGGGCGCGGGGCTCGATTACATCGTCGCGGGCGAGACCAATCTCATGGGAGCCGCGCAGCTGACGAGCGTCGAAAAGCTCAAGCGCCTGTTCGAGGCCTTCAACGAAAAGCGCGATTTCCTGCACTTGCTCGATCAGAGTCTGCATGCCGAAGGGGTGCAGATCTTCATCGGCAAGGAGTCGGGCTACCAGATGCTCGACGACTGCAGCGTCATCACGGCGCCGTACAGCGCCGGCGACGGCATCATGGGCGTCATCGGCGTGATCGGCCCGACCCGCATGGCCTACGAGCGGGTGATTCCCATCGTCGACATGACGGCGCGACTGCTCGGCTCGGCACTCAACGCCCGACGCTGATCCCTTGATTTGCGGGGGAGACCCCCCATAACGCCCTCCGGGCGAAGTCGAACTGTGTTCGATGTTCGCCTGAGGTTTTTGAGATAAGTCATTGTTTCGGAAGGGCTTTAAATGGGTCAAAACCCCGAAAACGAGTCGTTTACGCCATTTGCGGGTTCCGAGGGAGCCTCGGAGCTCGAGCAGTTGCAGCAGGCCGTGACGGCTGCCGAGGCCCAGGCTCAGGCGGCGCGCGATCAGGCGCTGCGGGCCTTGGCCGAGCTCGAAAACGTGCGCAAGCGGGCGCAGCGCGACGTCGAAAACGCGCATCGTTTTGCGCTCGAAAAATTCGCTCAAGAACTGCTGCCCGTCAAAGATAGCCTTGATCTGGCCATCGAGAGTGCGGGGCGGGCCGATGCCGCGGCGCTCGTCGAAGGGCAGGCCGCGACCCAGCGGCTGCTCATCAAAGCGCTCGAGCGCGGCGGAATCGTCGAGATTAATCCGGTCGGCGAGCCGTTTGATGCCAACGTGCACGAGGCTATCGCCGCGCAGCCCTCGGAGACCGCAGAACCGAATTCGGTGCTAGCCGTGGTCCAGCGGGGCTACACCTTGAACGGTCGTTTATTGCGTGCAGCGAGGGTCATCGTCGCGCGGGCGCCGGGCTGAAGTATCGCAACGCATTGAAATCTTTCACCGCTATCCCCAATTAATCGGACAACGGAAACCATCGCGGCGGCAAGACCGTCACGGAGAGACATCATGGGCAAAGTCATCGGCATCGACCTCGGCACCACCAACTCCTGTGTCGCCATCATGGAAGGCGGCAAGCCTCGCGTCATCGAGAACAGCGAGGGCGATCGCACCACGCCGTCGATCGTCGCGTTCACGAAGGATGACGAGGTACTCGTCGGGCAGTCGGCCAAGCGTCAGGCGGTCACCAATCCGCAGAACACCTTGTACGCGGTCAAGCGTCTGATCGGTCGTCGCTTCGACGAGAAGATCGTCCAGAAGGACATCGACATGGTGCCCTACAAGATCGTCAAGGCCGACAACGGCGACGCCTGGATCGAAGCTCAGGGCAAGAAAATGGCACCGCCCGAAGTGTCGGCGCGCGTGCTCATGAAGATGAAAAAGACCGCGGAAGACTTCCTCGGTGAAGAAGTCACGGAGGCCGTCGTCACGGTTCCGGCGTACTTCAATGATTCCCAGCGTCAGGCAACCAAAGACGCCGGCCGTATCGCCGGTCTCAACGTCAAGCGCATCATCAACGAGCCGACGGCAGCGGCGCTCGCCTATGGCCTCGACAAGTCTGGTGGCGATCGCAAGATTGCGGTGTACGACCTCGGTGGTGGCACCTTCGACGTGTCGATCATCGAAATCGCCGAAGTCGATGGCGAGCGCCAGTTCGAGGTGCTCTCGACGAATGGCGACACCTTCCTTGGCGGTGAAGACTTCGACCTGCGCGTGATCAACTTCCTCGCCGACGAATTCCAGAAAGAGTCGGGCGTCGACGTGCGCAAAGATCCGCTTGCGATGCAGCGCCTGAAGGAAGCGGCCGAGAAGGCCAAGATCGAGCTTTCCTCGAGCCAGCAGACCGACATCAACCTGCCGTACATCACGATGGATGCGACGGGGCCGAAGCACCTTGCGGTCAAGCTCACGCGCGCCAAGCTCGAGTCGCTGGTCGAAGATCTCGTCAAGCGCACCATCGAGCCTTGCAAGGTCGCGCTCAAGGATGCCGGCCTGTCTGCGGCAGAGGTCTCCGAGGTCATCCTCGTCGGCGGCCAGACGCGCATGCCGCTCGTGCAGAAGCAGGTCAAAGATTTCTTCGGCAAAGAGCCGCGCAAGGACGTGAACCCGGATGAGGCGGTCGCCGTCGGTGCGGCCATTCAGGGTGGTGTGCTCGCGGGCGACGTCAAAGATGTGTTGCTGCTCGATGTGACGCCGCTGTCGCTCGGTCTCGAAACGCTCGGTGGCGTGATGACCAAGCTCATCGAGAAGAACACGACGATCCCGACCAAGCACTCGCAGGTGTTCTCGACGGCCGAAGATAATCAGACCGCCGTGACCATCCACGTGCTGCAGGGCGAGCGCGAGCGCGCCCTCGACAACAAGTCGCTCGGCAAGTTCGACCTCTCGGATATCCCGGCCTCACGTCGCGGGACGCCGCAGATCGAGGTCACCTTCGACATCGACGCGAACGGCATCCTCAACGTCTCGGCCAAGGACAAAGCGACGGGCAAGGAGCAGCGCATCGTGATCAAGGCCTCGTCGGGTCTCTCCGAAGAGGAGATCAAGCGCATGGTCAGCGACGCCGAGGCGCATGCCGATGAAGACCGCAAGTTCCGCGAACTCGTCGAGGTGCGTAATCGTGCCGATGGCCTCGTGCACTCGGTGGAGCAGTCGCTCAAAGATCTCGGCGAGAAAGTCTCGACCGAAGATCGCACCAAGGCCGAGAGTGCGCTCAATGACCTGAAGTCCGTGCTCAAGGACGACGACAAGGAGAAGATCGAGAAGAAGCTCGAGGCGCTGATGCAGGCCTCGGCCAGCATCGCCCAGCAGGCCTACGCCCAGGCGGGCGGGGCCGAGGGGGCGGCTGCAGGGGCTGGAGCGGCTGAGGCGAAGTCGGGCGAGTCGTCGCGCGATGATGTGCTCGATGCCGAGTTCGAAGAAGTGAAGGATAAGGACGACGACCGCAAGGCGTCCTGATCCCCGCTTCGTCATGGCCAAGCGCGACTACTACAAGGTCCTCGATGTTCCGAGGAATGCCTCGGAGGCTGACATCAAGAAGGCCTACCGTCGGCTGGCCATGAAATTCCACCCGGATCGCAATCCGGATGACAAAGAGGCCGAGGAGAGCTTCAAAGAGGCGAAGGAAGCCTACGAAGTCCTCACCGATGAGCAGAAGCGCGCCATCTACGACCAGCATGGTCACGATGGCATCGATGCCGCCCGACAGGGTGGCGGTGCGGGCGGCTTCGGCGGTGCCGACTTCGGCGATATCTTTGGCGAAGTCTTCGGCGATATCTTTGGTGGTGGACGCCGGGGTGGGCGCTCTCAGGTGTTTCGTGGCGCCGACCTGCGTTACGAACTCGAGCTCGAACTGCCGCAAGCGGTGTTCGGTTACACCACCGAGGTCGAGATTCCGCGTCTCATGGAGTGCGAGACCTGTCACGGGTCGGGCGCCGCCAAGGGACACACCCCGACGACCTGCGATCAGTGTCAGGGCTCCGGCCAGATGCGCATCTCGCAGGGCTTCTTTCAGCTGCAGCAACCCTGCAATCGCTGTCGCGGAACGGGTCGCATTATTCGCAATCCTTGCGACACCTGTCTTGGGCAGGGACGTGTGCGGCGCACGCGCAAACTTTCGGTGAAGGTCCCCGCTGGGGTGTCGACCGGCGATCGTATTCGACTCGGTGGTGAGGGCGAGGCGGGTCGCAATGGCGGCCCTGCGGGCGATCTCTACATCGAGATGAACGTCAAACCGCATCCGATCTTCGAGCGTGAGGGTGACGATCTCTCGTGCGAGGTGCCGGTCAGTTTTGCCACGGCGGTGCTCGGCGGATCGGTGAAAGTGCCGACGCTCGAGGGCGACGTGTCACTCAAGATTCCGGCCGAGACCCAATCGGGTCGCGTCTTTCGATTGCGGGATAAAGGCGTCAAGCCAGTACGCGGCGGCGACCGAGGGGACCTCTTCTGTCGGGTTGTGGTAGAAACTCCCGTGAACCTGTCGAGCGATCAGCGCGAGTTGCTGAAGCAGTTCGACGAGTCGCTGCGTAGCGACGGACGCGGTCACACGCCCCGCGAAGAAGGGTTCTTCGAAGGCGTGAAACGGTTTTTCGCCGGCAACTGATTTTCTGCCGGTTTCGGAGACGGTCCATGCGCGTGGTCATCGTGGGCGCAGCAGGGCGCATGGGCTGCGCCATTCGCGAGGCGCTCGGTCAGGGATCCGATATCCAGTTGGTCGGTGCAATCGATCCTGAGACCGATGCCTCGCGCGGTATCTCCACCGATCTCGAATCGGCCCTCAGCAATGCCGACGTCATGATCGACTTCTCCTCGCCTTCGTCGACGGCCGCCAATCTCGCGGCCTGTGCGCGTCACGGCGTCGCGGCGCTCGTCGGTACCACGGGGCTCGGTGACGAGGCGGAGCGTGCGGCGAGCGAGGCCTCGGAGCGAATCCCGGTGCTCATCGCGGCCAACACGAGTTTGGGCGTGACGTTGCTCATCGAGCTCGTCAGACAAGCGGCCGCGGCGCTCCCGGCGGAGTTCGATATCGAAATCACAGAGGGGCACCACCGATACAAGAAGGACGCGCCGTCGGGCACGGCCCTTGCGCTCGGGCGCGCCGCCGCAGAGGGACGCGGTCAAACCCTTGAAGCCGTCCGTGGTGCCACGCGCGAGGGCGAGTCGCCGCGCAAGCCCGGCGAGATCGGGTTCTCGGTGATTCGGGCGGGAGACCTGGTTGGTGACCACCTCGTGCTCTTTGCCGGAGAGGGCGAGCGGGTCACCCTAGGTCATCTGGCCACCGACCGGGCCATCTTCGCCAGAGGGGCCCTCCGAGCGGCCCGCTGGCTGGCCGGACGAGCTCCGGGGCGGTACCAAATGGTTGATGTAATCGGTTTGAAAACAAGAACTTAGAATATTCTCTGCGTAGATTTTCAAAGTCCGGTTTTTGCCTTCAGAAGCCCCGTTTACCCTCCGAAATTCATGGACAGAAGGGGGGGTAAAAACATAAAATTTCCTTCTAATCCGATAGGCGGGTTAGTCCGTGCAGGGCGGGAGGCGTTCGTAAGAGTGCCTCCCGCTTTGTTCATGCGAACCCGGCTGCAGCGTCGGAGAATTTTGCAAGCAGCAACGGGTGATCCTAGTGTTTGATGCAGTGTTGGCGCTGGCTGACGGAACCCTCTTCCGCGGCCGCTCGATCGGCGCGGCAGGCAAGACCTCCGGAGAGGTCGTTTTCAATACTGCTTTGACCGGGTATCAGGAAATCCTTTCCGACCCGTCCTACTCCAAACAAATCGTCACCCTCACTTATCCGCACATCGGCAACGTCGGTACGAATGTCGAGGACATGGAGTCGGCGCTCGCCTACGCGGCGGGGCTCGTGATCCGTGATCTGCCGCCCCGCGCCAGCAACTGGCGCATGCAGGAGACGCTGCCGGAATTTTTGTCTCGACAAGGCGTCGTCGCGATCGCCGATATCGACACCCGTCGACTCACTCGCATCCTTCGCGAGGGCGGTGCGCAGTCGGGCTGCATCGTCACCGGCAAGCCGGGCGATGCGCTCGAGAGTCTCGAGCGCGAGGCGCTCGCGGGTGCGCGCGCGTTCCCCGGCCTGAAGGGCATGGATCTCGCCAAGGTCGTCTCGACACGTGAGCGCTTCGAGTGGACCCACGGCAGCACCTTCGATGCGCCGCCGCCTCGCACGACGGATCACCGTCCGTATCGCGTCGTGTCCTACGATTACGGCGTGAAGCACAACATCCCGCGCTTGCTCGTGGATGCGGGCTGCGCAGTGACGGTCGTCCCGGCGCAGACGAGCGCGGCGGACGTGCTCGCACTTTCGCCCGAGGGCGTGTTTCTCTCGAACGGTCCAGGTGATCCCGAGCCCTGCGATTACGCCATCGCCGCGATTTCAGAGATTCTCGAGCGCGACGTGCCGATCTTCGGTATCTGCCTCGGACATCAGTTGCTCGGTCTGGCGAGCGGCGCGCGTACGGTGAAGATGAAGTTTGGTCACCACGGGGCCAATCACCCGGTCCAAGATCTGCAGACGGGACGCGTGCTCATCACGTCGCAGAACCACGGTTTCGCCATCGACGAGGCGAGTTTGCCCAAGCATCTCGTTGCGACGCATCGCTCGCTCTTCGATGGCACGCTGCAGGGCGTCGCACGCACCGATCGGGCGGCGTTCAGTTTTCAGGGGCATCCGGAAGCGAGTCCCGGACCTCGTGACGTCAAATATTTGTTTGAACGATTCACCGCCGCAATGCAGCGGCGTCGATCGTCCTGAGTCGAACCATGCCGAAGAGAACAGACATCCAGAGCATCTTGATCATCGGCGCGGGTCCGATCGTCATCGGTCAGGCCTGCGAGTTCGATTACTCGGGTGCGCAGGCGTGCAAGGCGCTGCGCGAGGAGGGGTATCGGGTCATCCTGGTCAACTCCAATCCCGCGACGATCATGACCGACCCCGAGATGGCCGATGTCACCTACATCGAGCCCATCCACTGGCGGACGATCGCGCAAATCATCGAGAAGGAACGGCCCGATGCCGTGTTGCCCACCATGGGGGGGCAGACGGCGCTCAACACGGCGCTCGATCTCGTACGCGAAGGCGTTCTCGAGAAGTTCGATGT
Source organism: Steroidobacteraceae bacterium (assembly GCA_044375575.1). Lineage (GTDB taxonomy): Bacteria > Pseudomonadota > Gammaproteobacteria > Steroidobacterales > Steroidobacteraceae > UBA964. The sequence goes on along the minus strand of JBILMJ010000004.1, from coordinate 220,958 downwards.
CGAATTGATCGGTGCGTCGCGCGAGGCCATCGACATGGCCGAGGACCGCGAGCTCTTCCGCAATGCGATGCGCGAGATCGGTCTCGAGTCGGCCCGTGCTGCCGTGGCGCACAGTCTCGAGGAAGCGCTCGCCATTCAGGTGTCGCTCGGATACCCCTGCGTCATTCGGCCGTCCTTCACGCTCGGTGGCTCGGGTGGCGGCATCGCCTACAACCGCGAAGAATTCGAAACCATCGTCGCCCGCGGTCTCGACGCCTCGCCCACCAACGAGGTGCTCGTCGAAGAGTCGGTTCTCGGCTGGAAAGAATTCGAGATGGAAGTGGTTCGCGATCGTGCGGACAACTGCATCATCATCTGTTCGATCGAAAATCTCGATCCGATGGGCGTGCACACCGGCGACTCCATCACCGTGGCGCCGGCGCAAACTTTGACTGACAAAGAATATCAGCGCATGCGCGACGCCTCTATCGCGGTGCTGCGCAAGATCGGCGTCGACACGGGCGGCTCGAACGTGCAGTTCGCGATCAACCCGCAAGATGGCCGGTTGATCGTCATCGAGATGAATCCGCGCGTGTCGCGCTCGTCGGCGCTCGCCTCGAAAGCCACGGGTTTTCCGATCGCCAAGATTGCCGCCAAGCTCGCCGTCGGTTACACACTCGATGAGCTGCGCAACGACATCACCGGTGGGGCGACGCCGGCGTCCTTCGAGCCGACCATCGATTACGTCGTGACTAAGATTCCGCGTTTCACCTTCGAGAAATTCCGCGGCGCCAACGATCGTCTGACGACCCAGATGAAGTCGGTGGGCGAGGTGATGGCCATCGGTCGAACGTTCCAAGAGTCGTTGCAGAAAGCGCTGCGCGGCCTCGAGACCGGACTCGATGGCCTCAGCCCTGTCACGCGCTTGCCGCTCAACGAAGAAGGGCAGAGCGCGCTCGCCCACTCGCTGCGCATGCCGGGCCCCGATCGCTTGTTGCAAGTCGCCGATGCCTTCCGCGCCGGGTGGAGTTTCGGGCGCATTCAGGATTTGAGCCGAATCGACCCTTGGTTCCTCGCGCAGATCGCGGAGTTGATCGAGATCGAGCTGGAGATCCAGCGCGAAGGCTTTGCCGCGCTCTCGGCCGAGCGACTTCGGACGCTCAAGCGCAAGGGTTTCTCCGACAGTCGAATCGCGAAGCTCGTCGCGCACAGCGAGGCGGAGATCAGGACGCTGCGTCGCAAGCAGGGCGTGCGTCCCGTCTACAAACGCGTCGACACCTGCGCCGCCGAATTCTCCACCTCGACGGCTTATCTCTACTCGACCTACGAAGAAGAGTGCGAGTCGGCGCCGACGTCACGACGCAAAATCATGATCCTGGGCGGCGGCCCGAATCGCATCGGGCAGGGGATCGAGTTCGACTACTGCTGCGTGCACGCGGCACTCGCGCTGCGTGAGGACGGGTTCGAGACCATCATGGTCAACTGCAACCCCGAGACGGTCTCCACCGATTACGATACCTCCGATCGTCTTTACTTCGAGCCGCTGACGCTCGAGGACGTGCTCGAAATCATTGATCTCGAGAAACCCGAGGGAGTCATCGTCCAGTACGGCGGTCAGACGCCGCTCAAGCTTTGTCGCGCCCTCGAGAAGGAAGGTGCGCCGATCATCGGTACGTCGCCTGATTCGATCGATGTGGCCGAGGATCGCGAACGGTTCCAAAAACTCGTTCAGGCGCTCGGCCTGCGGCAGCCCGCCAATGCCACGGCGCGCACGGAATCTCAAGCGCTGGCACTGGCACGCGACGTCGGCTTTCCGCTCGTGGTGCGGCCGTCGTACGTGCTCGGTGGACGAGCCATGGAGATCGTCTTCAACGAAGACGACCTCAAGACCTACATGACCGATGCCGTGCGGGTCTCCAACGAGAGCCCGGTGTTGCTCGATCGATTCCTCGACGATGCCATCGAGGTCGATGTCGATGCGGTGTGCGACGGTCAGCGCGTGTTGATCGGCGGCATCATGGAGCACGTCGAGCAGGCGGGCGTGCACTCGGGCGACTCGGGTTGCTCACTGCCGCCCAACAGTTTGTCGAAGGCCTTGCAAGACGAGCTGCGTGAACAGACTCGCAAGCTCGCGCTCGGTCTCAACGTCGTTGGGCTGATGAACATCCAGTTCGCCATCCAGAACGGGAGGATCTTCGTACTTGAGGTCAATCCGCGTGCTTCGCGCACGGCGCCGTTCGTCTCCAAGGCGATCGGTCTTCCCCTCGCCAAGGTCGGAGCCCGCGTAATGACCGGGCGTTCGCTCGAGTCGCTCGATGCGACCCGCGAGCGCGTGCCGCCGTATTTCTCCGTCAAGGAAGCGGTATTCCCGTTCGTGAAGTTCCCGGAGGCCGATCCCATCCTCGGGCCCGAGATGAAATCGACGGGCGAGGTCATGGGGACGGGCCGCAGTTTCGGCGAAGCCTATGCCAAGGCCCAGGCGGCCTCGGGCGTGGTGCTGCCACGAACGGGTCGCTGCTTCTTGAGCGTGCGTGAGCGGGACAAACCCGGGGTCGTCGAGCTCGCGAGAAAGTTGCTGGCCCGTGGATTCGACCTCGTGGCAACCGAGGGTACCGCCCGGGTCATCGACGATGCGGGCTTGCCCGTACGCGTGGTGAACAAGGTCCGCGAGGGCCGTCCGCACTGTGTCGACATGATCAAAAATAACGAAATCGTGTTGATCGTGAACACGACCGAGGGCAAGCAGGCGGTGAGCGAGTCCCACTCGATTCGCCGTGAAGCCGTCCAGCGGCGGGTCACGTACTACACCACTCTTGCCGCCGCGCTCGCGACCTGCGACGCTCTCGACTCCTTGGACCAAGTCGACGTCAATCGGCTGCAGGACCTCCACCAGGAAGTCCGGGCGTAAGCCAGATTTTTTTGAGGAGGAGATCGCGTGAAGCGTAATCCGATGACATCCCGTGGCGCCGAAATGCTGCGCGCGGAGCTCAAGCGGCTCAAGTCCGAAGACCGTCCGAACGTGATCAAGGCCATCGCCGAGGCGCGCAGCCACGGCGATCTGTCGGAGAACGCCGAGTATCACGCTGCGCGTGAACAACAAGGATTCATCGAAGGTCGCATCGCCGAAATCGAGTCGAAGCTCTCGACGGCCGACATCATCGACGTCGCGCAGCTCAGTCACAACGGCAAGGTGGTCTTTGGTGCAACGGTCGACCTCGAAGGCGAGGACGACGCCAAGACAGTGACCTACACCATCGTCGGAGAGGACGAAGCCGACATCCGCGCCGCGCGCATCGCGGTGACATCGCCCATCGCGCGGGCACTCATCGGCAAATCGGAAGGGGACGTCGTCGAGGTGGCCGCGCCAGGCGGAACCCGTAGCTACGAAATCGTCGCGGTACGTTACGAGTGATCGGGTCGGCGACCGATCGCTCCACCGCTTAATCGGGCAACACGATTTTCGGCAGGTCGGCCCGTCGCTTGTAAAGCGTCGCCACGTGGCCGATTCGACCGACCAGCAGGCTCCCGGTGTCTCGGGCGAGGTTCTCGAGCGCGGCATCCCTCGCCTCGCGCTCGGCACCGGTCATGCGGACCTTGATGAGTTCGTGGTCCTGAAGTGCGCGGCGGGTTTCGGCGACTACCCCCTCACTGACCCCGGCATTGCCGATCAGGATGACGGGCTTCAGAGGGTGGGCGAGTCCGCGCAGATATCGTCGTTGCTTGTCGTTGAGCGTCATGGGCCGCGATTGTAATCGCCAAACGACCCTCGCATCGGTGCTTTGGGGTTGAACCTTCAGCCGGTCGGCCTCATCAAAGGGAGGGTGGGTAGGGGGCCATACGGCTGGTCGGGCAGGGGCCGATGGTGTAGGTTGGCAGTTCGGCGCAACGGAATGCGCCTCTCGAGGACAGAGCATGAACGACCTGATGAAAAACTTCGTAGTCTGGGCCCTGATCGCCGTGTCGGTTTTGGTCTTGTTCAGCCAGTTCGTTCCCCGCTCGGCTCCGGTGTCCGAGGTCAGCTATTCCTCGTTCCTCGAAGAGGTTCGAAACGGTCGCATCGATAGCGTGGTGCTGCAGGGCGACACCATCAGCGGCGTCCGCAAAGACCGCTCGACCTTCGAGCTCTACAACCCCGAGACCGACAACACGGCGCTCATCGGGTCGCTCGCCAAGGCCAACGTCTCCATCATCGGTCGCGCACCGAAGCAGCCGAACTTCCTCTCTCAACTCATCCTGCAGCTGGCTCCGGCCTTGCTGCTCATCCTCGTGTTTGCCTGGATGCTGCGGCAGATGCAGGGCGGCTCGAACGGACGCGGTGCCATGTCCTTCGGCAAGAGCCGCGCGCGTCTCTTGAGCGAAGACCAGGTGGCCGTCACCTTCGCGGACGTCGCGGGTGTCGATGAGGCCAAACAGGAAGTGGGCGAGATCGTCGACTTCCTCAAAGACCCGTCCAAGTTCCAGAAGCTCGGCGGCAAGATTCCGCGCGGCGTGCTCATGGTCGGTAGCCCCGGAACGGGCAAGACCCTGCTCGCGCGTGCCATCGCCGGTGAGGCCAAAGTGCCGTTCTTCACGATCTCGGGCTCCGATTTCGTCGAGATGTTCGTGGGTGTCGGCGCCTCGCGCGTTCGCGACATGTTCGAGCAGGCCAAGAAGCACGCGCCCTGCATCATTTTCATTGACGAAATCGACGCGGTCGGTCGGCATCGCGGCGCAGGGCTCGGTGGCGGTCACGACGAGCGCGAGCAGACGCTGAACCAGTTGCTCGTCGAGATGGATGGATTCGAAGGCAGCGAGGGCATCATTGTCATCGCCGCAACCAACCGTCCCGATGTGCTCGATCCCGCGCTGCTGCGACCGGGTCGTTTCGATCGTCAGGTCGTAGTGCCGCTGCCCGACGTGCGTGGGCGCGAGCAGATCCTCAAAGTTCACATGCGCAAGGTGCCCATCGCCGATGATGTGAAGCCTTCGCTCATCGCTCGCGGAACGCCGGGTTTCTCGGGCGCCGATCTCGCCAACCTCGTCAACGAGGCAGCGCTCTTCGCCGCGCGCGCCAATCGTCGCGTCGTCGGCATGGACGAGTTCGAGCGCGCCAAGGACAAAATCATGATGGGTGCCGAGCGGCGCTCCATGGTGATGACCGAGCAGGAAAAGCGCATGACCGCCTATCACGAAGCGGGTCACGCCATTGTCGGCATCACGGTGCCCGAGCACGATCCGGTGTACAAGGTCACGATCATTCCGCGCGGTCGTGCGCTCGGTGTGACGCAGTTCCTGCCCGAGCAAGATCGCTACTCGATGAGCAAGCGCCGCATCGAGAGCGGCATCGCCACGCTCTTTGGCGGACGCATCGCCGAAGAGTTGATCTTTGGTGCCGACTCGGTCACGACGGGCGCCTCGAACGACATCGAGCGAGCCACCGACCTCGCGCGCAACATGGTCACCAAGTGGGGCTTGTCCGACAAGCTTGGTCCTTTGACCTACTCCGAAGAGTCCGGTGAGGTTTTCCTGGGTCGCTCGGTGACGCAGACCAAACAAGTCTCGGACGAGACGGCGCACGCCATCGACCAGGAAGTGCGACGCGTCATCCAAAGCAATTACGAACGTGCGCGCGACGTTCTGACCACCAACCTCGACAAGCTGCACGCCATGGCCGAGGCGCTCGTGAAGTTCGAGACGATCGACGAAAGTCAGATCAAGGACATCATGGCGGGCCGGCCGCCGAGCCCACCTTCGGGATGGGACGACTCGGTGTCGGGCGGCCCGAAGGGCGATCCTCAGGGCAGCGAGTCACGTTCTGCGCCCCAGCCCGATATCGGCTCGCCCGCGGGCGAGGGTAGCGCGAGCTGATCGCTTCGCTCGTCGCGGGCGACTGAACTGCGCGTGCGTCTGAACTGCGCCGGTCGCGAGCTCGACCTCTCTTCGCCAGTCGTCATGGGCGTGCTCAATGTCACGCCCGATTCCTTTTCCGATGGCGGTCGGTTCGTCGACGTCTCCGCGGCGCTCGATCATGCCGAGCGCATGATCGATGCGGGGGCCGCCATCATCGATGTCGGCGGCGAGTCGACGAGGCCCGGTGCAGATCCCGTTTCGGCCGACGAAGAAATGACCCGTGTGCTGCCCATCATCGAGGGGCTCGTCGCGCGGGGGGCGTGCGTGTCGGTCGACACGAGCAAGCCCGAAGTCATCCGAGCGGCGCTCGCCGCAGGGGTGCATCTGGTCAACGACGTTCGCGCGCTGCAAAGTCCCGGGGCGCTCGAGGCGGCGGCTTCGGGTTCCGCGGCGATCTGCCTCATGCACATGCAGGGCACGCCCGCCTCGATGCAGCAGGGCCCGACTTACCACGACGTGCTTGCCGAAGTGACGCGCTTTTTGCAGGGTCGGGTCGACGCTTGCATGGCTGCAGGGGTTGGACGTTATCGACTGATGATCGATCCGGGGTTCGGATTCGGAAAAACGCTGACGCACAACCTCGAACTGCTGCGCGGGCTGCCGACGCTTGCTGCGGCCACGGGCTTGCCCATGCTCGTCGGGCTATCGCGCAAGTCGATGTTGTCCGCGCTCACCGGGCGTGCCGTGAACGAGCGCTTGGCGGGTAGCCTCGCCCTGGCGTTCGCGGCGCTCGACGGTGGAGCGCGTATCATTCGCTGCCATGACGTCGCGGAAACCTGCGATGTCGTCAAAGTTTGGGCCGCCGTGCGCGGCCGCGGAGGGATGGCGTGACGAGGCAATATTTCGGCACCGACGGCGTACGCGGCAAGGTGGGCGAGCCGCCGCTGACGGTCGACTTCGTATTGAACCTCGCGAGTGCGGCCGCGCGGGTGCTCGCTCCAGAGGGCGGCAGTGTGCTCATCGGCAAGGACACCCGCTTGTCGGGTTACATGTTCGAAGCGGCGCTCGAGGCGGGCTTCGTCGCTGCCGGTGTCGATGCCATGCTCATCGGGCCGCTGCCGACGCCGGGCATTGCGTACATGACGCGACACTTCGGCTGCAAGTTCGGCGTCGTCATCAGTGCGTCGCACAACCCGTACTACGACAACGGGATCAAATTTTTCGATGGCGAGGGCAGCAAGCTCTCGGATGAGGCCGAGGCGCGCATCGAGGCCGAGCTTGCCAAGCCTCCGGTCACACGCGAATCAAAATTGTTGGGTCGTGCGACACGCGTCGACAAGATGCGCAAGGCTTATCAGAACTTCTGCATCTCGACGATGCCGAGCGGCATCTCGCTCGAAGGCATGAAGATCGTCATCGATTGCGCGCACGGCGCCGGCTACAAAGTCGCGCCGCGCATCCTCGCGGACCTCGGAGCCGAGATCGTCCCGCTTGGTTGCTCGCCGAACGGACGCAACATCAACCAAGGCTGCGGCTCGACCTCGCCGGAGTTGTTGCAATTGACGGTGCCCGGGGTGCGCGCGAGCGTTGGTATCGCACTCGATGGTGATGGGGATCGTCTCGTGATGGTCGATCATCTCGGTCGCAAGGTCGACGGCGACCAGTTGCTCTATGTCATCGCGGCCCATCGGCAGTCGACGGGCCGATTGCAGGGTCCGGTGGTCGGCACACTCATGACCAATTACGGGCTCGAGCGCGCGCTGCGCGAGCGCGGCATCGAGTTCCATCGCGCCGCGGTGGGCGATCGGTACGTTCTCGCCAAATTGCGCGAAACGGGCGGTGTACTCGGCGGAGAGACCTCGGGGCATCTGCTGACGCTCGACTACACCACGACGGGCGATGCCATGATCGCTGCGCTGCAGGTTCTCGCGATCATTCGCGAGACGGGCCGTCCGCTCGCCGAGCTCACCGCCGATCTCACGCTCCTCCCTCAAACGCTCATCAACGTCAAAGTGGCGCGTCGTTTCAATCCGCTCGAAGTGCCTTCAGTGCGAGCAGTACTCGATGACGTCGAGCGTCAACTGTCGGGGCGCGGGCGTGCCGTGCTGCGTGCCTCGGGAACCGAGCCGCTCATCCGCGTCATGATCGAGGCCGAGGATGGCTCGGAAGCCAAGACACTCGCTGATCAGCTTGCCGATGCCGTACGCTCGGCGGTCCAATAATTTCGGGAGCCTCTCATGAGTCGAACGCCGGTCGTCGCGGGCAATTGGAAGATGCACGGCTCGAGGGCTGCGAATGCCTCTTTGGTGTCGGGCGTCCTCGCTGGGATCGCGCCTCGCGCGGAGCGCAGGGCCGAGGTCGTCATGTGTCCGCCCTTCGTCTACCTTGCCGAACTGGCGACGTCGCTCGAGCAGGCGGGCGTCGGTCTCGGGGCGCAAGATGTTTGTGCCGAGGCCGGGCAGGGGGCCTTCACCGGTGAGGTCGCTGCACCGATGTTGCGTGAGGTCGGGTGCACCCACGTCATCATCGGCCACTCCGAGCGACGAGCCCTCTATGCCGAGACCGATGAACTCGTCGGCCGCAAAACGCTCACGGCCTTGTCGGCGGGGCTGACCCCCATCGTGTGTGTGGGCGAACTGCTCGAAGAGCGTGACGCCGGCCGCACCCATGAGGTCGTCGGACGGCAGCTCGAGGCGGTTCTTCGGGCGCTTCAGGCCGATCCGGTCGGACTCGAGGGGCTCCAGCGGTGCATCCTCGCTTACGAGCCAGTCTGGGCGATCGGGACGGGTCGGACGGCCACCCCGGAGCAGGCCCAAGACGTCCATGCTTTCATCCGTGGCCTGATCCAATCTCGGGATGCTAGAATTGGCGGCTCGGTCAGGGTCCTCTACGGAGGCAGCGTCAAACCCGGTAATGCCCGCGAGTTGTTCGGGATGCCGGATGTCGATGGAGGTCTCATCGGTGGGGCCTCACTCAAAGCCGAAGACTTCGTCGCAATTGTTGCGGCGGCCCAGTAAGGATCGGAAAAGATTTTCATGTTGCTGACGGCGCTGACCATACTTCAGGTGTTCTCTTCTCTCGCGATCGTCGCGCTCGTGCTTTTGCAGCGTGGTCGCGGTGCGGATGCCGGTGCCGGTTTCGGCGCGGGCGCATCGGGCAGCGTGTTCGGCGCGCGTGGAGCCACGACGGGACTCTCGCGTGCGACTGCCGTGCTCGCGGCGGTCTTCATGATCAATAGTCTCGCGCTCGCGTGGTTGGGTACGCGACCGAACACAGCTCAGACTGAAACCCTGCTCGGTGAGCCGGCTTCGCAGACGGCTCCTGCTCCGGCTTCGGTCACGCCGACGGTGCCCTCGGCACCAGCGGTTCCGGAGTCGACGACTCCGGCTCAGTAAGCATCGATCGTTATCGCGGACGTGGTGGAATTGGTAGACACACTAGCTTGAGGGGCTAGCGCCGCAAGGTATGGGAGTTCGAGTCTCCCCGTCCGCACCAAACTGGATCGACATCCTGCTACAATTCGCGCGCTTCACGCACGGGGGTTGCGTAACCGGTGGTTGCGTTCGTGCAGGGGCGTTATCGAATGCTGTCGAACTATCTGCCTGCACTCATTTTTCTTGGCGTGGCCTCGGGCCTCGCTACCGTATTGCTGGTCCTCGGCAGCGGTTTCGGTCGCTATTTCTCCCGCGCTCCCAAGGATGCCGAAAAACTCTCGGCGTACGAATGTGGATTCGAGGCGTTCGAAGACACCCGCATGAAATTCGACGTGCGGTATTACCTCGTCGCCATCCTCTTCATCGTTTTCGATCTCGAGATCGCGTTCCTGTTTCCCTGGGCGGTATCACTCGACGCGATCGGTGGATTCGGTCTGATCGCGATGGGTATTTTCCTCGCCATCCTGGTGGTGGGCTTCATCTACGAGTGGAAGAAAGGAGCGCTGGAGTGGGACTGACCGACGAGGCACCCGCCCACGAGTTCGCGCAGCGCGGCTTCGTGACGACCCAGGTCGACAACCTCGTCAACTGGGCGCGAACCGGTTCGCTCTGGCCCATGACTTTCGGGCTCGCCTGTTGCGCGGTCGAGATGATGCATGCGGGCGCGTCGCGCTATGACCTCGATCGTTTCGGCGTCGTGTTCCGTCCGAGCCCTCGTCAGTCCGATGTCATGATCGTCGCGGGCACTCTGGTCAATAAAATGGCTCCGGCGCTTCGCAAGGTCTACGACCAGATGCCGGAGCCGCGTTGGGTGATCTCGATGGGCTCCTGCGCCAACGGCGGTGGCTACTATCACTACTCGTACGCCGTCGTTCGTGGCTGCGATCGCATCGTGCCGGTCGATGTCTATGTGCCAGGTTGTCCGCCGACGGCCGAAGCGTTGCTCTACGGCATCATCCAACTGCAGAAAAAAATCGCTCGGACGAGCTCGGTGGTGAACCCGTGACGGCGCTCGTGTGGACGGAGGTCTTCTCGTCGGCGCTCGGTGAGTCGGCGCGACAGGTCGCCTCGTTGCCGGACGAAGTCACGCTCGAATGCGATGCACCGCAACTCATTGCGGTCGCCACGGCGCTGCGCGATCACCCGCAACTCGGGTTCGACACGCTGGTCGATCTGTGTGGCGTCGATTATCTGCACTATGGCCGGTCCGAGTGGAAAACGTTTTCGGCGACGGGCTCGGGCTTCTCGCGCGGGGTCGATCGACGGGCCGCGGGTTTGGCGGTGCCAGTGGCCGAAGGCGAGGGGTGTGAGCCTGGCCGACGCTTTGCAGTGGTGGCCCATCTGCTTTCCGTGCGTCTCAATCGACGACTTCGTCTGCGCGTGTTTTGCGTGGACAACGACGAACCGATGGTCGATTCGCTCGTTGGGGTTTGGGCGGCGGCCAATTGGTTCGAGCGCGAGGCGTTCGACTTGTTCGGCATCCTGTTCAGAGGTCATCCCGATCTGCGTCGTCTGCTCACGGACTACGGTTTCATCGGCCATCCGTTCCGCAAAGATTTCCCGCTCATCGGCAATGTCGAGGTGCGCTACGACCCGAAAAAGCAGCGCGTGGTCTACGAGCCCGTCAGCATCGAGCCGCGTACGCTCGTGCCGCGCGTCATCCGACGCGACAACCGTTACGACCCGGCGCTGATCGCTCGACCGGACAGCGACCCGAAGGCGGCGGGCTAAGGTCATGGCCGAGATCCAGTCCTACACCATGAACTTCGGGCCGCAGCATCCTGCGGCGCACGGGGTACTCCGACTCGTCCTCGAGCTCGACGGCGAGGTGATCCAAAAAGCGGATCCGCATATCGGTCTGCTGCACCGCGCCACCGAAAAGCTCGCCGAGTCGAAGCCATTCAACCAGTCGATCGGCTACATGGATCGACTCGATTACGTGTCGATGATGTGCAACGAGCACGCGTACGTGCTCGCGATCGAGCGACTGGTCGGTGTCACGCCGCCGATTCGTGCGCAGTACATCCGCGTCATGTTCGATGAGATCACGCGCATCCTGAACCACCTGATGTGGCTCGGCGCGCATGGGCTCGACATCGGCGCGATGACCGTGTTCCTGTTGGCGTTCAAAGAGCGTGAAGACCTGATGGACTGCTACGAGGCGGTTTCGGGAACGCGCATGCACGCCACCTACTATCGTCCCGGCGGCGTCCATCGCGATCTGCCTCAGGAGATGCCGCGTTATCAGGCCTCGCGTTGGCGCACTCAAAAAGAGGCCGACCGCCTCAACGAGGCGCGCAGTACGGGCATGTTGGGTTTCATCGAAGATTTCACTAAGCGCTTCCCGAAAGCGATCGACGAGTACGAAACACTGCTCACCGACAACCGCATTTGGAAGCAGCGCACGGTCAACATCGGTGTCGTGACGCCGGAGCGGGCGATGCAGCTCGGGTTCTCGGGACCGATGCTGCGCGGCTCGGGCATCGCCTGGGATCTCCGAAAGAAGCAGCCCTATGAGGTTTACGAGAAGCTCGACTTCGATATTCCGGTGGGTGTGAACGGCGACTGCTACGACCGTTATCTCGTGCGTATCGAAGAGCTTCGCCAGTCCAATCGCATCGTGGCCCAGTGCGTCGAGTGGCTCAAGAAGAACCCGGGACCTGTGATGCTGGCCGACGCCAAAGTCCGTCCGCCGCGTCGCGAAGACATGAAGGGCGACATGGAATCGCTCATCCACCACTTCAAGCTGATGACAGAAGGCTACTGCGCGCCCGAGGGTGAGACCTACGCAGCGGTCGAGGCGCCCAAGGGTGAATTCGGCATTTACCTCGTCAGCGACGGGGCGAACAAGCCCTATCGCCTCAAGTGCCGTGCGCCGGGGTTCTCGCACCTCGCCTCGCTCGAGGAGATGGTCACGGGTCACATGCTCGCCGACGTCGTCGCCGTCATCGGCACTCAAGACATCGTCTTTGGAGAGATCGATCGATGAGCCTCTCGACCAATCGTGTACCGACGAGCGATGGCCAGTTCTTCGAGCCGGGTAACGGCGAGAAGGTGGCGCTGCTCACGGAGCACACCCGTCACGAAATCGACGGTTGGATTTCCCGTTTTCCGGCGGGTCGACAGCGCTCGGCGACCTTGTCCGCGCTGCGTTTCGTGCAGGAACAGAACAACGGCTTCCTGACCGCCGAGCTCATGGACGCGGTGGCGGAGTACCTTAAGCTCCCTTCGATCCAGGTGTACGAGGTCGCCACGTTCTACTCGATGTTCGAGACGCACCCTTGTGGTCGCCACCATGTGAGCGTGTGCACGAACATCAGCTGCTGGCTCAACGGCGCGGAGGATATTCTCGCGCATTGCGAACGCAAGCTCGGAATCAAGGTGGGCGAGAGCACGCCCGATCAAAGAATTTTCCTCAAAAAGGAAGAGGAGTGCCTCGCGTCCTGCACCGGAGCACCCATGATGATGGTCGATCACGTCTTTCACGAGTATCTGACGCTGGCGAAGGTCGACGAGATTCTCGATGGTCTCAAGTGAGTCACTCGGCATGAGCAACGCATTGCAAACCTGGCGTGACCGGATGAACCTCGTGGTGTTCGAGTCTCTTTCGATGGAGCGCTCCTGGACACTCGAGAGCTATCTCAAGATCGGTGGCTACTCGTCCTGGAAAAAAATTCTCGCTGGCGAATTGACGCGTGAGCAGGTCATCGACGCCGTCAAGGCCAGCGGCCTTCGCGGTCGAGGCGGCGCGGGGTTCCCGACCGGAACCAAATGGAGTTTCATGCCGCGCAACGCGCCAATGCAGAAATACGCCGTCTGCAACTCGGACGAGAGCGAGCCCGGCACCTGTCATGATCGGGACATCCTTCGTTTCAATCCGCATTCGCTCGTCGAAGGCATGGCCATCGGTGGCTACGCCATGGGTGCGACGGTGGGCTACAACTACATCCGCGGCGAATTTTTGGGCGAGCCCGTGCCGCGTTTCGAAGCCGCCGTCAAGGAAGCCTACGATGCGGGTCTGCTCGGCAAGAACGTGCAGGGGTCTGGGATCGACTTCGATCTCTACACCTTCGTCGGTGCCGGCGCCTACATTTGCGGCGAAGAGACCGCGTTGCTCGAGTCACTCGAAGGCAAGCAGGGCAAGCCGCGCTTCAAGCCGCCGTTCCCGGCGGCTTTCGGGCTTTACGGACAGCCGACGACCATCAACAACACTCAGAGCTACGCCTCGGTTCCGACCATCCTGCGCAAGGGTCCCGAGTGGTTCGCCAAGCTCGGCACGACCAACGCCGGCGGTACGGTGATTTTCTCGGTCTCGGGTCATGTCGAGAAGCCTGGCAATTTCGAATTGCCGCTCGGTATTCCGTTTCGTGATTTGCTCGAGATCGCCGGTGGCGTGCGAGGCGGCCGCAAGTTGAAGGCGGTCATTCCCGGAGGGTCCTCCGTCAAGGTGGTGCCGGGCGACGTCATGATGGGTGTGAACATGGATTACGACTCGCTGAGAAGCGTCGGATCTTCCGTGGGGTCGGCCGCGGTCATCGTCATGGACGAGACCACCTGCATGGTTCGCGCGCTCGAGCGGATTTCGCGTTTCTACAAGTCCGAGTCTTGCGGCCAATGCACGCCTTGCCGCGAGGGCACGGGCTGGCTCAACCGCGTACTCAAACGAATCATCGCCGGGCAGGGTCGGATGGACGATCTCCAATTGCTCGTCGATGTCGCCAACCGCATCGAGGGTCACACGATCTGCGCACTCGGTGATGCCGCGGCCTGGCCGGTACAAAGTTTCGTTCAGAAATTCAGGCACGAGTTCGAGTACATGATCCAGCACGGTGGGCGCAGCCTCGTCGATGGACAACGGGAGGCGGCCTAAGCCGCGCGCATCAGGACATGGCAGCGAATCCGCAAGACGATCTGATCAACGTCGAGGTTGACGGCGCTCCCGTCAAAGCCCGCAAGGGGGCGATGATCATCCACGTCACCGATCAGCACGGCGTTTACGTGCCGCGTTTTTGTTATCACGACAAACTGGCGGTCGCGGCGAACTGCCGGATGTGTCTCGTCGAGGTCGAGAAAGCACCGAAGCCTTTGCCTGCCTGCGCCACGCCCGTCACCGAGGGCATGAAGATCTTCACGCGCTCCAAGGCGGCGATCGGCGCCCAGAAGGCGACGATGGAGTTCCTGCTCATCAACCACCCGCTCGATTGCCCGATTTGCGATCAGGGCGGCGAGTGCGAGCTGCAGGACCTCGCGCTCGGTTTTGGTCGCGACATCTCGCGATTCACCGAGCGCAAGCGAGTTGTCAAAGATAAAAATCTGGGTCCGCTCGTCTCGACCGACATGACGCGCTGCATCCACTGCACGCGCTGCGTGCGATTCGGGCAGGACATCGCCGGTATTCCCGAGCTCGGTACCACCGGGCGCGGCGAGAACATGGAGATCGGCACCTGGATCGAGCGCAGCGTCGATCACGAATTGTCGGGCAACATCATCGATCTTTGCCCCGTCGGTGCACTCAACTCCAAGCCGTTCCGTTATCAAGGTCGTTCGTGGGAGATGACGCAGGTGCCGTTCGTGTCACCTCACGATGGCATCGGCTCGAATCTCTTCGGGCATGTGCTACGCGGAAAATTGAAGCGTGTCGTGCCGCGAGCAAACGACGATATCAACGAAACCTGGATCGCCGATCGGGATCGCTTCAGCTATGAAGGCGTGCTGTCTGCCGATCGTCTGACCAAGCCGATGCTTCGCGAGGGCTCGACATGGCGTGAGGTCGAATGGGACGAGGCGCTATCGGCGGCGGCCCGTGGCCTGCGGGCTGCAGGTGCCTCGACCGGAACCCTGGTGCATCCTTCGTGCACGACCGAAGAGATCTATCTCGCCGCGCGACTCGCGCGTGGGCTGGGTTCGTCGAATGTCGATCATCGTTTGAGGACTCGCGACTTCCGTGATCGCGCGGCTGACCCGCTGCGTCCGACGCTGGGCATGTCTCTGGCGGATGTGGAAACGTTGTCGGGCGTGCTCGTCATCGGCTCGAACTTGCGATCCGAGTTGCCGATCCTCGCGCACCGACTTCGCAAGGCCGTCGTGCGGGCTCGAGCGAAGGCTGCATTCGTCGATTCTCGCGCGCGTGAATACCGGTTCCCGGTCGAGTCGCAGATTGTGCGGTTCCCGTCCGAGTGGGTCCATGAGCTCGCAGGAATTCTTTCGGCGATCTGCGAGGTCACCGGCGTACATCCTGGCGAAACCTATGCGTCGTTGCTGCGCGGCGTGACGGCTACCGAAGGGCAGCGGGCGGCCGCTCGCGCGCTCTGTCATGGCAGTGCTCGTGCCGTATGGGTCGGGGCCATGGCGCTGCGACATCCGGCGGCGGTCGACATTCGATCGATCGCTTGCGAGATTGCCCGAATCAGCGGGGCATCGTTCGGGATACTCGCCGAGGGTGGTAACGCGGCGGGTGCGTGGCTCGCTGGTGCGGTGCCGCATCGTCAGCCGGGCGGGGTCGAGGTGGCCGAGACTTCGGGTCTCGACGTGCGCGGCATGCTCGAGACCGCTCAACGCGCCTATCTCTTGGTGGGTGCGATCGAACCGTCTGTCGACTTGGCCGATCCTGCACTCGCAGAGCGGGCTTTGGGTTCCGCCGCGAGTGTGGTCGCCGTAACGCCCTTCGTCACCGACGAAATCAAAAAATTTGCTCACTTGTTGCTGCCGATGGGCAGCTTCGCCGAAACGTCGGGGACCTACGTCAATCTCGAAGGCCGTTGGCAGAGCCAGACGGGCCTCTCGAAACCACCCGGCGAGGCGCGTCCAGGTTGGAAGATCCTGCGCGTGCTCGGTAATCAGGTGGAGCTCTCGGGTTTCGACTACCAGAGTTCCGAAGAGGTGCGCGAAGAGTTGTCGCGAATCGTCACCGAGCGATCGGGTGCGGCGGCGACGCTCGCACTCGTCACCGACCACTCGCCGGCGATCGCTGCGATGACCGGAGCCGCCGATCTTGATCTCGGTTCGCTCGATGTGCCCATGTACGACATCGACGCCGTGCTTCGACGCAGCCCGGCCTTGCAGCAGACGACGATCGCGAAGACGTCCAAATCGGGGAGTGCGGTGTGATGACCGAATTTCTCGCGATGTGGTCTTCGCTGCCCGAGTACATTCGAGCGTCAGTGTGGATCCTCATCGTCACCGTTGCGGTGATCCTGTCGGTGGCGTTCACGACGCTTTGGGAGCGCAAGTTCATCGGCTGGATCCAGTTGCGCAAGGGGCCGAACCGGGTCGGCAGCATTTTCGGGTTCGTGCCCGGAATCTTTCAGCCCTTCGCCGATGTCATCAAACTGCTGCTCAAAGAAGTGGTCGTACCGTCGGCTTCCAACAAGTGGCTGTTCCGAGTGGCGCCGGCGATCACCTTGATTCCCGCCTTCGCGGCTTGGGCGGTGATGCCGCTCGATCCCAATCTCGTCATCGCCGACATCGATGCGGGGCTGTTGTACATCCTTTCGCTGACCTCCGTCGGCGTATACGGCGTCATCCTCGCGGGTTGGGCGGCCAATTCGAAGTACGCGTTCCTCGGGGCGATGCGATCCGCCGCGCAGGTCGTCGCCTATGAAATCGCCATGGGCTTTGCGCTCGTCGGCGTCGTCATGGCCGCGGGAACCTTGAACCTCGGCGATATCGTCCGAGCGCAGGAAGGCGGCGTCGGTAATTGGTTCTTCATTTGGCTCTTCCCGCTGTTCATCGTCTATCTCATCGCGGGCGTCGCCGAAACCAATCGCGCGCCTTTCGACGTCGCCGAGGGTGAGTCGGAAATCGTCGCCGGTTTCCACGTCGAATATTCCGGTATCGCGTTCGCGCTCTTCTTCTTGGCGGAATACGCCAACATGATTTTGATCTCCGCGCTGACGGCGGTGTTTTTCCTCGGCGGATGGCTGAGTCCGTTCGATGGGCTTTTGGCCGAGGGTCACCCACTCGCGGCGCCCGGTTTTCATTGGTTGTTCTTGAAGCTTTTCTTCTTCCTGACTTGCTTCATGTGGTATCGCGCGACCTTCCCGCGATATCGCTACGACCAAATCATGCGCCTCGGTTGGAAGGTGCTGATTCCCGTGACGCTGGTGTGGATCACGGTGGAGGGGGTCATGGTTTGGTTCGGCGTCGGTCCCTGGAGTCACTGAGATGGCACTTCGCAGTATCGCCAAGACGTTTTTGCTGACCGAACTGCTCGCCGGCATGTCGCTGACGGCCCGTACGCTGTTTCGCAAGAAGGTCACAGTCAATTACCCGGAAGAGAAGACGCCGCAGTCGCCGCGCTTTCGCGGTCTTCACGCGCTGCGTCGCTATGCGAATGGCGAAGAGCGTTGTATCGCGTGCAAGTTGTGTGAGGCCGTCTGCCCCGCGCTCGCGATCACCATTGAATCGGACGTCGCCGCCGACGGTACGCGACGGACGACGCGGTACGACATCGATCTCTTCAAGTGCATCTACTGCGGATTTTGCGAGGAGGCTTGCCCGGTCGACGCCATCGTCGAAACCCGCATCCACGAATACCACATGGAAAATCGTGGAGAGAACATCATGACGAAGGACAAGCTTCTCGCCGTAGGTGATCGGTACGCGGCCCTCATCGATGCCGACAAGGCATCCGATGCGCGGTACCGGTGAGCGCGGCGGGACAGGGGAGGAATTCGGGTGTTCGTTGAGCTGCTCTTCTATGGTTTTTCATCGATCCTGCTCGCCGCGGCGCTCGGCGTGATCATCAGTCGCAACCCCGTCTACTCGGCGCTGTGTCTGGTGCTGGCCTTCTTCACGAGTGCGGCGTTGTGGCTGCTCATCGAGGCCGAGTTCCTCGCCATCGTGTTGGTGCTCGTCTACGTCGGGGCGGTGATGGTCCTCTTCCTCTTCGTGGTGATGATGCTCGACATCAACGTCGAGGAGGTCAAGCGTGGCTTCACCCGCTACGCGTGGCTGGGTTGGGTGGTGTCACTCATCGTGATCGGTCAGATGATCACGGTGTTCTACGCCAAAGATTTTGGCATCGATGCGACCATCGGGCCGGTTCGTAATCCGGTCGATCACAGCAATACGCGAGAGCTCGGTGAGGTGCTGTACACGCAGTACGTTTATCCCTTCGAGCTCGCCGCCGTGCTGCTCTTGGTGGCCATCGTTGCAGCCATCGCGCTCACCATGCGGCGCCGTCCGGGTCTCAAGCCCCAGGACGTCGCGAAGCAGGTGGCCGTTCGTCGTGAAGACCGCGTGCGTCTCGTCAAGGACGTCACCCGCGAGGGCGGGGAGGATCCGCGATGATCACGCTGCAGCACATGCTTACGCTCTCCGGCATCCTGTTCGCGTTGTCGGTGGCCGGTATCTTCCTCAACCGAAAGAACGTGATTCTGCTGTTGATGTGCATCGAGCTCATGTTGCTCGCGGTGAACTTCAGCTTCGTGTCCTTCTCGCGATTTTTGGGCGATCTCGACGGACAGGTTTTCGTGTTTTTCGTGCTGACCGTCGCCGCGGCGGAGTCGGCGATCGGGCTCGCGATCCTCGTCGTGCTGTTCCGCGAAAGACGCAGCATCAACGTCGAAGATCTCGACACCATGAAGGGATGAGCAGGGAATGGGTGAACTGAGCTCCACGTTGGTGTCGATGGATCCGCGGACGTTGTTGGCGATTCCGCTCCTGCCGCTCGCGGCAGCCATCGTGGCCGGTCTTTTCGGGCGACTCATCGGCAGAACCGCTGCCCACGTCGTCACCATTGCGGCAGTCGGCGCGAGCTTCGTGTTATCGGCGCGAGTGGCCTGGCAGCTCGTGACGGGCGAGGTCGGGGTGTTCAACGAGTCTGTCTACACCTGGCTCGTGAGTGACGGCATCCGCATGGAAGTGGGGTTCCTCGTCGACCATCTTTCTGTGTTGATGATGTGCGTGGTGACCTTTGTGTCCTTCTGCGTGCACGTCTACACCATCGGCTACATGCACGACGACCCGGGCTATCAGCGGTTCTTCTCGTACATCTCTCTGTTCACGTTCGCGATGCTGATGCTCGTGATGTCGAACAATTTCATGCAGCTCTTCTTCGGCTGGGAGGCGGTGGGTGTCGTCTCGTACCTGCTGATCGGTTTCTGGTACACCAAGCCGAGCGCAATCTTTGCGAATCTCAAGGCCTTCTTGGTCAATCGTGTCGGCGACTTCGGCTTCGTGCTCGGAATCGCGGCGGTCGTCTACTACACCGGGTCCCTCGATTATCGCGATGCGTTCGCCGCAGCGCCGGCGCTTGCCGACGTGGGATTCGCGCTGACGGACAGCTGGACGGTGTCGGCGATGACGCTCATCTGCATCCTGTTGTTCATCGGCGCCATGGGCAAGTCGGCGCAGGTGCCGCTGCACGTCTGGTTGCCTGACTCGATGGAAGGTCCGACCCCCATCTCTGCGCTCATCCACGCCGCGACGATGGTGACTGCCGGTATCTTCATGGTGGCGCGGTTCTCGCCGCTGTTCGAGCATTCCGAAGCCGCGCTGTCGTTCGTGCTGGTCGTGGGTGCGACGACCGCGCTTTTCATGGGTTTCCTCGGCATCGTCAACAACGACATCAAGCGTGTGGTGGCTTACTCGACGCTGTCGCAGCTTGGCTACATGACGGTCGCATTGGGTGCATCGGCCTATGGCGCGGCGATCTTCCATCTCATGACCCATGCCTTCTTCAAGGCGCTGCTCTTCCTCGCAGCGGGGTCGGTCATCATCGGAATGCACCACGAGCAGGATATGCGCAAGATGGGCGGACTCGGCAAGGTCATGCCGATCACTGCCGCGACCTGCTGGATCGGTGCGCTGGCGTTGATCGGCACGCCGTTCCTGTCGGGGTTCTACTCCAAAGATTTCATCATCGAGGCGGTCCACGAGTCCGATCGTTGGGGCGCCACGTACGCCTATTGGTGCGTGCTGCTCGGTGTATTCGTGACGGCGTTTTATACGTTCCGTATGGTGTTCATGACTTTCCATGGCGCGCCGCGTTGGGGACAAGCGCAGGACGCGCATGGCCACGAGACGCATGACCACGACGATCACAGTCACGACGCGCATGGCCATGACGATCACGGCCATGGCGGGACTCCGCACGAGAGCCCTTGGGTGGTCACGCTCCCGCTCGTACTGCTCGCCATCCCGTCGCTCGCGATCGGTTACCTGACGGTACAACCGCTGCTCTTCGGCGGATACTTTGGCGATGCGATCCAAGTACTGCCTGCGAACGACGTCTTGCGCGAGCTCGCCTCGCATTTCCATGATCCGACGTCGTTCGCACTCGAGGCCGTCAAGCATCCGCCATTCTGGTTGGCGCTCGGGGGTGTCGTGACCGCTTGGTTCCTGTTCCTGAAGAGCCCCGCGACCGCAGATCGCTTGTCGTCGCTATTCGCGCCGTTACGACCCGTGCTCGACAACAAGTACTACTTCGACTGGTTCAATGAAAAAGTCTTGGCCGCGGGCAGCCGCGGGATCGGTCAGCTGTTCTGGAAGGCGGGCGATCAGGCGGTGATCGACGGCGCGCTCGTCAATGGTTCTGCGCAGCTCGTCGGCGCGATCGCCAACATCGTACGCCGAGTGCAAACAGGTTATCTCTACTCTTACGCGTTCTGGATGATGATCGGATTGGCTGCGCTGCTCGCGTGGTTCCTGTTCAGCGTCTGACCCTCGACGAGACCCACCATGCAGGTAGCATTGCTCTCCACTCTGATCTGGCTTCCGATCCTCGGCGGCATCGCGGTGCTCGCGCTCGGCGATCGTCGGGTCGAGCTCGCACGGTGGGTTGCGTTGACGACCGCGCTGGCGACGCTCGCGCTTTCGATTCCGCTCTACACGGGGTTTGACACCACCACGGCCGCCTTCCAGTTCGTCGAGCAATTACCTTGGATTCCGGCGTTCAACGCCAACTATTACCTCGGCGTCGACGGCATCTCGTTGCCGCTGGTGCTGCTCACCACCTTCGTGACGGTGCCGGTCGTCATCGCGGCATGGACGGTGATCACCGAGCGGCCTGCGCAGTACTTCGCAGCCTTCCTGATCATGGAAGGGCTGATGGTCGGGGTGTTCTCGGCGCTCGATGCGTTGCTCTTTTACTTTTTCTGGGAAGCGATGTTGATTCCGATGTTTCTCATCATCGGTATCTGGGGTGGCCCGCGACGGGTGTACGCCACGATCAAGTTTTTCCTGTACACCTTCCTCGGCTCCGTCTTGATGCTCGTGGCGCTCATCTACATGTATCTGCAGGCGGGCAGCTACGACATCGTGGCGCTGCAAGAGCTACCGCTCGGATTCAACGAGCAGTTCTGGATCTTCCTGGCGTTCTTTGCTGCCTTTGCGGTGAAAATCCCGATGTTCCCGGTACACACCTGGTTGCCGGATGCTCACGTCGAAGCGCCGACGGGCGGCTCGGTGGTGCTGGCTGCGATCATGTTGAAGATGGGCGGATATGGCTTCCTGAGGTTTGCGCTGCCGATTGCGCCCGACGCCGCACGCGAACTCGACATGCTCATCATCATTCTGTCGCTCATCGCGGTGGTGTACATCGGATTCGTCGCCCTCGTGCAGACGGACATGAAAAAGTTGATCGCTTACTCGTCCATCGCCCACATGGGCTTCGTCACGCTCGGTTGCTTTCTGGTATTCGATATCGAAGGGAAGACCGGGTCGCTGGCCGGGGCGGGGATGGGTATCGACGGCGCGATGGTTCAGATGGTCTCCCACGGTTTGATCTCTGCAGCGATGTTTCTTTGCGTCGGCGTGATGTACGACCGCGTTCACAGTCGCGAGATCAGCGCTTATGGCGGCGTGATCAATCGCATGCCGATCTTCGGCGCCTTCATGGTGTTGTTTGCCATGTCGAATGCGGGGCTTCCCGGTACCTCGGGTTTCGTCGGCGAATTCCTTGTCATCATCGCGAGCTTCAAGGCGAATTTCTGGTACGCCTTCCTGGCCGCGACGACGCTGATTCTGGGTGCGGCCTACACACTCTGGCTCGTCAAACGCGTGATCTTCGGTCCTGTGGGTAACGATCACGTCGCCGCGCTCGAAGATCTCAATGCTCGAGAGTTTTTGGTGCTCGCCGTGCTCGCGGTGGGTGTGTTGTTGCTCGGAGTCTGGCCTGCGCCGCTGCTCGAAGTGATGCAGCCGTCCGTTCAGCATCTCGTCGAGCAAATCGTCATCAGCAAGTTGCCCTGACATGACCCATACCCTGACACTCGCTTCGATCATGCCGGCCTTGCCGGAGATCTACTTCACGGCGGCGATCTGCCTCGTGTTGCTCGTGGACGTATTCAGCGGGGCGGCCGCGCGTCGAGTCACTCCGACGCTCACCTTGCTCGTGATCGCCGTCGGTGCAGCGTTGACGTTGGGCTATGCGCAAGTTCAAGGGACGGTCGAAATTTTCTCGGGCATGTATCTCGCCGACCCGCTTGCGACCGTGCTCAAGCTTTTCACGATGCTGTTCGTCGCCGTCGCCTTGCTTTATTCGCGGCACTATCTCGAGGCTCGCGGCATCTTGAAAGGGGAGTACTACGTCCTCGCCCTTACGGCGATGCTCGGGATTTTCGTCATCATCTCGGCAGGAAGCTTGCTCACGCTCTACATGGGGATCGAGCTGCTCTCGCTTTCGTTGTACGCGCTCGTCGCGTTCGATCGCGACTCCGGCGTGGCCGCAGAGTCCGCGATGAAATACTTTGTCCTCGGTGCCATCGCCTCCGGTTGTTTGCTCTACGGCATGTCGATGATCTACGGCATGACCGGCACTTTGCTGCTCGGGGAGCTCGCGGCAGCGCTGCAGGGTGAGCCGAGTCTCGGGCTCATCATGGGCGTCGTGTTCGTCGTGGTGGGGGTGGCCTTCAAGTTCGGGGCGGTGCCGTTTCACATGTGGGTGCCGGACGTCTATCACGGTGCTCCGACTTCGGTGACCTTGTTCATCGCCACGGCACCCAAGATCGCTTCGTTTGCCCTTGCGTTCCGCTTGCTCTCCGGCGCACTCGGAAACATCGCCGATACTTGGATACAGATGCTGGTGATCGTTGCGCTGCTGTCTGCGTTGCTCGGCAATGTCGTCGCGGTGGCGCAGACGAATCTCAAACGAATGCTCGCCTATTCGGCGATCGGCAACGTGGGATTCATTTTGTTCGGATTCGTGGCCGGAACAGAGCAGGGCTACGAGGCGGCGCTCTATTACACGATCGCGTACGTTCTCACGACGCTCGGTGCGTTCGGCGTCATGTTGCTCGTGAGCCGGCGAGGGTTCGAAGCCGATGAGCTCGATCACTACAAGGGCTTGCACGCCCGCGATCCGCTGCTCGCATTTATTATGATGGTGTTGATGTTCTCGCTCGCCGGAATTCCGCTGACGGTCGGGTTCCTCGCCAAGCTGCAGATCTTCGAGGCACTTTGGAGTTCCAACCACCTCGCCCTCGTCGTGTTTGCAGCGGTCGTATCGGTGATCGGCTTGTTCTATTACCTGCGCGTCGTGAAGATTTTGTATTTCGACCCGCCGGGAGATCTGCCCATCCCCGAGCGTCACGGGGCGGTTAAAGCGACCCTGGCCTTGAATGCCGGAGCGGTGGTCGTTCTCGGGGTGGTTCCTCAGGCCTTGATCGAGCTTTGTGCTCGAGCGCTCGGCTGAGGTTGAGACCGGAGCCCGAGACCTGTACACTTCGCGGCCCTACTGGTGCGGGGTGGAGCAGTCTGGCAGCTCGTCGGGCTCATAACCCGAAGGTCGTAGGTTCAAATCCTACCCCCGCTACCAATTTTCAAGCGTCTCGAGAGTCTCAGGGTCGCTCTGCCGCCCCTCCGAGTTCTCCATGACCCAAAACCATTCTGCACAATCTGACGTAACCTTCGCCGACCTCGGGCTTCCCGAGTCCCTGGTTACTGCGCTCGCTGCCGTCGGCTACGAAACGCCATCGCCCATCCAGCGAGCGACCATTCCGGTTTTGCTCGAAGGGCACGATCTCATCGGTCAGGCGCAGACCGGCACGGGAAAGACGGCGGCCTTCGCGCTACCCGTGCTCTCGAAGATCGATGTTGCGCGTCGTGAACCGCAGGCGCTCGTTTTGGTGCCGACCCGCGAGCTTGCCATCCAGGTCGCCGAGGCCTGTCAAAAATATGCGAGCCATATGCCGGGGCTGCACGTACTGCCGATCTATGGCGGACAGAGCTACAAGCCTCAACTCGATGCACTGCGTCGCGGTGTGCACGTGGTGGTGGCCACGCCGGGTCGAGTGATCGATCACCTCGATCGCGGCACGCTCAGCTTGAAGACCATCAATTCCGTCGTCCTCGATGAGGCTGACGAGATGCTGCAGATGGGTTTCGTCGACGCGATCGACCATATTTTGAGTCTTGTGCCGCCCGAGCGTCAGGTCGTTCTATTTTCGGCGACGCTGCCGGGGCCCATCAAGCGCATCGCTCAGAAGCACCTTCGCGACCCGCGTGAAATTACGGTCCGCTCCAAGACGGCGACCGCAGCGAACATCCGACAGCGGTACTGGCTCGTCTCCGGGATGCACAAGCTCGATGCGTTGACCCGACTGCTCGAGGTCGAACCCTTCGATGCGATGCTCGTCTTTGCCCGAACCAAACATTCCACCGTCGAGCTCGTCGAAAAACTCGAGGCGCGCGGTTTCGCGGCGGCCGCTTTGAACGGCGATATTCTCCAGGCCCAGCGTGAGCGGACCATCGCCGCACTCAAGAGCGGAAAAATCGACATCGTGGTCGCGACCGATGTGGCCGCCCGTGGCCTCGACGTCGAGCGCATCACGCATGTCGTCAATTACGACGTACCCCACGACAGCGAGTCTTACGTTCACCGCATCGGTCGAACGGGCCGTGCAGGGCGTTCTGGTGAGGCGATCCTGTTCATCTCGGCGCGTGAGCGAAACATGCTGCGCATCATCGAACGCGCAACTCGGCAGCCCATCGAACCGATGAATCTGCCGTCGATCCAAGACGTCAACGCGCGACGCGCCGAGAAGTTCAAAAAAGAACTTGTGGAGATCATCGGATCGCAGGATCTCGCCCCGTACCGGGGGGTCATCGAGGAATTCGTTCGGGAAAGCGGATCGGACGTGTTCGATGTGGCCGCAGCGTTGGCGTCGCTCGCCAAATCCGGCCGATCGCTGTTCATCACGAAACGCTCGGCGGAGTCCGAGGGCGTAGCGGAACCTGATCGCGAAGCGCCTCGTGCAGATTTCGAGTCGATCGAGCGCAAGAGCTCGAGACCCCGGCGTCCCGAAGGGCCTCAGGCCATCTTCCGGCTCGAGGTGGGGCGTCGGCATGGCGTTCAGCCGGGCAATATCGTCGGCGCGCTAGCGCATGAGGGTGATATGCACGGGAGCGAAATCAACGGCATCGACATCCGGGACGACCATTCTTTCGTGCGACTCCCCGCGGCGATTCCCGAGCACGTGCTCAAACATTTGGCCGAGGTCGTGGTCCGCGGTCAGCGGCTCGATATCCGTCTCGTCAAGGCCAACAAAGGGCCCGGCAAGAAGCGTCGCTAGGTCGACAGATCCTGCGGCATAATCCCGACATCGTTCCCTCGATGTCGGTGAGCTCCCATGCTGAAGTCTTTGCTCTGTGCAGCGTTGCTTGCGGTGACTTTTTCCACGTCGGTGTCGGCCGACACCGAAAAACGCCCCATCACCCACGAAGATCTTTGGCTGATGACACGCGTTGGTGCGCCCTCGGTGAGCCCCGACGGTCGTTGGGCGGTGTTTTCGGTGACCGAGACCGCCTACAACGATAAAGACCAAGTTTCCGATCTCTGGATCGTATCGACAGACACCTCTTCGAAGGGCGGGCCGCGTCGACTGACGGGGACGGCGGGCGGAGAGAGCGGAGTCGAGTGGAGTCCCGACGGGTCACGTCTCGTCTTCTCGGCCAAGCGGGAAGGGGACGATACGGCCCAGCTCTATCTGCTCGATCTGAGCGCGGGTGGAGAAGCCCAACGACTCACGCGGCTCGTCAACGGCGCGCGCGCCCCCAAGTTTTCGCCGGATGGAAAGCAGATTGCGTTCTCGAGCTCCGATTACCCCAGCGCCAAAAACGAGGATGACAATCGTCGGATCGAGGGCGAACGTAAAGCGCGTAAATGGAACGCGCGTATTTACGACGGGTTCCCCATCCGCAACTGGGATCGTTGGCTCGAAGATCGCAAACCACGCCTGTTCGTCATCGATGTTCCCGAGACAGGATCGACTACCGGTGAGCCGCGAGAGCTCCTGCGCGACTCGAAGCTCGTGCGTGAACCCGGATTTGCCGGGCGCGGAGGCGACGGCGGCGATTCCCTAGATGCCACGTGGTCACCCGACGGCGAGGGGCTCATCTTCGTCGCGAGTATCGATCGACACACGGCGGCATATCGGTTCACCTCATCCAATCTTTGGTATGTCTCGCTCTCCGGCGGGGAGCCCGTAAGACTCAGTGGCGACGATCATTCGTGGTCGCAGCCGACGTTCACGCCCGACGGCAAGACGCTGATCGTCGGCATCGATCGCAAAAGTGACAAGGTCTACATGCCGAGTGAACTCGTCGCCATCGGCTGGGAAGGGCCGAAGGCGGGTGCCGTGACCCTGCAGCAAAGTCGCCAGATCACGCGCGGCATCGATCGGTCGGTCACGTCGTTCGCGATCACGTCCGACTCGAGGACCTTGTATTTCCTCGCCGAGGAGGCGGGGCACGAGAAACTGTTCGAGACGAGTCTTGCCAACGGCCAGCCGCGACTCGTCTTCGATATCAATGTGGGTGTCTACACCAATCTGTCGATCGCGAGCGCGTCGCGTCGCCCCGTTTTGATCGCGAATTTCGAAAGTGCGACGCGGCCGCCCGAGGTCGTGCGGATCGATCTGGCAAGGGCTCGCCATGTGGCCTTGACGCAATTCAACGATGCCAAGACGGCGAGCCTCGATATCGAACCGGTCCGTCATTTTTGGTTCACGAGCAGTCAGGGTCGTCGTATCCACAATATGCTGGTCGTGCCGCCAGGGTTCGATCCATCAAAGAAATATCCGCTTTTCGTCGTGATCCACGGCGGACCGCATACCATGTGGCGAGATCAGTGGGTCACGCGCTGGAACTACCACTTGCTGGCCAAACCCGGCTATGTCGTGTTGCTAACCAACTACAGTGGATCGACGGGTTTCGGCCAGGCGTTCGCGCAAACGATCCAAGGTGATCCGCTGCGTACGCCTGGCGCTGAGCTCAACGAAGCGGCGGATGTGGCGTTGCGCGATTACCCGTTCATCGATGGCGGTCGTCAATGTGCGGGCGGCGCGAGCTATGGCGGGCATCTCGCCAACTGGCTGCAGGCCACCACGACCCGCTATCGCTGCCTCATCAGTCATGCAGGTCTGATCAACCTCGAGTCGCAATGGGGTACGAGCGATACGGTCTATGGTCGCGAGGTGAACAACGGTGGGCCGGTCTGGGAACAGGGTGCGGTTTGGCGCGAGCAGAATCCGATTCGCTACGCGCCGGCCTTCAAAACCCCGACGCTCGTCACCGTGGGCGAGCGGGACTTCCGGGTTCCTCTCAACAACTCGCTCGAGTACTGGACGGTTTTACAGCGCCAGCAGATTCCGAGCCGCCTGGTGGTGTTCCCGGACGAGAACCACTGGATCTTGAAGGGCGACAACAGCCGGCTCTTCTATCAAGAGGTCCACGACTGGCTGGCCCGCTGGCTCCAGAGCCCAAGTGGCGAGGTGGCTTCGGCGCCCTGAGTCAGTCCCCTGGGGTGCCCCATGGCGCCCCGGGGGCAATTCCATTATCATTTGCGGCCCTCAAGGCTCCTCGGGCCCTGAGGGAGGGTGGTTCTGCCTTGCGGGGCTACCCAAGTGCTTGATTTGAAAGCCCCCCGAGGGGCTTTTGTTTTTTGGGCCCCTGGCCGGGGCGGGTTTGCTAAGGAGGGGCCTTCGTGGCCCTTTTTCATTCCCGCAGAGGATTGGGGTCCGTGAAGGACGGACGATGGCGACTGCAGCAGCGATTCGCGACAAGCTCATCGGGCTACTTGAGCCCTTGATCGAGCGTTTGGGCTACGAGCTGGTCGACATCGAATGGGTGTCGGTGCCTCGCTCGGGTGTGCTGCGGATCTTCATCGATCAGCCCGCCGAGAAACGGGGCCACATCGGCGTCGAAGATTGCGAGACGGTGAGCCGCGAGGTGTCGGCGTTACTCGACGTGGAGGATCCGATCAGCGGAGCCTACAACCTCGAGGTCTCGTCACCGGGTTTCGACCGGGTGCTGCGAAAGCCCGCGCACTTCGGGCGATTCGTCGGCGCAAGAATTTGGGTTGAGTTGAAGGTGCCTCGCGAAGGACGTCGCCGTTATACCGGCGATCTTTCGGAGGTTGACGAGTCGGGTTGCACCGTCATGGTGGATGGGCAGCCCGTGAGAATCGGATTCGCCGAGATCGGAAAAGCGCGCCTGGTGGCGTGAGCGGTCTTTCGGTGTTTCGCGTGCAAGGGGACAGAAGACGATGAGTAAGGAAATCATGATGGTCGTGGATGCCGTCTCGAACGAGAAGGGCGTCGACAAGGAAGTCATCTTCGAAGCGCTCGAAGCGGCGCTCGCTTCGGCGACTCGTAAAAAGCACGGCGAGGAGTGGGACGTGCGCGTCGCCATCAACCGCAAGACCGGCGATTACGATACGTTCCGTCGCTGGAAGGTTTTCGCCGACGATTCGAAGGAGCTCGAGGTTCCCGATCGCGAGTTGCGTCTCGAAGACGCGATCGACGTCGATACCAAAGCTGTCATCGGTGGTTTCGTCGAAGAGCCGATGGAGTCGGTGTCATTCGGCCGCATCGCGGCGCAGCAGGCGAAGCAGGTCATCGTGCAGAAGGTGCGCGAAGCGGAGCGTGCTCAGGTGGTCGAGGCCTACAAAGATCGCGTGGGTCAGTTGGTCAGCGGTGTCGTCAAGCGAGTCGATCGCAATGGCATCTTCGTCGACCTCGGCGGCAATGCCGAAGGGTTCGTGTCCCGCGCGGACATGATCATGCGCGAACAGGTCAAACCGCAGGATCGCATCAAGGCCTTCCTCAAAGAAGTGCGCTCGGAGCCCCGTGGACCGCAGCTGTTCCTGACGCGATCGGCACCGGAATTCTTGATCGAACTCTTCAAGCTCGAGGTTCCCGAGGTTGGCCAGGGCCTCATCCAGATTCTGGGCGCCGCCCGCGATCCCGGCATTCGCGCCAAGATCGCCGTTCGCAGCAACGATCCGCGTATCGATCCGGTCGGTGCCTGCGTCGGCATGCGTGGCTCGCGCGTACAGGCCGTCTCGAACGAGATCGCCGGTGAGCGCGTCGATATCATCCCTTTCGACGACAACCCTGCGCAGTTCGTGATCAATGCGATGTCGCCGGCTGAGGTCATCTCCATCGTCGTGGATGAAGACTCGCACAGCATGGACATCGCGGTCTCCGAAGAGAAGCTCTCTCAGGCCATCGGTCGTGGCGGTCAAAATATTCGACTCGCGAGCCAGTTGACGGGTTGGGAACTCAACGTCATGACGGAGTCCGACGCCGAGGCCAAGAGCGAGTCCGAAGCGCGCGCCCTCGTCGAGAACTTCATGAAGCAACTCGACGTGGACGAAGACGTCGCGACCATCCTCGTTCAAGAGGGTTTCTCGACGGTCGAGGAAATCGCCTACGTGCCGCAGGGCGAGCTCAATGCCATCGAAGAGTTCAACGAAGATATCGTCAAAGAATTGCGGAGCCGTGCACGCGACGTGCTGTTGACCCAGGCGATCGCGAGCGAAGAGAGCATCGATTCGCAGATTCCGGCGGATGATCTGTTGCTGCTTGAGGGCATGCAGCCCGATCTCGCGCTTGCGCTCGCGCGTCGTGGCGTCCGCACGCGGGAAGATCTCGCAGAGCAGGCGGTCGACGATCTGCTGGACATTCAGGGGCTCACGGCCGACGAGGCCGGCAAGCTCATCATGAAGGCTCGCGAGCATTGGTTCGCGCCGGGCCACGGCTGAGTAGACCCCACAGGAACCTGATATGGCTGATGTAACGGTTGCCCAATTTGCCGAGGTGCTGAAGGTGCCGGTCGAGAAGCTGATCACTCAGCTTGCTCAGGCCGGTATCGAGGTCAGTGGACCGAACGATCGCATCAGTGACGATGCGAAGCTCGTACTGCTGACCCACCTGCGGCGAAGTCATGGTCAGGCGGAAGAGTCGGGCCCCGCGGTCGCGGCCCCTCGCAAGATCACTTTGCAGCGCAAGCAGCAAAGCGAGATCAAGCTCGCCGGCGGTGCCGGTCGCGCGCGTACCGTGAACGTCGAAGTTCGCGTCAAGCGCACCTACGTCAAACGTGACGTCCTCGAGGAGCAGGCCAAGGCGCAGGGTGAGGATTCCGAATCCAAGCGACGCGAGGCCGAGGAAGCCGCTCGTATCGAGCGGGAGCGGCAGGAGCACGAGCGGCGCGAAGCAGAACGACTCGAAGCGGAAAACCGCCGCCGAATCGAAGAAGAAGCGGCCGCGCGGCGTGCGGCCGACGAAGCGCGTCGGGCGGCTGAACAGCGCGAACGTGATCAGGGGGACTCGGAAAAAACCGGCCGGGCCAAAGCCCCTGCGGCGGCCCCCGAGGCGACGCGTGCCGCGGAGGCGCGTCCTGGCAAATCGACGACGGCCGATGCCGAGCGTGACAAGCGCACGCGCTATGGTCGCGAGGAGCTGCACGTCAGCACCGATGCCAGCTCGCGGCTCAAGAAAAAGAAGAAGATCCGCGAGCGCAAGGCGCCGGTCGGAATGGAGCAGCGTCACGGCTTCGAACTGCCGACCGCGCCCGTCATTCGCGAGGTCGTGATCGGCGAGACCATCACGCCACAAGAGCTTGCTCAAAAAATGGCCGTGAAGGCCACCGAAGTCATCAAGGCCATGATGAACATGGGCGTGATGGCGACCATCAACCAACCGATCGATCAGGACACGGCCGTCCTCGTCGTCGAAGAGATGGGTCACACCGCCAAGATTCTCAAAGAAAACCAGCTCGAAACCGACATCCAAGGTGCCGGCGGAGAGTCTGTCGAGATGTTGCCGAGGCCGCCTGTCGTGACCGTGATGGGTCACGTCGACCACGGTAAGACCTCGCTGCTCGATTACATCCGGAAGACCAAGGTCGCCTCGGGCGAAGCCGGTGGCATCACCCAGCACATCGGTGCGTATCACGTCGAGACGCCGAAGGGAGGCGTGACCTTCCTCGATACGCCGGGCCACGCAGCCTTCACGGCGATGCGTGCTCGCGGTGCGAAGGCAACCGACGTCGTGATTCTCGTGGTGGCGGCGGACGATGGCGTCATGCCCCAGACCATCGAGGCCATCCAGCACGCGCGAGCGGCGGGTGTGCCCATCGTGGTCGCGGTCAATAAAATCGATAAGAACACAGCCGATCCCGATCGCGTTCGTACCGAGCTCTCCAAGCAGGAAGTCATTCCGGAAGAGTGGGGCGGCGATACGATGTTCGTGAATGTGTCGGCGTTCACCGGGCAAGGCATCGACCAATTGCTCGATGCGATTTTGCTCCAGGCTGAAGTGCTCGAGCTCAAGGCGCCGGTCACGGGTCTTGCGGCGGGCATCATCGTCGAGGCCAGCGTCGAGAAAGGACGGGGTGCCGTGGCGACCGTGCTCGTGAAGAAAGGCACGCTCAAACTCGGTGATCCGATCATCGCGGGTCAAGAGTTCGGTCGCGTTCGCGCGATGTTCGACGAGACGGGCAAGAGCGTGGACGAGGCCAAACCCTCGATGCCCGTTCTGGTGCTCGGCTTGTCGGGCGCTCCGAATGCGGGTGACGAAATGCTCGCGGTCGAGAGTGAGCGCAAGGCGCGCGAAGTCGCGCTTTACCGTCAGGGCAAGTTCCGCGACGTCAAGTTGGCGAAGCAGGCTGCTGCCGTCGGCGACGTGTTCTCGCAGATGGCCGAAGAAAAAGCGGGCGTCATCAGCGTCGTCATCAAAGCGGATGTCCAAGGTAGCGCCGAAGCGCTGCGCGACTCTCTCACCAAGCTCTCCACCGACGAGGTTCAGGTCAAGGTCGTCGCGAGTGGCGTCGGCGGCATCACGGCCTCGGACGTGCAGCTCGCTGCCGCCTCCAAGGCAATGGTGCTCGGCTTCAACGTCCGTGCTGATTCCGGTGCGCGCGAGGCGGTCAAGGAAACCGGCATCGACATCCGCTATTTCTCGATCATTTACGAAGCCATCGACGACATCAAACAGCGCATGAGCGGTTTGCTCGCGCCGGAGATCAAGGAGCAGATCGTCGGCACCGCGCAGGTTCGCGACGTATTCCGATCGAGCAAGTTCGGCGTCGTGGCGGGTTGCCTCGTCATCGAGGGTGCGGTCAAGCGCAATAACCCGATCCGTGTGCTGCGCGATAACGTCGTCATTTTCGAAGGTGCACTCGAATCGCTTCGTCGTTTCAAGGACGACGTCGGCGAAGTTCGTGCAGGTACCGAGTGCGGTATCGGCGTGAAAAACTATCAGGACGTTCGCGTCGGCGATCAGATCGAGTGCTACTCACGCGTCGAAGTCGCGCGCGCGATCGCTTGATCGACGGGCGTTCCGTGAAAATGCTTCCGTGACCAGCAAGGCCCGACAGCAACGCGTCGAGTCCGAATTGCAGCGGGTGGTGGCTGAGCTCGTGGCTCGCGAGGTCAAAGATCCCCGAGTGGGGATGGTGACCATCACCGCCGTGCAGGTGTCATCCGATATGGGCTCGGCCCGCGTGATGTTCGTGCCTTTCGGCGATCGTCATTCGGCGGAGGAAGTCGGCGAGGGTTTGCGCCGTGCCGCAGGGTTCTTGCGCGGTGAAGTCGGTCGTCGACTCGGTTTGCGCCATGCGCCACGACTCGATTTCGAATACGACGAAAGTATCGAGCGTGCCGATCGTCTGACCCGTCTCATAGATCACGCGGTTCGCAACGATCAAGACGATCCGAGTTCTGGCGGCCCATCACGTTGAGCGACGGCATTCTGCTTCTCGACAAGCCATTGGGCTTGTCATCGACGGCCGCAGGGCTGCGTGTTCGCAGGATGTTGGGTGCGAGCAAGGCGGGACATGTCGGCAGCCTCGATCCACTTGCGACGGGCATGCTTCCGATCTGCGTCGGCGAGGGCACCAAGCTCGCCAGTGAAATTCTCGAGGGTGACAAGGTCTATCGGTTTCGGATTGCCCTCGGCAAGCGAACCTCGACCGGTGACGCGGAGGGCGAGGTCGTCGAGGAAGCACCCGTTCCGCCATTACAGACTGCTGAGATCGACGACGTGTTGCGTCGATTCATCGGTGAGACCTCGCAGATTCCGCCGATGTATTCGGCCATTAAGCAAGGGGGCGTCCCCTTGTACCGGCGTGCGCGGGCCGGAGAAACCGTCGATCGTCCGGCGCGAAAAATTCGTATCGAATCACTCGAGCGACTCGAGCTCGGGCCGGATTCCCTCGAATGTCGGGTCGTGTGCGGCAAAGGGACATACGTTAGGGTGCTCGCGGAGGACATCGCCGCGGCGCTCGGGACTGTCGGACACGTCGTCGAGCTTCGCCGCGAGAGCGTCCAGCCTTTTGCGTCTGATCGGCTGGTGACCCTCGAGCAGATCGACTCCACGAGGGGTGTCGGACTGCCCTGGGTGACGCTGGACGAGGCGGTCGGACACCTGAGGCTGGTGACCCTTGCGCCGGAGGCGGCGAGGCGGATGCGCCAAGGGCAGGTGGTGGACGCCCCCGCGGCCTTGCATTTTGCCTTGGGGGAGACGGTGAGGCTCCATGCGCCCGGGGCGGTTTTCATGGGACTTGGACGGATTGCCGCCCCCGGCAGGGTCGCGCCCAAGCGACTTGTGGCCGAAAAGGCCAGCGAGTACAATCCGCCGCCTTCAACACGACCGTAACTATCAAGATTTAAAAGGGTTTTTCAGAATGCCTCTCAGTACAGAGAAAAAGAGCGGAGTGGTTTCCCAGTTCCGCAGGGATCCCAAGGACACGGGCTCTCCCGAAGTTCAGATCGCGTTGCTCTCCGAGCGCATTTCCGGCCTCGGTCAGCACTTCTCCGCGCACGCCTCGGATCACTCCTCCCGTCGCGGTCTCGTGAAGATGGTCAACCAGCGCCGAAAACTCCTCGATTACCTCAAGGCCAGCCAGCCGCAGAAGTATCAGGAAGTCGTCGAGCGTCTCGGGCTGCGTCGCTAAGCAGTCCCCCCGCGAAGGCCGCGTCTCTCACTGAGCGCGGCCTTTTCGCTTACCGCATTTTTTCACGAGGTTTCCCGTGCCCGTATTCAAGAAAACGTTTCAGTATGGTTCCCACACGTTGACGCTCGAGACGGGCGAGATGGCCCGTCAGGCCGATGCCGCCGTCGTCGCGTCGCTCGGTGATACGGTCGTGCTCTGCACGGCCGTGGCCGCCAAGAAGGCCGCTCCGGGTCGCGATTTCTTCCCGCTCACCGTCAATTACCAGGAAAAGTTCTACGCTGCAGGTCGTATCCCGGGCGGGTTCTTCAAGCGTGAAGGGCGTCCGACCGAGAAAGAGACGCTCACGTCGCGTCTCATCGACCGCCCGATCCGTCCGCTCTTCCCGGACGGCTTCTACAACGAAGTTCAGGTGGTGACCACGGTCATCTCGATCGATCCTGAGATCGATGCCGATATTCCCGCGATGATCGGCGCCTCGGCGGCGCTCGCGTTGTCAGGGGTACCGTTCAACGGTCCGATCGCCGCCGCCCGCGTCGGGTACAAAGATGGCCAGTACATCCTCAACCCGACTGCCAAAGAAATCAAAACGTCCGAACTCAATCTCGTCGTCGCCGCTACCAAAGACGGCGTGATGATGGTCGAGTCCGAAGCCAATTGCCTCACCGAAGAAGTGATGCTCGGTTCGGTGGTATTCGGTCACGAGCAAATGCAGCTCGCCATCAAAGCCATCAACGAGCTCGTCGCCGAGTGCGGCAAGCCGCGCTGGGACTGGAAGTCGAACGCTGCGACGGCAGAGCTCGAAGCTGCCGTACGCGCCGCCGCTCATGGCCCGCTCTCCGAGGCGTATCGCATCACCGAGAAGCAGGCGCGCTACTCGCGTGTCGGCGAAATCAAGAAGTCCGTCATCGAGCAACTCACTGCAGGCGAGGCTCCGGCCTACACCGCCGAGCAGATCGACGATCAGCTGTTCCGTCTCGAGAGCCACATCGTCCGCGAGCGCATCCTCAATGGTGAGCCGCGTATCGACGGTCGCGATTCGGTGACGGTGCGTCCCATCACCATCAAGGTGGGTGTCACGCCGCGTACGCATGGTTCCGCATTGTTCACCCGTGGTGAAACCCAGGCCCTCGTCGTCACGACGCTCGGCACGGGCCGCGACTCGCAGATCATCGATGCGCCGGAAGGCGAGCATCGTGAGCCGTTCATGTTGCACTACAACTTCCCACCGTTCTCGGTGGGGGAGACGGGCATGATGTCGGGCCCGAAGCGCCGCGAAATCGGCCACGGCAATCTCGCGCGTCGTGGCGTGTCGGCCGTGATGCCGGACATGGAGAAATTTCCGTACGTCATTCGCGTGGTGTCGGAAATTCTCGAGTCGAACGGTTCCTCGTCGATGGCCTCCGTGTGTGGCGCTTCGCTCGCCATGATGGACGCCGGTGTTCCGCTCAAGTCACCCGTCGCCGGTGTTGCGATGGGTCTTGTGCTCGAAGGCAAGCGCTACAAGGTCCTGACCGACATCCTGGGTGACGAAGATCACCTCGGCGACATGGACTTCAAAGTGGCCGGTACCAAAGACGGTGTCACGACGCTGCAAATGGATATCAAGGTCGAGG
The DNA here is from genome assembly GCA_044375575.1 of Steroidobacteraceae bacterium. Classification (GTDB taxonomy): domain Bacteria; phylum Pseudomonadota; class Gammaproteobacteria; order Steroidobacterales; family Steroidobacteraceae; genus UBA964. The sequence continues at coordinate 184,924 of JBILMJ010000004.1, read as the reverse complement.
GCATCACGCCCGAGATCATGAAGGTCGCCCTCGAGCAGGCAAAGGCCGGACGTCTTCACATTCTCGGCGAGATGAACAAGGTCATCTCCAAGCCCCGCGAGACAATGTCCGAGTGGGCGCCCTCGATCATCACGCTCAAGATCGACCCGGAGAAGATCCGCGACGTCATCGGCAAGGGTGGTGCGGTCATCCGTCAGATCACCGAAGAGACGGGGACAACCATCGACATCGAGAACGACGGTACGGTGAAGATCGCCTCGGTCAACGGCACGGCGGGTCGCGAGGCCCAGCGTCGGATCGAACTGATCACGGCAGATGTCGAAGTGGGTCGTATCTACGAGGGACGCGTCGCGCGCCTCATGGATTTCGGCGCCTTCGTCACGATCCTGCCGGGTCGCGATGGTCTCGTACACATCTCGCAAATCTCCAACGAGCGCGTGGAGCGTGTCTCCGACAAGCTAAAGGAAGGCGATGTGGTGCAGGTCAAGGTGCTCGAGGTCGACCGTCAGGGTCGCGTGCGCCTCTCGATGAAGGACGTCGAGCCGCGCTGAGTCCTGCAGTCACGCCTCCAGCGTGACCGATGTCGACCCGGCGAATCGAGTCGGGTCCCATCGAGGTTTCATCCAGTCGAGCACATCACCCGCGGCGTCCAACGCCGCGGGTGGTTCGTCTTGGGCAAGCCATTTGAGCACCTGACGAAGTTGCAATGCCGCCTGCGAAGGTTCGAGCGCAGCAGACCGACGCGATTTGGCGAGCTTGCTGCCGTCGGGCTCGACCACGACAGGCAGGTGCAGGTATCGAGGGGTGGGTACGCCAAGGGCTTGCTGCAAGGCGAGCTGACAACCGGTACTCGCAAGCAGATCAGCGCCTCGCACGACGTCGGTCACCCCTTGTTCCGCATCGTCGATCACCGTCGCCAGAGGGTAGGTGTGCACGCCGTCTCGGCGTCGCACGATGACATCGCGTTGTTTCAGCGGATCGAAATGGATTTCCCCGAGACTTCGATCGACCACGGTCATCGGCTCGAGTGCTCGCAGATCGGCCCGGAGTGAAGAAGACGACGGATCGCATCGGCGATCACGGCAGTCTTTGAGGCAACACGATTCACCCTCGCCAGTGAGCTCACGCCGCGTGCAGTCGCAGTAGAAGAGCGGGATGCGCGCGCCGAGTCGGGTGACCGCTGCAGCGTAAGTGGCTGTTCGCGCGCTCTGTCGGATCACCGTTTCCGGATAACGAAGCCCAAACGTCTCGAGCGTGTGCAATATGGCACGTTCGTATTCCGGACGGCATCGGGACGTATCGAGATCGTCGATGCGCAGCAGGCAAATTCCTTCGGCGGCGTCGAGCCAACTTCCGACGGCTGCGAGCAAAGACCCGAGATGCAAGGTTCCCGAAGGCGTGGGCGCGAAACGTCCGACGTAGGAGCGCGGCAAACTCAGCGGTAACGGTCGTCGCGGTCGCCGTACTGTTTTTCGCGCCGCTCGCGTCGTTCTTGGGCTTCGAGGCTGAGTGTCGCGACCGGTCGAGCCTCGAGACGCTTGATACCGATTTCTTCACCGGTCTCGAGGCAATACCCGTAGGAACCGTCTTCGATTCGCTCGAGCGCCTCTTCGATCTTGCGGATCAATTTGCGCTCGCGGTCACGGGTTCGGAGCTCGAGGCTGAACTCTTCTTCTTGAGTTGCGCGATCGTTCGGGTCGGGGAAATTCGCCGCCTCGTCCTTCATGTGCGAGACCGTACGATCGACCTCGCGCATCAGGTCACGCTTCCAAGTTTCGAGAATGGTACGGAAGTGCTCGAGCTGCTCGCGGCTCATGTACTGCTCGCCGCGCTTGGCGATGTACGGCTGGACGTTCCGCGGCCCGAATAAGAGCGACTCTTCTCCGTCTTCGGCATCTACCGGGGTGACGATCGGACGCGGGTTACGCTGCACGAACGTCGCCACGACCTCTTTTTTACGAGGGGGTTGCTTGACGGCTTCGGGCTTCGCGACAGCCTGAGGTTTGACGTTAGAAATTTTGGCAGTCTCTTTTTCGGGGGCTTTATTGTCTACGACCGCCTTGGTCGGCTTGGACGAGTTCGCCTCCGGCTTCCGTGCCGGTGGTTTCGTCGGCGCTTTTTGAGCGCCAGCCTTGGTCGCAAGCGCCTTCGGGGCGGGTGCGGTCTTGGTCGTCTTGGCAGGTTTAGCTGCGGGTTTCTTCGCCGGCATCAGGCGCTCCTTAGCCTCAAAGGCGCTCTGCAGGACGCGCGAGAATACCGGCAAAAAACCCGTCAGGGAAGGGCGAAACGCTCAGGGCAGAACAACGGCCGATTCCGGGTTCCAACCCGCCTGGCGTCGCGTGGCAACCACAGTGGTGTAGATACCCCCCCGAACGTTGAATCGCGCCGTGAGCTTGAGGTAACGGGGCGTGGTGACCGCCGCCAGGGCATCGGCGATTTCGTTCGTGACGGCCTCGTGAAACGCCCCGCGGTCCCGAAAGGCCCAGATGTAGGACTTGAGCGACTTGAGCTCGACGCAGGCTCGATCAGGCACGTATTCGAGTTCGAGCGTGGCGAAGTCGGGCTGTCCCGTTTTCGGGCAGAGGCAGGTGAACTCCGGAATTGACATGCGGATGGTGTAGTCGATCTCGGGCTTGGGATTCGGAAAGGTGTCGAGTTGGGTCGAAGGTTGTGAAGGCATGGGTATCGTGGGAGGGCGTGGAACAGAGGTTTAATTTACACTACGCGACCAATCGGCGTTCACTCGCCGTGGAGATTTTTACAAGCGATGCGTCTCACCAAAATCAAGCTGGCCGGCTTCAAATCCTTCGTCGACCCGACCAGCGTTTCCTTCCCCAGCAATCTCACCGGCGTCGTCGGTCCTAACGGTTGCGGCAAGTCGAACGTCATCGACGCCGTTCGTTGGGTCATGGGTGAACTGTCTGCCAAACATTTGCGCGGCGACTCCATGGCCGACGTCGTTTTCAACGGCTCCAGTTCGCGTAAACCCGTCGGCAAAGCCTCGGTCGAACTGGTGTTCGACAACTCCGACGGCAAGATCGGCGGTGCGTATGCGGCCTTCAACGAGGTCTCGCTGCGTCGAGAAGTGACGCGTGAGGGCGCGAGCAGTTACTACATCAATGGTGCGCGGTGCCGTCGCAAGGACATCACGCAGCTCTTTTTAGGCACGGGACTCGGGTCGCGAAGCTACGCGATCATCGAGCAGGGCATGATCTCGCGTGTCATCGAGGCCAAGGCCGACGACATGCGTGCCTTCATCGAAGAGGCCGCTGGCATCTCCAAATACAAGGAGCGCCGAAAGGAAACCGAGAGTCGTATCGCCGATACCCGTGAGAACCTAGAGCGCCTTCAAGATTTGCGCGACGAGATCGACAAGCAGATCCGTCATCTGCAACGCCAAGCGACGACGGCTCGCAAGTACCAGGAGCTCAAAGAGCGCGAGCGAAAACTGACGGCAGAGCTTCTTGCGCTGCGTCTTCGCGACCTCGACAGCGGCGCCGAAGTGCACGACTCGGCGGTGCGCGAGAAAGAGCTCTCCATGCAGGCGGCTCTCGCCGACCTTCGTTCGGCCGAGGCGGCGATCGAGACGCAACGGGCCTTCCATACCGAACAAACCGATGCCGCCTCGCAGGTTCAGGCTCGCTTCTATTCCGTGGGAGCCGATATCTCCCGCACCGAGCAACAGATCCAGTACGCGCGCGAGACGCGTGATCGCAAGCGGCGCGAGCTGGATCAATCGCGCGCCACGCTCGATTCGCTCGTCGTGCAAATCGAGCGCGACGAACGGGAGCTCGTCGCCATCCGCGAGGAACTGACCCGTCTTGCTCCCGAGATCGAGCGGGCACAGCTCACCGAACGCGAGGCGGCGCTCGCGCTCGACACCGCAGAGAAGACCCAGGCCGATTGGCAGCGCCAATGGGAGTCCTTCAACCAGGAGCTCGGCACGGCGAACCAGACTGTCCAAGTCGAGCGGGCTCGTATCGAGCAGCTCGAAAATCAGTTGCGACGGCTGCGAGCGCAGCGCGATCGGTTGTCGAACGAGCTCGATGAACTTCGTCGTCAAGAAGTCCAGGGCCAGTTGTTCGAGCTCGGCGAACGCGAGTCGCAGGCACGCGCAGCGTCTGACGGATTGGCCCGCAACCTGACGGCAGCGCTCGATGAAGTGCAACGATTGAGGGCGGCCCAACTGTCGGCCGAAGAGCAGCTCGAGACGGCTCGTGGGGAGCGCGAACGCTCGCGTGCCGAGGTGATGTCGGTCGAGGCGCTGCAGCGAGCGGCGCTCGGCCAGGCCGATGCCAAGTCGACCGAGTGGTTGGCCTCGGCCGGTATCTCCTCCAAGAAGCGGGTCGCCGAGTCACTCAGCGTCGAGCGCGGTTACGAGCGTGCAGTCGAGATGGTCCTTGGCGATTACCTCGAGGCGGTCTGCGTCGATGGCATCGACGCGCTGGTCGATGCGCTTTCGCGGGCAGGCGATTCGAGTTTGGCGCTCATCGAGGCGACGGGTGAGGACTTCGTGGTGACGGCCGATCGGTTGTCCTCCAAGGTCCGCGGTCCGTCGGCGGTGCTCGAAGCCTTGAATCCGGTTCGAGTGGCGGGCAGTTTGGCCGAGGCGCTTGCCGCGCGGCGTTTGCTCGCGCCGGGCGAGTCGGTGATCACGACGTCGGGTGAGTGGGTGGGACGCGGGTGGTTGCGAATCGCCCGAAGTGCCGACGAGCGCGCCGGCGTCCTCGAACGCGAGCAGCGTCTGAAATCTTTGAGATCCGGCTTCGGCGCTGCCGAAGATCGAGTCAAGGCGTGCGAGATCTCGCTGCAGTCCACCCGCACTTCGCTCGGCGTGGCGGAAGTCGGACTTCACGACATACAGGGGCAGATCCAACGGGCTCATCGTGAGCATGCGGATCTGCTCGGACAGCTCGAAGCCTCGCGAGCGCGCGTTCAAGAATCCACGTTGCGACGCGAACGCCTCGAGGTCGAAGCGGCGGAAGTCGCTCGCGAGATCGGCGTGACCGAAGATGCGCTCGCTCGTGCAGGAATCGAGCTCGAAAGAGGGCTTGGACGGTTGCAGGAACTCGATATCAAGCGACCGTCGCTCGAGGCTTCTCGCGATGCGACGCGTGAGGCGCTCTCGGCCGCTCGCGCCACGGCGCAGAGCGCCCAATTGGGGGCGCGCGATTTGCTGGTTCGTGCCGAGGGTCGTCGCACGGCATCCACGGGTGTCGAGGTCGCTCTCGGACGCGCCGGTGAGCAGCGCACACAGCTTCTCGAGAGTGCGAACACCCTCGAAGGCGAACTCGCCGGCGGCGAGGCACCCATTCTCGAGCTCGAGTCCTCCCTCGAGGGCTTGCTTTCTCGTCGTCTCGAGGTCGAGGCGGAGCTCGCGCAATCGCGACGCGCGCTCGATGAGGCCGACGCTGAGCTGCGGGCGCTCGAAGAGCGTCGTCAGTCGGCCGAGCTTCGGGTCAACGAGGCCCGCGAGGCCATGGAAGCCGCCCGACTGGCGGCGCAGGAAACCCGCGTGCGCCGCGAGACGATCGCGGAGCAATTCGCTGCAACCCAGTTCGATCTGGCCGAGGTTCAAGGCGCATTGCCGGAGAGCGCCGAAGTTGCGATCTGGGAGGGCACGCTTCTCGAGACGCGAACGGATATCGAAAAGCTCGGGCAGGTCAATCTTGCGGCGATCGACGAGCTCAAAGAAAACAGCGAACGCAAAGAATATCTCGACCGGCAGTACGCCGACCTCACGTCGGCGCTCTCGACCCTCGAGGAGGCGATGCGCAAGATCGACGGCGAGACAAGATCGCGGTTCGACGACACCTTCAACCGGATCAATGCCGGATTGCAAGAAAAGTTCCCGCGGCTGTTTGGCGGTGGACACGCCTACCTCGAGCTCTCAGGAGATGATCCGCTCACCGCGGGCGTCGCCATCATGGCGAGACCGCCGGGCAAGCGTAACGTGACGATTTCGCAGTTGTCGGGTGGCGAGAAGGCGCTTACGGCGGTGGCGCTGGTCTTTTCGATCTTCGACCTCAATCCTGCGCCGTTCTGTCTGCTCGACGAAGTCGACGCGCCGCTCGATGAAAACAACGTCGGTCGCTTCTGTGACATCGTGCGCGAGATGGCGAGCCGTGTGCAGTTCATCTTCATCACCCACAACAAGGTGACGATGGAGCTCGCCTCGCAATTGCTCGGCGTTACGATGAACGAGCCGGGCGTCTCGCGGCTCGTGGCGGTAGATGTCGACGAAGCGGTTCGTCTGGCGGCGAGCTGACACCATGGAATCCATCCTGCAAACCTTGACCCAAGACCTGAGACTGGCGTTGCTGTTGGTCGGCGCGCTGTTAGTGGTCGTCATCGTGTTGTGGGAGTTCATCCAGCGACGAAGGGCAGCGCGTGCCGACGCCGCTCATTTGCGTGGTCCCCTCGGGCAGGAGCGCACTGCGCCGGTCGATGCGCTCACCCAAAGCGACCCCTTGCTTGAGCCGGTACGCCGCGAGTCTCAAGAGTCCGTTCATGATGATGCGGTGGCGGAACGTGTCGAGCCGACCTTGACCCTGCCCGAAATTCACGTCCGTGATCGGCTCGTGGAACCGCCGCTGGTCGATTTCGATCAAGCGATGAGCGCGAACCCTCGGGCGAACTCGATTCCGATCATGGAGAGTGCCTCATCGGCCGGATCGACGGGTTCGATGGCGTCGACGGTATCGACGGTGACCGTCGACACGCCGAGGTCGGTGGACGCCACGACCGCTGACGTCCCCAACGATCGTGCGGCGCCCTCGATGACCTTGCCCAAAGATTCGGAGCCGGTGATCGTCGCCTTGCGCGTGGTAGCGAGAGACGGGGAGCGATTCACCGGTACCGCTCTGCGTCAGGCCCTTCAGGGTGAGGGCTTCGTGCATGGCGACATGGCTATCTTCCATCGTGCGCTTGCCGATGGCCGCGTGTTGATGAGCGCGGCGAGCCTGACGAAGCCCGGAAGTTTCGACTTGGCTACGATGGACGCGATGCGTTATCTCGGCATCAATTTGTTTGCGGTTCTGCCGGGGCCGGTTCCGGGACGCGACGCGGTCGACAAACTGCTCTCGGTCGGTCACACGATCTCTCAAAGATTAAAAGGCAATCTGCTCGATTCGCGTGGGCAGGCGCTCACCGAGGCACGCCTCGCGGAGATGCGTCGCGAAGCGGCGGCTGCCGGAGGCGGCTGAGTCGTGGTGAAGGCGGGGGCACGCTCCGCAGAAGTCCGTGAACGCGTCGCAGTCCTGCGCCGCGAGATCGAGCACCATAATTACCGGTACTACATCCTCGACGATCCGGAGATTCCGGATGCGGAGTGGGATCGGCTCCTTCAGGAGTTACGTCACCTCGAGGAGGGCTATCCCTCGCTCGTTACCCCAGATTCGCCGACGCAGCGTGTCGGCGCGACACCGACCGACGAATTCGCGGAGGTGCGCCATCGTATTCCGATGCTCTCGCTCGACAACGCGTTCAGCGGCGACGATCTGCGCAACTTCGATCGTCGTGTCCGGGAACGACTGGGCATCGACTCGCAGGTGGACTACTCGGCAGAGCCTAAACTCGATGGCCTTGCCATCTCGGTGACTTACGAGCAGGGGGTGCTCGTTCGCGCCGCCACTCGCGGTGACGGTACGACCGGTGAAGACGTGACGGCCAATGTTCGGACCATTCGATCCGTACCGTTGCATCTGCGCGGCAAGGCGCCTGCGCTGTTCGAGGCCCGAGGCGAAGTTTTCATGCCGGTAGCCGGGTTCGAGCGCCTGAATGCCGAGGCCGCCAAGAAGGGCGAGAAGGTGTTTGCCAATCCTCGTAATGCTGCGGCCGGCAGCCTTAGGCAACTCGATCCGCGGGTCACGGCGCAGCGACCACTCGATATTTTTTTCTATGCGGTCGGCGCTGTCGAAGGACTCGAATTGCCGGACTCGCACGGTGCGACGCTCGATCTACTCAAAGAATTTGGGTTGCGGGTATCGCCCGAGATGTGTCGAGTGCGGGGCCCCGAGGGGTGCTTGGCCTATTACACGGACATCGGTCGACGTCGCGCATCGCTCGACTACCAGATCGATGGCGTCGTCTACAAAGTCGACAGTATCGCCGCGCAGCGTGAGTTGGGGTTCGTGTCACGGGCGCCGCGCTGGGCGATCGCGCACAAGTTCCCGGCTGAAGAGGCGCTCACTGTGCTCAGGGACGTCGAGTTCCAAGTGGGTCGCACCGGGGCGATGACGCCGGTCGCTCGATTGGAGCCGGTGTTCGTCGGAGGGGTGACGGTCAGCAATGCGACCTTGCACAACATGGACGAGGTCGCTCGGAAGGGCGTGCGCATCGGCGATACCGTCGTGGTGCGACGCGCCGGCGACGTCATACCCGAGGTCGCCCGAGTACTACTCGATCGACGGCCGCGCGACACTCGGGACATCGCCTTGCCATCACGATGCCCGGTGTGTGCATCGCCCGTGGAGCGCGATGCTGAAGCAGCCGTCGCACGTTGCACGGGAGGCTACCGATGCAGCGCCCAGCGCAAAGAGAGGATTCGCCATTTCGCATCGAGGCGGGCACTCGACATCGAGGGAGTCGGCGAAAAGCTCGTGGACCAACTGGTCGATGCAGGACTCGTCGAGTCACCTGCGGAGCTCTATTCGCTCACCCTCGACACGCTGTCGGGACTCGCGCGGATGGGTCCGAAATCCGCCGAGAATGTGCTCGCGGCGCTCGAGCGTTCCAAAAAGACGACGCTCGCGAGATTTTTATTCGCGCTCGGCATTCGGGATGTCGGTGAGGCGACCGCGGCAGCGCTCGCCGCGCATTTCGGCGAGATCGACTCCTTGATGGCAGCGGACATCGAGTCGGTGCAGCAGGTGTCGGATGTCGGTCCCGTCATTGCAGCGCACGTGGTGGAGTTCTTTGCCGATGACGCCAATCGTCGCGTGATCGATCGGTTGCGTCGATCAGGCGTCTCTTGGCCAAGTGTAAGTAAGGCCTCGGGCGGATCGCAGCCGCTCTCCGGGCTGACGTTCGTGCTGACGGGCACCCTCGAGTCGATGCCGCGAGAGGAGGCCGAGGATGCCCTACGGGCGCTCGGCGCCAAGGCCGCGGGCAGCGTTTCAAAGAAAACGAGTTACGTGGTTGCGGGGCGCGACGCCGGATCCAAACTTAAGAAGGCCGAGGAGCTCGGCGTGCCGGTACTCGATGAGAACGCGCTCCGGCAAATTCTTTCGAGCCAGCGGCCGCCCGAGTTGGGCGGCCGCTGATTCGGTCTATCGTCAGATCTTCTTTTCGATCTTCGCCGCTTTGGTGAGTTCGTCGCTGTAGGCGCGGAACTTCTTAGCCATGACGGCCTGGTTGAGCTGTTCTTTGACTTCCTCGAACGGCGGCGGCTGAACCTCGCGCACGTCGTCGAGACGGATGACATGCCAGCCGAACTGCGTCTGCACCGGCTTGGCGATCGTCTCGCCTTTCTTGAGCGCCATCACGGCATCGGCGAACGGCTTGACCATGCTCGAGGGGCTGAACCAGCCGAGGTCACCACCGCGCTCGCGAGAGGAGTCGATGGAGTCCTTGGCGAGAGCCTCGAAACGCTCGCCTTTCTTGAGGCGCTCGAGGATCTGCGTCGCAGCGATCTCGGTCGGGACCAGGATGTGACGCGCGCGGTATTCGTTTCGCGACATCTGGGCGATCTGCGCGTCGTACTCGGCCTTCAGTTCCTGCTCGGTCGGCGTCTTGCCTTCGAGGTACTTCTCGGCGAGCGCTTGCTGCAGGATGTTGAGGCGGGTGAGTTCGATCTGGGCTGCGAGGTCAGATTCTTTGTGCAGCCCGTCTTTTTCGGCCTGAGCGGCGAGGATGCGCAAGTTGATCAGCGAGTCTAGCGCGCGCTTCTTCTGCTCGTCGTCGAGATCGGCGGTGGTACGTCCCGAGACCTGCTTCACGAAGCTGTCGAACTCGCCCTGAGAAATCGCCTTGCCGTTGAGGGTGGCAACCGGCTTTTTCGCAGCAGCGTCCGCTTCTTTGGCCGCATCGGCCTTGGGCTGGCACGCCGAGATCATCAAAGCCGCGGTGGTCAGGGTCAGCAAGCGCAGGGTCTTCATGAGCATTTCTCGATCCAAACTTGTGGGAGGCGAATTATGACGGTATCCGGGCATCGATGGACAGAGCGTGAACGCCCAAGGCTTTCAGATCGCCGATCGACTCGTACACCAACCGGTGGCGGGCGAGGGGGGCGAGCCCTGCAAACTTCTTCGACCGGATAACCAGATGAAAATGCCTCCCCTCCTGCGCCCCGGCATGGCCGGCGTGCAAGGCGCTGTCATCACGGATATCGAGGAACTCCGGAGCGAGCCCCTGCGTGAGTCGCTCGCGCAGAATCGAAAGTTTTGAGTCGAACATCACCAACGTCTCGGATCGCAGGGTCGTTATGATAAGCCGATGCAACGCTTTCAGCTCCATCCGAAGGATCCTCAGCAGCGGCTCATACGCCAAGCGGCCGAGATCGTGCGTAATGGCGGGGTGATCGCCTATCCGACCGATTCCTGCTACGCGCTCGGTTGTCATATCGGCGACAAGAACGCCCTCGAGCGGATTCGCGTCCTGCGCGATGCCGATCGCCATCACCACTTCACGTTGGTTTGTCGGGATCTCACCGAGATCGCCCGCTACGCAAAAGTCGACACTTGGCAGTTTCGCCTGCTGAAGTCCTGCACGCCGGGCCCGTACACGTTCCTGCTCGAGGCGACGCGCGAGACACCGCGTCGCCTCCAGCATGAGAAGCGTCGCACCATCGGCATTCGGGTCCCGGACCACCGGGTCGCCCAAATGCTGCTGAGCGAGCTCGGGGAGCCGATCATGAGTTCGACCTTGCTTCTTCCCGGGGACGGGCTGCCCCTCAATGACGCAGACGAGATCGAAGAGCGGCTCGGCGCTCGCCTCGATGCCCTTCTCGATGGAGGCTCCTGCGGGATCGAACCGACCACCGTCGTCGATCTCGCGGCGAATCCGCCCGTCATCGTCCGAAAGGGTCGGGGCAGTCTCGAGCCTTTCGGACTTTGAGCGGTCTTGTTCTGATCAATCGCTATAATCCCGCGCGACTTCGGGCTTCTGGCAGCGTTTTCTCGCTTCCGAAGCATAAATTTATTAAAAATCAAGGATTTATGACATTTTCTTCAAGTAAGCAGGCGAAACGTGGGCAGTAACCCCCAAACGAATCGCGTGCTGTCGGGCATGAGGCCGACCGGCCAACTGCATCTGGGTAACTATCACGGGGCCCTTCGAAACTGGGTCGATCTGCAATACCAGTATCCGTGTTTCTTTTTTGTGGCCGATTGGCACGCGCTGACCACGGGCTACGAAGACACCAGCAAGCTCCCCGAATACACGCACGAAATGGTGATCGACTGGTTGGCTGCGGGACTCAACCCCGGCGTCGCCACCTTGTTCGTTCAGTCGCACGTGCCCGAACATGCCGAGCTGCATCTGCTGCTGTCGATGATTACGCCGCTCTCCTGGTTGGAGCGCGTGCCGACATACAAAGATCAGCAGGCCGAGCTTCAGGAAAAAGATCTCGCGACGTACGGATTCCTGGGCTATCCGTTGCTGCAGTCGGCCGACATCCTCTTGTATCGGGCGGGCTACGTACCCGTGGGCGAGGATCAAATCGCGCACGTCGAAATCACGCGCGAAGTCGCTCGTCGTTTCAATCACCTCTTCGGACGCGAAGCCGGTTTCGAGGGCAAATCGGAGAAGGCGATCGGAGAACTCGGCAGTCGGAACAGCAAGCTCTATCGAGAGCTTCGCCGCAAGTACCAAGAAGCGGGCGATGCCTCGGCACTCGAGAAAGCGCGCGAGATTGTCCAGAGCAATACGCGGATCACGGTCGCCGACCGTGAGCGTTTGCTCGGATATCTCGAGGGCTCCAGTGTTTCTATTCTTCCCGAGCCTCAGGTGCTGCTGACCCCGACGCCCAAGTTGCCGGGCATCGACGGTCGCAAGATGTCGAAGTCCTACGGAAATACTTTGGGACTGCGCGAGGACCCTGATTCCGTGTCCCGCAAATTGAAGACCATGCAAACCGACCCGGCGCGCGTGCGTCGCTCCGACCCCGGTGATCCGGACAAATGCCCGGTTTGGTCGCTCCACCAGGTGTATTCCGACGAGCCGACGCGTAATTGGGCCTCGGCCGGATGTAAGAGTGCGGGCATCGGCTGCCTCGAATGCAAGAAGCCGCTGATCGACCGTATCGTCGACGAGAGCGCCACGATGCGCGAGCGCGCGGCCCCCTACGAGGACAACCCTGATCTCGTCCGCGCGATCCTCACCGAGGGGAGCGAGAAGGCGAGAGAGGCAGCTCGCGAAACGCTCGATGAGGTGCGAAGCGCAATGCACCTTCGTGGAGGCTGAGATGGCGAAACCCGAACTCAGACTCGTGGCCTCGGTCAGCGATGAAGACCCGCAAGTCGCCGCTCCGTTGCAAGGGGAGATGCCTTTTGCACTCGTTCAGGGCGAGCCGGTCACCCAGCTGCCGCGCGATTTGTACATCCCGCCTCAGGCACTCGAGGTCTTCCTCGAAGCGTTCGAAGGCCCACTCGATTTGCTGCTTTACCTGATCCGCCGCCAGAATCTCGACATCCTCGATATTCCGCTCGCGGACATCACCAAGCAGTACATGAATTACATCGAGTTGATGCAGGAGCTTCAGCTCGAGCTTGCCGGGGAATACATGCTGATGGCGGCGACCCTCGCCGAGATCAAGTCGCGCATGTTGTTGCCGCGTTCGGGAGACGTGATCTCCGAGGAGAGCGATCCGCGCGCCGATCTCGTGCGCCGTTTGCAGGAGTACGAGCGCTTCAAGCAGGCGGCCGAGACGATCGACGAGCTGCCGCGTGAAGAGCGCGATACATGGCCCGCAAGCGCCGCGACGGATTTTCGTCGTCCGCAGTCGAGTCTTCCCCAGGTCGCGCTCCAGGAGATGATCCTCGCGTTTCGAGATGTCGTCTCGCGTGCGGCGATGTTCCAGCACCATCACGTGCAGCGCGAGCGTCTCTCGGTCCGCGCCCGCATGACCGACGTACTCGCGGCGGTGGACGGTGGCGCCTTTCTCGATTTCATGGAGCTCTTCAAGCCCGAAGAGGGCCGGATGGGCGTGACCGTGACCTTCGTGGCGATTCTCGAGCTGATGCGCGAGGGGCTGATCGAAATCGTGCAGACCGAGCCGTACGGTCCGCTGCACGTGCGAGCCGCCCAAGGTCCGCACCTTCGGCTCGTCGACGGCGAGTCCGTCGAAAACGAGGGCGAGCCAGCAGACACTTCAACCGATAAGGACAGTTGATGAGCGACCACCACATTCGCAACGTCATCGAGGCGTCGTTGCTTGCCGCGGGCAAGCCGCTGTCGATCAATGAAATCGGCGAGCTTTTCGACGAGGGAGCGCGTCCCGAGAAGGCGCAGATCGAGTCGACGCTCGAGGGACTGGCGGCCGACTACGCCGATCGCGGCGTCGAGCTTCGTGAGACCGCGAGCGGTTGGCGCGTTCAGATTAGTCAGACTTATGCGCGCGAGGTGAGTCGCCTTTGGCCGGAGAGGCCGCAGAAATATTCCCGGGCGCTGCTCGAGACGCTGGCGCTCATCGCCTACCGTCAACCGATCACGCGGGCCGAGATCGAGTCGGTTCGTGGGGTCGCGGTCAACCCGAACATCGTCAAGACCTTGATGGAGCGCGAGTGGATTCGGGTGGTGGGCCATCGAGATGTACCAGGCCACCCCGAGTTGTTGGGAACGACCCGCAGCTTCCTCGATTATTTTGGGTTGCGCGCGCTCGATGAGTTGCCGCCGCTTGCGGAAATCAAGCAGATGGTCGATCTCAATCCGCAGCTGACGCTTCCGGTGGCCGATACGACGGAGTCGATTGATTCGACGGAGACGATTGACTCGACGGAGACGATCGATCCGGTCGATACGCAAGATGCGGCCGAGTCGACCGACGCGGTCGCTGCGACCGAGACGTCGGTCGTTGCTTCCGACACTGGCGAGGACGATGAGCAGGCGTGAACGCCCGAAGTCGGGCGGCCGCAAGCCGTCAGGCAGTCGCGCTCGCGCTGCGGAGCCCGCGCAGACCGGAGAGCGAATCCAGAAAGTGTTGGCTCAGGCGGGCCTGGCCTCGCGGCGTGAGGCCGAGGAGTGGATCCGGGCGGGCCGTGTCACGGTCAATGGTGCAATCGCCGAGTTGGGCTCGAGGGTCATCGGCCGAGACGAACTTCGCGTGGACAATCGTGTCGTGCGCCGCAGTCGCGATGCGTCTCGTCTCAGCAAGGAAACGACGGTATTCCTCTGCCATCGATCGACGGGTGAATCACTGACCGAGGGGCTCTATTCACGTTTACCTCGCCGCGCCGGTCGCCGATTTCTTGCCGTGTCGCCCATGCCGCGGGTCGACGGTGGACTCGAACTCGTCACGACGGACGGCGAACTTGCCGAGCGCCTGCAGCGTCGCGTGCGTCGATGGGAAACTGAATTTCTCGTGCGCGTGCGAGGCGAGTTGAACGAGGCACGGCTCGCCACGCTCGCTCGAGGCGAGCTCGATGATGGCAGGACGGTCGAGGTCATCTCGGTCGAGGGTTCGGATGCGGAGCCCGAGGGGCTCAACCGGTGGTACCAAATCATTGCGATCGGGGCGAGCGGCAAAGATATTCGCCAATTATTCGAACGGCAGGGTGCGCTGGTCAGTCGCATCCAGCGAACGAGTCTTGGACCGTTGGCGCTGACGCGCGATTTGGCGCGCGGCCACTTTCGAACGTTGAGCGCGGAAGAAGCCCAGGCGCTCGAGAGCTCTCCCGGAAGAACTATTGAGCCTCCAGCGTCCGACCTGTGACCCCGCGCGATTGCGGCCCGAGCATCGCCACCATCGGCGCGGTGAGCGTTTCAGGTAGCGGCAGCGACTCGAGCGTCTCCGACGGGAGCGCCTGTCGGCGCATATGGGTGCGGGCTCGACCGGGATTGATCGAGTTGACCCGTACGGTCGTTTTCTCGAGCTCGTCGGCCAAGGTTTGCATGAGGCCTTCCAAGGCGAATTTCGAGACGCTGTACGCGCCCCAGTAGGCTCTGCCACGGCGACCGACGCTGCTCGAGAGGCACAGCACCGAGGCGTCGGCCGAGGCGCGAAGCGATGGCAACAGCACTTGGGTCAAAGCAAAGTTTGCCGTGACGTTGACGTGCATGACCTTGACCCAAGTCGGGACGTCGTAATCTTCGATGGGCGCGAGGACGCCGAGCAATGCCGCGTTGAGCACGAGACCATCGAGTCGTCCCCATCGTTGCATCACCGCGTTCGCGATCGCATCGTAATCACCCGCAACCGCTCTTTCGAGATCGAGCGGAGCGATGCAGGGTTCGGGTACGGCCTCGCCAAGACGGGTTTTGAGAGCCGAGATCTCGGCGTGTACCGATTCCAATTTTTTGACATTGCGCCCGATGAGGATGACCTCGGCGCCGCGCCTCGCACATTCGAGAGCTAAGGCGTGCCCGATCCCCGCAGTGGGACCGGTGATCGCGATCACGCGGCCGGCGAGTTCGTGGTCGTCGATCGTGACTCGGCGTGGATCGAAGTCGGTCGGATTGTTGGGCATTCGTCGTTCGTCCTTCAAATGAGTGCAGCGGGCAGACGGCCTCGCGAGAGTGCCAACGCACCACGCCATGCGGCGATGGTACGCCGCAGGGGCGAGAGAAGGGCAGAGTCGCCGCGGTCTCGGGTGGTGGCGAACGCCATCCATAGCAACGGAATTCGCAGGGCCGGACGTTCGGAGGGTGCGATCTCCGAGGCGATCTCTTTGAGCCGCCGCCGAATCGCTTCTCGACGGAACGTCAGCACCAGGGATTCGCTCTGAGCCAGGGGGTGGGCCACCCAGGGCACATACGGTTCGGGGGGATCGCCGAGCGGCACGTAGATGCGTCCAGCGATGGCGTGTGATGAAAAGTGCTCAAGGAGTTCGAGTTCGCGAACGAGCAAGCCGGCGCTTGCCGTGAGTCGCTCTGCCGTGGCGCGATTGGAATGCGCAGCCTCGGATGTCGAGACTGCATTTGAGTCGAGCAGGGCTGCCGCTCTGAAAACGCTTCGGCCCCAGTTGGCCAGATGCTCATCGAGTTCTTTGCGCGAGAGAAAGGCCACACAGGCAAGATCGACTCGTACGTGTTCGACGAGGGCGGTGAGATCGGGCGGCGTCACGCCGCGCGCGATCGCTACCGATGCGAGTGTGCGCGTGGCGGGATGCCGCGGCGATCCTTGCGCGAGACGGATCAACTCTTCGTTCCACCACTCGAGTCGTGCGTGCGCGACGGAATGTTCGAGGCCGCTCTTCAGGCTCCCTGATACCTCTTGCTCGATTTCGAAGAGCGCGGACAGCGAACGTGCGGCATGAGGCGGACAAAAACGCAGCAACCAATCGCGGTCAGCCCCGAACGAGGCGGGCGCCGTCGCAGAGGCCGAAGTCACTTGGCGGAGTCCGCTCGTCGAAGATGGGCGAGATAATTGACCGACACGTCGCGGGTCAGCCGGGCGGATCGAGTGATCGGGTTGTATTCGAGGCCCGCGAATTCTTCGATGACGAGATCCGCATCGCGTGCCCATTGGGCAAGCTCCGACGGTCGTATCAACCGCTCGTACTCATGGGTGCCCCGCGGAACGAGTTGCGTGACGTATTCGGCGCCGATGATCGCCATCATGAACGACCGAAAATTTCGGTTGAGCGTGGAGACGAAGAGCGAGCCCTCGGGTTTCAGCAATCGCGCCAGGGGAGCGATGACCGCACCCGGATCGGGCAAATGTTCGAGCATCTCCATGCAGGTGACGACATCGAAGGTACCGGCGGCCTCGCTCGCCAGCGCCTCGACCGATTGCACGCGATAGTCGATGTCGAGGCGCTCGCCGGAAGCGTGCAGTTTGGCGACCTCGATCATGGATGGGGCCAGATCGATCGCCGTGACCGCTGCGCCCGCGCGGGCCAGTGCCTCGGCGAGCAGCCCGCCGCCGCAGCCGACATCGGCGGCGCGGACTTTGTCGTGTGGTCTGCGAAGTGCGACGCGCTCGCTGATGAACGTCATTCGTGCGGGATTGAGGGAGTGGAGCGTGCCGAACTCTCCCTGGGGATCCCAAAATCGGTGAGCGATGGCATCGAACTTCGCGAGTTCGGCCTCATCGGCTTTCGAGCCCGTGGGTTGGGCGTTGTGGGAGTCGTTCATGGGAGGCTCGTTCCAGCCACAATTCGAGGGCCCTCTATGGTACTATTTCGCACTCGTTTTCGAATGAAAATAGCGACCGTCGAATGAGCGAAATCGCCCGAGAAGTCCTGCCAGTCACCCTCGAAGACGAGATGCGTCAGTCCTATCTCGATTACGCCATGAGCGTGATCGTGGGGCGTGCGCTTCCCGATGTTCGCGACGGTCTCAAGCCGGTGCATCGGCGCGTCCTCTACGCGATGCGCGAACTCGGCAACGAGTACAACAAGCCGTACAAAAAATCCGCGCGTGTGGTCGGTGATGTCATCGGCAAGTACCACCCGCACGGCGACTCAGCGGTCTATGACGCCATCGTCCGCATGGCGCAGCCATTCTCCATGCGTTACCTGCTGGTCGACGGTCAAGGCAACTTCGGATCCGTCGACGGCGATATGCCGGCGGCCATGCGTTATACCGAAGTGCGCATGTCGCGCATGGCGGGCGAGTTGCTCGCCGACATCGACCGCGAGACCGTCGATTTCGTCCCGAACTACGACGAATCTTTGACGGAACCTGCGGTGATGCCCTCGCGCGTCCCCAACCTTCTCGTCAACGGGTCTTCGGGTATCGCCGTGGGTATGGCGACGAACATTCCGCCCCACAACCTCACGGAGATCGTCAACGCCTGTCTCGCCGTGATCGAAGATCCCGAGATTTCGCTCTCGACTCTGATGCAGCATGTCCCGGGCCCTGATTTCCCGACGGCGGGCATCATCAACGGCGCCGCGGGAATCGTCAGCGCCTACAAGTCGGGGCGAGGGCGGCTGTCCATCCGCGCGCGCACCCATTTCGAGGACGTGGGCAAAGGCGATAGACAGGCGATCATCGTCACTGAACTGCCCTATCAGGTGAACAAGGCTCGCTTGATCGAACGTATCGCCGACCTCGTCCGCGAAAAGCTCATCGAAGGGATCGCCAACGACGGTCTTCGCGACGAGTCCGACAAGGACGGAATGCGCATCGTGATCGAGCTGCGCCGCGGCGAAAACGCGGAGGTCGTGCTGAACAACCTCTACGCCCAGACGCCTCTCGAGACGGTCTTCGGCATCAACATGGTGGCACTGGTCGATGGTCAGCCCCGCCTGTTGTCGCTCAAAGAAATGCTGGAGGCCTTCGTTCGTCACCGACGCGAGGTGGTCACCCGTCGCACGGTGTTCGACCTCGCCAAGGCTCGCGACCGCGCCCACATCCTCGAGGGTTTGGCGGTTGCGCTCGCGAACATCGACGAAGTCATTGCGCTCATCAAGGCGTCACCGACGCCTGCCGAGGCGAAAGCCGGTTTGCTCGGTCGAAGCTGGTCATCGGGTGCAGTACCCGAGATGCTCGCTCGCGCCAACAACGTGTCGACCCGCCCCAAAGATCTGGCAGTCGAGCTCGGATTGCGCTCCGATGGCTCCGGTTATCGGTTGAGCGAGACTCAGGCTCAGGCCATCCTCGACATGAGGCTCAACCGCCTCACCGGGCTCGAGCAGGACAAAATCGTCGCGGAATATGCCGAATTGCTGTCGCTCATAACCGACCTCACCGATATCTTGGCCCGCCCTGAGCGACTCACCGAAGTCGTCAAAGGGGAGCTCATCGCCATCCGTGACGAGTATGGCGATACCCGTCGTACCGAGATCAACCTCGACCACATCGATCTTGCCACCGAAGATTTGATCGAACCGCAAGACGTCGTGGTCACGCTCTCGCACACCGGCTATGCGAAGAGCCAGCCGCTCACCGAATATCAGGCTCAGCGTCGTGGCGGTCGAGGCAAGACGGCGACGGCCGTCAAAGACGAAGATTTCGTCGAGAAGCTGTTCGTAGCGCATACCCACGATACGTTGCTGTGTTTCTCCAATCGCGGGCGGGTCTACTGGATCCGCGTATTCGAATTGCCGCAAGCTGGCCGCGGTGCTCGCGGAAAACCGCTGGTCAACCTCATGCCGCTCGAGGAGGGCGAGAAGATCAATGCGGTGCTGCCCATCAAGCAGTTCGACGACGAGAACTTCGTGTTCATGGCAACGAGTCACGGCACGGTCAAGAAGACACCGTTGTCGGCGTATTCGCGCCCGCGTCCGTCGGGCATCATCGCCGTCGATCTGCGCGATGGCGACCGACTCGTCGGCGTCGGGCTCACCGATGGCAAGCGCGACATCATCCTGTGCTCGAGCGGTGGTAAAGCCATTCGCTTCAACGAGGGCGAAGTCCGTCCGATGGGTCGTGACGCCACCGGCGTTCGCGGCATCAAACTCGCCGAAGGTCAGGAAGTCATCTCCTTGGTTGTCGTCGGCGATGGTCTCATCCTCACGGCTAGCGAGAACGGTTACGGCAAGCTGACGCCGCTCGAAGATTTCCCGTTGCATGGTCGCGGCGGGCAGGGTGTCATCGCGTTGCAGACGACGGAACGAAACGGTTCGACGGTCGCGGCGCTGCAGGTGCAGACCGACCAGGAAATCATGATGATCAGTTCAAACGGCACGCTCGTTCGCACGGGTGTTTCGGAGATCTCGATCGTCGGCCGAAATACTCAAGGCGTCCGGCTCATCCGGCTCGACGATGGCGAGCGCCTCGTCAGCGTGGAGGGTATCGACTCTCTGGGCGACGACGAGCATTCGACCTCGGGTGAGGGCGCAGCAGCCGGAACCGAAGGCGCCGCGTCGACTCCGCCCGACGCTCCCAACGTCCATTGACATTTCTTAGAAGGTGACCCCGATGCGCGTGTTCAATTTCGCGGCGGGCCCCGCCACC
Source organism: Steroidobacteraceae bacterium (assembly GCA_044375575.1). Taxonomy (GTDB): domain Bacteria; phylum Pseudomonadota; class Gammaproteobacteria; order Steroidobacterales; family Steroidobacteraceae; genus UBA964. The sequence goes on along the minus strand of JBILMJ010000004.1, from coordinate 164,923 downwards.
TTGCCCCTCGAAGTACTCGAGCAGGCGAGGGACGAGCTTCTCGATTGGCAGGGCAGCGGCATGTCGGTCATGGAAGTCAGCCATCGCAGCAAGCCTTTCGTGGCCCTCGCCGAAAGAGCGGAGAGCGATCTTCGCGAGCTCATGTCGATTCCGGCGAACTACAAAGTGCTCTTCCTGCAAGGTGGTGCCACCGGACAGTTCACGGCCATTCCGCAGAATCTAGCGACCGCCGAGTCGGTCGTGGATTACGTCAACACCGGAGCGTGGTCCAAGAAGGCGATCGTCGAAGCGAAGCGTTTCTGTAAGGTCAACGTCATCGCCGATGAAGCAGCCTCGAATTATTCCACCGTCCCGGCGGAGTCTGCGCTGAGCGTCACCCCGGGAGCGGCCTATCTTCATTACACGCCGAACGAAACGATCGGCGGCGTCGAGTTTCCCTACATCCCGAAGAGCGATGCGCCGATCGTCGCCGACATGTCATCGACGATTCTGTCGCGGTCCATCGACGTCAGTCGTTTCGGTCTCATCTACGCCGGAGCGCAAAAGAATATCGGACCGTCGGGACTGGTCGTCGTCATCGTCCGCGAAGACCTCGTCGGCAAGGCGCGCGCCGGTACACCTCCGATTTGGGACTATGCGGCCATGGCCAAAGAAAGTTCGATGCTCAACACGCCACCGACTTTCGGCATCTACATGGCGGGGCTCGTGTTCGCTTGGCTCAAGCGTCAAGGGGGCCTTTCGGTCATTGGGGAGCGCAATCGCGTCAAAGCCGAGAAGCTCTACGCGGCCATCGACGGTTCGGGCTTTTATCGCAGCCCCGTGGCGCGCGATTGTCGCTCGTGGATGAACGTGCCGTTCACCGTGCCGAACGCCGATCTCGAAAAAGTGTTTTGTGCCGAGGCGGCAAAGGTCGGGCTCGCCAACCTCGAAGGGCACCGCTCGGTCGGCGGCATGCGGGCGTCGATCTACAACGCGATGCCGCTCGCGGGCGTCGAAGCCCTGATCGCATTCATGGGTGATTTCCAGCGTCGACACGGGTGAGGGCTCGCATGGTTTTTCGGATCCAGACGCTGAACAACATCAGTCTGCGCGGGCTCGAGCGACTGCCTCGCGACCGTTACGAAGTGGCCTCGGCGATCCCGGAACCCGACGCGATTCTCGTTCGATCGGCTGATATGCACAGCATGGCGATCTCGCCTTCCGTCTTGGCCATCGCCCGAGCAGGTGCGGGTACCAACAACGTTCCGGTCGCGGCGCTGACGAAGCGAGGCATACCGGTGTTCAACTCGCCGGGTGCCAACGCCAACGCCGTCAAAGAACTCGTGGTCGCGGGGCTTTTTCTTGCAGCGCGCAACATCGTTCAGGCCTGGGATTTCGCACGGGCCCTCTCGGGCGACGACAAAACCATCGACGAGGCGACCGAGAAAGGCAAAAAAGATTTTGCAGGTTTCGAGTTGCCGGGGCGCACGCTCGGGGTCATTGGACTCGGCGCGATCGGCGTCGAGGTCGCGAACGTGGCCGAGCGACTTGGTATGCGAGTCATCGGTTACGACCCCCAGATCACGGTTCAACGGGCGTGGCAGTTGTCGTCGTCCATCGAACAGGCTCTTTCGCTCGACGACCTTTTTGCGCGCAGCCAGTTCATCTCGGTACACGTACCCCTCGTCGAGGCCACCCGTGGTCTCGTCAATTCGACTCGCATCGCGCTCATGCCCAAGGGTGGCGTGTTGCTCAATTTTTCTCGCGCCCCCATCGTGGATGACGCCTCGGTGATTGCGGCACTCGGTTCCGGTCATCTGCATGCCTACATTTGCGACTTTCCCAAGAATGCTTTGAAGGATCATCGCAAAGTGGTCGCATTGCCCCACCTCGGCGCGTCGACCGGCGAGGCCGAGGAAAACTGCGCCGTCATGGCGGCCGAGACGCTGCGGGACTACCTCGAGAACGGTAACATCCGCCACAGCGTGAATTTCCCGGATGCCAACCTGCCGCGACTCGTCGGCACGTCGCGTATTGCCGTCGCCAACAGCAATGTCCCCAACATGGTGGGACAAATGTCCACCTTGCTCGCAGAAGCGGGCATCAATATTTCCGAGCTCCTCAACAAGTCACGCGGCGAGGTGGCGTACACGCTCATCGACGTCGAAGGTGCGGTGGACCGCTCGTTGCTCGATCGCATTCGAGCGATCGACGGGGTACTCTCAGCCCGAGTGCTTTAGTCCCACGGAACTCATCATGGCCCGTCGCAGCAAGAAGACCCCCTCCAAGAGCCGATCAAAGCGTCGGGCTCCCGGAGAGATCGCCGGGCTGCGCTCGCGAATCGACGAGGTCGATCGCCGCCTGCACGATTTGCTCAACGAGCGCGCCCGTCTTGCGCGAAAGGTGGGGATCTCGAAGGGCAAGGAGGGGCGTCTGGTCGATTTCTACCGTCCCGAGCGCGAGGCGCAGGTGCTGCGTATGGCGCTGGAGCGAAATGCCTCGGCCCGCGCTGCAGGTGCTCTGCGCGATGAGGAGGTGGTTCGTCTATTTCGGGAGATCATGTCCGCCTGTCTCGCTCAGGAAGAACCGTTGAAGGTTGGATTCCTCGGGCCCGAGGGTACGTTCTCGCAAGCAGCGGTCTACAAACATTTTGGTCACTCCGCGCGGGCGCTCTCGCTCTCGACCATCGACGAGGTGTTCCACGAGGTGGAGGCAGGTCATGCCGACTTCGGCGTCGTGCCCATCGAAAATTCCACCGAAGGCAGTGTCAATCACACGCTCGATCGTTTTTTGACTTCGCCGCTGCACATCTGTGGTGAGGTTGAAATGCGCATTCGCCAAAACCTGATGGGCAAGATGCGCAGCTTGCGTGAGGTCAAGCGCATCTGCAGTCACCCGCAGTCGCTCGCTCAATGCCGTCAATGGCTCAAAGAAACCCTGCCGGACGTCGAGTTGATCGCGGAGTCGAGCAATGCCGAGGCGGCTCGACGGGCGCGCGACGAGAAGGGCACTGCCGCGATCGCCGGTGAGACGGCGGCCGAGGTCTACGGGCTCACTATCTTGTCGGCGGACATCGAAGATCGACCGGATAACACCACGCGCTTCCTGGTCATTGGCAGACGCACGTTCGGATCGAGCGGCAACGATCGAACGACGCTGCTCGTGTCGACCGGACACACCGAATCGCCCGGCGCCTTGCACAGATTGCTCGAACCGCTCGCAAAGAATCGCGTAAGCCTCACGCGTATCGAGTCTCGACCGTCGCAACGCCGAAAATGGGACTACGTGTTTTTCATGGACCTCGAGGGTCATCGAGACGATCCGGCGCTGGCCCGAGCGCTCGCCGGGCTCAAGTCTCGAGCCTCGTTGTTTCGGATACTCGGCTCCTATCCTCGCGCCGTGCTGTGACCGCTCAGGCTCAAGATCGCTGGATCGTGTCGCCCCGACGGGCGATCGCCGGCAGTATTCAAGTTCCCGGCGACAAATCCGTCTCGCATCGCGCGCTCATGCTTGGCGGGATCGCCGACGGCGTGACCACGGTCGAGGGTTTTCTCGAGAGTGAGGACTGCCTCGCCACTTTGAACGTATTGCGCTCGCTCGGTGTGACGATCGACTCGCAACAGGGCTCTCGCGTTCGCGTCGAGGGCGTGGGAGTCGAGGGTCTTCGCGGCGCCGAGCAGTCTCTCGATATGGGCAACGCCGGCACGGCCATGCGTCTGTTCATGGGACTACTGGCCGGTCAAAATTTTGATTCGATTCTCGTAGGCGATCAGTCGCTGATGCGACGACCGATGGAGCGCGCGGCCGCGCCGCTGCGATTGATGGGGGCGCGTATCGAGACTCGCGATGGCAAGCCGCCCGTCGTGATCCGCGGGACGCCCGAGCTGCGCGCGATCGATTTCAAGATGCCGATGGCGAGCGCCCAAGTGAAGTCGGCAATCATTCTGGCAGCGCTCCGAGCGACCGGGGTGACGCGCGTGACCGAACCTGCGCGAACTCGGGACCATACCGAGCGGATGCTCGAGTGCTTCGGTGTCGAAATTCAGCGCGACGGTTCGACGATCAGCCTGCGGGGCGGGCAACGTCTTCGTGGTACCCATGTCGTCGTTCCAGGCGATTTCTCATCCGCTGCGTTTTTTTTGGTCGCCGGCTGCATTGCCGAGCAAGGTTCGCTCGAATTGCGGGGTGTCGGCATGAATCCGACCCGCACGGGTCTGCTCGACATCCTCCGCGCCATGGGTGCAGACATCACCGTTTCAGATCTCGCGACGCGGGGCCCGGAGCCAACGGCCGATCTTCTCGTTCGACCCTCGAAGCTGCGCGGAATCGAGGTTCCCGTCGAGCTCGTGCCCGTGGCGATCGACGAGTTTCCTGCATTTTTCGTTGCTGCGGCCTGCGCAGAGGGCACCTCGGTGCTGCGGGGTGCCGAAGAGCTTCGCGTCAAAGAAAGCGACAGGCTCGCGACGATGTCCGAAGGGCTTTCTGCCTTGGGTATCCCGCATCGATTGCTGGCTGATGGCATGCGGCTTGAGGGGCGTGGCGGTCCGGGGCCCGTGTTCAAGGCCGGCCGAGTCGACAGCCATGGCGATCATCGCATCGCCATGTCGTTCGCGGTCGCCTCGCTCCAGGCGGAGGGAGACATCGAAATTCTGGACACCGCCAACGTCGCGACCTCGTTTCCCGGGTTCGCCGCACTCGCCAGTGGGTGCGGACTTGCTATCGAAGACGATCCTGCTGGATCCCGGAGCTGAGCCGTGGAGCCCATCTCGAAGACACTGGGTACCCCGGTCATTGCCATCGATGGACCCTCGGGTTCGGGCAAGGGGACGGTGTGTCGACGGATTGCGCAGCGCTTGGGTTGGCATTTGCTCGATAGCGGAGCGCTCTACCGGCTGGTTGCCGTCTCCGGGCAGTTGAAGGGGATTCCCGCCGATGACGTCGCGGGTCATGTCGCCTTGGCGCGGACCATGGACGTCGTCTTTGGTGCGAACACGGACGGCGAGGAGCGCATCGAGCTCTCGGGGCGGGACGTCACGGGGCTCGTGCGGGCGGAGGAGACGGGGCAGGGTGCCTCTCGGGTGGCGGCTTGGCCGGAGCTGCGCTCGGCGCTGACCGACCGCCAGCGTTCGTTCGCCCGACCCCCGGGCTTGATCGCCGACGGCCGGGACATGGGTACCGTCATTTTCGTCGACGCCCCCCTCAAAATCTTCCTTACTGCGAGCGCCGACGAGAGGGCTCTGAGGCGCTATAAGCAGTTGAAAGACAAGGATTCTGGTGTTAGTCTCGCCGCCCTTTCGCGGGAGATCGCCGAGCGCGACCTGCGGGATTCAACCCGCAGCGTGGCACCGCTCAGGCCTGCGTCCGACGCGTTCGTGATCGACTCGACCGGTGTACCGGTCGACGAGATCGTCGAACGGGTGATCGAACTCGGACGTTCGCGCGCCCTCTGGCGCTGATCCTCACGGAATTCGATCGGATTTGGGTGGCCGGGTGCTCGTCGCTCGGCTGTGTCGTCAACCCCGTGGTTCCACCAAAGGTGGGGATCGGGATAACAGGCGCGATGCCCTTTGCATCGCATGAGTAAATACAAATGACTGAATCTTTTGCGCAACTGTTTGAACAGAGTCTGGCCAGCCAGCGTATTCGCCCGGGTCAGATCCTCTCGGGTCTCGTGGTCGATGTCGGCAGCGACATGGTCATCGTCAACGTCGGTCTCAAGTCCGAGGCCGTCATTCCCGTCGAACAGTTCAAGAATGAGCGGGGAGAGATCGAAGTAACCGTCGGTGAAATGGTCGAGGTCGCGCTCGACGCCGTCGAAGACGGCACTGGCGAAACGCGTCTCTCACGCGACAAAGCTAAGCGCGCTCGTACCTGGACGCGCCTCGAAGACGCTTTCTCCAAAGCCGAAATTGTCACGGGCATCATCACTGGTCGCGTAAAAGGCGGCTTCACCGTCGAAATCGAGCACGTCCGCGCGTTCCTGCCGGGGTCCCTCGTCGACGTTCGTCCGGTTCGCGATACGGCTTATCTCGAGAACAAGCCGCTCGAGTTCAAGGTCATCAAGCTCGATCAGAAGCGCAACAACGTCGTGGTGTCGCGTCGCGCAGTCGTCGAGCAAGAGTTCTCTGCCGAGCGCAGCGCGCTCATGGACAACCTCCAGGAAGGCTCGGTCGTGCGCGGCACGGTCAAGAACCTCACCGACTACGGTGCGTTCGTCGACCTCGGCGGCATCGATGGTCTGCTGCACATCACCGACATGGCCTGGAAGCGCGTCAAGCATCCTTCCGAAGTGGTCAAGGTCGGTGACGAAGTGGAAGTGCGCATCCTCAAGTTCGACCGCGAGCGTTCGCGCGTCAGCCTCGGCCTCAAGCAGCTCGGCGCCGATCCGTGGGAGAGCATCAATCGTCGTTATCCGCCCAACACCCGCGTGTTCGGCAAGGTCACGAACATCGCCGACTACGGCGCGTTCGTGGAGATCGAGGACGGCGTCGAAGGTCTCGTACACGTGTCGGAAATGGATTGGACCAACAAGAACGTCAATCCGGCCAAGGTGGTGCAGACGGGTCAGGAAGTCGAAGTCATGGTGCTCGATTGCGACGAAGAGCGTCGCCGCATCAGCCTCGGCCTCAAGCAGTGCGTCCCGAATCCGTGGCGTGAGTTCTCCGAGAACTTCAACCGCGGCGACAAGGTGTCGGGTCAGATCAAGTCGATCACCGACTTCGGCATCTTCATCGGCCTCTCGGGCAACATCGACGGTCTCGTGCACCTCTCCGACATCTCCTGGGATATCCCGGGTGAAGAGGCTGTTCGAAGCTTCCAGAAGGGTCAGACGATCGAAGCCATGGTTCTGGCCATCGATCCGGAGCGCGAGCGCATCAGCCTCGGCATCAAGCAGCTCGCCAAGGATCCGTTCGCGGGTTACATCGCCGACAACCCGAAGGGCAGTGTCGTTCGCGGTGTCGTCAAAGAAGTGGACGCTCGCGGCGCGATCATCGATCTCGGCAACGGCATCGAAGGTCAGCTGCGTGCGTCGGAGCTCGGTCGCGATCGCGTCGAAGACGCGCGTCAGTTCCTGAAGGCTGGCGACGAGATCGAGGCGAAGTTCATGGGCGTCGATCGCAAGACGCGCTCGATTTCGCTCTCGATCAAGGCCAAGGAAGCCTCCGAGGAAGCCGAAGCCGTACAGAGCTATCGTTCCGAGCAGACGGGCCCGACCGCGGGTACGAGCTTGGGCGAACTCCTCAAGGCCCAGATCAACTCGGATCGCGATCGCGGTTGATGGGGTAACGTGAAATTGGGGCGGGTCGCGGACGGGTTATGCCGTTCGCGACCCTCCTGACGACGTCACGGGGTTGTCATGACGAAGTCGGAACTCATCGAATTGATCACCGCCAAGCAGAAGCATCTGCCGGCGAAGGACATTGAGCTCGCGCTCAAGCAGATCCTCGAGATCATGAGCGACGCACTCGCCACGGGTGAGCGCATCGAGATCCGTGGGTTCGGCAGTTTCTCCTTGCATTTCCGACCGCCTCGGCAGGGTCGCAACCCGAAGACGGGCGAGGCCGTCGCGCTCTCCGGGAAGTACGTCCCTCATTTCAAGCCGGGAAAGGACCTGCGCGAGCGGGTCAACGAAAGCATCACGAGTCCGATCAGAGACTGATCTTTCCAATAGTCGACGCTCTGCGTCGATTCGTTGCTCGTGATTCGGCGAGCCTCCGTCTTAGCCTCCGGCGAGTGCCGCCATGTCGGCGCCACGCATCCGAACCGGAGGACAAACCATGATCAATCGAATGACCGCGCTGGCTATCTTGTCGTGCTGGGCGCTACTCGGGCCCGTTCACGCCTCGACCACCGCCGCTTCATCCTCGACTCGCCCAATCACCACACTCGTCAACATCAACACCGCCGACGTCGCCACCCTTGCGCGGGAGATCAAGGGCATCGGCGAGTCCAAGGCACGAGCGATCGTCGAGCATCGTCAGAAAAATGGGGCTTTTCGTTCGGTCGATGAACTCGCCCTCGTCAAAGGCATCGGCGCCAAGACGCTCGAGAACAATCGTTCCCGTTTGACCGTAGGGTCGGGGGGTGCGTCGGCCAAACCTTCTGGAGTGTCGTCGCCAGCCGGAGCTGGAGGGCGTAGCCCGGCGGGTCAAAACGTCTCGAAGCCGGGCACCGGAAGCCGCTAACGTCCCTGCCCGAGCGAGGGGCGCTTGGTTTACCATTCCGGGATCTATTTTTCGGAGTGGCAGATGGCCAAGCGTCCCCTCATCGAGACGGCGGTTTTTCCGGTTGCGGGGCGCGGCACGCGATTCCTTCCGGCGACCAAGGCGAGCCCCAAAGAAATGCTCCCGGTCGTCGACAAGCCGCTGATTCAATACGCGGTCGAGGAAGCGCTCGCCGCCGGCGCAAGGCGTTTGGTGTTCATCACGGGCGCCTCCAAGCGGGCCATCGAAGATCACTTCGACTCCGATCGTGAACTCGAGGGTTTGCTCAAGTCGCAAGGCAAGAACGAGCTCGTGAAGCAACTGCACAGCGTGCTGCCGAGTTATGCCACCTGCATCTACATTCGGCAGCCTGCGCCGCTCGGTCTCGGACACGCCGTGTTATGTGCGCGGCCGGCCGTAGGCAACGAGCCGTTCTTCGTGCACCTTGCCGACGATCTGATCGCTGCCGAGAAACCCTGCCTCGCGCAGATGGCAGAGGTCTATGCCGCCAAGGGCGCAAGCGTGATCGGTTGCGAAACGGTACCGCGCAAAGATACCGACAAGTACGGCATCGTCGCGGTAGAGGCTCCGGGGCAAACTGCGCGGATCCGTCGAATTGTCGAGAAGCCCAAGCCTGCCGTCGCGCCGTCCAACCTCGCGGTCGTCGGACGTTACTTGTTGTCGCCTGCGATCTTCGATCACCTCGCTCGCATCGGAGCCGGCGCAGGCGGCGAGATTCAGTTGACGGACGGGATCGCGCGTTTGCTCCAGGAAGAGGCGGTTTACGCCCATAAATTCGAAGGCATGCGTTACGACTGCGGGAGCAAGCTCGGTTACTTGCAGGCGACTGTGGCGTATGCGCTCGCGCATCCATCGCTTGGCAAAGATTTCAGGGCGCATCTTCGCAAGGTCGTCGAGAGTCCGAAGGCGACGCGCAGCAAGCGCTGATCATTCATCTTCCGGCGCCAAGGCGCCGGCATGCAGGAGTTCATTGATGCTTCCCTATGTTTCCCCCTGGGCCGACGATGAGTTGAATCTGTTTCGCGAGAATGTCGCGCGCTTCGTCGAGACCGAGATGGTGCCGCACGATGCGACATGGCGACGCCAGCACACCGTCGGAAAAGAGATTTGGCGAAAGGCTGGCGAGATGGGTCTGCTCTGTCTCGACCTGCCGGCCGAGTACGGCTGCGCCGGTGGCGACTTCCGTCACGAGGTGGTGTTCTACGAAGAGCAGGCGCGTCGGGGGTTGTCCGGGTTCGGTCAGGGCGTGCACAGCATGTGCGCGCATTACGTCTACAACTACGGATCGGAGGAGCAAAAACAGCGTTGGTTGCCGCGCATGGCACGAGGCGAACTCATCGGCGCAATCGCCATGACGGAACCGGGGGCGGGGTCTGATCTGCAAGGTGTCCGCACCCGTGCCGTGCTCGAAGGCGATCATTACCGCATCAACGGCTCAAAGATTTTCATCACGAACGGCGGCCAGGCCTCGCTACTCATGTTGGTCACTCGGACCAACACCGAGGACCGTAAGCGCGGACTCTCGCTCATCATGATCGAAACCGAGAATCTTCCCGGTTACCGCGTCGGTCGCGTGCTCGACAAGATGGGCATGCCGGCGCAGGACACCGCCGAACTCTTCTTCGAAGACGTCCGTGTACCGGCGGACTGCCGGCTCGGGGCGGAAGAGGGGCTCGGCATGTATCAGCTCATGGGCGACCTGCCGTACGAGCGGTTGATCATCGCGCTCTGTGGTGTCGCCGCCATGGAAGGGGCCGTCGCCGAGACGTCCAAGTACGTCAAAGAGCGCAAGGCCTTCGGGCAAGTCATCGGCCAGATGCAGCACCTTCGATTCAAGCTTGCAGAATGCGCGACCGTCACGCGCGTCGCGCGCGTATTCGTCGACGACTGCATCCGGAAGTTGCTCGCGGGCAAGCTCGACAACGAAACCGCCTCGATGGCGAAGTACTGGGTCACCGACATGCAGCAGCAGGTGCTCGACGAGTGCGTGCAGTTGCATGGCGGCTACGGGTACATGAACGAGTACCTCGTGTGCCGCATGTTTGCCGACTCGCGGGTCCAGCGGATCTACGGCGGCACGAACGAGATCATGAAGGAACTCATCTCCCGATCGGTTTGATTTGGATTATCAGGAGCACGGAAGCATGGCACTCGATCTAGTACCCACGGGCAAGGATGTCCCGAACGACGTCAACGTCATCGTCGAAATCCCCAAGGATGCCGACCCGGTCAAATACGAGGTCGACAAAGCGACGGGCGCGATCTTCGTCGATCGCATCCTCTCGACGCCCATGCGTTACCCCTGCAACTACGGCTACATCCCGCACACGCTCTGTGGCGATGGCGACCCGGCAGATGTGCTCGTCATTTTGCCCTTGCCGCTCGTGCCGGGTTCAGTGATTCGGTGCCGCCCGGTCGGCGTGATGATGATGCAGGATGAAGCCGGCTCTGACGAAAAGCTGCTCGCCGTTCCCGTCGACAAGGTGTTCAACGGTTACTCGCATGTCCATGACATCAGTCAGGTGTCCAAGCACTGGCTCGATCGCATCGGCCACTTCTTTCAGCACTACAAGGATCTCGAGCCCGGCAAGTGGGTCAAGATCAGCGGTTGGGGTGATGCCGAGCAGGCGCGCAAGATCATTCTGGATTCGATGGAGCGCTTCAAGGCGTCACCGGACACGCTCAATTATTGAGTGGTGACGGTGGTGGGCGGGGCCCGCTCGGGTGACTATCGCCTGCCGGAGATTGGCTCCCCGGGCTGGACTCGAACCAGCGACCTGCGGATTAACAGTCCGACGCTCTACCGACTGAGCTACCGGGGAACGGCAGGCGAAAAGAGGCGCGCATTCTCTGGAATGCGCCGCGGCCCGTCAAGCGGCGCCGCACGCCGGGCGGAAAGCCGTCAGAACATCTGCAACCTCGAGCCGATATAGTAGGGGCCTTATGGCCGTATTCAGGCTCAAGTCCGATTACCAACCCGCCGGGGATCAGCCTGCAGCCATTGCCGGACTGATCGACGGTCTGCGGAGCGGGCTCGCACACCAGACTCTGCTTGGGGTCACGGGCAGCGGCAAGACGTTCACCATCGCCAACGTCATCCAAGCCATTCAGCGACCGACCTTGGTGCTCGCGCACAACAAGACGCTCGCGGCTCAGCTTTATGGTGAGTTCCGGGAGTTCTTCCCCGATAACGCGGTCGAATACTTCGTTTCGTACTACGACTACTACCAACCCGAAGCGTATGTGCCCGCGAGTGACACGTACATCGAAAAAGACGCCTCGATCAACGAACACATCGAGCAGATGCGCCTCTCGGCGACCAAGGCGCTGCTCGAGCGACCGGATTGCATCATCGTCGCGACGGTATCCTCGATTTATGGTCTTGGCGATCCCGAGACCTACCTGGCGATGGTGTTGCACCTCGTGCGGGGCGAGCGACTCGATCAGCGCAAATTGCTGCGGCGCCTGGCTGACATGCAGTACACCCGTAACGAGATCGATTTTTCGCAGGGAACGTTCCGGGTACGCGGCGACATCATCGACATCTTTCCGGCCGAGTCGGGGCGCGATGCCATTCGGGTGGAGCTCTTCGACGACACCATAGAAAGTCTGTCGATCTTCGATCCTTTGACGGGCTCCGTGCTGCGCAAGGTGCCACGCTATACGGTGTACCCGGGCACCCACTTCGTCACGCCGAAGGATCGATTGATCCAGGCCATCGACCATATTCGTGAAGAGCTGCGTGAGCGGCTCATCGAGCTTCGTGCCGCCGACAAACTCGTCGAGGCGCAACGGCTCGAGCAACGAACCATGTTCGACATGGAAATGATGAAAGAGGTGGGGTACTGCGCCGGCATCGAAAACTACTCGCGATATTTGTCGGGCCGCGAGCCGGGCGAGCCGCCCCCGTGTCTCTACGACTACCTGCCGCCGAATTCTTTGCTGGTGGTCGATGAAAGTCACCAGACCCTTCCGCAACTCGGCGCCATGTACAAAGGGGACCGCTCGCGAAAAGAGACGCTGGTCGAGTACGGATTCCGTTTGCCCTCAGCGCTCGATAACCGGCCGTTGAAGTTCGAAGAATGGGAGCGCCTCGCGCCCCAAATGATCTTCGTGTCGGCGACCCCGGGCGACTACGAAGCCCGTCACGCGTCTCAGGTGGTCGAGCAGGTCGTCCGGCCAACGGGTCTCGTCGACCCGAACGTCGAGGTGCGTCCCGTTCGGACACAGGTCGACGATGTGCTCTCGGAGATCGTGCAGTGCGTGTCACGACAAGAGAGAGTGCTCATCACCACGCTCACCAAGCGCATGGCCGAGGATCTCACCGAGTATCTCGATGAGCATGGCGTCAAGGTTCGGTATTTGCACTCGGACATCGAGACGGTCGAGCGCAGTGAAATCATTCGCGACTTGCGACTCGGTGTGTTCGACGTGCTGGTCGGCATCAATCTTCTTCGCGAGGGGCTGGATATGCCCGAGGTTGCCCTCGTAGCCGTGCTCGATGCCGACAAAGAGGGATTTCTCCGCTCGACCAATTCATTGATCCAGACGATCGGCCGGGCGGCACGCAACGTCAACGGGCGGGCCATCCTCTACGCCGATCGAATCACCGGATCGATGCAGCGTGCGATGGAAGAAACCGAGCGTCGTCGGCACAAGCAAGTGGCCTTCAACGAGGCCCACGGCATCACGCCCCGCGGCATCGTCAAGCAGGTGGTGGACGTCATGGAGGGTGCGCGGGCCGAAGGCGGTGCGCCTCTGCCGAAGGGCAAGCTTGGGTCAAAGCTTGGCAAGGCTGGAAAGACATCTTCGCGCGACTCAGGGGCCCGTCCGGTGCACGACTTGCGACCGGAGCAGGCCTTGCGTCGCATGAAACAGCTCGAGTCCGAGATGTTCAAGCACGCACGCAACCTCGAGTTCGAGGAAGCGGCCCGCTTGCGCGATGAAATCGAAACGTTGCGGCGCGCCGGTTTCGGCTTGCCGGAGGTGAAGGCAGGATGAAACGACGTACGGTGCTCTGGTTGGGTCTCGGTTCGCTCGGCGCGCTTGCGGTGGGATGGAGTGTGCTTCCGCCGCGCCAACGATTGACGGGTGGCGCAGATCTTTTGGATGGCACCGATTCGTTCACGCCGAACGCCTGGGTGCGCGTGGGTCGCGATGATTCGGTTACGCTCTTCATGCCGCGCGCCGAGATGGGGCAGGGCACCCATACGGGACTTGCCATGCTGCTCGCCGAAGAGCTCGGCTGCATGCTCGAGGCCATCCAGATTGCGCCGGCGCCCATCGCGAGCGTCTACAACAACGTCAAGATCGCGGGTGGCAACCCGGCGCTGAGTGAAGGTGAGCCAGTCCTTTCAAAACGACTTGCAACGCATTTCATGGCCAAGGTGGTGCGCGAGATCGGCTTCATGGTGACTGGCGGGTCGAGCAGCATTCCCGATCTTTGGGTCGTGTTGCGCGAAGCGGGTGCCATGGCCCGCGAGACGCTGCGTGCCTCGGCGGCCCGACACTGGAAGATCGCCGTATCCGAATGCACCGTGAAAGAGGGTCGTGTCGTCCATCGCGACGGGCAGACCCTGAGCTTCGGCGAGATCGTCTCGCTCGGCGCCGAGGCCATCGAGACGGTCTCGGATTTTTCTTTGAAAGAACCCCGCGACTGGACTCTGATCGGTACGCCGGCAAAGCGCATCGAGGCGATCGACAAAGTCACGGGTACTGCGAAATTCGCGACCGATATCCACGAACCGGGGATGCTCTACGCCGAGGTCGAGCTGTGTCCCTTCGCCGGCGGAACTCTCGGCAGTTTCGATGAGAAGGCGGTGCGTGCATCGCCGGGTGTCGTCGAGGTACGGGTGATTCCGTCCGTCGCCGGTGCGCCGGCGGCCATCGGAGTGCTCGCCGATCAGCGATGGCGCGCACGGCGCGCCCTCGAGTCCCTCAATGCCAAGTGGGTGGCAGGCGCTGCGGGCGCCTTCGACCAGACCTTGATCGACGACACGCTTGCCAAAGGTCTTAAGGCAGGTTCTGAGCGCGACGTATACCGCGAGGTGGGCGAGGCGGAAAAGATCATCCAGAACGCATCGACGGTACTGCGCGCAGAGTACGAGGTGCCGTATCTCGCGCACGCCGCTATGGAGCCGCTTTGTTGTACGGCCAAATACGAAACGACGCGGGCGACGGTCTGGGCGGGTGTGCAGGTCCAGAATGTGTCACGCGATGTCGCAGCCAAAGTATTCGATCTCGATCCCGAGCAAGTGACGCTCGTGCCCATGCTGCTGGGCGGTGCCTTCGGTCGAAGGCTCGACTCCGATTTCATTGCTCTGGCGGCGGCGCTCGCCCGAGTCGTCCCGGGCAAGCTCGTTCAGCTGCAATGGCGGCGCGAGCAGGACATGCGTCACGATTTCTATCGTCCTGCGGTGCGTGCGCAGCTTGCGGCCGCTCTCGATCCGGCGACGGGCAAGGTGACGGCGTTCCATTGTCACTCCGTGGGGCAGTCGATCGCCGCCCAGGCGATGCCACGTCAACTTGGCATGCCGGCTCCGGGCAGCGACGCGAGCAATGTCGAAGGTACGGCAGACCAGGTCTACGTCTTTGGGCATCACAAGGTCTCGCATACGACCGTCGACTTGCCCGTCGGCGTTGGCTTCTGGCGCTCGGTGGGTCATTCGCAGCAGGGGTTCCTCAACGAATCCTTCATCGACGAGCTTGCGATCCTCGCCAAGCGTGATCCGGTCGAGTTCAGACTCGCGCACCTTGCCGATCGCCCACGACATGCCGCGGTGCTGAAGCTCGTGGCCGAGAAGGCCGACTGGAGTCGCTCCGTCGGCACGACCCCGGACGGCCGTCCGGTCGCGCGCGGCGTGGCCTTGCACGAGAGCTTCGGCAGCATCGTCGGTCTGGTTGCCGAAGTGTCCGAGGGCGAGGGCGGCGTTCCGCGGGTACATCGGGTTGTCGCCGCCATCGACTGCGGTGTCGCGGTCAATCCCAATCTCGTTGCTCAGCAGCTCGAGAGTTCGATCATTTTCGGACTCTCCGCGGCGCTCTACGGCCGTATCAGCTTCAAGGAAGGGGGCGTGGAGCAGGGCAACTTCGACGCGTATCCCGTCGTGCGCTTCGCGGAGTCTCCGGCCATCGAGACCTGGATCGTGCCAAGCGACGCGCCTCCGGGCGGGGTTGGCGAGCCCGGTGTCCCGCCCGTCGCTCCGGCGGTGGCGAGCGCCCTGGCCATGCTGACCGGGCGCCGAGCCCGCCGGTTGCCGCTGGTCGGTGCCTAAGGTATCGTTCGCGGCCTTTCTGCAGGCGCGTAGCTCAGTGGTAGAGCACCACCTTGACATGGTGGTGGTCGGTGGTTCGATCCCACTCGCGCCTACCAATTCGGCTGGGGGCGTTTTCGCATCGCGGAAGCGCCCCTTTTACCATGGCGCCGTGGGGGCGTCAGGACGAGACGGAGACCGGCACGCATGCCCGTAGTAACCCTGCCCGATGGCAGTCAACGAACCTTCGATCAGGCGGTAACGGTCGCTGAGGTGGCCGCCAGCATCGGCGCGGGTCTCGCGAAAGCGGCCTTGGCGGGCAAGGTATCGGGGAAGCTCGTCGACACCACGTTCGAGATCGTCGAAGACTCGCGTCTCGAAATCGTCACCGACAAGCACCCGGATGCGCTCGAGGTGATCCGTCACTCGACGGCCCACTTGTTGGCGCAGGCCGTGCAGTCGCTCTTTCCCGATGCCCAGGTAACGATCGGTCCGGTTATCGAAGACGGCTTTTACTACGACTTCGCGTACAAGCGTCCCTTCACGCCGGAAGACCTCGCCGCCATCGAAGAAAAAATGCGCGAGCTGTCCTCGGCGAACCTCGCGGTCAACCGCCGGGAAATGGCGCGCGACGATGCCGTCAGTTTCTTCAAGAATCTGGGCGAGCATTACAAGGCCGAGATCATCGCGAGTATCCCGTCGAACGAACCGATCAGCTTGTACGGGCAGGGCGAATGGGTCGATCTGTGCCGCGGCCCGCACGTACCGTCGACTGGGAAGCTCAAAGTATTCAAACTGATGAAGGTGGCGGGCGCCTACTGGCGCGGCGACTCGCGCAACGAGATGCTGCAGCGCATCTACGGCACCGCCTGGACTCACGACAAAGACCTCAAAGATTATTTGACTCGCCTCGAAGAGGCCGAGAAGCGCGACCACCGCAAGATTGGCCGCGAGCTCGATCTCTTCCACATGCAGGAGGAAGCCCCCGGTGCAGTGTTTTGGCATCCGAAGGGGTGGAGCGTTTTCCAATCATTGATCGGCTACATGCGCGACAAGCAGCGCGCCGCCGGATTCCAGGAAGTGAACGGCCCAGAACTCATGGACCGCAGTCTCTGGGAGGCCTCAGGCCACTGGGAGAAATTCGGCGAGAACATGTTCACGACCCAGACGCCGGACGAGCGCGTCTACGCCATCAAGCCGATGAACTGCCCGGGGCATGTGCAGATCTTCAAGCAAGGCCTGCGTAGTTACCGTGACCTGCCCGTACGCTATGCGGAGTTCGGCAAAGTCCACCGTTACGAGCCCTCCGGAGCGCTGCACGGGTTGATGCGCGTTCGAGCGTTCACCCAAGACGATGCGCATATCTTCGTGAGCCCCGACCAGATCACGGCGGAGTCGGTGGCGGTCACCCGTCTCATCCTCGATATCTATCGGGACTTCGGATTCGACGATGTCCGCATCAAATTCTCCGACCGACCGGCCAAGCGGGTGGGCTCGGATGACATCTGGGACATGGCCGAGGCCGCGCTCAAGGAGGCGGCGACGGTGGCGGGGATCGACTTCACCCTGAACCCGGGGGAGGGGGCGTTCTACGGACCCAAGCTCGAGTTCGTGCTCCGGGACGCCATCGGTCGGGACTGGCAGTGCGGCACGCTTCAGGTCGATCTCAACCTGCCCGGGCGCCTCGGGGCGCATTACATCGACGAGCACAGCCAGAAGCAGACCCCGGTGATGCTGCACCGGGCGATTTTCGGCTCTCTGGAGCGTTTTCTGGGCATTTTGATCGAACACCACGCCGGAAGGCTGCCCACGTGGCTCGCGCCCGTGCAGGTCGTGCTGCTCGGCATTACCGATCGTCAGGACGGTTATCTCGGCGAGGTCGCTGAATTCCTTAAAAATCAGGGGCTTCGGGTCGACATCGACTTGCGCAACGAAAAGATCGGCTTTAAGATTCGCGAACACACGCTGCAGCGCGTGCCTTACCTATTGGTGGCAGGCGACAAGGAAGTAGCAGCGCAGCTTCTGTCCGTGCGAACCCGCAGCGGCAAGGATCTGGGTCAGATGTCCCCGCAGACGTTTGTCGAGCGGTTGCGCGTCGAACTGGAAAGCCGCGGACGCCGAATTTTGGAGGATTGACGTATCTCGACTGCAACAAAGCGCATCCGGCGCAATGAGGAAATCACGGCGCCGCAGGTGCGAGTGATCGCGGCAGATGGGGCTCAGGCCGGCATCATGACCCGATTCGAAGCCCTTCAGATGGCGCAGAGCAGTGAGCTCGACCTCGTCGAAGTATCACCGATGGCCGAGCCGCCGGTGGTTCGGATCATGGACTTCGGGAAGTTCCTCTTCGAACAGAAGAAGAAAACCCACTCCGCGCAAAAGAAGCAGAAGCAGCAGCAAGTCAAGGAAGTGAAGTTTCGCCCGGGTACGGAAGAGGCGGATTACCAAGTCAAACTGCGTAATCTCATCCGCTTCCTGACCGAAGGTGACAAGGCCAAGGTAACCCTGCGGTTCCGAGGCCGAGAGATGGCGCATCAAGAGGTCGGACGTCGACTTCTCGATCGGTTGGTTCAAGACCTCGCCACGCAGGCGATCGTCGAGCAGAACCCGCTGATGGAAGGTCGGCAGATGGTCATGGTGCTTGCGCCGAAGAAGAAGTGATGTTTGCACGGTCGATTCGATCCATGGTGGATCGAGGGGTCGAGTAAACATCCGCACGTGAGCGGGTCTGCAAAGACCTTGCGAGCGAAGCCAGAAAAAAGGAGTAACCAGAAATGCCCAAGTTGAAGACCAACCGGGCGGCAGCGAAGCGTTTTCGCAAAACGGCGAAGGGCTACAAGTCCTATGCCGCCGGCCGTCGACACAACCTCGGTCACAAACCCCGCAAGACCAAGCGTCAGCTTCGTTCCGGCGGTTCCAGCCTCGTGCATGAGAGCGATGTCGGTCGTCTCGACCAACTACTTCCGCACGCCTAAGCAATCCACCGAGGTAAACGAACATGGCAAGAGTTAAGCGTGGCGTGACCGCGGGTCGTCGCCACAAGAAAGTCCTTGGCAAGGCCAAGGGTTATTACAACGCCCGTCGCAAGGTTTATCGCACAGCCAAGCAGGCGGTCATCAAGGCCGGTCAGTATGCGTTCAAGGGTCGTCGACTCAAGAAGCGCGACTTCCGTGCGCTTTGGATCCAACGCATCAATGCGGCGGCTCGTCAGTTCGGTCTGTCGTACAGCCGAATGATGAACGGGCTCAAGCTCGCGAATATCGAGATCGATCGCAAGATGCTTGCGGATATCGCTGTTCACGATGCGCCGGCGTTCGAGGCCATCGCCAACAAGGTCAAGGCAGCCCTCGGCAACGCTTGAGGTGTGGTCGTGAGTGAACTCGCGACCCTGACGCGAAAGGCTCTCGATGAGGTGGCGGCGAGCACGACGCTCGCCGCCCTCGACGAGGTTCGCGTTCGCTGGCTCGGCAAAAAGGGCGTTCTCACCGAGCAACTGAAATCCCTCGGCTCACTACCGGCGGGCGAACGTCCCGGCGCGGGCGCTCGCATCAACGAAGCAAAGACTCAGGTGCAAGCCGCGATCGAGGCGGCGCAGGGTGAGCTCGAGTCGAGGGCCATCGAGGCAGAGCTTGCGGCAGGTCGCATCGATGTGACGCTATCGGGTCGCGGCGAGACCCGAGGGTCGGTGCATCCGGTTACCCGTGCCCGATTGCGTATCGAACAAATCTTCCGACGCTCAGGGTTCGAAGTCGCCTCGGGTCCGGAAATCGAAGACGATTTCCATAACTTCGAGGCGCTCAACATCCCCGCCGATCACCCGGCGCGCGCGATGCATGACACGTTCTATTTTCCGGATGGACGGTTGCTGCGTACGCATACGTCGCCGGTGCAAATCCGCGAGCTCAAGAAAGGACGTCTGCCTCTGGCGATGATCATGCCGGGTCGTGTCTACCGATGCGACTACGACATGACGCACTCGCCGATGTTTCATCAGGTCGAGGGGCTCGTGGTCGACGAGAACGTCAGCTTTTCGAATCTGAAAGCGACGTTGCAGGGCTTCCTGCAGGCCTTCTTCGAAAAAGACCTGAAGATGCGTTTGCGCCCCTCGTATTTCCCCTTCACCGAGCCGTCCGCCGAAGTCGACATGTCCTGTGTGTTTTGTGACGGCGCGGGATGTCGGGTGTGCAAGTACACCGGATGGCTCGAGATCGCGGGTTGCGGAATGGTGCATCCCAACGTGTTTGCCGCAGCGGGCGTCGACGGCGAGCGTTGGACGGGTTACGCCTTCGGCATGGGCATCGAGCGACTCGCGATGCTTCGCTACGGTGTCAACGATCTACGGCTCTTCTTCGAGAGCGATCTGCGGTTCCTCAAACAATTCGGTGCCGCATGAAGATTTCCACGGCATGGCTGTCCGAATGGGTGCCGAGCGGGCTCCCGGCGCGCGCGCTCGGCGATCGACTCACCATGGCCGGGTTCGAACTCGAATCCATCGCACAAGCGGCTACACCTTTCGACGGCGTGATCGTTGCCGAAATCGTCGCGGCCACTCGGCATCCTCAAGCGGACAAGCTTCAGGTCTGCACCGTGGTGACAGGCGAGAGCCCGGAGGCGAGGGCGACTCCGCTACAAATTGTCTGCGGTGCCGCCAACGCGCGGGTTGGCCTTCGTACCGCGCTCGCCACGGTCGGCGCCAACCTTCCCGGAGACCTCAAGATCAAAGCGGCGAAGCTGCGCGGCGTCGAGTCGGCCGGGATGCTTTGCTCGGCCAAAGAATTAGGACTCGCGGACACCTCGGAGGGGATCGTCGAATTCCCTGCCGACGCGCCGCTTGGCATGTGCGTACGTGAATTTCTCTCGCTCGATGACGAGGTGCTCGAACTATCGATTACCCCGAATCGCGGCGATGCGATGTCGGTACGCGGCATTGCCCGAGAGGTCGCCGCGCTCACGGGTGTGGCGCTGACTTCGCCAAACTGCTCGTCCGTGCCCGCGGTTGCCCTCGACCCGATGCTCGATGATCGGGCCAATGCGACGCTCGCGGCGCCAGAGGCCTGTCCACGTTTTCACGGCCGTGTGCTCGTCGAGGTGGACAACACCCGCCGCTCGCCGACCTGGCTCGTCGAGAGACTCCGTCGTGCAGGGTTGCGCAGCATCTCGCCCATTGTCGATGTCACGAATTACGTCGTGCTCGAGTTGGGTCAGCCGATGCACGCGTACGACCTCGACAAGGTACAAGGCCTGCTCACGGTACGACACGCGAGTGAGGGTGAGCGTTGCGAGCTGCTCGATGGGCGCACCGTCGATCTCACCTCAGACGTGCTGGTGATCGCTGATCAGCAGGGTCCAGTCGCGCTCGCGGGCGTGATGGGTGGGCAGCGTACCGCCGTCTCTCCGGCGACCACGCGTGTGCTGTTCGAGGTTGCATGGTTCACGCCCTCGGCGATCGCCGGACGCGGACGTCGCTACGGGTTGACCACCGATGCGAGTCAGCGCTTCGAACGCGGCGTCGATCCCGAAATTGGCGCCTCTGCCATCGAGCGCGCGACAGCGTTGTTGACTCAGATTGCAGGCGGACGCGCCGGTCGCGTGGTCACGGTCGAAGATTCGGCGAAAGTACGAGTGCCGCAGGCCGTCGCGTTACGCATCGGGCAAATCGAACGGCTCCTCGGTAAAGCGTTCTCCGAGCGCGATGTCGTGTCCATCCTCGGTCGGCTCGGCATGAGCACCGAGACCGCAGGAGTGGGTGTGCTCAAAGTGCGCGCCCCGAGCAGTCGGTTCGATATCCAAATCGAGCGCGACCTCATCGAGGAGGTCGCGCGCCTCGCCGGTTACGACGAGTTGCCGACCGAGGCGGCGCATGCGCGGCAAGCCATCTTGGCGCACCCGACGGCCGCGCTGGATGAACAGCGCGTGCTCGACCTGCTGGCGGCGCGGGGCTATCACGAAGGCATTCATTTCGCTTTCGTCGACCCGACGCTGCAGAGCGCGATCTTCCCGACGGTCGCAACCCATACGCTCGCCAATCCCATCTCGAGCGACTTGGCGGTCATGCGTCTGTCGCTTTGGCCCGGCCTGCTGAAAGCGGCTCTCGAAAACCAGCGACGCCAGCAGTCGCGAGTACGCCTTTTCGAACATGGCGTCGTCTTCCCGGTCGGGGCATCCGAGCAAGATTGCATCGCGGGGCTCGCTTTGGGATCTCGCTGGCCCGAACAATGGGGCGGTGGCAGCGAACCGGCCGATTTCTTCGACGTGCGCGCCGATGTCGAGGCGTTGCTGTCGCTCAGCGACGCGCCAGGAGCCTTCAAGTTCGAGGCCGCGACGCATTCGGCCTTGCACCCCGGGCGATCGGCCCGAATCCTCCGAAACGGCCAGTTGGCCGGGTGGATCGGTGAGTTGCATCCCCGCCTCGTGAGGGAGCTCGGATTCGTCGCAGCGCCTGTTCTTTTCGAACTCAACGCCAGTGCGCTCTCGGTCGCCTATGCGCCTTATCAAGAAGTGTCGAAGTTTCCTCAGGTGCGGCGCGATCTCGCGGTACTCATCGACGAGTCGGTCTCGGTCGAGCAACTTCGTGAACAAGTCCACACCGCTGCGTCAAGTCTTTTGCGTGAGGTGGTCGTCTTTGACGTCTATCGCGGTCCGGGAATCGAATCAGGTCGAAAAAGCGTGGCTTTGGGCTTGATTTTGCAGGACAAAGAACGCACCCTGACGGACGAAGATACCGACCGCGTGATCGCGTCGGTACGGAAGGCGCTCAGTCAGGGGCTGGGTGCCGGATTCCGCGAGTAGTCTTCCGTGACAGGTGTCGCGGACGAGTACCGCAACCAGAAGAACGAGTTTTCAGGGCATACCAACATGGCTTTGACTAAGGCGGAGATGGCTGAAGCACTGTTCAACCAGCTCGGCCTCAACAAGCGTGAAGCCCGTGAGCTCGTCGACCTGTTTTTCGAGGAAGTGCGTGCGGCGCTGTCCTCGGGCGCCCAGGTCAAACTGTCGGGTTTCGGCAACTTCGATCTCCGCGATAAAAATCAACGTCCCGGGCGAAATCCCAAGACGGGCGAAGAGATCCCGATCAGCGCAAGACGCGTGGTCACTTTTCGGCCGGGGCAAAAGTTGAAGGCGCGAGTCGAAGCGTATGCTGGAAGCCAAGAATAACGATGAACTGCCGGCGATCCCCGGCAAGCGCTATTTCGCCATCGGTGAGGTAGCCGAGCTCTGTGGAGTCAAACCCCACGTGCTTCGCTATTGGGAGCAGGAGTTCCCGCAGCTCAAGCCCGTCAAGCGGCGCGGCAATCGTCGCTACTATCAGCGGCCAGACGTCATCGTCATCCGCCAGATCCGGGCCTTGCTGTACGACCAAGGGTTCACCATTGGCGGCGCGCGAAACAAACTCCAGGGAGAAGAGGCGCGCGTCGATGTCTCCCAGAGCCAGCAGATCGTTCGGCAGATGAGGCTCGAGCTCGAGGAAATTCTCCGCATCTTGCGGCGTTGATCGAGATTGGTGGTCGGAGCAGGGTATAATGTGCGGCACCAGAAAGCTGGTGTCGAATCCAGATTCAACGGTCGGACGGGACGTGGCGCAGCCTGGTAGCGCACTTGCATGGGGTGCAAGGGGTCCCGAGTTCAAATCTCGGCGTCCCGACCAATTTGAGAGACGATATGGGCACTCTCTCCGGTTCCGACGCCTACGTCCTGCTCGCGTCCCAAACGGCGACGTTGGCGTTCTTGTCGCTCGGCATCCTGTGGAGCGCGCGCAGCGCAGCCGTCTACCTGTATGTCCTTAGCATCGTTCTGAGTGCGCTGTACTTCGGAGTTTTCGCAGTTCTTTCGCCTGACTCCGGTGGTCTCGGAACCCTCGCCATGATGGCCATTTCGGTCACCTCGATCAGCGCGGCATGGCTCAAGAACATGGCGTTGGGGTTGCTCGAGACCCCGGGTTATTCCCTGAAGCGTTACCGCAGGGGGACCATCCTCGTTTTCCTGGGCGCTATCGCGACCCCGTTCTTGTTTCCCGAGCCGGTAACGTTTTCGACGGTTGTTACGCTCGCGGTTATCGGGATCATGGCACGGGTTTGCATCCTCGCTTTCCGTATCGGCTCGGATATCGATTCGATCGCCGCGAGGGTTTTCGCGGCACTGGTCGGTGTGCAGTTGCTCGGACTGATCCCGCTGCTGCTCACGGCTGTCTCCTCCGGAATGTCAGCGCTTGAGCCGATGTCATCGCAATCGACGGTCGCGTTGTCACTGACGCTCGGGCTCAATTTGCTGAATGTGGCGTTGTTCATCGCGCTCGTACTCGACATCAACGTTCGGCAACGCAAGATCGCTCAGGAAGAGTTGGTGGCCTTGGAAGTGGCGCGCTCCAGAGCTCAGGAGCGTGAGATGTTGTTGGCCGACATGCACGACGGACTCGGGTCTCAGATTTCCACTGCCCGCATGCGGGTGGAGCGCGGCGAGATGAGTCAGACCGATGTTGCGAATCTCTTGCGCGAATGCTCGGCAGATTTGCATCTCATGGTCGATACGCTGCGCGAGCAAAACGAAAATCTCGAGTCAGCGCTCGTCGACTACAAGACCCGCATCGAGAAACGAATCGTCGAGCATGGTATCGATCTCTCTTGGAGTGTTCAGCTCGCAGGGGCGCCTCCCATGGCGGCGCGGCGCATGCTGCAGGTCCTCCGAGTGATCCAGGAGGCGGTTACCAATGCGATTCGGCACGCGGGTGCGAAAGAGATCATCGTCGCGGTGCGGTACCTCGGCGAGCGGGATTACCTCGTAAAGATCGAAGACAACGGTACGGGGATCTCCGATGACGTGTCGCCGGGGCGCGGCCTGTCGAACATGCGAAGGCGGGCGCGGGAGCTCGGTGGCTCACTCGATATTCGTAGACGAGCGGGCGGACGGGGCACTGAAGTGGTCTTGTCTTTCGAGGATCGACCAGTGTGAGGACCCTTAGGGCGTACGGGTCCGGGCATAATCATTGCTCTGGAGTCGTGACGACATGACCGCTCGATCGCTTTTCGAAAAACTTTGGATCTCGCACCTCGTTCGTGATCTCGGCGGGGACGTCGCCCTGATCGCGATCGATCGCGTGTTCCTTCATGAACGCACCGGTTCGGTGGCGCTCAAGAGCCTCGCGCAGTCCCATCGATCGATCATCGACCCGGGGCGGGTCTTCTGCACCATGGATCACATCGTCGACACTCGACCAGGACGGGGCGACGACACGCTGCTCCCGGGTGGGAGCGCGTTCATCACGGAAACCCGCGCGGCCGCACGGGCGGCAGGAATCCGCCTTTTCGATGTGCGGGATCCCTTGCAAGGCATCGTACACGTCATTTCTCCCGAGCTCGGTATCGTGCTGCCCGGTGCAACGGTCGTCTGTCCGGACAGTCACACCTGTACCCAAGGCGCGCTCGGGGCATTTGCGTGGGGTATCGGCTCGACCGAAGGGGAGCACGCGCTCGCCACCGGTACGCTGCGCGTCAAGAAGCCCAAGACGATGCGCGTTCGATTCGAGGGCGAGCGTCGGTCGTCCGTCACAGCGAAGGATCTCGCGATCGCCTTGATTGCGCGTTTCGGCTCGGTTGGCGGCAACGGATATGCCGTGGAGTTTGCGGGGGCTGCGGTCGAAGCCCTCGATATCGAGGAGCGTTTGACCCTCTGCAATATGGCGACGGAGTTCTCAGCGGTCACAGGTTTCATCGCCCCCGATGACAAGACCTTCGACTACTTGTGCGGGCGACCGTACACGCCGCGCAGAGCCGACTGGACTCGCGCGGTCGACTCTTGGCGCGAGCTTCACAGCGACCCCGGAGCAGAGTTCGATCGCGAGATCGTCATCGACGTGTCGGATCTTGCCCCGATGGTCACGTGGGGCACGAGCCCACAGCACGCCGTACCCGTATCGAGCCAGGTTCCGGCCGAGTCCGAGAGCCAAGCTTCTTCCGAGTCGTATCGACGCGCGCTGACCTACATGGGGCTCGCCTCAGGTACGCCCATGCACGAACTCGAAATTGGTGCAGCGTTCATCGGCTCGTGCACGAACAGTCGATTGTCGGACTTGCGCCGTGCTGCCGCGGTGCTGCGCGGGCGCCGTGTGGCAACTGGCGTACGCGCCATTTGCGTACCAGGGTCGATGTCCGTCAAACGCGCGGCCGAGGCGGAAGGACTCGACCAAATATTTCGTGACGCGGGATTCGAATGGCGCGAGTCCGGATGTTCGATGTGTTTCTTTGCAGGCGGGGAGAGTTTCGGCTCGAAGCAGCGAGTCATCTCGTCGACAAATCGCAATTTCGAAAGCCGCCAGGGGCCTGAGACCCGCACCCACATCGCGAGCCCCGAGACGGTGGCGGCGAGTGCGGTCATGGGCCGTATCGTCGGCGTCGATCAGCTTCCCATGGTGGCGTCCTCGTCATGACCGAGCCCGTGCGACAACTCATCGCCGTTGCGGCACCGCTCGTTCGGGCCAATGTGGATACGGACGCCATCATTCCCTCACGAGAAATGAAGACCGTATCCAAGTCGGGGCTTGCCGACGGTCTGTTTGCGGGTTGGCGTTACACCTCGATCGGCGGGCGCGAACCCGATCCGGATTTCGTCCTGAACCAGGCGCCGTACGCCGATGCCCAGATCCTTTTGGGTGGCGACAACTTCGGGTGCGGCTCGAGTCGTGAGCACGCCGTTTGGGCGCTTCACGAGTTCGGCATCCGTGCGGTCATTGCGCCCTCGTTTGCGCCGATATTTTTCGGTAACTGCGTACGCAACGGCATCGTGCCCGTGCGACTGCCCATCGCCGCCATTCAGCGCATTGTGTCTTGGGTCGTGGTCGATCCACAGTCGAACCGAGTGAAGGTCGATGTCGAGACGCTGAGTGTCGAGGCAGGCGAGGGTGGCCCGTGGTCCTTTGACTTGGATGCGGAATCGCGCGACATGTTGATCGAAGGCTTGGATGCGATCGATCTCACGCTCAAGCACAAAAAAGAAATCGACATTTTTCTCGATCGCGACCGCACCAAACGTCCCTGGATTTACCGTCTCCCGGAGCAAGCATGAAAATTTTGGTCAGTGAGGTGGGTCCTCGCGATGGACTTCAAAGCATCCAGCCGATCATGCCACTCGAAGCCAAGAAGACGTGGGTGGCGGCGGAGGCGGCTGCCGGCGTGACGGAGATCGAAGTCGGCAGTTTCGTTCCGGCCAAGTTGCTACCGCAGTTGGCGGATACGGCCGAATTGGTCCGCTTCGCAAAGACCATTCCGGGCCTGACGGTGGCGGTTTTGGTCCCTAACCTCAAGGGCGCTGAGGCCGCTGTGGAAGCGGGCGCCGACAAGATCACGATCCCGCTTTCGGCGTCGGAGACCCACAGCCTGAAGAACGTGCGAAGGACTCATGCTCAAATGCTCGATGAAGTGAAGAGCATCGTAGCGCTGCTGAACAGTTTGCCGACCGACCGACGGCCCAAATTCGAGGGCGGGCTCTCCACCGCTTTCGGTTGTACGCTCGAGGGTGTCGTACCGAGCGACAAAGTGGTCGCGCTCGCCGAATCGCTGATGTCTGCGGGATGTGACGAGGTCGGATTGTCGGACACCACCGGTTACGCCAACCCGGCCCAGGTACGAGAGCTCGTTCGTCGGGTCAAAGAGGCAGTCGGGGATCATGCTCTGACCGGGCTTCATCTTCACAACACACGCGGGCTCGGGCTCGCCAACGTGCTCGCGGGTCTCGAGGTAGGCATCACCACCTTCGACAGTTCTCTCGGCGGCCTGGGCGGTTGTCCGTTCGCGCCGGGAGCGTCCGGCAACATCGTGACCGAGGATCTCGTGTTCATGCTCGAGGCGATGGGGCTGCACACCGGGATCGATCTTGCGAGGTTGATGGAGGTGCGACGGGTACTGCGTGATGCGCTGCCCTCCGAGAGTCTTTACGGTTTCACGCCCGATGCCGGCTTGCCGCTCGGATTTGCGCAGGAGCACGTTCCATGACTTCGCATCTCAACGCCGCAGCCCAGCCGCTGTGCGGCATCAAGGTCGTCGAGTTCACGCATATGGTGATGGGTCCCGCGGTCGGAGCGATTCTCGTCGAGCTCGGCGCGGAAGTCGTCCGCATCGAGCCGATCGGCGGTGACTCGACGCGTAAGCTTTCGGGTTCCGGCGCGGGATATTTCCCGATGTACAACCGGAACAAGAAGAGCATCTGCCTCGATCTGAAGTCGGAAGAAGGATTGGCCATCGCAAGACGTCTTTGCGACGGCGCGGACGTCGTAGTCGAGAATTTCCGCAACGGCGCGATGGAAAAACTCGGGCTCGGCTACGAGGAACTCGTCAAATCGAACGACCGTCTGATCTACTGTTCCGAAAAAGGATTTTTGTCGGGACCCTACGAAGACCGAACGGCGCTCGATGAGGTGACGCAGATGATGGGGGGGCTGGCCTATATGACCGGTCCTCCCGGTCGTCCTTTGCGCGCGGGAACTTCGGTCATCGATGTGACGGGTGGCATGTTCGGAGCGATCGCCATTCTGGCGGCGCTTCAACACCGTCACGCCACGGGTCGTGGGCAGAAGGTCAGCAGCGCACTATTCGAAACGACCGTGTATCTCGTTGGGCAGCACATGGCGCAAATGGCCGTGACTGGCCAGCCGGCGAAACCGATGCCGGTGCGCATTTCGGCGTGGGCGATCTACGATGTCTTCGAAACACGCGACGCCGACCAAGTTTTCATCGGAGTCGTGTCAGACGGACTGTGGCAAAAGTTCTGTGAGGCGTTTTCATTGGACGTGTTGGCCGCCGACGAGTCGCTGAAGACCAACGCCCAGCGCGTCGCACAGCGTGAGGTGTTGCTGCCTCAGGTTCGCGAGCTCATCAAGCGATATTCCAAAGCCGAGCTCGTGCCAATCTTGGAGCGCACCGGTCTGCCGTTCGCACCGATCGGCAAACCCGAAGAAATGTTCGACGATCCGCACCTCGCCGCGAGTGGGGGTCTTGGTCCAACGGTGCTTCCCGATGGCCGCGCGACGCGATTACCGATCTTGCCGATCGAGATGGATGGGCATCGACCGAGTCAGGGCGGTACACTGGCCGGGCCTGGCGAGCACACTGATGAGGTGCTGTCGGCCGTGGGGTACACCTCCGAGCAGATTCGCGATTTCCGATCGCGACAGATCGTCGGCTGACTCCCTGAGAAACATTCGCTTAATGAGGGTTCAGCATGACCAATGAGGCGCTCGACATCGTTGGAATCAACGACGAGCTTCAAGACGAGGAACGTCTTGTTCGAGATTCGGTCGCGCGTTTCGTCGACGCGGAGGTGTTGCCCGTCATCGGACGACATTTCGCCGATCACACCTTTCCCAAAGATTTGATCGCCCCGATGGCGAGACTCGGGCTGCTCGGCTCCTCGCTCGAAGGCTACGGTTGCGCGGGCCTCAATGCGGTGAGCTACGGCCTTATTTGTCAGGAGCTGGAGCGTGGCGACTCGGCCATCCGAAGCTTCGTGTCGGTGCAATCGTCGCTGTGCATGTATCCCATCTACACCTACGGATCCGATGCGCAAAAAGACCGGTGGCTGCCCGGCATGGCCAAAGGCGAACTCATAGGGTGTTTCGGCCTCACCGAAGCTCACGGAGGTTCCGATCCTCTCAACATGAACACCACCGCCCGCCGACGGGGCGGCGACTGGGTGATCAACGGTTCCAAGATGTGGATTACCAATGCGCCGATCGCCGATGTCGCCGTCGTGTGGGCGCTCACCGACGACGGCGTCCGCGGCTTTTTGCTCGAGCGCGGTATGCCGGGATTCACTGTGCAAGAGATCGAGCGAAAGTTCTCCTTGAGAGCGTCCGCGACAGGGGCGCTGTTCTTCGACGACGTCGTCGTTCCGGAGGCCAATCTTTTGCCGGGGTCGACCGTCGGTCTCAAAGCACCGTTATCGTGCCTTACCCAGGCGCGATTCGGGATTTCGTGGGGTGTACTCGGTGCGGCACAAGCCTGTCTCGATGAAGCGCTGCGTTACACCAAAGAGCGTGTGATGTTCGGGCGGTCGCTGGCTGCGACTCAAGCCGTACAGATCCGCCTTGCCGAGATGGCCCGAAAAATTTCGGTGGGACAAGCGCTGTCGTTGCAACTCGCACGCCGAAAGGACCGGGGCATCTTGACGCCCGTCCAAGTGTCGCTCGCCAAATGGAACAATTGTCGCTCGGCGATCGAAATCGCGCGCGACGCCCGCGACCTGCTCGGAGGCGCCGGTATCCTTGCGGAGTACTCACCCATTCGTCATGCGTTGAACCTCGAAAGCGTGATCACCTACGAGGGCACGGAGACGGTCCATCAACTGTCGTTGGGTCGCGCATTGACGGGCCTCAATGCGTTTTAGCAAGACGAGAGAGAGCGTCGCGTGATCAGAACGTCATTTTTTTGGACTGTCGTCGGGGTGGTCGGTGTCCTCTCGGCGTCGCTCGAGGCAGGTGAGTCAGAGCGCGAGAGCGCACCGTCGTGGAGCCTCAGTCTCGGATATACCTCGGACTTCTGGCGCAACCTCGAGGGTGGACGAGACACGGGGAGCACCGTTCTCGGTAACGCCACGCTGATCCTCGATTTCGAGGGAGATCCCGGTGGGCTGCGCTCCAGAGTTCACGTGAACCACAACAACGGCAAAAGTTTCAGCGAAATCGTGGGCGACACCCATGTCATCAGCAATATCGAAGCCGATCGAACGACTCGAATCCTCGAGGCGTGGCTCGAGTTTGCGCCGTCGACCGAGGATCGCAGCATCAAGGCCGGACTCTATGACCTCAACACGGAGTTTGACGTCAGCGAGGTGGGCGGGGCGTTCATCAACTCCACCTTCGGAATCGGCATCGATGCGGCGCAATCAGGCGTGATCGGCCCCTCGATATTTCCGTATACCGGATTCGCTCTGCGCGGACGATGGCGATTCGACGACCGGTGGATGCTGCAAGGCGTGGTCATCGATGGCGTCCCCAACGATCCCGACTCGCCTCGCAAGCTGGCGTCGCTGAAGCTCGATTCGGACGAGGGAGCGCTTTGGGTAGCGGAGCTCGAACATCGGACCGAGCAATGGCGTGCCGTGATCGGTCACTGGCGATACTCCTCGAGCTTCGACTCGTTCGACGCGCTTGCTACCGAGACGCCGCAATCGTCTCGCGGTAATTCCGGTACCTACGGGTTCATCGAAGGTCCGGTTTGGCAGTCTGGCGAACGACGATTGCTCGCTGTACTGCGACTCGGTGCAGCGAATCCTAAATTCAATGTGATCGGTTCGACCGTGCAGGCTGCGCTCGTGTTGGAGCGACCCTGGTTCAGGCGAGAAGGCGAGCACTTGGCGTTCGGCATCGCCCATGCCCGTAACGGCGGACCCGCACGACGGCTCGCCGCGGCAGGCGGGGAGCCTTTGCTCGGACGTGAATCTTTGATCGAACTCACTTGGCGTATTCCGGTGTCACCACGGGTCGTTTTGCAACCTGATCTCCAGTACGTCCTCAACCCGGGCAGTGCACCGGGCATCGACGATGCGCTCGCCGTGGGACTTCGCCTCGAGCTCGATCTTTCCCCGAACTGACCTTGCGATGACGCTGCTCGAGCAGTTCTGGGCGTCACCGGCAGCAGGCTTCGTCATCGCTTTAGCCGTGGGTCTATTGATCGGCGTCGAGCGGGAGCGTCGTAAAAGCGATCCCTTCGTGGGGCTTTCGGGTGGCCTGCGTACCCATGTCGTCGTCGCGCTGGCGGGCGCGCTCGCCGTGCAGTTTCCCGGCGTCTCGGTGGTCGTGGCGGGTGCGATCTTCATCGGGCTGCTGGTGGTGATCGCTTACTGGCGGGATAGAAGTGCCGACCGCGGGCTCACGAGTGAGGTCACGTTGTTCACGACGTACCTGCTTGGCGCGCTAGCCCCGCGATTTCCAGAGCTCGCTGGCGCGGTAGGGGCCGTCATCGCCTTGGTCCTCGCGCTTCGCACCGTGCTGCATCGTCTGGCGAGCAGGGCGATGTCCGACCGCGAGGTGCTCGATTTACTGCTGCTCGCGGCGTCGGCCCTCGTCATCCTTCCGCTGATGCCTGATCGCGCCGTGGATGCGTCCGGCGTCATCAATCCACAGCGTATCTGGGCGCTGACGCTGCTCGTGCTCATGATGAATGCCGTAGGCTATCTCGCACTTCGTACGCTCGGCCCGTCGCGCGGTTTGCCGGTTGCGGCGTTTTTCGGGGGCTTCATTTCGAGCACGGCGACCATCGGGGTGTTGGGGAGCAGAGCCGCGAGTGAGCCGCAGAAGACCCTGTTGTCAGCGGGCTCTGCGATGGCCTCATCCGTCGCCACGCCCATTCAACTATTGGTATTACTTGCAGCAGTGGATCCTGCGCTCTTTGTTCGCTGGATTTATCCAGCCCTCGTGATGCTCGCCGTCGCCATCGCTGCGACGATCGTCCTGTTGCGTCGCGACGGCGCCATGGCCGATCACCCGATGGAGACGTTCAAAGGTCGAGCGTTCCAGCCGTTGCAGGCGATGGCTTTCAGCGTGACGGTCACGGCGATACTGTGGTGTGCCGCATGGCTCGATCGAGCGATCGGATCGAGTGGAGCCGTCGCCGGGTTAGTCGTGGCGGGGTTTGCGGACGCCCACTCGGCGGTGGTCGGTGCCGCGAGCCTCGTGCATTCGGGGGGACTCGGCGAAATGGCCGGTGCGCTCGCGGTGCTCGGCGCGCTCGGCACGAACACCTTGGCCAAACTCATCGTCGCTGCCGTGACGGGCGGTCGCCGCTACGTCTATCGACTTGCGCCAGGCTTGGTCCTGATGTGGTTCGCAGCCGCCGCCGCGTTGGCACTCAGCCTGTCATTGTCGACGGGAACGCCATGAGTTGGGCGCCCCGAGCGCGTCGCGGAACTTTGGTCTGAAAACGTCCGGGCTTGACCACCAGCACGTCGCAGTTCAGCGCATCGAGCACGGCTTCGGCCGTATTGCCGACAAGCAGGCGCTTGAATCCGGATCGAGAAATGGCCCCCATCACGACGAGGCTCGCCTTCTCCGCCTTTGCAGCGCTCGGAATCGCTTCGCGAGCCGACCCGTGCAGGACGGCGAGGCGATGCGAGGGCAGCGGATATCGCGCGACCTCCGCGACCAGCGCTTTGCGAGCACGTTTGAGCGCTTCGGCCGTTCGATCGGTGTCGATGATGATCGGCGACGCAGTCCAGTTTGCCGTGATGAGCGTCGACGGTGCTACGCAGTGCACGATGCGAAGGGGGCCCTTCAGCAAAGTGGCGATCTGACCGCTCACTTGCAGCAAGGCGGCATCGAGGCGAGCGGGTTTCGCGTTTTCGTGGAAGGGGTCGATGGCCGTCAACACGACGGGGCGATGGTAAGGCTTCGGCAGTTTTACGAGCAGCACGGGGCAGGGCGCCTGTCGCAGAAGTTCCCAGTCGGTGTAGGCGAGCATCCACTTGGCCGCGTGCCGCGTGGCGTGCCGCTCGGCGACGATGAGATCGGCCTTGGTGCGAAGCGCGCGCCGTACGATCGCCTCAGCGGGCGGGTAGTCCCATTCGGCGGCGCAAGTCACCTCGATATCGTGCTTGCGGACGCCTTTGGCGATGGCCTCGAGGCGCTTGAGCGTTTTGGAGAGGCGCTCCGACTCGTAATCCTTGAGACTAATCCGACGGGCATCGAGCCCATCGACGAGGACCGTGTCCGACAGCGCATGGAAGAGCTCGAGGGTGGCCTTGCTGGCCTTGGCGAGCTGCGCGGCCTTGCGAACGGCGGGCATCGATCGGGCGTCTACATCCTTGATGGCCACGAGAATCTTTTTGATGGGCTGCATGAGACCTCCGAGTACCCGAAGAGCGGGATCAAGTTATAGGTACAAGTCTCGCGGTACCTTGTCGAGAGCGCATCCGTACGTTCACGTATCATCGGCGAAAAGCGGGAGACAACTGCCTTGTCCTCAACACCTGACTTTCCAATGTCGTTTTTGGACGATTTTTCCGGAGACGATATCCTGACATCGGCCGAGGAGTGCCGCGCCTACTCGAGCGACGTGTACTCCGCCGGGCGTCAAGCGGTCGCCGTGCTGCGTCCCAAGGATCGAGCGACCTGCGTCGAAATGGTTCGAAAAGCTCTAGGCGCGGGTTGTGTGTTGATTCCGCGAGGAGGCGGGCTGTCCTACACCGGTGGATATCGTCCTGTTCAAGATCGGAGCGTGATCATCGACACCTCGAGGCTCGACCGAATCATCGAAGTGAATACCGAGGACATGTATATCACCGTGGAAGCAGGTGTCACCTGGAAACAAATCCACGACAGCCTCACGCCCCTCGGTCTGCGCCTACCGTTCTTCGGGACGTTCTCGGGGGCGCAGGCGACGGTGGGCGGGGGTCTGTCGAACGGGGCGCTTTTCTTTGGTACGGCGCGGTATGGCACCGCTGTTGACCATGTGTTGGGGCTTGCTGTCATCCTTGCTGACGGTCGGGAGTTACGTACCGGACAGAGGGCGTTTGCCAAAGCCGCCAAACCCTTTTACCGCACTTGTGGGCCGGACTTCACGGGCTTGTTGACTCACGATTCCGGAAGCTTCGGCGTCAAGGTCGAAGCCACCTTCAGGGTGATCCAAGCACCTGCAGTCACAGGTCATGTTTCGTTCGTATTCGACGGGATGAGCGCCGCAGCGGCAGCTTTGTCCGCTGTCGCCCGGTCCGGCGCTGCCGAAGAGGCGTATGTTTTCGACCCTGAATCGACACGAAAGAACCTGACCTCGAGCGGGCTGCTCAATGATTTCGGAACGCTGCTGAAGGTCGTACGGAGCGAGCGTAACGTGCTCAAGGGCCTGACTGCGGGTCTCAAGCTGGTATTGGCGGGCCGCTCGTTCCTGCCGGACGACGCTTTTTCTTTGCACATGACATCTGCAGCGCGAAGCGAGGCCGCGCTGCAGGACGACCTCGCCGCATGTCGCGCGGCCTGTCTTTCGCTCGGGGGCAAACCGATCCCGGATTCCATTCCTCGCGCCGTTCGCGCGAGTTTGTTTCCGCCGCCCGACGCCGTGCTCGGCCCGGAAGGGGAGCGTTGGGCCGCGCTCAACGCGAAGGTTGCGCACTCGGACGCCCCTCGCATCATGGCAGCGAGCGAAGCCTTGCTCGCCCCTTACCAGCAGCGCATGAAAGAGACCGGGGTCTGGATGAGTCACCTGCTCATTGCCATCGGTCAGTCTGCATTCAGTTTCGAGCCAGTATTGCATTGGCGCGACGAGTGGCTGCCGGTACATGCTCGCTCGCTCTCGGCGGCGACTCGAGCTCGACTTGTCGAGCCCGCTCCGAACCCAGAGGCTCGGGCGCTCGTCGAAGAGCTGCGACAAAAACTTGTTGCGCTGTTTGCGGAATTCGGCGCTGCCTCGAACCAGCTCGGTAAAACCTATCCCTACCTCGAAATTCTGCGTCCCGAATCGGCCGAGCTTGCGATCGCCGTTAAACGGGCGCTCGATCCGCAAGGCGTGATGAACCCCGGAGTGCTTGGTCTCGGGGTACGGTAGCCTGTATTCTTCGTCGCCCTTTTTGCCGGAATAGCCATGTCTTCTTCAATGCCAGTGCGTACGAGCGAGAGTCTCGCGAACGTGAAGTACGAGATTCGTGGCAAGCTCGCACGGCGTGCCCTCGAGCTTTCGCGAAAAGGCTACGAAATCATCTCTCTGAACATCGGCAATCCAGCGCTCTTCGGATTTCGAACGCCGGAGACGATGCGACTCGCGATGATCGAGAACTTCCCCGACAGCGAAGGCTATTGCCATCAGAAGGGAATCTTTCCCGCGCGCGAAGCCATCGTCATGCAGCAGCAGGGACGCGGCGTGTCAGGCGTCACGGCTGAAGACGTGTTCATCGGCAACGGTGTCTCCGAACTCATCGATATCGCTCTGCGCGCGCTACTGAACGAAGGGGATGAGGTGCTTGTTCCGAGCCCCGACTATCCGCTTTGGACCGCGGCGGTCAATCTCAATCGCGGCAAAGCGGTTCACTACCCGTGTCGTCCCGAAAACGGATTCGTGCCTGATCCGAACGAGATCGAATCTTTGATCTCCCCACGAACGCGAGCGATAGTGATCGTGAACCCGAACAATCCCACGGGTGCCGTCTACCCGCGAGAAGTCTTGAGTGCGATTGCAAGGCTCGCGGAGCGCCGAGGGCTCGTGCTGCTGTGCGACGAAATCTACGACCAGATCACCTATGACGGGGCGGAGTTCGTCCCCATGGCGACGCTCGTCCAGGACGCGGTATGCGTCACCATGTCGGGCCTCTCGAAGGTCTATCGCGCCTGCGGTTATCGGGTGGGATGGGCCGTCATCTCGGGAGACGTCGGAGCGGCCAAAGATTTCATCAGCGCCATGGAGCTGCTGGCGTCGCTCAGGCTTTGCAGCAATGTCCCCGGACAATGGGCTGTGCAAACCGCACTCGGCGGATATCAGAGTATTCGCGAGTTGACGTCCCCAGGTGGTCGACTCTACGAGTCGCGAAAGGCGATCATCGATTCCGTGAGTCGTAATCCGTCTTTGCAGCTTCGCGCGCCCGCGGGTGCGTTGTACGCGTTCGTGGGTGTGGGGGACGACCTTCCGAATTTCGACGATCAGGCGTTTGCGCTCGAACTTCTCGAGACCAAGCACGTCCTGGTCGCGCCGGGCGTGAGTTTCAACGTTCCGTATAACACCCACTTCCGGATCACCAACCTCCCGGATGCGGCGACCTTGCACACCGTGTTTCAGCGAATGGGTGAATTACTGGACGACTATCGGGCTCGGCCCTCGGTCGTATCTTAAAAACGACCGTCGACTTCGGCTTCCACCGGAGTGCCGGGCAGGAGCCCCGGGAATACACCTGAGAAACGGGCTTCGGCGCGAACCTTCGCCTTGAAGGAACCAGGGGAGTCGAGAAGTACGGTGGCCGAGAGGGCGAGGGGGCCGCCCCGATCGCGCAGCACACCGTTTCGACCCTGAAAATTTGCCTCGAAAGGCCCGATGGCGGACCCCGTTTGCAGCCACACCGCCTGACTCAGCGTCGCCTCGCCTTGTAACGACAGAAGTCGTCCCTGATCGAGCTCAAGCTGCAGATTCGAGGCTTCGAGGCGACCGGCGAGTCCCGCGAGCGGACCGAGGCTTACATCGGCAGGAAGGGCGTTGCGCAGCGTTTGCAAGTCGACCGAGAGGGAATGCAGATCGAGAGATGACGCAACGAACCACGGCAAGTTTAGCGTTCCGGCGGCCACCGACTGATCTTTGGTCCAACGCATCCGAAGATGCGGGGCCATCGGTTTAGCGAGCGCGAGCCCCACTTGCCAGGAGAGATCGCCGGACCGACTTCCCCGAATTTGAAGATCGGAGCATCTGCCGCGCCACAATGTTCCGGACAACGTCTCGCACATCACGGCACTCGGCAATAACGGAGCCATCAACGCGGCGGGCAACCAGAACGTCGCTCCGATCAGAATGCCAAAGACGAGGAGAGCAAAGAGTGATCGCCGTCGAATCACGGCACGGACTTTTGCAATTCCAGGTCGAGGTCGACGCGACCGGCTTGCGTCGAATTCAACGTCGCGCGCCGAATCGACACGGAAGCGGCTTCGAGATCGGCCAGAGTCTCGATGACGGCATCGAACGGGACAGACTCCGCTCGCAGCCGGATCGACGAATTACTCTGCGGTTCTAGGGTCGACTTGATGCCGTAGCGCGCAGTGACGCGCTCCACGAGAGCTCCCAACGGCAGGCCCGTATCCGTCCCGAGTCGCTGCAAGCGTTGAGTCCGATCGCGGGCTGCGGGCAAGTCGGCGAGCCACGTACGTTTTGTCTCGACACGATCGGCGGCCGCTTGCGATTCGGTGAGGACCGTGACGAAAAGTGCGACGATGAGGATACCCAGTACCCATGGAGCGCCGAGCTTCAACGCTCGCTGGTCACGCTCCGAAAGCGATGCCCATCGATCTTTCAATGTTTGTGCAAGATCCATCAACTCGCGCTCCGCTCTGGGATCAGCGCCAAGACTGCACGCGCCTGCTCATCCTGGGTCAGCTCCACGCGCCATCCCGAAGCACTGAGGGATTGCTTGGCTGCCTCCGGCGATACGTTGGGCGCGAGCGTCACCCGGACGACCTCGCCCTCTTGGGCGATGGACACTAACGCCCCGTCGCGGACGCCGGCGTTGGCAAGATCGGTCAACGCCCTGCGTAAGGTGGAGGGCGGCGCGGGAGCAACCGCAGTCGGCGCGACACCCCCCTGAGATAGCGTGAGATCGATGACGGCCTCTTCGGCGACCGCTGAACGCCAGGTGATCGCCTGATCGACAAGGACGAGCGACAGCAGACCTGTCGCGAGCGCAGCGGACAATTTCCAACGCGGTGAGACCCATCGGTAATCGCGACGCGGCGTAAACTCTCCTTGGAGAAGATCGACCGGATCCGCAAGCGCGCGTTGGGCGACCAGCCAATCGAGGATGGGATCCTCCGATGGTCCGTAGAGGACTCGCGAAAAACGGTTCTGGAGTTGGTCCAGTCGAATCTCTGATGTGAGATCGGCTTCGGCACGACCGACCAGTTGCAAGCCCAGGGTCGAAAGCGGCGGGTCGGGCGGCAAGAATTCCAGGGTCGCCACCAAATCTTTGACATGACACCGAAGTCCGACACCGGTCGGCGATCTCAGAAATACCTCGTCGCCTTGAACCCAGCCGATGACATCGCCCGGCTTCGCCGCGATGCAGGCTTCATCGAGATAGAGGTGCGCCGGTTCGAGACCCGCTGAGCGAAAGGCCGCGAGGTACGCCTCGATTCTCTCGCGCCGCAGCACAACGACCGGCACCCGGAGCCCGTCTTTAGGAGCGGCCTCGGTTAGGGGTGAAGGACGACCCATCGCGAAGTGCTGATGATCGAGCTCACCGGCGATCTGCTCCTCGAGGGCGAAGGGCAGCATTTTCCGGATCTGTCCCGATCCGACTTTCGGCAGCACCGCGTCGGTGGACAGCGCCTCGGAACCCGGGATGAGACCCACGACCTTGGCCTCGGCATATGAGGATGCGAGGTCCGTGAGAGAGGCCACGAACGCAGCACGATCGACCGAGCCCGTTTTCGATCGCACCGTGACCATGACAGGTGTCGTCGGGTCGGGTTTCGAGAGATGGATGAATAGCGTGTCGGTCATGGTCGCCACTCGTCACTCTGCGGTATGTCGCCAGAGAACCCGAACACCGGGTGGCGAAGGCGGAGCACTTTCGTAGCGGAGGAGACTGTACAAGGAGAACTGGGTCGTGCCAATGACAGCCTCGGTCCGCAACTGAAAATACAGACTGCGCTCGCCGATACCGAGTGAACGTTCGAGGCTGGCGTACGCCGACGGGTCCTGGAATCCCGATCGAAATACGTCGCGACGCGGAAAGCACTCGCGCTCGCGGTTGCGGGTGAGGGATTCTTCCGCACCCACCCATTGGCGTTCGTTGCTGAGCGCATCCAGCAGGGCGGCCGTCGCAGAGCATAGATTGATCGCGGCATCGCGCGGGAGCGCCGCGACGTGCGGCGCCAGCCGGGCAAATCGTGCGAGGTCGAACTCCGGTAGCCACATCAGCTCCGACACCGTCGTGAGGGAGCGGTTCGGAGGTCGATAGCCGGGGTTCAATCCGCTATACACGTCATCCTCTGCGCCGCCCGCCGTCGGTAGATCATCGGTATCGATCCAATCGGCAATCTTCGGTGCCCAACCCGGTTCGATCTCGAGAATGATCAGCAACCGCTCGAGGGTCTGCAGCGCGACCGGATCGATCTGTCCGCTCCGGTCTCTGAGGCTGTTGAGATTGAAGCGCCCCTGCAGATCGACGAGCTCACCGGTGACGATTCCCGCGTGCTCGATTTCCACGGGGCCCAAGGGCGTGGACCAACGTTGCGCCGGATGGATGGCTGCTTCGCCCGTGTCGAGCTCTTCACGCAAGATACGTGCGGCGGTCGCCTCCGCGGCGCCTGCAAGCAGCATCGCTTGCTCGCGTGCGGCACCGCCCTCCGATCGCCGCAGCAGCAATCCGGTGTCAAAGAAAATCGCCGTGGAGATGGCGGTGGCGATCGCGACCACGATCAGAGCCGTCAACAGCGCAACGCCACGGACTCTCATCGTGACACCTCGATCACTCTGCGAATCGCACCATGCGCATCCGTCGTCAGGGTGAACTCGATCGCGCGAGGACGAATTCTCTGAGGCAACAGATCGCCTTGACCTGCAGCTCCCGTAGGCTGCCAGTCTCTGCGCCAATCTCCGCGTTCGTCGAGATACCGTAGCTCGAGCGTTCGTACGCCACGCATCAATACGCGCCGCGAGGCGTTCGTCGACTGGACGCGATCGAGGACGGGCCACGCGAGGCGAACGAGGCTGCCGGACTCGACGAAGTACTCGACGCGTTGGAGGCTGCTGCGCGAATGCGAAGAGGTCGTGGGTCGTCCACCCCGGGTCAGCGCCAGCGGCGACGGCGTGCCCGGCTCGGCGACCAAGGCCGGCGCGTACGAGCGCCCGAGCGCATCGCGAATCGGCCGTGGATGCAGCTGCCCGATATCATCCGCGAGCATTCGAACGGCTCGCCGCAGTTCGCTCAAACTGGTTTGACTATCTTTGATCGAAGCGCGGTTGCGAGCGACTTCGGTCAGGGCACCATAGCCGACCGCAAAGACGACGGCTGTCACGAACAGCGCCACCAGAAGCTCGAGGAGCGTGAACCCTCGAGCGCGCCGCACGTCACGGTATCCCGTCGTTGTCGGGTGTCGGATCATGGCGGGCTACGCTCAGCGGTATCCCAGATCCCGTCGGCACTGTCCGCCACGATGATGTCGCGTCCGCGTGCGCCGCTCATCGTCAGGATCCATCCTTCTGCACCCCGAGGACGAACGTCGACGACGATTTGCACCACGCCCTCGATCGACGTCGCCCGAACGTCCTGTCGCCAATCCCAGTCGCGATCGGCCATGCGCACGACGCCCTCGGAGCGCCCCAAGGTCGGAAAATCTTGGGCCACGCGCACTTCGACGATTCGGTTTGCAGCCACCCACTCGGCGTACGCTCGATCGTGCAGACGCTCTGTGGAGTTGGCGGCCGTCAACATCGAGGACATCAATGCCGCGACACCGAGCGCCACCACGAGCAGGGCGACCAACACCTCGATGAGGGTAAAACCGCGAGGACGCATTCCGCGGGATATGTGCATTATCGCTCCAGCTTCCGCAGTGCGAGGTCACCGTTGTCGTCGGGACCGAGTCGCCACATCACTTCGGATCCGTCTGATCCGATTCGAAGCTCGAAGGGCGTGAACTCACCCGTGCCATCGACACCAAACTCGGGGACTACTTCGGTCACGGAGGACGAGCGCCGCCCGACGATCACCCGCCGGCCGTCCACGTCGAGCTCGAGCTTGACCCCGGGAGGCCAGTCGCCCTCTGCAAAGCGACGATCCGCCATTTCGATCCATCGCATCGTGCGCGAGTCGTGGACGAGGAACCCGTAACCGGTCGCCGTCACCCTGACCCCGTAGGCGCGATTTTCGAGCTCAGCGCGCTCTCGCGCATCGAGCAACAAGGTGCCGAGACGTTCGAATTCTTCTGGGGGTGACTCGCGATTGCCGACCAATCCGAGCGAGAGCACCGCGCCACCCAACACAATGGCGATGATCGCGAGGACGACCAAAATTTCGACGAGTGTGAACCCTGCAGAGCGCCGGTTGCGCACGGATCAGTTATCGAGAGACCAGTTGCCGATGTTGTCCTGATCGGTATCGGGGCTTCCTTCGAGGCCGTCGGGTCCCAAAGAATACAGGTCGAACTCGGGTCCTCGCGTACCCGGCTGACGATAACGATAGTCGTTACCCCAAGGGTCGGCCGAGACGCGTGACATGTATCCGCCCGAGCGCCAATTGCGCACCGACGAGTCTTCCGGTTTCTGCACCAAAGCGGCGAGGCCCTGCGCCGTCGTGGGAAGACGAGCGGTATCGAGACGGTACATCGCCAGAGCCGTCTCGATCGCCTGGAGGTCCGCTCGGACCTTGGTCACGCGGGCTTCGTCCACCCGATCCATGACCCGCGGAACGATGAACGCCGCCAACAGGCCGATGATCACGACGACGACCATGATTTCGATGAGGGTGAACCCTCGAGTCTTGTGTCGGCGCAAAACCGATCCTCCCGTAGAATCCGACGCGATCATATCAAAGGCCGATGTCGGGGTCGTGACGGATCCTGGACGTATAATGCCGGCAGAACAGGGGAGTGCAGGGATGTCCTTAGCTTTCGTTTTTCCTGGCCAAGGATCGCAGTCGGTCGGGATGATGGCCGACCTCGCCAGCGTCGATCCGGTGGTACGAGAGACCTTCGACGGCGCCTCGGCTGTCCTCGGATTTGATCTCTGGAAGTTGTCGCAGGAAGGTCCCGGCGAACAACTCGCCCTGACCGAAATAACCCAACCCGTGATGCTGGTGGCGGGCGTCGCGACCTGGCGTGTGTGGCAGAACCGCGGGGGTGCGAGGCCGGAATGGGTCGCCGGTCACTCACTCGGAGAGTTCTCGGCGCTCGTGGCGGCCGGAGTACTTCGTTTCGAGGATGCCGTGGCCCTCGTCCGGTATCGCGGCGAGGTGATGCGTGACGCTGTGCCAAGCGGACAAGGCGGGATGGCGGCGATCCTCGGGCTATCCGATGGCGACGTCGAGGCGGCGTGCGCCGAGGGCGCGCAGGGTGAAGTCGCAGAGGCCGTCAACTACAACGGACCGGGTCAGGTCGTGATCGCAGGGCATTCGGGCGCGCTGCAGCGGGCGATGGACGCGGCCAAAAGTCGCGGAGCCAAGCGCGCGCTACCCTTGCCGATCAGCGTGCCGTGCCACAGCTCGTTGATGCGACCCGCCGCCGAGAAACTTCGAGAACGGCTGCGATCGGTGAGCGTGGCCGCCCCGACGATCCGCTTCATGAGCTCGGTCGATGCCAAGGAGTATTCCGATCCCATCGCCATCGTCGATCTGCTGTATCGACAACTGGCGAGTCCCGTTCGCTGGGTTGCGACCATTCAGGGGCTCGTCGGGCTCGGCGTCGATCGACTCATCGAGTGCGGACCCGGAAAAGTGTTGACGGGGCTCAATCGCCGCATCAACAAATCACCATCTTTGTCCTGTCTTGCGCTCGAGGACGTCGCGAGTCTCGACTCGGCGCTGGCGCCGGTGGGGGAGTGACGCATGGCTGTTCAAATTGATCTGACGGGTCAGACCGCGCTCGTAACCGGCGCTTCTCGAGGGATCGGCCGAGCGATTGCCGAGCAACTCGCCCGTGCTGGCGCAAAAGTGGTGGGAACCGCCACGACCGAAGCGGGTGCCGCGGGGATCAGCCAATGGATCGCCGAGCTGTCGCCCGGCAGCCGCGGTGCTGTCGTCGACGTCACCCGGGCAGAGTCGGTCGCCGCATTGCTCGAGGATCTGGAAGCGAAGAACGAGCAACCGGGCATTCTGGTCAACAATGCGGGAATCACCCGCGACAATTTGTTGATCCGGATGAAGCCGGAAGAGTGGGATCAAGTGATCGCCGCTGATCTGACCTCGGTGTTCTCCCTCAGTCGGGGCTGCCTTCGTCAGATGATGAAGTCCCGTTTTGGCCGCATCATCAACATCACCTCGGTGGTCGGGTCGCTCGGCAATCCAGGACAGACCAACTACGCCGCCGCCAAGGCGGGCATCATCGGATTCACGCGATCCCTCGCCCGCGAGGTCGGGAGCCGAAACATCACGGTCAATGCCGTCGCCCCGGGGTTCATTGATACCGACATGACCCGTGCTCTGGACGACGCCCAGCGCGAGGCCTTGGCGAATGGGATCCCTCTGGGACGACTCGGAGCCGCGGACGATATCGCGGCGGCGGTGTTGTTCTTGGCCGGGCCGAGCGGGGCGTACGTGACCGGGCACACCTTGCATGTGAATGGCGGTATGTATCTCGGCTAAGCGTTGGTTTTTTGAGACTTGTCGGTTTTTCGTGACAAAACAGCAGGTTATTGCAGGGCGCATGGCGCGAAACCCTTACATGCCTTAAAATCCCGGCCCCGGTCTTGCCTAATGCGTGACCGAACCTACTGGTCGTTAAGAGGACAATCCACAGATGAGCACTGTCGAACAACAGGTCAAAGCCATTGTCGCCGAGCAACTGGGCGTGAAGCTGGAGCAAGTCACCAGCACTGCCTCGTTCGTTGACGACCTCGGTGCAGACTCCCTCGACACGGTCGAGTTGGTCATGGCTCTGGAAGAAGAGTTCGAAACCGAGATTCCGGACGAGGACGCCGAGAAGATCACGACGGTCCAACAGGCCATCGATTACGTCTCTGCGCGTCGCAAGTCCTGATCGAAGCGCCCAATACCGCCGAGGCCGGCTTTTCGCCGGCCTCGGTTTTTTAATTCCCTCGAAATCGCATCGCGTGAGGCTCCCGTGAGCAAGCGTCGCGTCGTCGTCACCGGTCTCGGTATCGTTTCCCCGGTCGGCAGCACCGTCCAGAGTGCTTGGGAGACCGTTCTGCGCGGGGAGAGCGGAATCGGGCTGATCACCCGTTTCGATACCAGCGCGTATGCCACCAAGATCGGCGGGGCGGTACGCGGCTTCGACGTCTCCGAGTACATCACCCCGAAAGAAGCGCGCCGCATGGATGAATTCATGCACTACGGCGTGGCTTCCGGAATTCAGTCGGTCACCGACGCCGGCATCGACTTCAATACACTCGACACCGAGCGGTGTGGCGTCATCATGGGTGCGGGAATCGGCGGTCTCGCCACCATCGAGTCCGAGTACGAGGCGATGGTCGAGGCCAAGAGCCCTCGCAAGATCTCGCCGTTCTTCATCCCGGCGACCATCATCAACATGATCTCCGGACACTTGTCGATTCGTTATGGCCTCAAGGGCCCGAATCTCGGTGTCGTGACGGCGTGCACGACCTCCACCCATGCGGTGGGGCTCGCGATGCGC
Source organism: Steroidobacteraceae bacterium (assembly GCA_044375575.1). GTDB lineage: Bacteria > Pseudomonadota > Gammaproteobacteria > Steroidobacterales > Steroidobacteraceae > UBA964. The sequence continues at coordinate 120,494 of JBILMJ010000004.1, read as the reverse complement.
GCCATCCAATACGGCGATACCGACGTCGTCATCGCCGGTGGTGGAGAAATGTCGACGACTCGCCTCGGGATCGGCGGGTTCTCGCAGGCCAAGGCACTGTCCCAGCGAAACGATAATCCGGCGGAAGCGTCTCGACCCTGGGATCGCGACCGCGACGGGTTCGTCGCCTCGGACGGTGGCGGCGCGATGCTCCTCGAGGAGCTCGAGCACGCGAAGGCACGTGGGGCGCATATTCACGCCGAACTCGTCGGTTTCGGCATGAGTGGTGACGCGTATCACATCACGGCGCCCCCCGAGAACGGCGCGGGTGCAGCGCTCGCGATGCGCAATGCATTGCGTGATGCGCAACTCGATCCGTCGGCCGTCCAGTATCTGAATGCGCATGCGACCTCGACGATGCTCGGTGATCGAGCCGAGACGGTCGCCATCAAACAAACCTTCGGCGCGCATGCTACTCGTCTTGCAGTGAGCTCGACCAAGTCCATGACGGGGCATCTTCTCGGCGCTGCCGGTGTAGTCGAGGCCGTGCTCAGCGTATTGGCGCTGCGCGATCAGGTCGCACCGCCGACCATCAATTTGCAGCACCCCGACCCGGAGTGCGATCTCGATTACGTGCCGAATACGGCCCGTCCGATGACCATCGATGTCGCGGTATCCAATAGCTTCGGCTTTGGCGGGACCAACGGTACCTTGGTGTTCCGACGCTTCAACGGCTGACCGCCGTCCGCGAAAAGGGGGCGGGGGCGATATCGCCCACAACGGGTTAGACTTTCCACGTGCGTATTTCGCGAATTTTGCTCGTGCTCTTCGCCGTGTCGCTGGTCGGCGTCGGTGCCGTCGCGTGGTGGCTGTCTGCGGCCGTGAATCAGCCCGGTCCGCATTCCGAGAGTGTTCGCATCGATGTTCGTCGAGGCGAGACCGTCCGATCGGTTCTTCTCGACCTCGAACGGGCTGGCGCCATCAAGGATGCCGCGATCGTCGAGTGGTGGTCGCGCACCCTCGGCGATCCGCCTCGAGTCCGTGTCGGACGTTACGAAATCGCACCGGGCGCATCGGCGCGCGACATTCTCCGGCAACTCGACGAGGGCAGGGTGCTTCTCGAATCTTTGATCGTCATCGAAGGTACTCGCTATGCCGACCTCCGACGTTTGCTCGCAGCGCATGAGGGCATCAAGCAAACCCTCGAGGGGGTGAGTGACGCGGAACTCATGGCGCGCCTCGGGCGACCGGGGATCCACCCTGAGGGGCGATTCTTTCCCGACACCTACCGGTTCGCTTGGGGCACCACCGATTTCGATCTCTTGAAGCTCGCCCACGCCCGATTGGAGAAGCAACTCGAGGCGGCCTGGGCCGACCGCGCCGCCGGTCTTCCGCTAGCCGACGTCAACGACGCGCTGATCCTGGCCTCGATCGTCGAGAAAGAATCCGCGTTGACGGCGGAGCGCCCGCGCGTGGCAGGCGTCTTCGTTCAAAGATTGCGCAAAAGCATGCGTCTGCAATCCGACCCCACCGTCATTTATGGCCTCGGCGACACCTACGACGGGGATATCCGTACTCGCGATCTGCGCACCGATACCCCCTACAACTCGTACACCCGCAAAGGTCTGCCGCCGACACCGATCGCGCTGCCGGGCGCAGAGGCCTTGCGAGCGGCGACCCGGCCACAAGAGACGGGAGAGCTTTTCTTCGTGGCAACCGGTTTGCCCGACGGTTCACATACCTTTTCGCGAACCTACGATGAGCACCGCAAGGCCATTCGGCAGATGTTGCAGAGGCAGCGCAATGCCAGAGCCGTCGAGACGGTGAGGCCGTCTTCATGAGTCGCGGAAAGTTCATCACGCTCGAAGGCATCGAGGGGGCGGGGAAGTCCACCGTCGCGAGTGCGCTCGTCGAGGCGCTTCGTGCGCGAGGCGTCGCGGTGCGACAAACCCGCGAACCGGGCGGAACGCCACTCGCGGAGCGGCTGCGACAACTCGTACTGACGCGCGGCGACGAGTCGCTTTCGGCCGAGGCCGAGACGTTGCTGATGTTTGCGGCGAGAGCCATCCACCTCGACAACTTGGTGCGTCCGGCCCTCGAACTAGGCGAGTGGGTGATCTGCGACCGGTTCACCGACGCGACTCGCGCCTATCAGGGCGGCGGTCGAGGAGTCGACGCCGGACTGATCGAACACCTCGCCGTGTCGGTCCATAAAGGGCTGGAGCCCGATCTCACTTTACTGCTCGATCTGCCTGTTTCGGTCGGGCTCGACCGCGCTCGCTCGCGTCGTCAGGCGAACGGCGAATCGGTCGCCGACCGTTTCGAGAGCGAGACCCTTCAGTTTTTCGAACGCGTCAGAGCCTCGTACCTTGCGATCGCGAAGCGTGACGCTCACCGTTGTCGCGTAATTGACGCCACGTCGGACCCTAAAACTGTCCAAGCGGCCGCGTTGTCGATGCTGAAGGAGCTCTGGGGATGACCGAGCGCGAGATCGTTCCATCGACGGCCGTCTTGCCGCTCGACACCGAGATCCCTTGGCTCGCAGGGCTGCAGCGGTCTTTGAGCGAGGCTATCGAGCATGATCGTCTCGGACATGCCGTGCTCATACAGGTCGACCCTGGTCTCGGCGGTGAATGGCTCGCGACGTGGCTCGCAGCGCGTCTTTTTTGTTCGACCGCATCGTCAGCGAAGCCTTGCGGGGACTGTCGCGAATGCCGGCGGGTCGTGTCGGGCGAGCAACCCGACCTCCTGCGCTTGAGCCCCATCGAAGACTCCAAAGAAATCCGGATCGATCAGGTTCGCGAGATGGCGGCGGAACTCGCCCTCACGGGTCACGGTCGTGGAAGAAAAGTGGCGGTGATCACTCCGGCGGAACGACTCAATCGCAACGCGGCGAACGCTTTGCTCAAAACGCTCGAGGAGCCCGCCGGGAATTCTTTGTTGCTGCTCGTCACGGGTGAGCCCTCGAGATTGCCCGCCACCGTCCAGAGTCGGTGCACGCGAGTCGGGGTACCCGTTCCTCCCATTACCGAACTCGAGGATTGGTTGCGCACTCACGGCGGAAAGGGCATCGACTGGAAAGCCGTCATGAACGCCATCGGGCCTCGACCGCTTGCCGCCCTGCAGTCGGAGGCCGAATCCATCGCCGATTTGCAACGCGAAACGGCGAGGGCGCTCGATCAAGTCATCGCAGGCACACTCGACCCCGTCGAAACGGCCGAGAGCTGGGGGAAAGAAGCCTTCGCGCTGCGCATCACCTGCATCGAAAACTGGCTCGTGGCCCGCATCCGGGAGTGGGCGAGCGGCAAACGCCCGGGACCCACCGAAGCGCTATTCGCCGCGCTCGATGAAGCCAAGGAGGCACGCCAGTGGGCCGAGACACCCATCAATAAACCGCTCGCGCTCGAGCGTTTACTGTGGCGGCTCAACGCAATTGCGACCAACCGGCGTCCGGCTTGAAGCGCTTGCCGTAACGGGCGGACAGTTCTTCAAGGCGATCAACGCAGGCGGACGGGCCACGGGTGGTCGCATCCTGCAAGGGGCCGCCGCGGAACGGGGCGAACCCACAGCCAAAGATCACGCCTGCATCGATCATCTCTTGTGACTCGACAAGTCCCTCGCGAAGAACGGCCACGCACTCGTTGAGCAAAGACAGCATCAATCGATCTTGCAGATCTGCCCGGGCCGTCGCATCGGGTCGCCTCTCGACACCCGGAACGGGTGCTGCGGAGCTTGCGTCACGGACGACGCGTCCTTTTTCCCATCGGTAGAAGCCCTCGCCGGTTTTTCGGCCGAGCTTCTTCGCTGCGATGCGAGCGTCGAGCGCGGAGGTATCGCCCACGGGTCGACCGAGTGCGTGACCTACGATGCCGCCCACGTGCCGACAAACATCGAGTCCGACCATGTCGGAGAGCTCGACCGGGCCAACCGGCATGCCGTAATCAGTGGCGGCTCGATCGATCTCGTCGAAACTGAAACCATCCTGTGCGGCGTACATGGCTTCCTGCATGTAGGGCACCAGGACGCGGTTGACGAGAAAACCCGGGACACTGCGGCAGGGCAGCGGAAGTTTGTCGATCTTGCGCGCGACCGCCGTCGCCAAAGCGATCGACTCCGAACTCGTCGTCGCGGTATGGATGACTTCGACCAATGGCATCAAGGCCACGGGGTTGAAGAAATGCAGTCCGACCAGTCGAGCCGGATCGGCCAGACTCGACGCCAACTGATCGAGGGGGATCGACGAAGTGTTAGTCGCGAGGATCGCGCCCGGTTTCATGCGCGGTTCGATCGACGCATAAAGCGCGCGTTTGGCGCCGGCGTCCTCGATGATGGCCTCGAGCACGACATCCGCCTCGGCGACGCCTCTACCTTCGAGGTCACCCTGGAGCCGCGCGACTACCGCCGCTCGTTTCGAGGCATCCTTCACTCGTTTTTCAAAGAACTCGTTGGCGCGTGCGAGACCCGAATCGATGAATCGCTGCTCGCGATCTTGCAGGGTGACCTCGAGGCCGCGGAAGGCGCACCAGGCGGCGATATCGGCACCCATCACGCCCGCGCCGACGACGTGCACCTTCTTCGGTTTGACACTCGCGCTTTTGCCTTGCGACTTCAACGCATCTTGCAGCATGAACACACGGATGAGATTTCGTGCCGTCGGCGTGGCTGCCAGCGCGGCGATGGAGTCGGCCTCGGCCGAGTACGCGTTCGATCCTCTGCCGCCGTGGCGAACCCATAGATCGATGATGGCGTATGGGGCAGGGTAGTGGGCCTTGCGCACTTTTCTCGCCACTTGCCCCTCGAGCTTCGAACGCAGCAACGGTCTCACGATGCCGAGTCCGGCGATACGCTGCAGCAACGGGGGTCTGTGAGCCCCGGGATTTTTTTGAATGAGATCGCGGCAGGCGGCGAGAGCATGGTCATGCGAATCGGCGAGTCGGTCGACGAGCCCCATGGTCAAAGTTTTATGTCCTCGGACGTTACGGCCCGTCAACATGAGATCGAGTGCCGCCAGAGATCCGATGGTGCGTACCGCTCGGACCGTGCCACCGAATCCGGGGTGGATGCCCAACATGACTTCCGGCAACCCGAGCGTCAGACGATCGTCGTTGACCGCGACGCGGTAGCGACAGGCCAGGGCGAGTTCGAGCCCTCCACCTAGCGCAAAGCCTTCGATGAGGGCGACCGTGGGGCAGGGCAAGGATTCGAGCGCTGCGAGCACCCGGTGACCGCGCTCGACCAGCGCTCGTGCCTCCTCGATGCTGCTCAAGATCGTGAATTCCTTGACGTCAGCCCCCAAGACGAACCCGGACGATTTGCCCGAGCGCAGGACCACTCCGCGTGGCGATCGTTTTGCGAGGTCGTCAACCAGTGCGCCGAGCTCCTCGAGAACCGGCGACGATAAGGTGTTGACCGATGCACCGGGTTTGTCGAGCGTCAGCCAAACAACGCCTTCGGCATCGGTGTCTTCACGCCAGCAGCGGGCTTCGTGTCCGTTCGTCACGTTGGGCAATCTCCGTCGGGGTCAATACTTTGAAATCGCATATCACAGGGCGGTGATCCGAATGCTGCACATTCGGCACTCGAAAATCGATGAGCTCGATCTCGCGGCTCACCAGAACGAAATCGAGTTCGAAGCGGGGGATTCGCGCCGGGAACGAGGCAAGGCCCTTGAGGTTGGCGCTGCGAAGGCCGGTGGCTCGCATGAAAAGATAGAGCTCGTTCGTTCCGGAAAACGTGTTGAAGTCCCCGGCCACGACCACCGGCTTCTGTGCGGCGAGCACGAGATCATGGAGATGCCGAAGCTGCTCTTGTCGATGTCTATATTTGAGCGATAGGTGGACGAGGAATACGCAGACGTCATCGAGCTCCATCTCGATGATCAGCCGCTTGATCCCGGTCGGAAAATAATGGAATCGTTCACCCGTGACTCGGGGAGCCGCCAAAATGGCGTTGCCTTGCTTGCGCACGATCGGTAATTGGTTGTTGATCGACGCGGCGCCGTACTTGCACTCGTACACGGTGTAATGCCCGAGGTGCTGGGCGATGTACTCGGCCTGGTTCACGAGTGCGCTGCGCACCGATCCGGTATCCACCTCGATCAATCCGACGAGATCCGGATCTTCGCCGCGAATGAACTGGGTGATGTCGTCGAGCACGCGCCGACTGCTGCGCAGGTAGCCTGCGCCCGGCAACGGCAAGTGGAACGCCGGACCGGTCCCGGTGGCGTAACGAATGTTGTAGACGAGCAATCGCAATGGAGACTCCGGGCGTCCGCGCCCAGGGAGTCAGTGTACGCGAAGGCGGATCGAGCCCGCGATCCTGAGACGCCCGTCACGAATACCGAAATCCGAAGTTGTCAGGAGCGTTTCGACCCATACGATGGATCGCATGGACGCAAAACTCTCCATGACGCCGGCGATCGCGCTGGCGCGGGCGCTCGAGTCGAGACACTCGGTTGGTTCGCCAGGTACCCGAGATGCTGCGATCGACTCGCTGGACCCGCCTGTGTGGGTGTCGCCGAAGCTCGCGGCCGTGATGGCGCGCTCGCAGGAGTCGGTTCGAGCGGTGCGCCCACATGAGACGAACGCCGTCGAGACGCTCGCTCAAGCCGACGCGTTCGTGGCCGGGACGCTGGACATGGTGGCTTATGGCAGAGAGCGTTCCAACGCACTGGTGGCGTATCCCATGGACCGTGATACGTTGCCTTAGCGCCGAGGTGACGCCATCCGGGATCATCCTTTAGTGCGCATAATGTATATTATGTAAAGTTATAGAATGATCCTGATCTTATCGGCGATGCCCGAGGAACTCGCGGCAATCACGGCCTCCGTCGACCACCCCACCATCCATCGCTCGGCTGGCCGAGAGATCACCCAAGGGACGATCTCCGGTCACCCGGTGACTCTGGCGTTCTCACGCTGGGGAAAAGTCGCAGCGGCCTCCACAGCGGCCCATTTGGTTACCGCGCTTCGTCCGACCCAGGTGGTGTTCACCGGCATCGCTGGGGCGTTGCGGGACGACCTGTCGATCGGCGATGTCGTGTTTGCCAAGGAGCTCTTCCAGCACGACCTCGACGCCTCCCCTTTTTTTCCGCCCACCCATATCCCGCTGCTCGATCGCGCGGGCCTCTCGACCGACCCTGTATTGACCGAGAGCCTACGAGCGGCCTTGCTGCGAGCCCATGGCGCACAGCCGCCTCGGACCTGGGTAGCGGACATCGCCACGGGCGATCAGGTCATCGGCCGACCGGGACAGCGTGAGCGCGTGGTGGCTGCGGTGCCGAGTGCCGCCTGCGTCGAAATGGAGGGCGCGGCGGTGGCTCAGGTCTGCCACGACTTCGAGGCGCCTTTCGCTTGTGTCCGAATGATCTCCGACCAGGCCAATGAGTCCTTGTCACCCGCGGAGGTTTTCGCGCTCGCGCGACGGTCGGGTGACTACGCGGCGGCGATGTTTCGCGAATGGCTCACGACCGGTGGGCCACCCGGCGACGGTCGATCGGCGTAGGCGCTTCGTTCAGCGCGGTCCCTGGGCTCGGGATCGAAGCCAATCCTCGGCGGTCCCTCGATCGATGACATCGGCATAGCGTCGACCGACGTCTCGCAGAGTGTCGTCGTGCGGACCCTGCTCGGCGTCACCGCAACAATCCCCAATGACCTGAACCCGAAAGCCAAAAGAAAACGCATCGACGATCGTCGCCCGTACGCAACCACTCGTTGTGCATCCGGTCACGAAGACCGTATCGACCTGCTGCTTGACGAGCCACGTGATAAGCGGCGTTTGAAAAAACATGGAGGGTGCGTTCTTGCAGTATGTGAAGTCGGACGGATCATGGATCTTGGGATCCATCTGCGTGCACTCGTGCCCATAAAAAAATTCGCGACGAACGGCGGCCACCTTCCAAAGCGGCATGTCTTTCTGACTGCAATAGGCCGTGTAGCAGGCGGCGACCGGCGTGCCTGCTGCCCTCGCGACTTTCAGAAACGCCGCCGTGTTGTCGCGGGCCGCGTGCAAACGGCCGAGTCCGCCGAGCTCGAACCTCGGGTCCGTGAAGGCGAGCTGCCAATCGACGACGAGCACTGCAGCTTTTTCGCCCATGCCGATCCTGGTGGAGGCATAGCCGACATCGACGTAGGTATCACTCATGATCACCCTCCAAAAAAAAGTCCCCGCGCCTCGCGGTGCGGGGACTCTTGCCCGTTACCGTTGGGCGCTCGAACTCAGGCGGCCTTGATGCCCTTTTTGCGCAGCATCGCCTCGGCCGCCACCGCCGCCCACTTTGTGAAGCGCGGTTGCGACGGCGGGTCGAAGCCCGTCTCCGCCTTGCAACGTCCCTTGAGCTCTTCGATCGATTCGAAACCGCGATCAAAGATTTTCTTCGGTCCGCGCTTGGCGCTCATCTTCGCACGCAATGTTTCGGTCGCTGCCTCGTCGACCTTACCGTCTTCATCGCACACTACGCCGTAGCGCTTCGCGCCCTCGGCAGTCACGAGGCCCGCCGCAACGTCGAAGCCGACCTTCGCGCTTTCGCGCTCGAGCGGATCGCCCCAACCGCCACCACCCCAAGTGTCGGCGAGCAGAAGATCGCCCGCTTCGACTTTGACGTGATCGATCTTGGACGGCAGCAACTGCTCGGACCCGTCCGCCCTCACAAGCGTCTTGCGGCTGCGCGCACCCGGCTCGCCACCGTTGGCGCCCCACGGGTAGGTGAGCCAGCGATCATCGTGGATGGAGATTTCGCCCGGCTCGAGGAAACGGTAGCCGATTCGCAGACCGTTGCCGCCGCGATTCTTGCCCGCGCCACCGGTATCCGCGATGGTTTCGTAGATGTCGATACGCAGCGGGAAGTAGCTCTCGAGGAACTCGTTCGGCACGTTGGTGAACGACGGCCACAGCGAGTGACCATCCGGACCGTCTCCGAACGGTTTGCCCGGGATGCCACCGAAGGTGATTTGGTAGAGCTGATACCACTCGCCGTTCTTGTCGTAGCCCGAGTACATGAAGTGCGGGCTGTCGGAAAAGCCGGCTCCGCACATGAAGTCGGGGTTACCTTGACCGAGCAAGCCCGCGAGGATGTCGAAGATGCGTCCGAGCGCATGGGTTCGGCAAGACAGTGCCGCCGGCTTGAGCGGCTTGAGCAGCGTGCCGGGCGGAATGCGGACTTCCATGAGGTCGTAGAACCCGTCGTTGAACAAGATCTGCGGGTCGAACACCATGATCATGTAGATGCCGGCGAACATCTTGAACATTTCTTCGTTCAATAAGAAGTTGATCGAAGAGATGGACTGCGGATCGGTACCGGTGAAGTCGAAGATGCACTTGTCACCCTCGCGCCACATGCTGCACTTGATGCGGTACGGGCCCATGTTGAGACCGTCATCGCAAATGTAATCTTCGAAGTGCTGCTTGGCTTCCGGAACGTTTTGACGGATGAGCGCGCGCATCGCTCGCTTGTTGCGATCGAGCATGGCATCCATCGCCGAATAGAAAACGTCGTCGCCGAAGCGCTCGGCGATTTCGACGCAACGCGCCGCCGCCGTTCGTAGCGCAGCGGTGATGGCGTTGAAGTCCGAGAGGTTCCATTCGGGCAGACGGCAGTTGTGCAACACCACGCGCAGCACGTCTTCGTTGAGCTTGCCGCCTTTGAAGATCTTGACCGGCGGCACCACAATGCCATCTTCGTAGATGGTTGTACCGTCGGTGGGCAACGAGCCTGGGACCTTACCGCCGACGTCGGTCATGTGGCCGAACATGGCCGACCAGGCGATGATGCGTCCGTCTCGATAGATCGGCATCAGCATCAACCAATCGTTGGCATGGCTGATGGCGCCATTGACGGAGTAGGGATCGGAAGTCAGGAAGATATCGCCCTCTTCCACCGTACCTTCATAGCCTTGCATGAAGCCCCAGATGAACGAGCCGAACTGTCCGACGACCATCTTGCCGTCGGTGTTGGCGATCATCGGGAATTCGTCGTGCTGCTCGCGGATGCCCGGCGACATCGCCGTGCGGAACAGGACCGTATCCATCTCGTAACGCGCGTTGCGCAGCGCGCTCTCGATGATGTCGATGGTGACGGTGTCGACCTTGACCTTCTTGAAGGACTTTTTGTTGCGCTGAACGATTGTTGCAGGCATGGGTGTGTTCCTCGAGATTATTTCTTGCCCGACTTACGCGAGGCGCCCTTCTTGGGAGCCTTGTAATTGTCGGGATAAATCAGGATGCAGCCAGACCTGTCGACGTGGCCGGTGTGCTTCGGCAGGATGACCGTCGTCGAGTCCATTTCCATGACGATGGCCGGCCCGGCGACTTTGTTTCCCGCCTTGAGCTTTGCTCGTTCGTACACGATGGCGGTGACGTCTTTGCCTTCCATGAACGACTTTTGCTTGCCGACGACGGCGGCCTTCGGACTCGATCCACCCTTGGCGAGCGGTTGACGCTTGATCTTGATGCCCTGTCCTTGAACCGCCGAGCGCAGCGTGACGAGCTCGTGCTCGAGCGGCAGCGCGAACGTGAAGAGACGCTTGTGCTCTTCGTCGAACTTGTCGGAGATCGCCTTCAAGCCCTTCTTCTGGAGTTCCGCGAGGTTGACCTCGACGGTGAGGCGCAGGCCTTGTCCGTGGTAACGCAGATCGACCTGGTACGAGGTCTTGATCTCCGACTTCTTGACGCCCTCTTCCTCGAGACCCTTCGACGCTTCAGCGGCGAGCGCCTTCAGAATCTTGTCGATTTCTTTGGCACTTGTTTCGCTGAACTTGCGCACGTAGGTGCGGGCGCGTTCGTCACGCACCGCCGTCGTCGCATCGCCGAGCGCGCAGAGCACGCCCGGACCCGGCGGAATGATCGATGGCCACGATCCGAGGAGTCGCGAGAGCGCGTTGGCGTGCAGCGGGCCGGCGCCACCGAAGGCGATCAGCGCGTAGTCACGCGGGTCGTAGCCTTGCTCGACCGACACGAGGCGCAGCGCACCCACCATGTTTTCGTTGACGATGTTGTAGATGCCTTGCGCCGCCTGCTTGACGTTGAGGCCGAGCGCATCACCCACTTTCTTCACCGCCGCATGAGAGAGCGGACGATTGAGGACCATGTCGCCACCGAGCTTCTGCATCTCCGGGAGATATCCGAGGACGATGTTGGCATCGGCGACCGTCGGCTCAGTGCCGCCACGGTTGTACGCGGCCGGACCGGGATCAGCGCCTGCCGATTGCGGACCGACCCGCAGCGCCTTGGTGAGTTCGGGAACGTGGGCGATCGAGCCGCCGCCCGCACCCACGGTACGAATGTCGACCGACGAGGCACGCACCGTGACGTCACCGACCGTCGTTTCGCGGCGCAGTCGCGGCTGCCCGCCCTGGATCAGCGCAACGTCTGTCGAGGTTCCACCGACGTCGACGGTCAGCAAGTTCGGGAAACCGGCCTGCACGGCCACCCAGAGCGCACCCGTCACGCCGCCCGCAGGACCGGACATCAGCAGATTCACCGGATATTCCGCGGCCGAAGATGCCGAAGCGAGACCTCCGTCGGAACGAAGGATGTGCAGCTTCACGTCTTTGGCGACCTGCCCGAGCTTTGCCCTCAGATTGTTGACGTAACGATCGACGCGCGGCCTTACGTAGGAGTTGGCCACCGTGGTGACGGTACGTTCGTACTCCTGCATCTCGGGAACGACATCGGAGGAGATCGAAACCGGAGTGCCCGGCATCTCTTCATGCGCGATCTCGCGGACCCGACGCTCGTGCGCAGGATTCGCGAAGGAGTTGATCAAAGAAACCGTGAGCGCTTCGATGTTCTGTGCTTTCAGCTTGCGCAGACTCGTGCGCAGGGCTTTCTCATCGAGTCGCTTGACGACCTCACCCTTTGCACTGACGCGCTCGTCCGCTTCGATCGTGCAAGAAAGGGGCGCCATCGGCAGTGACTTGTTGTAGATGATCCAGCCGCCGAGACCACCGGGAACGTACGAGCGCGCAATCTGCAGCACTTGCCGGTATCCCTTGGTGGTCACGAGACCGCAGCGCGCGCCGGTGCCCGTGAGCACCGTGTTCGTGGCCACCGTCGTGCCGTGCATCACGTGATCGATCGCGCTCGGGTCTATACCCGCACGCTCGCATACACGCTTGATGCCATTGAGTACGCCAATCGACTGATCGGCGGGGGTCGAGGGCACCTTCGCAGACCACGTCTGACCGGATTTTTCGTTAACAAGCAGCAGGTCCGTGAACGTGCCGCCGACATCTACACCCAAACGATATGACATGCGCCCTCCGGGGCCTCGTTTAATCGGGAACGAAAACGGTTGCCAAGTATCCGGCCACCCTGCCAGCAGCGCAATCGGGCATCGTGGAACCCGACCACGACTACCATCAGGTGGCGTTCAGATCCCTCGGCTGAGGTTACGCGACGCAGGCCGTCGCCTGCTTGGGGAAATTTCCGGCCTTGAGCAGCATTCCAGGGACGGTACGACCCAATGTCCCTTGCAGCCACTCGGCCGTGCTCACCAGCTTGTCGAGATCGATGCCGGTCTCGATGCCTGAGCGGCCGAGCATGTAGACGAGATCCTCCGTGGGGATATTGCCCGTCGCGGCAGGCGCGAACGGACAGCCCCCGATCCCGCCGACACTCGAGTCGAGCGCCGACACCCCCGCAGCGACCGCGGCATATGCATTGGCCAGCCCCGTATTCCGCGTGTTGTGAAAATGCGCCCGCAGCTGAATGCTCTTGGGCAAGGACTCGAGCGCTCGACCGATGATTTCGCTGACTTGGGCGGGTACGCCCACGCCGATGGTGTCGGCAAAGGCGATTTCGAACGGTTCGGCCTCAGCCACACGTTTGGCGACCTCGATCACCCGCGCCACAGGCATCTCACCCTCGAAGGGGCATCCGAACGCGGCAGAGACGGTGACTTGAGCGCGAATACCGGCGGCCTTGGCCTCTTTCGCAATCGCGAGCCAAGCTGCGATGGATTCGTCGGTGCCGACGCCCTGATTGCGCCGATTGAACGTGTCACTGGCCACTACGGCCATGCCGACCTCGTTGCAGCCCGCCGCGAGCGCACGCTCGAACCCTTTCTGATTGAGCACGAGCCCGATGTAGCGGACATCCTCGCGCTTGCGCAGTCCCGCGAGCACGAGCTCGGCATCCGCCATTTGCGGAACTTTTTTGGGATTCACGAAGCTCGTGACCTCGAGCCGGCGAAGCCCCGAATCGACGAGGCGCTCGATCAGCTCCACCTTAGCGGCCGTCGGCAATACGCCGGGCTCGCTCTGCAGCCCATCGCGCGGCCCGACCTCAACGATTTCGACCTGTCGTGACATCTCGGTCTCCTGAAGGCCCACCGGACTATCGTTCTCGCGACGCATTCTAGCAATCGTGGCGAGGAGCACGGCTCAACCTTGACCCGCAGGAGGACGGCCGGTACAAGTTTCGCCGGTTCCCTCACACGCACGGCCGAGGTTCATGCATGTCCGGTGATTCGACTTTCAAACGTGGCCCACTTTCCGATCTTCGGGTCTTGGAGCTTGGGACGCTGCTCGCCGGCCCGTTCTGCGGTCAGCTGCTCGGCGACATGGGGGCCGAGGTGATCAAGATCGAGCCACCGGGACAGGGCGATCCGATGCGCGTCTGGGGTCGGCAAAAAGCGGGGGAGCCTTCGCTTTGGTGGCCGGTCGTCGCGCGCAACAAAAAGGCCGTGACCCTCGACATGCGACAGGAAGAAGGTCAGAGGATTTTCAAGGACTTAGTCAATAATGTTGATTTCGTACTTGAGAATTTCCGCCCCGGCACCATGGAAAAATGGAACTGTGGTTACGAGGAGCTTTCGAAGATCAATCCCAAACTGATCATGATCCGCGTGTCCGGCTATGGGCAGAACGGTCCGTATTCCCATCGGGCGGGCTTTGGCGCAATTGGCGAAGCCATGGGCGGCCTGCGTTACGTATGCGGCGATCCGTCCACCCCGCCCTCGCGCATGGGCATCAGCATCGGCGATGAGCTTGCGGCAACTTTCGCCTGTGTGGGTGCATTGGCCGCCCTGCACCACCGCGAGAAAACCGGTCGCGGGCAAGTCGTCGACTCCGCACTGTACGAGGCGGTGCTTGCGATGATGGAGTCGCTCATCACCGAGTACGACAAGACCGGTTACATCCGCGAACGCACTGGCGCGATACTGCCCAACGTCGCCCCCTCTAATGTCTACAAGACGAGTGACGGTCTCGTATTGATCGCCGCCAACCAAGACACCGTATTCGGCCGCCTCTGCGAGGCCATGCAGCAGCCCACGTGGCCCACCGATCCGCGCTTCGTGAACCACCAGGCCCGAGGCGCCAACCAAAAATTGCTCGACGGCCTGATCGAGGCGTGGACGCAGACGCTACCCACGAAAAAAGCACTCGAGATCATGGACGAATACGGCGTTCCGGCCGGTCAGATCTACCGAGCCCCGGAGATGCTGGAGGATCCGCACTTCAAGGCGAGAGAGGCGATCATCACGACCAAGCATCCCTACTTCGGCGATCTGAAAATGCAGAACACGGTGCCGAAGTTTTCCGCGACCCCTGGCGGCGTGCACAGCCCGGCTCCCACGGAACTCGGTCAACATAACGACGAGGTGCTGTCCGAACTGTTGGGATACGATGCCGAGCGACTCGCGCAACTGCGCGCCGCGAAAGTCATTTGAGCGCGGCGAACGTGGGGGAATCAATCGGGGAAAATTACGCGCGCGGCGGTTTCGGCAAAACACTCTCGCCGGGTGCGCGCCCAGCCTTGCTCGTCATCGACTTTGTTCGTGCCTATCTCGTCAAGAGCTCACCGCTTTACGCGGGTGTCGAACAGGCTCGAAGCGATTGCGAGACGTTGCTTCACGCGGCGCGACGGGCTGGGATTCCCGTACTCCACACCAACGTGGTGTATCAACCGGGCGGGCGTGACGGTGGCGTGTTTTTTCGGAAGGTTCCGGCGCTGCGCTGTTTCGAAGCCGGGGCGCACCCGGAGCTCGCCGCCTTCGCCGAAGGTCTCGAACCCATCGCGGGTGAGACCGTGATCTCCAAGCAGTATGCGAGCGCATTCTTCGGCACGACTTTGGCCTCGACGCTCACGGCCCTCGGCGTCGACACTGTCCTGATCGCGGGGCTGTCGACGAGCGGATGCGTTCGGGCGAGCGCGGTCGACTGCTGCCAGCATGGCTTCATTCCGATCGTGGTTCGCGAGGCGGTGGGTGATCGCGCTGCAGGTCCCCACGAGTCGAATCTCTTCGACTTGCAAGCCAAGTACGCCGAAGTCGCCGCGCTGTCCGATGTTCTTGCCTACCTGGACCAACTCAAAAGTCGAGCCTGATCATGCCCTCAATCGGACCGATCTCTTGCATCACGATCGCTGCGCCCGAGCTGCAGCACATGATCGACAGCTATCGACTGTTCCTCGGTTATCAACTCGTCGATCACGGAAGACTGAGTGACGAGCATGCGCGTCTTTGGGGGCTGCCGCGTCTCACGGGACGCCGCTATGCGCTGATGCTGCCCGAGGGCGAAGGACAAACGTTCCTGAGGTTCATCGAGAGCAAACACGCACCTGGGTACGTGCCGTTCAAGCACATGGGATGGAACGCTGCGGAACTGATGGTGCAAGACACGGATCAAGCTGCCGCGCGTTTGGCCGGTTCTCCCTTTCGCATCATCGGACCTCCGGCCAACCTGTCGATCTCCGACAAGATTCGCGCCGCTCAGGCTCTGGGCCCTTCGAATGAGGCGCTTTATCTCACCTCGTTCTCCGAGAAGCTTCCGCAATTCGATACGCCCGATGCGAAGCATTTCATTGACCGTGTCTTCATCGTCATCCTGGGCGGTCCATCGGTTGAACAGGTCAACGCGTTTTACAAAATGCACTTCGACGTGGCGGATGCGGCAGTCGTCCCCTGTGTGATTTCCGTGCTCTCGAACGCACACGGGATCCCGCCGGACACCCGACACGACCTTGCGGCGCTACCGTTGCAGGGACAGTCCTACATCGAAGTCGACCGGATGCCGCCGGGTACGCAGGCTCGCGACAGCCGCGAAGGCGAGCTCCCGCCCGCCATCGCCATAGTCAGCTTCGGCATCAAGCAGCTGCCCGTGACGTTCGACTGGATCTCACCGCCACGCGCCCTCGCGCAAGCGCCCTATCACGGACGACGAGCGGGGCTTTGTCGCGGGGTCGCAGGCGAACTCATTGAACTGATCGAGACCGGCGCATAACGAACGAGATCGGTGGTTTGCGCCGCAGGCTTAACCACCTTTCGGACACGACATTCGGGTCACGCGGATCGTCGCTCGGCAATCGGTAGGATCGATTCATCCAATTCAGCGCGGAGTGGTCGCGATGCCCGTCTTCAATCGACATGCGATGCAGCCCGTTCCCAATCTCGACGAGCAAGCACGACAGGATTTTGTCTCGTCGTTGCGCGGCCATCTTTCCGCCCGGTTGATGCCCGGCGCATACAAAGTTTACGAACATCGCGTGGAGCCTGGATTTCGGGCGGCAAACGGACGTCCGCCGAACGATCACGACGAGATCCGCAAGGCGATGACCCAAGATCCTTTCTATCAGTTCTGGAGTGCGATGCAGCGGCGTAGTCAGGAGCTGCTCTGGGAGTCCGTCATCGATCCTACCGAGAGGGAGCTCGCGACGCTGATCGATACCTCGAAGTCTCTCACCCGAAATGCCGATCGTCCGGTCCGCGGCAGCCTGCGGCTCGACCCATCACTGCCGTTGCCGCGTTATCACGCAGCGGTCGATATTCATCTGCAGCCAGGCGGCTATCACAGCGAGTTCACCGAAGATGACGTCGCCGCGGGCGTCGTCTACGACAAGGGCATCAACCTTTACATGGGAGGCGCTCTCGGTGCCGAGAACAACCTGATGGGCGATATTCTTCTCGCCTATCTTCGGGAAAAACACCCCGACTTCAGGCCAAAGAAAATACTCGATCTCGGCTGTGCGATCGGGAACAGCTCAGTGGTCTGGGCGCGCGCCTTTCCCGACGCGCAGGTGTACGGCATCGACGTCGCCGCCCCGGTACTGCGCTATGCGCATGCCCGAGCGGAAGCACTCGACGTGCCCGTACACTTCAGCCAACAGAACGCCGAGAAAACGGACTTCCCCGACGGCTCGTTCGATCTCGTGCTGTCGCACATCGTGTTGCACGAAACCTCAAAATCCGCACTCCCGCGCATCCTCGGCGAGTGTCATCGACTGCTCGAGCCCAATGGGCTCATGCTGCATCTCGAAATCCCACGAGGAAAAACCATCATCGAGAAGTTCATGCACAACTGGGAGAGTTACAACAATAACGAGACGTTCAGTCGGTTCATGACCGGTATCGACCTCAAAGTCGAGGCCCTAAAGGGCGGCTTCTCGAATGAACAGGTCCTCGTCGACGAGTTCGCGCCCAAGCTCGATGTGGCGCAAATGAACTACGCCGAAAACTTCGTCTGGAAAATCCTGGCGGCACACCGATGAACAAACCCGCTGCGCCAAAGCCCCGCCTCGCGCGGGTTGCGAAGGGCAAACGCCCGCAATACTTCACCGACCCGGCAACGGACAAACTCCTCTCCATGACGATGACGCTCATGGAGGAGTTGTCTGTGACGAGGGAGCGCCTCGACAGCCTCGAGAGATTGCTGGCGTCTAAACAGGTAGTCGATCGAGCCGAGCTCGAGAGATGGACTCCCGATGCCACCGCAGCGCTCGAGCGCGCGGCATCACGAGGCGCCTATGTCGAGCGGATGATGCGCGCCATGCACGCCGAACTCGAGGAGATCACCCGCCGCGGAAAACCGTCAGCGGAGCTCGATCCGCTCGAGGCCGTCGGCTCGTGAAGGCTCGATAGCCGACGAACGACTACTTCGTGCGCAGCGCCCAGAGGCGCGCGAGGCGCTGGAGAGTTTCGTCACCCTTTACTGAGGCAAAGGTCGCCGCAGCGGCTTCTTTATTGCCGGCCTTGAGCTGGGAAATTCCAAGATTCAGTCGGGCTTCCTCGGGATTTCGAACATTGCCCTTTGCGAGTCCGCGTTCGAAAGCGGCAACCGCTCGCTCGAAGTCGCCATAGCTAAAAAAGGCCGTAGCGATTCGCGAATCGACTTCGCCATTCTTTCGACCCGCAGCTTCCTTGTCTTGCGCCAATAGCGTCGGCTTGTCGGCCACCGCCTGAGCCTTCGCAGTATTGAGGAGACGATTGGCGAGCTCGAGGTTGGACTTGTTCGTGAAGAGACCCTTTTCCTTGCCCTCTTCGATGACCGATTGCGCTTCGCCGGGCAAACCCTTCTCGATGGCGAGCTGCGCCATCTCAGTGAACTCCTCGCCGCGAAGCAGTCCCCCCATCTCACGAGACAACCGGAAAACATTCAGCGTGTTCACCTCGCCACCGGAGCGGAACATCAGCAAGGTGAGATTTGGCCAAGTTTCCTTTTTGGGGAAGTACTGCGCTTGCTTCTCGAGCGCGCGCAACGTGCAGGCGTCGTCGTCTTGCTTGATGCACGAGCTCGCATAGAGCTGGAGCGCCATGTCGGGAGGCACTTGTCCGGCCGCTTCCATCTGAGCGACGTATCCTGCGGACAAGGTCTCGGAACCTTTGAAGTCGTTCTGCAGATAAAGCGACTGGATCGTGAGCAGGTAGACGGCTTCGTCAGCCGAGCCGAGCTCGATCATGCGCCGCCCATAGCCCACCGCGCCGGCGTAATCCTTTGCCTGGTAAGACAACTGCAGCAATCCCTTTCGCAAGCTCGCTGAGCGGGTGGGATCGGCGAACTCAGAGTCGACGACCTTCGCCCAAGAGGCGATCGCCAGGGCATTATCGTTTGAACGAAGAGCGCAAAACCCGAGGATGTCGTTGATGACGTAGTTGTCGTAGGGCGCGTTGGTGGGCTGCGCATCGAGCGCCTTGAGCTGGGAGATACACTCGGCCCACTGCTCTTTCTTCGCCGCGTCCTGTGCTGCGGCCAATGGTTTCAGCAAAGGCTTGCTCACCGTAGGTCCTTTTGCCGCAGCCGGTGCCGCTTCCTTTTGTGACTTCTTGCTTTGCTGCGCAAAGCCCGCGGAAGAAAACAAAACGGCGACCAAAGCTATCGAAACCACGATAGTGAGCCTACGCATAGACCGTTCCCCCATCATGCGTTGATGACAACCAATTATTGAGCCCGGAGGCTCCAGAGTTTCGCGACGCGCTGAAGTTCGGCATCACCTTTGATGGCGCGCAGAACGCGCCCGGCTTCCGCCTTCTCTCCCGCCTTGATCAGCGCGATTCCGAGGATGAGCTGGGCCTCGGCCGGATCGGCCGCGTTGCCCTTGGCGATTCCCCGACGAATCGCAGTGACGGCCGGAGCGTACTGACCGTAGCTCATGTAGGCCTGTCCGACACGAAGATCGGCGTCCGCACTTTTCCCGGCAGCGGCGTCGCGGTCCTGCTTCCCGAGGCTCGCGCGATCCGCGGCCGCACGCTCCTTCGTCGTATTCAACAGGCGCGTGTTGCGGTCGATGTCGCGTTTATCGGTAAACACTTTGCGAGCGAATGCCGCTTCGAGCGTCGTAAGAGCCTCGCCCGGAAGACCCTTCTCGAGCGCGCGCTGTGCCATTTCGGTGTAATCGTCTCCGGCGCGCATCGCGCCCACTTCCGTGGCGAGGCGATACGCGTTGAACGCTGCCGCCTCGTTGCGCGAGGCAAAGAGCGACTGCATCAAGTTCGCCCAGCCTGCCGGGTTCGGGTAATAGGTGACGAGCTTCTCGAAGCCGGCGGCCGTGCAGGCCTCGTCCTTCAAGCGCATGCACGAGGTGACGTAGATCTGGATCGCATTCTCGCGAGGACGCTGTCCACGCTTCTCCTGATCTTTGATCCAATTACCGACGAACTCCTTGGCGTTACGGAAATCGTTCATCTGGTAATAGGACTGCGCAACGACCAGATACGTGTCCTGATCTCCATATCCCTTGGTGATCGCATCACGCCCGACTTCCACGGTCTTTTTGTAGTCGCGCGCATTGAAGTAAATCTTGGCGAGATCACGCGTACGCTGGGCGATCTTGTCCGCCGCGAACGGGGACGACAGGTTGGCCTCGTACGCCCGCGTGGCCGCTGCAATGTCATTGGAACTCAGCGCGCAAAACGCCGTGAGCTCGTTGATGATGAAGGTGTCGTAGGCGCTCTTGCCTGAAGTGGCATCTGCGGTCTTGAGATTCGAGAGACATTCCGCCCACTTGCGAGCCTTGCTCGCGTTTTGCGCAGCCTGCAACGGCTTCGCGACGGCGGGACTGACCTTTTCCGCGTTCGCGACGGAAGAGAACTGCAAAACCAATGCAACCGAAGCTGCGAGCAATCCGACTGACTTCCTCATGGGCTCCTCTCTAGACCATCGTCCTTAGGTCTATAAAAAAATCGCCGCATGACCCGAGGGGGCTGCGGCGATAGGGTGATTACTACTCTGCCAATCTCGTCTCGTCTTGCCGCCTTGCGGCGGCTCACTCACTCTCCGAATTCGGAGATGTTAACGAATCCGATCTTCTTCATCCGATTTCGCTGCGCCGACGCGAGAACCTTCGCGACCGTGTCGTACTTCGCACGCTTGTCGGGACGCATATGCAGCTCGGGCTGTGGGTCCTTCTGAGACTCGACGCGAAAATAGCGTTCGAGGGCCTCGAGGTCCGGGATGGCAGTTCCGTTCCATACCACCGTGCCATCAAAGTCGATTTCGATATCGATGACTTCCGGCTGTACCGGAGGCGGCGGAGCACCCGTCGGGCGCGGCATGTCGAGTTTGACGGCATGCGTCATCACCGGAATGGTGATGATGAACATGATGAGGAGCACCAACATGACGTCGATGAGCGGCGTCGTGTTGATGTCGCACATCGAACCGCCTTCATCACCACTTCCAACATTCATTCCCATCGCAGTTCGCTCCTGAAACTCAGCGTGATCCGCGGATGCCGCGATCGGGTTCAGTGATGAACCCAACCTTGACGATACCGCCGCGCTGAATCGAATAAATGACGGCGCCGATGTCTTCGAAACGCGCATCGGAGTCGCCGCGAATGTGAATTTCGGGCTGAGGATCCTTGACTGCTTCGAGCTTGATCATCTCGATGAGCTGATCGCGACCCGCAACTTGCTCGTTGTTCCAGTAAATGTTGCCGCGAGAATCGACAGCCACCGTGATGTTCTCAGGCTTCGTCTGGGTGGCGATGTTTGCCGCCTTCGGCAACGACACCTTCACCGTCTTGGTTATGACCGGAATGGTGATCAGGAAGATGATCAAGAGCACCAACATGACGTCCACCAACGGAGTCGTGTTGATGGTGGAGTTCAACTCCTCTTCACCACCACTGGATCCAACGTTCATCGCCATGAATCTAAACCTCGTGTGGTCCCGGTTCGGAAGCCGTCCGGCATCGATCCGGACGGCTTCCCCCAGAGGAACCTAAACGAAACGCCTTACTTCTTGGCCGCAGCCGGGGCAGCAGCCTGAGTCGGCACCGCCACGCGCGCGCCGCTCACCAGGAAGGAATGCAGGTCGGAGGTGAAGTTACCCAACTCTTCCTGAACTTCCTTGTTGCGACGAATCAGCCAGTTGTAGCCCATGACCGCCGGAACGGCGACCGCGAGACCGATGGCCGTCATAATCAGCGCTTCACCGACCGGTCCCGCGACCTTGTCGATCGACGCCTGACCGGACACACCGATCGCGACGAGGGCGTGATAAATGCCCCACACCGTACCGAACAGACCGACGAAAGGCGCGGTGGAACCGACCGTCGCGAGCCACGGCAGGCCGCCGGTCAACGCCATCGACACGCCCTGATTCGACCGCTGCAGAGACATCGTCACCCACTCGTGGAGAGCGATACGCTCACCGAGGCGACCCTCGTGATGCTGCGAGGCACGAAGGCCGTCTTCAGCGATTTGGCGGTAGACGTCGTTCTTGGGAAGGCGTTCGATCGCTTCACGAATCGAACCGGCGCTCCAGAACTTCTGCTCGGCAACCTTCGCGGAGGCCATGAGCTTCCGCTGATCGAGCAGCTTCATGATGATGACGTACCAAGAAGTCAGCGACATGATCACCATGATGATCAGCGTGCCCTTGGCGACGAAATCGCCTTGTTCCCAAAGGGCCCCAAGGCCATACGGGTTTTCGACGACAGCGGTGGCTTCAGTGTTTTCCATGTTTTCCTCAGGGAATGAAACGCTTTACTTGATCTCGAACTTCACGCGGAACGAAACGCAGGACTCCGACAGAGCCTCTCCGCCCGACGTGCCAGCCTGATAGCGACCAGCACGAGCGAGCTTGACCGCGCCCTCGTCAAGACGGGCAAAGCCCGACGACGTGACGACGGTGGGATTACCGATAATCTTGCCCTTGGCATCCACGCAAACTTTGACGGTGACGGCGCCCTGCTCCTCGGCACGCTTCGACGCGGCGGGATAATAGTCCTCACTCGAGGGCATACGACCGATCTTCGCCGGAGTGCCCGCGGCCACCACACGCGGTGGAGGAGCCGGCGGCACGGCCTTGTCTGTCACGTTGCTGATGGCCGTCGTATTGGTTTCCATCGGAATGTCGATGGTCACGTCGGGCGGCGGAACCTGCACCGGCGGGCGCTCAATCTGGGGCGGCGGCGGCGGAGGCGGTTTATCCTCCGGCTTGATTTCTTCGATGATGTCGGTGACGAGTGGCGGAGCTACGACCTCGACGACCTTTCTCGCCAAGCCGCTGACGAGTGCATACCCGATCAGCAGGTGTAAGCCCACGATGAACCCGAAGATCGCCATGCGGCGGGGCTGGTTCTGTTGTACGTACGTCGCCATGTTCTCTCGTGGCAGTTGCGTCTGACGCGATCGACGGGGCCCGAAAACTACCCGGCTTCCCCTTCTCTCGCAACCTCACCCTTCGATTCGAGACCGACTCTTCGGCCTACTCGAAACGAAGCCCTTACACTTTACGTAATTCACGACCAGCCCGTTCCGTTTCGGCGGCGAGTCGTAAAACACTGACTAGTGTGATCGGAGGACTGCATTCCCTGAAGCGAGTTCCGAAACGGCTGAAAACCGATGCTTTCGAAACTTGCAATCCCTTGCGGGCCCCCAACCGGACCCAACTCTACCCGCCCTTCGTGAACGATACAACCGTGCCCGGGAATTCGAGAGCTTTCAATCGGTCACGGCGCCCTCGGAAGCGCTGCTGACGGTCCGCGCGTACTTAGCCAGAACCCCTCGGGACGCAAAGGGCTTCGGCGCCTTCCACAAGCGGCGACGGCGTTTCATTTCGATGACGGAGACCTCGACGTCCACCCGATTTTTCACCGCGTCGATGCGAATCCGATCTCCGTCACGAATATGCGCGATCGGCCCACCGTTCGCTGCTTCCGGGGAGACATGTCCGACCACGAAGCCGTGACTGCCTCCCGAAAAACGACCGTCCGTGATGAGCGCGACTTTGTCGCCAAGACCAAGACCCATGATCGCGCCCGTCGGACTCAGCATTTCGCGCATGCCGGGTCCGCCGCGCGGCCCCTCGTAACGAATCACGACGACATCACCCGCCTTTACACGTCCGCCGAGAATCGCGCGCGTCGCACGCTCTTCGCCATCAAAGACTTTTGCCCGACCGACGAAAGACAGGCCTTCCTTGCCCGTGATTTTCGCAACAGCCCCTTCGGGGGCGAGATTGCCGCGAAGCACGACGAGATGACTATCCTTTTTGATTGGATTAGAGAAATCACGAATGATCGTCTGCGTCTTGGGGTAATCGCGTACGCCCGACAAGTTCTCGCGCAAGGTTTTGCCGGTAACGGTGAGGCAATCGCCATGGAGCAGACGTGCGTCGAGCAAACGCTTCATCAGCGGTTGTACGCCGCCGATGGCGATCAACTCGGACATCGCGTAGCGGCCGCTCGGGCGCAAATCCGCGAGGACGGGAACGCGACGTCCAATACGCGTGAAATCATCGAGAGTGAGTTTGACGTTCGCCGCGCGAGCGATTGCGAGCAGATGCAACACAGCATTCGTCGATCCGCCGAGCGCGATGGTGACCGTGATCGCGTTTTCGAATGCTTTGCGAGTCAGGATCATCGACGGCGTGATGCCGGCATTGATCAGGCGAACCACAGCCTCACCCGCCTTGAACGAATCACCCTGTTTGAGTCGGCTCACGGCCTCTTGCGACGAACTCCCGGGAAGCGAGAGACCCAGCGCCTCCATCGCCGAGGCCATGGTGTTGGCGGTGTACATACCCCCGCAGCTGCCCGGACCCGGGATGGCCGTGCGCTCGACCTCCGCGAGTTCGGCGTCAGTGACTTTGCCCGCTGCATGACCTCCGACCGCCTCGAAAACCGACACAATGTCCCGGCGCTGCGCCCCCGGCCGAATCGTTCCCCCGTAAACGAACACAGACGGTCGGTTGAGACGAGCCATCGCGATCGCACATCCCGGCATGTTCTTGTCGCAGCCACCAATCGCCACGAACCCATCGAAGCCCTCGGCTCCGACGACGGTCTCGATCGAATCCGCGATTACCTCTCTCGACACCAGGGAATAACGCATTCCCGGCGATCCCATCGAAATGCCATCGGAGACCGTGATGGTATTGAAGAGCACCCCCTTGCCTCCCGCGGCATTGGCGCCCGCCTCGGCCTCCGAAGCCAAAGAATTGATGTGCATGTTGCAGGGCGTGAGGTTAGCCCAAGTCGAGGCGATCCCCACCTGCGGCCGCTTGAAATCTTTGTCCGTGAAGCCGACCGCGCGGAGCATGGCGCGCGAGGGAGTCTGTTTCGGACCGTCGACGACCTGACTCGACCAGCGACGGGGATCCGGTTTCTTTTTCATTGTCCGAAGCGCTCCAAGATGAGGCGATCTGCAAGACGAAGACATTGAGCCTCGGCACCCACGGGGCGTCCCGGGCGTTCACGCGCGTTCCACGCATATAAATCGAAATGTGCCCATGAACGACTCGTGGAGACGAAGCGCCTCAGAAAAAGAGCACCGAAAATGGCGCCCGCAAAAGACGAAATGGAAACGTTGTTGAGATCGGCGACGCGACTTCCCAACTCTTCGTCGTACGGGTCCCACAAGGGCATCGGCCAAACCGGGTCCGCTTCCTGATCGCCCAATCGTTTGAGGTCATCGATGAGTGCGGGGTCGTTGCCGAACACCGCAGGGAGTTCAGGTCCGAGGGCGACTCGCGCCGCACCCGTCAACGTCGAGAAATCGAGCAACAAGGTCGGCCGCTCGCCGTCCGCCTCGGTCAGCGCATCGGCCAGGATCAAACGGCCCTCGGCATCCGTATTGCCGATCTCGACGGTCAAACCTCGGCGCGAGCGCACCACATCCCCGGGTCGGTAGGCCGTGCCTGCGATGCTGTTCTCGACGGCCGGAATCAAGACTCGCAGGCGAACCGGAGCGCGACGGGTCATGAGCGAGCGGGCCAGACCGAGCGTAATCGCCGCGCCGCCCATGTCCTTTTTCATAAGGGCCATACCCGATGAGCCCTTGATATCGAGCCCTCCGGAATCGAAACACACGCCTTTGCCCACCAGCGTCACGGTCGGATGACGCGGATCTCCCCAACGAATATCGATCAGCCGAGGGGCTCGGGCACTCGCCCGCCCCACCGCATGAATGAGCGGGAAGTTGTGAGCAAGCAGATCATCGCCTTCCAGGCATCGAAACTCCGCCGCGAATTCCCGGGCAAGATCGGCACCGGCGGCAGCAAGCTCGCTGGGGCCTAACTCATTGGCCGGTGCGTTGATCAGGTCGCGAGCCCAATGGGTCGCCGTGGCCTGCCTGACGAGCAAATCTCCGTCGACTCCGGTAGGCATGACGAGCCGCGCACGTACCGTGTGGGGCGCCGAAGATTTGTACCGACTGAGGCGATACGCGCCGTGCAACCAACCGGTCATGACCTGGTGAAGGCTCGAGGCAGGCAGTCCACCTTCGATGCGAAAATCACGGGCCGGGAGCCGATCGGCAAGACCGGCGGTATGCCACCAGGCGAGCTGACTCCAGTCCGACAAGGCTCCCAACCCCACCACTACGCCTTCAACTTCGCCGCGCGGGCCGGGAACTACGAGAACCCGCTGCCGCTCCGCCAAAAATCCGTTCTGCTCGATCCAAGCGGAGAGTTCCGGGTGTGAGGCTTTGAACGCACCGAGATCACTCTCCCGCACGAACCAGAGCGGCAAGCACGGAGACTCGGAGGGGCTGATCAACGCGTCTGCAATCATCGCGAAATCTTATCCGGAAACCGGGCTCGACCACCGAGGACGTTGACAAAAACCCGTTCCGCGTGATCGTATTACCCGATGTTTCGCGCAACCCCCTCCTCGTCGATCAGCACGGTGGCTTCGGCCGGCCTAGCCCTATCGGTGAGCCTATCGCTACCCCTATCGGGTAGCCGGAGCGGGTCGTTCCCTGGTTTTTTGGCGTAGCGCCAGAATTCAAAAGCGGACGAGGATCAACACCAAACCCCGCACCGGCACCCGCCGATGCGGGGTTTTTTTACGTTCAGGTTTCCCAGCGGACTCGATAAACGGATCAGGAGTAGCAGAGATGAAGTTGTTTGCTCAAAAAGACGTCGACAAGAAAGCCCTGCGCGGCGCGCGAATTTGCGTGCTGGGATACGGCAGTCAGGGGCGAGCCCATGCGCTGAACCTCAAAGACAGCGGCTTCGACGTCGTCATCGGTGTTCGCAAGGGAGACAGCTGGAAAAAGGCGCGCAAGGACGGCCTGTCGGTCGCGTTGCCCGCGGCAGCCGTGAAAGATGCCGATCTCATCGCGGTGCTCGCTCCCGATCTCGCGCAGAAGGCGCTTTACGAGAGCATCGTCGTAAATATCAAAAAAGGAGCGACGCTCCTCTTCGCCCATGGATTCAACATCCACTTCAAACAAATCAAACCCCGAAAGGATCTGGACGTCATCCTGATCGCGCCGAAGGGCCCCGGCGACCTGGTCCGTCGGCAGTACGAACAAGGGCGCGGCGTGCCGTGCCTGCTCGCCGTGTTTCAGGATCCATCGAAGAAAGCCTTTGCCAAGGCTCTCGCTTATGCCGACGGCATCGGTGGCACCCGAGGTGGGGTCCTCAAAACCACGTTCGCCGAAGAAACCGAGACCGATTTGTTCGGTGAACAGGCCGTGCTTTGCGGTGGTGCCACCGAGCTGGTCGTCAAGGGTTTCGAAACGCTCGTCGAAGCCGGATACCAGCCGGAGGTCGCCTACTTCGAGTGCATGCACGAACTCAAGCTCATCGTCGACCTTCTTCACGAGGGCGGAATCTGGAAGATGCACAAATTCATTTCCGAAACGGCCAAGTACGGCGACCTCACCCGAGGCCCTCGCGTCGTGAATGCCCGAACGAAGACGGAGATGAAGAAAATTCTCAAGGAAATCCAGCAAGGCAAATTTGCCAAGCAGTGGATTCGCGAGAACGCTGCAGGTCGGCGCAAGTATGAAAAGATGCTGAAGCAGGATCTCGATCGCCCCATCGAAAAAGTGGGCTACGCCCTCCGAGGCCGCATGCCCTGGCTCGACCAGGGACGATGACTCGCCTCGCCTGAAAAGATACGGCTACCTGACGGAGCACTTTCGACATGACCTCCAACACCGATCGAGTGATGATCTTCGACACCACCTTGCGCGATGGCGAGCAATCGCCAGGATGCAGCATGACGCAGTCGGAAAAACTGCGTGTTGCGAAGGCGCTCGCCGAGCTTGGTGTCGACGTCATCGAAGCGGGCTTTCCGGCCGCCTCCCAGGGCGACTGGGACGCCGTGCATGCCGTGGCACGAGAAGTTCGTGGTCCGATCATCTGCGGGCTCGCTCGGTGTGAGCGGGAAGACATCGCGAAAGTGGCCTCGGCGCTGGCACCAGCCGAAAAACGGCGGATTCACGTGTTCCTCGCGACCAGTGCGATCCACAGAGAATTCAAGCTCAACATGGCCAAGGACGAAATCATCCGCAGGGCCGTGGAAGGCGTGAAAATCGCGCGCGAGTTCTGTGACGACGTCGAGTTCTCGCCCGAGGACGCTTCACGTACTGAAGTCGAATTCTTGGCGCAGGTGGTCGAGGCCGTTATCGACGCGGGTGCCACCACGGTAAACATCCCGGACACGGTGGGATACACGGTACCGCACGAGTTCGCAGAGCTGTTCCGCTATCTGCGCAAGAACGTTCCCAACATCGAGAAGGCGCGTCTGTCGGTTCACTGCCACGACGATCTTGGTATGGCAGTCGCCAACAGCCTTACGGCGGTGGTGTCAGGCGCTCGGCAAATCGAGTGCACCATCAACGGCATCGGAGAGCGCGCCGGAAACTGTTCGCTCGAAGAAATCGTGATGGCACTGCGGACCCGGGAGACGTTCTTCAACGCCACCACGAATATCAACTCTCAACGGCTGTACCCGACGTCCCGGCTCGTCGCCAGCATCACGGGCATGCCGATCCCGCGGAACAAGGCGGTCGTCGGCGAAAATGCCTTCGCTCACGAGTCGGGTATCCACCAACACGGGATGCTCAAGCACGCGAGCACCTATGAAATCATGCGGCCTCAGGACGTGGGTCTTGCGCGCTCGAGTTTGGTGCTCGGCAAACACAGCGGGCGTCATGCGCTTCGCGAGCGCGTGAAGGAGTTGGGATTCGCCCTCGAAGAGCAAGAGTTCGAGCGCGTGTTCATCGAGTTCAAGGCGCTCGCAGACAAAAAGAAAGAGCTTTTCGATGGTGATATCGAGGCCTTGGTATTACGCGCCGAGGGCACGGACTCCGGGCCCTGGACGCTTGCGGCGTTGCGCACCAGCTCGGAGGTTGATGGCGGCGGCAAGGCGACGATCGCCCTGCTCCACTCGGACGGCACTCGACTCGAACGCAGCGCGAGCGGTGATGGTCCGGTGGATGCCGCGTTCAAAGCGATCGAGGATGCCACGGGAATCCGACCTGCCCTGCAGAAATTCGAATTGCGAAGCTTGACTGAGGGCGAGGATGCCCAAGGCGAGGCGGTGGTCTACGTCAACTTCAATGACCGCAGTTATCGGGGAGCGAGCGCCACGACCGACATCGTCGAGTCGGCCACGCGAGCATTTCTCGAAGTGATCAACCGCATCGAGCAGTCGCAGCGCGCCCAGGCTGCGGCCTGACCGAAGACGCCTTTTCAAGGATATCGAACGCCATGTCTCAACCTAAAACCATGTTCGAGAAGGTGTGGTCTGCGCATGAGGTGACTCCGCAAACCATCGACACGCCTGCCGTCATTTTCATTGATTTGCACCTCACCCACGAGGTCACCTCCCCGCAGGCGTTTACCTTGTTGCGCGAGCGCGGCCTGAAGCTGCGCCGACCTGATCTGACCTTGGCCACCATGGATCACTCGACTCCCACTCGCACCGAACAAGTGTTCGGCGGTGCGCCGATCTCCATCGAGTCTGCCGCCAAGCAGATTCGGCAACTCGAGCGTAACTGCACGGAGTTCGGTGTGGAGTTACTGGGCCTGCAAGATGCGCGACGTGGCATCGTCCACATCATCGGACCCGAGCTCGGTATCACGCAGCCCGGAAAGACCATCGTGTGCGGTGATAGTCATACCTCGACGCACGGTGCCTTCGGTGCACTCGCGTTCGGCATCGGTACCACCGAGGTGGGACACGTGCTGGCGACTCAGTGCTTGCTCCAAAAGAAACCCAAAACCTGCGCCATCGAGGTTCGCGGAAAATTGCCGAACGGCGTGACGCCCAAAGATCTCATTCTCGCGATCATCGGCAAGGTGGGCGTCTCCGGAGGTACCGGCTATGTCTTCGAATATCGCGGTGAAGCCATTCGCGAGATGTCGATGGATCAACGCATGACCGTCTGCAACATGTCGATCGAAGCCGGTGCACGCGCCGGCATGATCGCGCCGGATGACAAGACCTACGCCTATCTCAAGGACACTCCGCGAGCGCCGAAAGACAAGGCCTGGGACGAGGCGGTCGCCTATTGGAAGACGCTCCCGAGCGACGAGGGCGCGCGGTTCGATAAAGTCGTCGAGATCGACGCCTCAGCACTCGAGCCCATGGTGACCTATGGCACCAACCCCGGCATGGTGGTCCCCGTGACGGGTCGAATCCCAGACCGACGAGGCGACGCCGTGTTCGAGGCCGCCATGAATTACATGGGGCTTTCGCCGGGACAACTCATCGCCGAGGCGCCCGTGAACGTGGTCTTCGTCGGTAGTTGCACCAACGGTCGTCTCGTCGATCTTCGTGCGGCAGCAAACGTGCTGCGCGGACGAAAGATCGCCAAAGGCGTGCAGATGCTCGTCGTGCCCGGCTCTCAGGAGGTCAAGCGCCTCGCGGAAGCCGAGGGTCTTGCCGACATCTTCAAGGCAGCCGGCGCCGAATGGCGCGAATCGGGATGCTCGATGTGTCTCGGCATGAATGGCGATACGGTGAACAAGGGCGAGTACTCCGTCAGCACCAGCAATCGAAACTTTGAAGGACGACAAGGCGTCGGCGCGCGAACCTTGCTTGCGAGCCCCGAGACCGCCGCAGCCTCTGCCGTACTTGGCCACGTGGCCGATCCCCGACAATTTTTGAACGCCTGAGCACCGGACATGAAACCGATCACCACCATTCGCTCGAGAACGGTCGTCATGCCGTCGACTAACATCGACACCGACCAAATCGTACCGGCTCGATTCCTGACGACCACATCGAAAGAAGGGCTCGGCTCAGCGCTGTTCGCCGATTGGCGATATGACGCGGAGGGTCGCCCACGACCGGAGTTCATTCTCAATAAACCCGAGGCTTCGGGCTGCCGGATTCTGGTCGCCGGCCGAAACATAGGCTGCGGCTCATCGCGGGAACATGCGCCTTGGGCGCTGGTCGACTACGGCTTTCAAGCGGTGGTCAGCACGGAAATCGCCGACATCTTCAAAAACAATTCGCTCAAGAACGGACTCCTGCCGATCGTGGTCGACGAAGCAACCCACCGGTCATTGCTAGAAAATCCGGGCGCTGAAGTGGAGATCGACCTCGCCTCTTCCGTCATAAAACTGCCCGATGGCTCGGCCGTGAGTTTCCCGATCGATGCGTTCGCTCGCTTTTGCCTCATGAACGGCGTCGACGAACTTGGATTTCTGCTATCGAAAAATTCCGAGATCGAAGCCTACGAAGCGCGTCGTCGAGCATGAAGGCGCGCATCGCCATCCTCGGCGGCGACGGCATCGGTCCTGAGGTCACGGCAGAGGCCGTGCGGATCATCCGCGCCGTCGCGCAAAAATTCGGGCACGAGTTCGTCCTCGATGAATTCCCGTTCGGGGGTATCGCCATCGACGGGTTCGGTGATGGACTGCCCGAGCACACCCTGAAGGGCTGCCTCGATGCCGATGGAGTATTGCTGGGTGCTATAGGCGGTCCCAAGTGGGGACCCACCGCCCCGGTCCGCCCAGAATCTGCGCTTCTTCGGCTCCGCGCGGAGCTTGGGGTTTACGCAAATCTCCGGCCGGTCGCCGTTCAGCCCGCCTTGGTCAACGCCTCGCCAATCAAGCCCGA
This sequence comes from Steroidobacteraceae bacterium, assembly GCA_044375575.1. Lineage (GTDB taxonomy): Bacteria > Pseudomonadota > Gammaproteobacteria > Steroidobacterales > Steroidobacteraceae > UBA964. The sequence continues at coordinate 88,991 of JBILMJ010000004.1, read as the reverse complement.
ATACATCGAGGGCGTCGATCTCGTATTCGTCCGCGAGTTGACCGGAGGCATTTACTTCGGCCGCAAATCGAAGCTCGCGGATCGGGCGATCGACGAGTGCGCGTACTCCGTCGCCGAGATCGAACGAATCACTCGAGTAGCCGGAACGCTCGCAAAAAAGCGTCGGGGCAAGATCACGCAGATCGACAAATCGAACGTACTCGAGACCTCACGATTGTGGCGCGCCGTGAGCGAACGCGTCATCCGAGAAGAATTCGCCGGTGTCGACATCGAACACATGTTCGTCGATGCCGCAGCGATGCATCTCATTCGTAACCCCCGAAGTTTCGATGTGATCTTGACCGAGAATCTCTTCGGGGACATTTTGACCGACGAAGCAGCGATGCTCGCCGGATCGCTCGGCGTGCTTCCCTCGGCCGCCCTCGGCGACAACCGACGCGGACTATATGAGCCCATACACGGATCGGCGCCCGACATCGCAGGCCGGGGCATCGCGAATCCCTGCGGTACGATTTTGAGCGCGGCGTTGTTGCTGAGGCATTCCCTCGAACTCGAGGCGGAGGCCCTGGCCATCGAAACGGCCGTCTCCAACGCACTCGCCGCCGGAGCGAGAACAGCCGACCTATGTCCATCCGGCACGACGGCACTCTCGACTCGCGAAATGGGAGATGCCGTGCTGTCGGCGCTCTGAGATCCGTGCTTAGCGGAGCGCTTTGAGTCCTTGCTCGAGGTCGTACCTGAGATCCGACTCGGCCTCGATCCCGATCGATAGACGAAGGAGACCATCGACTAATCCCGCTGCCGCCCTCGCCTCGGGCTCCATGGCCGCGTGAGTCATGGTCGCCGGGTGTGCGATCAGACTTTCCACGCCCCCCAAAGACTCGGCCAGAGAGAACAACTCGAGTGCCGAGACGAAACGCTCGACGGTCGATGTACCACCCTCGAGCTCCAGCGTGAGGATGGATCCAAAACCTTTTTGTTGACGGCGTGCGACGTCGTGTCCGGGATGGGACGGCAGCCCCGGGTAGTAGATCTTGCGAATACCCGGCTGTGCCGCGAGCCACGGAGCCAGCGCATTCGCATTGCTCTCGTGAACCGACATCCTCGCATGCAAAGTACGCAGTCCGCGTAGCGTCAAAAAACTATCGAAGGCCGAACCGGTCATGCCCAGGGCGTTCGCCCACCACGCGAGCTGCTGCCCGACTTCGGACTTTGCTGCGACTACTGCGCCGCCCACCACGTCGCTGTGGCCATTAATGTATTTGGTCGTCGAGTGAACGACGATGTCGGCGCCAAGCTCCAGGGGGTTTTGCAGAGCCGGAGACAAGAAGGTGTTGTCGACGGCAACGAGCGCACCCGCGGCCTGTGCGGCCTTCGATACCGCTTCGATATCGGTGATACGCAGTAACGGGTTACTCGGCGTCTCGATCCAACACAGCGCGAGCGGCGCGGATAGCGCGGCTCGAAGGGCCTGCGCGTCGACGAACTTCACGAACTCGACGACGAAGTCGCCTCGTCGATGCCACGCCGAGAACAAGCGGAACGTTCCACCGTAGCAGTCGTGCGGCGCGACGATTCGCGCGCCCCGCGGAAGTAGCTGACCCACGAGCGCGATGGCCCCCATCCCGGAGCCCGTAACAACCGTACCCTGCCCCCCTTCAAGACCGTTCAAAGCCTCAGCCAGCAGATCACGGGTGGGATTACCCGAACGGGAGTAATCGTAACGACCCTTTTCCCCAAACTTCGGGAAGGCATAGGTCGAGCTCAGGTGGATGGGCGGCACGACGGCCCCAGTGGTCACGTCCGTCTCGAGCCCGGCGCGCACCGCATTCGTTCTCGGGTCTTTATTTTGGCTCATGGCGTATTCATCTCCAGGTGCGTCAGGGGGCCGCCGGCAGTTCGGAAGCAAAGATTTTCCCGAGGACCTCGGACTCTTTCAAAAAAGCGTCGTGTCCAAACACTGACGAAATCTCATGCAGTCGCGCTTTGGGCAATCGCGCGCACATCGCGCGCATGTCCGCGATCGGTACGAGCTGGTCTTGTTGTACGGCGATTGCGGTGACCGGCACGAACACTCGATCGACATCGATGCGATGCAGATCGATCGACTCGGAGAGCGTCAAGAAGGAATCCGGTTGATAACGCTGCGCGTAGTCGGCACCGCGTGCCATGAGGTAGTCCTCGACCGGGAAAATGAAACGCCCGTCCCGCTGCTGAGGAGCCCTGTCGAATCGTTCGGAAAACTCTTCGGCGCTGCGGTAGGTCGCCATCGCGAGCGCCCGAGCAAGTTCGAGCCCCTTCGCGGACTCGTCAACCTCGATACCGAAACGAACGACACGACGCTGAACACTGCGCCAGGCCGTCGACATGGGGCTGGTTCGATCCGCGGCACTGATGACGATGAGTTTGGCCACGCGATCCGGGTGTCGCTCAGCAAAAGCCAAACCGACCATGCCCCCATACGAAGCGCCGACAATCGCATTCAACTGCTCGAGACGGAGGTGATCGAGGATGTGCAGGAGTACCTGCGCCTGATCGTAAGTGGATATCGAGGGAAATGGACGCCCAGCACGTGGCCCGCTGGTATCGCCGCTCCCACCCAGGTAATCGAAGGACAGGATCCGATATTTCTCAGCGGGCAACGCAAGCCCGGTACCGACGACCTCGGACCACCAGCCCGAATTCTTTTGCTCATCGCCTGCCGCGACGACACGTCGATGAGCGGAGATACCGCCCTGAAGCAAAACGAGCGGCGCCCCCTCCGGGCCGATCAGCCGCCAGCCGACCTGCAGCGAATCGATCGTACCCCCGTGATGGAGTCGCAACGGCGCCTCAAGGCGCAAAAGGCCCTCACGGCAACTCGGTGCACCGATCTCGCCGGCGGAACTCCTCAAACCCGGGTTTTGCTCTGTGGAAGACGTCATGTAGGCCTCAAAACCGCTCATCTGACGCGCCCCTCAGGGAGTCGCGCGGAGTTGGCACCTTGCCCAGAGCGGGCGAGCTCTGGCGGTTGCCCCGGCGTCTCAGGGCCTTTCCCTCAGCCGGTCTCGATAAGCACGGGAATGGTACGCCGCGATGGCGCTCACAGTCAACGCCACGATTGCCAAAAGCGCTACAATGTTTTAACGTACTAAAACATTGGTACGTTGAATCTCTCGGTGGTGACCTACATGAAACCCCATACTCGGCAATCGCCCCGGCAAGAAGCCAAGGCTGAGCGGAATTTGTATCAGGCCATCCTGACTCTTCGGTCCGTCGAGGAGTGCCGCGCTTTTTTCAGGGATCTGTGCACCCCGGCCGAGTTGCAGGCGATGTCGGATCGATGGGCTGTGGTGGAACTCCTCGAGCGAAACCTGCCCTATCGGGAAATCAACAAGTTGACGGGTGTCAGCGTCACCACGATCACGCGAGTCGCTCGGTATCTGGGTTCGGGCAATGGCGGATACGACGTCGCGGCCCGGCGGCTTGCCAACACCAAGTCTGCGAACGCGGCGAGCCGCTGAGAGAACCACCATGGACAAACCACTTCGTCTGAAACTTGCCGTCCAGAAGTCGGGGCGACTGACCGAACAGTCAGCCGACCTGCTGATCCGCTGCGGCCTGAAATTCTCTCGAGCCAAAGATCAGCTTCTCGGCTTCGGCGAGAACATGCCGCTCGACCTGCTTTTCGTCAGAGACGACGATATTCCCGATCTCGTCGAAGAAGACGTCTGCGATCTCGGACTGGTCGGCCTCAACGTGGTCGAGGAAAAACGACTCGAACTCGCTTCCAAGGGCGCTCCGGCTCGTTTCGAAATCCTCCGCTCGCTCGATTTCGGCAGATGTCGCCTGTCCATCGCGGTGCCCGAAGATTTCTCCTGGAATGGCCCGGCCACCCTCGAGGGACTTCGCGTCGCAACCACCTATCCCCATGTCCTTGCCAAGTGGCTATCGGATCGCAACATCCGCGCCGAGATCGTGACGCTCTCCGGTGCCGTGGAAATCGCGCCGCGCCTTGGAAGAGCGGATGCCATTTGCGATCTCGTCTCGACGGGCTCAACGCTCGAGGCCAATCGATTGCGAGAAGTCGAGGTATTGCTCCAGAGTCATGCGGTTCTCGTCCGTACGCCTGTTGAGCTGCCCAAGGAGAAATTGGACTGGGTCGAGCGACTACTCATGCGTATCGACGGGGTTCAGCAAGTACGCGAAAGCAAATACATCATGCTGCACGCTCCGCGCACCGCCTTGCCTGCGATCAGAGGTCTATTGCCGGGCAGCGAGTCGCCGACGATCATGCCGCTCGAGGGTAGCGCCGATAAGGTCGCGATCCACGCGGTCTGCCGCGAGAACGTCTTCTGGGAGACGCTCGAGGCGCTCAAGGCCGCGGGCGCGAGTTCGTTGCTCGTCCTGCCTGTCGAAAAAATGCTCGCATGATGCTTCCGATTTTCGAGTACTCGAAGCTGGATGACTCGGCGCGCCGCGAAGTCTTGTCGCGGCCCGAGGCAGACGATCGCGAAACCGTGGTGGCGCTCGTCCGCGAGACCATCGCGCGAGTCAAAGTCGAAGGTGACTCGGCATTGCTCGATTACGCGAGGCGTTTCGATGGCGGAGCACCGGTCAATCTTCGGGTGCCGAAAATCGAGATCGACGCAGCAGTCGAAATGGTCGGCGCAAATGCGCTTGCCGCGCTGCGCCGTGCAATCGACAACGTGAGACGCTTTCATTCGGCGCAACTCGTTCCGCCCTTATCGATCGAAACCTCTATGGGTGTTCGCTGCGAACGCATCGTCAGACCCATCGATTCCGTGGGCCTCTACGTCCCCGGCGGGAGCGCACCGCTGCCGTCCGCGTTGATCATGTCCGCGATCCCCGCCGCCATTGCCGGCTGCGAGCGACGCGTGATGTGCTCGCCGGGCACCCAGGCCGGACGCATCGACCCGATCATTCTCGCCACCGCAAGGCTTTGCGGCATCGAAGAGATTTTCGCCATCGGAGGCGCACAAGCGATCGCCGCGATGGCCTACGGGACGACCACCATCCCTAAGGTCGACAAGATATTCGGGCCCGGATCCACGTGGGTAACTGCCGCGAAGCAACTCGTCGCCGGTGATCCGGCTGGAGCGGCGCTCGACCTCCCCGCAGGGCCCTCGGAGGTCCTCGTCATCGCCGACGAGAGTGCCGATCCCGCGTTTGTTGCGGCCGATCTGCTCGCGCAGGCGGAGCATGATCCGCTATCCCAAGCCATACTGCTGACCCCAAGTCGCGCGCTCGCTGAGAACGTTCGCGCACGAGTGTTGGAGTTCCGTCGAACGCTTTCGCGTGGCGCGATTCTCGATCAGTCTCTCGCACGTAGCCGAATCATCGTGACCGCCGATATCGAAGAGGCCGTGCAACTGTCGAACCGGTACGCACCTGAACACCTCATTCTCCAAATCGACGCGCCTCGTCGCTGGCTCGAGCGCATTCGTGCGGCCGGTTCAATATTTCTTGGCCCTTGGAGCCCTGAGCCCATGGGCGATTATTGCTCCGGAACCAATCACGTTCTGCCGACCTATGGCTACGCTCGAGCCTACAGTGGACTGTCCCTCGCCGACTTCCAGCGTCGGATCACGGTACAAGAACTTTCGCCCGAGGGATTACTTGATCTCGGCCCTACGGCAAGCACTCTGGCGGGACTCGAAGGACTGGATGCGCACGCGCTCGCCGTCGATCTGCGTCTCAATGTATTGCGCGCAAACGGAGAAACGAAAACCAAGGTCGCATCGATCGATCAGTTCATCGCGAGACTCGCCCGTCCTGCCATCTTGTCGTTACGGGCGTACGAACATGCACATTGGGATGCCCGTTTCGAGCGTTTGCATGCCAACGAGTCGCCGTGGCCGCCGGCGATCGATCCCGACGGCGAGCGTCTCGCACTGAATCGGTACCCCGAGCCTCAGCCGCCGACATTGATCGAGGCCTTGGCGAGCACCTACAGCGTCGCGCCCGCCGAGGTGTTGGTGACGCGCGGCAGCGACGAAGGAATCGATCTGCTTACCCGCGCATTCTGTGAAGCGGGTCGTGACTCGGTCATCGTGTGCCCACCCACATTCGGCATGTACGCCGTCGCCGCCTCGACTCAGGGCGCGCGGGTCATCGAGGTACCGCTGACCGACCAATTTCAGCTCGACGTACCCGCGATCCGTGCTGCCATCGATGACGGCGCGAAAATTCTCTGGATTTGCTCCCCGAACAACCCCACGGGCAATCTCCTTGGTTTCGCCGACATCGAGAACGTCGTGGAATATTCACGCGATCGATGTCTCGTGGCGATCGACGAGGCCTATGCGGAGTTCTCCGCAGCCCCGTCCTGGACCACGAGGCGCACAAATCACCCTCAGTTGGTCGTTCTTCGAACGCTATCCAAAGCCTACGGATTGGCCGGTGCGCGGATCGGTACCGTGATCGCAGACTCCTCTCTAATTTCCTTGCTTCGCAAGATCGTACCGCCCTACGCCATCTCGACCGCCAGCACCGACGAGGCCGTCAAGGTGTTGCGAGACGCGTCCCGCGCCGTGGTGTCCTCGCGTATCGAAACGACTCTCGCCGAGCGCGACAGGGTTGCGGATCGACTCCGTTGCTCGCCCCTGATCCGCAGGGTATACCGCAGCGACAGCAACTTCCTTTTGGTGGATGCGCGGGACTCAAAACGCGTGTTATCGCTCATGCGCGACATCGGCATCCTCGTCCGTGACTTCTCAGGCCGTGGAACGCTCGGTGAAGCCGTCCGAATCACGATCGGCACCCCGGAGCAGAACGAGCGAATCATCGACGCCCTGTGTTCAAATTCGACCGGGAGTACACCGCAATGAAAGTGCTATTCATCGATCGAGACGGAACACTCATCGAGGAGCCCTTCGACGAACAAGTCGATGCGCTCTCGAAGATCCGTTTTGCTCCGGGAGTATTCGCGGCGCTCCAAAAACTACAATCCGCCGGATTCCGACTTGTCATGGTGACCAATCAGGACGGGCTTGGAACGCACACTTTCCCGACGGAAAACTTCGAGATCCCGCAGCGCTTCATGATCGACGCCTTCGCCTCGCAAGGCATCCATTTCGATCACGTATTCATTTGTCCACACCGAAAAGACGACGGGTGCGATTGCAGAAAGCCCAAAACCGCTTTGGTCGACGAGTGGATTCGATCGAATCACGTCGATCTGGCATCAAGCGCAATGGTTGGCGATCGCGACACCGACTTGGTCTTCGGGGTGAATGTCGGCGTACGCCCTTTACGCTTCTCCTTGGACGGCCCCGCCGACACACGTTGGGCCGGCATAGCCGAGCAACTGCTCGCTCGTGTGGCGACGATCGAGCGAGTGACTCGAGAGACGCGCATCTCCGTCTCGGTGAACCTCGACCGAGACGGACCGGCGGAAGTGTCGACGGGAATCGGCTTCTTCGACCACATGCTCGAGCAGATCGCCAAGCATGGCGGCTTTCAATTGAAGCTCAAGTGTGAGGGTGACTTGCACATCGACGAGCACCACACCATCGAAGATTGCGCGCTCGCCTTGGGCGAGGCGCTGCGAAAGGCGCTCGGCGACAAGCGAGGGATTCAACGCTATGGTTTTCTCTTGCCCATGGACGAGGCCCGCGCGCAAGTCGCCCTCGATTTATCGGGACGATCGTACAGCGTGTTCGAGGGCAAGTTCGGACGTGATCAGGTGGGCGGACTGCCGACCGAGTTGGTTCCGCATTTCTTCAGGTCATTGAGCGACGCGCTCGGGGCGGCACTCCATGTTTCCGTTACGGGAGACAACACCCATCACCAAGTCGAGGCCTGCTTCAAAGCGGTCGGTCGTGCGCTGCGAATGGCGTGCCGTCGCGACGGCGATGACTTGCCGAGCACAAAAGGGGTTTTGTGAGTTCCGCAAAGCAAGTCGTCATCATCGACTCGGGCGGCGCCAACCTCGCCTCCGTGGGGTACGCCTTCGACCGCTTGGGCGTCGAGTCGATCGTGACTCACGAGGCCGATCGGATCCGATCCGCCGATCGTGTCGTGTTGCCAGGCGTCGGCAACGCCTCGACCATCATGGCTCGACTGAACGAATTTAGCCTGGTCCAGGTCGTGCGATCGCTGAGTTGCCCAGTGCTCGGCGTATGTCTTGGGATGCAGCTGCTGTTCGACTGGTCGGCTGAAGGCGATACCACGGGACTCGGGCTGATTCCCGGGAAGATCGATGCGTTACATGCGCGGCCCGATCTGCCTGTTCCCCATATGGGTTGGAACACCTTGCGCATCCATGCCGATGATCCGCTGCTGCACGGTATCGATCACGAACATTGGTTTTACTTCGTACATGGCTATGCAGCCCCTGCGGATACCCCTCACTCGATCGCCTCGACGCGGTATGGAGAAGAATTTTCCTCGGTCGTGCGCCAATCCAACTTTTGGGGGGTACAGTTTCATCCCGAGCGCTCCGGGCGACCCGGATCGCAGTTGCTGTCCAACTTTCTCAGTCTGACTTCATGCGTCTGATTCCTTCCATCGATTTGCGCGGCGGCCAGTGCGTCCGACTGTTGTACGGCGATTTCCGTCGGGAGACCGTCTACGACGTCGATCCTCAGGCCTTGGCCGCTCGTTACCGCGCGCTCGGCGCGCGATGGCTACACATCGTCGATCTCGACGGCGCACGCGATGGCGAAGTCGCCAATCGAGAGGCCATCATCGAGATGGCGAAAATCCCGAAGTTGTCACTGCAGGTCGGTGGAGGCGTACGCAACCTCGCCACCGTAGACGAACTTCTATCGGCCGGCGTCGCGCGTGTCGTTGTCGGTAGCGCAGCCGTCGAGAAAACCGTGGAAGTTGGCACTTGGATGCGGTTTTTCGGAAAGGCACGGGTGTGTCTCGCCTTCGACGTCCGGATCGAATCAGGAGATCCGCTCATACAAACCCGCGGCTGGACGCACGCGACTGACATGACGCTCTGGCGCGCAGTCGACCAGTTCTTACCCTCCGGATTGCAGCATGTTTTATGCACCGATATCGGCAGGGATGGCGCCCTCTCGGGGCCGAGTATCGACCTCTACCAGCAGTGCCTCAGTCGTTACCCCAAGATCAAATGGCAAGCGTCCGGCGGAATCCGAGACGTCGCCGATCTCGAGCTGCTGAACGGCATGAGTATCGCTGCCGCCATCAGTGGCCGCGCGTTGCTCGAAGGCCATGTGAGTGACGTCGAATTACGAAAATGGATGAGAGTCTGAAGTGTTGGCGCGACGAATCATTCCCTGTCTCGATGTCCGAGACGGACAAGTCGTCAAAGGCGTGCGATTCCGCGATCATCGGATCGTCGGAGACATTCTCGAGCTGGCAACGCGTTATCGCGATGAAGGCGCCGACGAACTCGTGTTCTACGACATCACCGCGAGCCCTGACGGACGAACCGTCGATCGCAGCTGGATCGCAAAAATCGCTCGAGTGCTCGATATTCCCTTCTGCGTCGCCGGAGGCATCCGGAGCGTCGGTGATGCCGAAGAAATCCTCAACGCCGGCGCGGAGAAAATATCCATCAACTCACCGGCGCTCGAGAATCCCGTGCTTATCGAGCAACTCGCACGGCGATTCGGTAGTCAGTGCGTGGTAGTCGGAATCGACAGCGATACCACCACAGAGGGCTATCGTGTCCGTCAATATACGGGTGACCCCTCGAGGACCCGCGATTCCGGTCGATTGACCCAAGATTGGCTCGCCGAGGTTCAGGATCGCGGTGCCGGCGAGATCGTACTCAATTGCATGGCGAGCGACGGCGTTCGGACGGGTTACGACCTCGCGCAGCTTTGTGTGCTGAGACCCACCTGTCGCGTTCCCCTCGTTGCATCCGGAGGCGCAGGTGCCATCAGTCATTTCATCGAAGTATTCGAGCAGGCCCGCGTCGACGCCGCTCTCGCCGCCAGTGTCTTTCACAGCGGCGCGCTCAACATCGGCGACCTGAAGCGCGCGCTCCGCGCGGCTGGAATCGAGGCACGTCCATGATCGTCACGCACCAAAACCTCTCGGAGCTCGACTTCGGCGAAACCGGGCTCATTCCTGCCATCGCCCAGGATGTGTCATCGGGCGAGATACTGATGGTCGCTTGGGTCAACCTCGATGCCGTCAAAGAAACCCTTCGACGAAGTCGCGCGGTGTTCTGGAGTCGGAGCCGTCAACGTCTCTGGGAGAAAGGCGAAACCTCTGGGAACACGCTCTCGATCGTTTCGGTACACGCAGATTGCGATCGCGACACGCTTCTCCTGCTCGTACACCCCAAAGGCCCCGCGTGTCACACGGGCACGGCAACCTGCTTCGGCGATGCGCCGTTGACCCGGTCCGCCAACCTCGCCTTTCTCACCACGCTCGAGCACGTGATCGATCGTCGCATGACCTCACCCGACCCGAAGAGTTACACCACCCGACTCATCGCCGAGGGCTCGAAGCGACTCGCTCAGAAGGTCGGTGAAGAGGGACTCGAGACGGCTCTCGCCCTTGCCTCGGGGGACGACGACGAAGTCAGGAACGAAGCGGCGGATTTATTGTTTCATCTCGCCGTGGCGCTGAAGGCGCGAGATCTTTCTTTGAAGCAGGTCGTAGAAGAACTGCATCGCCGGCACAAGCCAGACTAGTTCTCGAATACGATCTCTTCGGCAGGCGCGCGCAAATTGTAGTTTGATGACATCGAGGCGCCGTACGCCCCAGCGGTCGCAATCAAGATGACATCCCCTTCGGACGTCCGGCGCGGAAGAAGCCGCGAGTGACCAAGGACGTCGCCTGTCTCGCAAATCGGGCCGACGACATCACACACCATGGAGTCTTGATCGTCGATCCGACTGAGATTGACGATGTCGTGGTGAGCGCCGTAGAGCGCGGGTCGAATCAGCGAATTCATACCCGTCGCGACGCCCACGAAACTTGCGTCGCCCTTTCCCTTCGTTTGCGTGACCTTCGCGAGCAGCACTCCCGACTCCGCCACGACGAAACGCCCCGGCTCGATCCATAACGAGACGTTCTGGAGGGTGCTCTTGAGTTCACGCACCACTTCGTCGAATGCCGCGAAATCGAATTCAGGCACGCCAGATCGATCGGGGACTCCGATACCGCCCCCAAGGTCGATCACGCGGACATCCGGAAAGCTGTCCAATACGCCCGAGAGGTAGCGCCCCGTGTCCCGCCAGTTCGCGACGTCGAATACACCGCTACCGGTGTGGGCATGCAGCCCGATGATTCGCGCTCCTGCACGGCGTGCGGCCGCCTCAAGTGCGCCGAGATCGCCGCGAGCGACACCGAACTTCGACTGGCTTCCGCCCGTTCGAACGTGCGCGTGATGCCCTCGCCCGGTGCCGGGGTCGAGCCTGACGAACAGATCGCGGCCAGCAAAAAGTTCAGGCCAATTTTCGAGCGGATGGAGATTATCGAGCGTCACCTGAATGCCTTGCTCGAGAGCCCACTCGTACTCGCCACGCGTTGCGAAATTCGGCGTGAACAAAAGATCGGATGTCGGCAGATCCGGCAACGATGCCAACGCTCGCTCGACCTCGCCGCGGGAGACGCACTCGATGGCGAGCCCAGCGGCTCGGACGGTCTGAAGAATTCCCGGATGCGGATTAGCCTTCATCGCATACGCTACGCGGTCGATCGCGCGCAGGCTTTTCAGTCGACCGCAACGCTCGCGTACCGTCTCGAGGTCGTAGACATACGCGGCATCTCGTCGATCCATCGTCGTGATCAGTCGATCCTTTTTCCGCATCCACCACGGCGATACCGTCGCCCGGGCCTCTCGAACCGGCTCAAAGAGCTGTCTCCACGTCGGGCCAAGCACGACATCGTCGCGGACGGGATCGACGAGCAGATGGTGCAAGTCATCGACCAAACGATCCCCCTGCGCCTCGTCGACCACGAAGGTGAGATTCAGATCGTTTGCCGCCTGACTGACGAGGTAAATTCGCTGCTCGGCGAATAGCTCGAGCGCGGGCCCAAGCTGATGCAGGATGCTTCGGATGTTTCGTCCAACCAGACTCACCGAAGCGCAAGGCCCGATGATCTCCGCTCGGCCGAGCGACATCAGATCCGCCTGTAATCTTTGGAGAATATTCTGGTCTATCGCATTCGCCTGCGGGTCCAGAGACACCGTGACGTTGGTTTCGGAGGTCGAGACGAGATCGACGGAAAGTCCGTGTTGCTTGAAAATTTGGAAAGCATCGGCGAGGAATCCCACCTCATGCCACATGCCAGGACTTTCCAGCGAGATGAGCGTCACACCTTTTTTGACGCAGACGGCTTTGACTTGCGCGGCATCGCTCGGAGGACTCGAACTGATACGAGTTCCACTCATCTCGGGAGCTTGCGTGGCATATACATGGATCGGAATCGACCGCTCCCGCGCCGGCAACAAGCAACGCGGATGCAAAACCTTCGCTCCGGCCGTCGCGATCTCCTGCGCCTCGTCGTAGGTGAGCTCCAGGAGCTGGCGCGCCCCGGGGGTGGATCGTGGGTTCGCACTGAACATGCCCGGAACGTCGGTCCAGATTTCGAGCTGCCTCGCCCCGAGAATCGCCGCAAAATAGGCTCCAGACGTGTCCGACCCGCCGCGCCCGAGCAGGACGGTTTCGCCCGCGGTGTTGCTCGCAATGAACCCCTGCGTGAGCAACAATCGTCCGCGAGCGGCCAATCGAGTCCGGGCATCAACGTTTGGCGCGAAATCGCAGGTGGCGGAGAGGTACTCCGCCTGAACCGTCGCGGCCTCTCGGGACTCGGCTTTGAGGTAGTCCCGCGCGTCGACCCACACGGCATCGAGACCATCGAGACAAAGAAATTGGGCGCCTATCTTTGTCGATAACAACTCGCCCATCGCCATGACTCGGGCGCGAGTGTGATCGTCCGTCCGCCCGACCGCAGACACGTCGGACAAGCATCCCGAGAGTTCTTTGAACAATGGGTCGAGCAACGGCGCGGCATCGAATCCGAGTGCGAGAGACAGCTCGTGATGTCGAGCTTTCAATTCGTCGAGCAAGGGTCCGTGCGCACCCGAACAGGCCGCGGAGAGCAACTTCTCGAGTCGATCCGTGACGCCGCTCAGCGCTGAGTGAACGATGAGCACCCTCGCGCCTTGCGCGAGCCGATCACGCGCGACCGACCGAATGTTTTGCCAATTGGATAAGGAGGAGACGCTGGTCCCACCAAACTTCAGGACGATCCAATCGCTATCGGAGGAAGTCATGGCTACCGTCCGATGTCAAAGTTCGTCGTCGTAGAATTCTCTGAGATCTTTTGCGAGTTTTTTATCCGCAAGCACTTCTTCGAGCTTGCTCCACGCGGCCTTGCCGCGCTTGCCGGGGGTCGGACGCGCCCGCCGGTCAACACGATCGAGAAAGCGATCGTAATCCTGGTCTTCTTCGTTGCTCGCGGCCTCGCCGAGCATCTCTTCGTCGAGATCGAAGCCTTCGGAGTCTCGTTCGGACATCTTAAACCTTTAAAAATCAATGGGTTACGTAGAACCCCGGGTGAAGGACCGGGGAACTATAGCGAAAACACGGCGAGGTGCAAGTTCAGCTGCGACGGACGCCGTCGCGCACGGACACCGGGGCTCCACGCGATAGACCGAGAACGTCCACCGCCCTACCCTCGGCGACTGCGATCTCGACGACCCCAAAAGAGTTGAACAAGGCGATGGGATCACCCGGTCGAACGTCGCCGTAGGTCCGTCGCAAAGACAAAGAAAGCTTTCCCGCATGAACGACCGGATCGATGAGGCGCTCGCATAAATCACGATCGATGTTCGTGATCAGGTTCCCGAAATGATCGATGGTGATCACGACCCCGGAGACGCGCTGCTCGTTGGCACTGGCCTCATCAACCCATCCCGGAATCAATGTATCAACGTGGCGACCGATCCCCTCCGGCTTGACGTGGTCCGCCGCCAGGGCCGCAGCAACCGGCGCAAAAATATCTCGCCCGTGAAAGGTTGCGCTCGGACGATCGATGCCGAGCCCTTCCAGACGACTCATATCGAGATGCCACAACCGGACGTCGGCTTGCCGGTTGATGATCTCGGCGAGTAACCCATTATCGGGTGCCAGAAATATGTGACCCTCGAGCATCACCATCGCGATGTCGCGTGCCGTGCCAACCCCTGGATCGACGACAGCGACGTGTACCGTGCCACGAGGAAAATACTGGAACGACCGACGCAGCCAAAATCCCGCCTCGGCTGGCCAATGCGCGACGATGTCATGGGTGAGATCGATGATTCGCACAGTCGGCGCCACGCCGAGGATGCGCCCTTTCATCACGCCTACGAATGGATCACGAAGACCAAAGTCCGACGTCAACGTGATCAGGCCGCTGGGTTTGAACATCGGCATCAGCGGGAGGGCGCGTGAAGTGACGCCACCGCGGGAGTCGCGTCACCCGCTGCGTCGATCGGTTGATCGTCGGGGTCTGGACCGAGCTCGAGCCCGATCATGACCGGTATGCCGCTCGCCTCACGCAAGGCCTGGATCGCGATGTCCCAATTGATCGCCACCTCGGATTCACCGAGCAAGCTATCGAGGCGCTTCTCGAAGTCTTCGAGTTTGACGGCGACCGACTGACCTTGGTCGTCGACCGGCGGATGAACCTCGATCCACACCTCACCCTCGACGCGAGTCATCTTGAGAGGTTCATTGATCAAACTGACCTGCGTACCGACTTTGACCGCATCGAACAATACAGCGACATCTTCCGGATACATGCGAAGACAGCCGTGGGTCACAGCCATCCCTACGGCATCGGGATTATTGGTACCGTGGATCAAGTACGCCCCACCAGGAATATTGAGCCGCAATGCGTGTCGCCCCAACGGATTGGTCGGGCCGGGCGGAACGACGCGAGGCAGAGGATCGCCTCGAGCCTCATGCTCTCGGCGTACCGACTCCGGGGGATACCACGGAGGGTCTTTTTGTTTCGAGACGACTTTGGTCCTGCCGATGGGCGTTTGCCAATCCATCTTTCCGACACTGACTGGAAACGTCATCACCTTGGTGGGTTCACCGGACTTCGCATCCGGAAAAAAATACATCCGGTGCTCGGGGAGATTGACCACGATCCCTTCCCTTTCCGAGGGGGGCAATAGTCGTTGACCGGGAATGACGATCTGCGTGCCCTCCCCCGGCAACCAAGGATCGACTCCCTTATTGACCCGCACGAGCTCTTCATAACCGAGGCTATATCGCCGGGCGATTTCGATCAGCGTGTCTTCGTAGCGCGTACGAATGCGCTCCACCTTGCCGAAGATATCGCCGCCGTCCGCTCGAAGCTCGTACTCGATGGCGAAAGACGAAACCGGCAGAAAACTTAGAAGCGCGAACACCGCGACCCGAACAATATCGGTCACGTCAGAGCCCCTCCGAACGAGGCAGCCTCGCGACGAGCGAGCTCGAGGATGAGATCGGGCTTGACTTGGGAAAGTCCGAGCCGAGCCGCCGATCCCGACGTCGAGAGTCGCGGAGCGACGATCTCGAGGTCGCCGTTCGAGTCGGCGAACATTCCGGCCACGTGGAGCAAGTCGGCGACCGTGTCATCCGACTGAGGGGCTTTCCCGTCGCCGGAGGCGGTCGCAGCGCGAACGACGGATGATGGGAAATCCCAGTTACTGAGCATCGCTTGAGCAAGCTTCACGTGCCAAGTCTGCAGCAGATGCTCGGTTGCTGCAAAGTCGTTGAGCACCTCTTCGTGCGCCGCCATCTCGGAAAGGATATAAATCTTGCCGACGCCGGAGAGCATGCCGCCGAGAATCATGGCATCTCGATCGACTCTGCGGCCCTCCACATGCGTCGACAACGCGCGCGCGAAGGTCGCCATGGAGACACACCGAGCCCAAATCTCCCCCATACGTCCCTGGACCGGCTTGTAGAGCTTGAGCTCGCGAAGACTCGCAAACGCATAGGCCAACACGACTGTTCGAAGTGCGGCTAGCCCGATACGAGAGATGGCGCCTCCAACGGTGTGGGTCGGTCCCGTCGTCGACTGATACGCCGCCGAGTTGGCCATCGAGATTACGCGGAACGTCAAAGCGGGATCACTCTTGACGATACGCTCGAGGATTTGAGTGGAGACGAAATCGTCTTTCAGTTCCACCAAGAGGCGCACGCAAGCGTCGGGAAAGCCAGCGATCTCTATCGAGCCTGAGGCAAGGTCGTTTTGCAGCTTGGAGAGAAACTCCCGAGCGTCCAGTCCCATTCGACTCTCCTGAAACGACTCATCGACTCGACGGCGGAGGTGCCTTCGGTATCGATTGATTGATGACAGCTGCCGAGTCGCGACTTTGGGAGTATAAACTTTGACCCGTTCGGTCCGGGGAGAGAATCGCGAGCAGAACGCGGCGATTCGCCGCGCGGCCCGTCACCGTGTCGTTCGATTGTGTCGGCCGATATTCGCCGAATCCAAGAGCGGTCATCTGATTGGGTGACACCCCGCCTGTCGTCAGCAGGCGAATGACCGCTGCAGAGCGCGCTGCCGAAAGCTCCCAATTACTCGGAAAAACCGGACTCGAAATTGGCACGTTATCGGTATGACCCTCCACGAAGATCGGATTGGGAAGTCCCGACAGCACGCTGGCGAGCTGCCGAACGACGCCCGTCGCCGAGGGCGTGAGCGTCGCCGACCCGCTCGGAAACAGGACGTCGTTTTTGATCTCGACCTCGAGCCAGTTCTGATGTCGTCGAATGATCACTTCATCTTTGAGCACGGGCGATTTGGTCGCCGATATCGGCGAGCGACGCCGGGTTTTGCCTCATCAGGACCGGAGGGATGGCATTTTGACCGGCCATCGTGGGGTTCTTGAGGGCGATCACGTCGGCGCTGGGCATGCCCTCTTCGGTATTTGTCGCGATCGGTGTCTGCCGCATCGGCTCACCTCGGAAAGCAGCCGACATGGAGTCCGCCATCACTCGGTACTTTCCTTCATTCAAGGAGGAGATAGAGTAGATGACGAATCTGAATTCGCAAGGTTTCGTGCGATAACTTCCGAACGCTGCGCGCTCAGCCGAAGTGCGGCCGCATGAACTGCGAGATGTTTGTCGAGATCGAGCATCTGCTCCTCCGCCAAAAAATTGGCTCCCGACCGGTCGTTGCAACCGCCGTGCCAATCACCGCGAGGACTGGCACGACCATTGCAAAGTCATCGGCAGGTCTTTTTGAAGGACGGTTTTATGACGCTCCGAACACGGCCTGTATTCTTTGATATCGGGCGCATAGCTTGCGCAATCGGTCTGGCACTCCTTGCCATTTCGGGAGAAGCGGCACAGGCATCGACCATGAAAATCCAAGATCTCAGCGCGATCGAACGGACAGCCGAGGCGGAGATCCGCAGACAGGCTCCGGAAACGACCGCAGAGGCAGCACGTCTCGATCGCCGACTGCAATTGGTCGCCTGCGATCGCCCCTTGCAAGCGAACCTGGCGCCCAACGTGACCTTAGGCGCTCGAGTAACAGTGAGGGTCGCGTGTACGGACGGGATGATCCAATGGTCGGTCAGTGTTCCGGTCAGCGTCTCGACCGAGACGATGGTGGTGGTCGCAAACCACGCGATCCCGTTGGGTACGACCATCGGTCAGGCGGACATTCGCCTCGAGACTCGCCGATTCCCGGGCACCGTCCGATGCTGCTCGACCTCTGAAGACGCAGTGCTTGGGCAGTTGGTCCGACGAAGCATTCCCGCCGATGCCGTGATCCCGCTCGACGCGCTCGATCGCCCTCCCGCGATCAAGCGGGGTGAGGTGGTTACCGTCCTGGCCGCAATGCCGGGAATCGAGATCCGTTCGAGCGGCATCGCACTGGCCGACGCCCGCTCAGGGGAAACAGTTCGCATAAGACACTCGACCTCTCTCAAGGTGATTCAGGCTAGAGCCGATACCCCGGGTGTAGTGCGAGTAGACCGATAAGTCAGGGCGGAAACGTAATGGGCGTCACATTTCGTGAATGAGACCCCTAAAGTTTTCGGTGACCCGGCCGTTACATACAGAGAGCAGAACGTGAGAGTGATGCCATGACTATCAAAATCAGTGGTTTGGATCCCCGCCCTTCCGGAGGGGTCGTACCCTCCGCGGACACTCGAGGGAAGCCCATAGAGGGAGACGCAAAGGGCAACGGGTCCGGTCGCCCGAACGTCGAGGTCTCGTCTTCGGCGCGACGTATGGCCGATCTCGAAGCCCGAGTTGCGGTTTCCTCCGGAATAAACGAAGCCAAAGTCGAGGCCATTCGACTGGCCATCGAGCGCGGCGACTATCAAATCGACACCAAGAAAATCGCTGATCAGCTCGTGAAGCTCGATTGGGAAATCGGCAAGGCGTCGGGTCGGATCTGAACCGACTCAGATCGAGACCTGCCGAAATGTCGACGCGTGAAGAAATCAAACAAATCTTGACTCGTTTCCTCGAAGACGAGCAACGACTGCTGACTCAACTTGAGTCGCTGCTCGAAACCGAAAAATCCATTCTGCTGCGAGATGAGTCTCCGGAGCGACTCGAAGCAGCGTGTCGCTCGCGTCAGGACTGCATGCTCTCCATATTGCGGCTTCAAGGCGAGCGCCACGATCTACTGAGACTGCATGGCTTCTCGGTCGACAACGCAGGACTCGCAAGCTTGATCAAGGCTTGCGATCCCGAGCGCGTACTGCCGCCGCGGTGGGCCGAATGCGCGGACCTCGCGCGTCGCTGCCGAGACCTCAACGACCATAACGGCGCGCTTGTCGCCTCACGCATGCGCCGCATCCAGGGAATGTTCGAAGTGTTGACCGGCAAACGGGTCGAGAAAGTGACCTACGGCCGGCAAGCGCATCAAGGGTTCGGAGCCAGAGGCCGGGGCTTCGCGACCGAGGCCTGACGCGAGACCCCACGCAGGCGCCGCGCTGAGGCTGAAAATACAAAGGGCCGCGTTCGCGGCCCCCTGCATGGTCTCTCCCCGAGACTTCAGCGCCTGCTACGGCGCTTTTTCTTGTGCTTGTGTTCGACGTGCCCGTCACCGTGGTGGTGCGGCATGTCGCCATGGGCATGTCCGTGGTCGTATTCGAAGTCGACCGGATGGTTATGTCCGTGCGTGTTGATCCACTTATAGAGATCGGGCTTCCACTGCATGATTCGGTTCGCGGCACGATCCCGGTTTTCTTCGATGTTCGTCCACGGATTGAAGTGGAAATGGTTGTAGAGCTGAGTATCCGTGCGACCGATGGCCAAGATGCCAAGCTTCGAGGCGAAGGCACCGTGGTTGATATAAGGTGGACGCCAAAAGTAGCCGCCCGTCGGCAGATCGCCGAACTGCATCATCCAGGAGGTTCCCCAGATGTGATACGCCTCCTCACAGCAGTCATGGTAGGAGATGTTGTCCTGCCAGAAGTTCGGCGTCATGCAATACAGGAACGTGAAGCCCTGGGTGCGCGGATCGAAACGCAGGATCTTCACCATGCATCCCGGCGCGGTCGCCGGATAGAAATTGGTGGATGTCCATTGCATGTCGTCATACGAGTTGACGGCCGCAAAACGATTGCGCTCGGCGTTTTTGTGATCGCTCGTCGACTCGACGAAAGAAGGCTCGCCGTAGTTGTAAAAGATGAGTCCCGTCGCTCCGCGCGGCGAGGTCAGCTCTTCGATCGCCACGCCGGCGGGAACGAAGAAATAACTACCCGGACCCCACACTTTGTCGCCCACCTTGATGGAGCCCGACATGATGAAGAGTTCGTATTCGGTGTAGCTCATGCCCGGCGGCTGCCGATAACCCGGTTCGAAGAGACAGGTCATCGTGCACGCGCCATCGTCGGTATCGAGCGACAGCATCTTGTAATGCATACCCTTCGGGAAACCCGGCAGGGTCATTTTCTTGAAGGGTACGTCGCGGTCGACGAAGGGTTCGATATGCGGTCTAGCCATGTTGATGTACTCCCTTGACGTCGATCAGAACACAACCTTGAACTTGCGCTTGGGCTTCACCGGAATTTCTTCCGGGGCGACCTTGCGCATCTGGTTGTAGTGGACGTGGAGCCCGCGGGTCTGAATTCTGTAGAGGAAGTCGGCGATCCACTTGTCGCGCTTCGGCGTCAACGCCTCTTGCTCACCGACGATCTTGTTGTAGCGCTTTTTCTGTTCGGCGATTTCTTGCTTGAGCCAAGCTTGAACCGCTCTGCTTCGCTTGTGGGCGATGAACTTCATCTGCTCTCCTCCGGCCGTAACGGCCTGCGACCTTCCCGGAATATACGCCGACGAGGGCGCCCGGGTGGAGCCCACCCCCCTGCTGCTCGGCTCAACTGTCCACTGTGCGACCTCTCCGCCACTCAGGAGGGCTACACTGCTCGGCATGCTGCGCGCCATTCGGATCGTGACGCTCTCGGTCTCCGACCTCACGGAGGCCGAGTGCGCGTACGTGGATTGGCTCGGATATCAGCGGATCGAGCGGGGTCTCGTCGACCGAGCCCTCGCGGATTGCTGGGGCACCCCACTCATCGAAGGTAGCCCATACGCCCTCCTGCGAAGCGCCGGTGGACCAGAGGTCGTGCTTCGGCTCATCGAGCGCCCCTTCACTCCGGGGTTCGCACCGTTACGAACCCATGGCTGGAATGCCAATGAAATGCTCGCGCTCGATCCGGTGGCACTCGAGCAACGATTGCGTAGACCGGACTCGCCCTTCGAGGTCATCGGAGCGTCTGCGCCGCTCGACTCCAACCCAAAGATCATCGCGATGCAGGCGATCGGACCCAATCGAGAACTCAACTATTTCACGCGGATTCCGCCCGAGGGCGGCACCTTCATCAAATGCTCCGCGCGGGCATTCGTGGACCGCAGCTTCATCATGGTGATCGGCGGCAGCTCGATGACGGATCTTCGAAAATTTTATGGCGAGCATCTGGCGATGACGGTGACCGAGCCGTTCTTATCGAAAGTTTCCGTGCTCAACGACGCGCTGGGACTACCTGCCGATCACCGAACGGCACTCGCGCTGGCCCCCTTGTCGTCGAGTTTCGTTCTCGAACTCGACGAGTATCCATCGGGAACGACCCCGAGACCCTGCCGCGAAGGCGATATTCCGCCCGGGATCTCGATGGTGAGCTTTACGACAGGCACCTTGAAAGACTGCTTGCCGTGGCGAACTCGGCCAACCGCACTCGACGCTCAACCCTACTGCGGACGCCACGCCGGCGTCATCGTCGGGGCGGCGGGCGAGTGGATCGAACTTATCGAAGAGTCGAACTAAAGCTTCGATGCCACGATGAAGAGCGGGTTATCGGCCATGCTTTGGAACGTGGCCGCCACTTTTTGCATGGTTTCGGTGGACACGTCTTTGCCGAGCTGCTCGAGGCTGTTGACGTCGATCACCTCGACATAGGCGAACGGAGATGTGCCGCCGCCCAAAAGACCTTGGGCCTTAAGGATCTCGAATCGGTCGACGGAGGGCAACGCATTGACGATGGGCAAATCGGTGTCGCGCGCGAACGCTTCGTAGTCCGCCACGCTCACACCCGGCTTGAGATTGAACAGCACGATGATCTTTGACATCTGAGAGACACTCCTGAATTTCCGAACCGATTCTATTTGGACCCGATCGCTAGCAACAGGCCATAATTCCGACCATGACCGTTATCCGAAGTTCGATCCCCTCGTTCGAGTTTTCCATACCCGTCGTCGTGATCGGCGGCGGGGCCTGCGGCCTCACCGCCGCGCTCGCCGCCCATGACCATGGAGCCGAGGTCATCGTACTCGAACGCGATAAACGGCCTTGGGGCAGCACCTCGATGTCGCTCGGAGCCATCTGTGCCGTGGGCAGTCGCAGTCAACGAGAGAACGGCGTGGATGACCACGCCGACGCCTTCGTCGCCGACGTCATGGCCAAGACGGAAGGCGAAGCGGATAGCGCCCTCGCAAAACGTATCGGCCAATGCTCAGGGCCCACCATCGACTGGCTGACCTCCTCTCACGGCGTTCCTCTGACGGTCGACTTCAAGTGGACCGGTCTCGGCCACTCCAAGCCCCGACTGCATCTACCCCCGGGACGTACAGGCGAGGAATTGCTATCGCTGTTATCCAACGCCTGCGCACGCGCAGGGGTCGAGATCATGACCGAGGCCGATGTCATCGCGGTATATGCAGACCACGACGATCGAGTTCTCGGCGTCCGGATTCGTCGCCCGGGCGGTGTGATCGAAGATCTCGGGTGCGACACCCTGATCCTTGCCACCTGCGGCTATGGCGGAAATCACGACATGATCGCTCGACACATCCCCGAGATGGCGGGGGCGCGTTATTTCGGCCACGAGGGCAATCGAGGCGACGGCATTCTCTGGGGCCAAGCGCTCGGCGCTGCGGTCAGGGACATGTCGGCGTACCAAGGTCTCGGTACGCTCGCCGAGCCTCAGCAAATCGTAGTCCCGCATCCGCTGATGATCGACGGGGGCTTCCTCGTCAACATCGAGGGGCGTCGCTTCACCCACGAACTCGCGAACATCTCCGGCATGTGTGTTCCGGTTTTGGCGCAGCCGCAAGGACTCGCCTGGGTCATATTCGATGAAAGGCGCCACCGCGAGTGCCTCGAACATTCGTTCGATCAGCGTCAACTCGCAGAGGTCGGAGCGATTCGCCAGGGCGACAGCTGGGACGCCCTCGAGCGCGCCTGCGGTCTGCCGGAGGGCTCACTCGCCAAAGAAAACGCCGAGATCGAAGCCGCGCGCAGCCTCGGCGGTGAAGACCGATTCGGTCGACGGTTCGAGGCGACAGCCACCCCTTTGCAAGCACCTTTCTGTGCCGTCCGTGTCACCGGGGCGATCTTCCACACCCAAGGCGGCCTGCACATCGACGGCGATGCGCGGGTGTTACGAGAAGACGGCACACCCCTGCCTAATCTCTACGCGGGTGGCGGAGCAGCGCGCAGCATCTCCGGATCACGAGTCACCGGCTATCTGCCGGGAGTCGGATTATCCATGGCTGTGACGCTCGGGGCATTGGCTGGCGCGGATGCCGCACGAAATGCCCTGAGCTTACAGGCGACCTCTAGCCGCTGATCAAGCTCGGCGATGGCAGATCATTGGGTGGCCGCCTTCAAGGCCGCCACGATCTGTCGGCGCTCCTCGGCATCGGTGATGGGCTTGTAGCGCATACGATGACGACCGTCCAAAAATTTCTCGGGGTCGGCGATCAATGCGTTGATCGTTTCGTCATCCCATACGAGACCGTTTTCTCCCGCTTCGACAACCGCCGCTGAGTAGTAGAAACCCGGCGCACTCGCCGCACGGCGACCAAATACTCGATGAAGATTAGGGCCTACTGCGTGTGCTCCGCCCTGCTCGAAACTGTGACAGAAACGGCACCACATGAAATCCTGCTGCGACTGCGCACTGAGCTCTGGCGAAGGACCGAGGTCGAGGTACGGATCGACCGCGGGCGGCGGCCCCGATGCGACGAGTTGTTTCGACGTCGTAAACGGCACAACGCCGAAAATCTGATACGGCGTGTAAGCGGAAATCGCAAGGAGGACCATCAAGGACAACGCATGGACCACGCGCCACGTAGTCGGTGTCTTGGCGAGGTCTGCAGCATCGGATCCACCCCAGCCCATCGCAGGCAGCATGCGCCACCGACCGATTCGGTAGCGTAACGCTTGCCAGAGCGCCACCAGGACGGACACGGCGAAAAGATAGATGACAAGAAATCCGAAAGCGCTGTGCAGATAACCGAAGGTCACCGACAGTCGATAACTTGCGGGTAGCAGCGCTGGAATCGTGAAGAGTCCGAACCACGAGGTCGCGTGCCCCTCAGACCACGCAAACAACGGTCCCGTGATGCAGAAACCCGCCAAGGTGAGATACAGCGCAAGCGTGCAACCACGAGCGAGATCATCGGCAGCCGGCGGCACTCGAGTCGGACGGGCGGGTCGCGGCAATCTCACCCAAAGCCAAAGCCTCGGCAAGAGCAAGGCGAGGACGGTGATTCCGTTCGAGATGTGCAGGTGCTGCAACGCCTCTCTCGCCGCCGTTCCGCGCGGCGTCACACCCACCTTGGTGGATTGGTACATCTGGAACAGCACGAGCCCGAAGATCGCGAGCGACAGCACGCGTTCGAGCCATTGAAGTTTACGATTCACTGAATACCCCCGTTCGATACTGCGCGGATGATCGCGTTCGGAATGACCGCGTCGTCCCAAGACGTCGTCGATTTACCGGTGCGTACGATCACAAGTTGAAGCGACGGGATGACGTATACCCGCTGCCCGCCAAACCCGTCGATATAGATGAGGTCCTTCGCCGCGAACGGCTCGGAATGAAAAGCCTTCACCGTGTAATCGTTGTACCGCCGTTCGGTGCTCGGCGGCGAACCGAGCCAAACTTGATATCCGAAGTTGGGATTCTTTGGCGCGGGCATCACGGTATCGGCGATCCACTCGGTCGGTACGAGCTGGTCATCGCCCACCCGACCGCCATCCAGAAACAAACGCCCGACGCGCAGCCAGTCGCGTGCCGTCGCGAAAAGACAGCAGAAGCCTCGCGGCAAGCCACCCTCTCGATCCATCCAGAGCGCAGCGTCATCGGCACCGAGACGCTGCCAGAGGCGACTCGACAAATAAGACGAGTAACGCTGACCCGTCGCACGCTCGAGCAAGATCAAGAGCACCTGCGAATTGGCATTGCTGTATTGGTACTCGCTCCCGCTCGATTTGACGCTCGGCAAGCCGAGCACACCCGCCGAGAGATCCGAGCCAAACAGGATCTTTGCGGACTTCCAGGTGCCGAATATCGGTACCTGCAACCCACTCGACATCTGCAGCAGATCGCGGACGGTGATCTTCCGCCGTTCGTCGCCTCGCCACTCGGTGATCCACTTCGACGCGGGCGCATCGACCGAATCGATGAATCCGTCGGCGATCGCAGCCCCCACGAGCAAGCCGAGCACCGTCTTGTGCATCGAGTTGGGGTTGGTACGGGTCGACCGGTCGAATCCCGGCCAATATTTTTCGTATCGCAATGCGCCTCGATGGTAGATCAACAACGCGACGGAGCCCGTGGAGTCAGCGTACTGCTCTGCTTGGGTGATCCCTCGAGGATCGGACCAAGACGCAACGCCCGTCGGAATATTGTCTCGAGGGTTACCCTTAACGATCTCCTGAGGCTGCGACTTTTCTATGCCCGCTGGATCGGTCGGTGATTGCCCGGACACGAGATTGCGCAGCACCGTGGGATCGGCGATCCAGATCATGAGCATCAGTGTGACGATCAGACCAAAGAGTGCCGCCAGGAGTCCACCGACACCCTTGAGGATCCAGCCCAAAATTTTCTTCATGTCGTCGCCCTCCGGCGCCCGTCGAGCGCAGCTCGAATTTCTGCGTGACGGACGCTATCGATGGGATAGCGCCACATCATGAGCACTGGGATCAACAACATGAGCGCCGGCAGCCACGATGCGCCGAGTCGCACGCCCTGCTCCACGTGCGGATCCAGGACCTGACTCATGTCGACATAGCCGAAGAGCGACAGGAATCCGATTCCGACGAACAGACCAAGTCCCATTCCGAACTTGAAGATCGATGCGAGGAACGCCATGTGTCCGCCCATCTGGGCGACGCCGGTCTGCAACTCGTCCGAGTCGACCGCATCGGCAGTCATGGCCGGCGGCGTGATCATGGTGCCGCCGTTTCCGAAAGCCATCACTACGTTGGCGAGCAGCACCGGAACGATGGCACCATCAGGCATGAAAAAGAGCGCAAGGTACCCGACCGCCGTGATCACGTTGGCGACGCAATACGCCCGATGCTTGCCGAGTTTGTTGGCGATCGGGATCCAGGTCGGCGCGAGCAACACTGCCGCAACGGTGTTGACGATCGCGACGGTCAACACGTGTTGCTGCATGCCGAGCGCTTGCGAAATCAGCACCGGCTGAACGCCAAAATAAACCCCTAGCGCCAATCGGTCGATGAAATACGCGCCGACGAGACGACGAAAAGGCGCGTTGCGCGAGAGGATGCCAAGGAGCTCTCCCCAACCGGGAGTGCGCTCTGCCTGAACTGTGCTCGCAGGCACCCTCGAGAAACACCAAAGAATTCCGAGAGGCAGCGCGAAGGCGAAGAACACCCCCACCGACTGGACGATCTGCGCATAACTCGGAAAGGCCACGCCCTTGAAACCGATCCAATAGAAGATTCCGACCGCGCTCGCGCAGAGATAGCCGAAAAACGCGCCGCTCTCTCGAAAGCCGGCAATACGCGTTCGCTCCGAGTAATCGTCCGATAACTCACCGCCCCAGGTTTGGTGCGGGACATAGACCATCGTCCATCCTGCGTAGAACGCCACGAGCCAGCCTGCCAAATAAAACACCGACGCACCTTGCGGCGGCAGCAGCAAGAACCATGCGGACAAGAGCGCGATCGGCGCACCCGCCACCATCCAGATTCGGCGACGGCCAAAACGACTCGTTGTTCGATCCGACAAGGCGCCGACGAGCGGGTCGATCAGCGCTTCCCATATCCGACCGATCGCAAAGACGATCGCGACGGTCATCGCCACCATGCCCACCTCCGCCGAGTAGTAAACCGGCGGCAAGAAGTTGTAGAGCGGGACGAGCATCGCCTGAAGCGCGACGGTTGGCGCCGCATAGGCGAGCAATTGTCCTGTGCTGAGTTTCATCGGCCCCCTCGTGCCACGGCACATCGCGGCAACGAGCTGATTATGGTCACGCTGTCGGGTCAACCGGGCATTCACCGGTTCATCCTGCGGTTTGCCGACCGCTGAGTGGACAAGTACCAGAAGGCTCTTCTACACTCCGGCGCAGACTCTGAATTACGGGGGTAATGATCATGGAGTCCACTCGTCCTATCCGCGCCTTGATTCGCGGCCTCGATGCTTTGACCGTCCTCAATTTGCGCAATGGCGCCACCGTGTCCGAGGTGGCGCAGGAAATTCGACTTCCGCGCACCACCACCTACCGCATTCTCGAAACACTGAGCCATGCCGGCTTCGTGCATCGAGATGCCACCGACGATCGCTACCGCCTCACCATCATGGTTCGCGGGCTGTCGGACGGCTACGACGACGAAGCTTGGGTCACGCAAATCGCACGACCATACATCCACGAGCTTGGAAAGGACATCGTGTGGCCGGTGGCTATCGCCTCGCTCTCGGGCACCTCGATGATGGTGCGTGAGTCGACCGACCACCGCAGCCCGCTCGCCGTCGAACGTTATTCGGCTGGATTCCGAGTTCCGCTGCTGACGTCATCGTCGGGGCGCGTCTATCTCGCTTTCTCGTCGCCGACGCAGCGGGAATCGCTCCTGGAGATTCTCGCCCGATCGAATCGCGAAGAAGACTCTCTCGCGAAAAATCGCGCGGAGCTCATGAAGATTCTCAACGATGCGCGGATGCAAGGTTACGCCTCGGCGGTTCGTGCGCGCAGAGTGTCGGATGAAATCAGCATGGCGGTACCCATCATGATCGACGACCGCGTCCTCGCTGCCGTGACCATCCGCTTCAGCGGAACAGCCGTTCCCCTGAAACTCGCCGTGGAGCGCTTCTTGCCCAAACTGCGTGATACCGCACAAAAAATTCGACAAACCTTTTCCGAGCAACAACGCGATCCGCCGCACCACCAAACGCCGCGTCTCGTATCAGGTTCTCGCTGACAGGAGTCACGACCGATGAATGCAGAACTCCAAGATAAATCGCACACCCTGATCTCGCGTCTGGAATCCTTGCTCGGACGTGACGGCGTCCTTACCGATCCGGTCGAGCGCAGCTTTTATTCGACCGACATCTACAAGTCGGGCGCTCTGCCGGCCGCAGTCGTCCGCCCGACGAGCTCGGCCGATGTGGCACAAATCGTCCGTCTGGCCGTCGAGGCCGGGGTTTCGGTCGTGCCACGAGGCGGCGGTGCGTCCTACACCGACGGCTACACGCCGAGCGAGGCCGGCTCGATCAGCATCGACACCTCGCGCATGAACCAGATCGTCGAAATCAACGAGCGCGACATGTACGTCGTCGTGCAAGTGGGCGTGACCTGGGCAGCGCTCAACGAAGCGCTGGCCGCAAAAGGTTTGCGCACACCTTTCTTCGGTCCCTTCTCGGGTTTGGCAGCCACGGTCGGTGGCTCGCTCTCGCAAGGGAGCGTCACGTGGGGAACCGGTGTGTTCGGCGTGTCGGGCGAAACCACTCTCGGCGTCGAGGTTGTCCTCGGCACGGGACAGATCGTGCGCACCGGCTCGTGGGGAGCTGCCAATTCCGCACCCTTCTTCCGATCTTATGGGCCCGATCTCACCGGACTTTTCATGGGCGACTGCGGGGCGCTCGGCATCAAAACCGCCATTGCACTCCGCCTGATGACGCGCAACTCGCATGTCATGGGCTTGTCATTCGGCTTCAAAGATTTCTCGAGCCTCGCCTCGGGAATGGAGGCCGCAGCCAAGCTCGGCCTCAATCTGACCAACTTTGGACTCGACCCGGCTTTGCAGCAAGGGCAGCTCGGAAAAGCCGATGCCGCGACGGCAATGCAATCGGCGCTGGCGGTTTGGAAGACTTCACGAGGTCTGCTCGACGGGCTCGCCCAATTGACCAAAATGGCCTTTGCGGGGCGAGGGTTTCTCAAGGGCGCCGTCTTTTCGGGCCACTGGATCGTCGATGGCGTCGATGATGCCGCGTGTCGTGCCGCCGTCGCCAAGTTGCGCGCGGCGCTTCAGCCTCATGGGGCAGAAGTCCCGGCAACCGTGCCGACCGTCGCCAATGCGATGCCCTTCATGCCGCTCTACAACGTGCGCAGCCCTCGCGGTGAACGCTGGGTACCGATCCACGGCATCTTGCCGTTCTCGCGGGTCGAGGCGTTCCGCGCCGAGATCAGCCGCTACTACGCGTCTCACGAGGCGGACATGAAGCGCCTGCGTATTCGTTACGGCGCGATGTTCATGACGGTCGCCACCAACGCGTTCTTGTACGAGCCGGTGTTTTATTGGGAGGACGGCTACAACATCGCTCAGGAGCGACTGTTGCCGACCGGCTACCAGGAGACCTTGCCGAAGTTCGCCGACAACCCCGAGGGTCGGGCGCTCGTAGACAAGATGAAGCACGGCATCGCCGATATCTTCCAGCGTCACGGTGCCATCCATTTGCAGATCGGCAAGTTCTACCCGTACATGCGGGGACGCGATCCGCAGACCGCAGAGCTCATCCGAAGCCTCAAGCAGCTCGTCGATCCGCAGCGGCGCCTTAACCCCGGCGCCTTGGGACTGTAGAATCGCAGCCGGGCCTCCGAGCCCCATTCCCCGCGCCTGAGGAGTCGGTTTTTTCATGAAGCGTATTCTGGTTTCGATCAAACGAGTGGTGGATTACAACGTGCGGATCCGAGTCAAACCGGACGGCACGGGAGTCATCACCGATGGCGTGAAGATGAGCGTGAACCCCTTCGACGAAATCGCTCTCGAAGAAGCCCTGCGCATCAAGGAAGAAGGCCTCGCGGAAGAAATCGTCGCCGTATCGATCGGCCCGGCGGACTGTCAACAACAGTTGCGAACCGCGCTCGCGATGGGCGCCGACCGAGCCGTCCATGTTCAAACGGATGCGGCCATCGAACCAGGTTCGGCAGCCAAACTCATGCTCAAGCTCATCGAGCGTGAGCAACCGATGCTCGCGATTCTCGGCAAGCAGGCGATCGACGACGACTGCAACCAGACGGGGCAGATGCTCGCGGCGCTCTGGGGCCGACCCCAAGCCACCTTCGCCTCAAAGGTCGAGATCGATGGCGACAAGGCTCGGGTGACTCGTGAAGTCGATGCAGGTCTCGAGGTGCTCGAAGTTGATCTGCCCGCCGTGATCACCAGCGACCTGCGACTCAACGAGCCGCGGTACGTCAAACTCCCCGACATCATGAAGGCCAAGAAAAAGCCGCTCGAGACGATCGAGCCCTCGGCTTTGGGCGTGTCGCCCGTCGAGCGCCTGAAGGCCGTCAAGTTCGATCCTCCCTCGCAGCGCAGCAAGGGAGTCATGGTCAAAGACGTCGGCGAACTCTTCACGGCATTGCGCGGCAAAGGCCTCGTCTAAGCACTTTCACTCGGCACAGAGAGACTCATGAGCAAAATTTTGATCGTGGCCGAACATCAGGGCGGCAAGCTGAACCCGGCGACCGCCAAGTGCGTGAACTGTGCAAGTCAGATCGCGGGAGCTGAAATTCATGTCGCGGTGTTCGCATCGGACCCTGCCCTCGTCGCCGCGGACGCCGCTCGGATCGCGGGCGTCTCCAAAGTGATCACGGTCGCCAGCGCTATCCATGCGAACCCGATGGCCGCCTGCATCGCCCCGCAACTCGCCGAACTCGCGCAAGGATACAGCCACGTATTCGGGCCCTCGACGACCTTCGGAAAAGATCTCATGCCGCGCGTCGCCGCGCTGCTCGATGCTCCGCAAGCCTCGGACGTCATGGCGGTCGAGAGCGCGACCAGGTTTCGACGACCGATCTACGCGGGCAACGCCATCATCACGGTCGAAGTAACGGCCGGGACCCAGGTCGTCGCAACCGTACGGACGGCCTCGTTCGATACCGCCCCGGCGTCGGCATCTTCCGCTCCCATCGAGAATGCAACGCCCTCCGCCCCCCTGCCGCAGCACACGCGATTTGTTTCCGTCAGCGCTGCACGCAGCGATCGACCCGACCTGCAGACCGCCAAGAAAGTCGTCTCCGGAGGTCGTGCGCTCGCGAGCGCAGACAATTTCAAAATTCTTTATCAGTTGGCCGATCGCATGGGTGCGGCCGTCGGCGCCTCGCGAGCCGCAGTCGATGCAGGCTACGCGCCGAACGACATGCAGGTCGGTCAAACGGGAAAAATCATCGCTCCCGAGCTCTACATGGCTTTCGGCATCTCCGGGGCGATCCAGCATCTCACGGGCATCAAAGACGCCCGCACGATCGTCGCCATCAACAAAGACCCTGAGGCACCGATTTTCGAAGTGGCCGACTACGGTCTCGTTGGCGATCTATTCCTGATCGTTCCGGAACTCGAGACGCTGATCGCGAATAACGCCTGAGCAAAAGCGCTCAGGACGTGGGCGCCGCGCCGACCTGCACCAGCGACTTGCCGAAATTCTGTCCGCGCATGAGCCGGCAGAAGGCGTGAGGCGCCTGCTCGAGCCCGTTGGCGACATCTTCCTTGAAGCGAAAGGTCCCTGCGCGAATCCAGCCGCCTATCACGCGGGTCATCTCGGGAAGACGAGCCATGTGGTCGTACACCACTAGCCCCTTCATGCTGGCGCGCGCGCCGACGATGGGCCCGAGCCAGGGACCCGGCGGCGGTGTATCCATGCTGTAGGCCTCGATCATCCCGCACAGCACGATTCGGGCACCCATCGCGAGATTCAGCGTGACAGCCTCGAGGGTCGAACCGCCGACATTGTCGAAATAGGCATCGATGCCATTGGGACACGCCGCCTTGAGTTGACTCACGAGATCACCCGCACGGTAATCAACGCAGGCCTCGAAGCCGAGTTCACGAACGGCGTAGTCACACTTTTCTTTGGAACCCGCGATGCCAACGACACGTGCCCCCATGTGCCGTGCGACCTGCCCCGCCGTACTGCCGACAGGTCCCGTGCAAGCCGAGACGACGAAGGTTTGCCCCGGCAAGGGCTGCGCAAGGAAGACCGTTCCGGCATAGCCTGTGAGCCCGGGCATCCCGAGCACACCGAGCGCCGTGGAAACGGGCGCGACGGCCGGGTCGATCTTGCGAACGCCCTGACCATTGCTCAACGCATACTGTTGCCAGCCGTTTCGTACCGCCACCACATCGCCGACGTCGAAGTCGGCATGCCGTGAGACGAGCACCTCGGCCACCGTTTCGCCCACCATGACATCACCCGGAGCCAGCCGATCGGCATAGATCTGGCTATTCTTCATGACGTTGCGGTAGTACGGATCGAGCGACAGGTAGATCGTCCGAGAGAGGAACTGGCCGACGGCCGGATCCGGAATGTCGACCTCGTCGGCGCCGAAGTCCTCGGGGACCGGAAGGCCCCGAGGACTGCGCAGAAACGTGATGCGCTTGTTTCCGCCGCTCACGGATCGTCGGATCAGAGTTGCCCGAGCACGTATTCGGCTGCGGAAACTTCGAACTTTCCGGGCGCCTCGATGTTGACGTGCGCGGCGACGCCATCTTTGACGATGACCGCAAAGCGCTGTCCACGCATGCCGAGACCGAACCCGCGGGCATCGAGCTCGAGACCAAGGGCTCGTGAATACTCGCCATTGCCATCGGCGAGCATCATCACCTTATCGCACACGTTGCTCGCCTTGCCCCAGGCGTTCATGACGAACATGTCGTTCACCGCCATGCACGCGATGGTATCGACGCCCTTGGCCTTGAAGGCATCGGCATGCTGCACGAAACCCGGCAGGTGGCGCGCGTCACACGTCGGCGTGAATGCACCAGGCACCGAAAACAGCACGACGGTCTTGCCGCCGAACAGCGCATCGGTGGAAATTTCTTTGGGACCCTCGGCGCTCATGAACTTGAACGCGCCCGCGGGCATTTTGTCTCCGGCCTTGATGGTCATCGACTCACTCCTTGTGTTGGTCTAAGGAGCGAGTGTAGCCGATCGGAGGGCTCGAACATCACCGGTACGGGCGATGCAGGTATTGGCCACCCGGCTGCCCGATCGCTTGCCCATTGTCGTAGATGAGTCTTCCGCGCAAAAAGGTGCTCGTGATCGAGGCGGACATTTCCATGCCCTCGAACACGGAGTAGCCCTGCTGCGATTCGGAGCCATCGCCACTTGCCACGAAACTCTTGTTCGGATCGACGAGCACGATATCCGCATCGAATCCGGGGGCGAGGTCACCCTTGCCCTTAAGACCAAATCGGCGGGCGGCGGTCCATGATGTCAGCTCGGCCATTTTGTTGAGCGACATGCCGCGCCGCTTGCCCTCGGTGATGAGGGCCGGCAGCATGAATTCTGTCCCGCCGAACCCGGACTTGGTCAAGAAAATATTCTGTTTGTCCTCTTTGCCGAGCTTCATTTCGAATTTGCAGCAGGCGTGGTCGGAGCACACCCAATCGAGTTTGCCATCGAGCAGCGACTCCCAAAGAAATTCGACATCAGCCCGCGACCGGATCGGCGGATTGACCTTGGCGAGATTGCCGATTTTCGAATCGTAGTCGAGACACAGGTGACCGATCGTGACCTCGCGACGGAAGTTCACGTGCGGGAATGCCTTGGCCATCTTGAGCGCCGCTTCGACCGCCTTCCTGGAGGTCAGGTGCAGGAGATTGATGTTGAGGCAGTTGGTCTCGTGCGCGAGGTAAGACGCAATGGTGATCGCGAGGCCCTCGGAATGCGGAGGCCGTGCGGCGCTGTACGCCCGCAAGCCCGTCAGAGGCGCGCAGTCGATGCACTCCGGATCGTGAGTGTCGCCGGTGAGGTAAGTATCGAGGTCGGTGACCTTCGCACCGCCCTCCACCATCTTGGTATAGGCACTCAGAATATCCGCGAGCTCGCAGTGCAAACCGAGCGAGATCGAATCCTTGATCGACGGATTCCGCAGCATGGCGCGATGCACGCCGCGCATGACGAACTCGAAATGCGCGATGTCGTACTTCTCGTTCTCGCCGATCTTCAGGAACTCGCGCTGCGACGTCGACGCACCATGCAGACCATAACCGCCGTAGAACATGAAGATCTTGAATGACGTCACGCCATACTTGCTGATCAGCATGTCGATCTCGCCGATCTGCGTGCGATCGAGCGGCGCAAGGTGGTAGGCGTAGTCGACCCAGAAGTTATCCTTCGAAGCAGCCAATATCTCGGGGTAGACCTCGGCGTAGGGACCGCCGCGATCCATGTAATAGCCGCCGGTGCGCATGTAGTTGAGACTCGAGGTCACCCCACCCTGCGCCGCTGCGAGACTCTCGCTGCGGGCATCTTGCGCGAGCGGACCGTAGATGCCGGTATGCATGTGCGGGTCGACGAGCCCCGGGAAAGCCAGTCGGCCTCGACCGTCCACGACTTCTTTGGCTTCGGTCGCATCGAGACCACCGGCGACTTTCTTGATCTTTCCGCCCCGGATGGCGATGTCGCACTCATCGACCGTGTTCTTGCGCGGACGCACGACGCGGACGTTTTTGAGCAGGAGGTCGTATTTTTTCCGGTTCTCGGGCATGGGACACCTGTTGCGAACTACAGGCGGATTATGCAAAACGCGGCGACTACCGAGGGTGAATGCCCGCTCGGACGTCTACGCTACGGCCGACCTCGGTCAATCGAGGACCACACCGCCCGAGATATTCATCACCGTCCCCGTTACGAACGCTGCCGCGGGACCCGTGAGATAGTCGATGGCGTGCGCCACGTGCTCGGGTTCACCGAGCGTACCGAGCGGAACCGAGACCTGAAGCGCCTCGATCACATCGGGCGTCAATCGTCCGGTCACCATCGGCGTCTTGATGGGCCCTGGCGCCAGACAGTTGACTCGAATGCCTTCGGAGGCCCACTCCTTCGCAAGATAGCGCGAGAAATTGATCAAGCCTGCCTTGGCCACGGCATAAGCCGGGCCCGACAGCGCGCTTCCCCCGTTGGATCCGTTAGTGGAGGCCGCAAACGTCAATGATCCGCGTGTCGCACGAAGCATCGGATGAACTGCCTTGGCGAGCAAAAACGCAGAAGTCAGGTTGATTTCGAGCAGACGATTCCACTCCTCGACACTCACCGCCTCGAGAGGACCTCGACCCGCCGCGCCGGCAAGATGAATGACATGATCGAGCCGACCGTGCTCACCCTTCACACGCTCGATCAAGGCGGTGATCGCCGCCTCGTCGGTCACGTCGAGGCTCGCCACCATCATTGGCGCACCACAAGGAATTTCGGCCAACGCAAGATCGGTGGCCACCACTTGCATCCCGCGATTCCGCAACCGAGAGACGGCCGCACGACCTAAACCTCCGGCCGCGCCGGTGATCAAGGCGACCGGTGCAGTGTTCATTGCCATACTCGCTGAGTCTCCTGCCACCGACTGGTCAAGCAGACAAGGTTATCGAGACTTGTCGGGCGCGGGTAATATGATGACACGCTGCGTAAAGGTGTGCCCTGCATGACCCTGTCAATTACCCGATCATTCCCCATCGCCCCCCTCGTAACCAGCTTGATCGACGGGGAGTCCGTTGCCCCCAAGCCCAAGGGCTTCGATATCGAGGTCGTCAATCCGACGACCGAGCTCGTCATCAGTCGATTGCGCGAAGCCGATGCCGACGAAGTCGACGCCGCGGTCCGTTCGGCTCGCCGAGCCTTCGACTCCGGACCCTGGCCGCGCATGGATATCAACCCGCGCAAAGATATCCTCTACGCCATCCGCGACCACCTCCGCAAAAACGCAGAGGAACTCGCCTATCTCGAGTGCATCAACACCGGCCTGCCCTTGCAAAGCGTTCGAGGACACGTCGAGCGCATGGCCCGAAATTTCGAATTCTTTGCAGAGGTGGCAAGCAACGTTCACGGCGAGACCTACACCCAGACGGCGGGCTATCTCACGTACGTCACTCGAGAGCCGAAAGGCGTCGCGGGCTGCATCTCTCCCTGGAACGCCCCGCTCACGCTGTCCTCGATGCGCGTCGCGAGCTGCATCGCCTGGGGAAATACCTGCGTTCTTAAACCGTCGGAATTCACGCCGCTCTCGGTTCGTCGGATGGTCGAAATCTTTTACGAGGCGGGCTTGCCGCCGGGCGTCGTCAACCTGGTTAACGGTCGCGGCTCGATCACCGGCAACGCTCTTGTTTCACACCCCGACATCGACATGGTGGGGTTCACGGGCGGCACGACGACCGGGCGCGCGATCGCCGAGATCGCCGGCCGGCAACTCAAGCCCGTCGCCCTCGAACTCGGCGGAAAATCAGCCAACATGATTTTCGATACGGCAGATGTCGAGCGCGCCCTCGATGGCGCACTCGCCGGCATCTTTGCCAACAACGGACAACAATGCCTCGCGGGTTCGCGCATCCTGGTCCAGCGCGGCATCGCAGACGCCTTCATCGAGCGCTTCGTCGCGAGAGCTCGAAAAATCCGTCTCGGCGACCCGATGCTCGAAACCACCGAAATCGGTCCTCTCGCCTTCCGGGGACATCTTGAGCGCGTACTGTCCTTCGTCGAGGTGGCGCGCGCGGATGGCGCAACACTCCTGACGGGCGGCAAACGCGCCGCGGCCCCGGAAAAAGGCTGGTTCATCGAGCCTACGGCCGTCATGGCCACCTCGAACGATGCCCGAGTCTGTCGCGAAGAAATCTTTGGACCGTTCGCCACCTTCCTGACCTTCGACACGCTCGATCAGGCGATACAGATCGCCAACGACTCGAAGTTCGGCCTCGTCAATTACGTGTGGTCGGAAGATCTGCACACGGTGATGCGCTGTTCGCGTGACATTCGCGCCGGAACCGTTTGGGTCAACACACCCATGATGCGCGACCTGCGTGCGCCGTTCGGAGGCTACAAGGAATCGGGAATCGGACGGGACGGCCCGCAGTCGAGTCTCGAATTCTTCACCGAACTGAAGTC
This sequence comes from Steroidobacteraceae bacterium, assembly GCA_044375575.1. Lineage (GTDB taxonomy): Bacteria > Pseudomonadota > Gammaproteobacteria > Steroidobacterales > Steroidobacteraceae > UBA964. The sequence continues at coordinate 52,483 of JBILMJ010000004.1, read as the reverse complement.
CACCATCATCCCCATCGACTCCGTGAAAATGCATCGCTTCGGCGCGACCTGAGGATAGAGACTGCCGTGATCGACCTGCACACCGTCCCCACCGCCAACGGCTACAAGGCCTCGATCATGCTCGAGGAGCTTGGCCTCGCGTATCGAGTGACGTCCTACGATTTGCTGAAGGGCGAGAACCTCAAACCCGAGTTGCTCGCGCTGAGTCGTGTCGGACGCCTGCCGCTGATCGTCGACCATGAACTCGACGGAGCGCCGCTACCGATCTACGGCTCGGCCGCCATCCTGCAGTACCTGGCAGAAAAAACAGGACAATTCCTTCCCTCGCGCGGACGCGAGCGCGCCAAGGTCATCGAGTGGATGGGTATCGTCTCGAGCGACATCTCACCGGCGTATAGCGGGCAGTTCGTCTTCAACGTGGTCGCGCAAGAGAAACAGCCTTGGGCGATCGCATTCTATGATCGACTTTGCAGTCGCCTGATCAAGGTCATGGACGACCAACTGGAGACGACCCGGTTTCTGACCGGACCCGACTACACCATTGCCGACATCCTGGCGTATCCCGTGGCGGCAATTTCCATGAAACGATTTCCAGGACACCTCAATGGGCACCCGCACATCGCACGCTGGGCCGCCGAGATCGGTGCTCGCCCCGCCGTGCAACGAGGCATGGCCGTTCCCTCTTAAGCCCTCAAGGACTCATCACGATGCCGATTGCGCACATCAACCACCACGACATGTACTACGAGGTCCTCGGGAAAGGAGAACCGATTCTTTGCATGGGCGGGTGGGGAACGTTCTGCCACGACAATCACCACCACCTCGCGCGCGGATTGACCGAACGCTACCAGGTCATCATTTTCGATTACCGCGGCATCGGCGACTCGACCGACGATCTGTCGACCCCTTCGACCATGGCCCTCCACGCCGAGGACGCGATCGGCCTGCTCGATCATCTCGGCCTGAAGAATGTTCATCTGGTCGGCCTCGTCGGCATGGGTGCCTGCGTTGCGCAGGAGACCGCCATTCGACGACCCGATCTCGCCCGAAGCATGCTCAACACCGGCGCATGGTGCGAAGTCGACCTTTTCCTGCGCGGTCAGCTCGAAATGTTTCGCGATACCCATCGCGATGCGGGGTTCGCCGCTTTCCAGAAATTGGTCACGCTGATGTCGTTTACGCCGGAGTACTACATCGAGAACCACGACAAACTCCTCGGACCTCAAGGTGGGTGGAAGGAACTCAATGGCCGATACACGGCGCACGCGCGACTCGTCGAGGCTTGCCTCAGTTTCGAGTCGAAAAGTCGACTGCACCAGGTGAAGTGCCCCACGCTCGTAATCCATGCCGCGCTCGACATCGTGACGAGCCCGCGCACCACAATTCCGATCGAACAGGCCATTCCAGGCGCCATCGGCGAGACTTGGGACGATCTCGCACACGTGGTCGCCGGAAAATCGCAGAAGATAAGATTTTGCAATCGACTATTCGACTGGCTGGATCACCACTGATGTCAGGACTGGAGCCTGCAATTCGACTGCTGCTGATCATCAACCTCGCGGTGTTCGGGCTGCAGTGGTGGATGCCATCGCTCATCGACCAGTTTGCGCTGTGGCCTCTCGCCAGCAACTTTCAGCCGTGGCAACTCATCACCTACGCGTTCTTGCACGGTGGGTTCGCGCACATCGCGTTCAACATGATCGGTCTCGTGACCTTCGGCAACGAACTCGAGCAATATTGGGGCACGCGCCGCATGCTCGCGTTTTATTTCGCAAGCGTTCTCGCAGCCGGCCTGACTCAGCTGGCCGTCACGGCCTCGATTGGTGAAATCGCGCCGACGGTTGGCGCATCGGGCGGAATCTACGGATTGTTACTCGGCTTCGCGATGATGTTTCCGCAACGCAAGATCGTCCCTCTCATTCCGCCGATCCCGATGCCCGCATGGTTATTCGCCGTGCTCTTCGCGGGACTCGAACTGTATTTCGGCGTGACCGGCACCGCCGCCGGGATCGCTCACTTTGCGCATCTCGGCGGCATGATCGGCGGGTGGATCATGATCCAGCGCTGGCGCCATCGCGCGAGCCCCAGATATTGATCTTTTGCCACCGTCCGCTGCGCCAACGCCAATACATCGTGGTGCCGAGCACGGTGACGTAGCTAATCAGAGCGAACCATCCTCCTAGTGCTCCGAGCCCAAACTGAGGTAATCCGGGGATCCACGCCTGCTGCGCATCGAAAACCAGCGTGTGTGCGAGGGGGATGAGGATCACCCACGACAAGGTGAGCGCTACAGCGGCGGGGACTCGCGTGTCCCCCGAGGCGCGTAGCGCGAAGCTCGAACCAAAATACAGGCCGTCGAACATCTGATAGCAAGCCGCGGGCAACAGGAGCGCAAGCGCTGTGGAGACGACTGCAGCCGCATCGATATCCTCCGGGTTGATGAAGAGCGGCATCAACCAAGGGCCGACGACAAGCAAGACCAACGCTACCGACAGCATGAGCGCGGAACACGAGCGGGCAACGAAGGTTCCGAGCCGCATCGCCCAATCACGATCTCCAGCGCCGATCGCCTGACCCACGACCGTGGTTCCGGCGGCGGCGAGACCCAGCGCCGGCATGTACGCCACAGATGTCAACATGATGACAATTTGAGTCGCAGCCGCCCCCACTTTGCCCACTTGGGTGACCATCAGCTGCATCAGCGCAACGCCGAGCACATCCGCGCCGTACATGACACCGACGGGAAGACCCACCGCCAATTGGCGCCGAATCATCGGGAGTCGCGGTCGCCAGGTCAGCAGCGTTTTATGGCGCCGCGAAAGTCCTCCGCGGAGCAGGAACGCCAACCCAACCAAGAGCCCGACGAGTTGCGCGAAGTTCGTCCCCCACGCCGCCCCCGCCATCCCCATCTCGAGTTCGAACATGAAAAATTGGTTGGCGGGGACGTTGGCGATGGTCGTCACGAGCGCGACGATGAAGGTCAGACGAGTCGCTCCGATGCCGTTGAAGAAACTCACCAGGCCCCAGCTCATGGCGCCTAGCACTGCACCCGCCAGACGTGGTTCCCAGTACTCCTCGGCGAGCCCTCGAATGTTCGGGTCGAGATTGAAGGCGGCGAGCATCGGGCCGCCCGCCCAAGCCGCGAGGAGAAAAAGCGGCAACGCAGCCAGCGACGCCCACATCGTGTTCCAGAGGCACTGCGACGCCCGCGCTCTGCGGCCGGAGCCCTCTGCTTGCGACACGAACGACTGCGTCGCGAGCCCCACACCACCCAGCACGAGAATCGCGCAAGTCATCAGCCAGTAGATGGAGCCCATCGCAGCGACGGCATCGGTCGACAAACGACCGATGAACCACATATCCGTCAGGTTGAGCAGCGCCTGCATGGCGTTCGTCACCATCAGCGGCAGCGCAATCGCGAACAACGCGCCGACATCGACACGCAGCCGACCATGTCCGTCGCGACGCGCGACGGGCAAACGAGAGAGGTCTTCAGTCATTGATTGGTCGCTCGTTGCTCGTCGCGGGCAAATACCGAACCGAGCCACAGCGCAACGGCGAGCATCACGGCACTGACTCCCGCCAGCACCCACGACACTCCGGCGAGCCCGAGCCCTGCCACCAAAGGATAGGTAAGTTGGCTGACACTATCGCCGCCTCGCTGCAGGAGCGTATCGATCAGACTCTTGCTTTTGAATTTGCTCTCGGGATTGAGGATCGTGAACAGCATCTCTCGAGACGGCTTGAACAGCCCGTAGTCGACAGCGCGACGAATCACCTGAGTCACGATCAGCACGATGCCGACGGGCATCAGCGCGAGAAGCACCAGCGAGCCGATGAGCACCACCGGAACGAGCCCGAGTGCCGCGCGCACCCCACCGCGTGAGGCGACCCAACCCACGACGACCGTCTGGAAGAAGAGTGCCAACACACTCACCGCGAGATCGATGCGCGCAAATAGCGCTGCGCGCTCCGTCAAGGTGGTGTAAGCCGCCTCGACATACTCGGCCTGCTCCTGGTACATGAATCCGCCCAGAATTTGTCCACCGACGATCAGCCCCGCGATCGCGATCAAATAAGGTGAGGTCACGAGTCGCTTCAGATCGTCAATCGCGCGCCCACCGACGGGAAGCGCAAGACGAGCGTTGGGATCGAGATCGGCGCCCTCGCTGCGAACCTCGAAGAACTGTGCTTGGCGACCGAGAACCGTCGCCAGCAGGATCACGACACAGGCGACGAGGATGGTCGTCGTCGGTCCGAGTCGCTCGACGAAGAGCGCATTGAAGGCGGGACCCGCGATCGCGCCCGCGCTACCCCCCGCCGCGATGTACCCGAACAGCCGCTTGGCAGACGCCGAGCGCCACGCATCGACCATCACGCTCCAGAACACAGAGACGATGAAAAGATTGAGCGATGTCACGGCCACGAAATACGCGGCAGGCAGCCATTTATTTCCGGGACTCGCCGCCATGCCGAGGGCCAACGCCGCGAAGAGCACCACAACGAACGTGTAGATCCCCGGAAACAACCAACGACGCGGCAGTCGCGCGACCACGAACCAGTAGACCGGCAGGATCGCCATCATCACGAAAAACGTGACGTAGAACAGATTGGCGATCTGCGAGCGTCCCACCTCGAGCGCGAATGCCTCGCGCAGACTACGAAGCATGTAGTAGCCGCCGAGCAGCAAAAAGTAGGCGCCCGCCGCCGCGAACAAGGCACGTCCCTCGCCTGGCGCCACCAGCCATCGCAATCGACTCGCCGGTTGGGTCGCCACATCGGTCACGGCGTCAACTCATCGATGACCACCGATTTTTTGAAGTCACGCCCGACGATGTATCGCGTGCTGCCTATGGGATCGCCGCTGCGCGGCGTCGCGATGCCATCACTCGACACCTTGGCCGACACCTCGACGGTGTCGTTTGGCGCGAAGGTCAGGCCCTCGACCATGCTGTCGGCCGATGTGAGTTCGACGGACACGGGGAACACGGCAGGCAATCGCTTCACGGCGAGCGGCGGACCGGGTCGGCCCGGAGCGCGCACGAAGACGAACAGCGTCGAGCCGGGTGCGATTTCTTTGGCAAGCGATGGCTTGATCGACACGGCCACGATCACGCGAGGTTTTTCAGGCGCTGTGCTCGACGACGAGGCCCGAAGGCTGTTCCCGCTCGACGAGGAGTCCTCGGCTGCTACCCCCGCGGGCGCACTACGAAGACGCTCGATCTGCTCCTGCAGGATGACCCGAATGTTCTCGGGCGGCCCGAGCCCCAGCACTCGTTCGAAACGCTCGATGGCAAGAGGGAACTCGCCACGCCGCTGCGCCGCGACGGCCGAAAAAAACAAGGCCTTTTCGGAGTCGGGTTCGAGCTTCAACGCCTCTTCGAAAATTCGGCCCGATCGCTCGTCGACTGTGCCGTCTGCCTGCAGCACCATCGCCTCGGCCATGCCGATCAGCGCTTCGGCGTTCCGCCCGCTTTCAAGGCGGTCGGCTCGACGATACGCGCGCTGAGCGAGCGGGTATTGACCAAGCGCTAGATGCGATCTGCCGAGCATGAGCCAGCCCTGCACGTCCTCCGGCTCGCGTTCCAGCCGACGCGCCAAACGACTCACCATTGTTGCGGGGTTGTTGGCGGCGATCTCCTCGGCAGGCCAAGTCCAAACGCTGGCGTAGCGATAAAGCGCGATCGCAGACACCGCGAGGAAGACGACGACGACACCTGCCACGATTCGCTGCGATCGATCACGCCACAGTGGACGCAACATCCACAGCGAGCCGGCCAGAGTCAGCACGATGGCAATTACGACGAATGTCGTCAGCGCACTCGTATTCATCGATCTCGCGCCTCGTCATGACCGACTTCATCGAGATCCGAGCGATCTGCAGGCGCCAAGGTCACGCGCTGTCGAATGATTCGGAGCGCTACGAAGAGTCCCGTGAGAAGCAACAGAATCGGCGTGATCCAGAGCCACGCATTACGTGGTGAAAACTCCGGGCGGAACAAAATGAAATCTCCGTAGCGATCACGCATGTGCTGGCGGATCTCCTGATCCGTCTTCCCCTCTTCGAGCAACTGACGAACCTCGCGTCGAAGGTCGCCCGCCAGACCGACAGGCGAGTCCGCGATCGATTGGTTCTGACATTGCATGCAGCGCAACTCGTGGGAGAGGTTCCGATAGCGCTCCTGCAATGCGGGATCGGACATTTCGATCGGGTCGATCGCGAGTACCGACGGGATCAGGCAAAACGACAAAAACATGACGATCAAAATTCTCACGTTGCGCTCTCCGTCGAGGGCAGGCGGGTCAGAAACTCTCTCTGCCAAATCTCCTGCGTGAGCGGCCCGACGTGCTTGTACACCACGATACCGGCGGGATTGACCAGGAAGGTTTCCGGAGCCCCGTACACGCCCCAGTCGATGGCGACCTCTCCATCGCGATCGACAGCCACCACGTCGTACGGATCGCCGAGCTGGGACAACCAGGACACGGCAGCCGCGTCATCGTCTTTCCAATTGAGGCCGATGAGGGGCAACCGCTCGGAACGCGCCACCTCGAGCAACATCTCGTGCTCGTTGAGACATTCAGGGCACCAGGTGCCCCAGACGTTGAGCAGGTACCAACGCCCCCTCATGGTCGATTCGGAGAAAACACCTGACGACCCAAGCACGGGCAGCGTGAACTGCGGCGCCGACTTGCCGATGAGTGCCGACGGAATGACGGTTTTCTGCGGTGCTCGCTGAATACCGATGAACAGAACGGCGACCAGCAGCGCGAACACGAACCCCGGCAACAAAAACCGTTTCACTCCTCGGTCTCCTCTCGCCGACGATATCGACGATCGGTCGCGGCGATGACCCCGCCGATGGCCATCAAAAGCGCAGCAAACCACACGTAGTTGATCAACGGTCGAACCTGCGCACGAACACTCCAACGGCCCGCACCGAGATCTTCGCCGAGCGCTGCAAAGATATCGCGGCCCCACTGCATGTCGATGCCCGCCTCCGTCATCATCTGTCGCTGCACCCAGTAATTTCGCTTCTCGGGATGCAGGAGACCCACCGGCTTCCCGTTTTCGAGCACCTCGATCTCGCCACGCAAGGCGTCGTAATTGGGCCCCTCGGCCGTCGCAAGGCTGAGCAGCCGATATTCGAACTCGCCGACCGTGCCCGACTCGCCGACGGCGAGCGCGAGATCACGCTCTCGGGTGTAGGACTCGACCGCGGTCACCGACACCACGAACAAGCCGAGCGCCGCATGGGCGATCGCCATGCCGACGACACCCCGACTCAAGGACAGGCCACGCCGCCAACGATCGATGGGATCGACGAGCGCCGAGAAGAGGAGCCACAGGCCGACTGCGAACCCGATGGGCGTGAGGATCTTCGCACCCTCCCAAACGCCGAGTACGAGTACTAGCGTGATCAAGATGCCCACCACCAAAGAAATGAGGATCGCTGCTCGGCGCTCGCTCACGCGACCTTTTTTCCAACTCGAGTGGATGCCGACCGCTGCGAGCGCGAGCAACGGCAACGTGGGCAGCAAGAACACCGGGTCGAAATACTGACGGCCGACCGACAGAGTTCCGAGTCCCAATGCATCGGAGATGAGCGGCGCCATCGTGCCCGCGAAGACCGCCCCGGCGGCGACCATGAGCAAGATATTGTTGAACAACAGGAAAGACTCTCGCGCCGTGAATTCGAACCCTGCCTCACTGCGCAGCAGCGGCGCCCGCCAGGCGTAGAGCGTCAGCGCACCGCCGATGATGATGACCAGGAACGCAAGGATGAACATGCCGCGCGCCGGATCCGCGGCGAAGGAATGCACGGAGACCAACACGCCCGAGCGGACGAGAAAGGTGCCGAGCAACGACAACGAGAATCCGAGTATCGCGAGCAGCAGCGTCCAACTTTTGAAGAGTCCGCGCTTCTCGGTGACGGCCAGCGAATGAATGAGCGCCGTCGCCACGAGCCAAGGCATGAACGAAGCGTTCTCGACCGGATCCCAGAACCAATAGCCTCCCCAACCGAGTTCGTAATACGCCCACCAACTTCCGAGCGCGATTCCGACGGTGAGGAACGCCCAAGCGATCGTCGTCCACGGCCTGGTCCAACGCGCCCACGCCTGATCGAGGCGGCCTTCGATCATCGCGGCGCAAGCGAATGCAAAGGCCACGGCGAGACCGACATACCCTGCGTAGAGCATCGGCGGATGCGCGGCGAGCGCAGGGTCTTGTAGCAGAGGATTGAGATCGCGTCCGTCCGGCGCAGCCGGGTCGAGGCGCATGAACGGATTCGACGTGAACAAAGTGAAGGCGAGAAAACCGAGGCTGACCAGACCGAGGACTCCGAGCACGCGTGCCGCAAAGGACGACGGCAGGCTCTTCGAAAGCAAGGACACGGCGAGCGTCCAAGCGACGAGAATCCATGCCCACAACAGCAAGGAACCCTCGTGAGCACCCCACACGGCGGCGATCCGATAGCCCGTTGGCAGCGCAGAGTTCGAGTTCGCGGCAACGTACTCGACCGAGAAGTCGTTTTGCACGAACGCCGCCACCAGGACACCCAAAGAAAGCGTGGTCGTCAAGAATTGAACTGTCACGGCCGGGCGAACGACCGCGGTCCAGGACTCGCGCCCCAGCCAAGGCCCCGCAAGACCGAATACCGATTGAGCCAGCGCCGCCAAGAGCGCCAAAACCATCGCGAAAAGTCCGATCTCGGCGAGCATGTCAGGTCCCCGCCCGCGGCACGGCGCGAATGTCCGGATTCACCGGCATCACGCCGCCGTGTTTTTCTTTGATGGCTTCGGCGACCTCGGGAGGCATGTAATTCTCGTCGTGTTTGGCCAGGATTTCGTCCGCCACGAAGATTCCGTCGGAGCCGAGGCGACCGTGGGCGACGACGCCCTGATTTTCGCGGAAAAGATCAGGCACCACGCCCGTGTAAACCACCCGGACATCATGCTTGAAGTCGGTCACGACAAAACTCATGTCGAGACTTCCCGCCTCCCGATCGACCGTTCCGGGGCGAACCATGCCCCCGAGTCGAAAACGCTTCTCGATCGGCGCCTCGCCCGCCGCCACCTGCGATGGATCGAAAAAGAACATCACGTTCTCGCGAAAAGCACTCAAGGCCAGGAGGCCAGCGAGCGACACACCCGCGAGAATTCCGACGACGAGCGTGATTCGACGTTGACGCGGTGTCATGTTGAGCTTCCTTCATCTTCGAGGGCGAAACGGCGACGGGCCTCGCGTTTCGCCTCGTCGTGGGCGCGACGAGCGAGCACGATGTTCGCGACGATCGCGAGCACGGTCACCAGATAGGCAGGCCAAAGAAAGATGGCATAACCATCCATCGCCAAAAACTCGGTCATCGCAGCACCTCTCGAATCCAGTTCGCGGTCCGCTCTCGTCGAAGGATCTCTGCGCGCAGACGAACGAGCAGTACCGCCGCGAAGTAGAGCGTGAAACCGAGCAGCATCATGAGCAGGGGCGCGAGCATGTCGATGGGCATGGAGGGCCGATCCATCTTCATCACCGATGGCGCTTGATGGATGGAATTCCACCACTCCACGGAGTAACGAATGATCGGGATGTTGATGACACCGACGATCGCGAGCACCGCACTCGCCCGATCGGCACGACCGAGATCGTCGATGCCCGCCCGTAATCCCATGTAGCCCAAATAGAGGAACAGCAAAATCAGTTGGGCAGTCAGGCGCGGGTCCCACACCCAGTAGGTGCCCCACATCGGCTTGCCCCAGAGCATGCCGGTGGCCAGGGACACCGCCGTGAACCATGCTCCGACGCCCGCACAACTTGCAGCGACGGCGTGGGCGACTTTCATTCTCCAGATCAGCCCTACCGCGGCGGCCGAGGCCATGACGCCGTAGATCATCACGGCGAGCCATGCCGAGGGCGCATGCACGTACAGGATTCGGAAGCCCTCGCCTTGTTGGTAATCGGGCGGTGCAAGCACGAGCCCGCCGTAAAGCGCTGCCAAGATGAGCAAGCCTGCCGGCCACGCAAACCAAGGGGTCAACGTTCCTGCGATGCGATAAACATGCGGAGGTGATCCGAGCTTGTGGAACCAGGTCCAGTTCATTCGACTTCCTTTTATTCGAGCCCGATCCGAACCGCTGCCGCCGCTGCGAGTGGCGCGAGCGTGATGCCGAGAACCGCCAAGGCTCCGAGCAGATACAGCGGACCCATCAGACTTTCGCCAACGATCGCAAGTTCCGTCGCGCGAGCCCCGAACACGAGCACCGGCACCGCGAGCGGCAGCGTGAGAAGGGAGAGCAGCACCCCGCCGCGGCGGACACCGAGCGTGAGCCCTGCCCCCACCGCGCCGATGAGACTGAGGGTGACCGTGCCCAGCAACAACGACGACAGTATGCCGGGCATCGCCGCAACTGGCACTCCGAGCGCCATCGCCAGGAACGGCGCCATCAAGGCGAGTGGCAAGCCCGTCAACAACCAGTGGGCAAACGTCTTGGCGGCCATCAGCGCCACCAAAGGCTGACCGCAGACGACGAACTGCTCGAGCGTACCGTCGGAGGCATCGTCGCGAAACAAGGACTCCAATGCGAGCATCGAGGCCAGCAACGCGCCCACCCAGAGCACTCCCGGTGCGATCGCACGCAACTTGCCGAGCTCGGGGGTATAGCCGAGCGGGAACAACAGCGCGACGACTGCAAAAAACGCAAGCGGCTGGATGATCTGCGCAGGTCGTCGAACTGCCAGACGCAGATCGCGCTCCAACACGAGCCACGCCGCCGCCGCCGCCGAGGTTCGAGCCGCGCTCACGATGCCACCTTTCGAGTTCCGATCTCGAGCGTCGATCGCCGACCCTCCGGGAGACCGAGATCCTGGTGCGTTGCGGCCATGACAAGTCTGCCGCGATCCAATTGCTCCTGGATCAACGATGCGACGAGCGCCTGACCGTCGACATCGAGATTGGTCGCAGGCTCATCCAGTAACCAAAGCGACGCGCCCGACAACCAGAGCGCCGCAAGGGCCACTCGGCGGCGTTGCCCGGCCGACAGCGCGCGCACCGGACGATCGGCGAACGCCGTCGCGCCGACTCGAGCAAGCGATTCGTCGATCGCCGACAAGGTGATGCGGCGCCGAATTCCGACACCGAAGGCGATATTCTCGATCGCAGTGAAGTCAGCCTTGAGCGCCGGATCGTGGCCGAGGTACGCCATTTCCGAATGAAATCCGGGGTCGTTCGGCTGCACACGAGCGCCGCGCCAGTACAACTCGAGCGACTCAGGCTCCAGCAATCCGGACAACACGCGCAAAAGAGTGGTCTTGCCGGCGCCATTGGCACCGACCACCTGCAGGCAGCCTCCCGAGGGCACCTCGAACGAGAGGCCCTTGATGAGATGACGCTCGCCCCGAAAAACGTGAAGATTTTTTACCGACAGCTCAGACATTTAGACGACTATCTTAAGACGGACTCGCAACAGCCGCGGTCCCGCCCATCCCTGCCATCGGCACCGACGGGGCAAGCCTAGCACAGGGCTCCCCTATGAAGGTCGGCGCTAGCCTAAACTTACCCCTCGCGTGGCCCCGGTGGCGAAACCCGGTAGACGCAGCAGACTTAAAATCTGCTGGCCGTAAGGCCGTGCCGGTTCAAATCCGGCCCGGGGCACCACGCATCCTGATCGTCGAGGGAAGTGACGTATGAGCCGAATGCCCAAAATTCTCTTCGCGCTGGCCGCATCGCTGACCTTGTTCGCATGCACCTCACGCCCCTCGAGCTCCGTCGCGCCGATCGCCGACCCCACCTCCTCGAGAGCGCTCGCGAACGGCGAGGTCATCGGCTTCCAGAACGCCGCAGGCGGACATAGCTGGTTGGGCATTCCTTATGCCGCGGCACCGATCGGTGATCTGCGTTGGCGCGCCCCACGCCCTCACCCGGGTTGGTCGGAGCGTCGGGCCGCACTCGAACCGGGGAGCCCCTGCATTCAATACGGCTCGCCACTCGGTGGCGTCGGCGAGGCGGGTTCACGCCAAGGCAGCGAGGATTGCCTGTTTCTGAACGTCTATGCGCCGCGTCTGTCGGCGTCCGAGACCGCCGAGCAACGTCTGCCCGTCATGCTGTGGATCCACGGCGGCGGTAATACGGTTGGTCACGCCGCCTTCTACGATGGACAAGTGCTCGCCCAACGCGAGCGTGTGATCGTCGTGATGATCAATTATCGACTCGGGCCTCTCGGCTGGTTCGTGCCGCCGGAGAATATTTCTTTGACTGCGGACACCCCGGACCCCGACTTGTCGGGCAACTACGGAAATCTGGATGTCGTCGCAGCTTTGCGCTGGGTCCGGGACAACGCTGCTGCGTTTGGCGGCAACTCGGCCAACGTCACCGTGCTCGGAGAGTCGGCGGGCGCGACCAACGCGCTCGCGCTGCTCGTCACGCCGGCGGCCGAGGGACTCTTTCACCGCCTCATCGTCCAGAGCCTCGGCTTCGGTTTTGCGAGGACCCCGGACATCGACTCGCCTTCTGGGACCGCGCAGGTGCTCCGCCGCTCGCTGATCGCCTCGGGTCGAGCCAAAGATACTGCAAGCGCCGACCGGATCGCCGCGCAGATGACGACGACCGAGCAGTCGGCATTTCTGCGCACTCTCGATCCGTGGACGATCTACGGCACCTATCGACGCGACGGTGACTACGATCGCGTGCCAACGGTGTTTCAGGATGGTAACGTGATTCGTCGCGGCGACCTGCGCGCGTTGCTCGCAAATCCTGCGACCCACATCGACGTACCGGTCATTTTGGGAACGAACCGGGATGAGCCAAAGATTTTCATGGCCTTCGATCGTACTCACGTACGTACCGTCGCCGGACTGCCGTTCGCGCTGCGCGACCCGGAAGCCTACGATCTCGAGGCTCGTTACCGGTCGCTCGTCTGGAAAGCCGATGGCGTCGATTCCATCGCCGGCCTGCTCACGCAACATGGGTCACCCGCTTGGGCGTATCGATGGGATTGGGACGAACAAGGCCAGCTTTATGGCCTCGTGGATCTCTCTCGTATCGTCGGTGCAGCACACGGACTCGAGATCCCCTTCGTCTTCGGATTCTTTGACGTCGGCCCGCAAGGCACGATGCTCTTCCACGATGACAACGCGACGGCTCGCGTCGCGCTCAGCGAGCGAATGATGGCGTACTGGGCCGCCTTCGCGCGGGATGGCAAACCCGGCCGCGGGAGCGACGGACTCGGCATTGAATGGTCGCCCTGGACGGTCGACGCCTCGGCGCCGCGCATGATCGTGTTCGACACGCCGACCGACGGCGGCATCCGCATGACGGCATCCGATGTCTCGAGAGACTCGGTGCTCGCGGAAATGGAGAAAGAAACTCTGCCCGTCACGCAGCGCTGCGCCTTGTTCCAGGCGACCTTCCGCAATCGCCTCGATGATTGGGCGGATGGCGCGTGGCGGCGGTTCGCCGGCGGCACGTGCGAGGGTCAGCGACTCGGTTCGCGCGCCGGTTCGTAACGAACGCGATACACCACGCCTGCATAGTCGTCCGACACGTAGATCGAGCCGTCGGGCCCTTCCGCCACATCGACAGGACGACCGATGAGACCCGCCTCGCCGCGGAAACCATCGAGAAACGGTCGCTCTTCGATGACGCCGTCCTCACTCCAGTGGAGTGAGACCACCTTGTATCCATCCGGCTCGCTTCGGTTCCAGGAGCCATGCAACGCGACGAGCGCCGCACGGCGGAACTCCTCGGAACGCTCTGGGTGCTTCAAAAATCGGATGCCGAGTGGCGCGTTGTGGGCGCGGAACTCGTGGGCGGGCGCGATCGCCTCGGCGATTCGCGCAGCGTTGCCCTCACCGTATTGCGGATCGACCACCTGCCGCCCGTGCACGAAGGGCCAGCCGTAGAATCCACCGTCCACGATGCGATTGAGTTCGTCGGCTGGAAGGTCGTCCCCCAACAAATCCCGGCTGTTCTCCGTGGCATACAGCGAGGAATCCCACGGCGCCCAGTCGAACCCATAAGGATTGCGCACGCCCGTCGCGATTATCTTGCCGTTCGAGCCATCGAGGCCGAATCGCATCATGGCTGCACGCCTCGGATCTTTTTCGAGGCAGACGTTGCAGGTCGAACCCTGTCCCAGGTACAGCTTGCCATCCGGCCCCACTCGTGCCGTTTTTCGCCAATGGTTGCCGTCGGCCGTGAGCCCGCTGATCAAAGGCTCGAGAGCGCCTTGCGTCGAACCATTCTCGGCGTCGAAGCGAACGCGTGACACGGTGGTCCCCTCGGCGATGTAAAGCCAACCGTCGTGCAAATCGACGCCGTTCGGACGATCGAGCCCCTCGAACAGATTTCTTCGCCCATCCGAACGACCATCGCCGTCACGGTCCGCCAGCAACAGCACGACGAACCCGCCGCGCGGCTGACTCAAGATGAGATCGCCGGTCGGGGTCGGCACCATCAGACGCGCGCTCGGTAGATCGGTCGCCCACAGACTGACGGAAAACCCCTGCGGGACGACGAGCTGGCGCGCGACGACCTCGGCCGGAGGCGGGTCGATGCCGCCGTCCCGCAACATCCGCCAGATCATCGTCCGATCGGAGAGCGCGACGCCGCCGAGGAAAAAAATCCAGACGAAGCCGATGATCGCCAGCGCCGTCAACGCAAGGCCGAACCCGATCACCCACCTCAACCACTTTGGCAAGCGACTTTGCATCGACGACCCCTCGATTGTCATGAAGATCTAACCGCGCCGCGCCGAGAGTATCCCGCAAAGACCCCGGACGCCGTTAGAATCGGCGCATGAAATCGCTCATCGCCGCTCTGGCGCTCGCCGCCATCCTGCCTCTCTCCGCCCACGCCTCGGCCGCCGACAAGGCCTCCAAAGGCATGCCCGGAGAGCCCGACAAACTTTTCGCGCAGCTCGACACGCTCCTACCCACCCCGGGCGTGACCCGTGCGGCCTCGGGTGCGCCGGGTGCGCAGTACTGGCAGCAGCGCGCCGACTATCGCATCCAGGTCACGCTCGACGAAAAGCGTCATCGTCTCTCGGCGAAGCAGACCATCACGTACATGAACCGGTCGCCGGATACGCTCAAGTACATCTGGCTGCAGCTCGATCAAAATATTTTCCGCGACGACTCCCTGGCGAGACGCTCCGAAGTCGCTGCCAACGCAGGCACTCGGCGCGACACCGTCGGCAGCGGTGACAGCCTGAGCTTCGCGGCGATGCGTCGTCATCAAGCTTTCGAGGATCGGGAGTACGGGTACGAGATGGGCCCGGTACGCGACGCCTCGGGACGCGTGCTGCGCACCACGGTGAACGACACCATGATGCGCATCGATCTGCCGACGCCGTTGCGCCCCGGAACGAGCATCGAGATCAACTTCGAATGGCAGTCGAACATCGTCGACGAAGCGGCCATCGGAGCGCGTGGCGGATACGAGTATTTTCCGAAGAACGATACCTACCAGTATTTCCTCGCACAGTGGTTCCCGCGACTCGTCGCTTACACCGACTACACCGGCTGGCAGCACAAACAATTTTTGGGGCGCGGCGAGTTCACGCTCGAGTTCGGTGACTACGACATCGAAATCACCGTTCCGGTCGATCACATCGTGGCCTCGACGGGCGTACTGCAAAATCCAGATGCCGTGCTCACGACAGAGCAGCGCGCCCGGCTGAAGCGCGCCGAAACCGCGAAGCGTCCGATCTTCATCGTGACGCCGGAAGAAGCACTCGCCAACGAGAAGGAAGGCACGAACCGCGTCAAGACCTGGCGCTTCAAGGGAGAAAACGTCCGCGACTTCGCGTGGGCAAGTTCGCGAAAATACATCTGGGACGCGATGGGCTATCGCCAAAACGATTCGAAGCGACCCTTCGTCATGGCCATGTCGTTCTACCCCAACGAGGGCGAGCCGATCTGGTCGAAGTATTCGACCCATGCCGTGATCCACACCATGGAGGTGTACTCGCGCTTCTCCTTCCCCTATCCGTACCCGGTTGCGATCTCCGTCAACTCCTGGGAACGCGGGGGCATGGAGTA
This sequence comes from Steroidobacteraceae bacterium, assembly GCA_044375575.1. Lineage (GTDB taxonomy): Bacteria > Pseudomonadota > Gammaproteobacteria > Steroidobacterales > Steroidobacteraceae > UBA964. The sequence continues at coordinate 36,447 of JBILMJ010000004.1, read as the reverse complement.
TCCGATGATCACCTTCAACGGATATCGACCGACAACCGACGAGAAGACCGGCAAGGTCACCTACTCTCGCAACACCAAGTACGGCCTCATCGGCGTGATCATCCATGAAGTCGGTCACATCTACTTCCCGATGATCGTCAACTCAGACGAGCGTCAGTGGACCTGGATGGACGAGGGCCTCAACACGTTCCTCGAGTACATCGCCGAACTCGAATGGGAAGAAAACTTCCCGACGTTCGGCGACAAGACCAACGTCCTCGACTTCATCACGACCTACATGCAGTCGACGGATCAAGTGCCAATCATGACCAACTCCGACACCATCGTTCAGTTTGGTCCAAACGCGTACTCCAAGCCGGCCGCGGCGCTCGCCGTGCTCCGTGAAGCCGTGATGGGGCGCGAGCTTTTCGACCATGCGTTCCGCGAGTACTCGAACCGCTGGAAGTTCAAGCGACCAACCCCGGCTGATTTCTTCCGAACCATGGAAGACGCCTCGGGTGTAGACCTCGATTGGTTCTGGCGCGGATGGTTCTACGGCACCGACCACGTCGACGTCGCCGTGGGGGACATTCGCGAGTACCAGGTCTCGAGCCAAGATCCCGACGCCGAGTTCCCACTGAAGCGCCAGGAGTTCGCCGCGAACTGGCCGGAGTCTTATTCGCAGCGACAGAACCGCAGCGAAGGCTTGAAGACCCGCATCGAGCGGTACCCCGAACTCAAGGATTTCTACAACGAGAACGATGCCTTCGTGGTCACCAACAAAGACCGCAACGAGTTCAAGGATTTCCGCGAAAAACTCCGCGACTGGGAGCGCACGGTCCTCGATCGCGCCATCAAGGCGGGCGAGTACGTGTATTTCGTCGACTTCAAGAACCTCGGCGGGCTCGTCACTCCGTTGCCGCTCACCCTCACCTACGCCGACGGCAGCACGGAGGACTATCCCATCCCGGCCGAGGTGTGGCGCTACAACGCTCTCGAGGTCACCAAACTTTTCGTGCGCAAGAAGCGGCTCGTCAGCGTGGAGCTCGATCGCAACCACCTGATCGCCGATGCGGATAAAACCAACAACATCACGCCGCGCCGGATCGAGCAAAGCCGTATCGAGTTGTTCCGCGGTCGCGATCGTGATCGCAACCAGATGCTCGACGCTCTTGCCGAACTCAAGACCGAGCCCAAGATCGACAAAGCGGACGGCGTGACCGGCAGCAAAGACGTTCCGCTGCAACCTCCCGCTCAGTGATGGATCGCCTCATGCCGCGACGGCGAGGACTGCGAACTCTCGCAGCACTCGCCGTCGCAGTGATGATCGGGACCTCTTCGCTCGCGCACGCCCACCGCTCTCACGTCACGCTCACCCGAGTCGCCCTCAACGAAGGAAGCGGGCTGTGGGAAATCGTCCACGCCATTCATTACCACGATGCGTTGCGCCTGCTCGCCTCACTCGGCGTTCCCGACAACGTTCAGCCGGGTTCGATCGAAGGGCGCGCGCGCGTCGCTCTCGAGGTCGAGAAATCGTTTCGTTGGTCCACCCTCGACGGGCGGTCGTTGACACCCATCACGGTCGGAGCGGAGCTCGAGGGCGACAACCTGCTCGTGTACCAGGAGATGTCGGCGCCAACGTCGGGCGGCCGGATGGTGGTCGAAACGACCTTCATGCAAGACGTGTTCGCCGATCAGGCCAACCACATCCTGCTCGACTACTCGACGCCGAGAGTGACGCTGAAGTTATCCAGAGGCCAAAGACGGGCCGAATTCGGCGCGCCGCGGACGGTGGGAGCTGGAGGCTAGGGTCGGAATCGAACCGGCGTAGACGGCTTTGCAGGCCGCTGCATGACCACTCTGCCACCTAGCCGCGCCGACAAGGATGAGAAAAATGGAGCGGGAAACGAGACTCGAACTCGCGACCCCGACCTTGGCAAGGTCGTGCTCTACCAACTGAGCTATTCCCGCCCGGGTACAGAGGGCGCAGATTGTAGTGGCGACCCCCGTGAAGTCAAGTTTGGGCCACCCGGATCACGGGGAAGCGGCCCGGAAAACTCACTGTGCCTTCAAGTCGGGCCAAGCCGCACGCAGGTAGTCGGCCGCAGAGACCAAGGTCAGAACCGCTGCGATGACGGTAAGGATGAGGCCAACCTCGTAGGTCGGCAGGATCCAAACGTCCCAGCGGATCAGCATCATCGAAAGCCCGACGATCTGGACGATGGTCTTGATCTTGCCGAGCGATGAGACAGCCACCTTGGTGCGCTGACCGATCTCGGCCATCCATTCTCGGAGCGCCGAAATGGCGATTTCGCGACCGATGATGACGATCGCGGGCAACACCACGATCAAACGAGGGTCTTTGCTCACGAGCAGCACGAGCGCCACGGCAACGATCAATTTGTCGGCGACGGGATCGAGGAACGCGCCGAGCCGCGACGTCTGCCCGTACTTGCGCGCGAAATACCCATCGAGGCTGTCGGTGATCCCTGCGATCGCGAACAAGACTCCCGCCGCCGGATCCGACCACGGAAACGGCATGAAGAAAAGCACCACCACGACAGGGATCGAGAAGATCCTCATCCAAGTGAGCACGTTGGGGACGGTCAACAACATGTGGCGTGTCCGGGCGTCGCTCGGCGATCAGCCGCCGGGATGCAGCGCATCATAAAGGTTTTGAGCGAGGGCCGGACCAATGCCCGGCGCACGCTCGAGATCCATGCGCCCCGCTTTCAAAACACCCTGAAGCCCGCCGAAATGCTGGAGCAAAGCCCGTCGCTTCGCAGGACCGAGACCCGGAACGGTTTCGAGAATCGATTCGTTGAATCGTTTGGCCCGTCGACGCCGGTGTCCCGTGATAGCGAACCGGTGCGCTTCGTCCCGAATACGCTGGATCGCCTTCAGCGCCGAAGACTGCGGCCCAGGAATGAGCGGCGGCCGCAGCCCACCGGGGAAATGGATACGCTCCTGCCCCGCGCGACGATCGGGCCCCTTGGAGATACCGATGACCGATTGGTCGGCGAAGCCCGCGGCGGAGAGCACTTCGACGACGCCGGCGATCTGGGCGGGGCCCCCGTCGATCACGAGCAGGTCGGGGCGCGGAATTTCTCCTGCCGCGATGCGTGCATAGCGGCGGGTGATCGCCTCCCGCAAAGCCCCGTAATCATCGCCCGGCGTCACGCCTTCGATGTTGAATCGTCGATAGTCTTTTTTGAGAGGTCCCTCGCGCCCGAACACGACGCAGGAGGCGACCGTACCCTCCCCCTGCGTATGGCTGATATCGAAGCATTCCATTCGTTCCGGCGCGACGGGGAGCTCTAATTCTTCGGCGAGCGAGGCGAGCAAGGCTTCGTAGCCGTCTCGACGCGCGAGCCGCATGCGCAGCGCATTGGCCGCATTTTCCTGCGCCATCTCCACCCATCGCGCCGCAAGGCCCCGCTGGGCGCGTCGGACCCGAACCGCATGCCCGGCGATCGATGCGAGCGCCTCGGCGATCGACTCGGAATCCTCGAGTACGAGGTTCGTGTAGATCTCCGGGGGTGGTGACTGCTCGCCGTAATACTGCATGATGAACGACGACAGCGCCTCGACCGCCTCGACGAACACGGCTTTCGGGAAAAAGCCGCTCGTCCCGAGGCTGCGCCCTCCCCGAACCGGCATCACGCTGATCGCGCAACCGCCGGGGTCTCCCGTGATGGCAAAGATGTCGGCATCGCGCTCATCGTCAGCAGCGACGACTTGCTGTGCCTGCAATTCTTTGATGGCGGCGATTTGATCACGCAGCGCTGCTGCTCGCTCGAACTCGAGTCGCTCGGACGCTTCCTCCATTCTCGAGGCCAGCTGTTTCTGCACGTCGTCGTTGCGCCCCTCGAGCACCTGCACGGCCGCTTCGACATCACGGGCGTAGTCCGATTTCGAGATCAACTCGACGCACGGCGCCGAACATCGGCCGATCTGGTGTTGCAGACACGGACGACTGCGATGGGCAAAGTAGCTGTCGCGGCAGTTGCGAAGCCTGAAGATCTTCTGCAGGTAATGCAGCGACTCGCTCACGGCTCCCGCATTCGGATAGGGCCCGAAGAACCGACCCGGTACATTTCGTGACCCTCGATACACCGACAGACGCGGAAAATCATGGTCTGCAGAAAGCCAAAGATACGGGAAGCTCTTGTCGTCCCTCAGGACCACGTTGTACTTCGGATGCAGGGCCTTGATGAGGTTGTGCTCGAGCAGCAAGGCTTCGGTTTCGGATCGCGTGACCGTCACCTCCATCGAGACGATCTGAGCAACCAAGGTCTGAACCTTGGGCATCACATTCGAGGGGACGAAATAACTCCCAACCCGATCGCGCAGGTTTTTCGCCTTGCCCACGTAGAGTAGCGATCCATCGCCCGCGAACATTCGATATACGCCGGGCCGCTTCGGCAGGCTCGCCACGAATTCCTTCGAATCGAAAGCGACGCTCACACGCCCTATTCCGACGACTTCGCAGCAAGACTTTGAGCGCGTGCAAGCACCTTTCGGAACATGTCCGTGGTCAGTCGCTTGGTTTGCGTGTTGTAACGGCTGCAGTGGTAGGAATCGACGAGCCATCGGCCATCGGTGAGCCGATGCTCGGCTGCGTGCGCAAAGCGATAAGCCCCACGACTCTCGCCCGCCGCATCGAGGATGGCATCGTGGGCAATTCGTCCGAGCGCGACGAGCACGCGTACGCCCTGGTGGGCGGCGAGCTCAGCGCGAAGAAAACCATTGCAGGTGCGCGCCTCGGCGGGGGTCGGCTTGTTCTCCGGCGGGAGGCATTTCACGGCATTGGTGATGCGAACCCCGAAGAGCGAGAGTCCATCGTCGACTGACTCGGACTGAGCGGCCGAGGAGGCGCCGAGCTCGTGCAGCGTTTGATACAGCATGATCCCGGCGTGATCACCCGTGAAGGGTCGACCCGTTCGATTGGCCCCGTGCATGCCCGGAGCCAAACCGACGATCAACCAACTTGGGGCGTCGTCACCAAAAGCGGGGACCGGCGCGGCGTGGTAGCCGGGGTACCGCCGACCCGAATCCTCACGAAACTCCGCGAGTCTGGGACAGCGTCGACACGCCGGATCGAAAAGCATGGAGGACATCCGCGACCCTCGAACGAAGGCCGCGGATTGTACCCGAGCCGCGTCAGCCGACGGCGAACTGCTCTTCTTCGGTCGAGCCCTTCATGGCCGTCACGGACGACTGTCCGGCGGTCACGGTCTGGGTGACGTCGTCGAAGTAACCCGCGCCGACTTCGCGCTGGTGCTTGGTCGCCGTGTAGCCGTCCTTCTCGGAGCCGAACTCCGCCTGCTGCAGCGCCACGTACGCCGTCATCTGCGACTCGCGGTAGCCTTTGGCGAGGGTGAACATCGAGTAGTTGAGCGCGTGGAAACCCGCGAGCGTGATGAACTGGAACTTGTAGCCCATCGCACCGAGCTCACGCTGGAACTTGGCGATCGTCGCATCGTCGAGTTTCTTCTTCCAATTGAACGACGGCGAGCAGTTGTACGCGAGCAGCTTGCCCGGGAACTGTTTGTGGATGGCTTCTGCGAAGTGCTTGGCCTCTTCGAGGTCCGGCGTGCCGGTCTCGCACCACAACAAGTCGGCGTATGGTGCATAGGCGAGTCCGCGCGCGATGGCCTGCTCGAGACCCGCCCGTACGTAAAAGAAACCTTCCGGAGTGCGACCCTTCGAGGAATCGATAAACGGACGGTCACGCTCATCGACGTCGGCCGTCAACAAATTCGCGCTCTCGGCGTCCGTGCGTGCGACGAGGATGGTCGGCACATCGCTCACGTCGGCCGCCAAACGCGCCGCGACGAGCTTGTTCACCGCCTCTTGAGTCGGCACCAGCACCTTGCCGCCCATGTGCCCGCACTTCTTCGCCGATGAAAGTTGATCCTCGAAGTGCACGCCGGCCGCGCCGGCCTCGATCATCCCCTTCATGAGCTCGAAGGCGTTGAGTACACCGCCGAAACCCGCCTCGGCATCCGCCACGATCGGTTGCAGCCAATCGATGGAATCATTGCCTTCGGCGTGGTGGAGCTGATCGGCACGCAGCAACGTGCTGTTGATGCGACGGACGACCTGCGGGACCGAATTCGCCGGATAGAGCGACTGGTCCGGATACATTTCGCCCGCGAGGTTGGCGTCACCGGCGACCTGCCATCCCGAGAGATAAATCGCCTTGAGGCCCGCGCGCACCTGCTGCATAGCCTGGTTGCCGGTCAACGCACCGAGCGCATTGACGAACGGCATCGCCGACATGTGGCGCCAGAGCTTCTCGGCGCCAAGTCGCGCGAGGGAATGCTCGACGTGGACGGTACCGCGAAGGCGAACGACATCCTCCGCCTTGTATCCGCGCGTGACTCCGCGCCAACGGGGATTGTCTTGCCATTCACGGGCGAGCTGTTCGGCGGTTTTCATCTGCATGACTTCGGTCCTCGAAATTACTGAAGGTTCAGGGGGTCGATATTTTTGGGAGGCTGGTTTTTCGCGACTCGCAAACCGTCACTGGAGCTCGCGGTACGCGTCCAACGTCAGGAAGGTCGCAAACTCCGGCGCCGTGGTGATCGAATCGAGCAAGCGCGCCGCGGCATCGAAGCGCCCCGCGTCGTACGCCGCATCGCCGAGTCGGGCGCGAAGCGATTTGCACTCGGTTGCGAGCATCTCGCGGAAGAGACCATCCGTGATCTTCCGTCCATTGTCGAGCACACCGCCCGCATGACGGATCCACTGCCAAATCTGCGCACGCGAGATTTCGGCGGTCGCCGCGTCTTCCATCAAATTGTTGATCGGCACACAGCCATTTCCGCAGAGCCAAGCCGCCATGTACTGGAGCGACACGCTGACGTTTTCGCGCAACCCCTCTTCGGTGATCCGGCCTTCGGGAATCCTGAGCAGATCCAGAGCACTCACCGAGACGTCTTCGCGCAGCCGATGAAGCTGATTGGGAGTCGGCATGAGCCGATCGAACACTTCCATCGCGATCGGCACCAGGCCCGGGTGAGCCACCCAAGTGCCATCGTGCCCGTCGCCCGCTTCACGCTCCTTGTCCGCTCGTACCTTGGCGATCGCCGCGTCGTTTGCGACCGGATCGTTCTTGATCGGGATCTGCGCCGCCATACCCCCCATCGCGAACGCTCCACGGCGATGACACGTCTTGATGCAAAGCAGCGAATAAGAGCGCATGAAATGCGTGGTCATCGTGATCAGACGCCGCTCCGGCAGCAAAAAGTCTGCGCGTTTGGCGAATTTTTTGATGAAGCTGAAGATGTAGTCCCAGCGACCGCAGTTGAGCCCGACGATGTAGTCGCGCAGCTCGAAGAGGATCTCGTCCATTTCGAAGGCCGCGAGAATGGTCTCGATGAGCACTGTGCACTTAACGGTTCCGTGCGCGATACCCAGACGGCGCTCGGCGAAGTCGAACACTTCGGCCCAGAGTCTCGCCTCACGATGACTCTCCATCTTCGGCAAATAAAAGTACGGCCCCGTTCCGCGCGATCGCAGCTCGGCGTGGTTGTGGAAGAGATAGAGCCCGAAATCGACGAGCGCGCCCGGAATCGGCTGCCCGCCCTGCAACAGATGCTTTTCGTAGAGGTGCCAACCGCGAGGCCGCACGATGAGGACGGCTGTCTCGTCGGCAAGCCGATAGGCCTTGCCCTCGGGAGTCGTGAAATCGATTTGCCTGCGTACCGCGTCGCGAAGGTTCGCTTGCCCGCCGATGACGTTATCCCAGGACGGCGCCAGCGAGTCCTCGCAATCCGCCATGAACACCCGCGCACCTGAGTTAAGTGCGTTGATGATCATCTTGCGATCGGTGGGCCCGGTGATCTCGACCCGACGGTCTCGAAGGTCAGCCGGGATCGGCGCTACGGCCCACTCGCTCTCGCGAATCGAGCGCGTCTCAGGCAAAAAATCGGGCAGCTCGCCCGCATCGAGCCGCTGCTGGCGCTGCTCTCGCGCCTTGAGCAACTGCTCCACCCTCGGCGCAAAACGCTCTGCGAGCTCCTGGAGAAAAGACAAAGCCTCGGCCGACAGGATTCCTTCTTCCTGCGGTCTCGCTGGCGTCCCTGCTGCGAATTCCACGGCGGCCATCATTCACTCCCATGTGCTGCGGCGGTTGAACTTTAAGGCCCCCGGTGAGAAGATTTACACAATAGAAATTTCACAATGTGAATTTCACTCGCAACCCCGTGGGACCGTCCTCATGACCGGATTGCTGCGACAGGGCCATTTCCTCGGTTCCAAGCTGCGCACGTTGCGCAAGCGGAACGGACTCACCCTGGAAGAACTCTCCAGCCGTTGCGTACAACTGAGCACCGACCATGCCCCCTCGGTCAGCTACCTCAGCATGGTGGAAACCGGCAAACGGATGCCTTCGACCGAGATGCTCGAGGTCCTCGCCTCGGTATTCGGCAAAGAGCCCGGGTGGTTTCTCGATCGCACGGAATCGATCGCGCCGGAGACAACGAAGGGACCTAGAACGAGCGCGGCGGAGCCGATGCCCCTCGAGCCCGCGTTTTTGTTCTCGCGCGATCTCCTGCAACTCGCCCTGCCGGAACTTCTCGCGCAGACCGGCACCAGCGGCAGGCAGTTCGCCCGGCTGCTCGTCAGGGTCTGGCAGGAGTCCCGTCAAAACGAATTTCCGGATATCGAACGCGCGGCCGAGTCGGTCGGACGTCGGCGTATGCCGCTTTCACTCGATGACGTACTCAAAATCGTCAAGGACGTCGGACTTGCCATTCGATGGGTCGACGAGGATCGGCCGAAAAAATCCGCTCCCGTGCTGCGCGCGCGATTCGAGGCGCCCTCGACCATCGTCATCAACAACAATCTTCGATCGCACGAAGCGAGGCTCAAATACACGTTGGCCTTCTTCATCGGCCATCGCATCCTGCACAACGGAGACGGCGTCGTCCCACCGCACAGCGCCGCCGGAGTCGGTTACGAAGAGCCGGGCGCGCTCGGACCCGTCGGCGGAATGGCACCGCGAGACGTGCTACTCGCCTGGCGTGACTTCGAGTGCAGCGCGTTTGCCGGAGCATTGCTCTGTCCGAAGCAACCATTCAGGCAGTTTCTCGTCCGTGAACGCCACGAACTTTCAGCCGTCGAAAAACTGGGGATCACCGAAGCCGTGATGATGCGACGCATGACGAGCGTCTCGCCATATCGCCACTGGCATTTCTTTGATGGTTACGCCCCCGGATATCTGCGTGCCGTCTACCGAGGCAACGGTATCGCGCTGCCTTGGGGAAACATGAGCCTCGTGCCCGACCCCTGCCCGAACTGGGCGGTCTTCAGACTGCTGCGCGAAGGGTCCGACTCTCCGAGCGAGACTTTCGCCCCGGTATCACAGGTGTCGATCATGCGTGATGGCGGTACCCCTCAGCTCTACTGCTGCCACTCCTTGCGGACTCGGGACGCTGCGGATGTCTCGCATGTGCTTTCGGTCGGCATCGACTTGGCACCCGCCCTCGATGCACAGGGCTTCGACTCGAGGACAATCATCGATCTCGTCGATGAGCACTGCGGCCGCGGCGGCGGTGTAGCCAAGGTGCCGAAGGAAGCGGCCGAGGCGATCCGCACCGTGAGTCATGTCTTGAACATCGCCTGGGTAGCCCGCTCACTGGAATCACCGGCGAGCATCATCTGTCCTCGAAGCCGGTCCTGCCCGCGCAGCGCGCCCTGCGGAACCCGCTGAGCGGTAAACGACCGGCCTTATTCGCCCCTTCGCGGCGCGCGCAGCCGCTCGGCCAGCATCAGCGACAGCTCGAGCGACTGCTCGTAGTTGAGGCGAGGATCGACGCTCGACTTGTACGCGCGCTGAAGATCGACGTCCGCCAAGCCCCGCGCACCGCCCGTGCATTCGGTCACGTCCTCTCCGGTGAGCTCCACATGCACGCCACCGAGGTGCGACCCGAGCGACTGATGGAGAGCGCTGGCGAGCTCGAGCTCGCGAAGGATGTTTTCGAAACGACGCGTCTTAAGCCCGCTTTGACTCGTCTCCGTATTGCCGTGCATCGGATCGCAGATCCAGAGCACGGAGTGGCCGGTCGCCCTCACCGCCTGGATCGCTTTCGGCAAGGCCGCTTCGATGTCCTTGGCGCCGTAGCGATGAATGAGCGCCAACTTGCCCGGAATATTTTGAGGGTTGAGCGTAGTGACGAGACGTTGCAGCCAGGCCGCGTCCATCGCCGCGCCGATCTTCACACCCACCGGATTGGCGATACCTCGGCAATACTCGACATGAGCGCCATCGATCTGCGCCGTACGCATGCCGATCCAGGGCATGTGGGTCGACAGGTTGTACCAGCGATTCTGGCGCGGGATGAACCGAGTCTGGGCTTGCTCGTAATGCAATACCAAAGCCTCGTGACTCGCATAGAACTCGGCCCGCAGGGCCTGGTGGACTTCTTTGGCGCTGATCGTTTCGAAGAACTCGAGACCATCGGCAACCGAAGCCACGATGCGTTCGTACTTCGCCTTGAACGGCGAGTGTCCGACGAAACCGAGGTCCCAATACTCGGGATGGTGCAGGTCGGCGAATCCGCCGTCGATGAGCGCCCTGACGAAGTTGATGGTCAGCGCCGCACGTTCGTAGCCTCGAAACAGAAGCATCGGGTCGGGTTCTCGCGCTTCCGGCGTGAACTCGCCACGGTTGACGATGTCCCCACGGTACGAAGGCAGTGTCACGCCATCCCGAGTCTCAGTATCGGCCGAGCGAGGCTTGGCGTACTGCCCTCCCATGCGACCGACGCGGATGACGGGCTTTTTGAGCCCGTGGGTCAGCACGAGACTCATCTGCAACAAAATCTTGAGTCGCTTGGTGATCGTGCCGGACTCGCAATCGTCGAAGCTTTCCGCGCAGTCACCCCCCTGCAGCAGGAATCGCTCCCCTCGCTGCGCCGCCGCGAGTTCCTCGCGCAAACGCTCGACTTCCCAGGAGACGACGATCGGCGGCAATCGAGAGAGCTTCGCCACGGCATCGGCGAGCGCGGCCGGATCGCGGTACGCCGGCTGCTGCTGGGCGGGTCGGGTTTGCCAGCTGGTGGGGTTCCAGGACTGGTGGTCTGGCGTTTTCATCGTGCGACGATTCTAGCGCGGACGCGCGCTGACCCGCGAAAAAACGGGTGTTTTACGCTGACCGTGATCGCTCCGCGGCCTTGGCCTGCTGCCAAAGCCCCTCCCACGCTTCGAGATCAAGCTCGAGCAGCGGCGTCCCGGCGGCGGCCGCGAGACGCTCCATCGCCGCAAAGCGACGTTCGAATTTTTGATTCGATCCGCGCAACGCCGCCTCAGGATCGAGGCGCAGATGACGAGCCCAGTTGGCGATGACGAAGAGCAGATCGCCGAGCTCATCGTGCTGGCGATCGACGCCTTCGTTCCCCGAGAGCGTCGCCTCGAACTCGGCGAGCTCCTCGTCGAGTTTCAGGCGCATGCCCGACGCATCAGGCCAATCGAAGTTGACGCGAGCGGCTCGCTTGCCGAGTTTGACCGCGCGAGTCAGCGCCGGTAGCGAACGCGCGACACCGTCGAGCACGCCTCTTTCCCCCGACGCCGCGCGCTCCTCGGCTTTGAACGCCTCCCATGCGCGCGTCTGTTCGTCGGCGCTGAGACCTGCACGCTGAGTGAACACATGCGGATGCCGCCGAACCAGTTTGTCGGAGATGCCGCGAGCCACGTCGTCGAAGTTGAATAGTCCGCGCTCCTCGGCGATGCGCGCGAGGAACACCACTTGAAACAGCAGATCGCCAAGTTCGTCGCGGATTCGATCGCTGTCTGCGCTGCCGATGGCCTCGGCTACCTCGTAAGCCTCTTCGAGCGTGTGAGGAACGATGCTTTCAAACGTTTGCTCGCGATCCCAAGCGCAGCCTGAATTCGGATCGCGCAGTGCGCGCATGATCTCGAGCAGACGATGGATGGACTGATCCATGCGGACTCAGGCGTCAGCCCGGCTCGCCACGAAGCGTGCGGTAAAGGGTCATGAGCATCCCTGCCGTGGCACCCCAGATCGTGTGATGGCCATAGGGAAAATCGATGAAGTGGACATCTTCACCCTCGAAGCGCCGCACCGCGGGAACGTGGTTTCGCTCATCGAGCACGAACGATAAGGGCATCTCGAACACCTCGACGACCTCGGTCGGATCCGGCGTGACCGTGAAATCGGGATGAACGAAACCCACCACCGGCGTGACCCGGTACCCGGTGATGACGAGGTGATCCGGCAGATATCCAGCGACTTCGATTCGATCGGCAAGAAGGCCGATTTCTTCTTGTGTCTCGCGCAGGGCCGCGCAGAGCGGATCGGCATCGGCGGCCTCGATACGGCCCCCGGGGAAACTGATCTGACCGGCGTGATGTTTGAGATCGGACGAGCGCACCGTCAGCAAGATGCCAAGATCATCGCCTCGATCGACGAGCGGCACCAACACGGCCGCAGGGGTCGGATGTTCGGGGAAAAACTTGCGGAGGCGTCGCCTTCGCGACTCGGATACCTCACCGAGGCGCCAGTCATTGGCGGGCGCATGACAGGGGCTCGCGAGCAACCGCGAGCGCAGGGTCGTCTTGAGATCCGAAAAACGGGGGAAAACGGAGGCGGCGTCAGGCATGGGGTATGATCCGCATCCTAGCATTTTCAGCGCACCGAGCTCTGCATGGCTCTCGACCCACTCGACGCCCTTTCTCCGATCGACGGCCGCTACGCGAGCGGTGCGGACGCTCTGCGAGCCCATCTCTCCGAGTCAGCCCTGATCCGGGAGCGAATCCGCATCGAAGCCGAATGGCTTCTGGCGCTCCACCGCGAGAAACCGGTGGATCTCGAGGCCGCAGCAGATCTTCCGGAAGGGGTACTGGCCGTCGCTCGAGAATTAGCCTCGAATCCCCCCAGCGATGCAGCTCAGGCCGTCAAAAAGATCGAGCAGCGCACCAACCACGATGTGAAGGCCGTCGAGTATTACGTGCGCGACCGACTCGCCGCCGCCGGGGCCTCCGCCGCCGCGCTGGAACTCGTGCATTTCGGCTGCACATCCGAAGACATCAACAATCTTGCCTATGCCCGAATGCTCCAGTCCGCTCGAACAACGTTGCTCGCGGAATGGTCTCCGGCGCTTGGCATGCTGCGGGGATTGGCGGAACGTCACGCTGAACTGCCGATGCTCTCGCGTACGCACGGGCAGACCGCGAGCCCGACGACGCTCGGCAAAGAATTTGCCAACGTGGTTGCGCGGCTCGATCGAGCCATCGACCGATGGCGCAAGGTCGTGATCCTCGGCAAGTGGAATGGCGCAGTCGGCAACTTCAACGCCCACGTCGCCGCTCTGCCCAAGTCGGATTGGACAGGGATTTCCGGTCGATTCATCCGGTCTCTCGGACTCGAGGTCAATGCGCTCACCACGCAGATCGAACCCCATGACTGGATCGCCGAATATTGCGACGCCGTCGCTGCCGTCAACGTCATCGTCATCGATCTATGCCGCGACACGTGGGGATACATCAGCCTTGGTTACCTGAGGCAGCGCGCAGTCGCGGGCGAAGTCGGTTCCTCGACGATGCCCCACAAGGTCAATCCCATCGATTTCGAAAATGCAGAAGGCAATCTCGGCATCGCCAATGCATTGCTGCGTCATTTTTCGGAAAAGCTTCCGATCTCTCGTTGGCAACGCGACCTCACGGACTCGACGGTGCTGCGCAACCTCGGGGTTGCGCTCGGGCACGCGCTCATCGCCTGGAAGGCGCTGCAGCGCGGTCTCGGCAAGATCGACGCCGACGCCTCGCGCATCAGCGCCGATCTGGAGCACGCTTGGGAAGTGCTCGGCGAAGCGGTACAAACGTCTTTGCGTACAGCCGGCGTCCCGAACGGCTACGAGCTCCTCAAAGATTTCACGCGCGGCAGGAAGATCGACGGAACGGCCTACGCAGAGTTCGTCTCCACACTTCCCTTGCCGGCAAGCGAGAAAATCCGGCTCGCCGCATTGCGCCCCGAAGCTTATGTCGGGCTGGCAGCCTCTCTCGCCGGCACCCCAGGCGACAACCCGCACCATGAAACCCGGCCTCGCGACTGAGTCGCGATCGCCTTCGTCCGCGAGCAGGAACACGCCGTGATCGTCGTCGGACTCTCGGGTGGCGTCGATTCGGCCGTCGCCGCGCTACTCCTGCGACAACAGGGATACGAGATCGAAGGCCTCTTCATGGCCAACTGGGAGGAAGTCGACGCCTACTGCACGATCTCGGCCGACTACCAGGACGCGTTGGCCGTCTGCCGTGAACTCGGCATTCCCCTGCACCGGGTCGACTTCGCTGCCGAATACCGTCAGCGAGTATTCGATTATTTCTTGACGGAATATCGGGCGGGTCGAACTCCGAATCCCGATGTGCTCTGCAATCGCGAGATCAAGTTTGGCGTTTGCCTGGAGCACGTCCGTCGTCTCGGCGGTACACGTTTTGCGACCGGTCACTATGCCCGTCGCATCGAAGGCCGCGCGGGCGTCGAACTCCACAAGGCCCTCGATGGCGCCAAAGATCAGTCCTACTTTCTGCACGCACTCGAGCGCCCTCAACTCGAGGCGGCGATGTTCCCCTTGGGCGAACTGACGAAGCCGGAGGTTCGCGAGCGCGCTCGCGCTGCGGGACTTCCCGTCCACGACAAATCCGACAGCACGGGAATCTGTTTCATCGGCGAACGTCCGTTCCGCGAGTTCCTCAATCAGTACATTGCCGACACCCCGGGCCCCGTCCTCACCCCGGAAGGTGAGCGACTCGGAACGCACCACGGACTCGCCTTCTATACGCTCGGTCAGCGGGGCGGACTCGAGATCGGTGGACGGGCGGGACACGCCGAAGCCGCGTGGTACGTGGCCCGCAAAGACCTCGAAAGGAACGCCTTGATCGTGGTTCAGGGGCACGACCATCCTTTGATGCTGTCGAAAACCGTCACGACCGGTGCGGCACATTGGCTCACCGACACGCCGTCGCAACCCTTCGAGGCTGGCGTGAAGCTGCGTTACCGACAATCGGATCAGCATTGCCGGGTTTTGCCCATGCAAGACGGCCAACTGCAGATCGAATGCCAAGAGCCACAGCGAGCCGTGACACCCGGGCAGTTCGCCGTTCTTTACTCCGATACGCGCTGCCTGGGCGGCGCCGTGATCGAATCTGCGGCGCCCTAGCGCGCAGCGCATCGGCACGGAGCAAAGCTCGACGCAGGCGGCTATAATTCGCGCCCGTTTTACAGCCTGTTCATGGTTTTCGGCCGGGGGTTCTCATGACCGACAGTTACAAGAGTCGCACCACGCTCAACGTGGGTTCGCAGTCCTACGACATCTGGAGCCTTGCGGCTCTACCCAAAGAAAAGGTGTCTCGACTGCCTTACTCGCTGAAGATCCTCCTCGAGAACCTGCTGCGCTTCGAGGATGGCGTCAACGTCACTCGGGGCGATATCGACGCGCTCCTCGACTGGAACGCTACCGCGACGCCCGATCACGAGATTTCCTTCACGCCCGCGCGCGTGATCATGCAGGACTTCACGGGAGTGCCCTGCGTCGTCGACCTCGCCGCCATGCGCGAGGCCATCAAAAAACTCGGCGGTGATCCGCAGCGCGTCAATCCGCTCGCACCTGCCGAGCTCGTCATCGACCACTCGGTGCAGGTCGATCATTACGGCACCGACGATGCACTCGCCAAAAACACCAAGATCGAATTCGAACGAAACGGCGAGCGCTATTCGTTCCTGCGTTGGGGACAAACCGCGTTCCGCAACTTCAAGGTGGTTCCGCCGAACACCGGCATCGTCCACCAAGTCAACCTCGAATACCTTGGACGGGTCGTCTTCGAGAACACTGACGGCGCTCGGCCGCAGGCCTACCCCGATACCCTGGTCGGTACCGACTCGCACACCACGATGATCAACGGTCTCGGCGTACTGGGCTGGGGCGTCGGCGGCATCGAGGCCGAAGCGGCGATGCTGGGCCAGCCCGTGACGATGCTCATCCCGCAAGTCGTGGGGTTCAAACTCACCGGTCAATTGCAGCCGGGCGCCACGGCGACCGACCTCGTGCTGACGGTCACCGAGATGCTCCGCAAGAAGGGCGTAGTCGAAAAATTCGTCGAATACTTTGGCGACGGCCTTGCCAACCTCCCGCTCGCCGATCGCGCCACCATCGCCAACATGGCGCCGGAATACGGCAGCACCTGCGGTATCTTCCCGATCGACGAAGAGACGCTGCGATATCTCGAGCTGTCGGGACGACCGAAGGCGCAAATCGAGCTCGTCGAGGCTTACGCCAAGGCACAAGGCATGTGGCGCTACAACGGAGCGCCTCAAGCCGACTACACCGACGTGCTCGAACTCGACCTCAGCACGGTCGAACCCTCCCTCGCGGGTCCCAAGCGTCCGCAGGATCGCGTGCCGGTTCGAATACTCAAGCAGGTCTATCAAAAGACCCACGCGCAGATGTCCGAAGAGCGCGCCAAGAAGAACCCTTCCGCGTCGGGCGTCGGAACTGTCAACAACGGCGGCTCGTACGACGTGCGGGACGGCGCGGTGCTCATCGCAGCCATCACGAGCTGCACCAACACGTCCAACCCCTCGGTCATGCTCGGCGCTGCCCTGCTCGCGCGCAATGCCGCTCAAAAAGGTCTCAAGGCCAAGCCCTGGGTCAAAACGAGCCTCTCGCCGGGCTCCAAGGTGGTCACCGACTACCTCACGAAAGCCCAACTGCTCGACGACTACGCCGCCGTCGGCTTCCACGTGACCGGTTACGGCTGCATGACCTGCATCGGCAACTCGGGCCCCTTGAAGCCCGAGATTTCAGCTGCCGTGAAATCAGGCGATGTCATCGCCACCTCGGTACTCTCGGGCAACCGAAACTTCGAAGGACGGGTGCACCCGGAAGTGAAGATGAACTTCCTCGCCTCCCCTCCACTCGTGGTCGCTTATGCGCTCGCCGGCACGACTAACATCGATCTCAACACCGAGCCGCTCGGCACCGGATCGGACGGTCAACCGGTATTCCTCAAAGATATATGGCCGAGCCCCAAGGAGGTGGCCGATACCGTACGTGCCTCCATCGATTCGAACATGTTCCGTAGAAGCTACGGCGACGTGTTCGCGGGCGATGCAAACTGGCAGGCGATCAAAGTCCCTGCGGGCAATCTCTATGCCTGGGACGACAAATCGACCTACGTCCGCAATCCGCCCTACTTCGATGGCATGGGCATGCAGCCAGAAGCGGTGAAGCCCATCCGCGGCGCTCGCGCGCTCGCGCTGCTCGGCGACTCGGTCACTACCGACCACATCTCACCCGCCGGCGATATCGCCAAGGGAAGCCCGGCTGCGAAATACCTCGAGTCACACGGCGTCCAAAAAGCCGACTTCAACTCCTACGGCGCACGACGCGGCAATCACGAAGTCATGATGCGTGGCACCTTCGCTAACATCCGCCTGAGAAATTTGCTCGTTCCCGGAACCGAGGGCGGCGTCACGCTGCATATTCCCTCGGGCGAACAAATGTCGATCTATGACGCCTCGATGAAGTATCAAGCCGCCGGCACGCCACTCGTGGTGCTCGCGGGCAAGGAATACGGCACTGGCTCCTCTCGTGACTGGGCGGCCAAGGGCACCATGTTGCTCGGCGTCAAAGCGGTCATCGCGGAGAGTTTCGAGCGCATTCACCGCTCCAACCTCATCGGCATGGGCGTGCTCCCGTGCCAATTCACGAATGGCCAGAACGCCCAGAGCCTCGGTCTCACCGGCCTCGAAACCTTCGAGTTCGGCGATCTGCAAAACGCCGAGGCTCGCACTGTGTTGGTGACGGCGACGCCGAAGGACGGGGGCAAGCCGATCGTGTTCGAGGTACGAGTCCGCATCGACACGCCGAAGGAGCGCGATTACTACCGTCACGGTGGCATCCTGCAGTACGTCCTTCGTCAGCTCGCGCAGGGACGCGGCAAGTAACGCGGGAGGCTCGCGTGGACGATCTCGAACATCCACGCGAGCCCGCCCCCCGGCTCGTTTTCTTTGATCTCGACGGCACGATCTCCCGTCGAGATACGCTCTTCGGCTATGTGGCGGGCTTTGCGCGACGACACCCCTTGCGTATGCCGCGATTCATGGCGGCGCTCCCCGCTCTGATCGGCTATGCGCTCGGTGTTTGCGATCGGGGCTACCTCAAAGGCGCCTTGCTGCACGCCGTGATGGGTGGTGCCCTTCGACGAGACGTGCAAGCCTGGACCGACGAGTACGTCCCGATGCTCATCGAGCGCGGCATTTTTGACGAGGCGCTGGCCGCCATCCGAAAACATCGCGATGCGGGCGATCATCTCGTTCTGATGACGGCGACGGTGGACCTCTACGTCCCGGAGCTGGCTCAGGCTCTGGGATTCGACGCCTACCTGTGCAGCCACGTGACCTGGAGCGAAGACCGCCTCGAGGGCTGGCTTGCGAGCCCGAACATGCGCGACGAAGAGAAGGCCGCGGCGCTGCGACGGACGGTGGCGAAATTTCCGGGCAGAAGATTGGTGGGCTACGGCAACTCGACGCCCGACCTGACGCACCTCAAGCTCGTCGACCAAGCCTATCTCGTCAACGCCAGCAAATCTTTGCGAAAAGCCGCCTCGGCACTTCCTGTAGAGTTCAAGTACTGGCTTTGACGATATTGGCTGTACGCCTCGGCTTTCAAGGAAGAAGTCATGAACCGGTATCACGACCCCTCGATTCAGCCATCCGAGATTCCCTCGGAATCCGAATACTTTGATCGGCGGCGCGTTTTGACCGCACTCGCCGCCTCGGCTGCCATGATCGGCGGCGGAATAGAGGCCTCCGCGCAGGCGGGCCGACCGGCAACGCCTTCTTTGCCGCCGCCGCGATATACCCGCAATCCCAAGTTCTCGACGAGCGAACCACCGAACTCCTGGGAAGACATCACGACCTACAACAACTTCTACGAGTTCGGCTTCGAAAAAGAAGACCCTTACGAGCGAGCACAGAACTTTCGCAGTCGCCCCTGGAGCGTCGAGATCGATGGAGAAGCGGAGATTCGAGGGCGGTTCACCCTCGAAGACATTTTGAAGCCGCATGCCCTCGAGGAGCGCATCTATCGCTTCCGCTGCGTCGAAGCCTGGTCACGCATCGTCCCGTGGATGGGTTTCCCGCTCGCAGATCTCATTCGTCGGTTCAAACCGACCTCGCGTGCGAAGTTCGTCGAGTTCACCACCCTCCTCGACCCCAAACAAATGCCGGGTCAGCGAACGGGCGTACTCGATTGGCCCTACCGCGAGGGTCTGCGGATCGACGAAGCGATGAATCCGCTGACCTTGCTCGTCGTCGGCGTCTACGGAAAATGGTTACCCAACCAGAACGGCGCTCCGCTCCGACTGATCGTCCCGTGGAAATACGGTTTCAAGAGCATCAAGTCGATCGTTCGCATCCGGCTCACGGAGCGGCAGCCCGCAACCAGTTGGAACCTCTCGGCGCCCGATGAATATGGGTTTTTCGCCAACGTGAATCCTGCCGTAGACCACCCGCGTTGGAGTCAGGCCAAAGAGCGGCGAATCGGCGGAAACTTCCTCGCCTCCCGAATCGACACCCTGCCGTTCAACGGGTATGCCGCAGAGGTCGCCTCGCTTTATCGGGGCATGGACTTGAGGCGCTTCTACTAGCCAATGTCTGCGCGCAACCTCACGGCACGCCCGACGGCGGAACGCGTGCTCAAGGCTCTGGTCTTCCTCGGGGCGTCGATTCCTGTCGTGCTGCTCATCGCGGGTGCGGCCGGCGTCGCAGGGCAGTCGCTCGGCCCCAACCCGATCCGCGAGATGCTGCATGTCTCTGGCAAGACCTCGCTGAATTTGCTGATGATCACGCTCATGGTGACTCCGGTGCGACACGCCACGGGTTGGATGGCGGTACACGCCGTTCGACGCGCGCTCGGTCTTTTTGCATTCACTTACGCGCTACTTCACTTTTCGATCTACGCCGTACTCGAACTCGATCTCGATTTCAGTGACCTCGGACGCGAGATCGCGCGCCGTCCGTTCATCATCGTCGGCATGGTCGCGCTACTCGCACTCATTCCACTCGCAGCCACCTCGACGAACCGGATGATGCGCAAGCTGGGCCGTCGTTGGCAGACCTTGCATCAACTCATCTACCCCATCGCCATCCTGGGGGTCTGGCACTACTACTGGCAGGTCAAGGCGGACATCCGCGAACCGCTGATTTACGCCGGACTACTGACGGCGCTCTTGGGGTATCGGCTCTGGCTCAGGCGCCGACGTCGCTCGCAGTGAGTCTCAAGTAAAAACCCAACTAGGCACACGCTTCCACCCCTCGGTGAGTTCGCGATCGAGCCGTCGCCAGTCGGGACAGTGTTCGGAGACCGCCGCCCAATACGCAGCGGAATGATTCATGTGACGCGTATGCACCAATTCGTGCACGAGCAGATATTCGAGTACGGCCGGGTCTTGGAATACCACGCACACGTTGAGGCTAATCACGCCACGACTCGAACACGATCCCCAACGCGTCCGCTGCCGTCGCAATTGCAAGCTGCGATATCGAAAATCTCCTCGTAACGCCGCCGCTCGCAATCGCGCTTCGAGCGCGGTCCGTGCGTGCTCCATGAGCCACGAGAGCAACGCCCGCCTCGACGCCGCCGGGGTCGCGCCGTCCCACGCCCCCCGCAGTGACAGCAGGCCGCCGCGCACCTCGGCTCGCAATCGCCCTCGCCCTCCGGCCAGATGAACTCGATACCGCTCACCAAGAGCCGATAGCGTGACCTCGGTGGGCGGAAACGGCTCGCGCTCCACTCGAGCCGGACGTGCGGTCAGTTTCTGATCGACCCAGTCGCGGTGCCGCGCAACGAAAGCCTCGACTGTCGATATCGCCACCCCACGGGGCACGACGACCTCGACCCGTCCATCGAGATGAACGCGCAGCGCCAACCGACGCGCCCTCACGCTTCGTCGCAAAGTGAGCTGGAGACGGGAAGAACCCCGACCCTCGTCATCGAGGGGTAATGCGATCTGGTCGAGCACCCAAAGATGATGCCATGCCGATCCGTCGCAGGTTGGAGTACGATTCGCGCCCCATGGCGAGATACTTCAAAAGCGACAACACGGCTCCGGCGGCCCCCGAAATACTCGAAGCCATTGCTGCAGCCAATCACGGTTACGCCCGCGGCTACGGCGACGATGAATGGTCAGCGCGTCTCGAGGAACGGTTCTCGACGGTTTTCGAAAAGCCCGTCCGCGTGTTCCCCGTCGCCACCGGCACTGCGGCGAATACCTTGGCGCTCGCCACGCTGGTTCCGCCCTACGGCGCCATCCTCACCCACGAGGAAGGTCATATCGTGCGGGATGAATGCGGCGCACCCGAGTTCATGACCGGGGGCGCACGGCTGATCCTGATGCAAGGCGCGGGCGCTAAGGTCACTCCCCCCGCGATCGAGAACGCGATTGCGGCAAACCCCACGTCCGTTCACACCGTCCAGCCGAGAGCTTTGTCGATCACGCAAGCGACAGAACTCGGTACGGTGTACACCCCGGCGGAAGTTCAAAGATTATCGACGCTCGCCCACGCACGAGGGCTCATCGTGCACATGGACGGGGCTCGATTTGCCAACGCAGTCGCCTCGCTCGGCTGCACACCGGCGGATATCACTTGGCGTGCCGGGGTCGACGTCCTGTCGTTCGGGGCTACCAAGAACGGCGCTCTGACGGCGGAAGCCGTCGTGTTCTTTGATCCTGACCGGGTCGCCGACTTCGAGTTCCGACGCAAGCGCGCGGGCCACTTGCTCTCCAAGATGCGCTTCGTTTCCGCGCAACTCCTGGCCTACCTCGATGACAATCTTTGGTTGCGTCTCGCCTCGCGCTCGAACGCCCTCGCAAAACGAGTGGGTGAAGCGGCCGGAGCGGCTTTGATGCATCCCGTCGACGCCAACGAGGTGTTCGTACGCATCGGGGAGCGCGGTGCCGCGATGTTGCGTGAACGAGGGTTCGAGTTCTACGACTGGGGCGCAGTAGGCTCTGGCGAGGCGCGTCTCGTCGTATCCTGGGATCAACCCGAAGAGGACGTCGCGGCCCTGTGTGCCGCGCTCATCGACCTGCAACGCAAGGGCTGAAAGCGATGAGCCTCGAGCTGATCGACATCGGCATCAACCTGACCCACGACAGCTACGACGCCGATCGCGAGCAGCTTCTGCGTCGAGCGTTGGAGGCAGGGGTCGTCCAGTTCGTCGTGACTGGCGCCTCGCTGGAAGGTAGCCAAGCCGCTCTCGATCTCAGTCGCGCCGCGCCCCGCATCTTGCGCTCGACCGCGGGCTGCCATCCGCACCATGCCGTCGATCTGAACGACGTCGCGTTCGAGGCGCTGTCGATCTTGGCCGAGGATCCTTTGGTCGTCGCCGTAGGCGAAACCGGTCTCGACTACCACCGAAACTTCTCCGCTCCTCGCGAACAGCGACTCGCGTTCGAGCGTCAACTTGGGCTTGCGATCCGTCTTCAGAAACCGCTCTTCCTGCACGAGCGCGATGCCCACCAGGATTTCCTCGCCATTCTGCGCGCGTATCAAAAAGAGCTTCCTCCGGCGGTCCTGCATTGTTTTACGGGTAACGGCGAGGCGCTCGAGGCTTGTCTGGAGTTCGGTCTCCATATCGGCATCACAGGCTGGATCTGCGATGAGCGTCGCGGCCTGCACCTGCGCGATCTGGTTCGGAAAATCCCGGTCAACCGATTGATGGTGGAAACCGACGGTCCGTATCTGTTGCCTCGAGACCTCGTACCGAAGCCCGAGTCGCGCCGCAATGAGCCGATGTACCTGAGGCACATCGCCGAGGTCATCGCCCGAGCTCGCGGCGAAACGCTCGAAGAATTGGCCGCGCATACCACCGCGACGGCGAGACGATTCTTCGGTTTGCCGCCTCTCGCCTAGCCCTCAACCACGACCCACGAATTCGCTCGGCGACAAAGATTCTTTCAGCCGCTGCCAGTCCGATTTCCAGACCTCGACCAGCTGCTCGGCCTGCGCGCGATCACCGAGCGGAAACTCCGCCTCGAGAGACTCCTCGCGCAACGTGAGGCGAGGCAAACCTTTGGGGAAGGATGAGCCACCCCCGAACATCACTCTCCCCTCGATCGGCAGATCTCCGACAATTGCGCGGAGTGCTGCAATACGGTCGTACAAGGGGCCCTGCGGATTGGGGAAAGTCTGTCGTCGACCTTGGTGCATGACCGTCCACTCGACCATTGGGTCGGAACCGAAGACGTTCCCCACGACCTCGCGTACATCGAGCAGCAAGACCCCGCGCACCGTCAGCAACACGTAGTCGATATGCAGCATCCCGCCGCTCGCATCGGGAACGGAGACGTTACGTAGACGATCGACCGACACGGCCTCGATACGTCGTTTGCGACGCAGCTGCTCGCGACGCCGAACGTACCATCGCCAAGAAAGCGTGACGAGAACACCAATCAGGATGCCGAGCAACACCGCACCGGCGACGAGTCCCCATTGTTCAGGCCTAAGATTCACCATCGTATTTATTTTAATTCAATCCGGAGGGACTCGAGTGACGCATCGATCTCTTCGAAGACCGAAGGTCGATCGAACAATCGCGCCAAGGTTTCCGGGACCGACACTCGGCTCTCGATCAAGGGTTCGACCACTTCAGGAAACTTCGCCGGCGACGCCGTCGAGACCACGCACCAGGCCTCGGAACGTCGAAGCTCCGCGGGCATCGTCGCCCAAACTTCCGCCGCGACGGCCGTATGCGGGCACCAGATTTCCCCAAAGCGCGCACGGTCCTCTCGAATACGGCTGCGAATTGCCGGGTCAGGGACGCCTACCGCACTCACGGCACCGCGCAACGACTCGAGATCCGGGAACAAATCCCGGACGCGCTCCATGTTGGACGGGTTACCGACGTCCATGGCCGACGCAAGCGTCGCCACACTCGAGCGAGGCCGCCACTCTCCCGTGTAAAGAAAATCCGGGACTGTCCGATTGGCATTGTGCGCCAGCACGACGCGTCCGATAGGCAAGCCCACCTGCTTCGCCCACAGACACGCGACCGCGTTGCCGAGATTCCCGCTAGGGATGATGAAGGAGAGCGGACCGCCTCGTTGCCGGCGCCACGCAAGACTCGTGGCGGCGTAGTACACCGCCTGCGGCAACAACCGGCCCAAGTTGATGCTGTTTGCCGACGAGAGCTGCTGATGCGGGCGAAGCGAGGCATCACCGAACGCCTCTTTGACCATCCGCTGACAGTCGTCGAACGTGCCGCGCACGGCGAACGCCCGCACGTTGCCACCCCAGCAGGTCAGTTGATGTTGCTGTGTCGGTGAAACCAAGCCCTTCGGAAAGAGAACGGTGACCGACATTCCCGCTCTGCCGTGGAAGGCCGCGGCAACCGCACCGCCCGTATCACCGGATGTCGCCACCAGAATATTGACCGGCACAGCATCGGATTTTCGAATTCTTTGAAAACATGCTGCAAGAAATCGCGCACCGAAATCCTTGAATGCGGCAGTCGGGCCATGCGAGAGCTCGAGGACGGTCAGGATCTCGCCATCGGCCGTACCGAGCACCGACCGAAGCGGCGCTGGAAAATCGAAGGCTTCACGGACGATTTCCCCGAGCTCCGGCGCAAGAGGATCCCCTGCGACGAAGGGCGCAAGAAGCCGCTCAGCGACCTCCGGGAGCGTCTCTGCACCGTCGAAATCTGAAAAAGTGAATTGCGGCCAGGACTCGGGGACATACAAACCGCCGTCCGCCGCGAGTCCACGCCACAGCGCTTCGGAAAACCCGAGCCGCTCGTCACCACCTCGAGTGCTGCGAAACCTCACCTCGGCTGCGCTCAAGCGACGACACGGGCGCCGTCGGATTCGACGGGGACGACCCAGTGATCCGTCGCGACGCCGTTTCGCGCAAACTCGGCGACCATCCGCTCGCGAACCGCCTGGGCCTCATTCGCGAGCGCCCACGCGAACATCGTCGGACCCGCGCCGGAAATCGAACAGCCGAGCGCGCCGGCAGCCAGCGCGGCCGTACGGACCGCAGAAAAACCCGGGATCAACTGACGACGCTGCGGCTCGATGACGACATCATTGAGACCCTCGCGAATGAGCTCGAGATCGTTGGTGTAACAACCGGAGATGAAGCCTGCGAGGTTGGCGGTTTGCCAGACGAAATCCGCCATCGCGACGTCGCGCTTGAGAATGGCCCTCGCCTGCCGTGTCGAGAGAAACATGTGCGGATGCGCGATCACCGCCGTGATACCCGGCGGAATCGGAATGCGCTTGACCCTGGGGTTGTCGATCCCAACCGTCAATACGAGACCCCCGAAAAGAGAGGGCGCGATGTTGTCGACGTGCAGCGAACCGCTCGCGACCGCCTCGCCCTGCATCGCAAATTTCAAAAGAGCGAGCCGATCGAACGGCTCATCGAGCAGCGCATTCGCCGCGACGACGGCACCGACCGCCGACGCGGCCGAACCGCCGAGACCCGAACCGAGAGGAATCCCCTTCTCGATATGCATCTCGAAGCCGAAAGCTGGCTTGGCAGCAATGTTGAGCGCGATCAGTGCGCGCCCGGCCGTATTTTTCTCGGGCTCAAGCGGCAAGTCCGTCGCAACGCCGGAACAGCCCGAGATACGGATTCCCGGTTTTTCGCTGCGCGATACGGTGATTCGATCACCCAACGCATCGACCGCAAACCCGAGGATGTCGAATCCGATGCCGACGTTACCCACCGACGCCGGCGCAAAGGCCGTCGCCCGGGTGAGCCCCTTCGGTTCCGAAGTCCCTGTCACAGGCGCGCTCCGAGATAGGCCGAGAGACGCAGCAAGTCGGCAAAGATTCCGCCTGCAGTGACCTCGGGCCCTGCGCCCGGCCCCTGAACGATGAGTGGATTCGAGTTGTACCGGGCGGTGGCGAAACGAACGACGTTGTCGGTGAGCGCGATGTTCGCGAACGCATGCCTTGCGTCGAGCTCGACGACGCCGACCGTGGCGTCTCCCGATGCCGTCAATCGCCCCACGTAACGCAGCACTTTGCCGCGCGCACGAGCCGATTCGAAGCGGGCCTTCATGGCGGAATCGTGCTGAGGCAAGCGCGCGAGAAACTCTTCGATGGAGCCCTGCTCGAGCCCCGCCGGAACGAGACTCTCTACCTTCACGTCCGAGAGCTCGAGCGTCAGACCCATCTCGCGTCCGAGGATGATGAGCTTGCGCGCGACATCCATGCCGGAGAGATCATCGCGAGGATCGGGCTCGGTGTAGCCGCGCTGCTTCGCATCGACCACGATTTCACTGAACTCTCGCGATCCATCGTAAACATTGAAAAGATACGCGAGCGTGCCCGAGAAAATACCCTCGATGCTCGTCACGTCGTCGCCTGTCTCCCGAAGATCACGAAGCGTCTGGATCACCGGCAGCCCGGCACCGACGGTCGCCTCGTAGAGGTAGTGGGTACCGCCGACCCTTCGCGCCTCCCGCAAGGTCCGATAGAACTCCATCGGTGCACTGTTCGCTTTTTTGTTGGGCGTGACGATATGGATGCCCGAGGCGAGCCACTTCGGATAATGCTGTGCGACTTCACCGCTTGCCGTGCAATCGATGATCACGCGATTCGGCAAATAGTCGACACCCACATGCGCGGCGAACACGTCGAGATCGGGCGCGGCAACCGAGGCTGACAACTCGCTTTGCCACCGACCGAGCGGCACACCCATGTCCGACAACAGCATGCGCTTGGATGACAAGAGACCGCGAATGCGCAGATCGAGCTTGAAGTCTCGACGCAGTCGTTCGCTCTGCGAGGCCATCTGCTCGAGCAGCACGCGCCCGACGGTTCCTGGACCGATCACACCCACCGAAACGGTATGTGCCGAGAGATAAAAACTCGAATGCACGGTACGCAGCGCACGAGTCGCCGCTTTCGCAGGAACCACGACCGAGATGTTGCGCTCCGAGGCTCCCTGGGCGATCGCGCGAACGTTGACACCCGCTGCCCCCAGCGCACCGAAAACCTTGGCCGATATTCCGGGGATACCCGCCATGCCATCGCCCAC
This sequence comes from Steroidobacteraceae bacterium, assembly GCA_044375575.1. Classification (GTDB taxonomy): domain Bacteria; phylum Pseudomonadota; class Gammaproteobacteria; order Steroidobacterales; family Steroidobacteraceae; genus UBA964. Next base: position 9,389 of record JBILMJ010000004.1, on the reverse strand, counting down.
CACGGCAAGGATCGCAAGCTCGCGATCCACTTCGACGGATTGGATCTGTCCATCATCGAGCTCTCTCGCAAACGCGGCGCGAACCGTCTCGACCGCGCGATCCGCCTGGTCACGCGGCACGGCACAGCAGATCGAATGCTCGGAGCTGCCCTGCGAAATGAGCACCACGGAGATGCCCTCCTCGCGCAACGCCCCGAAGAGCCGCGAGGCCGTACCCGGCACGCCGATCATGCCGGCGCCCTCGAGGTTGAGCAGCGCGATGTTTTCGATCGTGGTGATGCCTTTGACCGCGAGCGCAGACTGCGGTCGGGCGCAAATCAGCGTGGCAGTATGCCGAGGCGCGAAGGTGTTTCGGATCCAGATGGGAATCTCGCGACCGATCGCCGGAGCCATGGTCTGCGGATGGATGACCTTCGCTCCGAAGTACGCCAGCTCCATCGCTTCGTTATACGACAACGAGTCGATCACTTGCGCATCGGGCACCCGACGCGGGTCGGCGGACAGGACACCGTCGACATCGGTCCAGATATGGATCTCCGATGCATCGAGCAGCGAACCGAAGATCGATGCCGAAAAATCACTGCCATTGCGACCGAGTGTCGTCTGTATGCCGCTCACGTCCGTTGCGATGAACCCCGTGATCACGAGCGTACCGACGAAATCGGCCTCGACCTGAGTCGCGAGACGACGTCGTGACTCCTCCCATTCGACAAGCGGACCCAGAGGCCCCCACTCGACGACGACGACTTCGCGCGCGTCGAGCCAACGAACGGCGCCCGGACGATGCGCCGCTGTCTCACGTCGACTCTCATAGAAATCGCGGAAGAGACGCGTCGACCAGATCTCGCCATAGCCGGAGATCAGATCGGTGATATGACGACCCGCAGATCGCGTGAGACGCACCGCATGAAGGATGCCCTCGATGTCGTGTCGATCGCGATCGAAAACTTCCAGGTAACGCGCCGCGGCATCCGCAGAGAGCAACTCGGCGGCAATTCGGGCATGACGATCGCGTAGCGCATCGAGACCCGATTGGAACTCGAGATCTCGTCGCTCGGCTTGGGACACGAGCGTCAGCAATGCGTCGGTGACCCCCTTGCATGCCGACAGCACCACCCCGAGACGGTCCGTCGGTTGCTCATCGAGAATGGCCGCGACGCGGCGAAAGCAATCCGAGTCGGCGACGCTGGAGCCGCCAAATTTGTGTACCGACCAAGGGGAACCCGACATGGGTGTCAATCCGTGCTGACTAAACGGGTAACTCTATCGGCGCCCACCCTTCGAACGCAAGGAAGGCCAAATGGGCTCGACGCTCCCCTAAACTGCCGCCTCCATGAGCCTCGTCTCCGACCCCCTCTCGATCGCACTACTCGCCGCGTTGCTTGCCGTGACCGGCCTGGTTGCGGGTCTGATCGCAGGACTCCTCGGCGTTGGAGGCGGCATCGTGCTCGTCCCGGTGCTCGACTACGCCCTGCGGTTTGCAGGATTTCCCGAAGAATGGTGCATGCACGTCGCGGTCGCGACGTCACTCGCCACCATCATCCCCACCGCCATCTCCTCGTCCCGCGCGCATCACCTGCGCGGCGGTATCGACTGGATGATCGTCAAATCCTGGGCGCCCGGGATGATCCTCGGCGGACTCGCAGGAAGCCTGCTCGCGGCGCGCGCGAGCGACGCCGTGTTGACCGGGGTGTTCGGTTTTGTCGCTGCACTCGTCGCCACGAAAATGCTCCTTCCCCTCGACCACATTCGACTCGCCGAGCACACGCCGCGCGGATTGCCGGGCAATCTTCTGTCCGCGTCGATCGGCGGCGTATCGTCGATGATGGGTATCGGTGGCGGCACACTCTCCGTTCCGGCCATGACCCTCACGGGCGGACCGATTCACACTGCCGTGGGTACGGCGGCATTCTTTGGTCTGCTGCTCGCAGTTCCGGGAACGATCGGCTACTTGTTCGCGACGCCCGATGCGTCTCTGCCGGGCTTGACGGTCGGACTCGTGAGTTTCGCCGCGCTTGCCGTGATCGCGCCGATGTCGATGCTGACCGCTCCGTTCGGTGCGCGGCTCGCACACACGCTCGAGCGCCGAACGTTGTCGCGAATCTTTGGCGCATTTCTCTGTATCGTTGCGGTTCGCATGCTGATCAGGACGTTTTCATGAACGTAGCAGGCCCTTATTTTGAGGACTTCCATCGTGGCCTCGAGTTCGACGCACCAGCCGTGACGCTGACCGCAGGTCATGCCGCCCTGCATCAAGCTCTGTTTGGCGACCGCCTGCGCCTGCCGCTCGATCACGCCACCTCTGCGCGCATCACGGGCTCACCGACACCACTCTGCCACCCGCTGCTCGCTATCAATATCGCGATCGGGCAATCCACTTGGGCGTCGCAACGCGTCAAAGCCAATCTCTTCTACCGCGGTCTGGTGCTGCGTCGACCGGTATTCCTGGGCGACACGCTCTACACCCGCACTCGGGTCGTCGGCCTTCGACAAAACAAGGCTCAAGCCGGTCGCGCCGCGACCGGCATCGTCGCGCTCGAAATGACGACGACCAACCAGCACGGGGAAACCGTTTTGCATTTCTGGCGCTGCCCCATGATTCCCTGTCGCGATCCGCAGACTCGAACGGGCCACCTCGATGATCTCGAGGCGATCGGCAAAGCGGTCACCTTCGACGACGTGCTTGCCGCCGCGCCATCCCGTTGGGATCTGACGCCGGCCTCCGCATGGCTCGGAACCCCCGCATCGAGCATCGCGCCTGGCCAGCGCTTCGTCATCGACGCGCGCGACACCATCACCTCGGCTCCGGAGCTCGTACGCCTCTCGCTCAACATGGCGATGGCCCATACCGACTCGAAGCTCTCTTATCTTGGCGAACGCCTCGTCTTCGGTGGTCACACGATTTTCATGGGGTTTGCGCAGCTCACACGCGGCTTACCCAATTTGCTCACGGTGTTGGCCTGGGAGAGTTGTGACCACGTCGCGCCCGTCCTCGAGGGTGATCGACTTCGCACCGAATTCACGGTGACCGACATCAAACCGCTTGGCGCTTCGGGTGCGTCCGCGCTTCGAATCGAAGCCTACTGCTTTGCCGCACGAGGCAACCCCGAAGAAGAAGCACACGTGCTCGACTGGAAGTTTTGGGCGCTCGGAATCTGAACGCTCCGGCGTCTGCCCCGTCTGACTATCGGCTCGACTACTTCGCCGACTTGTCCTGAAGCGCATCGACCTCCTGCTGCAAGATCCGCAACAGTCGCGCGATGTATTCGATCTGCCACCGCCCACGCTCTTCGGCTGCCACCGCATCGGGGCGGTAAGCATCGATCTGCGCGCGATCGAGCAATTGTCGCTCGGCGAGCAATCGTTCCACCGTATCGAGACGCTCTCGGGTGACGGCAAGCTCTCCGGCCATCGCCCAGACGATGGCGAGCAACCGATCGACGTCGTGATCACCAAAAAAATGGGGCCGCTTGCCGCTCGCCGCAGCGTTGATCAGCTTTTGCAGCTCCAGATCGTTCATGCGTCGTACCCGCAGGCGTACCACATGCCTCCACGGCCGTAGTCCTCGACTTCGGCAGAAACTTTCGGCATTTCGTCTTCGACGAGAGCATGGATCTCCGTCTCGAAGATCTTCTCCCCCGCAATCCCAAGCTCCGTCATGAGCGCGGGTAATCGAGTGTCGTGCAGAGCGCTCCAGAAAGGCTCGTTGTTGTACTGGCAGTCCCAATCACGAAGGAATTGCTCGAAAGTTCCCATGCCGCGATAGGGAGGCTGCTCGAGATGTACCTGCAGACCGCCCGGCGCAAGCAATCGTTTCGATTCACTCAAGATGTTGCGAAGTGCCGAGTGCGAGGTTTCGTGCAAAAACATCGTGCTGTAAATGAAATCGAACTCACCATCACCGAAAGGCAGCGACTCGGCATTCGCCTGCTGAAAGGTGACATTTTCGATTCCCATGCCCACCGCGCGCGCGTGTCCGTATCGCAACATGGGCGCCGCCAGATCGACGGCGATGATCTCTGCCTTCGGGAATGCCCGGGCGATCGGCAATACGTTATGGCCTAGCCCTGCGCCGAGATCGAGAATTCGGCGTGGCGTCCAACCCGGACGTCGATGTTTGAGCCACTCCGCGGTTCCGCGCCCTGCACCATCGAGGTATCGACCGAAAAGCCCGGTCGTCGTCGCGAACATCCCCGCGTCGTAGTTGGCCGCGGCGGCGACATCACCCTCGATGTATTCGGCGTAATAGCTACCCGGCATGCAGTGGTTGTCGAGTTCACTCTGGTAGCGCGGCACCGATACCGAAGGATCGAGGCGCAGCGAGTCCGGCTGTAAGGCGTTCAGCGCCTGCGCACGATCACGCAGGGCCTGCATCTGGCGCAGCACGAGCGCTCGCCCGGCCTGCTGCCGCATTTCCATGCCGGTGCGCCGCAGAGAGCTCCACATTCGGTAATAAGGGTCTTCGCGCATCGCCTCGCGGATCTCGCGACGAGTTTCGGGCGGTGATCCGTGACGCGACGCCCACTGCGGCGCCGCGCGCTCTTTGAAGACCACCGCATTCCCGCCTACGACGACGCCGGCCATGAACTTGTTGAAGTTCGCGAGGAAGTTGAATCGCGCGATGTCGTCGTGCGTGGCCACGGGCGACATCGCGTGCTGCCCGACGTCGGACCAGGGCGGCGCACATCCGGGCCGTGTGGCGTCTGTCATGGTCAAAATTGTAGCATCGGGCCCCACATGAACCCGCACAACGACATCACTCACCGCCTCGTGGAACGATCGGTCTCGACGCGTTTCACGAACCTCTCGCCCAAAGCCGTCGAGTCCGCCAAGACCTTCATCCTCGACTCCATCGGCGTCGGTCTCTCGGGGTCTCGCGTTCCGCTCGTCGAAGATCTCGAAGCGATCGCCGAGCACTGGGGCACGGGCGCGGCGGCGCGGATTTGGGGCTCGGGGCGTCGCGTTCCGGCGAGCACGGCCGCGTTCATCAACAGTTACCAAATCCACAACCAGGAATGGGATTGCCTGCACGAGGCAGCCTTGGTTCATCCGATGGCCGTGATTCTCGGCTCCCTCGTAGCTTGGTGTGACGCGCGCGGCGGCGTTCGCGGCGCTCAACTCATCGAAGGCTGTTCCGTTGCCGTCGATACCGCCACGGTGATCGGACGCTCCGCCAAAAATAAACTTCGATTTTTCAGGCCGGCGATGTGCGGAGCGCTCGGCGCGACGGCAGGTATCGCACGCATCGAAGGTCTCGATGCCGAAACGACGCGTAGCGCGCTCGGTCTTGCCTATAGTCAACTTTCCGGAACCATGCAGGCCCACGTCGAGGGATCGCCCATGCTTCCGATGCAGATCGGTTTCAACGCCCGCATCGCACTCGATGCCATCGGCATGGCGCGGCGAGGTCTTCGCGGTCCGATGCATTTCCTCGAAGGTCCTTTTGGATACTTCACGCTCATCGATCCGGAATGGGATCCGAGGGCATTCGACGATTTCGAGTTGCGCGAAGCGATCACGGAGCTTTCGCACAAACCGTTTCCGAGCGGACGCGCGACGCATGGCGGAGTCGATGGTGTACTCACCTTGCGCGAACAACACGGATTCAGCCTGGACGCGATCCGTGAGATTCGCGTTCTCGCGCCGCCGCTCATCATCCAACTCGTCGATCGTCCGCCCTCACCGACGATGGCTCCCTCGTACGCCAGACTCTGTCTTCCCTATGTCGCGGCGACCGCTCTGCTGCACGGGGATGTCCAGGTCACCGATTTCGACCCGACCGCGCTCGCAGATCCGGCGCGGCACGCGCTGGCCGCGCGCATTCGCATCGTGAAGGACGCCAACCCTGCGGTGAATGTACTTGCGCCGCAGCGCGTCGAAATCAGCCTTCATGATGACACCGAACTCGCCCTCGACTTGCCCGCAGTGCTCGGTGCTCCGGCGAGACCTCTCGGACGCGAGCGACACCTGGCAAAATTCCGCCGCGCCGCCGCCTCCGGCCTGCGGCCGATGAGCGAGACGAACGTGGAACGACTCATCGACCTCGTCGATCATCTGGAGCAACTCGACGACGTCCGGACGCTCGTCGACGCGCTTCAATTCGACGCAGGGACGACATGAGCTTTCCGCACTATTTCGAATCGTTCGACTACGCGCAGATGCTGCGCGACTTTCCGATAGGCGATGCGTTCACTCGAGACTTCGCGCGTCGGTCACGGGACGACATCCGCGCCCACCAGGATCGATTATTCCGTCGCTGTATCGCACGCGCTTGGGAGATCCCGTTCTATCAGCGACTGTGGTCGCGCCATGGCGTCGAGCGCGAGGACGTTCGCAGCCTCGACGACATCGGTCGGCTGCCGATCTTCGATAAGAGCGATCTCATGAAAAGTCTGGCGGACCATCCGCCTTACGGCGATTACCACGGTTTCGACAAATGGCCGCTGGCCGAGCGCCCGATCACCGTTCTCCACACGACGAGCGGCACCACCGGACGCCCTCAAGTCGTTCTCTTCAGCCCGAAATCGCGCGAGGTTCAGGCACTGCTCGTCGCGCGCATCTGGCGCATGCAGGGATTGCGACCCGATGACGTCATCCACTCGGTTTACGGGCACGGCATGATCAACGGCGGACACTTCGTCCGCGAAGCCGCCCTGCACTACACGAACTGTCTTTTCCTCTCCGCAGGCACCGGCAAAGAGACTCGCTCCGTCGCGCAGATCGAGCTGATGCGCGATATGCGCGTCACCGTCATCGTCGGCTTCGTCGACTACATCCGCCAGCTCGCCGAAACCGCACGCGGGATGGGACTCGAGCCGGGTCGCGATCTCCCCGTTCGCGCCATTTTCGGCCATGTGGGCCGGGAATCGCGGGCGGCACTCTCCAAAGCCTGGGGCGGCGCAGAAATCTTTGATTGGTACGGCGTGGCCGATACCGGCCCGATCGCCGCCGAAGGCCCCGATCGTGACGGCATGTACGTCATGGAAGATGCGCAGTACCTAGAGCTCGTCGATGACACGAGTGGCACCGTAATCGAGGACGAAACACCCGGCGACATGGTCGTTACCTCACTTTACCGCGACGACGTCTATCCGTTGATCCGATTCAACACGCACGACTTATCTGCTTGGCGTCTCGACACACCGACCTCCGGAATGACCCTGAAGCGCACGGTCGGCGTACTCGGTCGCAGCGACAACATGGTCAAATTACGGGGCATCAACGTGTATCCGCTCGCGCTCGCAGCCATCCTCAACGAGCGGCCCGAGTTCGCGGGCGAATACATCTGTCGAGCAACGCGCGACGCCTCAGGACGCGACGAATTGACCGTCATCATCGAGACTCGCGCCCACACCGCGCTGCCGAGTCCCACGCTCGAGCGGCACTTCGCCGATCTGCTCGCCCAGCGCATCGGCGTCGAGTTGCGGGTCGAGCTCGTGGCTGTCGGAAGCACGGCACCGCTCACGCAACTCGAAAGCCGTCAAAAACCCATTCGCTTGATCGACGACCGACCAAAGATCGGCACATGAAACCGTCCTGCGCCCTGACGCTCGAGCGCGCCCTCGAGAGGATTCGCGACGACGAGGCGCTCAACGCCTGGTCGCACCTCGCCGTCGACGAGGCGCGAGAGGCCGCGACCACGAGCGATGCTCGGCTCGCCTCGGGAACGCCCCGCAGTGCGATCGAAGGCCGTCTCGTTGCGATCAAGGGAAACATCGCCGTCCGCGGCTGGCCCTTCGAGGGAGGACTACTCAGTCGACGCGGAATCATCGCCGAACACGACGCCATGCTCGTTCGGCGCTTGCGCGATGCGGGCGCCGTGCTGGTCGGACAAACACGCATGGACGCCGGCGCGCTGGGTGCAGAAGGTCGATCTATCGATGGCCCGATTCGCAACCCCCGCCGTCGGACACACTCGGTGGGCGGATCGAGCGGCGGTTCCGCTGCCGCCCTCGCGGCCGGCCACATCGATCTCGCCATCGGTACAGACACCATCGGCTCGGTACGGATCCCGGCTTCGTACTGCGGTATCGCGAGTCTCAAACCCTCGCCGGCCCGCGTATCACTCGAGGGCGTGCTTCCGGTGCATCCCGAGTTCGATCATGCGGGCCCGATGACCTCGCGCACGGAACTTCTTCGTCCTCTGCTTTGCGTACTCGCCGGAGCCTCCCATGCGACATCGAGCCCGGTAACGACGAACGTCGATCAGATCCTCGCCTCGAGACCGATCGGCTTCATGATCGATGCCGAAACGCTCGGCACCACACCGAACGTGCTGCGTCATTATCGGCAGGGGCTCGATCGACTACGTTCTCTCGGCGCGAAGCTGATCCCCGTCGAGCTCGCGACGCTCGACCCCGCGAAAACTCGTCGAGCGGTGTTCTCGCTATGCGAGCACGCCATGGCCGAACAACATCGTGACGGGCTCGCTCGCACTCCAGAGCGTTATTCGCCGGAACTGCGCGCGATGCTCGAATATGGCGCGTCGTTGACACCTGCCAAGCTCGATGAATTTCGATCACGGGTACGAAAGTTCGCCCTCGCCGTGAACAACCTAATGCAGCCGCTCGGGGCACTGGTGTTGCCCACCACGCCCGGGCAAGCCTTCGACTACGCCGGTCCGACGCCAACCGACCTTGCCGATCTCACGGTCGTTGCCACCGCGGCAGGCTTGCCGGCGGCATCAGCGCCACTCGCGACGGGCGACGACCTGCCCGTCGGAATGCAGATCGTCACGGCCCGAGACGAAGACCTCCTCGCCTGCGATCTGGCGACGGCGCTCGAATCGGCTGGGTGAGTCGAGGCTCGCTCACCCCACAAAGCTCTACCCTAAGAAATGCGAGGCGATATCGCATCGCTTGGCGATCCACACCTTGTTTCCACCGCGATCGCGGACGTGATTCAAGAACGTCTCGAGCGCTCCGATACGGCCCGGTCGACCGATGATGCGCAGATGCACTCCGAGGGACATCATCCGAGGTCTCGATTCGGATTCTTTGAGCAGCCAATCGAATGTGTCGATGGCGTACTCGCACCACGCTCGCGGCGTCAGCGAGGGCGCGTTCCACATTTTCATGTCGTTGGAGTCGAGCGCATAAGGCAGGACGACCATGGGCTTGCTCAACGATTGATCGAGGAAGGGCTCATCACGACTGTAGTCATCCATGTGATAGAGATAGCCCTCTTCCGAGAGCAGGCGTCGCGTCTCGCTCGTATGCAGATATCGCGACAACCAACCGACCGGACGAACGCCCGTGCTGCGCTCGATGCTCATCGTCGCCTTGCGGATGAACTCCCGCTCCTGCTCCTCGCCCATCCCGAGCTGATGCGCCCAGCGGTAGCCGTGCGCACAAACTTCGTGGCCGCCCTCCATGATGGCTGAGGCCACT
>JBILMJ010000013.1:0-75303 GCA_044375575.1 Steroidobacteraceae bacterium | reverse complement strand
CAGTGAGTTTTGAAATCCCAGAAACATGCGGCGGGCGTTCCCAAGCTACCAACGTGGGTTCGATTCCCATCGCCCGCTCCATTCATCCAAATATCTGATACGGATTCTGCTCCATGAAAATTAAAGTGTTCGAATTCTCGACGTCTTACTGGTCGTGGGGCTGGAGAGTATCTCCGCAAGACGTCGAACGAGCGCTCGCTCAATGGGTATCCGAAAACCCCAATGTACAGATTCGCGATATCAAGCACACTACGATGGGCGGGTTATGGCACCCACCTCAGTTGCTGATCACGATTTACTTTGATTGACCTTGATCAAGCACGCCCGATGTCTCGTCGTGCTGTTGATGCTCGGCTTCTTGTCGAGCTGTGCATCGGTCCCGATCACCAGCATGATTCAGCTCGCCGCGATGGGCAGCAGCGGGCTCGAGCAAGTTGATCCAACCGAGATCAGGGTTCGGGTTTCAGTATCGCCGGGGTTCGAGATCGATGTCGCGCGAATTACGCTCGGCTTGTCGATTGCTAGACCAGAGCGTCCCGTCCGCGATGAAAAGCTTACACTCGAGTTAATCGAGCGAACTACGATGGAGCGCTCCCTCGGCTTCATGCGTGGCTCTGCTTCGATGCCGACTTATGTTCTTCGCCTGACTCCTGCAGATGTGAAAAAGTTTACGGACATCCGAAAAACAGCACTTGCCAAAGACAATCGTGCCAAGCGCACGTTCAGCGTCAGTGCGCCGTTCTTAAAGACACCGAATAACCCAAAAGCAGTGACATTTTGGACGGACTTGAGGTTTTCGAGTGACGGGTCTTGGTTAGCGTTGTTGGATGGCGCCGAACTCTTTTTCAAAAATACGTCGCGATCGACAACAGATTGATGAAGAGGGCACGGAATAAATTAGGCGTTTTGATTCCGGATATGAAGGAGTTAGATTGCCTTCCCCAAGCTACTAACGAGGGTTCGATTCCCATCGCCCGCTCCATTCACCCACGCGTGTAACCCCTGCGCGATGAATCAAACCGATCGCTTATCCAGCACACCCATCATCCGGCTCTTCGAAAAGACCGATACCGATGCCGTTAGCGCACTCGTCCTCGGAATTCAGAACGACGAGTTCAATCTGGGGTTGTCGATCTGCGATCAAGCTGATCTGACGGATATCGAGAGCTACTACCTTCGCAGCAACGGAACATTCCTGGTTGCCGAGAATGACCGCTCGGATATCGTCGGAACAATCGGATTGCTACGCCTTCGCGCCGATCTTGGCGTAATGAAGAAGTTTTTTGTTGCAGCCCCTTACCGTGGAAAAACGCATGGCATTGCCCAGGCGCTCTACAAGACATTCCTTGATTTCGCTCGATCGGAGGGAATTCATCAGATCGTGCTAGACACGCCGTCGGCGGCGACCCGGTCTCACGGCTTTTACCGGTCGGTTGGATTCGTGCAAATCGAGAGGGACGAGCTACCCGTGATGTACGACTTCCCGGAACGAGACACCCTATTTTTCAAATTGGATTTATAGACATGTGCGCCCTGTAATGTGCCCACACTATGAATCGTGAAAGTCGTAAAAGAAATTGTCACTGCCACTCACTGAAATCATTTTTGTGAGTGCAGTTTCTATGCATCAGATTGACGTCACTAAAAGTCAACGAAAAATATAGTGCTCTGTTATAGCCTCACTTCAACCCTTAGGAAAAGCGATTCAGTCGATAGTGGAGTCTTGCCACAGTGACTTCTCAGAGACGCACAGATACGTTTTATAGGAAAATTACAGGGATTTTCGAATCACATCGGAGACTGAGGCAGCCCTTCCCAAGCTACTAACGTGGATTCGACTCCCATCGCCCGCTCCATCTTCCTCAGTCGATCTAGACTCAGCTCTCTTTCGTGAATCGGAAGACGCCTTCGAAGTCTCGCTTGAAGAATCTGGCGATGCGGAACGCAAGTTCGAGTGAGGGCGAATACTTCTCCTGCTCGATAGCGTTGATCGTCTGGCGACTCGCGCCGACTTCATCCGCCAGCTCTTGTTGAGACACCCCGCGTTCGAGGCGAAGCTCTCGAATGTGATTACGGACTCGACCCGTACTCTTACTCATGACTGGCGGTATAGAACCAACAGTGACGCGCCTCGAGCAATTTCCTGAACTATAAATATGGTGAATAGACCCAGCAGGATGCCGGCAGGGGAGACAAAATCAAGCGGCATGTCTTCTCGGAATCGAAAGACCTCTGTCAGCAAGACATGGACGATCAATACGTTGATTCCCGCCACGCCAGCCCAATAGCCAACTTGATCCGATCTGCGCTCGATGAAGACGTCCCTTTCATCCGACTCCACCTCGGAAGGATTTCGCGGGAAAAGAAGGCCGCGGATAATGAGTTGTGCGATCGCCGCTATTCCACCAACAGATCCGTAGGTCCAGATGAGCGTCACAGGGCCTTGATCGATGATTGTTGGTCCAAAGGACTGCCCCAAGACCGTAATGCCGTCGGTCAACCGCATCCATACGAAAAAAAGTATGAAGCCCCAGAGACCCAGTTCACACCAGATGCGTTTCTCATGTGCACTCATGTCCAAAGTCCAGTTTGTAAAATATGTTAGACATTGTAATGCTCGGCACGAAGATGTCGAACATCTTATACATCGCTGCATAAATTTGGAGTCTTGGTTACCCCGTATCTATAGCGAGTCGATCGATAGTGGAGTCTTGCCACAGTAACTTCTCAGAGGCGTGTAGAGACTTCTTATAGGGATATTTCGCATGGGCTGTTTTAAATTACACCCAGTACTTCGTATGCCCTTCCCAAGCTACTAACGTGGGTTCGGCTCCCATCGCCCGCTCCACTTCGAGTTTTGGCACTTAGAATCTTGTGATGACGTGCGCAGGCTGAATCGATTGTTCAGCTATCATTAGCACTTATGAACGAAGCGACATCCACTTCAACCGTGCCCGATCGACTGAGCGTCGATCCGAGTAGCCGTTATTACGACGAGGCGATTCTGGCTCGTCACGTCGGAATCCGGCTGAACGGCGTCGAGTATCACAACGTCGAGGAATATTGCATTTCCCAAGGTTGGATTCGCACGACGATTGGAAACACGGTCGACCGTCGAGGCAAGCCGCTGACGATCACCCGCAAAGGGGTCGTAGAACCCTTTTTCAAAGACTGAGTAGGCATCGCCCGTCATTCGCGACGCGCGTCGGTTCCGAAGCGTTGGACCGAACTTACTCCGGAGCGCCACCGCTTGCGGGTGCGTACTCGTAACTTGAGCCTACGCCGAGAGGCAGTTCGAGGCCCCAGAACACCAGCAGAAATGCCGTCCAGCAGACGATGAACGTCACCGAGTACGGCAGCATCAACGCGACCAGCGTTCCGATTCCGGCACGCTGCACGTAGCGCCGGCAAAAAACCACGATCAATGGGAAATAGGGCAGCAGCGGCGTGATGATGTTCGTCGAGCTGTCACCAACACGGTAGGCGGCTTGCGTGAGATCGGGCGATACGCCGAGCTGCATCAACATCGGTACCATGATCGACCCGATGAGCGCCCATTTCGCCGATGCGGAGCCGACCAACAAATTGACGAGACTCGTCAGTACGACGACACCTGCAAGCGTCACGCCGAGGGGTAGGGCCGCTTCACGCAATGCGTTGGCGCCCTTGATGGCGAGCAGAGCGCCGAGGTTCGACTGACCGAACGCATATATGAATTGCGCGCAAAAGAACGCCATCACGATGTAGTAACCCATGCCTGACATGGCTTTGGTCATACCTGCGATGACGTCACGATGAGTTTTGATGCTGCCTGCGGCGACGCCGTATGCGATGCCGGGAAGCAGAAAACCGATGAAAATGATGGGGACGATCGATTGCATGAGTGGTGCGCCGGAGACGAGCAGCAGGCGCTCGCCATCCGCGTTGGGTTGCGCTGCCCAAGGGGTGTTTTCAGTTAGCAACGTCAGCGCGAACAAAGCACCTGCGATTACCGCGACGATCAGGGCATGGCGCAGGCCGCGACGTTCCGTTGCTTGTAAGGGTTCTTGGGTCGGTAGATTCGTCGGATCGCCGTCCACGGTCGTAGCGCGCAACCGAGGTTCGATGACGAGATCGGTCAGCGCCCAACCGAGCACGATGATGAGCAGCGAAGACGCTGTGGTGAAATAGAAATTATTGAGCGGATTGACGACGACCGCCGGATCTACAAGATGCGCCGCCGTCTGGGTCAGGCCTGCGAGCAAGGGATCGAGGCTGGACGGCACACCCATCGTCGCACTGAATCCGCCTGACACCCCCGCAAACGCTGCGGCGATACCCGCGAGCGGGTGGCGACCCGCAGCATAAAAAATCACCGCACCGAGTGGGATGACCAACACGTATCCCGCGTCTACCGCCACGTGGCTGAGGATGCCGACCGCGATGAGAGCAGGGGTGAGCAGCTGACGAGGAGTGACCGCCATCGCCGCACGCAACATCGCATTGATGAAGCCCGTATGTTCCGCGACACCGAGCCCTAGCATGGCGACGAGCACCACGCCGAGAGGCGGGAAGCTCGTAAACGTAGACACCATCGTCGCCATGAATGCCGTAATGGACTCTCCTGCCAGGAGATTTCGGATCTCGAGTGGTTTTCCGCTCCGGGGGTCGATTTCATTGAAAGCCATGCCTGACAAAAGGGCGCTGACGATCCAAGCAACCACCATGAGCAATAGAAACAGCACTGCCGGATCGGGCAAGCGATTGCCAGCGCGCTCGACAAGGTCCAATACGCGGGTCAACCCTCGGTTCGACTGCTGGCGGGACATGGCATTCCTCATTTGGCGTTCATGGGCGCCTGCGAGGGTAAGCCACCTGAGTCCATTCGATCAATGAGCGATCAACACCTTCTCGATAATCTGCCCGATCAGATGGTTCCATCCTTCCGATGACATCTTTTCGCCGGCGACGTCATCGATGATTTGTCCTAGGGTATAGGCTTGGATGAAGATCACGACAGCTTTGATATCCAGCCCCTTGTTGAGCCAGCCCTTCTTTTTCAAGAGCACGAAGATCTCTTCGAATTTTTTGTTTAGACGAGTCTGTTCTTCGACAAGAAGTTTTGCGAAGCGCTGATTTTTCTCTGCGTACGCGATCAGGCGCAGTCTCGAGAAACGGAACGCTTTTCTCCCAGGCCCTTGAGAGGATTCGGTAAGTTTTTCCGCTGCCTTGATGAACGCTTTTTTGGTCGTCGCACTATCGACGAGGTTCTGCAGTAAATGGATACTTTCCTCGACGGACTCGGAAAACGCTTCGAGTAAAACCACTTCGACGAGACTCGAGAAGTCTTCGAAATGCAGGTAAAGGGTTCCTCGGGCGACATTGGCTTCTGCCAGCACCATCGACGTGGTGATTTCGCTGGGATGGTAGCGGCGCAACAGGTTTCTCACAGCCTCGATCAGACTGTCTCTGGCCGCGCTGCTTCTCTTGCGCTTTCGCGTTCGCAGGACGCTGAACGATGTCTTGCTCATAAGTGTCGGGAGTGTAAAGACAAAGACGATGTTCGGCCAGTTTCTGCACCAGCATTCTAGTCGAGACGGGCTTGCCGATCCGATTTCAGCGTGGGTCTCGTGCAGCGAGTGCCGCGGCTTCCGCGGTCAAAGAATTTGAAGAAAGTCCGTCGACCACCCCGCGTCGATCGTCAGGGCCTTTGTTCTGACTCGCCTTGAACTTGGCCTCGATCGTTTCAATTTGAAATGACAACGCGACGATCCCGGTCAGCATCTTCTCGATGTAAGCGTGCGGTGCATCGTCGATCGACCACGGGGTCGTGCGCGGAGCTTCCATCTTCCGAGTCAGCTGATCGACTGCACGTATTTTGTCGTCGTCATCATGCGAGCAACTCAATCTTCCTCGCAGATGGACACTCCCGTAGTTCCAGGTAGGGACGACTTCGTGATTGACGGCTTTACTCGGATAAAACGAGGGAGATACATACGCCGAGGCGCCCGTGAAGATGACAACCGCCGATGGATTTTTTTCGACCAACTTCCACGTGAGGTTGGGTTTGGCGACATGCGCAACGAGGTGTCCGCCTCGAGTCAGCCCCGAGGTTCTCATGAAGGGTATGTGATCGATGTGGGGCAGACCGTCGGCCACGAGAACCACCGTTGCCAACGGGTGTTCGTCGACGAAACGTTCGATCGTTTCTGTATCGGTCTCTGAAAATGCGGAGGGAACGTACATGGCCTTTGGAAAAACCTTGCGGAAGGTGACAGACGATGCGACGGTCGATGATACCCCCCGTTATACTCGCCAGCAGGAGATCTCCCCTCATGAAGACGCTCGGCCGCATTGTGCTCAAGGGCTTGCTGACGATCCTGCCGATCAGCCTGACGCTCTATTTCGTTTATTGGCTGGGCGTCACCGCTGAGTCCCTGCTGTCGGGGCCCCTCAACTGGCTCTTGCCACCTGAGTTTTACAGGCCCGGAATGGGGCTCGTCGCGGGTTTTCTGCTACTCATTATCGTCGGCCTGTTGGTGAACGCCTATGTCGTTCGGCGGCTCTTCGAGCTCGGCGAGAATCTCTTGCTGCGGGTTCCCGTGGTCAAGACGGTATTCGCCGCGTTGAGAGATCTCACGAAACTCGTCCGAGTGGGAGAGACTGGGGGCGACCTCCAGCGAGTGGTCATGGTCGAATTCGGCCCCGGTCGGATCATCGGCTTCGTCACCCAGGAAAATGCGAGCCTGCCCGGAATCGGCACCGACGGCTCGCTCGTCGCGGTGTATCTCCCCATGAGTTATCAGATCGGTGGTTACACGCTTTATCTGCCCCGAGAGCGCATCCAGCCGACGGATCTATCGGTCGAGGCCGCGATGCGCATCGTTCTGACGGGCGGAATGCAAGAAAAACGAGAGGTATAGGTCAATGACGAAAGTGGATTATTCGACACGAGGCCGGATCGCTGTGATCGCCTTCCAGTCGCCGCCCGTGAACAGCTTGGGATTTTCATTGCGTCGCGACATGCTCTCGTCGCTCGAGCGCGCTGCCGCTGACGATGGAATCGACGGTGTCGTCCTCGTCGGATCAAATTCCACATTCAGCGCTGGTGCCGACATCCGTGAATTCGGGGGTACGGACATGCGTCGAGGCCCGTCGCTCTGGACCCTCAACTCTTTTCTCGAACGCATGGCGAAACCCGCCGTCGCCGCCATCGAAGGCATGGCGCTCGGCGGTGGACTCGAATTGGCGATGAGTTGTCACCATCGAGTGGCGCTGACCAGCGCAAAAATCGGGCTTCCCGAAGTGAAGCTTGGTTTGCTCCCCGGAGCAGGGGGTACCCAGCGACTTCCGCGATTGATCGGCGTCGAGGGCGCGCTCAACGTCATGTTGTCCGGGGAGCCGCTTTCGGCGACGCTTTTCGCGAAGTCACCCCTCTTCGACAAAGTGGTCGAGGCCGGGCTCGTCGATGCCGCCGTATCCGTTGCCGAAGCATCTGCGGCTGCGCTCAAGGCAGGTAAGGCGCTCCCTCGTGCACGAGACATGAAAGTACGCGAGCCCGACGTTCAGGCCCTTTGCCAGTTTGCGCGTAACACGGCCAAAGTCGCTTTCAAAGAATATCCGGCACCGCTGTCGATCATCGATGCAGTGCAGTTCGGCTCCGAAAACTCTTTCGACGCTGGCCTCGCGGAAGAGAGTCGGCTGTTCAAGCAACTGATGGACGGCCCCGTTTCTGCAGCTCTACGGCACGTGTTTTTTGCCGAGCGCGCTGCGTCGCGAATCGACGATATCCCGCCGGATACCAAGTCCCGTGAGGTGAAAAGCGTCGCCATCATCGGTGCGGGCACCATGGGTACCGGAATTGCCATCAATTTCCTGAATGCCGGTATCCCGGTTCGTCTTCTCGAGCTCAACAAAGAAGCGCTCGATCGTGGCGTAGGTCGCATCCGAGAGGTGTACGAAGGCCAGCTCAAAAAGGGCAAGCTCGATGCCGCGAAGATGGAGTCCCGCATGGGACTGCTCACCCCAGTGCTCGAATATCCGGCCATCAAAGACGTCGATCTCGTGATCGAGGCGGTCTTCGAGGAAATGGGCGTCAAAGAAAAAGTATTCCGCACCCTCGATTCGACGGTACGGCAGGGCGCGATTCTCGCGACCAACACCTCGACGCTCGACGTCAACCAAATCGCAGGCTTTACTGGACGTCCGCAAGATGTGATCGGTCTGCATTTTTTCAGCCCGGCCAACGTGATGCGTTTGCTCGAGGTTGTGCGTGGCGCGAAAACTTCACCTGATGTGCTGGCTACTGCCATGTCGCTGGCCAAGAAAATCAAGAAGACGGCCGTGGTGTCGGGGGTATGCGATGGCTTCATCGGCAATCGAATGATCCATCACTACTCGGCACAGGCGATGCAGATGATCAACGAGGGCGCGAGTCCCGAGCAGATCGATCGTGCCGTCGAGAAGTTCGGCTTCGCGATGGGACCTTTCCGGATGGGCGACCTCGCGGGTAACGACATCGGTTGGCACATTCGGAAGCGTCAGTATGCCGAAGGGTCTCTCAAAGTCCGCCAAGTCATCGCCGACAAGCTTTGCGAGATGGGACGTTTCGGGCAAAAGACGGGCGCCGGTTGGTACGACTACAAAAAAGGTGACCGCACGGCTTATCCATCGCCGGTGGTGAGCGCGATGATCGATGAGGCGCGCAGTGCGGCCGGCACGCCGCTACGGAAGCTCGATGATCGGGAGATCGTCGATCGACTCGTCTATGCCCTCGTCAACGAAGGGGCGCGGATCCTCGAAGAAAAGATCGCGCAACGAGCGTCCGATATCGACATCGTTTATCTGATGGGCTACGGCTTCCCCATCTGGCGCGGCGGACCAATGCATTACGCCGATTCCCAAACCCTCTACGAAGTATCGCGTCGAATGCAGAGTTTCGCGACTCAGTCTGGTGGTGATTCAGAGTTCTGGAAGCCCGCGGCGCTCATCGAGCGTTTGGCGTCAGAGGGTCGTTCATTCACCGGAGGTGCCGCATGAGCCGCGCTGCAAAAGGCCGCGAGGCCGTCATCGTTTCCACTGCGCGTACGCCGCTCGCCAAGAGCTGGAAGGGCGCGCTCAACATGACTCATGGCGCGACCATGGGTGCACACGTCATCAAGGCCGCAGTGGAGCGAGCAGGAATTGATCCTGTATCCATTGATGACGTGATCATCGGTTGCGGAAACCCCGAAGGTGCGACCGGACTCAACATCGCTCGTCAGGCTGCATTACGCGCAGGTTTGCCGGTCAGCGTGCCCGGACTGACCGTCGCACGTTTCTGTTCATCCGGTTTGCAGGCCATCGCACTCGCCGCTCAGCGCGTCATCGCCGATGAAGGCGACGTATTCGTGGCAGGCGGACTTGAGTCCATCTCCTGTGTGCAGGCCGAGGCCAACCGTCACATGTTGACCGAGTCTTGGCTGCTCAAGAACAAACCGGCCGTCTATCACACCATGTTGCAGACCGCGGAGACCGTCGCCGCGCGTTACGGCATCTCCCGCGAGCGACAGGACGAATATGGCGCACGCAGTCAGCAACGGGCCTGCGCAGCAAAAGCGGCGGGACACTTCGACGCGGAGATCGCGCCGATCACGGTGCGCATGGCAGGTATCGATCAGGCTGCAGGTGGGAAGCTTTATACGCGCGAGGTGACGCTCTCGGAGGACGAGGGCCTGCGCGAAGGGACAACCGTCGAAGCCATCGCAAAGATCAAGTCCGCCACACCAGGCGGTACCGTCGCGGCGGGGAATGCAAGCCAATTCTCTGACGGCGCGGGGGCTTGCGTCGTTATGAGCGCCGACGAGGCAGAGCGGAGTGGCGCTAAGCCGCTCGGAGTCTTCCGCGGATTTGCCGTCGCTGGATGCGAACCGGATGAAATGGGTATCGGTCCAGTCTTTGCCGTACCCAAGCTGCTCAAGCGCGCTGGCGTGAAACTCGAAGATGTCGGACTCTGGGAGCTCAACGAAGCCTTTGCGGTTCAGGTGATTTATTGCCGCGACAAATTCGGCATTCCGGACGATCGTCTGAACGTCGATGGTGGCGCCATCGCTATCGGGCACCCCTATGGCATGAGCGGTCAACGACTCGTGGGCCATGCGTTGATCGCCGGCAAGCGACTCGGTGTCAAATATGTGGTGACGACGATGTGCGTGGCAGGCGGCATTGGTGCTGCAGGTCTCTTCGAGGTGATTTGATGCGGCGTATCATGATGGCGTTGGCTGCGGCGCTTCTCTTTACGACCGCATCACGACCCGTAATGGCCATAGAAATCCCGGAATATCGCGTCATCGAGCAGGACGGTGCCTACGAGCTCCGCGAGTACTCGCCCTATCTGATCGCAGAGACGGAGATCGAGTCGGAGTTCATGAGTGCCGGAAACATCGCATTCGGCCGATTGTTCCGATACATCAGTGGTGCGAATACGAGTCAGGCTGAAATCGCGATGACCGCACCCGTCGAGCAGTCTCGGGAGGGACGAGGTCAAAAAATAGCCATGACGGCGCCTGTCGAGCAGGCGAATGTTGCCGGCGTCTACCGCGTCGGATTCGTCGTCCCCAGAAAATTCACTCGCGAGACGGTCCCGAAGCCTACTGATCCGCGTGTCGCGATTCGCGAAGTTCCCGCGAGAACCGTCGCAGTATGGCGATACTCGGGGCGCTGGACCGAAGAAAACTTCCGCGAGCATGAGCGGGATTTGCGTGCATTACTCGCGCGCAAGGGTTTGCGTGCAGAACCGGGGGATAGTGCAATCATTGCGCGCTACGACGCGCCTTTCATGCCGTGGTTCATGCGCCGTAACGAAGTGATCATTCCCTTGGTTGCGGCGGAAGTGAGTCAATGAGCGACCTCAAAAGCCTTCGACCACTCGAGGGGTTGGATCGCAGAGGTTTCATGACCTCAGCGCTCGTCGGAGGTTTCGCCGCTGCGGCGCTACCGATTAGTGCCACGACCATCACCACCGATACGGCCGGCCTCGAGACGGGTGAGACACGAATTCCGGTGAGCGACGGTGAATTACCCGCGTATTTCGCGCGCCCCGCCGCGGGAAAGAACTTTCCCGTCGTTCTCGTCGTACAAGAAATCTTTGGTGTTCACGAGCACATCCGAGATGTCTGTCGACGATTTGCCAAGCACGGCGCGCTTGCGATTGCTCCCGAGTTGTTTGCGAGACAAGGTAATCCCGCCTTGGTGTCGGATATCCAGACCTTGATGCGAGACATCGTGTCGAAAGTGCCTGATCAACAGGTGATGGACGATCTCGATGCAACCGTAAAGTGGGCGCGCCGGGAACGCGGTACCGGAAAAGTCGGAGTCACGGGCTTTTGCTGGGGCGGCCGGATCACGTGGCTATACGCCGCGCACTCGACGGACGTGGCTGCCGGTGTCGCTTGGTACGGACGCGTCGTCGGCCAGCCGAGCGCGCTACAGCCGAAACATCCGGTGGACGTTGCAGCGTCGCTCAAGGCGCCCGTGCTCGGGCTATACGCAGGGCGGGATGGCGGAATTCCTCTGGTCTCGGTCGAGCGCATGACTGCCGCGCTCGCGATGCCCGGATCATCGATGGCGGCCAAAGTTTCGCGCATCGATGTATACCCCGAAGCTCAGCATGGTTTTTATGCCGACTATCGCGCGTCGTATCGTGCCGAGGACGCAGAGCCCGCATTTCGCAGCGCGTTGGATTGGTTTGTCCGCAATGGACTCGATCTTCAACCGCCTGATCGTTTGGCGGCCCAGCCGAGTCGAACAAGTTCCGCGACCAACAGGTCACGGTGATCCCCCTGGATTTCGATGTTGCCGTTGCGGACGGTTCCACCGCTTCCGCAGCGCTTCTTGAATTGTTTGGCAAGATCATCGAGCGCTGAGGGCGACAGGGGCAGACCCGTGACCACCGTCACGCCTTTTCCGCCTCGACCCTGAGTCTCTCGTCCGACGCGGACCATGGCCTCTTTGCCACCGGATTTATGGGGTGCGACAAGGGCGCCAGCGAGAGCCTTGCGTTTGGCATCGATGTTCATGGGTGGAAGTCTAGGCAATGACCATACTTTCGACAAAGGGTGGTCGGGCTAGAATGGCCCCATGAAACGCTTGTACGTCCTGATGGCTCCCGCGCTTCTGGCACTGTCATCGGCGGTTGTGTCCGCCCAGAAGCCGGATGCACCCGATCTCCAGTCCGAGTTGAACGAACTCGTCGAAGTGGTCGTGGGGCGTTACTCCGGCGATCGCCGTACGACCTTGCATCACAAGATCGTCAGGGTCGACCTGCCGAGCTTTGGCGAGTATGTGGTTTATCACCAGGTATCGCGTGATGCGCTCGACTCGGTCGCGCCTTCGCAGCAAAAACTGTACGTCTTCGATCAAGACCCGAAGCGTCGCTACAACTCCATGCGAGCTTTCGTGATACCGACAGAACTTGGGCTCGCCAACTTCGAGGGCGACCCCATCAAATTCCAGAAGCTGGCCTCGGCCAGCTCTCCTGCGACAGCAGGGCTGCAAGGATTTCCAGACGGATGCCAGATCAAATGGGAACGCGAAGCACCATCCGTCTTCGTGGCTCGTGTCGAACGGGGGAAGTGCCGTTACGAGAGTCCGGCTCTCCGCCAGCGTATTTCAGCCTCCATGACCTATCGGGTTACGCCGGATAGCTTCGGAGTCGAAGAAATTTTCTTCGGATCCAACGGCAAGTCGCTGTTCCCGCAGAGAGGCCTGCTTACGGTAGCCCGCAAACCCTCGACAGTTGCCGCCGTCCTCGCTGCATCAAGGCCTGAGGAGTGGCGGCGCCTCGATCCCGAACGCACGATCTACATGGATCTCGATTCAGGGCGCGTCGTGTTCGAGTTGTCTTCGACCTTTGCCCCGCGACATGTCGAAAATATTCGGGCGCTGGCGCGGTCGGGTTGGTTCGACGGACTCAGCATCAATCGTGTGCAAGACAACTTCGTGACCCAATGGGGTGATCCCGACGGCAAAAAACCCATCGTCGGCGCGGCGAGTCGCCTGCCGCCCGAATTCGAGCGAGCTTGGACGTCGGATATCGCATTCAGCGCTTTACCCGACGGCGATGTCTTCGCATCCGAGGCCGGTTTTGTGGATGGATTCTGGGCTGCGGGCGATCGACAGGCCGGACGCATATGGCTTGCGCACTGTTACGGCACGCTGGGCGTGGGACGAGACACCGCTGCAGATTCGGGTAGCGGAGCAGAGTTATACGTCGTCATCGGGCATGCGCCGCGACAACTCGATCGAAACATCACTGTGGCAGGACGTGCGGTGAGCGGAATGGAATTGCTCGCCTCGTTGCCTCGCGGAACCGAAGCGCTGGGTTTCTACAAAACGGCTGCCGAAAGAACGCCGATCAGGCGATTCCATCTGGCCGCAGATGTTCCTGTGTCAGAGCGTACCGAGCTTGAGTTGCTTCGTACCGACTCCGAGAGTTTCGCGGAGGTTGTGGAGGCGCGTCGCAATCGACGTGACGAGTGGTACAAGGTTCCTGCAGGTCAGATCGACTTGTGTAGTGCGCCGCTTCCGGTACGACGAGTTAATCCTGTCGCATCCGCGCCGAACGGCCGAGGCGGCTGATGCCTAGCGCACCGCTGCGAACGACTTCCAGCATCTGAGCGCCCTTGGCGAGATCCGAAACGAACTTATCGATCTCGGATTCGTTTGCGGTGAGCTCGACGATGAACCCTTCGCTGGCCGGATCTATCACTCGTCCGCCAGCGCGCACGACATAACCTCGTACCGCATCGGCTTGTTCGGGTCGCACCTTGAGCTTGAGCAGAACAAGCTCGCGCTCGATATGTTCGCCCTGCGTCATATCCTCGACCGATACGACGTCGACGAGTTTGTTGAGCTGACTCAAGATCTGCTGGATGACCGAGTCTGATCCTCGGGTGACGAGGGTGATGCGAGAAACAGTGGCATCGTCGGTAGCGGCCACCGACAAGGATTCGATGTTGTAGCCCCGTGTCGAAAAAAGTCCGGCCACTCGGGTGAGGGCTCCGGCTTCATTTTGCAAATTGATAGCGATGATGTGGCGCATGACGGTTAGAGCATATTGCACGGGACGATTGAACTGGTAGTCTGATCAGCTCCCCGGCCGTAATTTGGTTGTTCTAAATGTCACAGTCCCTTGCGCCTCATCCGCGAGCCGGATCGACGATGTCCGGCGCTGAAATGATCGTACAGGTGCTCGCCGACGAGGGGACGACCGCGATTTTCGGATATTCGGGTGGCGCGATCCTGCCCACTTACGACGCCATATTCCTCTACAACCAGCAGCAGGCCGAGCGCGACCTCGCGCAGATGCCGTTGATCGTTCCGGCAAATGAGCAAGGCGCCGGGTTCATGGCCGCAGGCTATGCGCGTGCCAGCGGAAAAGTGGGTGTCTGTCTCGTCACCTCGGGACCGGGTGCAACCAACACGGTCACTCCGGTTCGCGACTCCATGGCGGACTCGATTCCGATGATCGTGATCTGTGGCCAGGTACCCACTGCCGCCATCGGAACCGATGCGTTTCAGGAAGCGCCGGTGCCCGCCATCATGGGCTCCGTCGCAAAACATATATTTCTCGTGACGGACCCCAACAAGCTCGAGGACACTGTTCGGACGGCATTCGAAATCGCGCGGACTGGTCGACCCGGCCCTGTCGTCATCGATGTTCCCAAGGATGTACAGAACTGGACTGGAGTCTTCAAAGGCGAGGGGGTGTTACCCATACCGGGATACCGGAAACGTCTCTTCACCACCGCCCATGCCGGTATCGAGGATGACGAGGCCGCCGATTTCTTTGCAATGCTCTCGGCGTCCAAGCGACCGCTGCTTTACGCCGGAGGTGGCGTCATCAATGCCGAGGCGTCTGCCGAACTCACCGAATTCGCCACGATCTTCGGGATCCCCGTCGTCACGACACTGATGGGCATCGGCGCATTCGATACGACGCATCCCCTGTCCATGAGCATGCTCGGGATGCATGGCGCCGCTTTCGCAAACTATGCCGTCGAAGATTGCGACATGCTGATCGCCGTAGGGTCACGATTCGACGATCGAGTGGCAGGCGTGCCTTCGAAGTTTGCGCCACGAGCGAAGAAAATCGCGCATCTCGACATCGATCGCGCAGAGATCAACAAGGTCAAGCGTGTCGATTGGAGTCATGTCGGCCAGCTCCGTGATGCATTGGAGTCACTCACCCGCTACGGTCGGGGTACCGGCTTTCGCAGCGACTTTTCCGAGTGGCATCGCGAGCTCGCGGATCTGCGACGTAATCACGCCATGAATTACGATCGCCAAAGCGAGTTGATCCAGCCGTATTACGTCATCGAGGAAATCAATCGGCTGACCCGTGGTGAGGCGATCATCACGACAGGCGTGGGCCAGCATCAGATGTGGGCCGCTCAGTACTTCGATTTTCGAAAACCGCGACTCTGGCTCACATCCGGCTCCATGGGCACGATGGGCTTCGGCCTGCCAGCGGCGATCGGCGCTCAGTTCGCAAACCCCCAGGCTCTCGTCATCGACATCGACGGAGATGCATCGATTCGCATGAACTTCGGCGAACTCGAGACGGTCACGACCTACGACTTGCCCGTCAAGGTGGTGGTCCTCAACAATTTCGGCGATGGAATGGTCAAGCAGTGGCAAAAGCTCTTCTTCAAGGGGCGTATGTCCGCGAGCGACAAGTCATTGCACAAGAAAGATTTCGTGAAGGCGGCTCAGGCAGACGGCTTTTCCTATGCCGTCCGGCTAGATAAAAAATCCGACGTCCCGCGTGTGATCGAAGAGTTTGTTCGGTATCCCGGCCCTGCATTTCTCGAGGTCATCATCGATCCCGATGCCGGCGTTTATCCCATGGTGGGTCCGGGCCAGTCCTACGACGGCATGATCACCGGCGATTTCATCGCCGCGAGACATTCCGTCAAGAATATCGATGCACCGGGTCCTTCAGAGATGTTCTGAGGTTTGCTCAGATCTCGTTGGCGTCAGCCGATTTCGATCAGGCGAAGGCCGGCCGGCGCGTCGAGCGCCACCGATTTGATCAGCGCGAAGACTTCGAGGTCCGCCACCAAGCGAAGTGATCTCACGGCCGCTGGAGTCACGGCGGAAAGCAAGGTCTGCACACCTAAGTTGATTTCGACGAGGACGATGCCGTCGCCGCGTTCGCGCATACGACCTATTCTTCCTCGCAATATGTTCTGCACCGAAAGACCCGTGGGCGCTTGGGTGGCGATGATCACCTCGTTGGCAGGAACGTAGGCGCGAAACAGTTCTCCGAGACCTTCAGGTCTCGCAGGGAGAACCACCGGCTGCCCATCGAGATCGGCTTCGAAACCGCTGTCCGCTGATGGTTTCGAATGTCGTCGGAGAGAAAGCAGACTACCGATGTCGTTTCTCATCGAGAGCAGCGGCGTGTCGGCTCTTCCGAGCAGATGCTGAACGCCTCCGCTTGCGACGACCGATCCGTCGTCGAGCAGAACGAGCTGATCGGCGAGTCGAAGAACCTCCGCGAGACTATGGGTGACATGAATCGATGGAATCGAAAACTCATGCTTGATTCGATCGAGTAGTCCTAAGATTTCGTTCTTTCTCGGGGCATCGAGTGCGGCAAGCGGCTCGTCGAGCAGCAAAAGGGACGGATGGGCCAAGAGCGCACGCCCAAGCGCAACACGCTGACGTTCGCCACCCGAAAGCTGACGTGGCCAACGGTCCAGCAGCGAACCGAGGCCGAGCGTATCGATGACCTGCTCGCGAGGAGGACCGGGTCGCTGCATGGCACGACGCGCACCGAAGCTCAGGTTGTCGGACACCGTGAGATGCGGGAAGAGCAAGCCGTCTTGCGGAACCCAGCCCGTCGCGCGCTGTTCGGGTGGCAGATCGATACCGCATGTCGTGTCGGTCAAAACGCGTTCGCCGATACTGATGCGCCCTCGATCCGGCCGCAGCGAGCCGTTGATGAGATCGAGTACGGTAGATTTTCCGGAGCCTGAGGCACCGAAGATGGCCGTACAGCCATTTGCCGGTGTTTCGAATCGAACGTCGAGAGCAAAATCTCCCCGCTTGATCGAGACGTCGACGGAAATCACGATCAGGCGCTCCACCGCTGCGCGCGGCGCCCAAGCCACTCGGCCGTCAGCAAGGCAAGCAAGGCGAGGGTCATCGAGATCAGAGCGAGTTTCATCGCGACGGTTTCGCCGCCGGGCGTTTGTAGCGCCCCATAGATGGCCAGTGCCAGTGTTTGCGTTTCTCCGGGGACGTTGGCTGCAAACGTGATGACTGCGCCGAACTCACCGAGGCAGATCGCAAACCCGAGCACGGCCGCTGCGGAAATTCCCGGCAGCGCCAAAGGCAAAGTGATGGAGAAGAAGCGATCGAGTGCACCTGCTCCAAGACAGCGTGCCGCCAGTTCAAGCCGAGGATCGATCGCTTCCACTGACAGTCGGATGGTTCGGATCATGATAGGTAGCGCGACGATCCCTGCCGCGAGGGCTGCACCGTTGGTGGTGAACACGAGCCTCATGTCGAAGTTTGCATCGAGCCATTGGCCGATCGGACCCTGAACGCCAAAGATCAGCAGTAGAACGTAGCCGACCACCACCGGTGGGAGAACGAGGGGGGAGTGGACGAGTGCATCGAGCAGCGCGCGCCCCCGAAACTGTTTTCTCGCCAAAATCCAACCGAGCACGATTGCGGCAGGCAGCGTGAACACGAGAGCTCGTGCGGCAACGCTCAGACTCGTCAGGACGGCCAACCATTCTGGATCAGACAATGTCACCCTTGCATCCTATACTTCGGCCCATGAAATACTTGCACACGATGGTCCGCGTGACGGATCTCGACGCCTCGATCCGATTTTATCGGGATGCTCTTGGTCTGGAGGTCATCTCCACCAAAGAAGTACCGAGCGGGCGCTTTACGCTGGTGTTTCTGGCCGCGCCGGGCGACCACTCAGCTCAGATCGAACTGACATATAACTGGGATCCCGAGGTTTATACTGGGGGGCGAAACTTCGGACACGTGGCCTATGCGGTGGAAGACATTTATGCCGCATGCCGACGTTTGACGGAGCATGGGGTCACCATCTCGAGACCGCCGCGCGACGGGCGCATGGCATTCGTAAGATCGCCCGACGGGATCTCCATCGAGCTACTGCAAAAGGGCGGTGCAAAAACGCCCGAAGAGCCGTGGTTGTCGATGCCGAATACAGGAACTTGGTAACGCTATGCCGACCAAGCGAGCCTGCCGACCTTTAGGCATCCTCGCTTGTGTTCTGACGTTCCTGACTCTTGGCGGATGTGCCGCGCCCCGGGCGTATTTGGGCGAACCCCTATCCCGGGCGACGGCCGATGGCGGGTACCGAGGACTCCGCATCGTGCCGTCTCGACAGAACGATGAGGTGCTTTTCATCGTGAGTCTGTCAGGTGGCGGAATGCGTGCGTCGGCCATGGCCTACGGGCTCTTCGAGCAGCTTTCCGCTGATCGCGTAGGGAGCGGGGCGACGTCGTCGCGCCTTCTCGACAAAGTCGACGTCATCTCTGCGGTATCGGGTGGTGCGGTACCGGCAGCCTACTTCACGCTCTATGGCGATCGATTGTTTCGAGACTTCGAGTCGAGGTTTCTCGACAAAGATTTCACGGCTTCAGTACGACGCGGAATTCTCCTCGACCCGCGGAACTGGCTACGCATGGCATCCAGCGAGTTTTTCCGGGGCGACCTGTATGCCGAGTACTTCGATCGTCGACTTTTTCATGGCGCGACTTTCAGCAATCTCAGCCAGAGCGGTGATCGACCATTTCTCATCATCAATGCCACGGATGTCGGGCTCGCAAGTCGTTTCGAATTCACCCAAGACAGTTTCGATTTGATCTGCACCGATCTCACGCGATATCCGATCGCGCGTGCCATCGCCGCCTCGACCCTGATTCCGGCCTTATTGACGCCGATCACCATAGAAAATCGTGCTGGGCAGTGTGGCTACGCGCTTCCGGACTGGGTATCCCGGACACTCGAAACGGGTGATCACAGCTCACGGGAGTATTTTCGTGCCTCGGTCTTGAAGTCACGTAGCGATGCGTCCCGCTTCGGCTATCTACACCTCGTGGATGGTGCGCTCAGCGACAACCTCGGTTCGAGGGCGCTTTATGACGCGCTGGCGGACGGCAGCTCTTGGATGAAATGGACGGAACCGCCGCGTAGCCCAGGGCGACGGAAATTGATCTATGTCTCGGTGAACGCAGGGGATTGGAAGTCGACCCAAGTCAGCATCAATCGTCACCCGCCCGATGCATTGCAGATGCTACGGTTGATGGGGACGGTCCCCGTCGACCGATACTCCGCCGAAAGTCGGATCCTGCTCAACGACGCGCTCAAAGAACACGCCAGTCGCGAGCAGGCTGAGCTTTATCACATCGAAATCGAGCTCGAGTCCTTGCGAAGCGACCCAAAGCTGACCCGCCTTGTCGAACTTCCGACGTCTTTTACCCTGGCTAGAGGCGATGCGCTGGCGCTGCGTTGCGCAACGCGTCGTATTCTCTTGGCTTCGCCCGATTATCAGCGGCTGATGCGTGATCTCTCTGGAACAGTCGGACCGTTGACGACCTGCGGCGAGTGAGTGCCTCGAGCGAGCATCCTCACCACGTCATCGAGATGCCTTTGGTTTTGAGGTAGGGCTCCAAGCCTTCCTTCCCGAACTCACGGCCCCAACCAGATTGCTTGTTGCCCCCGAAGGGTACGGCTG
This sequence comes from Steroidobacteraceae bacterium, assembly GCA_044375575.1. GTDB lineage: Bacteria > Pseudomonadota > Gammaproteobacteria > Steroidobacterales > Steroidobacteraceae > UBA964. The sequence continues at coordinate 55,556 of JBILMJ010000013.1, read as the reverse complement.
GGTCTATGGCGGCGTGCATGTTGACGCTGACTTGGCCAGCATCGATTTTTCGAACCATCTGCATGGCGATTCCGAGGTCACGCGTCCAGACACTGCCCGAGAGTCCGTAGATCGTGGAGTTGGCAGCGCGGGCCACGGCATCGAGATCTCCATCGCCAAATGTTTGTACACAGAGCACCGGGCCAAAGATTTCATTCTTGACCGGGGTCATGTCGCTCTGGGTTCGGGCGAGAACGGTGGGCTCGAAGAAGTATCCGGGGCGTGAGGGGGCATGGCCTCCGCAAACGATTTCTGCGCCTTCCTTCCGACCCGCTTCGACGAACCTCGCAACGCGGTCGCGTTGTTGCGAAGAAATCAGTGGACCGAATTCCGATGTGGGATCGAGCCCGGGACCGAGCTTCATGGAGCGAGCTATCGCAGCGATACCCTCGACCACCTTGTCATGCACCTTTTCATGTACGAAAAGTCGGGTGCCGGCCATGCAGTTTTGACCTTGCAGGAAAAAGCAGGCGCGCGCGGCGCCCGGAATGACCTGCTCGAGGTCGGCGTCCGGAAATACGACGACGGGTGATTTTCCGCCGAGCTCCAAAGTCACCTTCTTCAAGTTACCTGCGGCTGCTTTGACGATGAGCCGTCCCACTTCGGTCGAACCGGTGAACGCGATCTTGTCGACCCCGGGGTGGGCAGCGAGTGCGGCCCCGGCTGATTCGCCGTATCCGTTGACGATATTAATGACACCGTCCGGCACTCCCGCTTCCTGACAGATCTCGGCGAGTCGCATGGCGGTGAGCGGCGTGAGTTCCGCAGGCTTCAGTACGAGCGTGCAACCCGTCGCGAGCGCAGGGGCGATTTTGAGCATCACCATCGGTAACGGCGAATTCCAGGGCGTGATGGCGCCGACGACTCCGATGGGTTCGCGCAGGGTGAACGAGAGTGCTTCACCGGGAAGCTTGCCCTGCGGCGCTGCCGGTATCGTGGAGCCTTCGATTTTCGTGGGCCAGCCGGCGTAGTAACGGAAGAACTCCGGCACCACCATGCCGCATACATATTGCGCGAGCGGAGTCGGAAGCCCGTTATCTAGGATTTCGAGTTCGCAGAGTTGCTGGAAGTTGGCGGCGATGAGATCGGAAATCTTCCAAATGACCGCGCTGCGCTGCGCGGCCGTGAACTTCGACCACGGCCCTTCGAAAGCCGCGCGGGCTGCTTTTACTGCAGCATCGATTTCGGCTGCACCGCCTGCGGAGCAACTCGAGATCTTGAGACCGGTCGCCGGATCATGGATATCGATCGTTGATCCAGTCGAGGGATGAACCCACTTTCCGTCGATGAAGTGCCCATGCGAACGCGCGAGAAAATCCAGCGTCGCTTTGGAAAGCGAGTAATTCGAAAGGGCAGAAACGTTCGCGCTCATGATGACCCCCGCCTGTAGACTCCCGAATCCTAAGGCTCTTGAACCTCTGTGCCGCCGGCCTGGAGAAATCGCGACCGATGCGTGGCCGTGCGACGGCCAGATCAGCGCAGTCGAACAACGACTTTTCCGGTATTTCGTCCGGCAAGAAGGTGCTCGACGGCATCGGAGACCTGATCCAGCCCCACGAAGGGCGTCGGATCGATCAGCACCTGCAGCTTTCCCTCGTGAAATAACTGCAGTAGCCGGGATGCCGTTTCGTCGAAGTATTCGGGAAAGGCCTGATTCTGAAAACCTCGAATCGAAGCGGACTTCCAATAGAGCTTGCGGTAAGCGCGGACTTGCGGGACCAACTCGACGTCCTTGTCGAAATCCGACGTGTGACCACTGACGACCACACGACCGCGGAAGGCGACATGATCCACGAACGCATCGAAGATCTCCCCGCCGACCGAGTCGTAAGCGACGTCGATTCCCTTGGGGTACTCCTTCTCGAGAACCTCACGCACATTCTCGCGTCGATAGTTGATGGGTCGATCGACGCCGAGTTTGCGAAGCAACTCGATTTTATCGTCACTGCCGGTGATGCCGATGACATGACATCCGCGCAACTTCGCAAACTGCACCACGAAGTGACCGAGGCCGCCCGCTGCGGCGGATACGGCGACGGTCTCGCCATCGCGGACTTCGCCGATACGCTCGAGTCCAACCATCGCGGAGATTCCCGTGGGAATGAGCGCGAGAGTCTCTACCGTCGGTTCGCGTACGGGTATGACTTTGCTTGCGGAGGCGATCTGGTACTCGCGGTACCCAGAGCCGAGGCGACTAGCCGCGACTGCATCGCCCTCACGTAAGCGAGTCACGCCGGGACCTACCGCGACGATCCGACCGACGGACTCGATACCCATATCGAACGGCGGATCGACCTTGATGTAGCGCACGGAGTTTCGGCAGAGGTTCTTGTCGAAAATCGCGTTGACACCGGCAAATTCGTTGCGAACGACCACCTCTCCGGCCTGAGGCGCTCGCCACACTTCTTTGACGACCTGCGTCGAGGTACGGAAGTCGCCGGTGATCCGATGAATGATCAGCTTCCGATAGTCCGTTGGGTGGGTCGTGTCTGTCATGCTCGTTGTCGCCGGTTTGCGAGGCCGCGTAGAGTGGGGACAAAGCTTATCCCACGGAGAACATCGACGTGCCTACCATTCTCATTACCGGAACATCACGGGGGCTCGGGCTCGAATGCGTACATCAGTACGCGGAGGCCGGATGGAACGTTTTGGCTTGTGCCCGCAATCCCGCCGCGTCGCCCTCATTGCAGGCAATGGCCTCAGCGCACGCCGGGCGAGTGCAAGTACTGTCGCTCGATGTCGAGGATCATGCCGCCATCGATCGACTGGCCCGCGAGCTCGATGGGACCGCGATCGACGTATTGCTAAATTCTGCGGGCACGATGGGCAACGGGAGTTTCGCAAAAGACGGGCTAGCTTTCGGCAGTTTCGGGCGCTCCGATTACAAAGACTGGGAAACGATCTTTCGGCTCAATGTATTCGGTCCGATGAAAATGGCTGAGGCATTCGTCGGGCATGTTGCTCGATCGAACCAAAAAAAGATCGTCACCCTGACCAGCATGCTGGGGTCAGTGGGCATCAACCGAATCGGAGGCCTCTATGCGTATCGGGCGAGCAAAGCAGCCGTCAATGCGATGATGAAGTCGATGGCCATCGACCTTGCAAAATCGCATGGCATTGCAGCGACCGCGTTGCACCCAGGGTGGGTGCGCACCGATCTCGGTGGACCTCAGGCGGATATCGATGCACCCGCCAGCGTCGCCGGCATGCGTAAGGTCATCGATGCGTTAACGCTCGAGACGGCAGGACGTTTCTGGGTCTACGACGGTAGCGAACTACCGTGGTGAGGTCGGATCAGAAATACATCTTCGACATGGTCTTTCGGCTCGGATCGTACGCCGCGTAAGTCTTGCCGATGGTTGACGGATCTCCGAGGGCCTGCACTGCAAGGTCGGCGAGGTCTGCGCGACCTATGAAACTGAAGGCCTTCGGGTCTTCGACCAGCACGGCCGTGCCGGTCGCTGGGACATCACCGAGACCACCGGGGCGGATGATGGTGTAGTCGAGACCGCTCGCGCGAAGATGATCTTCGGCTCGGGTCTTCAGCGAAATGACTTCCGCCAAAAAACGCTTCGAGAACCCGGGAGCTGCCTCTGAAGAATCACCTGCGCCGATCACCGTAATGAAGACGAAGCGTTTGACACCGGCGGCCTGGGCGGCGTCGATGACGTTGCGATTACCGACGTAGTCCGGACGTTTGTGTTGTTCGCCGCGTGTCGTGCCCAACGTGGACACCACCGCGGCGTAGCCGCCCGACGTCACCGCATTCGTCACCTGTTCGGCGTCCAGCGCATCGGCGATGACCGTGCTGACGCCGAGCTTCTCGAGCTCTGCCGTATTCGAGGTGCTTCGCACGGCGACGGTGACGGCTTCGCCACGTTCACGGAGTTTGCGGACAATTTCGAGACCTGTCCCGCGTGTTCCGCCGAAGACGAGAACCGGGCCGCCGGGTGACACATAGCTCGAGGCGGCTCGGACGTTGACCGGATCGTGAGACGACCCGCTCAGCCAGAAGAGGTAGGCGAGCACGAACAACACGAGAGCGAGAATCAACCCGCCGATTGCCTTGAGCGTACCGAGCAAAAACTTCTTCATGGCCATCACCCCTCAATCAACGAGCGCCGGACGGCGCGTAAGTTTCGACCCACTCCCTGACCGTCTTGTACCAGAAGAGAGAGTTCTGTGGCTTCAAAATCCAGTGGTTCTCGTCTGGATAGTAGACAAACTTTGAGGGGACACCACGCTTTTGCAGGGTGTTGAAAAGCTCGATGCCCTGATTCACGGGAACCCTCATGTCGAGCTGCCCGTGGATGACGAGCGTAGGTGTCGCAAAATTACCTGCAGACGTGTGCGGCGAGTACCGAGCAAACTCTTCTGGACGCTCCCAGAATTCGAAGAATCGATCCCGCTCAGCACCGTAATCAGCACCGATCTGCGTGAAGTTGTTGTACACCGCCGCATGCGCGATCAAGGCTTTGAATGGATGGGCGCGGCCGAGAAGGGTGCTGGCGAGGAAACCACCGTAGCTCCCGCCGCCCGCGACCATGCGATCTGCATCGACATAAGGTTTGGCGGCCAGCCACTCCGCTGCCTTGATGGTGTCTTCGTAAGGCTTGGTGATGCGATCGGGATTGATCGCATCGGTGAAAGCTTGACCGAAACCGCTCGATCCGTGGAAGTTATGCCAGGTGACGATGTAACCCCAGTTGGCGAACACCTGAGCGTTCCAGCGCCATTGCACCGCGTCCTGAATGCCGTTGTGCGGTCCGCCGTGAAGCAACATGAATACCGGATACTTCTTCGATGGATCGAAGTCCGGGGGATAGACGACCCACATTTGAATCGGTGCACCACCGGCGCCCGAATACGTCACGCTCTCGACTCGACCCTGCGCAGTTGTTGCGAGCGTCGCATCGTTGAACTTCGACAGCTGCGTCGCTGCACCGCTGCCAAGATCGAGGCGCACCAAAGTCGGCGGCTCCTTGAACGATTGACGAAGCGCCACGGCGACCGGGCGTGTGCCGGTCGTCGCAGCCACTGAAAGATTGCCGAAGCTGCCGGCCCCGGTGATGGCCTTGGGCTTGCCGGGCGCGGCGAGATCGAATCGGTACACGCGGTTGGTGGCCGCATCGTCGATGGCGCTGTAGATCGCCTTCGAGTCTGCGCGCCAAATCGGCCCGGAGACTGTCCGATCGAAATCGAGCGATAGATCACGGCGTTCGCTGGTCGTGCGGTCGATCAAAATAAGCTTGCCCCGATCGGCGTAGAAACCCGGTATCGATTGCGCCGTATACGCCAGCCATTTTCCATCCGGGCTGTAGATCGGCGAGCGGTCGTCGGCGCGATTGTCCTCCGTGAGATTGCGAGCGGGCTTGCATCCACAGGAGTCGAGCGCAATCAGATCAAAGTTCGAATCGATGCCGGTTTTGTCCGTGTCGGTCGAGAAGGTGATCTCGGTACCGTCCGGCGAGATGTCGTACGTGGAGTCCGAGTACTCCGATTTCGGCAGATGGAAGCCCGACTGCCGGGTGATGGCTATCGGCTCACCCCCGGTTATCTCGATGGAGAACAGGTGCGGTTCACGGTCGTCCAGGAATCGATCCCAATAAGAAATCGGAGCGCGGTCCCACACCTGCGCAGACATCTTGCTCTTGTCACGCTCTTTAAGGCGTTTGGCCTGATCTTCCCAGCGAACGAGGTCGATCCAGATCGACGATGCAAACGCGATCTTCCGACCATCCGGAAACCACTTCGGTGCGTTGGCCCCGGTCGGAACGTCGGTCAATCGTTGAGCTTCGCCGCCATCGACCGGTATGACGTAGATCTGGCCTTGTTCGTCATCGCCGCGTTTGGAGACGAAGGCGATCAGCGATCCGTCGGGACTGAACCTCGGTGATGAATCGGAGGCCTTGTCGCTCGTCAGTCGACGTGAAGCTCGTCCATCCGTCGAAAACAACCAAAGATCCGTCGACCCCTTGTTTTCTTTGACGTCGAATTGCGTCACGGTCACGACGGCCAGGCGCCCATCGGGGGATATGTCGGTATCTCCGAGGCGGACCAGCGACCACATGCGTTCGGCCGTCAGACTTTCCGGTGGGGTAGGCTGGGCGAACGAGGGTACGGCAGCCCATATGGGCCACAAGAGCAGGAGCAAACGGGGGGCGAGTTTCCGAAGGTTGACCGTCTTCATGGGGCATTCCCTGGTTGATGTTTGGCATGAAGGCTAAGACATTGCCCGCGCCACGGCTACAGTCGGGCCATGGCTACAGGTCGTCAGTGAGCGGCGGGCTCGGGCATACTTGGACGGTCCATCAACTCGTCGAAGTATCAGGGAAGGCCGGAAACACATGTCCACCCTCGGTGAAGGCAGAATCGTCGTGGGTACGGCGCGCGGTGAGCGCGGCGATGTCATCGATTTGGTACGTCGATGGTTCGATGCCATGGCGTCGGGGGATCTCGAATCCGCCTCCAAACTCATGGCTCCGGGGCATCGGATCACCATCTCCGGAGGGCATCGATTTTCGAGCCTAGGTGAGTTTGCGGTGTTTGCCGCCAGTCGCTATCGCGAAGTCCAAAAGCAGTGCGATAGCTTCGAGGCCTGTGAGGCTGCCGGAGGGTTTGCCGTCTATGTTCGCGGCGAGATGAGTGGATCATGGACCGACGGAACCGCCTTCTCTCGTGTTCGTTGGTGCGATCGATTCCTCGTTCAGGCCGGCAACATCATTGAACTCGATACGTTCAGCGATCTTGCAGAGGCTCGGTTAACGGAACTCCTCAAATGAACAGCTCCATCCTCGATCGTTACATCGCCCTGGCATTGCAAATCGATTGCGACGGCGTTCACCCCGACCGCGATCGTGAGTCTGCTGCAGCGCGCATGAGTGCGTCGTTGGGTCGAATCGACCAGGCGATCGCCGGTGCAAAGCGCTGGATAGGCGCTGACCTCAAACTCGTCGTACTGCCGGAGTACATCCTGTCCGGTCCGCCCTGGGGTGAGACCATTCCCGAGTGGGCGGCGAAGGGTGCGATCGCACCGGACGGCCCGGAATACGAACGTTTGGGTGCCATGTCGCAAAAGCACGGGATCTTTCTGGCTGGCAATGGCTACGAAACCGATCCGAATTTTCCGGGCATTTATTTCCAAGCCTGCTGGGTCTTCGACCCGTCGGGTAATCGAGTGCTCACATATCGACGTTTGATTTCGATCTTTGCTCCGACGCCGCACGACGTTTGGGACAAATACCTCGATCTGTACGGTATCGAGGGCGTTTTTCCGGTGGCTCAAACGACCATCGGAAAACTCGCGGCCATCGCCTCCGAAGAAATTCTCTATCCCGAAGTGGCCCGCGCCCATGCCATTCGCGGCGCCGAAGTATTCCTGCACTCCACGAGCGAAGTGGCCTCACCCAATCTCACGATCAAGCAAATCGCAAGACGTGCCCGAGCGCTCGAGAATCTCGCCTATGTCGTGTCTGCGAACACGGCGGCGTTGCTCGGAATCGACGTTCCTGTCGACTCGAGCAACGGCTACTCCGATCTCATCGACTACCACGGCAATCAAATGGTCGTCGCCGGCACAGGCAACTCCTCTGTGGCATCGGCATTCCTCGACATGGCAGGCCTTCGGTCGTATCGACGTCGTCCTGCCATGGCGAACATGCTCTCCCGCCAAGCACTCGAGATGTTTGCCGACTCCTTCGCAAATGCCGATCTGCGACGGCGCAACGGATTGCTGCAAGGCGGCAAGCTCGTGATTCCGGATCGTGCGTACTTCCAGCAACGTCAGGCAGACGCCATTTCGCGGATGACCGAACGCGGGATCATCTGATCTCACGTTATAAGAGGCCCACTCAGGGCATGCCGAAACGCGCCATACACGATCAATACGGTGAGCCACGCGAGGTGTTGCGCGTGCTCGATGTACCGGCCGAACAGCCTGGCCCTGGGGAAGTCGTGATTCAGATGGAGGCCGCCGCGATGCACATCGCCGACCTTCGCACGATATCGGGAGCCGAGGGATTCCGTTATTCGCTGCCACGTACGCCCGGTTACGAAGGCATCGGCCGCGTCATCCGAGCGGGGGAGGGCGTCACCTCGATGCGTGTGGGCGAACGAGTCTTCCCTGCACTCGGCAGTGGCACGTTTCGAGAAGAGGTGCGCTGTCGGGCAGAGGCCTGCATGCCCGCGCCTGAGGGCGACCCGCGTCAACTGAGCCTTTTGACGGTCAATGGGCCGACTGCTTGGGTCTTGTTGGAAGATTTCGCCGAACTGAGTCCCGGTGATTGGCTGATTCAGAACGCTGCCAATTCGAGTTGCGGACGCTACGTGGTCCAATTGGCGCATCGGCGCGGGGTGCGTTCGGTCAATGTGGTTCGGCGTCCCGAACTGATCGACGAGCTGAAATCTTTGGGTGCCGATATCGTGTTGCTCGATGGCCCTGACCTCGCGACGCGTGTGGCAGAAGCCGTGGGCAGAGCGCCCATCCGACTCGGAATAGACGCTGTTGCAGGATCGGCGACGCAGCGAATCGCCGAGTGCCTTGCGCCCGATTCACCCCTTGTGTGTTACGGCGCGATGAGCGGATCACCGTGCGAGATCGATTTTTATTTGATGTTTCGTCAGGGGATCGTGCTGCACGGCATCAGCTTCGTGCGGCAGTTTCGTCATCGCACGCCGACGCAGGTGCGTCAGATGTATGCAGAGCTCGCTGCGCTCATGGCCAAAGGAAGCTTGACCGCCCGCATTGCAGGTGTTTTTCCGTTGGAGCAAATTCTCGAAGCCTGCGACCTTGCAGGACGAACCGGTAATGATCGCGATGGAAAAGTGATCATCACGTTCGGGGAATGACGGCGCCCCGCATCGACCACAGCACCACGATCAGCAGTGGCAGCGAGACGAGGTTGAGCATTTCCCAGCCGAGCGTCTCGATCGCGACCCCGGCAGACAGGGATGCGAGCGCTTGTGATCCGAATACCATGAAATCATTGAATCCCTGCGCTCGGAATCGTTCGCCATCCGAATAGGTTGACGACAGCAAGGTCGTGGCGCCGACGAAAAGCAGGTTCCAGCCAACGCCGAGCAGAAGCAGCGCCGAAAAATAGTGCAGGAAATGCCGGCCGACGAACGCGCAGATGAGGATGCAGACCAGATTGATGGCGATGCCCGTCAGCATCATCCCGCGAATCCCGAGTTTGGAGACGAACCAAGGGGTCACGAGTGAAGGCAAGTACATTCCGAACAGATGCCCGGTGATGACGGCCGTAGTCTCGCCCGTCGAAAAGCCATCGTGGACGTGCATGCTGAGCGGTGTCGCCGTCATGATGAAACTCATGACGGCATAGGACGACAGGCCAGCGAGCACGGCAACGCGATACCTCGGATCGGCAATCAACTCGAGGATGCCTCTCGAGGGCAACGATCGTTGTGCTCTCGATGGCGTCGGGGTAAATGGCAATCGAGTCAATACTGCCGCGGCACACAGGCAGAGTCCGGCGAGCACGATGAACGAGGCGGTGTACTGCGGCCAACCGCCGACATTACTGACCGCGCCGCCAAGCGTCGGGCCGACGAATGCCGCGATCAATGTTCCGATCATCACAGTGGAAGCTGCACGCCCCGCATCCCCCGGGTTGACGAATTCGATAGCAGCAAACCGATACTGCTGCACGAAAGCCATATTGCCTCCGATGAGCAGTCCTGCGAAGCAGAATAGAGTGAACTCGTCTTGAAGAATGGCATACGCGCAGAGCAGTGCCGCGAGCGCCGCCATCAGCGCACTGCCGATGAAGGCAGGTCGTCTGCCGATTCGTTGCATGAGCAGAGCAGCCGGGATTGACATCGCTGCGAGACCGACGACCGACATTGACAGTGGCAGCGTTGCCAGCGCAGGCGTCGGTGCCATATGAGTTCCGACGATGCCGCCGAAAGTGACGAGAGTGATGGTGCTGCAAGCTGCAAACGCTTGAGCGATCGTGAGAGTCCAGACGTGCCGCATAGGAGGAATGCAGTATATCCGGCGCGGGCACCTCGGTTATGCTGCTTTGCATGAGCGCGCTGACCAAAGCGGATTATGTCGAACGCATCTTGAATGCGCGCGTCTATGACGTCGCAATCGAATCACCCTTGGAGCGTGCAGGTCGTCTGTCGCGACGACTCGGAAACGAGATCCTTCTCAAACGCGAAGATCTGCAGCCAGTTTTCTCCTTCAAGCTACGAGGGGCCTACAACAAGATTTCTCGTCTTCCAGAGGAGGTCGCCTCGCGCGGAGTAATTTGTGCCTCTGCGGGTAACCACGCTCAGGGCGTCGCACTCGCAGCCACTCGTCGTAACATCCCATCGCTCATCGTGATGCCGGTGACCACACCTCATATCAAGGTACAAGCCGTCATCGATCTGGGCGGCGAGGTGGTGTTGCACGGCGATGATTACGACTCCGCCTATGAACATTCACTCAAGCTCGCACGCGACAAGAATCTCGTTTTCGTTCATCCCTTCGACGATCCGGATGTCATCGCAGGCCAAGGCACCATCGGCGTAGAGATTTCGCGCCAAACGAAAGGCGAACTCGATGCTGTATTCGTGCCGATCGGCGGCGGGGGTCTGATCGCAGGGATCGCAACCTACCTCAAGCATGCACACCCAGGTGTCCGCATCGTCGGCGTCAATGCTGCGGATTCCACCGCCATGTACGATTCGTTGCTTTCTGGCGAGCGTCTGGCGTTGCCACGAGTCGGAATTTTCGCCGACGGTGTCGCAGTGCGCCGGGTGGGTGAAGAAACCTTCCGCTTGGCGCGAGAGTGCGTGGACGAGGTCATGCTCGTCGATACCGACGAGATATGCGCGGGTATCCAGGATATCTTCGAGGACACCCGGTCCATCGTGGAGCCTGCGGGAGCGCTGGCAGTCGCTGCCATCAAGAAATACATCGCTCGAGAAGGTTGCGCCGGTCGGCGATTCGTCGCCATCAATTGCGGTGCCAACATGAACTTCGACCGCCTACGGCATGTAGCCGAGCGGGCGGAGATCGGGGCGAAACGCGAGGCGCTGCTTGCCGTCGAGATTCCCGAGCGGCCCGGAAGCTTTCTCGAACTCTGCCGTGCGCTTGGGCGGCGCAGCGTCACGGAGTTCAACTACCGATACGAGAACTCGGGCGCTGCCAATATTTTTCTCGGTTTCGGCATGTCGGGTGGGCACGACGAGCGCGCGGCAGTGATCGAAACCCTGAGGAAGGCAGGCTATGTCGTCACCGATATGACCGATAACGAGCTCGCAAAGCTGCATGTTCGATACATGATCGGTGGTCACGCCGAGACCATCTCCGATGAGCGGCTGTTCCGATTTGAGTTTCCCGAGCGCCCTGGTGCCTTGCTGCGTTTTTTGGAGGCGATCGGTTCGCGATGGAACATCACGCTTTTTCATTATCGAAATCATGGCTCCGATGCGGGGCGCGTGATGGCGGGGATACAGGTTCCAGAAGCCACCGAACAAGAGTTTCTGGCGCATCTCGCGGAGCTGCACTATCCGTGGATCGACGAAACCGAAAATCCGGCTTATCAATTATTTTTGGGAAACTGAGTCCGTCATGCAGTGTTATCAGCCCGTCGTGCCCGCGCGCGAGGAGACGATCACCGTCAGGAATTTGAGCCACCGTGTGGTGCATTGGGGAGACGACGGAGCCCCTTTGGTGTTTCTGCTCCACGGTTTCCAGGATTGCTCGGACACTTTCCAGTTTCTGGTCGATGCCTTGCCGCGCGACCACCACTTCATCGCTCCCGACTGGCGGGGATTCGGCGGTAGCGGGCGCAACGATTCACCTTACTGGTTTCAGGACTATCTCGCCGATCTCGAAGGAATCCTCGACCACTATTCCGAGAGCGCAGCGACTCTGGTCGGGCATAGCATGGGTGGTCATATCGCGAGCCTGTACGCAGGTGTTCGTCCCTCCAGAGTTCGTCGCATCGTCTCGTTGGAAGGCTTCGGGCTGCCGAGAGTCGATGCATCGATCGCTCCCGATCGTCTGGGGCAATGGCTGGATGAAATCCGAAAAGGGGTCCGTGAAACGCTCTACGACTCGCCAGAACGACTCGCTCGCATGCTCCAACATCGAAATCCGCGCTTGACGGACGAGCGAGCGGCATTTATCGCGAAATCATGGACGAGCCCTGTTTCGGAGGGTGGCGTCATGCTGCGCTTCGATCCTTGGCATCGCCTCATCAATCCGGTGCTCTATCGACGCGAGGAAGCCGAGGCATGTTGGCGACGCATCGTCGCGCCGACCCTGGTGCTGCTCGCCGGAGAGTCCGAGTATCGAAAACGTCTCGGAACGCATGACGGCAGCGAAGAATTGGAACGCTTCAAGACCTGCTTCGCGCATCTCGAGGTGCGCGATTTTCCAACCCTCGGCCACATGATGCATCACGAGGATCCGGTCAGTGTTGCAGCCGTTCTGTCGGATTGGTTACATCGATGGAGGTGACGATCGTCCTCGTCTCCTGCCACAATGAAATCCTGATGAGCACCATCACCCGTCAAGATGATAGGTCCGACTGTCTGACGCCCGCTGCGCGTTGGGCCGGATTTCTCGGCTTGCTGCCGTTCGTACTTGCTCTTGGCCTCGCGCTGCTGGGTGGTTCGCAGGAAATCGCGTCATGGGGTCTGCGCCTTGCAACGGCCTGGGGGGCCGTCATCCTTGCTTTCATTGCAGCGGTCCATTGGGGCCTGGCTGTCGGCGGCCGATTGTCCTGGTCGATCAAGACCATCGTCGGTTCGACAGCGCCCTCGGTGGTCGGTGCCGCAGCAGTACTCGTGGGAGGCGAAAAGGGGATGGCCCTGCTCGTCGCCGGCTTCGGCTTGTTCTGGCTGTTCGAACATCGAACCCACGCTGATGCACTCCCCGCCGATTACCTCGATCTGCGTCGAGTGCTCACACTCGGCGTCTGTACACTTTTGATCCTCACGGCGTTCGCTGCCTCTGGAGTGGTCACGTGATCCTCGAAGATTTCGCAGAAGGGAAATGGCTGAGACCCCTGACGGTCGTAGGCTTCATTGCCGTCCTGGTTCTGCTCGCGTTCCAGGTCCTCCAGCCCTTCATCGTGCCGGTAATCTGGGCGGCGATCCTCGCTTATGTCACTTGGCCCATGCACGAGCGTCTCGTGCGTCTTTGCAGCGGCCGGCGGACTCTCGCAGCACTCGTCATGACGATCTTGTTGAGCTCCGCCATCATCCTGCCGATCTTCTGGTTCGCCTTGCTGATCAAGGCCGAGGCCTTGCCGTTCTATCGCGAGATCGTCCCGCTTCTCGCAACGCTCAAAGTCCCTGCGTTCATTGCAGACATTCCACTGCTCGGCCCGCGTCTCCAGGAGATCCTCGCCCAGGTGGCGCGTGATCCCGGGGCGATCGATGTGGCCATTCGCCAATTCTTTGCCCAGTCCTCCGGCGAGATCAGCGCCATGCTCGGCGGCGTCGGGCGAAATCTCGTCAAGCTGGTCATCGCCATGGTGTCGCTGTTTTTCATGTATCGCGATGGTGAGCATTTCGCCTCGCAAGTGGGTCGGATGCTCGAGCAGTTCTTCGGAAAGGTACGCGTCCAGCACTACCTCGAGGCGATCGGCAACACCGTCAAAGCCGTGGTGTACGGGATCGTGCTCGCCGCCTTGGCGCAAGGCACGCTCGCCGGCATCGGCTACTGGTTCGCCGGACTTCCAGTGCCGCTGTTGCTCGGAATGCTGACTTTCCTTGTCGGGCTCGTGCCCTTCGTCGTGCCCTTCATCTGGGGCTCGGCAAGCGTCTGGCTCTATCTGACCGGTGAGACGACGGCGGCGATCGGCCTCGGAATTTGGGGACTGACCGCCGTGAGTTGGATCGACAATATCGTCCGTCCGCTCGTGATCAGCGGTGCAACGCGTATTCCCTTTTTGCTCGTGTTGTTTGGCGTGCTGGGTGGTCTGACGGCGTTTGGCCTCGTCGGGCTCTTCATCGGCCCCGTCATCCTCGCCGTCCTGATGGCTATCTGGCGTGAGTGGCTTGCAGAAAAGCGCTCGCAGTCGATCATCGAGGACAAGACGCTGCCTTGATTGCAGCCTCGAGGGGCAATCGATTCAGGTTGTCGCCCGGGTGAGCACGAGAGGGGTCGCCGGCGCTCGGTAAAGACCCATGCGTGAAATCAGCCTATCGGGGTTGTCGTCGATCAGCAGCATGTCGCGAACGCCCTGCCGCAAAAAACCTTCGCGATCGACATGATCGAGAAACTGCGACAGACGAGCGTAGAAGCCATCGACATCGAGTAGCGCGCAAGGCTTGCCGTGCAGGCCGAGGTGGCCCCACGTCCACACCTCGAAAAGCTCTTCGAGCGTGCCGACTCCGCCCGGCAACGCAATGAACCCGTCCGACAACTCTGCCATCAGCGCTTTTCGATCGTGCATGGACTCGACCACGCGAAGGTCGTTGATTCGGTGATGAGCCACCTCGCGTTCGACGAGATTTCTGGGGATCACGCCGATGACTTCTCCGCCTGCATTATGGACGGCATCGGCGATCGTACCCATGAGTCCGATTCCCGCGCCGCCATAGACGAGCCCGATTCCTGTACGAACCAGCGCCTGACCTAAAGCCTCGGAGGCCTCGCGATAACGAGGTCCGTTCCCGGCATTTGCACCGCAAAACACGCAGAGTCTTTTCAAGCGATCGATCCTCACTCAAATTCTTTGACTATTGATGCAGCCCACAAGCGCTCAGGCTTTGGCAAGGGAAGTCTTGCCAATCCGGGGACGGCGTCGGTGACGCGCCATGTGGAGTTCTGCAGCGGATCGAGTGCCGAGGCGGCCAGCACGACCCGCAACGCTGAATTCCGCGTGGCGAGCTGGAGCTTTGTACGCCACGGATAAGAAAACTGCGCTCGAAAAGCGCGCTGCCAACCGCCGTTCGAACGCAGAAGGTCGAGGAGGCGCTGTTGGACTCGATCGGGGTCGATTTGCGGCTCCTGCCGAATGGCACAACTGCCTAGACGTTTGTACCAAGGCCAAAATAACCCTTGATCTCTCACGACGTGCCACGCTTGCAAAAGATGGCCGCCGAACCAGTCCGGTTCGATATCCGGCACTCCGTTCGAGATGAAATCTTTGGCATCGCGACCCTCGAGATCGGCGACGCCCACCATGGCCAGCGCGTTGATCAACTGTCGATGCCGCAATGCGAGATCCAGACCGACCAGCCCCCCGAATCCGAGGCCCACGACGTCCACTCGATCAAGCTTCAAGCATGCCAGGGCCTGGCGGACGACCTTCGCGTAGTCGCCGATCGATGCGCTCGACTTCAGTGGATCGTCTGACTCTCCGTGACTCGGCAGCTCGATCGCGATCACGGGCCGGAGTCCAATGAATCCGCCCATGAGGTCTTCTATCGAGTTGATCGAGCCCAGCGCATCATGCAGCACGATGACCGGCCGACCTTTTCCGTCAAGATTTTTGAGGAGGCGCAGTTGACCATGTTTCAAGTAGACATAGTCTTGGACCAGCTCGCCGCGAAGTGTGGCGGCCGGAGGGGCAATCGGCGCCTTCGGCGGCCTGTGTGCAGAGATGTAGAGCCGACAGAGATCATGGGTCTCGTCGAGAGATCCGCCACGCTGCACGGTGACGCGACGACTCGCGTTCGTGATACGAGGCAAGTGCGTGGCGAGTACGTCGGAGGCATACGCCGTCACCAGCATGGGAACACGCATGTTCCGCAGGACCCGATCCGACTCCATCAAAAATGCGGCGCGATAGCCTACTCGGTAGTGATCATCTGAGCGCATGAAGTCGAGCAGGGCGGCATGCAGTACCTCGGGTTGCGGAACGTTGTTGTACAAGCGGTTCGCGAGTGCCTTGGCATACCACGGAAAGAAAATCGCCTGCTCGCGCATCCGGGCCCATAGCCAAGCAAGATGAGCGCCGTCCCACGAAGGCTTGAATGGCGGGAGGTAATGACGAACGATGTCTTTCTTTTCGCTCGTAGACATCATCACGTAGCCATTGGCGACTGCGCACACGATGCGTTTCGGATGGGCAGCGGCAAGCGCGCCCGAAATCATCGCTCCGGTATGAAACCCATAGACCGCCGCACGATCGATCTCCAATGCATCCATGAATTCGATGGCTGCATCGGCAAAGTCGCTCATCGTGGCTGCTTTGACGCCGAGCGGATCGGACAGGCCGAAACCGGGTGAGTCAGGAGCGATACACGTGAAGTGTGTTTTCCACCGTCCCATCGTCGCCAACATGTCGCGCGAGGACAGCGGAGACTGATGAAAAAGGATGACGAGCGGGCCGGAGCCGACACGACGATAGTGCACCTGTCGTGCACCCCATCGCCCTGCGGTGATGGTCGCAAAATGACGGGTGATGGCCGAGCCGGACATGAGAGACTCCGCAGGCTGATTCGCTGCTGAAACTTAACATCACCCCATGAACCAATCGACCGATCCTGCGGAAGGGTCCACCGACAGGACGTCGGAAGCGGGAAGGGTGGGAATGCGGGCGGCACTCGCGTACCCGGATTTTCGCCGATTCGCTCTCGGGCGATTCCTGGCAACGCTGGTCTGGCAGATGCTCGGAGTGGCCGTGGGTTGGCAGGTCTATGCCACGACGCGTGATCCACTCGATCTGGGCTTCGTGGGCCTGGCGCAGTTTCTGCCGTTCTTCGTGCTCGTACTGCCGGCGGGCCAGCTGGCCGATCGGGTCGACCGTCGCATGGTCATGCTCATGGCCTACGTCATCGATGCGGCGTGCATCGTGGTGCTGATCGCCTTTTCCTTGAGCGGCAGTGGCGATGTGTTCTGGGTGTTCGTTGCCATGGCATTGCTCGGTGCTGCGCGTGCGCTATGGATGCCTGCGGGCCAGGCCATGGTCGTCAACCTCGTACCGTCGAATGTTTTTCCTTCGGCAATCGCGCTCAATTCCATGTTGTTCGAGGTGGCTGTGATCGTCGGTCCTGCGCTCGGAGGAATCCTCTACGCGTTGGGAGAGGCTCGCGAGGACCCTGTCGGCGCATTACTCGTCTACGTGATCACCCTCGTTCTGATCGCCTTCGCCACCCTGCTATTCGCCCGAATTCGACCGCGGCCTGCGACTTATGCCTCGGCCCCTGCATCGTGGCGCGAGCTGACGGAGGGCTTTCGGTTCGTGTTCCAGCGGCGCACGGTGCTCGGGGCCATCTCCCTCGACTTGTTTGCCGTGTTGTTCGGTGGCGCGACGGCCTTGTTGCCGATGTTCGCGGCCGACATTTTGAAAGTGGGCCCGGAAGGACTGGGAATTTTGCGAACGGCTCCGGGAGTGGGCGCAGCCTTGGTGGCAATTTGGTTAGCGCGACACCCCATTACGAGGCGTGTCGGGCCTTGGATGTTCGGTGGCGTCGCAATCTTTGGGCTTGCGACCGTCGTGTTCGGGCTATCGACCTCCTTCTGGCTATCGGTAGCCGCCTTGGTGTGTCTCGGTGCGGGAGACATGGTGTCGGTCTTCGTCCGACATCTGTTGGTCCAACTCGAGACGCCGGACGAAATCCGGGGTCGGGTCAGCGCCGTGAGCGCCATGTTCATCGGGGCCTCGAACGAACTCGGAGAATTCGAGTCAGGGCTCACGGCCAGTTGGTGGGGCCCGGTACGTGCGGTGACGTACGGTGGCGTCGCCTGCCTCGTCGTCGTGGCCGCCTACCTCAAGTGGTTCCCGGAGCTCAGGCGCCTAGATCGCTTTCCCCAACCCCCCTGATCCCTCGGAGCTTGTAAAGTTTCGCAAAGCCGCGCGTCCCGGGAACCGGGTCGCCGGGCCCCCGGTCAATCGGAAGCGGGGTGCGTGGCATACTCGTCCCCTTCCCTTGGGAGCCCCTAGAAATGCATTCCGGAGCCATCCGTTTCTCGCTGCTGACCGTCGCCGTGGTCGTCGGGCTGGGCGGCTGCATGAATGCTCGGATCGAAGAGTCACGCGAACTACCGATCCAACTCGCTTCGGGTGAGGCGGTCGTTATTCTCGCGAAGCCCCAGATCGAGGGGACATCGGCCGAGGATGATTTCATGGACTGCGTCGGTCGCGGTCTCGCCAGCGGCCCGAACCCGATTCCGGTGCACGACAACAATCGTTTCGTGGACGAACTTTTTCCTTGGTTCGAGCCGGCAACAGCACCTTCGCGCCCCGAAGCCGTGACGCAGCTGCTGGCGAGGCCTGATGTCAGCGAGCGTGTCGCCGCTTCCGGAGTGCGGTACCTCGTGTGGCTCGACGGCGGCACCCGAAAAATCGATGGCGGCGGCAGCATCGCCTGTGGTGCCGCGCCGGGTGCAGCAGGGTGCATCGGTTTCGGCTGGTGGGAAAACGAATCGAACTTCGAGGCGACGATCTGGGACCTCAAGCAGGCCAAGTCTGCCGGAAGCGTAGGCACGAACGTCTCGGGAACCTCCGCCATCGTCGGCGCCGTCGTGCCGCTCCCGTTCATTGCCCGCGTTGAAAATACTGCATGTAACCGCCTTGCTGATCAGCTTCAGAGTTTTTTCAAGAGCGGCAGCTGAGCCGATCGATGTCCGTCATGAAAATCAAAGAAATCACAATCATTTCATTGATGTCGGCGCTCGCTCTCGCAGGGTGCGAGACGATGCCCTCCACCGGTGGCAGCCCCAGTACTTCTTCCGGCGGCGCATCGGGCGGCGCGTCCGGTGGCATCGTCATGGGTGGCGATTCGGGTGATGCGACAAGCGACGGCGACGGTACGGCGTCTGACCGGGGCGCATCTGACAGCGGCTCCGACAGCGGCTCCAACAGCGGCCGCGACGCCTCAACCTCTGGCGAGGCCACCACCTCCGAAGAACGAAGCGGGACGCTCGGCAAAACATTGGACGACTCCCTCGGCGAGTTCGACAAGACTCTCGAAGAGGAACAGCAGCGCACGGCTGCCGAGCGTGACGCCCGCGCCGCAAGCCGATCGGCGACGGCTTCCACGCAAGGCTCGGAGGGCGGCTTGGGTCGACGCGAGGGCGATTTGCGCTCTGAACGCGCCGGCCAAGCGGGCGCTGGGGGTGGGCGCGAGACCAGCGGCGATCGGCAGGATCGAGGCGTCGTCGCCGGTAGCGGTAGCGGCGCGCCCGATCGAAGCATCCCTTCCGGAGAAGATGACGACATCGTCGCGCGTCGCTTGAGACGCGCGGCGGAGCAGGAGACGGACCCCGAGCTCAAGGAAAAGCTCTGGAAGGAATACATGGAGTACAAGCGTAATGTTCAGGGCAAGGGCTGACGTTTTGTCGTCGTATCGCCTCTTGAGGGTGACAGCGCTTGCTGTCGCCGCGCTCGCTGCGCTCGCCGGTTGCGTTGTCAAGGAAACACGGCCGCTGCCGAAGCTCGAAGCGGTACAAGCCACGACCCAGATTGACGAAGCCGAGTTGCTGGACGTGGCTGTGCAGGCCTTCGATGCCAACATTCCCGAGGCCATCAAAGATAACGAGGAGGCGCTGGACAAACGTCGTATTTATCCCGATATCAGAAAAGCCGAATCGCGCTTGCTCGCCAACCGCCTCAAAACGACGCTGGAGACCACCGGACAATGGGGCGCTGTCCGCGTCGTTCCGGAAGGCGTGCGTTTCGTCGACATCCTGATCACCGGAAAGATTCTCGAGTCGACGGGTGGTCGACTTGAACTTGAGGTTCGCGCCGTCGACGCCGTCGGCCGCGTCTGGATCGACGACAAGATCTATTCGGGTGAGGCCGATCTCGGGTCATACAAGACCGACGCTGCGCTGCGCGCCCGCGATCCGTTCAAGAACGTCTATGTGCAGATTGCAGATGATCTCCTTCAGGCTCGGGAGCGCTTGTCGCCAACGGATCGTCGGGATATCCGTCAAATTGCTGCACTACGATTTGCACAAGATCTCGACCCACGCTCGTTCGGCGGATATCTGGTCGAGGGCAAAGACGGCCTCATCAAGGTAAATCGGCTGCCGGCCAGTGATGATCCTGCTCTTGCTCGAGTCGAGAAGATCCGTGAGCGCGATACGGTCGTCATCGATACGCTCGATGGCTAC
Source organism: Steroidobacteraceae bacterium (assembly GCA_044375575.1). Classification (GTDB taxonomy): domain Bacteria; phylum Pseudomonadota; class Gammaproteobacteria; order Steroidobacterales; family Steroidobacteraceae; genus UBA964. The sequence continues at coordinate 35,485 of JBILMJ010000013.1, read as the reverse complement.
AACGAGCAATTCTCCGAAGGTCTTTTCGACTCTTATGCGGGCTATCGACGTACGAGCCGTGAAGCCATCGAAAAAGAGGACAAAGCGCGCGCCCAAGCGACCACTCGAACAGTGCTCGGCGCTGCGGCAGTGCTCGCCAGCATTTTCGTTTCGAGTCAATGTGGTTCTGCGGATTACAACTGTCAGCGTATCGAAGATGCAGTCAGGTACGGGGGTGGCGTCGGTGGTGTCGCGGCAGTGATGTCCGGCATCAAGAAGTTCGAGGATGCCAAGATGGCAGCTCAAGAAGTCAAAGAACTGGCTCGAAGCTTCGAAAACGAAGCCGGATCACAGGTCGTCGAAGTCGAAGGACGCTCTCTCAAACTGGTGGGCACGGCCGAAGAGCAATATCGCGAGTGGCGCCGTCTTCTCGCAGCGATCTACGCCGAAGAAACCGGAACTGCTCTCCCGACGCCTGCAACATCGCCTCCCGGCTCCTGAGGTGTCGTGGCGACACTTTCGAAAGGACAAAGACTTTTAGGTCGCTTCGTACTGATCGAACCACTCGGGCGTGGAGGTCAGGGCGAGGTTTGGCGTGTCCTCGATGAGGGTCGATCCGCTCAGATTGCGCTGAAGATCTCCACGCGACGAGAACTACCGATTCTCGAATTGCAATACGAGCTGGCGCATCAGGGCGCTGGAAAGGGCATTCTCGAGTATTTCGAGCCGCTTTCCGACGAGAGTTTTGCGGTATTGCCGATGGAACTCGCTTCGGCCGATGCCAGATCTTTGAGAGCCAAGTCCTGGACGCAGATTCTCGGCTTGCTTGGTGAGGTAGCCGAGGCTTTGGCGGGTCTGCATCAACGCGGAATTGTCCACCGTGACCTGAAACCTTCCAACGTGCTCATCGGTTTCGATGGCCGCGCAAAGTTGGCGGATTTCGGTGTGGCGGCGAGGGTGGGCGAGCAGTCTGCGACGCGAGTGGGTTCGCCGTTTTCCGCGAGCCCGCAACAACTCACCGGATCAGCAGCGTCGACGGCGGACGATATCTTTGGCCTCGGTGCGCTGGCCTATGAATTGCTCGGCGGATATCCACCGAATTTCCCCGATGCCGACCGGGCGAGGAATGGACTGCCGCCACCACGACTTGCCACCTCGGTTGCCACACCTGCTGGTCTGACGGATCTCGTGATGTCGTTGCTGGCAACCAATCCGGAATCTCGACCGACTGACCTTCGGGAAATCGCTCGTACGTTGACGTCATTCGACTCGCGACGACTCACGCCGGTCGTTGCAGCAAAAGTGGTCCGACCCGAAGACGCCGTCGTCGAGACTGCAGAGAAGGCTGCCCGACCCCGAGCGTCGGCGGGCGCATGGGTTGGCCTAATCGTGCTTCTTGCTGCGGTAGCAGCGGTCTTTTTAGTGTTGCCGAGTTTCGTAAAGCCGCTGGACCGATCCGAGAAAGCTGAGCGTCCGAAGAGTGCTGCATTGCCCGCGGCAGTGATCTCGGGTCTGCCGGACCCCGCTTTGGTCGCTCAGTTCGAAAATGAAGATGCCCGTTTCCGAACGCTCCTCGAGGAATTGGAGACACAGGGTGGCGGAATATGGGGCGGTTCGACCTTTGCTGCGGCCAAGTCCTTGGGTGCGCTCGCGCTCGAAGCGGAGGCCAGTCGTGATTACGCTTTGGCTCTCGATCGAATCGGCGTTGCATTCCAAAGACTATCGCGCATTGCCGAGGAGCGTCCGCAGATTCTCGCAAGACAGCTGCGCGACGGCGATGCCGCGTTGGACGCGGGTCGACTGGAGGTGGCAAGGCAGGCTTACCAGTTGGCTCAGCGAATTGATCCTTCCGATGAGGCAGCGGGTAAGGGTCTCGCGCGAGTGGCCGCACTTGGCCCGGTTTTACCCGCCTTGGTCGAGGCGGAGACGGCGGCTCTGACGCTCGATCACTTGCGCGCACTGACGCGATACGAAGAGGTTTTACGTGCCGATCCAGCCAATCGCATCGCGCGTGAAGGAGTCGCGAAAGCGCGTGTTGCGATCGGCTCTGATCAATACGCCCGTGAGATTGGTAATGCGCTTTCGGCTTTGCGTGCCGGCCGCACAAAAGAGGCGCGCGCTGCGGTGACACGGGCCGCGACGCTTCGACCTGGAGCAGCCGAATTACCGCAGATCCTCGCGCAGATCGATGCCGCAGGAGAGCGCCGCGATCTCGGAGTCGTCCGCGCTGAAATTCTCGAATTGGAGAACGCCGAACGCTGGAGTGAGGCGCTGCTTCGATACGATGCGTTGCTTACCCGTGATACGACGCTGAAGTTCGCCAGAGACGGGCGTATCCGAGTTGCGCCTCGCGCCGAGCTCGCTCGGCGCATCGAGTCCTTACTCGCAAGTCCTGCTCGACTCGCTGCACCGGAAGTACGGCGCGAAGCGGAGCGGCTCCTTTCTCAGTCCTCTTCCATCAACGAGAAAAAGGTCGTTCTCCAAGCCCAGAGCGATCGCTTGCGCGAGGCGCTCCGTCTTTACGAGACGCCCGTAGTCGCCGTGATCGAGTCGGACGGACTGACGCTGGTGAGTGTTCAGCGCGTCGGAAACTTTGGCTCCTTCACCCGACGCGAACTGTCTTTGAAGCCAGGTCGCTACGTCGCGATCGGAAGCCGCGCCGGCTTTCGTGACGTACGTCAGGAGTTCATCGTCACACCGACCTCCACCGACATCGTCGTGACCGTAAAGTGCACGGAGGCGATTTCGTGATTCGACTTCGCGAACCTGCAGGCGATCGAGAAGTTGGTTTGCCGTGTCGTATCGGTGGGAGTCCAAACGACGATATCGTCGTCCCAGGCGCCGAAGCAGATGCCATTTTGCTCGATGTGATGGACGGCGAACTTGGCGTCACATTGATCGATGGCCGAGTCTGGTTGAATGGCACGCCAGCCCGATCTGCAGAGTTTATTTCTTTGCGCGCAGGAGATGTCCTCGCGCTGGGTACCGCACGCATTGTCATCCAGTCCGGGTCGTGCATCGAGGTCCGCCACCTCCAGGGCAACGACACCATTGCATCGATCGAAGATCCTGCGGGGTACCGTTCGCAAGAGCTCTCGGACGATGGGCGAATCACGGCGGCAACCTGGTCGTCCGACCTTGCATCCGAGCGCGCCACCTCGGACAACAAAGTCGAGGGGATTCGCCGATTCGGACCCAAAGTCATCGCGATGGCGTTGGTCGGCTTAGTGCTTTTCGTGCTCTTCGCGGTCCAACTCGGGAGACTGGAGCCCGTCAGAGTCAACGTGACGCCGACTGAAGCGGTGGTATCCGGTTCGGGATTTGGATGGCGATCGGCGGGGACGCTCTTGCTTCTTCCGGGCGAGCGAACGATCCGCGCGGAGCTCGAGGGTTACGAGCCCGTCGAGCGAAAAGTTGTCGTTCGTACAGGCGCTCCGATCACATTGAATCTTAGGCTGGTCGAGAAGCCGGGAATCATAGAAATCGATACGGATGGCGTGACCGCAAGAGTCTTCGTCGACGGTGCGGAGGCAGGGCGCGCACCCGGTGCGATCAAAATGATGAGCGGCGCTCGTACCGTCACGCTCCGCTCTGATCGCCATCTTGATCATGTCGTACAACTCGATGTCGAGGGACGTGGAGTTCGTCAGCCGCTCAGCGTTCGTTTGCAGCCTTCTTGGGGAACTCTTGAAGTCAGTGCGACGACATCCGGAGCGCAACTCGTCGTCGGCGAATCGACGGCAGTGAAGTTGCCGGCTCGAGTCGATCTTCCTGCAGGTCTTCATCGGCTCGCAATTACCGCGGAGGGCGCAAAGTCGTGGCAAAGCGTCGTGCTGCTCAAGGCAGGTCAGATTGAGCGTCTAGGACCGATCGAGCTCGGAGCGCCGGATGCAAGGTTGCGAGTGACCTCGCGTCCGGCTGGCGCCGACGTGACAGTGGGTGGCGCGTTCCGCGGGCGAACACCCGTGACGGTCGACTTGCCCGCGGGGATCAATCATGACGTCGGTGTATCGCTACAAGGATACGAGTCGGTGCAGCGTCGCATCTTTGCAGAGTCGAATCGTGATTTGACGTTGTCGTTGTCTCTGCAGGTCGTACCTGCACGTCTGACGGTACAGGGTGAGCCGGCCGAGTCCGAAGTCGTGGTGGAGGGTGTGGTCCGTGGCAAGACGCCGCTGACGATCGAGCTCCCGGCGCGTCGCCATACTCTTGAGATCAGAAAGACCGGTCTTCAGGCTGAGCGAATCGATGTCGATCTTTCTGCTGCGGTGGAGCGCACCGTCGAGTACCGATTGGTTCCCGTGGGTCGTTCCAAAGATTGGAAGCCGCCGGCGCCGGCGATGCGTGCCCAGACTGGTACCTTGCTGCGGCTCATCGAAGGCGGCTCATTCGTCATGGGCAGTGAGCGTCGCGAGCAGGGTCGACGTGCGAATGAATTTTCGCGTCGAGTCACGTTATCCCGGCCCTTTTATTTGGGCACTCGTGAAGTTACGAACGGTGAGTTTCGACGATACAAAGCGACGCATTCGTCGGGCTTCTCTGGCAAACGAACCCTCGACCTCGATAATCAGCCTGTCAGTAACGTGAGTTGGGTGGATGCCGTCCAGTACTGTAATTGGCTGTCTGCCCAAGAGGGGCTGCCCGCGGCATACGAGCAGAAAGGGGGGGCGTGGGTATTGGTCCAGCCCGCAAATACCGGGTATCGCCTACCGACCGAGGCTGAATGGGAGTACGTGGCTCGTCACGCTGGAGCCGGATCACGAACCCAGCGCTATGATTGGGGGGATTCGTTGCCGCCGCCGCCGGGAATCGGCAATCTTCCGGGACAGGAAGCCATTACCGAAATGCCACGGGTGCTCGAGGGCTGGGCGGACGATTATGTCGTCGTGGCGCCGCCCGGAAAGTTTCGTGCGAATGCTTTCGGAATTTTCGACATGACGGGCAATGTCTCGGAATGGGTGCATGATGCCTACGTGTCGTTCGAGGCGAACGCCGGAGGAACTGATCCCACTGGGCCGGCGAGCCCGGGCGCTCGTCGAGTGATCAAGGGTAGTAACTGGCGTACCACTGCTTTCGCCGATCTTCGCTCCGCTTGGCGTGAAGGGGGCGACGCCCCGTCTCAAGACGTCGGTTTCCGGCTTGCTCGCTACGCGGAGTGATTGTCCTATGCAGACGAATCGCAGAACTTGGCGAATGATCGTGATGACCACGAGTGCAGCCCTACTGTGCTGGGGTGCCTCCCTCGCAATGTTGCGTGCCGTGGCTCAAGACCGCGAGCCGCCGGAGACCAACGAGGCCGAGGAGATCGATCGACGCGCGGCACCTCCGAAAACATCGGACGAAGAATCGCCTGAGTACCGTGACTCTGCAGACAACAACATCAGCCTGCCGATAGACATCTGACCATGAACAAAAAATCCAATAGCGAGTTTGTTTTCACGATCGTTGCCTTGTTGATCTCGATCGTCGTCGTGCACACCATCTATGTGTTGCACGTCAGACCGGTCGCGGAGGCGACGTTACAAGCGGATCGGGAGCGCATGCAGATCGACCCGAACTACGTCCCACAGCGCTCGCTCGAGGTCGTTCTGAAAGATTACGAGCAGGAGTCGACGATCATTTTGATGCTTTGGGCGATGGCCATCATGGCTTACATGGCGCGAGCAAATCGTCGTGAACAAGAAGCGCTCGATGCCGATCTACTTCGACTTCCCGAAGGGATGAAGATCCTTCCCGAAGACACCCGCGAATACACTCGACAAATCGAGGGACTACCCGGCGACACGCAGCGGCTGCTCGCGCCGAGGGCTTTATTGGGAGCGCTCGCTCGATTCGGTGCCACTCGAAATGTGCAGGATGCCTCGACGGTGGCTCATGGCATTTGCCAATCCGAGGCCGACCGCCTCGACTCCGATCTGTCGATGTTGCGATACATCGCATGGGCGATTCCCGCGATCGGCTTCATCGGAACCGTGCGCGGAATTGGCGATGCCTTGTCGCAGGCGCACAAGGCGGTAACGGGCGATATCTCGGGCGTCACCGAAGGGCTCGGTGTGGCATTCAACTCGACCTTGATCGCTCTTCTGCTCTCCATTTTGCTGATGTTCTTGTTGCAGCAATTGCAGCGCGTGCAGGAGCGACGCGTACTCGATACCGAGACCTGGCTCGATCAAAAAGTCATCAGGAACCTGCAGGCTCGCGGATGACGACCACAGGGGTCTATCTGAACGATGCAGCGCTCGCCGTGTCTGGCTGGGGCGAGCCGAAATCGGTGCTGCCGTCGATCGTTCACTCAGATCCTACACACCCGGAAAAAATTGGATCACCTGCGAGTGACGTCGCAAGGTTGACCCCGCGTTTGGTCAGCACGGATCACTGGACGGCGCTCATGCGCGCAGGGCGCGAGGTGTCATCCGGCGTTCGTTCAATCATTCGCGCCGAATTACGCGCTCGACTCACAGGTGGGCCAACCGATGGCCCGCTGCAATGTGCGGTACCTGCATCTTTGGGTTCAGAGGCATTGAGTGTCGTACTGGCACTGATGCAACAAGAAGGTTTTGAAGTCGGCGCCTTCCACGATGCCGCTTCACTTCTGGTTGCGAACTCAGGGCTCACCGGCACGACGATCGTACTCGAAATGGGTCTAGGGCACGTCTCGGCCACTCGGGTCGAATCGGATCGAGATGTGCGTCGCTGTGCGTCGACGACGCGTTATGGCGCCGGCGTGCTCGCGTTGCATCAGTGTTGGCTGCAAAAGCTTGCTGAGGCCATGGTGCTGCACACCCGATTCGATCCTTTGCATGACGGTCTGAGCGAACAGCGTCTTCATGATGGCCTCGAGACTGCCTACTCCACCGCCGCATGTACGGGCGTCGCAGAAATAGCAGTGCCGACCGAGACCGGTGTCGCCCGAATCAGCTTCAGTCGAGATCAATTTGCCGAGGCCGCGTCATCGATTTATGCGGAAGTCCTGGGGGTATTGCACGAGCATCGTTCAGCCGGGTCCCGGACAAACATCCTCGTGAATGATCGCGTCTTGCGGTTTCCAGGATTTCTCGAACGCTTGGCCTCTCTGCGAGGCTGTCGCGTTTTCTCCTACGCGACAGATCTGGTCAGTCGAGTCGCAGCGGACGAAAGCATTTCGGCAGAGGCTGATGGATCCGTCTCGTATCAGAGACGTTATTCCCTTCGCCCGGCGTCAGAAAAGTTGGCGGAGGTCGATCTCTCCGAATTCCGATCGGCGGCTGATCGTCCTCCGACACATGCGCTCCTGGACGGGAAGGCAGTCGCCGTGCCTTCGGGTGTTCTCGAGATCGGCAGAGGATCCGACGTTGAAGGACTTCGACTGGGTGAGGGTTTGGCAGGGATATCGCGCCTGCACTGCGCTTTGCAGGGTGACGAATCCGGGGTGACGCTAGTGCCGTACTCTCCTCAGGGTACTTGGCTCAACGAAGAGCGTGTACGAGGCAGAGTCCGAGTGTGTTCCGGAGACCGATTGCGCATCGGCACTCCGGGAGTCGTGATCGAATTGATCGCCGTCGGAGGAGCCGACCATGGCGCGCCGTCGGAACGTTGAGGTATTCAGCCTCTCGTTCCTCGACGTCATATGCTGTGGCTTCGGCGCCGTCATTCTTTTTTACACCATCATCAGCGCGCAAAGTGGAATCGAGCGTACTCGAAAAGCCGAGGACTTAAGTGCGGAGGTCTCGAAGCTCGAGGAAGAGGTTCTGGCGGGGGCCAAGAATCTAGTCGTACTCCGAAATTCTTTGCAGCGCACTGAAAGTGAAACAATATCTGCTACGTCGCGCGCGACCCAACTCATCGAGGAATTGCAGCGCAAGCGCGAGGAGAGCTTCATCTACGATGCCGAGACATTGGCCAAGCGCGAGCGGATCGAAAAACTCAAAGCTGATGTCAAGGCGCTCGAAGCCGATGCCCGCCGTCTCGAGGCCAGTGCTCAGGTGCAAAGTCCACGGGGTGAGCTCTCGGGAGCCGGAAAGTCGCGGGCCAGTCGTCGATATATCACTGGGCTGACGCTCAAAGGACGACGCATCCTCGTGCTTGTCGATCGTTCGGCAAGCATGCTCGATGAGGATCTGGTCAATATCATCCGACTCCGCAATTCATCCGCGGCTGCTCAAATGGCCGCCGAAAAATGGCGTCGAGCAACCGACATCGGCAACTGGATCATCAGCGAGATTCCGGAGTCGTCCCAGTATCAGGTGTATGGCTTCAACACCTCGGCTGCGCCACTACTCGAGGGCACGGTAGGGGAGTGGCTCCCCGGAAACGACCCGGCAAGACGGGACAAACTTCAGGATGCCCTCGGTCAGATCGTACCGAGCGGTGGGACGAGCTTGATCAACGCCTTGTCGGCCATACGCGGCATGCGAATTCCACCGGACCAGGTGATTCTGATCACCGATGGGTTACCGACTCAAGGTGCGAGCGCGCCAGCGCTACGTCGTTTTGTCGATGCGGGTGACCGAGCGCGTCTCTTCGACGAGGCCATTCGTGGCATCAACCGCAGTATTCCGATCGATGTGATCTTGCTGCCCATGAAAGGCGACGTTCCTGCGCCGCATCGTTACTGGGGTCTTGCCCGTATGACGAAAGGCGCCTTCGTCATGCCTTCGCCGGACTGGCCATGAAGCTCAAGAGACGGGACACGGAGGTTTTCAGCCTCTCCTTCCTCGACGTCATCTGCTGCGGTTTCGGTGCCATCATCCTTTTGCTGGTGCTATCCGAATTCGGGCAGCCGATCGTCATCGAGCGATCGCGCCAAGATCTCGAATTACAGATCAAAAAACTTCAGGACGAACTGTTCGCGATCCGCGGTGAGAGTGAGCAGCTCGAGCGCACCCTCAAGGGGCGTGTCGATGTGCTCTCGCGTGAACGCCAGAATCTCGCGAAAGTGGCGGGCGACGTTTCGACGTTACGCGGTCAGTTCGACGCCTCCCGTCAAAATGCTGCAGTCAGCAACATCGTCGAAAATGAATTGCTTTCGGCTTACCAGGAGCTCGAAGCCGAGAACAAACGTTTGACGCAGGCCTCCAGAGCTCGCAAGCGCATCACCACGCAGGCCGTTGGCGGCATTCCGGTCGATAGCGACTACGTCATTTTCTTGATCGATACGTCGGGAAGCATGCAAGGGGGTCATTGGGAAACGGCGATGGAAGTCATGCGCGAAATTCTCGACATCTACCCGAGACTCAAAGGCGTCCAAATCGTCGATGACAACGGCAGGGAATTGTTTGGTGGCACACGCGGTCGATGGATGACCGACTCTCCGGCGCTTCGGACCGATATCGTTCAGCGTATGCGTAGCTGGCGCGCTTTCAGCGACTCCAACCCCGCCGATGGCATCGAACAGGCCATCAAAACCTATTGGTCTGCGGACAAGCGGATCAGTATTTATGTCCTGGGTGACGAGTTCACCGGCGAGTCGATTCAGCAAGCTTTGGACGCGGTGGACCGTATCAACCGCCCGGACTCTTCGGGTCGAAGGAGGGTTCGTATTCATGCCGTCGGGTTCCCTGAGGCGCCCGGGATGACCCCGTTTACAAACATCCGTTTCTCAGCCCTAATGCGGGCGATGTGCGAGCGCAATGACGGTACGTTCGTCGGTCTCACCAATACCAAAAGTTGCGCAGTCAACATGAACATCGGAGGCGTCACGACATGCATCGGTGGCGATTGACCGCAGTTTGTTTTTCGGCGCTCGGCCTCGTGGCTTGCGGGGGTGTTCAGATTGCTCCTGCGCCGCAGTTGCCCAAAGCCCTCATCGACGTTTTGCCCGCAAAAGTTGGACTAGTCATACCTGCCGACCAGCGGAATTTCACGCACACGGAAACCCGAGGTGGCATGACTTGGGCAATTTCGCTCGGCGCAGGGCAACAGCAACTTTCTCGCCGTGTACTCGAGTCGACTTTTCGCGAAATCAACGAATTTCCCGATATCGAAAACGCCCGATCGGTGAGTGATTTGCAGGCGATATTCGAACCTCGGATCGAGCAGTTCTCCTTCGCAACCGCCCAAGAAACCGGCGGAGAGTATGTCGCGGTAACGATCCGTTACCTCATCAATGTCTATGCTCCAAACGGCGAGCGCTTCGATTCATTGACGCTGACGGGGTACGGTACAGCCCAAGCCGATGGATTGGGTTCTGCTGCACCGATGGAAGAGGCGTCAAGATCGGCGATGCGAGATGCTGCAGCTCGATTTTTAACCCAGTTTCCGAATACCGAGGTCGCCAAGACCCTTTCGGAAGGCAAGATACTCAAAGTTACCGCGGAGGACGCTCTGCGCGCGCTGGCGGCGAGCGGTTTGCGTATCGAGGCGGTGCCGATCCGGGTTTCACGCCGAGTCAATCCTGACTGGAAGCCCGCAGTACCCTCGGTCAGTTCGTCGGTGGAGTCTGCCGCTCGACCCTGATCAACAGGCGCTCGACCATCGCGACGTTTTCTGTTTCGACTGGTTGACCGTTTTCGATCCGTGGCGCGAACCGCGCTTTTCGAGCCGCCAGCAAGGCAGCTCGATTGCTGTTTTCAGGAGCCGTCGAGTTGAATACGACGGCATCCTGAACTTTGCCGTCTTTCCCGATCTTGAGGCGCATTTCGACTGATCTAACGACATAGTCATCGGGATTTTGAGGTCGAAGACGGGTTATCGAGATCGCGGGCGGTCGATAGATCAGCCGCCGTGGAGACTCCAACAGGCGCCGTGCCTCGGGCCCTGCCGCATCGAAGGCTTGGTAGCTTTCTGCATACGCGCTGTTGGCTCGAGCAAGGTTGCCGCTCAAAAGATGCCAATCTCCGATCTGCGCCAGCGTCTCGCCGAGCAACTTCGAATTGACCGGTGGGGTTTTCCTCGTGATGTCGGCGGCGAAACCGAGTGCCCGCAGTCCCTCTGGATTCAGCCGTGCCTGACCAGGGTTATTGTTGAACGCATCGCTGGAATCGGTGGATTCGATAGCGGAGACCTCCGTCACCTCGGGCCCGTAAATCGCCTCGAGCATCCAGGTTCTCGCAAGGCCCTGCAGTGCAGGTACGCCAATTGTCGGCTTGTCCGTCGAGAGCTCTTCAGCGAGTTGGAGGGCGCGTGCGTGAAGTCCGCGGGCGGTGGAATAGCGCCCCATGGTTTCATGCCATCGCGCATAACGATCCAACGGTTCGATCAGTCGCAGATCGCGCTTTCCAAACTGAGTCTCGGCGATTCGGAATGCGAACTGATGCTCGCGATCGGCATCGAGGTCGCGTCCGAGCATGACATGAGCTTCGATGAGCGCATCGACTACGTCCAGTTGCTCGAAGTTGTAGAGTCCGTCCAAGTTACGGGACAAGTCGACGGCACGCTTGAGCACGACAGCAGCGTCCGCCGGACGACCGCTCGTGAGCCAGATTTCTCCCAGCCCGTGTAGCGGACGAATCAACTGTCGATCGGCCCCCGAGAGCCGACCCTCTATGAGCCGGATCGCGCGCTGATAACTCTCTTCGGCAGATTTCAAATCACCTCGGCGAAACTGAACGGTTCCGAGGTTCGTGAGAGGATTGACCAGCTCCCGCGAGTCTTTGCCATGACGGCTCTCCACGGCAGTCACGAGCTCTTGGGCGCGCGCTTTCGCGCTATCGAGATCATTGGCCTCGAGTGAGGATTTGAACTGCGCGAAGATCTGAAGCGGCTCGGGTTCCTGCGCGACGAGCGGCAGTGGAACCCCACCGACGATCAGGGTGATTAACGCCGTTCGAAAAGGTAGTGCGATACCAGCCATTCGCGTCCGCTCCGATACCCGAATAGTTCCGCGCAGGACATGAAGAAAATACGCCAATATACCCACCACTTGAGCGCTTGGTCCGAGCCGTAAGCCTCGGCCAAAACCGGCATCAGCGACGATCGGTTGGCATCCATTTTTTGAAGCCAGGCTTCGGAAGTGAGTTGGTAGTGACGCCCGTCGACTTGCCAGTGATCGGCGAGCTGCAAATCCCGCTGAAAATAATGGAGCAAGTCGTCGCTCGGCATGATACCGCCAGTGAAAAAATATCTCGCCATCCAGTCGGTATCGTCGCGCACTTCGAACGTATAGGCATATCGATGATGCGTGAAGATGTGAACGAATAGGGTGGCGTTCGGAGACATCCACCCGGCGATACGCCCGAGCAGCGTTTCGTAATTTCGCATGTGCTCGAACATTTCAACCGAGACGACCCGATCGAAGCGCGTCTCGGATCCGAACTCCAATTTGTTTGCGTCGCAGGTGATGATTTCGAGATTCTTGAGACCGCGCTCGGCTGCGCGCGCATCGATGAACATTTTTTGCGTTCGCGAATTGGAGATCGCTGTGATATGCGAATCGGGGTATTTCTCCGCCATCCAGAGTGAGAGCGAGCCCCAGCCGCAGCCAAGCTCGAGGATCCGGTCACCGTTGCGTAGCCTCGCTCGATCGCATGTCAAAGCCAGCATGCGTGCTTCGGCTGCATCGAGGTTCGCTGCTGCCCGTCCGATGTCGAAATCATCGTAGTAGCAGCTGCTGTATTTGAGATGCTTGCCTAAAACCTTGAGGTAGAAGGCCGTCGGCACCTCGTAGTGCTGCTCATTCGCTGCTGCCGTATGAATGGCGATGGGGCTCTCGCGCAGTTTTCGAACCATCTGCATCAGATGGGTCTGCTGCGTTTCCGGATCGCCCTTGTCTTCTTCCCGAAGGCGCTGAGCCAATAGGTCGCGAATGCGACGACGGATCAGCCAGTCCGGGATTCGATCTTGTTCGACCAGGCGCATGGCCAGAGGCATGGAAGAGTTTTCGGTCATGGGGGTGACGACGGCTTCAAGGTTTGCAGGGCGCGCTCAAGCACGGGGATCAAAGATCTATAGAGTACAAAAATTGCGAGCGGTCCGATGAGGATCCAGCCAACAGAAGCATGCACGATGGCATCCCACATCGTGACGATGGCCTGCAGGATCCCCTGGGAGATGATCTCCATACCCGCTTCGATGGTCATCGGCTGAGGCTCCGAGCCGAGCACCCATTCTCCGAGTCTCATGAACGGAATGATGAGTACGAGCTGCACGGGGCCGACGAGCCAACTGACCAACTGGATTGCGGCAAGGTTCAATCGTTGCCATAGCGCGATCAGCGTCAATGCGGGTGTGGACACACCTAATACCGGGAACATCCCGACGCCCGCGCCGAGAGCGAGGCATAACGCGAGATCGCGGGGGGATAGCCCTTGGCGAAGCAGACCCAAAACAGGATCAACGACACGACGACGAACGATAGCCAGCATGCAAGGTCTCTCAGGTTCGAGGATCGATCTTCGTGCCCGCTTGCGCCAACGCAGCGCCGATCAGCAGGGCGGCGATATCGGTAGTATCGGGCAAACGACCGGGAATCCATTGTTGCAGGAACTCGGTCGAGATGGCGATCAGAATGACGAAGGGCAGGGGCGGGAGTCGGCGTAATACCCCTTGCAGCGCGAGCCAGGCGAGCCCAATCCCTAGAAATAATCGCTCAAGCAAGGGAAGCGCGCCGGAGTCCCCCGGTACCCCAGCCAACTCCGCGAAAGGCAGCCAGAGAATTCCCTCTGCAGAGGTGACGAACGGTTGGCTCGAAGGCCAGACGCCCCCCATGAAAAGCGCCAGACAGGCAAACAGGAAGGCCTGTGACGCCCAGCGACCTGGATTGATCTTTCGCATGATGGCGATGGCAACGAGAGACAGCACGAGCGCCGCACCCTCGGCGGGACTCAGGTGCTGACCGACGAACAAGAGCCGCGCGCCCAGCGAGACTCCGAACGACAGCAGTAATGCCGACCAAAAATAGGGACGACGCAACAGGGCGTTCAGGAGGGTACCAAGCACCAAATAACAGGCAAAGAAACCGAACATCTTTCCCGCCTCGAAGGGCATGGCGAGGCTGGTTTCGATCGCCGCTTCGATTCGGCCTGGGCGAAGTCTCGGCACGAAGGGAGCGAGATGCGCTACCAACCACAGTGCGACGAGCAGCGCAGGAGCCGGCCCGATGGTCAGTCTTTGCAGCCGTCTCGACAGTGGCTGAACGGGCAGGGCCGAGTAGAGCGCGGCGACCAGTGTTCCGAGCCCCGCACTCACGTTGTTGAACACCCAGTCTGCGAGACTCGGATCGCGTACCGGGAGTGCATGTTGGGTGACTTCGACCGCCAAAGACACTATCGCAGCCGCGCAAACCGGCCAAAGAATTCGGATGAAGGTCGATCGACTCTTTTCGAGCGCCATGGACCCGAGCAGACCGAGCGGAAGATAAAGCAGTAGATTGACGATCGTGTCGCGTTGGGAGGGATCACGCCATTCCCGAAGCTTCGGAAGACCGGACATCACGGCATCGAGAAGGAGCCGAGGTTGGACGTCGAAAGGATAGAGCGACGCGCTTGCTATCAAGGCTGTCCAGCCCGCGAGTAACCATAGAGACAGGCGGCGCACCGCGAGATCGTGGGGTGCGAGGCGTACGCGGGTTGACTCGTAGCTCGTCACTTCTTTCCGAATAGGCGCTCGAGCTCGGCTCGCGCCGCGTCGATGGCTGCAGCATTCGCAGGCTTCCATGCACCGGCCCGCGGCTTGAAGTGATCACAGAAGTTGGCGTGTTCCTTATCCCGGACTTCTTCGGCGGTAGGCTCGCGGCATTGCTTTGCGACACTCACGTCATAGTCGACGCAAAGTTTGCAGACATGCAGCTCAGCCCGGCACTTCGGGCATTCATCGAGGCGACGTAGCGGCAAGGACAATGAGGCCAAGGCGCTGCCGCACTTCCAGCAGGAGAGATCGTTAGCCATATCAGCGAGGCTAGCGCGTCTCGAGGCGATCTGCCAGAAACTCCCGTAGCGCCTTACCGGTATGCGAGCGTGTCGGTTTTTGAGCGAGGGATTGTGGAGAGCCTTCCGCAACGATCCGTCCGCCGTCGCCTCCCGCTTCCGGACCCATGTCGAGCACCCAGTCCGCTTCTGCAATGACATCGAGATTGTGTTCTACGAGCACCACGGTATTTCCCGCATCCACGAGTCGATGCAGTACATGGATGAGTTTTTCGACATCGGCCATGTGAAGGCCGACCGTCGGTTCGTCGAGTACATACAAAGTGTGCTTGGGTTTGCTGCGAAGCGGCGCGCGCAAGTCGACGCGTACCTTGGCCAACTCCGTCACCAACTTGATGCGCTGTGCCTCACCACCCGACAGCGTCGGACTCGCTTGACCGAGCGTGAGATAGCCGAGCCCGACGTCGCACAGTAGCTTGAGTACATGATGCAGGCTGGCGTGGGGCTCGAAGAACGAGGTCGCATCTTCGATGTTCATGGCGAGCACGTCGCCGATGCCGAGATCGCGCCACGTAACCGACAGTGTTTCTGAATTGAATCGGCTGCCTCGACAAACATCACAGGTCACTTTCACATCCGGCAGGAAGCTCATTTCGACGGTCTGTACGCCTTGACCCTCGCAAGCCTCGCAACGCCCTCCCGCCGTATTGAATGAAAAGCGACCGGCGCCATATCCCCGCAGCCGCGCCTCGCTGGTGTTGGCGAAGATCTTCCGAATGTCGTCCCATATGCCGACATATGTCGCGGGGCAGGAACGCGGAGTTTTGCCGATCGGTGTTTGGTCGACTTCGAGCACGCGATCGACCGCTTCGATACCGCGAATCGCGGAGCAACCGACCGGGTCTCCGTCCTGCGAAACGATCGTTCGCGCACTCGTGTAGAGCACGTCTCGGGCGAGGGTGGATTTACCTGAGCCCGATACACCCGTCACGACGACCAAGCGGCCTAGCGGAATACGCGCATTGATATCCGCGAGGTTATGCAGCTGCGCATGTTCAATGATTAGCGACGGCGTCTTTTTCTCGACGGCGCGATGGGGTGTCGCACGATGCTTGAGGGGATTCCGAAGATAACGTCCCGTAACCGATTCAGGATTGGCGAGCAGGTCTTTGAGTTTGCCTCGACCGACGATACGGCCACCGCGTACTCCGGCGCCCGGTCCCAAGTCGATGACATGATCGGCACGACGGATCGTGTCTTCGTCGTGCTCCACGACCACGAGCGTATTGTGATGCGCCGCCAGCTCCCCGAGTGCCTCGAGCAGGATGCGGTTATCTCGAGGATGCAAGCCAATCGTTGGCTCGTCGAGCACGTAACAGACACCGCGAAGATTGGAGCCGAGCTGCGCAGCGAGGCGAATCCGCTGGGCCTCACCTCCTGAGAGCGTTGGTGCTGCACGATCTAGCCCGAGATACCCGAGGCCTACTCGCTCCAAGAAACCGAGCCGTGCCCGGATTTCTGCGAGTAGATCCCTGGCAATCGCTCGCTCACGCTTTTCGAGTTTCAGACCTTCGATGGCTGCCAGAGACTTCGCCACCGGCTGGCAGGTAAAACTGCCGATCGATTTTTCGCGGAAACGGACCGAACGGGCGACTTCATTCAGTCGTTCGCCTTGGCAGGTTTGGCAGGTATTCGCTTCGCCATCATGCCATTCATTCCACGAGGCTTCTTCCCCTGTTTGCTCCTCATCAAAGCCGGAAAGCTCGAGCCCGGTACCGAAACAATCGCCGCACCAGCCTTGCTTGCTATTGAAGGAAAACTGTCGTGGATCGAGCTCTGCAAAGCTCCTCCCGCAGTCAGGACAAGCTCTTTTTGTCGAAAACACGATGGGCTTTCGGCTGCCGAGAGGCAATATCTGAACCACGCCCTTGCCATGCTGCAGCGCTTCGGCGAGTTTTGCGCGAAGGTCCGATTCGCCACGCGCAGAAATACCGAGTCGGGCGACCGGAAGTTCGATGTCGTGCTCCTTGAAACGATCGAGGCGTGGCCATGGTTTCACCGGTAGGCGTTCACCATCGACTCGCAATTCGCGATATCCCTTGCCTGCAGCCCACTTCGCCAGATCGGTATAAAGACCCTTACGCGAGATGATGAGTGGCGCGAGAAGATCGATGGTCTTTCCTTTGAAGTCCTTGATGATGCGAGCGGCGATGGCCTCGGCCGATTGAGGTTCGATGGCCACATCGCAATCCGGACAGTATTGGGTGCCGAGCTTGACGTAGAGCAGTCGAAGGAAGTGGTAGATCTCCGTCAGCGTTGCGACGGTACTTTTTCGACCGCCACGACTCGTGCGTTGTTCGATGGCCACGGTAGGGGGAATGCCGCGTATCGAGTCCACCTCGGGTCGCGCGGCAGGCTGAACGAACTGCCTCGCATAAGCATTGAGCGATTCAAGATAACGACGCTGCCCTTCGTTGAAGATGATATCGAAGGCCAGAGTCGACTTTCCGGATCCCGACACCCCTGTTACCACGGTAAAGGCGTTTCTTGGGATCTCGACATCGATGTTTTGAAGATTATGTTCGCGCGCATTGCGAACGACGATCGCCTTCTCTCTTTTATGCTTTTTACGCGCTGAAGCTGGCTCGCGCACCGCCGCTTCGAATTTTCCGTAGGTGACGGCCTCGCGTAGCGCCTTGCCGGTATGGGAACGAGATTCTTGTTCAACATGAGCAGGTGTTCCACATACGATGAGTTCACCGCCGTGATCGCCACCGTCCGGACCGAGATCGATGATCCATTCGGCAGATCGGATCACGTCGAGGTTGTGCTCGATGACGAACAACGAGTGCCCGGCGTCCAGCAACTTTCGAAAGGATTTCAGGAGCTTCGCGATATCTTCGAAATGCAGCCCCGTCGTCGGCTCGTCGAACAAGAAGAGCTTTCCGCTACCTCCGCCCTCGGCCGAATCCGCGAGAAATCCAGCGAGTTTCAGGCGTTGTGCTTCGCCGCCCGAAAGTGTCGGAACGGGCTGGCCTAGCCTGAGGTAATCGAGACCTACGTCGGCGAGCGGAGCGAGGCGTCTCGCAAGCTCAGGGTCGTCAGCGAAAAACGCGAGTGCCTCCGTAACCGTCATCTCGAGCACATCGGAAATGCTCGCAGATCGACCGTTCGGGTCTGGATGACGGACCTCTAGAGTCTCGCTGCGGTATCGCGAGCCGTTGCACTCGCCGCATCGGAGGTAAACATCCGACAAGAACTGCATCTCGACGTGCTCGAAGCCGCTACCCGTACATGCGGGGCAACGTCCCGTTCCAGAGTTGAAGCTGAACGTTCCGGCGGTGTAGCCACGTTCGCGTGATTCGGCGAGCTTGGAGAATCGATCGCGTACGACATCGAATGCGCCCACGTAACTTGCCGGGTTCGAGCGTGCCGTCCGGCCGATAGGCGTTTGATCGACGAACGCGACATCGGTGATGTACTCGGCGCCTTTCAATCCCTTGTGTGTGCCCGCCGCCTCGGTTGGACGCCCGAGATGTTTGAGCAAAGCAGGGTAAAGGACGTCCTGCATCAGAGTCGACTTTCCGGATCCGGATACTCCGGTAATACAAACGAGTTGATTCAGCGGGAACCGAACGTCGATGCGTTTTAAGTTGTGTTGTTCCGCCCCGAGTAACTCAAGGTATTTCGGGTCGTTACGTTTTCCTTTATCTCTTGTTGCCGGCAATTCGACGCGACGCTTGCCGACCAGATACTCGCCGGTCACCGAGGCCTTCGTTGCACAGACTTCTTTCGGAGTGCCCCACGCGACGATTTCGCCTCCATTTTCGCCGGCGCCTGGCCCCATATCGAGGAGTCGATCGGCATGTTGCATGATCTGCGGATCATGCTCGACCACAAGCAGGGAGTTTCCTGCGTCGCGCAGCCGGTGCATTACGCTGATCACGCGCTGCATATCGCGCGGATGCAGACCGATGGACGGCTCGTCGAGAACGAACAACGTGTTGACGAGCGAGGTGCCGAGTGCCGTCGTGAGGTTGATGCGCTGGACTTCGCCACCCGACAGGGTTCGTGACTGCCGGTCGAGCGTGAGATAGCCAAGTCCGACTTCACACAGATATTTGTAGCGTCCCCGTATTTCCGCCAGCAACAACTCGGTCGCTTCATCGAGCGCGCCAGGAAGCCGCAATCCATCGAAGAATTCCCGTGACCTCTCGATGGGTAGCAGCATGAGATCATGCAGGCACAACCCGGACATCGAGTTGAGCGTTTCTCGCGACCACTCGACGCCTTTGGGCATGAATCGTGGTCGATCGACAAGCGCCCCTTTTGCGAGGCTGAAATCGCCGAGCCGCCACAGCAGTGATTCCGAGTTGAGTCGCGCGCCGTCGCATGCGGTGCAGGGTGTGTACGCGCGATACTTCGAAAGCAGCACACGGATATGCATTTTGTAGGCTTTGGTTTCGAGCCAGGCGAAGAATCGCTTGACGCCGTACCAGGTATTTCGAGCCCACTTGCCTTCACCCTCAATGACCCATTCGCGCTGTGCGTCGGTCAAGTCTTTCCAGGGGACATCAAGTGGGATCCCGCGTTTCTTGCCGTGGCGCTCGAGGTCATCCTGACTTTCGCTATAAGAAGCGGTCTGCCAAGGTCGAATCGCGCCTTCCCTCAAAGTCTTCCCGTGATCAGGAATCACCAAGCCGTAGTCAACACCGATGATTCGACCGAATCCGCGACAAGACTCGCAGGCGCCCATGGGCGAGTTGAAAGAGAAACTGCTGGGCGTCGGCTCGCGATAAGCGATGTCGCAGCGCGCGCAGTGCAGGGCGCTCGAGTAGCGCCAGGTCTCGCGAACGGCGTCGGTGTCGTCACCATCTAGCGCGTGCACATGGACTCGTCCCCGACCGACCCGCAGTGCAGACTCCAGCGAATCGGCGACCCGCGACGGATCCGCGGTCCCGAGGCGAAGCCGATCCTGAACGACCTCGATGGAATCTTTGGTCCGTGACCGGATACGGGTATAGCCCTGCTTCTCAAGGAGCGCAGCGACTTCCGTATCTTTGAAGTTTTTCGGAACCTTGACTTCGAAGCACATCAGCAGTCGCGGATCGCCCGCGGCAGCGGAACGCCGCCCGAGATCGGCACGAATGCTTTCCGGTGTATCTCGATTGACCGCATCGCCGCATCGGCGGCAATGCAAGTGACCCGCACGAGCAAACAACAACTTCAGGTGGTCATTGAGCTCGGTCATCGTACCGACCGTCGAGCGTGAGGTGCGAACCGGGTTCGTCTGGTCGATCGCGATGGCTGGCGGGATCCCGTCGATCGCATCGACGGCAGGCTTGTCCATACGATCGAGGAACTGCCTGGCATAAGGAGAGAACGTTTCGACGTAACGTCGTTGTCCCTCTGCATACAAGGTATCGAAGACGAGCGAAGACTTGCCGGACCCCGAAACACCCGTGACGACGACGAGCTGCCCTGTCGGGATCTCGATATCGAAGTTCTTCAAATTATTCTGGCGAGCGCCGCGAACGACGATCGCCTCATGGTCTGGATCGCGCATGAGGGTAGGAGGGCGTGGAGGGGGTAGCGAATCGTAGCTTTTTGTCCGCTCTGCGGGAACAGCCTTGATCACGGCCACGATGTGGATTGGCGTGCAGACGAGCCGTGCCCTAAGTCTCTAACCGGTGCACCTTGGCACCCATGACTCAACTGAACATCGCCATCGTAGGTGCCGGTATCGCCGGTCTGACAGCAGCCCGCGCGCTGCAATGCTTCGGCTTCAGACCCGTGGTCTACGAGCAAGCACCTGTCCTCGGCGAGGTTGGCGCAGGGCTGACGGTATCGCCGAATGCCACCCACGTGCTCAATGCCATAGGGCTCGAGGGCTCTCTAGAGCGTATCGGAATGCGACCCGACCGCGGGGGGGTGAAGCATTGGAAGACCGGCGAGCTTATGGTGGAAATCTCGCGTGGCAATGAGATGCGTGAGAAATACGGTGCTTCGTACTACCAAGTGCACCGCGCCGATCTGCATCGTGAACTCGCAGATCTCGTGGTGACGACCGATGAGCAGGCCATCCGTACGAGGCATGCATTCAAGGGGCTGGAGCAAGATTCCGGGGGTGTGACGCTATTTTTCGAAAACGGCTCTTCAGTGCGTGCCGACATCGTGATCGGCGCAGATGGCGTCCGATCGCGAGTCCGCGAACAGCTTTTCGGCAAGGACACCCCGAAGTTCACCGGGTACATGACGTTCAGAGGGCTCGTTCCCTTTGCCCATCTTCCGCCAGGCGTGGTCGAGCCGAGTTCATGTCTCTCCACGGGCCCGGGACGTAGCTTCACGCGCTATCTCATTCGTGGTGGATCTCTGGTCAACTTCGTCGGACTGACCGAGCGTGACGATTGGCGAGAGGAAGGGTGGTCGATCCGAGCCACCATCAAAGAAATGCTGGACGAGTATGCCGGATGGTACGAGGGAGTTCGTACGATCATCGCGGCCGCGCCGCCCGACGGATTGTTCAAGTGGGCCCTGTTTGATCGCGAGCCGCTTCCTGAGTGGACCCGCGGTCGGGTCACACTCATTGGTGACGCCGCGCACCCCATGCTGCCTTTCCTTGGTCAAGGTGCCGCGATGGGCATCGAGGACGGGATGGTGGTCGCTCGCGCCTTTGCTGCAGCAGGGTCAATCGACGAAGCGCTTCGGCGTTACGTCGAGGCACGATTACCCAGGGCTAACTGGGTGATGCTGGAGTCTCGAAAGACCGCCCGGAACTATCACTCGGGCCGAGAGGAAAACTTCAAACCCGGTAAGCACGTGAGTGCCGAGTCGCTCGGTTTGATGTCCTACAACCCTGCTGCCGTACCTGTTTAACGACTCTCTCTGTGGTCTAATGTCGCCGCCATGGACCAGGCTCGCGACATCAACTCCTATCGCAAGTATTGGGCTGCGCGTTTCGGCGTAGCCCCATTCCTGCCTATGTCGCGTGCCGAGATGGATGCGCTCGGCTGGGATAGTTGCGACGTCATCGTCGTCACCGGCGATGCCTACGTCGACCACCCGAGTTTTGGGATGGCCATCATCGGTCGGCTGCTTGAGGCGCAGGGCTTCCGGGTGGGGATCATTTCCCAGCCAGACTGGCAGAGCGCCGATCCGTTCCGAGCACTCGGCAAGCCAAATCTTTTCTTTGGTATCACCGCCGGCAACATGGATTCGATGGTCAACCGGTATACCAGCGACCGCCGAATCCGGAGCGATGACGCCTACACACCGAACGGCGAGGGCGGAAAGCGGCCTGACCGATCGGTCATCGTCTATGCGCAGCGCGCTCGTGAGGCGTTTCCAGACGTCCCCATCGTTATAGGTGGCATCGAAGCGAGCCTACGCCGAATCGCGCATTTCGATTACTGGTCCGAAAAAGTGCGCCGCTCCATTTTGCTCGACGCCAAGGCTGACTTATTGCTCTACGGTAACGCCGAGCGTCAGATCGTCGAGGTTGCGCATCGACTCGCCGCTGGAGAGCCGATCACCGCCATAAACGATTTACGCGGTACGGCGTTCACCAGAAAGGCATTGCCGGAAGGATGGGTCGAAATCGACTCGACGCATCTCGATACGCCCGGACCACTCAATCCGCCGATTGATCCTTATGCCATGGATGACAACGGTGGCACCAAGGCGGCGACGGTCGCGGCAGATCAAGCGACCTCAGGAGAGACCGTAGTTCGGTTCGTGCGACGCGTCAAAAACGCTGACCGCAGCCGCAGTGTGATTCGTCTACCTTCTTTCGAACAAGTGGTGGACGACCCGGTCATGTACGCGCATGCCTCTCGCATCCTGCATCTTGAGGCAAATCCGGGGAATGCGCGTGCGATGGTACAGCGTCACGGAAATACCGAAGTGTGGCTGAACCCACCTCCGATTCCACTCACGACCAAAGAGATGGACTACGTCTACGAGTTGCCCTATCAGAGGCAGCCGCACCCGTTCTATGGCAAGGCGGAAATACCCGCCTACAAGATGATCCGATTTTCCATCTCGATTCAGCGCGGCTGCTTCGGCGGATGCACCTTTTGCTCGATCACCGAACATGAAGGTCGCATCATCCAAAGTCGTTCGGAAGCATCTGTCCTAAAAGAAATCGAGAAAGTGCGAGATACGGTTCCAGGCTTCACAGGGGTGATCTCTGACCTCGGTGGCCCGACGGCCAATATGTATCGGCTCGCGTGCAAGAGTCGTGAAATCGAGAGTGCCTGTCGCAAGCCGTCATGCGTTTATCCGGGTGTGTGTCCAAACCTCAACACGGACCATACGCCGCTCATCGAGCTTTATCGCAAAGCCCGGGCGTTGCCCGGCATAAAGAAAGTGCTCATCGCTTCTGGAGTGCGATACGACCTCGCCATCGAGTCGCCGGAATACGTCAAGGAGCTCGCTCAGCATCACGTCGGCGGATATCTGAAGATCGCGCCAGAGGCGATCGGTGAAGGCCCGCTATCGAAGATGATGAAGCCCGGAGTTGGAACGTATTATCGATTCAAGGAACTCTTCGATCGCTACTCCAAAGAGGCCGGCAAAGAGCAGTACCTCATTCCTTATTTCATCGCGGCTCACCCCGGCACGACTGACGAAGATATGTTGGAGCTCGCGCTCTGGCTCAAGAAAAACGGATTTCGTGCGGATCAGGTACAGGCGTTCCTGCCGTCGCCGATGGCCACGGCCACCGCGATGTACCACTCAGGAAAGAACCCGCTGCGACGCGTGACACGGCAGAGTGAAGAGGTCGCCATTCCGAAGGGGCTCAAGATCCGTCGCTTGCATAAAGCCTTCCTGCGTTATCACGACGCGAACAATTGGCCGATGCTTCGCGAAGCCCTGCGTCGAATGGGACGCGCCGATCTGATCGGCCCCGGTAAAAATCACCTGATTCCGGCATGGCAACCGGCAGGCACCGGACTGACGGCCGAGGGCTCACGACGCGCACAACCGTTCCGAACTCAGCACACTCGTCCGCGACGAGGGGGTCGACCGTGAGGGTCGAGTGAATCACGCCCCTTGAACATCGCGTACCGCGCTTAAGTTCTTGGCGCTGTAAAAACCATGGTCGAAGGATTTCGCTCGCGTTGGAGTCGAGCTGCCACGTCCTCAGCCTTCGACCAGGCGCGAAGCACGTTTTCTCCAGCTAGTTTTTTGAGGTCTTGATCAGACCATCCGCGTCGTACGAGTTCGGCAAAGAGTTTCGGGTAGGTCGACACGTCATCGAGCCCCTCGGGCCACCAATCGTTGCCATCGAAGTCGCCACCGATGCCCACGTGGTCTACACCCGCAACGTTGCGAATGTGTTCGATGTGATCGGCCACCATCGCAATGGTCGTTGGTGGGAGCTTGATCGCTGCAAACCCTTCGGCACGAATTTTCGCGGCTTCCTCCGGGCTAGCTGCTGCTCTTGCACGAAGCCCGATTTCCGCCATGGCCGGTTGCAAAACCTTGCCTACCTCGCAGTTGATGAAGCTCGATACGA
Source organism: Steroidobacteraceae bacterium (assembly GCA_044375575.1). Lineage (GTDB taxonomy): Bacteria > Pseudomonadota > Gammaproteobacteria > Steroidobacterales > Steroidobacteraceae > UBA964. Next base: position 11,206 of record JBILMJ010000013.1, on the reverse strand, counting down.
AGGTGACCATCACGACGCCGCCATTTCGCGGAAGTTCTCGCAGGATGTCATCCGGCACGTTACGCGGAACGTTGCACAAGGCCTTCGACGAAGAGTGGGAGAAAATCACTGGAGCTTCGGTGATGCGAAGGGTATGTGCTATCGTGCTCGGCGCGGCGTGGGAGAGGTCGATCAGCATGCCGAGACGATTCATCTCGCGGACGATTTCTTCGCCGAAAGGCGTCAGCCCGTTATTTCGGGGTTGCAACGGCGCTGCAGCGTCGGCCCAGTCCGTATGAGAGTTATGGGTGAGTGCCATATAGCGCACCCCCAGGTCATAGTACGTACGCAGCGCCCCGATGGAATTCTCGAGTCCGTAGCCTCCCTCCATGCCGAGCATCGAGCCGATTTTTCCTCGACGTTTGGCTTTGCGAACATCGGCCACCGACAAAGCGAGCATGAAGGTGTCGGGGTAGAGGGCGATGACCCTGCGAGCAATATCGATTTGCTCCAGTTGCTGTCGCGCAAACGGGCCGGAGCCCTCACCGGGAATATAGACCGACCAAAACTGCGCACCGAGTCCGCCCGAACGCAGTCGGGCAAGGTCGGTATCCCCTTTTGTCGGCTTTCGGAGGTCGTAGGCATGGACATCGCGCGGAGCCTCGCGCCACTCGCGGATGGCATAAGGCAGATCGTTATGCCCGTCTACCAGAATGCCGGATCGCAAAATACGCTTGGCTCTCTCGAGGGCGGGGTCTGAGGCAGACTTTTCGCCTGCGAATCCGTTAGGGCTCAACGTTGCCAGCACAAAGATCAGAGTGGAAACAATCAGTCGAGGAGTAAACATTCGGGCGGCTCCCGCCGGTAAGATTGATACGAGTGTCGCGCCAGCCAGCGGACCTTGCAAGCCGAGGACCCGAAATGAAAAATGACTCAATCACGAACCTGGCCATCGCCGGCGTGCTCGTCGCCATGGCCACTGCGCTAGGCGCTTTCGGAACGCACGCGCTGAAGCCTGTTTTGCCGCCAGCACGTTTCGACAGTTTTGAGATCGGCGTGACGTATCAGTTTTTTCACGCACTCGGCCTATTGGGTATAGCGCTCCTGCAGAGAAACCATCCGGAGTCTGCAGGCCTTCGATGGAGTGTGCGGCTCATCCTAGTCGGGTTGTTGCTGTTTTCCGGCAGCATCTACGCGTTGACGTTTGGCGCGCCCCGATTTCTAGGTATGGTTGCTCCGATCGGCGGGACGTCTCTGATAGTGGCGTGGGTGGTATTTGCCGCAACGTGCTGGAGACTCAGACTTCCGCCAGCCACGCCTTGATGGCGTTCGCAACGCCCTCCGCAGCTTCTTCGTGAACATAGTGACCCGCGTTGGAGAACCGCACGAGTTCTGATCCCGAGATCATCGACTGCAATTCATCGGCTTCCTCGCGAGGCTTGTTCTTGTCCTGATTGCCCCAGGGAATCAGGGTCGGAACCTTGACCTGCCTCGCCAAAATGATTTCTTCACCTTCGCGATACTGCGTCATCAAAGAGGTCATACCGGCCATATAGCCTTCGGTTCGTGCCCCCAGCATCACTTCATCGATCACCGACTCGGTGACGATGTCAGGATTCACATAAGACTTCTTCAGGAAATTTCCACGAAACTCCCGGCTCGCGAACATTTTCGCCGACATTCGCGGAAGAGGGGGCAGGGTGACCTGAACTATCTTAGGTACGCCCGTTCGGATGATGCCCGGGTTGAGCAATACGAGTCCTCGGGCGTCGGCATCTTTGACTGCAGCTTGCAATGCGACAGCACCGCCCAATGAGTGTCCGATGTAGACCACTCGCCGCAGCCCGATTTTTTTGGCTGCGGCGATGAGCACCTGCGCTTGCGGACCGTTGTGATAGTCGAAGTCTACGGGTTTCTCGGAGAGGCCATAGCCGGCCATGTCGATCGCCACGACATGGCAACAGTCTGCGAGGCGTGGCGCAAGCTCTCTGAAGCTTTGCAGCGAGTTGCCGAAGCCGTGAATCAACAGCAGCGAGGGCGCTTCGCTATCGGCGGATCCCCATTCGCGATAGCGCAATCGCACTCCGTCGACTTCGACGAACTTGTCGTCGGCCGTCGCGAGGCTCGCGATGGGTACTTCCGGTTCACCAGGCCAATACGCCCATACGGTGAGTCCTGCCCATAGCAAAAAAACGAGGGAAATCAGGCCGACGGCGATACGCTTGAGGATCTTCATGGCTCTGATTGCATACAATCCCCGGGCGTCTGGCAATGGCGCATCTTTGAGTCTGACCACGACGTGATTTCACTGCCTTCCCTGCCGATCGTCGAAGCGCTGCCTTCGCTCCGAGCCGCCCTGATCGGTGGTCGCTCGGCCGTGGTCGAAGCGCCACCCGGCGCTGGAAAAAGCACCGTGATACCGCTCGCATTATTGGATGAGTCGTGGGTCAAAGGCCGGAAACTCCTCATGCTAGAGCCTAGGCGCTTGGCCGCGAGAGCGGTGGCCGAGCGTATGGCGAAGACCTTGGGTGAGTCCGTGGGAGATACCGTCGGATACCGCATGCGTCTCGACACTCGAGTGGGTCGAACAACCCGCATCGAGGTGGTGACCGAAGGTATTCTCACCCGGATGCTTCAGCACGACCCGTCGCTCGAGGGTATCGCAGCAATTCTCTTCGACGAGTTTCATGAGCGCAGCTTGCAAGCCGATCTGGGTCTCGCACTGTGCATCGATGCTCGCCAGACGCTCGATCTCGATCTGCGCTTGATCGTCATGTCCGCGACGCTGGACGGGAAGGCTGTGGCCGCATTGCTGGATAACGCGCCTGTCATCACCTCGACTGGCCGAATGTATCCCGTCGAGACTCATTACCTGGGGAAAGGATTTCCCACGCTCCCGGGGGATGTCGACTCGCCCGAACGATTGACTGCATTAGCCGTGCAGCGAGCCATTCGCGAAACAGAGGGGGACATTCTTGTATTCCTTCCGGGTGCAGGGGAAATCCGACGTGTGCAGGAGCTGATCTCAGGCCCTGGTGAGTGCTCCGACCGCGGAGTCAAAATATTTCCCTTGTTCGGCGAGTTGTCGCCCGCAGAACAGGATGATGCCCTCGATGAAGATCCACGTTTGCCGCGTCGGGTGATTCTAGCGACGAATATCGCCGAGACGAGTCTCACGCTCCCGCGGGTACGGGTCGTCATCGACAGCGGGCTCGTTCGCCGTGCTGTATTCGACCCCGTCACCGGTATGAGTCGTCTTGATACGTGTCGCATATCGAGAGCTTCTGCCGAGCAGCGTTCGGGACGCGCGGGACGCGTCGCTGCAGGGCACTGCTATCGATTGTGGAGCGAGGGCGCGCACCGCAGTCTCGCGCCGCAGACTCCCGCCGAAATTCTAGAGGCTGATCTCGCGCCGCTGGCGCTTGACCTCGCCCAATGGGGCGCTGCGGAAGCGAATACGTTGCGCTGGCTGGATCCGCCCCCCGCCGCAATGCTTTCCGCTGCTCGCGAACTCTTGCACCGTCTCGGGTTGATGAACGATACCAATCAAATATCGAGCCGTGGGAAAGAGGTTTCCGACTGGCCGATGCATCCGCGTCTCGCGCTCATGCTTCTCGAGGCGGCAGATCGCGGAAAGTCAAAATTGGGTGCACGTCTTGCGGCTTTACTCAGCGAGCGTGACGTACTGCGCGCATCGGGCGAGCGCGATACCGACATCATGACGCGTCTCGATGTTCTCGATGAGAAAGTGCCTATGGGCGCGGTGGTCGACCGCGGTTCGCTCAGCAGAGTCCGCAAGTCTGCGTCGATTTTCGAGAGACGATTATCAGACCGCCCAATCGGCAAGAAGCTCGCGCCGATCGAAGCCGCAGGCCTTCTCGCGTGTGCCTATCCGGACCGTATCGGCCGACGCCGATCGTCCGGTGACGGTCGATATCTGCTCGCCAATGGAAGAGGCGCTGCTTTTCGATGGGCCGATCGTCTTGCGCGTAGTGAGTACATCGTCGCTCTCGACCTCGATGATCGAGACCGCGAGGCGCGGATTCTGCTTGCTGCGGAGCTCGACCGATCAGCGCTCGATCAGATCGCGGGTCATCGTATGAAACGGGGGTCCGAAGTGGTTTGGTCGTCGACGGACGAGGCGGTCATCGCCCGCGACATCCTTCAACTCGATGAGCTCGTTCTCGAAGAGAAGGCCCTGTCGCCGATACCACCCGAGAAAGCCGTTCCGGCCATCATCGCCGGAATACGAGCAATGGGGCTCAGCAGTCTACCTTGGGATCAAGAATCTCGATCCTTCTGTGCTCGTGTCGAACTTGCGAGGCGGCACCGGTTGAGTCGTGCAGATCAATGGCTCCCATTCGACGAGAACTCATTGCTGCTATCGCTCGAAGAATGGTTATCTCCGTGGCTAGACGGCGTGACTCGAAGATCGCACTTCTCCCGCGTGTCTCTGATAGATGCCCTGCGATTTCGACTGGGTGACCGCGCCGTTCGTGATCTGGATGACTTGATGCCGACGCATCTGACGGTCCCGACCGGCTCGCGAATCCGCATCGATTACGAAGATGATCTCGCACCCTGTGCCTCGATGCGGATGCAAGAGGTATTCGGTCTTGCGAGCACACCTCGTATCGGTGGCGGCACCATTCCGGTGACATTCAAATTATTGTCGCCCGCACAACGACCATTGCAGATCACTTCCGACCTTGAGAGCTTTTGGCGCAACGCTTACGCTGATGTTCGCAAAGACATGCGTGGACGTTATCCGAGACACTATTGGCCGGAAGATCCGCTGCAAGCGGAACCCACGCGCAGGGTTCGTCCCCGCTCGTGAAATCAGTTTCAGCGATTAGAGGAAAACGGCGCGCCTTCGCGACCTCTTAACGTCGCCTGAATCTCGGCAACGATCGATAGGGCAATCTCCTCAGGCGTGCGTGCCCCGAGATCGAGTCCGATCGGCGCCCGCAAGCGTGGAGCCAGTTTCCTTGAGGCGCTCCCTAGACTTGCGAACAATCTCTCGCGGCGTGTCATAGGGCCGAGCAGGCCGATATAGGGAATGGCGGTGTCTGCCAATATTCCGAGATAACGTTCATCCGCAGTCAGGTGATGACTCATGACGACTGCTGCATCAAAACTCTCAAACCGGAAACTCTGCGGCAAGGAAAATCCCTCCGCGTGGAGGAGCTGCGTCCGTGGATTGAAACGCTGGGCATCGAGGTAGGCCGATCGATGATCGATCACTGTGACGTGCCAGCCGAGCAAATGCGCAAGAGACACGACTGGTTCCGCATCGACGCCAGCGCCGAAGACAAGTAGGCGAGGGGTGTTCTCTGAGACGATTGTGAAGATGTCGCCCGATAGTGCGGTTTTGGTTTTGTCGCTCATCGAAACCACACCTGTTTCCACGTTGATGTCAAACGCGGCGTGTTGCCGCACTTCGTCGGCATCGAAAAGCTCTGCCACGGGCTGGTAACCGTTCGATGAATCAACCCGCAGCAGCAAAATGTCCATCGCGCCTTCGCAACCCAAGCCGAGACCCCAGATGGCGTCGTCTGACCCGCGACTGTCGTAGTGCCGTATCAGAGATCTTCTGCTGCCACTCAAAAGCCGCAGTGCATGATCTTGAAGGTCGCCTTCCAGGCAACCCCCGCTCAGTAGCCCGCACCGGGTTCCGGATACGGAAAACAACATAAAGGCACCGGGTTTGCGATAGGTCGCGCCTTCCGTTGAAATGACGAAGGCAGCGACGAGAGGGCGTTGCGCCGAGCGCTCGGTTTCGAAGAATTCCCGAATCAAGAGATGGCCTTATAAAGGCGAACCATCATCACGACTGACGGCGATGACAGCCGACCGAGCTGGTAGGCCTTGGCCATCCGGCCAATGACTGACAGGTCTCTCCACGGTCCCACCTTCGCCTGGGTGCTGAATGCTGAGGAATAACGTTGTGCCATCCGGCGTGAACTCGCATCCGCACACTTCCGCTCCGACCGGCGCACTCATGACTTGCTTGAGCAAACCGCGATCAGGGCCGCTCGTCGGTACTACGAAACATCCGTTATTGCCGATGAGCTCTTCGTCCGCATCAGTGACGACCCACATGCGACCCGATGGATCGAAGCCGAGATTATCCGGGCAGGCGATTGGGCTGACTTGCGAGCGATCGGTGTAGCCACCGTAAAAGACGTCGTCTCTCGTAAGTTGATCTGGAAGGATGTCTTCGGACTTCGTTATGAACTTCGCATTGCCATTGCGCGGATCACCCGCAAGCAGGAAAACATTCCATGAAAAACGTACGCTAGCCGCATCATCGTTTTCTTCGATGAGTTCGACGATGTGACCAAAATCGTTCTTCGGCCGCGGATTTGCGAAGTTTGGGCCTAAATCGATTTCGCGTCCGAGAAAATCAGCGCGTCGCGACTCACGATCGCCATTTTTCGTGAGCGCCATATACACCCGACCTGTGATGGGGCTCGGCTCCACGTCCTCCGGGCGATCCATGGGTGTCGCACCCAATAGATCGGCCGCAGCGCGGCACTTGATAACTACTTCGGCCTGACTGCGAAAACCGTTGCGGCTGTTCAGGGGGCCATTTTCATCGTGAACCAGTGGCAACCACTCGCCACGACCTTCCGCATCGAATCGAGCGACATACAACGTACCGTTATCAAGGAGATCTCGGTTCGCAGCGCGATCCTTGGGGTTGAATCGATCACGGGTGACGAACTTATAAACGTACTCAAACTTTGCATCATCACCCATGTACGCCGCGACACGGCCGTCCGCCGTCAAAATCGTATTGGCACCTTCATGGCAAAAACGACCAAGAGCAGTGCGTTTTTTGGGAGTTGATGATGGATCAAGCGGATCGATCTCAACAATCCACCCATGGCGTAGGGCCTCGCGTGGCTCACGACGAATATCGAAACGGGCATCGATCAAGTCCCAACCATTGGCCGAGCGTTCACGAAGGGGCCAGCGTCGATAGGCAAGCTTGGTGGCTTCGTCGGTCGAGCTTTCCGCCCAGCTTCGCGCACCGCCAAAATAATCCTGAATATTCTCCTCAGCGGTGAGATAAGTACCCCACGGTGTTTTACCGCCCGCGCAGTTGGCAAAAGTACCGAGTACGGTAGTGCCAGCCGGGTCGGCATTGGTTCTCATAAGCGCATCGCCACGGGCCGGCCCCATGATCTGAATCGGGGTGTTGGCCGTGATACGCCGAGTGTGAGTTCCGCTGCGGACAACCCGCCACCCACGAACGCTCCGCTCTAGATCGAGCACACTCACTCCGTGAGCAGCCTGCATCCAGGTGACTGCCTCAGGATGCGAGCGAATCCACGCAGCTCGATCTTTGGGGAGATCGACAAAAGAGAGCTCAAGAGAGACATACTCGTGGTTTACGCAGAGTACGCCCGATGATCGCTTTTTGGGTGAGGCGAAAAATGCGAGCGCATCGTTGTTGGTGCCGAAGCGCTGTTCTTGTTTGGCGGCCGCCCGGCTATCAAGCCAATCCAACGAGCGCAGATCTCGCGAGGTGAGACCCGCATCATCTTTGAAGAGTGGATCGCCCGAACCGATCAGTACATCGTGACGTAGACCCGGCGATAGGAGGATCCCATCGTCGCGAGTCGGGCCGACGGATTTGAACGCATGTTGATGGCTGGTTTTTGCAGCAGCGCTTACGAGGGAAGGCAACGCTCCGGAAACGGCGGCCGCTACGGTGCCCGAGGCAACAAATCCACGACGCGACATCCGCCTAGACAGCAATTCACCGAAATAGGTCAGTGTGCCGGATGATTTGTCTTCCATGACGGGAATCTCTCAAAAAAATTGAAGCACCGCTGCGTTAGGTGCCGGGCACGCCCTCTAGGACCGTGACGTAGAAGACACCTTTTCCTTCACGAAGTTTCTTGGCAGCTTCGTACTCCGCCGATTTCCAGAAACCCCATGCGGCGTCTTTGGAGGGAAACTTCGCGATCAGGATACTCTCATTTCGGGGCTCGCCTTCCGCGACCTCGACTTTAGGAGCCGGTGTCACGGTAATGTAATGTCCGCCGAACGTTTTATAGATCGGAGGTAGTGCGGCGTTATACGCCTTGAAGCCTTCGAGATCCGTGACCTTTCCTTGAACGAGGAGGTAAGCGGGAGCACTCATTTAATGAGCCCTTCCGCTCTCAGCGCTGCTTGCACAGCGGGTCGACCAGCGATACGGCCGTGGTAGGCCTTGAGTCCCGGCCATTGGCCGAGATCGATTCCCACGAATGCACACCAACCTAAAACAGTGAACAGGTAAGCATCGGCGACCGTGAAGGTGTCGCCCATAAGAAATGGTTTATTACCGAGCTCAGCCTGTGCGAAATCAAATCGACGTCCGAGGTTCGTCTTCGCAGCCGCTTTTTGTTCGTCCGTCGTCCCCGGAATGAAGAAGGGTCCGAACTTGGCGTGCAGCTCAGAGTTTATGTAGCCCAGCGACTCGTGGAGACGATAACGAGCCATCGATCCAGCCGTTGGTGCCAAACTCGAGCCAGGATTTTGATCTGCAACATAGGGGAGGATGGCCGTGCCCTCGGTCAGGACCGAACCATCGTCGAGGCGCAGTGCCGGGACATAGCCCTTGGCCGTGACTTTCGAGTAGTCCTCGCCACCCGCCGTTTTCTGTCCGCGACCCTCAACCTTGACCGCTTCGAAGGGAAGCCCTGCCTCACGTAGGGCAATGTGGGAGGCAAGAGAGCAGGCGCCCGGGGAGTAATACAGCTTCATAAGCACAACCTCTGGATGAATAAGGAGTCGCTGATCGATCTGAGCCCGAATGCTATCCACAGCCGACAGGCGCGTGAAGGGATTGCTAAACTCCCGTCCACCGGCGGGCCCGTAGCACAGCGGTTAGTGCAGGGGACTCATAATCCCTTGGTCCTTGGTTCGAATCCAAGCGGGCCCAGTCTTTCACCGAAGACAGATTCACAGCGTATCCGACCCTCGTGCGGGAAGGGTCGAGTGGTCAAAACCGGCTATCGTCCTCGTGAACCTGGATGGGCGCAGGGAGAATCCGGGAAAAGGTTCGCGTCGACGCAGAATTGAGTTTCTGAAAAGTTATGGAGGTGCGGTTGTACTGAAACGTGCCTCGTGGACACGTTCACCGTTCTCAAATTAAGCTTCGTCGCTCTAGGTCCTCGCGAGGCACCCATGATCAAGTCTGTCGGTGGCGTCGCCATCAATCCAATACATCGCCTCTCATGCCATTGTGGCGCGGTCATTCTTGAACTTGAATTGCCCGATGGCATCGTCAACCCCCGTCGTTGCGATTGCTCTATCTGCCGTCGGAAAGGCGCGATCGTCGCTTCGGTCGCTCTGTCTGGAATCAATTTCATTCAAGGCCAGAAGGCGCTCAAGGTCTACCAGTTCAACACGAAGGTGGCAAAGCACTACTTCTGCTCCCACTGCGGCATCTATACCCATCATCAACGTCGTTCGTATCCGGATCAGTATGGTTACAACGTCGGTTGCCTTGAAGGGATCAATCCGTTCGATCTCGAGCCAGTACCGTTACTCGATGGAGTTAATCATCCGGCAGATCGCAATGCCTGACAAAACGCTTGACGGCTGTATCGCTCTTACTTGAGCAGAGTGACCGTTGAAGTGAAGCTAGGCACCGTCTGCGAACGTATCTCTGCTTCCTAAAACCCCTGTCAAAAACACGATAGTTACTTACACATTCTCTTACACACCGCTTGGTGACGCGTGTAATTCATTGAAGGTCAACAGGGATTGCTGAGTCCAGTCTTCTCATAATCCCTTGGTCCGCGGGTGTGAATCCAAGCGGGCCCAGTCTTCGAGCGAAGACAGCCTCACAGGCTATTCGACCCCCGCGCTGTATGCGAGCATCCGCAAATCAGCTTAGGGGCCCTTTCATGATTTCCTTCATCCTGCGCGTTCTCGGCGGTGGCCTCGCCTTGATCCTCGTCGCCTATATCGCCAACGCGTCGTTCTGGAGCAGCTACAGGGCCGAGCCCGTGTTGCTCGCCCATCGCGGCATGGCGCAGACCTACCATCGCGAGGATCTCAAGCGCGACACCTGCACCGCAACGCGCATAGACGATCCCGACCATCCTTATCTGGAGAACACCATCGCCTCGATGCGCGCCGCATTCGCAATGGGTGCAGACATCGTCGAACTTGACGTTCATCCAACCACGGACGGTCAGTTCGCCGTCTTCCATGACTGGACGCTGGAGTGCCGCACCGAAGGCAAGGGCGTCACGCGCGAACAGTCAGTGAGCTACCTCAAGACGCTCGACGTCGGTTACGGCTATACGGCGGATGGCGGCAGGACATTTCCCTTCCGCGGCATGGGCGTTGGCCTGATGCCAACACTCGACGAGGTGCTGCAGGCATTTCCGGACCGGCGCTTTCTGATCAACATCAAGAGTCGCGACCTCAACGAGGGCGAACGCCTGGCCAAGCGCCTCCTTCAACTCACCGAAAGCCAGCGTGCGCTTCTGTCAGTCTATGGCGGCCACGAGCCGGTCATGGTCGTGCGGGAACGCATGCCGGGCTTCGCCTCAATGTCGAAGCAGTCTCTGAAGGACTGTGTGCTGGGATACGTCGCAACCGGCTGGCTTGGCAGCATGCCTGAGACGTGCCGAAACTCGATTGTCGTGGTTCCGTCCAACATCGCGCCGGCACTCTGGGGATGGCCAAACCGCTTTTTCGAACGCATGCAGGCCGTCAACACGCAGGTCTTCATCACTGGCCCGGTCGACGCGTCGCTGAGGCCGTCGGAAACAGCAGGCATCGATACTGAGGCCCAGATCCGTGCGATCCCGCGGGACTTCTCCGGCGGGATCTGGACAGACCGTATCGACCGTGTCGGCGCTCATTTCGGCAGGCCCCGCTCACGCTGAACCTTTACTCGGCTTCAGCCACGCATCCGGCACATCATGAAGGCCGGGATCAGTTCGTCTGCCATCCGTTTCTGCGCGTCGCCAAGCTTGCCAGAGAGCTCACGGATCACGCCGTGCATCGTCTTCATCGTGGCAACGCGCTCTTCCATCATGCGCCGGCAGGGGCTTGCCGGATCCGCCGAAGACGATGGCCCACCCAGCCGCCGCAGCCAGATCTTGATAATCGTCAGCTGTTTCGAGCGTCGAGTCCAAGAACTCTCCCCGGGGTTTCGCCCGAATCTGAAGGTTAGCGGGCAATACTTAGATGAGGGAGGGCAGTGAAAGGT
>JBILMJ010000012.1:0-75982 GCA_044375575.1 Steroidobacteraceae bacterium | reverse complement strand
CGTACACGATCGACGCCTCAGCCCTCAACAATACGAATTACACGATCACCCGAGTCAACGGCCAACTCACCATCACGCCTCGAGCGATCACGGTGACGGCGGATGCCAAATCGAAGGTGTATGGCGACGCGGACCCCAAGCTGACTTGGACGGTCACGACCGGGAACTTGGTCGGTCGCGACACGCTCACGGGCACACTCAGGCGCGTCGCTGGCGCAAACGTCGGCACCTATGTGATCGACGCCTCGGCGCTCAACAACAAGAACTACACCATTACCCGCGTCAACGGGACGCTGACGATTACCCCGCGTCCGATCACGGTGACGGCGGATGCCAAATCGAAGGTGTATGGCGAGGCCGACCCGACACTGACCTGGACGGTGACGACGGGGAACTTGGTCGGCAGCGATACTTTGAGTGGTGCGCTCACGCGTGCTGCCGGCGCTAATGTGGGTACTTACACGATCGACGCCTCGGCGCTCGATAACACCAACTACACCATCACGCGCGTCAACGGGGCGCTGGCGATTACCCCGCGTCCGATCACGGTGACGGCGGATGCCAAATCGAAGGTGTATGGCGAGGCCGACCCGACACTGACCTGGACGGTGACGACGGGGAACTTGGTCGGCAGCGATACTTTGAGTGGTGCGCTCACGCGTGCTGCCGGCGCCAATGTGGGTACTTACACGATCGACGCCTCGGCGCTCGATAACACCAACTACACCATCACGCGCGTCAACGGCGCGCTGACGATTACCCCGCGTCCGATCACGGTGACGGCGGATGCGAAGTCAAAAGTATATGGCGAGGCCGACCCCGCGCTGACTTGGACGGTCACCACGGGGAACTTGGTCGGTAGCGATACGCTCACGGGCGCGCTCACGCGTGCCGCCGGCGCCAATGTGGGCACTTACACCATCGACGCCTCAGCCCTCAACAATACGAATTACACGATCACCCGAGTCAACGGACAGCTCACCATCACGCCTAGACCGATCACGGTGACGGCGGATGCGAAGTCAAAAGTATATGGCGAGACGGACCCGACACTGACCTGGACGGTGACCACAGGAAACTTGGTCGGTAGCGACACGCTCACGGGCGCGCTCAAGCGTGCCGACGGTGTCAACGTCGGCACGTACACGATCGATGCCTCGGCGCTCGATAACACCAACTACGCCATCACGCGGGTCAACGGCCAACTCACCATCACACCTCGCCCGATCACTGTGACGGCGGATTCCAAATCGAAGGTATACGGCGAGGTCGACCCCACGCTGACCTGGACGGTCACCACGGGGAACTTGGTCGGCAGCGATACCCTGAATGGCGCGCTGTTCCGAGGAGCGGGCGAGGCCGTCGGCTCGTACACCATCTTCACTTCTGGTCTTAGCAATCCGAATTATTTGATCACCGGAGTCGATGCGGAGTTCAGCATCGTGCCTACGCGCCCTGTACTTGCGACTGCGGCTAATTCGAGCTCGATGGTTCTCGTCGGACGCACATCGCCGCTCGCCAGTTTCGGCGCCGTAGATTTGTCGGGGAGTAGCGCGTCAGCCTCCGACACAGCGAGTGATGACAGCTCCAGCGCCGCGGACGACTCTGCCGCCTCCGAAGGTAGCAGTGAATCCGGGGGATCGACTGGAGGCGCAGAGGGCTCTGGTGATGAATCGGCCTCGGACGAATCTGGCGACGATTCCGCAGGCGGCTCGGATGCAGCGTCCTCCGGAGGCGGGAGCTCGGGTTCTGCTGGAAACACCAATCCGGCCGCGCGCGCGGCTGCTGCGGCCGCAGCGGCTGTTGGAGCATCGGCTGCTGCGAAGCCTGCGCCGACGCCTCCGGACACGGGGTTTGATTTCCCGCCGGTGGCGACGACCGTTGGTGCTGCAGCAGCAGTCGTGGTCGTCGTCGCGATTCTTTTCCAGACGGGTGCCGTCCCCGTTCTTGGTAAAGCGCTCGCCGCCATCGCGACGATCGGCAAAACCGCCGGCGCTTCGAGCAGCCTCTCGAAGGCCGCCGAAGGCTTGCAGTCTGCAGACAATTCGAACCAGCTGGATAGAGGCGACGATGACCCTGGAGACTCTGAACCGGAGTTCTCAATCGAATCGATCGTCGATCCCGAAGCGACGACCTGCGCGACGATGCGGAGCGACGAGTCGAGCCCGCTGACCCAATCGCTGGTGCCGATCGACCAAAAACCCAAGACGCTTGCTGCTGCGGGGTCTCCGTCAGAGCGCGCGGCGCCCACGGGCCCGAGTCTCGCGACATTCTTTGATCTGAAGCGCCTGCTCGGGGTGGAAGACTCCGCGGAATCGGCGGAACAAGCAGATGCGGGGGATGCATCGGCTGAGGGTGAGGAGGAGAACCCCCTCGTCGCGGGCGTCAAGGAGCGCATTCAAGGGTTCATTCAAGAGCAGCTTTCGGCGCTCCCGGGGCAAATGCTTGGCGATGCGGCTACGCAGTTGACCGAACAGATGAGCGCGGTCCTGGAGCAGTTCTCCATGGGTCGAGATGTGCTCGGCAAGGCCTGGAAAGACGCATCAGAGCTCCTCGAATATCGCAAACTCATGACTGCCTATCCGACGGGCCAGATCGTCGTCGCATTGGTTGATCATCAGGTCTCCTTCGATCAGTGCCCGGTGCTGGAGGCCAAGCTTGGCGAGAAGACCCTCAAGAGCTTCGAGTTTCCGATCAACGTGACGGCGAGGCTGAGCGAAGTACGAATCGAGATTCAGGGTACTCGGATCATGCAGGTCCATCTCGGTGGGCTCGTCGTCGCAGGGTCGCTTTCGCTCGGCGATCGCGTCTTGATGGAGCTGCCGGAACAGACTTTCCCGTCTGTCAGTATCGGACTTGGCTCTGGCGTACAAATCGGTTGAGGCCGAAAATAAGCCGATGATTTACCGATACGCTTTCTTTCCTCTGTTGGCGTCGTTGCCGACGATGATCCATGCGCAGCAATTGCCGGATGCCGGGAGCGTGCAACGCGACTCTGCCACGCCAGTTCTGCCTGCACCCAAGGATAATCCTGGGATCCGAATCGACGCGGCTGCGCCTGAGGAGACCGAACCCGGTGGTCCGCAGGTGCAACTCGCCAAGGTCGAGTTTTCGGGCAATACGCTGCTCTCTGAAGAGCTTTTGCAGGCTGCCGTCGTCGATCTGCTCGGGCAGTCACTCGATCTTGCGGGCCTGCGACGTCTCCCGCAGCGGATCTCCGATCGCTACGCGGCAGCGGGATACCCGTTCACCAAGGTTTATTTGCCGCCGCAGGAAGTGAAAGACGGTTTGCTGAAGATCGCCGTGATCGAGGGTCGTTACGGCAAAGTCGACGTCGAGGGTGAGGCCCGACTTGCAGCTCGAAGCTTGGCGTTTCTCAGAGGACTCGATGCGGGTGACCCCATCGAGTCTGCGCCACTCGAGCGCAGGCTCCTCACACTCTCCGATCAACCGGGCGTGAAGATCTCGCCGTTACTTCGGTCGGGCGAAGCAGAGGGCACGGGAGACCTGATAGTCACTGTCGAGCGGACTGCGACCCGCGATATCGATGCGGGCTACGACAACCACGGCAGTGCTTTCACTGGCGAGCATCGACTGCGGCTCAACGCGCGATTCGACAGTCCGTTCAGTTTCGGCGATCAGCTGCAGATTCGTGCGGTATCGAGCACGAAGAATCTTTGGCTCGGAAATCTCGCGTACAGTTTTCCTTTGGGTGTCTCGGGTCTTCGTGTCTCGCTGAGCCATGCGAGGACGGCGTACGAACTCGGCGGAGACTTCCGAAGTCTCGAGGCGTCGGGCACAGCGGACACTTCGTCCGCAGGCATGAGTTTCTCTGTTCGTCGGTCTGCCGTGTCTAACCTGTCTTTGTCGTTGACGATGGAGAGAAAGGTCCTTCGCGACGTGATTGGAGCGATCGAGAGCGACGAAGAAAAATCGAGTCGTAATCTCGGCGTCACGATGCAGTTCGACCACCAGGGCGCAGGGGGTGTGACCTACGGTAGCGTCGGGCTTGTTCCCGGCGAGCTTCGCTTGTCGGGTGAGGCGGCGACGCTCGATAAATCGAGTGGACGAAAGGCTGCCGGAGGCTTTACCAAGCTGACCTTGGATGTCGCTCGGTTGCAACCGGTCGAGCGCTTGGGGATAACCTTGTACGGGCGCTTCTCCGCGCAGAAAACCGATCAGAACCTCGACTCTTCCGAAAAGTTCAGCATTGGTGGGCCCTATGCCGTTCGCGCGTATCCGATCGGCGAAGGCAGTGGTGACGAGGGTGTTCTCGCGCAGTTCGAGCTTCGTACCGTCGTCGGATCGTTTTCGCCGTTCGTCTTCGTCGATGGGGCTCGCTCGAAGTTCAATGCGAAGGTCGACTCGTTGGCATTCCCGCCGGAGGTCAACACCCGAACGCTGATCGGTGCGGGCATTGGCACCCGAGTCAATCACGGAATGCTTTCCGCAGAGGGCGTATTGGGATGGCGACTCAGAGGGGGTTTGCCGCTCGCGGAGGAGGGTAACTCCTCGGTTCGCGCTTGGCTGACCTTGAGCTATCGCTTGTAAAGGCGAAGTTCTTGGTCGTTGAGAGTTTCCAGCACCCCAAATTTTTTCCGAGTTCTCCCCAAAGATTAGCCCAAGGACAGACGTCGTACTTTGAGTAGTCTTCGAATAACTCTTCGCCGGCTGCGATATCTCGCAGCGTCATCGACCCGAGCCGATCGTCCGTAGGCGTGCAGTTGGGTTCGTGAGAATGATTCAGGTGTCGAGCGTCCGTGCAGAGGTACACCAGCCTGTCAAGGCTCTGAACATAGTAGGCGTAGGTTTGAATGTCCGCCAAAACCACACTGTTCCCATCTCCCAGGCTGCGCAAGGCGTCGTACTGCGCCTTCGAGACGAAGATCACTTCGTCGGTATTGGTGCGCCACCATATCGTCCCTTTGGGAAGGAACTCGGAAGCAAACAGTCCTTTTCCGTGGATCGAGCTGGTCTGCGTGATGTATCGGTTCATGGATGCAGCGTGGTTTACCGGAATGCTAATATCCGAAAATTCTAACATTCGAAGTTCGTCGATAAAAAACATTACTCCTCAGGGAAATAAATCATGAAAACCGTTTACATGTTGGCTCTGGTGGCGATCGCTGGAATGGTGCCGGTCGCTCGCGCGGAGGTCTCCTCGACCATCACCTTGACGTCCGACTACGATTACCGTGGATTGACCCAGTCGGCCCGTGATCCGGCGTTCCAGGTCAGCCTCGATTGGGCGAACGACTCCGGTTTCTACCTCGGTGTTTTCGGTAGCAACGTCGATTTCGGTGACGGAACCGACACCGAGATCGATCTATATGGCGGCTTTCGTGGAAACTTCACCGAAGACCTTTCCTTCGATGTCGGCGCGCTCCAGTACACCTATCACTCCGGCGAGAGCGACATCGATTTCATGGACGTCTATGCCGGGCTAACCTACAAAGCCATGAACTTCAAATATTGGTATTCGTGGGACGTCAGCAACACGGGTGCCGCCGGCTCCTACTTCGAGGTCAACAGCGCGCTCCCGCTGCCCAATGATTTCAGTCTGAACGTGCACGGTGGGTACAGCTTCGGAGAATATTGGACGGAAGAGTATTTCGATTACTCGATCGGCGTGTCCAAATCCATCGGCAATTTCGCGGTGTCGCTCAAGTGGGTGGACGGTAGCGATCTCAAGTCTGCGCGCGGAGCGCCGGACGATATCTTCACTTCCGACTCGAAGGTGGTCTTTGCAATCGCCACCACGCTGCCGTGGGGAGAGTGATCGGCGTCCATCGCTAGGGTTTCGCTTCATCCCGCAGACACGGACGTCGGCGGGCGAAGCTTCAGGAACTGCGTCACGCTTTTCGTCTAAACATCCCCGGAATTCCGTCACGGAATCGTGACTTCGGGGTTTCCGGTCATCGTCGCCTCTTTAACATCAGAGGCGATGATGAACGGGATCAACACCAATCTGGCCGCACTCGGCGTGCAGCGTGCCCTATCGAATACATCGGGGCAGCTGGACACGGCCATGCATCGTTTGTCTTCCGGTCTTCGTATCAACAGCGCTCGAGACGACGCCGCGGGCCAAGCGATCGCCAGTCGAATGACGGCGCAGGTGCGCGGTCATTTCCAGGGCATTCGAAACCTCTCGGACGGAATCTCGTTGGCGCAAACGGCCGAGGGCGGGCTCGATTCGATTACGCAGAATCTGCAGCGAATCCGGGAGCTTGCTGTGCAGGCGGCAAACTTTACGCAAGGGGCAGGCGACCGCGCTGCGCTACAGTCGGAGATCTCACAGCTACGCGATGAAATCACGCGGGTCGCCTCGCAGACTGCATTCAACGGCACTCGATTGCTCGATGGCAGTTTCATGTCATCGACGTTTCAGGCCGGCGCGAATGTGGGCGAGACGATCTCCATCGGTGATATCTCGGATACGCGAGCGACCAATCTTGGCCAAAACGGGCAGAGCTTTACCACCACGCAGACGATTACGACCGGCCCCTTCTGGGAGACCAACGTTCCGATGACGGTGAGTGTAGGCGGCGGCCCGAGCATTTCCTTGGGCGCGCTGCAGCGAGACGCAAGCCAGGTCGCGGCAGCCATCAATGCCAGCGGTATCGCCGGTCTCGCGGCGAGTGCGAACCCCCTGGTGCTAGAGGGCTCCGCAGCGGTCAACGGACAGAGCGGAGACCCCTATCTTTTCAATATCGGCATTGTCTCGATGGGAGGGGTCAGCACCGGTGACGCAAATCTGGATCGTGCAGCGATGGCCTCGCAGATCAACAATTTCACCGATCTGACCGGCGTCTCTGCAATCGATCTCGGGCCCGGCAAAGGCTTACGTCTCATCTCTGCGAGCGGACGTAACATCTACATCGATGGCAACGACACCATCGCAAGTTGGTTCGGCCTCGGCGGCTTGCCGCGAAATGATGGGAGCGCGTATGCCAGCGGCGTGAACATCAGTTATCAGATACCCGAGATGACGCTCGGAAACCTCGTATTCACGAATACCGGCATGAACGTCGAGTCATTTGCTTTGGCAGGCTGGAGCAGGATCGCTCGGGTGGATGTCTCGACCGCGCCCGGCGCGAACGTGGCCATCGCTGCTGTGGATGCGGCGTTGCAGAGTATCGGGGACATTCGGGCCCGGCTCGGTGCCGCCATGAATCGCTTCGAAGCGTCAATTGGTGCACAAAGGGTCGCGAGTGAGAATCAGGCGGCGGCCCGGTCGCGGATCGAGGATACCGATTTCGCCATCGAGGTGGCGAACCGGGCGTATACCCAGATCTTGAGGCAGTCGGGTCTTGCAGTTCTTGCGCAGGCCAACGCCGCACCGCGCAACGTCCTCGCGCTACTCGGCGGTTGAGATACGGTGCTGCCAGCACCGCGTCTCCATTTCGAGTCGATGAAATCCTCGAGTGGATAAAATGCCGATTTGAATGCACTATTCGGCGATGGGGCAGGGCGCGATCTTCAATGAAATGTATTCGGACGGCATTGCTGTCCGAGAGCATTACGCCCCTTACTCCGATTGGCTCGCCGCAACGCCCCCTGAGCGCATTCGCGAAAAACTCACGGAAGCCGACACGCTCTTTCGCCGTGCGGGAATCACCTTTGCCGTGTACGGCGATGAAACGGGCACGGAGCGGCTGATTCCCTTCGATATCGTGCCGCGGATCATTCCCTCGGCCGAGTGGGAGTTCCTGCAACGCGGGCTCCGCCAGCGCGTTACGGCGTTGAACGCCTTCCTGCACGACATCTACCACGATCAGGAGATCCTGCGAGCCGGCCGTCTTCCGGCAGAGCAGGTGCTCTGCAATGTGCAGTATCGCCCGGAGATGCAAGGCATCGACGTACCGATGGACGTGTATGCCCACATCGCCGGCATCGATCTCGTCAGGGCGGGTGCCGGGGAGTACTACGTCCTCGAAGACAACTTGCGCGTCCCCTCGGGCGTTTCGTACATGCTCGAGGATCGCAAGGCGATGATGCGGTTGTTCCCCGAGCTATTTGCGCGCTACAGCGTCGCGCCGGTGGAGCACTACCCGGACCTGCTTCTTGAAACCCTGCGCAGTGTGGCGCCTGCAGCCGTGCGTGATCCCACGGTGGTTTTGTTGACTCCAGGCGCGCACAACAGTGCCTACTTCGAACACGCCTTCCTCGCGCAACAAATGGGCATCGAACTTGTCGAGGGACAAGACTTGTTCGTCGATGACGAAATCGTCTACATGCGCACGACGCAAGGGCCGCGTCGCGTCGATGTCATCTATCGGCGCATCGACGACGACTTTATTGACCCGCTCGCATTTCGACCCGATTCCATGCTCGGCGTGCCGGGTTTGTTGACAGCCTATCGCGCCGGTCGAGTGACGATCTCCAACGCAGTGGGCACCGGGATCGCCGACGACAAGTCGACCTATCCTTACGTTCCGGAGATGATCAAGTTCTATTTGGGCGAAGAGCCGCTGCTCTCCAATGTGCCCACATGGGTACTGCGCAGACCTGACGATCTCGCCTATGTGATTGACCACCTCGATGAACTGGTCGTCAAAGAGGTTCATGGCGCCGGCGGTTACGGCATGCTGATCGGACCGCGCGCCTCGCGCGGAGAAATCGAGGCCTTCCGGGAGCGCATCGTCGCCGATCCGAGTCGATATATCGCTCAGCCCACGCTCGCGCTCTCGGCGTGTCCCACCTTCGTCGACAGCGGGCTTGCACCCCGTCATGTCGATTTGCGTCCGTTTGTCTTGTCCGGTCGCGATGTGGTGATGGTGCCCGGTGGACTGACCCGCGTTGCACTCCGTGAGGGATCACTGGTCGTCAATTCTTCGCAGGGTGGCGGCACCAAAGATACTTGGGTGCTCGCATGCTGAGTCGTACCGCGGACCATCTCTATTGGATGGCTCGTTACACCGAGCGAGCCGAGAATCTCGCGCGCATGCTCGACGTCAATTGCCGCATGACGTTGCTTCGGCAAGAAGAAGACGTCGTGCGTCGTCGCTGGACCTCGACACTCGCAACAGTCGGTCAACTCGAGCCGTTCACCGCAGTCCACGGCTCGGTGAGTCAGGCGGCGGCCATCGACTGGATCTCGTTCGAACGCAGCAACCCGGGAAGTATCGAGCAGTGCCTGAATCTCGCCCGCGAGAACGCGCACGCCGTTCGGGGAACGTTGACCTCCGAAACCTGGGAAACCTTGAATGCCACCTGGCTCGAGATTCGCGGATTTCGTCGCGATACGGTATCCGAGCAGGCGCTCGCCAATTTCTTTGAATGGGTGAAGTTCCGTTCGCATTTGGCGCGCGGTGTGATTCAGGGCACGATGCTGCACGACGATGCGCTCGACTTCACCTGGCTCGGTACTTATCTCGAGCGGGCGGACAACACGGCGCGTATTCTGGACGCTCGCTTCGAGATGCTTGCCGAGGATGCGGCCAACAGCAACGACGCCGGCGACTACTACGAATGGAGCGCTCTGCTGCGTTCCGTCTCGGCGTTCGAGATCTATCGAAAGGTCTATCGCGACTTGATCACGCCGAGAAGAGTGGCCGAATTGCTTATCCTGCGTGAAAGCATGCCGCGCGCACTACGGCATTGCATGAGTCGGGTACACCAGGTGCTAATCAAAGTGGCGAACGAGCGATCTGCCGAGACGCTTCGGCGCGCGGGCGAGATCGACGCCAGTCTGCAGTACGGTCGTATCGACGACATGCTCGCCGGCGGGTTGCGAAACTACCTAAACGGCTTTTTGCAGCGTAACGGCGATCTCGGTTCGCGTATCGCCAATGATTTTCTCGTCTCCGACGCCGCGAGCTGATCATGCTATTGCAAATCCGTCACGACACCCTGTATCGCTACGACCGACCGGTCAAGCACAGTGTCCAGAGCTTGCGTCTGACGCCGCGTACCGAAACGGGTCAGCGGGTGCTCGCCTGGACGCTGGTTGCACCGGGTCGTCAGTCCCAGCAAGTCGATGCGCACGGCAACGTCATGCACTTGCTGACCCTCGACGAACCGCACGAAGAGATCCACATCACGGTATCGGGAACGGTCGAAACCGAAGAAGTGCCGGAGTCCGCGCCATCCAATCGCGGGCGACTGTCGCCGCTCATTTATCTTCCGGATACACCGCTCACGCGCACCGATGAGGCGCTCGCAGACTTTGTAGCCACGCACGGCGTCGGAAATCCCGGTCGTGACGAGGCAATGACGCTCGCGCTGGCGGTCCGTGGCGTCATGGATTACGTTCCGGGCGTCACCGAGGTCTCCGATACAGCGGCCCATGCGTTCCATTTGCAGCGGGGCGTTTGTCAGGATCACGCACATGTGATGATCGCCTGCTGCCGATCGCTCGGTATCCCCGCACGTTATGTCAGTGGGTATCTGCTCACCGCCCGCGACGATCACATCGCGAGCCACGCGTGGGTCGACGTCTGGCTCGCGCGCCACGAGCGTTGGTTCTCGATCGATGTCACCAATGGCGTGCCAGGGGGCTTGCAGCATTGCCGACTCGCCGTAGGCCGTGATTATCTCGATGCCTGTCCGGTGCGCGGCGTACGCCGCGGCGGAGGGGCCGAGACGATGAGTGCAAAAGTGGAAGTCTCGGGAGATGGCGAGATTCGCCGGCAAGGCGCACCACGCCCGCGACTGCTGCAGCAACACGCCGCCCAGCAGTAGAATAGGCCATGACTTATTGCGTAGCGACCTTGCTGGATACCGGCATGGTATTCCTCTCCGACTCCCGAACCAACGCGGGTGTCGACCAGATCAACACCTTTCGGAAGATGCACGTCTTCGAGCGCCCTGGCGATCGAGTGCTCGTCCTCATGACGGCGGGCAATCTCGCTGTGTCTCAGGCCGTGGTGCACGAGTTGCACGAGGATGCGATACACCCTGATCGCCGAAACCTCTACAGCGTTGAGACGATGTTCGATGCGGCCGAGCTGATCGGCGCTGCGTTGCGAGCCGTGCACAAACGTGATGCCGAAGCACTCAAGGAACACGGCATCGATTTCAATCCGTCGTTCATCCTGGGTGGGCAGATAAAAGGAGAGGCTCCGCGTCTCTTCAACATTTACGCTGCGGGCAATTTCATCGAAGCCACCATCGATACGCCTTATTTCCAGATCGGTGAGGCCAAGTACGGCAAGCCGATCATCGACCGCGTGATCACTCGGTCATCAAGCATCGCCGAAGCGACCAAGTGCGCACTCATCTCGATGGACTCGACCATCCGCTCGAATCTGTCAGTGGGGCCACCGCTCGACCTGCTCTGTCTGAGGCGTGATGCCCTGCGAGTGCTCATGCATCGCAGCATTGCTGCCGATGACGAATATTTCAGGATGATCCGCAGCAGCTGGGGCGAGAGCCTACGGCACGCGTTTCACGCGCTGCCTAATCCGGTGCTTTGAACTGGCACTCGTCCAAGTAAAAAACCCCGGGGGTTAACCCGGGGTTCAGGGGACCGACCGCGAACAGGGAGGACAAGGCCACGCGATCAGCTAAGACTAGGTTCGAGGTCGGCTGTTTAAGTTCGATTAAGACGGCGTGCTGTTTTTGTTAAACTCAACTTGGCGTGGTAGTCGCGGAACCGTCTCAGACCCGACTCGTCCATGTACTTGGAGAGGACCTCGTCTGAGGTATGACAAAGATCGACTAGTGTCAGACAGTCGATACAGTGACCGAAAGACTCATCCACATTAAAACTCAATACTCGGCCGCCGAGTTTTAGGTACTGCCTAAGCAGTACCGGCACGCTGGCAGGTCGGGATTCAGGTGTCTCGGCTGACATGGATAGCAGGGGTGAGAGTTCATCAATCTCCCGCATCTGCAGCAACGAGTGTCGCATGACCACCAAGGATCGGAAGGGACGGTAAGGCGTTCGGGGGCGAACTAACGCCCCGAGGACTGGATCGAAGTGATGCCATCGAAGATATCGCACCATCAAGTCTCGGGACGCCTCGTCGAAGTCCGCGCTAACGCTGACGGGGCCAATGAGTTTTGAGTAGCGCGGATTCCGAGATACATACTCTGCGATGCCGCGCCAGAGCGCGAGTAGCGGAATAAAACTGCGCTGATACTCTGGGCGAACGAACGAGCGGCCAAGCTCGAGAGTGGGGCCGAGTAGAGTCAGCAGGGGATCGCGAAACTCGAATAGCGTATTGAGATAGAGCGAGGCGCGACCATAACGTCCTCTAACCTCATCAATTCGCGCCAGTCGATAGGCTCCGATTACGCAATGTCTCTTGCGATCCCAAGCGATCAGATGCTCGTAGAGGCGATCGAAGCGGTCGATATCAAGGGAGGATCCTGTTCCTTCACCAACTGCTCTGAATGTTATTTCTCGTAAGCGACCGATCTCGTGCAGTAGGTTAGGGATGGCAGACCCCTTCGCGATCAGAACATCGATCGAGCCGACAGTCAGGAGGTGCGCGCGACTATCGAGAGCGTCAACCTCGTCCAAGATCAACTTTGGATTCCTTGGTGGTGCGACATCGACGGGAGCATGATGTTTCTCGGCTCCCGCAGCGATGGTCGGGAGACTACGAGCACGGGGTGCTGCGAGGCTGTATAGCTTTACCTTGAGTAACTGTTCGACGCGCTTGGGTCGTCCGCAGGCTCGTAGACGCTCATTGGAAATCGGACTTCCAAATCGTAAGTCTAGAGTCGAGCCGCGCTTGTTGGTTACTTCTCGAGGGAGTAACAGCGTTCTCAGTGAAGGATGAAGTAATCCTGCGAGATGAAAGCCGATGCTGTTGCTGCCGTGCACATAAAGTGGGATTACTGGCGCTTCGGAGGTCACCAACAAGCCGACAGCGGCTTTTTTCCAGGTCGGATCCACCACTTGGCGAGAGCGTAACTCGAGGTGTGCTACCTCACCCGCGGGGAACATCAGTAATGCGCCACCGGATTTCACATGGCGTAAGGCTTGGCGAACCGCGGTGATATTGCCGCCGCGAGCCTCTTTAACTCCGAAGTTATCGACAGGAATGATCATTTCCTTGAGCGCGGGAATGCCTGAGAGCGCCCGTGTTGCCACGACTTTGAGATCTGGTCGCCGGCCGGCGATTCCAACAATCGCCGCAAGACCATCGATACCTCCGTACGGATGATTAGCCGCGATAACAACGCCACCCGTCGACGGAATTTCCTCTATCTCATGCGACGCGGCAGACCATTCGACGCCGAGCTTTTTGAGTGCTTGACGAGCGAACTCGACTCCCTCGAGGTCAGACGGAAGTTGCCGATAGAGCGCCTCCAGGCGGTCGACGCCGGTTACTCGCTTGAGCCCGCTCCACAACCACGCCGGCATCGGGACGGGCGGTGGAATTGCAGGTTGACGAGGGAGGACGGGATCAACGCGCCGGATTAGCATGGGTAATCCTCGTGCGGTGTGAACGTGCGAACCGTCGAACGCGGGTGCGAACGATCTTTCGGCTTGGGACGAGATTATCGAGAAATTGGCCAACGGCTATTTGCCAAGAGTTTTGCTCTGCCGTGTGTCGGCAGATCGAGCGATTCAAGCTCAGCGCGCGTATGGCCGCATCGCCGAGATCTTCCGATAGCCATCCCGTCTTGCCGTGTTCGATAACATCGATCGGTCCTGTCACGGGGTAAGCGGCAACTGGCAATCCACAAGCCAGCGCCTCGAGCATCACTAGTCCGAAGGTGTCGGTTCTGCTCGGGAACACCAAGACATCCGCTGCACTTAGTCTGTTGACCAGTCTTTCGCCCCGAAGGCTTCCTGTAAAAATGACTTCAGGAAACCGCTCTTCAAGAGAAGTCTTGGCGGGACCGTCTCCGATCACCACCTTTTGTCCAGGTAGCGATAGAGAAAGAAATGCTTCGACATTCTTCTCGACCGAAACACGTCCAAGATAAACAAAAACAGGTTCTGCATTATCTGCCTTAGGTGTTTTGCGAGGACGAAAGAAGTGTGTATCGACACCACGTGACCAACGTCGCAGACGTCGGAATCCGCGAGCGGATAACTCTCGCTCGAGTGAAGGTGTGGCCACCATCGTGTAGGCCGCGGCACCGTGAAACCAACGCATGTATCCGTAGGAGACCGAAAGCGGAATCGGCCATCGAGCGCTTACATACTCGGGAAATCTTGTGTGGTAGGAGGTTGTGAATCGCATGCGTGCATTGATGCAAGCAGCCCGTGCAGCGACTCCGAGCGGACCCTCAGTGGCGATATGCACTGCGTCTGGCGCGAAGTTCCGAAGTGTGTTCTCGATGCTGCCGTAAGCAAAGGGAGCGAGCCGAACCTCTGGGTAAGAGGGGCAAGGCAGAGTGATGAATTGCTCGGGAGAGATACGCTCGATTGTCACGCCAATGGAAGAAAGTTCCTGACATGTCCGTCGTAGCGTACTGACGACGCCATTTATTTGAGGCGCCCATGCATCTGTGACAAGCAGTAATCGCATGCCTCAAAAGTCTTGGAGAGTCATTTCAATAGGATGACAGTAGCGCTGCAGTTATCTGAAGAAGATTGGATGAACGTTGGGTTGGAACGCGTAATCGGCCTGAAAGGAAATCTTCAATTTTTGTACATCGTGATCGTGGACTCTGGAGGCACGAACTTCCACGCCAAACCAGGAGAGTCGCCATGGCCGAGCACGATGACGTTGTCACGAACATCTCTTCCAATCCGCATATGAATTCCATCATCGCCCGCCGAATGATCCTGAAGGGCGGCGCGGGTCTTGCCGCGGTTTCATTATTCGGGGCGTTATCGGGATGCAGCAGCGACGCAAATCCGTTGTCGTTAGCGCCGACCGTCGGAACGGGTGGGGCGACCTCCGCGACCGCGAGCCGAGTGACAGCGCTCGGGTTTAATGCGGTGGCGAAATCGGTCAGTGATGCGTTGGTGCTTCCTAATGGCTACTACGCCACCGTATTGCTTCGTTTGGGCGATCCCATCAAGTCGGGCACCTCCTTCTATCGTAACGACGGCTCAGATCCGGGCGCGACTTACGACGCGCGCATCGGTGATCACGGTGACGCGATCGATTACTTCGGCCTCGGATCCGACGGTAAGTACGCCCCCAATTCCACGGGTCGCGGTTTGCTGGTTCAAAATCACGAGGCGATCACGCCAATCTTCTTGCACCGGAATGGACCGACCATTATCAATGGAGCGCGTACGGTTGCCGAAGAGGTACTCAAGGAGTTTTACGTTCACGGCGTGTCGGTCACGGAGGTTGTCAAGGAAGGCAGTAATTGGACATATAAGCAGGACTCTTCGTTCAACCGCCGCGTCCATACTCTGACCGAGATCGAGATCGCCGGCCCCGCTCGGGGATCTCGATACATGATCACCAAGTACTCGAAGGACGGAACCAAGGTTCGCGGCACGGTGAATAACTGTGCCCATGGCATCACCCCGTGGGGAACCTATCTCGCGTGCGAAGAGAACTGGGCGGGCTATTTCCGTCGCACGACGGCAACCGATAACGCCCGGCGTTCGGCCAAAGAATTAGCCTCTTTCGCCCGATATGGCATCGCAGGTGCCGGGCGGGAATTGTGGGCGACCGTCACCCCGGATACGACCGATGATCTCTACGGTCGGTGGAACGCCGAGGTACGTGGAACGTCAACCGATGGCTCGGACGACTATCGGAACGGCCCGAACACCTACGGGTGGAATGTCGAAATCGATCCGTTCAACCCGACGTCTGTTCCTAAAAAGCGTACGGCGATGGGTCGCTTCGCCCATGAGGGAGCCTGGATCGCCAAACCCGAGTCGGGCAAGCCCATTGTTTATTACATGGGTTGCGACTCGAGGAACGAGTACATCTACAAGTATGTCTCGACCGCGCTGTGGGATCCGGCAGACGCGACCCGCGGACTCGCCGCCGGTGATAAGTATCTTGATAACGGAAAACTGTACGCAGCGGTCTTTTCTGAAGACGGTAGCGGACGATGGATTGAGCTCGCGTTCAACTCAGGTGCAGTGAATTCTGGTTACAGCGCGTATTCGTTCGCGGACCAAGCAGACGTCTTAGTCAATGCGCGTCTGGCTGCAGATGCGGTCGGAGCTACGAAGATGGATCGTCCTGAGTGGGGAGCGATCGATCCTTATTCCGGCGCGGTCTACATGACCTTGACCAACAACAACGCGACGCTTCGAACACTCAGCAGCACCAACGCGGCTAATCCGCGTCATTACAACGATGCACGTACCACCGGAACGGCGCAACGAGGCAATCCGAACGGGCACATCATTCGCTGGCTTGAGAGCACCCCAGCGGCGCTGACCTTCCGCTGGGATATCTACCTCTTTGGAGCGAGAGCCACCGCTAACGCCCAGAACGTGAATCTTTCTGGTTTGACGGCCGACAACGATTTTTCGAGCCCCGACGGACTGTGGTTCTCGCGCACCGGTATTTGTTGGATACAGACGGACGACGGCGCATATACCGACGTAACGAACTGCATGATGCTGGCTGCGATCCCGGGAACGGTGGGCGATGGCGGTGCCCGTACGATCACCAATACCGATGCCAATGGGGCGACCCGAACACAGTCCACCTTTGTTGGCGCACAGCCGGGCACTGCAAATCTACGACGCTTCCTCGTCGGTCCGATCGAGTGCGAAATCACCGGCGTATGCGAGTCGCCTGATGGAACGGCGCTCTTCGTCAATATTCAGCATCCGGGAGAGGACACTGCCGCCGCAAATATCGGTGATCCAACCAAGTACTCATCTCATTGGCCAGACGGCGGACTCGCGCGCCCGCGCTCATCCACCATCGTCATCCAGCGTACTGATGGCGGCGTCATTGGGGCGTGATCAATCAGATCACATCGAACACTTAAGGAATCAGGGAATAAGATAATGAAAAACCGAATCATCATAGTCAGCGTCGCGCTTGCCGTTCAGGCCTCTCTTCCTCTCATGTCTCAGGACTCGGGTACGAAGGGGCAGGCCGAAGAGAGGCTCGACGAAATCGTGATCTTCTCGCGTGGCGTCGCGCGGCAGCAGCAGTCGTTGGGCAGCGAGCAGATTGCCTACTTGCCGGCCGGTACGAGTCCACTCAAAGCCATCGAAAAACTTCCAGGCGTCAACTTCCAGTCAGCTGATCCATTCGGTGCATATGAGTGGTCGGCCCGTATCGTGGTGCGTGGCTTCAACCAGAACCAGATGGGCTTCACCCTCGACGGTATTCCGCTCGGTGATATGTCTTACGGCAACCATAACGGCTTGCATATCAGTCGCGCGATTCCCTCCGAGTTAGTCTCGCGCGTTGCGCTATCGCAGGGCGCTGGTGCATTGGGTACGGCCTCGACCAGTAATCTGGGAGGCACGATTGAGTTTGCTTCGGCAGACCCTGCGGAATTATTCGGTGCACGCTTCGAAGTGACGGGTGGAAGCAATGAAACGCAGCGGGGTTTCGGCGTTCTGGACACAGGATCGATCGGCTCGGCGGGTACACGCTTGATGTTGGGTATTGTCGATAGCACGACGGACAAGTGGAAGGGCTTTGGTCAACAGGAACAAAAACTCTACACCGTAAAGCTGGTGCAGCCGATCGGCGATTCGGGTGCGGTCACGGCATACTTCAACCAATCCAAGCGCGCCGAGCGCGACTATCAGGACATGTCGTATGACATCGTTCGTCGTCGCGGCGCGAACTGGGATAATTTCGCGCCAAACTGGGAAGCGGCGATTCGCGCAGCAACGTCGTGCGCTGCTTCGGGGTATTCGAACGCGGTCGTCTGTGATGATGCCTATTGGGATGCGGCGGGTATCCGAGAGGATCAAATCGCCTACGTTGGGTATCAGTTTTCGTATAGTGATGCGCTTCAATTCAATGTTAAGACCTACCTCCATACGAACGAGGGAATGGGACTTTGGGGAACGCCTTACGTCCCAACCCCCGGTGGCGCGCCCTTGTCCGTCAGGACGACGGAGTACGATATAGATCGGAAAGGATCGATCCTCGGACTTCAGTGGAGTGCCGGCGCGCATACCGTTGAAGCCGGTGTATGGCTCGAACAGAACGATTTCGGCCAAGCTCGACGTTTCTATCCGGAAAATAATCCGCTCGGGCCTACTCAAGATTTCACGGATTTCCTTCGTGACCCGCTGTTAACCCAGTGGGAGTACACCTTCTCGACTCGCACGACCCAGTTCCATATCGCCGATACCTACTCGGTCAACGACGCGCTGAAGGTGAACTTCGGCTTCAAGAGCATGAAGGTCGAAAACTCGGCTAGCACGATTACCGGTCCGAATAAAACCGGAACGATCGATGCCTCCGAGAGTTTCCTGCCTCAGGTCGGCGTGACGTACGATGTATCAGATAATCAGGAAATCTTCGGTCAGTTCGCTCGTAATGCACGAGCCTTTGTCAGTGCCAATACCGCAGGGCCATTCAGTACGACCGCTGCAGGATTCGTGGCCATCAAGGATGTGCTCCAACCCGAAACCTCGAACTCTTTGGAATTTGGCTATCGTTTTCGTTCGACGGAATTCGAAGGCTCTTTGACCGCGTATCGTGTGGGCTTCGATGATCGATTGCTCGCCATTCAGCAGGGGCCTGGCATCGTCGGAAATCCTTCTGTACTTGCGAACGTTGGTGGCGTGACCACTGTTGGGTTGGAAGCGGCTCTCAATTGGAGACCCGTCGAGAATCTCTCTTTGTTCGCTTCGGCTGCATGGAATGACTCCACTTTCGATGATGATTACTTTACGAACGGCAATCGAGTTACGGTGTCGGGCAAGACAGTTCCTGATGCGCCTGAAATCATGATTCGTGGTGAGGTTGCTTACGATGACGGGAACTTTTTCGCGAAAACGGATTTCAACTATGTCGGCGAGCGTTACTACACCTTTCTGAATCAAGGGAGTGTCGACTCCTACACCTTGATCAACGCGAGTGTCGGGTATCGAGTGATGACACTCGATTTCCTGAAAGACTTGACGATCCAGGCCTCAGTGACGAACGCGACGGATGAGCTGTATATCTCTACCGTCGGCTCTAACGGCTTCGTCAACTCAGATCCTTCCGGGACGACCCAGACCTTGCTGGTGGGGGCGCCGGCGCAGTACTTCGTGTCGGTCAAGGCGCGGTTCTGAACATGATTGGTAGGCGAGAACTGCTTCTTGCAGGGCTCGCCCTTCCAACGCTCGAGGCAAGTATCGAGGGTGGGTCGGCGCCGGTAGGGAGACCGCGCCGACCCGATGGCCGATCTCTACCTACCCGCATTGCCTTCGGATCGTGCGCGCATGAAGAGAAGAGGCAACCTATTTGGGACGCCGTCCTCGAGGCTCGTCCCGACGTGTTCATTTTTCTTGGCGATAATGTCTATGGAGACACGCGCGATCCCTCAGTGCTTCGGGCGAAGTACGCCAAGTTGCAGGACAAACCGGAGTTCCAGAGGCTGTGTGCTCAGGTGCCGATTCTGGCGACTTGGGATGATCACGACTACGGTGAAAACGATGCGGGTCGGGACTACCCCATGAAAGAGGAGTCTCGAGGGATCTTCTGTGATTTTTGGGGGGGAGCCGCCGAGCTCGGTTCGGCGAACTCGCGAGGGTATCTTTGATGCCATCACTTTTGCATCGGAGGGACGTCGTCTGCAGGTCATCCTTCCCGATCTTCGCTTCAATCGAACACCGATTCGATCTCTCGAGTTGGCTGGGACGCGCTACGATGACTGGGCTAAACAGGTTGAGCGTGATGGACGCGAGGTACCCGGGCCTTACGAGAGAAATCCAGATATGTCGGCAACGATGCTCGGGGAGACGCAGTGGCAGTGGCTCGAGGAACAACTGGCAGAGCCAGCCGATTTGCGAATCTTGGCGTCAAGCCTGCAGGTTGTCGCAGACTTCCCCGGGTGGGAGGCGTGGATCAACTATACGGGTGACCACCAGCGTCTGCTGCAGGCAATCCGAAAACATCGAGCTGACGGATTGATCTGCATCAGCGGCGATACCCATTATGCTGAGATATCCCGACTCGATCTCAATACCCCTTACCCACTATGGGACTTTACCTCGAGTGGGCTTACGGAGGTCTGGCCGGTAACGCCTCCAAATTCCCGACGGGTAGGTAGCGTCTTGAGGGAGAAAAACTTTGGTTTGATTACTGTGGACTGGTTAAGTCCAAGAACTTCGACTCTGGTGCAAGCGATTGATGTATCCGGCGTACCGCGCCTTGAGCAACGCATATCTCTCGACACACTGCGGGTTAGCTGACCTAAAATCGGCCAGATGCAGTTACGTTATGCCTCGGCCTTGCTCTTCCTCTTCGGGTTCTCGATGCTGCCGTCGCATGCCGAGACGGTTCCGGCGAAACTGGCTACCACGCAAAGCTTCGCTCTCGCCCTGATCGACGTCGAGACCACAGGTCTCGATGCCGATGTACACGAGATGATCGACATCGGCGCAGTCTATGTCGACGTAGATGGTCGTGAGCTCGGGAGATTCTTCATACGAATCAAACCAGCTCATCCTGAGCGTGCGCAGGCGGGCGCCAAAGCGGTCAACGGGTACAGCGAGAAGCGGTGGCGCGCACTGGGAGCCGTCAGTTCATCCGAAGCGATCCGGGCCTTCGAAGAGTTTCATCACCAAACGGCTGCCGATCGCACCATGATTTTCACGGCGTTCAACGTGGGTTTTGATCAGGCGTTCGTATCGAGATGGCTATCCCGGGAGGGGAGATCATTTCGCGACTGGTATTTTTATCAGGTACTCGATTTACCCTCGATGGCTTGGGCGCAGGGCCTAAGGGAGTTATCCGGAAGCGAGATTGCTCAGGCACTGGGTATTCCGGCCGAAACTCGAGATCCTTTGCGACACACCGGAGAGACGGGCGCAGACTTTAACCTTTCGGTCTATCGAGAGCTGATGAAACGATCTAGCGGAAGTCTGCGCTAATTCGGGACTAGGTCCGCCGAAGAAATTCTGGTATGTCGATTTTTGGCGCCGGGGCATCGGCGGCAACGCTTTTGACAGCTTTCGCGTCCTTGGCCGGTGACACTTTGCTCACGGTCGTGGAGCGCAGCTGCTTGCAGGTGATCTCGACGATCCAGAGGTCGTCCTCGCCTGCGTTTCGCCGGACCGGCACGAAGCCGCAAGAAAGTTGAGTGCCTGTGGCATCGCGGAGCAGCAACGCCGAGGCCTTGCCCGCTTGAAGCTCACGCCGACTACGCTCGATCTTGTCCGCGTCGTCGCTGAACTGCTTGAGAGACTCCCAAAGGTTCATTTCTCGCGCATCGCGTGGCTCGGAAACGCCGCCGAAGCGTAGCTCGGGCATGTCGAATACGGCGTACGCGCCGAGTAGCTCACCCCATGCCGTTTGAGCGCTCGATACGCGGCCGGAACGATCGCAGATCAACCACGTGCGATTATCCGCCCGCGGGATGCCAGACCACACGGACTCGATGACAGCGTCCGAGAAGTCGACGGGCTTGATCAGGAACACCCACTGCGAGGAAGAGGAGTCGGACTCGAGCCCGTTGGCGGAAATCTCGGTGGCAATGGCTGTCGTCGGACTGCCCGACATCAGCAACATATGGCGTGCGGCGGCAAAGGACAGCTGGCTGACGCCTTGAAGGCCGAGCATCCAGTCCGAAAGTTTCTGATGTGTTTCGTTGGCGCCTATCGAACCGAGAAGACGCTTCGCCTGCGCATTGATGTAAAGCACCTCGAGCGACGGATTCGTCACGACACAAGCGATCGGGACGGCGTGCATCGCCGAAGCAATCTCCGCATTTTTTTGAGCCAGCTTTTGAGCTTGTTCGCGTATCACCCGCGTCTCGGATTCGAGGCGCTCACGGATCTCTTCGAAACGAAGGCCGAAGTAGGATACGGCCTTGATGATGCCGCAGATGCTTAGCACAGCGAGGATGACTTCGTTGAACGTGTCGTGTTCCCAGAGGCGGGAAGGATCGGAAACCATCGCCTGAGGAATGCGCAAGAAAACAAAGGCTGACTGGATGCCGAAGATGATGATCAAGTGAACGACGAAGGGCGACCGGCTACGCTGATTGAGCTGCACCGCTTGATGAGTGGCCCATGCGGCGGCGAGTCCGTTGCCAAGCGCAAACAGCATGATTTGGGCACTCTCCGACCCGCTGTTCACCGAATAGCCCAAGCACACCATGTAAACGATGAAACTACTGCCCGCCGTGACGACGTACTCGCGCAAGGGCAACCCGGGGCTATATAACGTCTTCAAGGCGAGCCCGAAGAGAACGAACGAGGCCGCGAGAGCAAGACTGCTACTGACGAACGGCCATGGGCCGACGGTCTCCCCGCCGAATGCGCCCAAAATCGGCGCGATTCCGGAGATCACGAAACCGAGCAGCCAGAGTTTGGCCGAAAGATCGGGTCGCTTGAACGAGAACCAGCCGACGAGTCCGATCGCCAGAAAAGCGAAACTCGCCAGAAACATGATGCCGTTGCCAGGCGTGACGAGCATGCCCATCCCCCCCTCGAATCTGGCCGGACTATATCAGGGTATTAGCGGCTTCCGGTGTTCCCGGCATAATCGCGGATTAGTCCATGGCCAATTTGTTGCCAGGGTCTTTACGGGAGCAGGGCGTGAGTCAACGTCGGTTGCATGACATCTCTCAGCGCTTGCGCGCTGAACTACCGGTATGGCCCGGCGATTCATCATTCGACTGCACGATCACTGCGGCGGTCTCGCAAGGTTCAAGCGTCACCTTGCACAAGATTTCTTTCTCCACGCAATCGGGCACCCACGCCGAGTGCTCTCGTCATGTTCGTGACGACGCGATATCGCTCGACGAACTCGATCTCTCGGCGTTCGTCGGCGAGTGCGAGCTTCGGGATGTCAGTACAGCAAACGATCGCGTGACGCTCGCCGACGTGATCGATCGGCTGCCTGCAAGGGTTGAGCGAGTGCTCTTGCGAACCTTGCGCGCGCCCGATTGGAACCGATGGCCCTCGGGGTTCACTGCGATCGACCCCGACCTCATCGATGCGCTAGCCGCACGTGGATGTCGTTTGATCGGCACCGACGCGCCATCGATCGACCCGGAGACCTGCAAAGCGCTGCGCTCGCACCACGCGGCGCATCGGGCGGGTATGGCGATTCTCGAGGGTTTGGTGCTCGAGGGTCTCGATGAAGGTCGTTACGAGCTGATCGCGCTGCCGTTACCCATCCACGGCGTCGAGGCGACGCCAGTCCGTGCCGTGCTGAGAGAACTCGACTGATGGGCGCGATCTCGCGACAAGATTGTGAACGACTCGATGTGGACGATCCGTTGTCGTCCATGCGTGCGGCATTCCAACTTCCTTCCGACACCATTTATCTCGACGGAAATTCTCTGGGTGCTTTGACGTACGCCGCTGCCCATCGGGTTCAAGAGGTGATGACTAGGCAGTGGGGTGGCGATCTCATCAAAAGCTGGAATCTCCACGGTTGGA
This sequence comes from Steroidobacteraceae bacterium, assembly GCA_044375575.1. Taxonomy (GTDB): domain Bacteria; phylum Pseudomonadota; class Gammaproteobacteria; order Steroidobacterales; family Steroidobacteraceae; genus UBA964. The sequence continues at coordinate 52,569 of JBILMJ010000012.1, read as the reverse complement.
TCGATCTGCCCGCGACACTCGGGCGCCGTATCGCGCCGCTGATCGGTGCGCTTGCCGATGACGTGCTGGTCGCGGACTCGACCTCGGTAAATCTCTTCAAGATCGCATCGGCAGCCGCCCGCTCGCGAGGCGCTCGACGGAAGATCATCACCGAACGCGGCAACTTTCCGACCGACCCGTACATTCTCCAGGGCTTGGCGGGTCTCGTCCCCGATATCGAACTCGTTCAGGTGGCTCGAGACGACATCGGCCGCTCAGTCGATGAGAACACCTTCTTGGTCGTTCTGACTCATGTCCACTATCAGTCCGCCGAGATGTTCGACCTGCCTTCGATCACCCGGCTCGTTCATCAGGCCGGAGCGAAGATTCTTTGGGATTTGTCACACTCTGTCGGTGCCGTTCCGCTCGACCTTGCTGCGGCCCGGGCCGACTTCGCCGTCGGCTGTTGCTACAAGTATCTCAACGGCGGACCAGGCGCCCCGGCCTTCATGTATGTGCGGCATGATCTTCAAGAGACGCTCGAGCCCGTCCTGTCGGGATGGCTCGGACATGCACGACCCTTCGACTTTCAAGACGACTATTCGCCGGCGTCGGGCATGACTCGTCATCGCTGTGGCACGCCACCCGTACTCGCCTTTGCTGCGCTCGACGGGGCGTTGAGCGTCTTCGAGGGACTCGAGATGAAGGCGCTGCGAGACAAGTCAGTTGCGCTGTCCGAGCTCTTCATCCAGCTCGTCGAGGCGGCAGGGCTCGGCACCGAGCTCGCTCTTGCCTCACCGCGCAATGCGATGCAACGTGGCAGCCACCTATCGTTTGCTCATGAAGACGGATACACCCTGATGCAACGATTGATTTCGCGCGGCGTGATCGGGGATTTCCGTGCACCGAACCTGTTGCGATTCGGGTTCGCACCGCTCTATTTGCGTCATGTCGATATCTGGGAGGCCGTCGAGATCTTGCGCGACGAAGTTCGCCGCTGGCGCGAAACGGGCGGAGCATCCATCGCCCGTATGGCCGTAACCTGACTTCTGGGAGATTACCGATGTCCGTCACTGCAATGGTCATGATCAAGGCGCAGCCGTCTCGGAGTACGGCGCTTGCCAAAGAAATCGCCGAGGTCAAAGGCGTCAGCGAAGTGTTTTCGGTGGCAGGGCGTTTCGATCTTGTCGCCATCGTTCGTGCCGCCCGAAACGAGGATCTCGCCGATATCGTGAGCGGGGAGATTCACTCGTTATCCGGAATCTCCGACTCCGAGACGCTCATCGCGTTCCGGGTCTATAGCCGGCGCGAGTTGACCGAAGGTACGGCGCTGTTCATGGACGAGTGAGGTCAGGCTCGAGTCGAGCGTCGGATCAGCAAGGCGCAGACGAGCCATAGCCCGACGAAGATGCCCGTGAAGGGAATCATGAGGCTCATCAGGTCTGCGGGCGCCAAGAACATCGCAAAGAATTGAACGGCGGCCATTCCGACGAGCAGCCGTACCAAAACAGCCGCCTTGAAGCGGGCGATCAATGCGCCCAAGAAACCCACCACCGGTATCGCCATGAAGACGAGGTTTCGAGGGTCTTGCTCGTCGCCGATGATGCCTACGGCGAGATTGATGAACACCAATGAAAATCCGCCAGCTGCAGCGAGCGCGACGCCCGCTTGGTAGAGGCCATTCGTCGAGACTCGCGAGGCGAGTTCCACGGTGCCGCATACGGCAGCCAGCAGGATCCCGACGATGAGGAAATCTTCGAGCCCCCAGGAGATTTCTTTACTGAATTGCATGGCGATGGCCGGCAAAGCCAGAAGTGCTGCGGCGCCTGACCACATCGGGATTCGCCAAGACCCTTGTAAAAACATGCGGTTACCTCTAAGCCAGAGTTTATGCCGATCGGGTTTCGCAGAAAATACTTGTGTTAGATAGTTAACACAAAAATTAAAGGTCCTGTCGCACCAACCGGTCTCGCCCCCGATACTTCTTAGCGGGGCAGGGCTTGCGATTCATAAGAACGAGGGTTGCCGACCATCAGGCAACCGCGACAGGGATCCGTCATGCTGCTGATGAAAAACCAATGGTTTGCTTCGTTACCGACGGTCCTCCGTAACCACTGGAAAAACAACCTCTCGATGGTCGAACTCAAGAGAGGGCATCGCCTGAGGCTTGGATCGCGGGATGGGAACGTTTTCTTTCCTATCAATTGCGTGGCCCGCCTGTCGGGTCGTTCGGGGGATGGTCCAAAATCCTTTCTCCGATTCTCGGGCGCCAATTTCCTGATCGGCCTCGCCGATCTTTTGAGTTTTGGTGATATCCGCTACGACGCAGAGATTTGCGGCGCCGGCTACGCCTTCGCTTTGCCGGTGCCGATGATGATGTCGGCCATGCCGACCAAGACGGAACTCAGCGTCCTGCAGGTCAAGGCGATCAGCCAAGTGGCCGAGAAGGCCTTTTTCAATACCCATTGTTTCGGTGCCCACAACGGTTCGCACCGACTCGCTCGGATTTTGCTCGAGGCGGCTGATGCGTTCGGCGAGGGTCGCCCCATCACCCTGACCCAGCAGGAAATCTCGGACTTGCTGCTGCTGCGTCGTGAAACCATCAGTCAGTTGATTGGCGAATGGAGCAAGCAGCAGATCTTGTCTCTCAGTCGGGGCAGTATCGCCATCGAGAACCGCGATGGCTTGTTGGCGGAGACCTGCGGTTGTTACGCAGAAATCAAGGAGTTCGAGCGTACGGAATTGGCGCTTTGGCGGGGTATTCCGTGGGCGGCACCGAGCCCCGATAAATACGACTAAAATACCGGGCCGGCGTCGCGAGGCGTCATTTTTTGGGACGGGATATCCGAATGGGGACTCCGCCAGATTACCGGGCCATTCCCGAGCTGCCCGCCTCGGTATACGTCGCGCCGCTTAAACGACCCGCTGGTCTCGGCGAAGACTGGCTCGAGCCCGCACAGCGCCGTTATTCCACCGAAGAGCACCAGATCTGGGATGCGCTTTACGAGCGCCAGATGAAATTGATGCCGAGCCGCGCCTGCAAGGAGTTCATGTTCGGTCTCGATCGCCTGAACCTCCACCGTGGGGGTGTCCCGAATTTCGATGAAATCAGTGAAGAGCTTCGAGGCTTGACCGGCTGGTCCGTGGTACCGGTGCCCATGCTGATCCCCGATCACGTTTTTTATTATCACTTGGCCAATCGTCGGTTCCCGGCTGGCAATTTCATCCGTTCGAGAGAGCAGTTCGATTACATCCAAGAGCCCGATGTATTCCACGATGTCTTCGGCCACGTGCCGCTGCTGACCGACCCCGTATTCGCGCGCTACATGGAGGCCTACGGCCGAGCCGGTTGGAAGGCGCTCAAATACAACCGCCTCAAAGCGCTGTCGGCGCTGTATTGGTATACGGTGGAATTCGGCCTGATCCTCGAAGAGGGCCAGTTGCGAATTTACGGTGCAGGTATTTTATCGGGCCCGACCGAAACCGTATTCGCTCTGGAGAGTCGCGCGCCGAATCGGGTTCATCTCAATGTCGATCGCGTGATGCGCACCGACTACACCATCTCGGATTTGCAGGCGACGTACTTCGTGATCGAATCCTTCCGTGAGTTGTTCCATATGACGGAACAGCGCGGATTCGAGCCGATCTACGAGGCCTTGGCGCCGGGGTTCCAATACGCCAAGACCGCCGCGCTCGATACCGACCACATTTATCACCGCGGAACGCAGGAGTATGAGTTGCGCGGGGGTCGGGGTTCCGGAGCTTCACCCGACTGTTGAGGTTACCAGGCGATGCCGTAGTCCTCGCCGTGGTTGCCCGAGCCACCCCAGAGCGTGCCGTTCTTGTGGTCGATCATGATGGCGTTGATGGGGCCCGCAGTGCGCGGCTGAAATTCAAGCCGATAGCCTCGCTCGATCAGCTCGCTTCTCACCCAACGCGGGGTTTCGTCGTCGAGCAGCATGCGGCCGGGACTCGTCTCGTGGTTGCCGAATGAATCGCGCAACTGGAAGCTGTTCATGTTCGCGGCCTCGGTCGCCTGCTGCGGCAGCATCCCGAACTCCACCATATTCAGGAAAAACTGCAGCAGGTTTTGATCCTGACTGTCGCCACCCTGCACCGCGAAGGCGAGCCAGGGGTTGCCGTCCTTGATGGCGAGGCTCGGCGTCAGCGTCACGCGAGGGCGTTTGCCCGGTGCGACCACGTTGAACGGATTCTCGCGTTCATCGAGCACGAACGACTGCATGCGTTGCGAGAGGCCGATGCCCGTTTTTCCGGCGATGACGGCAGGGATCCAGCCGCCGCTCGGGGTGACCGAGACGAGCCAGCCTTCGGCATCGGCGGCCACCACCGTGGTCGTACCGCGCCAGAACGGCCCCTCAGGATCATCGAGCGGGTAGCGACGGTCGGCGGTCGGCGCGACTCCCGCGGGCGAAAACGGTCGGTCGCGCGGAGCCGCCGGCGCGTTCGGCAGCACATTTTTTTGTCGAAGCAGATCTGGATACGGATTGGATCTCCCCTCGAACGGATAGGGGTCGCCCGGGCCGATCGATGGATCGTTTCGCTCGCCGATGAGCGCCGCACGTTGCTTCGCATAATCTTTGGAGAGCAAGCCCCGCACCGGCTCTTCTGGCGGAAACGCCGGGTCGCCGTAATAAAAATCCCGATCGGCGAAGGCGAGGTTCATGGACTGATATAGGGTGTGCAGGTATCGCCCCGAGTTGTAGCCCATCGCCTTCAGATCAAAGTTTTCGAGGATGTTGAGCGCTTGCAGCATCATCGGCCCTTGCGTCCAGACATCGAGCTTGTAGACGTCGATGCCTCGATAGCTCACCTGCCGTGGCTCCTCGATCTTCACCTGCCAATTGGCCAGATCTTCGCGGGTGATGAGTCCGCCCTCTGCCTGGATGGACGAGGCGAGTTCTGCAGCGATATCTCCACGATAAAAACGCTCGTAGGCCGCCATGATCGCTTGCTTGCGCGTCGCGCCACGCGAGAGCGCGCGTCGTTCGGCGTCGACCAACTTTCGCAGTGTCGCGGCGAGTTCTGGCTGCCTGAAGATCTCGCCCGCGCGCGGGCCTTCGCGTCCGTCACGATCCGCGGCGCGGCCGAGGTGCGGCAGCATCACGCGCGCGGTATCCGGCCATTCCTTGATCTTCGATTTATTGCGTTCGATGAGGCCGGCAGTCTGTGCCTCGATGGGGTAGCCATCGGCGAGATCGATAGCGGGGGCCAGCACTTCGGCAAGCGAGAGCTTCCCGTACTCGGCGAGCATCACGAGGATACCGCCCGGCGTGCCGGGGGTGGTCGCGGCGAGCGGACCGAACTCCGGCGGATATTTGAGACCCTTCGATTTGAAGAACTCTGGCGTGGCACCGCTCGGAGCGACGCCGAGCGCATTGATGGCGATGACTTTCTTGAGTTTCGGGTGCCAGATGAGCGCTTGGGTTTCACCGCCCCAATGCAGCACATCCCACATCGTCGCCGTCGCGGCGATCATCGCAGCCGCGGCATCAACGGCGTTGCCGCCGCGCTCGAAGATTTTCGCGCCCGCCGTCGCGCCGAGCGGTTTGCCGGTGATGGCCATCCAGCGCTGGCCGTGGAGCGGGGGTTTTTCGGTGCGCTCTTGCGGTACGGCGAGCGAGGCCGTAACGGCCAGTAAAGCGGCCGACGCGATGGCAAGCCAGGATCTTTGACGCATGATTCAATGCCCCTCGAATGCGACGAGAGTTTGCACGGGGATATCCAGCGCACGGATCCGGTCCGCGCCTTTGAGTTCAGGCAGATCGATGACGAAGCAGGCGGCGACCACTTCTGCGCCGAGCGAGTGCAGCAAAGAAATGGCAGCAATGGCCGAGCCGCCGGTGGCGATGAGATCGTCTACAAGAATGACCTTCTCGCCGCGATTGACGGCATCGCGATGGATTTCCATCTCATCGCGGCCGTACTCGAGCGTGTATTCGACGCGTAGCGTGTCGTAAGGCAGCTTGCCTTTTTTGCGGATGGGGACGAAGCCCACACCGAGCTGATGAGCGACCGCTCCACCCAAGATGAACCCGCGCGCCTCGATCCCGACAACGGTTCCGATGCCGCGGTCACGATAGGGGGCCGACAAAGATTCGACGGCCTCGCGGAACGCGGCGGCATCGCGAAGCAGGGTGGTAATGTCGCGAAACTGGATTCCCGGCTTGGGGTAATCGGGGATGGTTCGGATGGTGTCTTTCAGCACGGCCGCACCTTAACATGGCGTCCCATGACACACGTATCCCGCGCCGTCCTGATCCGCAGCCTGATCCTGCTTCTCCCAATCGTTTCGACCGCCTCGGCGATCGCCGCCGAACCGCCCGTCATCGGCCGCGAGCAAGTGAACGCCACCCTCTGGATGCAGCGGTCGGCCGAGTACGAGATCTCTGCATTGCAGGTCTACCGGCTGGCGACCGAGCGACTCGCAACGACCATTGCGGCGCCAGGCAGTGCGGCACTCGAACAACAGAATGTCGACACCAAAAAACTCGCCGCGATGCCCACGGCGATCATCGTGGATCTCGATGAGACGGTACTCGACAACTCGTTCTACCAGGCGCGGAGGGCATTACTGGGTGGCGAGTACGACGAACCCTCGTGGCAGGCCTGGATGCGGGAGGCTTCGGCTCCTGCAATCGCGGGGTCGGTGGAATTCTTGCAGGCCGCCTCGCGTGCCGGACACAAAATATTTTATGTGACCAACCGAGAGTGTCGTCCCATCGATGCGAAGCCCGATGATGCCTGCCCGGCGCGCACGGCAACACTTCGTAATCTACAGGCACTGAATCTCCCCAACGCGGCAGATCGTGATGCGCTTTCGCTTCGCCGCGAGCGACCCGAGTGGGAGAGCTCTGACAAGACCGTTCGTCGAAAGTGGATCGCCGCGACCCATCGCATCGTCGCATTGGTCGGCGATGACCTTCGTGATTTCGTCGATCGACCGGTCTATGCCGCGCGCGCTGACGAACTCGCGCCACTTCTCGGCACGCGCTGGTTCTTGCTGCCCAATTCGATGTACGGCTCGTGGGAGCGCGCGATCACGGCAGGTGCCTGCACGAGCGGCATGTCGGCGGCGGAGTGTGCGACGACGACGACTCGCAAACGCTATGAAGCCCTGAAGCTGGAACCTTCAGCGGGGGCAGCGACGTCCCGGTAAGGCGATGTCGACCCACACGAGTCGATGATCCGAGCTCTGCTCGGCATCGTCGTTGACGAGCGCGAACTCCGCATCTTCGGCTCTCGGCCAGAACACACCCGAGGCACACACCTCGAGGTCTTGCGACGGCAGCACGTAATCCACGCGCAAGTTGCCGACCGATCTCGGGCCGTCAGAGAAATCGCCGGTGTCGAATGCCGGATCGCCGCGCTGGGTCAGATTTGAGCCGCCTTGGCGAGTTGCGGCTTCCAGTGCGCCGAGGCTACGCGGCGCCAGCGAGCCGAGCGCCGCGTCGCGATGCACACGCGGATGATCGAGCAGTTGCGCGATTGCTCCGCTGACGCTTCCGCCGTCGAGCGGATCGGCGTTCAAATCACCTGCCACGACAAATGACGCTCGGGCGTCGAGCCCGCCGCGTCGACCCGCATCGTCCACGAGATAGTCCGCCCGCGTTGGGTCGACGTAGTCCGCCCACAGACGGATTTCATCGTGATTTCGCCGACCGTTACGATCTTCCGGGCCGTCGAAACCGGGCGGGGTGGGGTGACTCACCAAAAAGTGCAGCGTAAGCGGAGCCCCGTCCGCCGCGGTCGGCAGACGGATGGCAACATCCCAGTGACTTTTGGAAGACAACGGCAGCTTTGCGAGGGCTTCGTCCGAGTACCAGCCCGGAGGCAGCATCGCCCCCGGCATGTCACGCCAAAGAAACGACCGGAACGTTCGGGTGGCGTCGCGATCGATCGGGAACTTCGAAAGCACCAGCATGCCGTACTGTCCGGGGAACACCCCGAAACCGAGCGCGTCGCCTCCGCCGCCGATCTTGCCATCGCGGTCGAAGTCGAGCCCGCTCGGCACCCCGGTATTCGAGGGAGCGATGAAAAAGTGCGGATAGCTGAGTGGCGCGCCACCGCGCTGCGAGATCTCCAGATAGTTTTTCCTGAATAGCCCGGGCGCCTCCGGGTCGTAATCGAATTCATTGATCAACAGCAGATCGGGTCTGATCTTCTGCAGGACGGCAGCGACGACTCGCGGCTGCGACGATTCGCCGTTCGACAGTTCGCGCAGGAGATCGCCCTCGTTGCGACGGAAGAAGCTGACATTCCAGGTCGCAATGCGAACCGTACCTTCGATTGCCGGAGGTGGGGTGGGCCCCGCATTAGCCTGCAGGCTGGCCAACATTGCACCGAGAGCGATCGAGCAGACGGCTACGGTCGAGGCGATACCGCGTGAGAACACGCCACGCGCGGCCACCAAAGAAAAGGGGCGCCTTGCGGCGCCCCCTTTTTGTCGAGTCTCGTGAGACATCAACTCATCAGAACTCGTACTTGAGGCCCACCTGGATCTGCCAGCGCGAGCGCTCGGTGTTGCGGGTCACGCCGCCCGCAGGACCCGAAGCCGTCTCCGGGTTGAGCAGCGTGGCGTTCGCCGAGGCGATGCGGTAGCGCGCGCAAGTGAGCACGCCAGCATTGTCCGAGACGCCGTTCGTGCCAGCACAGCTGACGTCGAACAGACGCACGTCTTCGCCGTACTCCTCGATCACACCCCACTTCTTGTTGATGAGGTTGAGGACGTTACCGATGTCGAGCGTGACGCGAGCCTTGTGGCCGTCGGCGAAGCCCGGCAGTTCCTGACTGAACTGCATGTCCCAAAGGTTGATCGCCCGGCTCGTATACGAACCACGCGGGACGATGCCGCCCGTCGGGATGTCGAACTTCGAGACGAGGGCGCGCAAGTTGTTGAGCGTCGTCAGACTGTCGAAGGACACGAGCGGCGCCGAAGTGATCGTCACGACGGTGGTCGTGCCGACCGTCGTCACCGTGGCTTCGCCCGAGAGATTCGGTACGTAGGCAAGCTGCGCACCGCGGTTCACGCCGAAGGTGGCGTTACGGCTCGAGCCACCGCTCATCGTGAACGTGACCGGTCGACCCGAACGCCAGTCGGCGAACAGCGACACGCGAGTCTCGAGATCGCCGAAGAGGTTCTTGCGCCAGCCGAATTCACCCTTCACGGCATCCGAGATCTCTTCCTGACCACGACCCGAAGTCGCCGTGTTCGGGTCGAGCGACGCGTACTGGCCGCTGTAGAGCGAGCTCGCCGTCGAGGAGAAGCGGGCCGAAGCCGAGAACTCGTCCGAGTTCTGCTTCGAGTAGGAGAGGGCGAAGTTGAAGCCGTTATCGAAGTACTTCGACACGCCCAACGCCGCCGTCCAGATCGAGCCCGTCGTGCCCGGGTTGTAGGCCTGGATATCACGGCCCGAGCCCGGGTTGACCGAGCTGACCGTCGTGCCGGCAACCGCCGTGCGCTGCGTCGCCGAGAGTGCGTCGTAGCGGATGCGACCATCAGGCGTAACCGCCTGCTGACCGTTGACGATGAGGTTACGTGCGCGAATGTCGCGGAAGGCGAGGCCTTCCTTAGTGTTCACGTACACGCCGCTCGCCGACACGTTGTAGCCGTCGCCGACCTCCCAGTTGACGGCGATGTTCGCGCGCCAGTCGGAGGGCATCTTGAAGTTCGGGACGATCGAGTTCGTCTCGGACGTCGCCGGAACCGTCGAACCGCCGAGTGCCGCCTGAACGGCCGCCGGGATCGTCGTGCCGAAGCTCGAGTTCACACCGACGTTGAGCGCTGCGGCACAGGCCGGGCTCGTGGCGCAGTTGACCGCACCCGTCGTCTCGATGAAGCCCGTGGCCGTACGCTCGAACTGGATCGTGTTGTCGAGGATGCCGGTGTTGCTGAACGAGTTCGAGAGGAACACATCCGGCAGGCCGCCCGAGAAGAGGCCGAGGCCGCCGCTCACCTTGATGGAGTCGGTGACGCGCCAGTCGAACGAGAAGCGCGGCATGAACACGTCGAGACCGTCGTAGGTTTCCTGGTTGTTGAAACCGAAGCGACCGACGAAGTTCGGGTTCAGCGCCGGCTTGTCACCGACGTTGTACATGTCGTAGCGGGCACCGTAGGTGATCGTCAGGTTGTCCGTGACGTCCCACGTGTCCTGCAAGAAGAGCGACGTCGTGTCGTACGAGAAGTTCGCCGCCGCATCGTTCGCATTGCCCGAGAGCGCGTTGCGGTAGATGAGCTGATTCGCACGGCCGGCCGCGAAATCTTCGATCGAGTCGAAGTAGTACGTGCCGTCGCTGTTCGGAACGAAGAGGTTGAAGATGTCCTGACGCTGGAACTGCACGCCCGCCTTGATCAAGTGATCACCACGGGTGAGTTCAGCCGAGAACTGACCCTGCGTATTTTCGGTCTGCAGGAAGTTCGCGTGACGGAACTGGTCCGGTCCGAAGCGCACCACCGAGACGTTGGTCGAGCCGTTGCGGCAGCTGAGCAAAGGGCTGCTCTGGCCGGCCGCATCGAGGTTCGTCTGCGTGGTACACACGCGGATGTCGGCGAAGTTCTGACCTGCCGGCGGCTCCTGCAGTCGCGTGTAATCACGCTTCGAAACGCGCAGCTCGGTCGACAGATCGTCGGTCCAGTTGGAGTTGACCTGCATCGCCATCGTCTCGTCGAGCTCGCCCGTGAGATACCACTGCGAGTCGAGGCCGGCGCTGGTCGTGCCGAGGTTCGTGCGCTGAATCACGCCCGACTCGGACTTGCGATAAGAGACCATCGCGCGCTGGTTGTCGGAGATGTTCCAGTCGAGGCGAGCCGTGTACTTCTCGTCCGTGATCGGCTTCGTCTGCGGGATGCTACCGAACGGATAAGTCGACTTGTACGTGTTCGTGAACACGTTGGTGACGGCGGCGATGTCGTTCGTGGTCAGCTGCGAGGTGCCGCCCGCCGGGCCGAGGATCGTCGTGGCAAAGCCACCGCCCGCAGGGCCGACCGAGGTCACGTCCACCGACTCGTAGTTCTCATAAGAGAGAGCGAAGAACAAGCGATCCTGAATGATCGGACCGCGAAGCGTGGCGCCGTAGTTGTCCTGCTCGACGAGGGTTTTGATCGTCGTGCTGCGGATCTTGGTGCCGACGAGATCTTCGTTCAGGAAGTTGCCGAACACCGAACCGCTGAATTCGTTCGTACCCTGACGGAGCACCACGTTGATGGCGCCGCCGAGGAAGTCGCCGTTCTCGACGTCGAACGGAACAGCCTGGACCGAGAACTGCTCGACCGAGTCGAGCGAGACCGGACCACGGCGGGTCGGAAGACCGCCCGTGTTCAGACCGAAGTCGTCCTGAGCCTGCACGCCGTCGATCGAGATGCGGTTCGTGCGCGGGTTCGAGCCGGCGATCGAGATGCCGCCGTCGCCACGAAGGTTGGCGGAGACGAGCGGGTCGCGACGCGCGAGGTCGCGGATGTCGCGGCTGATCGAGACCACAGCTTCGATCTGGTCACGATCGAGCGTGGTGGCGGAGCCCACTTCGATCGCATCGCGGACCGCGGTGGCCGACACCAGGATTTCCTGGATCGCCTCTTCGAGGTTCGCGTTCAGACGACCGGTCTCACCGACGGTGAGGAAGAGGTTGTCATACTTCACCGAGCGATAACCGCCCGAAGCGATTTCCACCGTGTACGGACCGCCGACGCGCAGACCGCGCGCATCGAACACGCCGCTGTCGTTGGTGGTTTGCGTGGAGCGAGTGCCGGTCGGCGTGTGGACGATCGTGATCGTCGCGCCCGCAAGCGGCTTACCGCTCACATCGGCCACCGTTCCGCGCAGTGCCGAAGTGGTCTCTTGCGCCAGCGCCGTCGGAACGACGACGAAGGTCAACAAGCTCACCAACAAGGTGGTCGCAAGTTTTCTGAGAAGCATGAAGGTCAACTCCTGAAAGTACGCTTTTTTGATGCTTTGCACGGCATCCCTGAGCGGGGGCCGGCGGGGCGCAATTATCGCCCGAAAGTCCCGAAATAGTGTGACGAAGAGAAGACAAAATCAGACCCGACCAAGGTGTTGGGTTCGCGCCACAAGGCGGTCATTTGGGCGGTCATTCGGGCGGTCACTGGGGCCGACGATCTCGGGCTCAGGGCTGCCCCGTCTCGAGAGCGACTACAAAATGCTTGCGGCAGAGGGAGATATAGCGGTCGTTTCCGCCAATTTCGACCTGGGCGCCGGTGGTTTCGACCCTCCCATCCGCCCGGACCCGAACCACCATGGTCGCCTTGCGCCCGCAATGGCAGACGGTTTTGAGCTCGACCAGGTTGTCCGCCCAGGCCAAAAGCTGGGCACTGCCCTCGAAAAGGCGGCCGAGAAAGTCGGTTCGGAGGCCATAACAGAGCACCGGGACGTTGAGCTCGTCGACGACCCGCGAGAGCTGCCTGACGTGGGCGGTGCTCAGGAATTGCGCTTCGTCGACCAGGACACAGGCGATCGGGCCCTCGCCGAGATCTGTCTTGATCTCTTCATATAGATCTTGCCCCGCCGCAAAGTGCCGCGCCTCCGAGCTGATGCCGATGCGCGAGGCCACTTTGCCGCCCGCCCGGTCGTCGAGCTTGGCCGTGTAGACGAGCGTGCGCATCCCGCGCTCGCCATAGTTATGCGAGGCCTGCAGCAGGGCCGTGGACTTCCCCGCATTCATGGTCGAGTAATAGAAGTAGAGCTTCGCCACGAGCGCTCCGACCTCAGCCCGCGACGATGCCGACGATGCAGCCCGTCATGCACGAGCCGAGCGTCGCGGCGACGAAGGCCGGCCAAGCAAGCGAGGCGAGATCGCCGCGACGTTCGGGCGCCATGGTACCGATGCCGCTGATCTGGATGCCGATGCTCGCGAGGTTCGCGAATCCGCAGAGACCGTAGATCGTGATGAGTCGCGAGCGATCGGAGAGCGCTTCGGGTGGCACCGTCGTCAATTGGATGAATGCAATGAATTCATTGAGCACGCTTTTCACGCCGAGCAGCGATCCGGCGGTCATCGCTTCCGACCAGGGAATGCCCATGAGCCAAGCGATCGGCGCGAAGATCCAGCCCGCGATCCGCTCGAGCGTCACCGCCTCACCTGCTACGGCAGGCAGGAAACTCACGATGCTGTTGGCGAGCGCAACGAAGGCGGTGAGTACGATGAGAATCGCGATGATGTTGAGAAAGAGCGCGAGGCCGTCGCTCGTGCCGCGGGTGATGGAGTCCATCGCGCTCTGATAGATGCGAGGCGACTCCTGCAGGTCCTGCGAGCTCCCCGAATCATCGGGCAGCATCATGTGCGCGAACAGCACCGAAGCCGGCACGGACATGATCGACTTCGTGATGAGATGTCCGAGCACACCGTCGAACTGTTCGCCGAGCATCGCCGAGTAAATCACCATCACCGAGCCTGCGATGGTGGCCATCCCTGCGGTCATGACGAGCAGCAACTCGTAACGCGACATCCGTGCGAGATAGGGGCGAACGAGCAGGGGCGCCTCGGTTTGTCCCAAAAAAATGTTCGCGGTCGCCACGAGGCCCGACGGACCGCGAGTGCCCAGCGCGCGCTCGAAAACCCATGAAATCCCGCGAATGACGACGGGCAGGATGCGCCAGTACCAAAGCAGCGCAGAGAGCGCCGACATCACGATGACGAGCGGCAACACCTGAAACGCGAACGTGACCACGGCGTTGGGGTTCGTGACGGTGAACGGCGTGTCGCCTCCGCCAACGTAACCGAACACGAAGGCCGAGCCTTTGAGCGTCGCGGCGCCGAGCGCGCCGACCGCCTGGTTGAGATAGAGCAAACCTTCTTTGATGACGGGTGCTTTGAGCAGCAGCGCGCAGATCACGAACTGCAGCACGAGCGCGATACCCACGAGTTTCCAGTTGATGGCCTTTCGATTGCTCGACATCGGCAGCACGAGTGCGATGAATACAACGATGCCGAGCAAAGCTTGAAGATAGAGCGTCATGGGTGTTGTCCCGTCATTTGAGTTTGATTTCTCGCAGCCGCTCTTGCAGATATTCCTCGGCAAGGATCGGCGGCAGCGGGTCGGGTTTGCCGGGGCCTACGCAGGAGGGCAGAGCCGCGATGGGGAAGTCCGGATTGAAATGCAGGAAGAACGGCATCGAGAACCGCGCATTCTGCGCGCGGTCTCGGACGGGGTTGATCACGCGATGGCTCGTCGAGCGCAGCATGCCGTTCGTGAGGCGCTGGAGCATGTCGCCTACGTTCACGACCATCGAGCCCGGCGCCGGATTCACCGAGAGCCATTGCCCTTGTCGAGAGAGCACCTGCAAGCCGGGTTCTTCTGCGCCGAGCAGCAGGGTGATGACGTTGATGTCTTCGTGGGCCCCTGCGCGGATGCTCTCGGCGGGGTTCGGCGGCATGGGCGGGTAGTGAATGACCCGCAGCACGCTGTTGCCGAGCTGAACCTTATCTTCAAAGAAATCTGGCGATAGACCGAGCACGCGAGCGATCGCCGAGAGCAGGCGCCGCCCCGTGAGATCGAAGGTCTCGAACATCTCGATGCACGTCTCTTTGAACTCCGGGATCTCGTTTATCCAGACGTTGTCGGCCATGTAGTGCCGATAGGGGTGACCCGACGGTAGCTCGCGGCCGACGTGCCAGAACTCCTTGAGGTCGAAATGCTGGCTGCCCTTGGCCGTTTCGATTCCGAAGGGGGTGTAGCCTCGGGCGCCGCCGCCTCCTTTAATGTGGTACCGGCGCTTGTCGGCCTCGGGCCAAGCGAAGAAGGTCTTGTACAAGCCAAGGAATCGGTCGATCAGCGGCTGGGGAATGCCGTGGTCGGTGATGATGACGAAACCGTAGTTCTCGTAGGCGGCGCCGAGATCTCGCACGAAGCGCTCGTCGTCGACGTCCCGCAGGCTAAGGGTCGGGATCTGCTCTGTCATGTCCGCATTCTGCACGCTCACGGGGCGTACGTTAAGATTTCGTGATGCTTGACCTCCTCGTGCGCGTCCTCATCGCCTACCTCTTGGGTTCGGTCAACGGCGCCCTGCTGATCGGTCGATTTCGCGGGGTCGACATCCGTACTCAAGGCAGCGGCAACGCCGGTGGCACGAATGCATTGCGCACGCAGGGATGGCTGTTTGCCATGGGTGTCATCGTCATCGACGTCGGCAAGGCCGTCATCGCCGTTCAGTGGGTGCCGACCGCGCTCATCGCGCCCGTGTTCTCGCCCGAGTGGCTTGCGGCTGCCTGTGGCTTCGCCGCAGTGATCGGTCATGTCTATCCCGTGTTCCATGGTTTTCGTGGTGGCAAAGGCGTGGCGACGGTGCTCGGGACTTTGCTCGCGCTCTCCTTGCCCCTGCTGATCGGCATGCTCGGCGTGTGGTTCCTCATGATGTTCGTGTTCGGCTTCGTGGGGCTGGGTTCGATGGTCGCGGCGAGCGCGTTGCCGCTGCTCGCGCAGTACGCCGGATCTCTCGGCGTGATTTCGCCTGAGGAAGTGACGCCGCTCACGATGTTCGGCGTGCTGTGTGCAGTTTTCGTCATCTGGACCCACCGCAGCAACATCGCACGTATGCGTGCCGGTACTGAGCCGCGTGCGCGCTCGCTTTGGTTGGTGGGCCGGTTGACGGGAAAATCGTGATGCTCGCGCGCGAGATCTTCCGTGCACTTGCCGACGGCGGCGTGCATTCGGGCGAAGCGCTCGCGGAGACGGCGGGCGTCACACGCAGCGCGGTGTGGAAAGCGATCGAACATCTAAGAGAAATGGGACTCGAGATCGAGGCACAGACCAACCGAGGTTATCGACTCGTCGCGCCCTGCGAAGCCCTGGATCCTCAAAGAATTCATGAGTCGATGTCGACGTCGTATGGCCATTCGACGGCCATCGATGTCGCGTGGGAAATCGACTCGACCAACGCCGCGCTACTGGCCTCGGCACCACCTCCGCCGGGTCGTTTCGCGGTGCTGCTGGCCGAGAACCAGACGGGCGGACGGGGTCGTCGAGGACGTGCGTGGCAATCCGCGCTCGGGAGTAGTCTTTGCCTCTCGATTGCGACGAGTTTCGAGCCTTTGCCGAGAGATCTGCCGGCGCTCACACTCGTAGTCGGTGTCTGCGTGCGCGAGGCCTTGAAACAAGGCGGTGCGCGTGACCTCGCACTCAAGTGGCCAAACGACATCGTCACGTCGAACATGGGAAAAATCGGTGGCATCCTCGTCGAGCTGCGTGCCGAAGCGGGCGGCCCCGGTCATGTGGTCGTCGGTATCGGGCTCAACCTGCGTCTTTCTGAAGAGGCCAAGCGCGCCATCGCCGAGACGGGTACCGTTGCCGAAGATTTGGCCGCGCAGGGGGTCGACGTCAGCGCGCGCAACGCGCTCGCCGCCGCGATCATCGGGCGCTGTATCGAGGGGCTCACACAGTTCGAAAGAGAGGGCTTCGCGCCGTTCATCGAGTTGTGGCGAGCGGCCGACGTCTTGCGTGACCAGCGGGTACGCGTCTTCGACAGTGCCGGCGAGCGCGAGGGAATCGCTCGCGGTATCGATGCGCACGGTGCGCTACAGCTCGAGAGCTCGTCCGGTCAAAGAATTTCGCTCATCGGCGGTGAGGTGAGCCTGCGTCGAGAGGGTTTGTGATGAGTTATACGCCTCCCAAAGTCTGGACCTGGAACAAGGCCAACGGCGGACGCTTCGCCAACATCAATCGACCCGTGGCTGGCGCGACGCACGAGAAAGCGCTGCCGCGGGGTCGACACCCCTTGCAGCTGTATTCGCTCGGCACGCCGAATGGCATCAAGGTGACGATATTGCTCGAAGAGTTGCTCGCACTCGGGCACTCGGGCGCCGAATACGACGCGTGGTACATCGACATCGGCGCCGGTGATCAGTTCGGTAGCAGCTTCGTCGACGTCAACCCCAACTCGAAGATCCCGGCCTTGCTCGATTTGAGCGGCGATCCACCGGTGCGGGTGTTCGAGTCGGGCGCGATCCTCACCTATCTCGCCGAGAAGTTCGGGGTTTTCTTGCCCCAAGCCGGAGCGGGTCGTGCCGAGTGTCTCTCGTGGCTCTTCTGGCAAGTCGGCAGCACGCCTTATCTCGGAGGGGGCTTCGGACATTTCTTTGCCTACGCTCCAGAGAAATGGCAGTACCCGATCGACCGATTCGCCATGGAGGTGAAGCGGCAACTCGATGTGCTCGATCGTCATCTCGCGGAGCGCCACTACCTCTGCGGCGATCATTACAGCATCGCCGACATGGCCGTCTATCCGTGGTACGGCGGGCTGGTGCTCCAAAATCTCTATGGCGCGGCCGAGTTTCTCGAGGTTGCCAGTTACGGGCACGTGGTGCGCTGGGCGAACGACATCTCCGCGAGGCCTGCGGTCAAGCGCGGCAGTCGGGTCAATCGCAGCAAAGAGCCGGATGCGGTGCGTGAACGTCACGCCGCGAGCGATCTCGACTGACTCAAGGCTGTAGCTCGGCGATGGCGAGCGTGACGCCGCGTACGCGTCGCCCTGCAGGCAGACTCAGGATGTCGAGATTCACGACACCGAGTTCCCAGTCGATCTGCACCATCCCGAAGTTCTCACCCGCATAAAGCCTGCCACCGAGGCGTTGCGGATCCACCTCGGGTTGTTTCGAGTCGACTCCGGAGGTGAGCGAGCTCGAGGTCAGCTCATAAAACGGGTAGGGCGTGCCCTCGACGCGGCGATAGGCCGCCGCACGATGCCGATCACCCGACAAAAAGACCACGCCATTGGCGCGAGTTTCTTTGATAAGGCGGGTGAGGCGAGCGAGCTCGAGCGGCATCGTCCTCCAGCCTTCCCAGCCATGACCCTCGGCGATCACCTGGATCGACGAGACGATCAGTCGAAGTTCGGCGGGTTGTCGTAGCTGCTCTTCGAGCCAGCGCCACTGCGTCTCGCCGAGCATGGTTTTCTTCGGGTCGTCGTCCGGCACGAAGCGCTGCTTGCCCGGCGCGTTGCGCTGGTCGGTCGCCTTCAGTGGCGATCGGAAATAACGCGTGTCGAGCAGAATGATCTGAACTCGACGGCCGGGCGACCCATAGATGCCAGCGCGATAGGTGCCCTCGCGCAAGCGCATCGGATCATCGGCAGGCACATCAAAAAAATCGGCGAAGATCGATCTCGCTTCGACCTTGATCGGATTCTCTTCGCCACCGTCGTTGAGGCCGTAGTCGTGGTCGTCCCAGACCGCGAGCAGCGGTACTTTCGCGCGCAACTCTCGGAAGCCCTCTTGGACACCAAGCGCTGCATAGGCGCGGCGCATCTCGGTGAGGTCGGGCCCGACGTCTCGGCTGCCCACCGAGTCCGCATAGACGTTGTCGCCGAGCATCATGAAAAGCTGCGGATCGCGATCGAGCAGGGTCTGCCAACGAAGTGCAGGTTTTTCCTCATCGAGGCAGGAGCCGAAGGCGATGCGCTCGAGGGGCAGGCGTGGATCGAGCCTTGGGTAGGGCGCGGCGAGCGCGGCCCCTGCGGCGAAAAGACCGGTTACGAGCAGGGCGAGTGCAGGAAGAGGCGCCTTCATGGGCCCCAAGTGTACCCCCGGGGAGGATGACAGCCGAGGTCGTCAGGGTAGAATCACGACCCTCGAGAGACGCTCACCGGCGCCGGGTTAGCACAGTGGTAGTGCAGCAGTTTTGTAAACTGTTGGTCGGGGGTTCAAATCCCTCACCCGGCACCAATTTCAAAGACTTACTTCAGCCAGTCTCCCACTTCGTCACCATTTTTGGTGGCCTTGGTGGCCCAATGGTGGCCCGAGTTAGGCGCGGACGAATCATCCCAGTGGGTCGACGCTTGAGGTTTACCCGCAACATCCCCGTTTCTTACTTAGTGCTGTCATTTGAACGTCAATTCAGCGTAGCAGAGCCGCTTACGAATTAGTTCTGGGGGACGCTAAGCGACGCCCGACTTTTTTTATCTTTGAGTTCTGTAACTTTTCTATCGAAATTGCAGTCCAAAGAATTTTATGAATTAGTTTAGTATATTTTATGGTACGACAAAAATTAAAAATAAACTGCCGAGGATCTGATGATCCGAAACTCAAGTAGTGGAAAAGATAGACTTTCCTCAGCGGCGACAGTGCGGGGGGGGGGGGGTAGCCTCGGAGAGCAAAATGCTTCCGCTAAAAAATAAATGCTTCGCGTCTATGCCGGAGCATATCCGCTTGGCTTTACAGCCCTACTTAATTTTGGGGGAGGTACCGAAAGGAACGCCTCTGGTATCCCTAGTAAGAGAGCCAACGATATTTTTCCCAATCACCACTGTGCTTGCGATCACGGCGACAGCGACCGATGAGAGGGGGTCGTTTTTGCGATTCGCGGGTACAGGGGTAGCCATCGGGCTTCAGCCTGGCGTATCTGGTCAGCCTATGCGATCCGAAGCAGTTGTTTGCGGGGCTGGACATCTATTCTCTATCCCTTCGGCAGTCGTTTGGGACTTGCTGTCATCGCCTTCGGTATTGGAGGCGTCGTACCTTTCTTTGATTCATGCGATTGCATCCCGTGCTTTGATTTGCTCTTTCTGTGCCGCAAATCATTCCATCTCACAACGACTTGTCACGATGCTCTTATCGGCCGAGGATGAGTTTGGTAGCGGATCGAAAATAACCTTGAGCCAATCTGAGATCGCGGAATGGATGTTCGTCCGGCGAGAGAGCATTGCAAGCTTTATGGCCGAGTGGTCAGCGCTGGGCGCGATTGAGACTGGACGCGCAAGAATTTCTATCCGAGACCGCAATTACCTATTAAGCAAAGCGTGCTCGTGCTATCAAAGCGCAGCATCGCAAGAGTCCCGAGAGTTTGCTTCGTGGGGCAGCCTCGGTTGGAAGGCAGAGGGGACGAGCGATAATGTAGCGGCGAGCTTTACTGCCTTGAAGAGAGTCAGCCGTGCCGCCTCTGCTTAGTCGTGACGCATCAAATCGTTCTTTATGGGAATGACGACTGCTTGTCAGTCGGCTCTCCCCAGAGGACGGTGATAGGTTGAGGTTCAGCCGGGTGCTCTACGGTGACTCGCGCTGGTTTCGGCATGGAGAACCCCAGTAACTTCACGTATTTCTCTAAGGCTGCCTTCGGGTTGTTGTTAGCGATACGATCCAGCCATCCTTAAAGCCTCGGCGCGTTCCCCGCGACGAGATACGAGAGTGCTTTTCGGACTTTAGTAGTCGTGCGGTTGGGACTGCCCGCAGGGCGACCGGGGCTTGCGACACCTTTGCCGATGGTTTTCCCACGTTTGTTTAACTCAGCCAGATGATGTCCCTCACATACGCTCGGCCCAAAAGTCTACATAAGTGTTGCCATGAAGTTTGTCTGAATCACGGATAACCCATTATTAAGATTTACTTTTCTTTGTCTCAAAATAGACTCTCATCTGTGGTGGGTTGGGTTAGGTTAGGGAAAGGCCAACAAGGACGACGACGGACTGCCCTTCAAAGAGGGATGGACGTACACCTGGCCGAATGGCGCATCAGTCAAACTGGTCAGCGGTCGATGGGTTCCTATCAAAGAACGTAATCCGGTGTGCGATTCCAAATGACAGCCTTGAGACTCATCTGCTCGCTGATTCCACCGCTCCTTCTTTTGGCGTGCGGAGGTTCGGGCGGCGGCTCATCCGCGCCGCCGGTTGTGGCGCCGCCGATCGGGATTGTTCCGGTGGAGCGGACCTTCGATTTTTCGCAGGGCAACGGTGGTTGGTTGAGCGGGTTCGCGGACTATCAACCCAACACCGCGCCCCTCGACGTCGTGGCGGAGATTCGCGCGCTGCCGACCGGCTTTTCGGGATCGGGGTATTACATCGCCGGCACCAATCGTAGCGACGATCTCTTCATCTATGTGAAAACGAAGGTCAGCGGACTCGTCGCCGGGACCACTTACCGCATCCGATCGACCGTCGATTTTTTGACCGATGTCCCGACAGACTGTGTCGGGGTAGGTGGCGCTCCTGGGGAGTCGGTTTGGATCATCGTCGCGGCCTCGAGCACCGAGCCGCAGACGATCTTCAACGGATCTGACTATCGGATGAATATCGAGCGCGGCAACCAATCACAGAGCGGGCGTGATGGGCTCGTGCTTGGGAACATCGCCAACTCAGTCCAAAACTGCGGCCCCCGGCGCTGGGAGTCGAAGTCATTGTCGATTCCCGCTGCCTCGACACTGACGGTACGCGCTGACGATCGGGGAGAGGCGTGGGTTTTGGTGGGGATGGACTCGGGGTTCGAGTCGTTCAGCCGGATTTACATCCAAAGATTTCTGGTGAGGTTCGAAGCGAGCTAGATGATCTCCCCCTGATTCATCTTGCGCAGCCGCTTGGTGTGCATGGCGGCGATGTTCCGGAAGATCTCCACGGCGATTTCCTTTGAGCTTTCGAGTCGCGAACTCTTGAGACTCAACGCCACGCTTTCCGTCACTGCACGGACCCGCGCCGATCGCGGCAGTCGATCGACGACCGCCATTTCACCGAATGTCTCGCTCGGTTGCAGGGTCGCGAGGATTTTCCAGCCTTCCGGGGAGTTTTTTTCGACGACGGCTTCGCCGGAGACGAACACGTGGAGACAGTCGGCGTGATCGCCCTCGTCGAAAAAAAGTTTGCCTGAAGGAACCGTGACGCGAGTCATGGCGTTGAGCAACCAAACCAATTGCATTCGCGTCAACCCTGCGAACAAGGACACCCTCGCCAAAGCCATCACCAGCATGTCGTCGAGCAGCTTTGGATCGGAGCTTTTCATGGTGCACGCTCAGTAGTTTTTTTGATTCGCTCTGAGATGACGAGTTTGTGAGACTACCGGAAATGTCTCTTGGCCTTTTCGCTGTCGGGCGGCGCCTTCAGACACGCGAGCCCAGCCTCACCGACCTCGTAAATTTCGATGGGCATTTCGACGCCTTTGACTTGGTAGGGACCATAAGCGCGCCAGGCGAGGGTGCCGATGCCCTCGAAGTCGAGGCCTTCGAGGATCTGCTTGGCATTAACGAACGCGAACTGCGACATCAAAATCTGATTTCCCTGCGCAAGGGACATGATCCGCGCCGCGGTATCGACCTGAATGCCGTTGAGATCGAAATCTTTGCCAGCGACCTTGGCGTTATCGGCATAGACCTCACCCACATGGATGCCGATCCGATCTTGCAGATCGATGTTCTCGTCACGCGCGAACTCGCGAACCTTGTCTTGCCAGCGGAGGGCGAAGGTGACCGCCTCCGAGGGTGTCGCGAAAGCAATGAAAAAAGAATCGCCAGACGTCGACACCTCTTCACCGGTGATGGTGGTATCGAGCAACTGTCGTATGAGGCTGTGGTGACGCTTCAAGATCTCCATCGCTTGGGCGTCACCCCATTGCTGTTTCAATTTCGTCGAGCCGACGATGTCCGAGAACAGCATCGTCACCACGCGATTGGGTGTCGAGCGGCGAGCAGCAGCGTGCACATCCGGAAGCGAACGTCGATTCTCGACCGATGCAGTGCGTGATGGGCGCGAAGTCGCTGCGGAGCTCGTTGCCCTCGCGGGTTCGGCGTCTGCCGCGCCGCCCTCCTGCAGCACGCGAGCGAGAGTGGCCGAGATTCCGGTCGCACTGATTTTTCGGTTCAGGTGTTCCTTCACCACGTCGAGCCGCAGTGTTTTCGAGAGTTTCGAGTGGTGACGGGGATCGGCGAGATAGGACATCCCGGAGGCGCCTTGCCATACCGGCACGATGTCTCCCCCGAGTCCGGCACTGCGAGCGAGGGAGCGCAATTCACTGATCACGGCCGTCTGGTCCACTGTGGTGAGACGAGCCATCCCCGACGATAGGGGAACGAGAATGAAATCCGTTCCCTGCAACCGCAAGTGCGCGACATGGATGTCCGTCATCTAATTTACCGGTTCGAGGAAACTGCCTTGATCGTAATGGAAGTGAGGTTGATCCGTCGCCATCTCTCGATCGGCACAAATTTATTGCAAGACCTAAGAGCCGTTTTTCTTCGACCATGACCCATGCTTATGGGAGGCGACGGACAGCCCGAGGCTCATCGAGGCTCATTACTAATGTGTTTATACTTTCGGCCATGCTTCCGAGCCGCTACTCGGCCTGGCTGGCCACGTTACCGCTCGCGATCGTCTCGTATTTTTTAAATCCGGCGATCTCGATCCTGTTTGTCGCGCTCTTTCTCATCGGGTTGCGAGACCTGCTGCAGTCGCGACACGCCATCCTCCGCAATTACCCACTCATCGGCCACTTGCGGTTCTTGCTGGAATACATCCGTCCTGAGCTCCGTCAGTATTTTCTCGAGGACGACGAGACGCCTCTTCCGTTCTCGAGGAACCAACGAGCCGTCGTCTATCAACGCGCCAAAGGTCAGAACGACAAACGCGGATTCGGTTCGTTACTCGACCCTTATCGAGCCGGAGCGATTTGGCTCAACCACTCGAACGCGGCGTGCGCTCCGGTGTTCGAAGGCTTCAGGGTGAAGATCGGTAACGACGCCTGTCTCGTGCCTTATGAGTCCTCGATCCTCAATGTTTCGGCGATGAGTTTCGGTGCGCTCTCTGCGAACGCGATTCGTGCGCTCAACCGCGGCGCGCGTCTCGGTGATTTCGCGCAGGACACGGGTGAGGGTTCCATCTCGCCTTACCACCGCGAGGAGGGAGGCGATCTCATCTGGGAAATCGGTTCGGGTTATTTCGGTTGTCGTGATGCAGACGGAAATTTTTCCGCCGAGCGGTTTGCCGCGCAGGCGGTCGATCGTCAGGTGAAGATGATCGAGATCAAACTGTCGCAAGGCGCGAAGCCCGGTCACGGTGGTGTGTTGCCCGCCGCGAAAGTGAGTGAGGAAATCGCGCTGACTCGTGGGGTCGAGCCCGGTAAAGACTGCGTGTCACCGGCTCGGCATTCGCGCTTCTCCACACCGGTCGGGCTGCTGGAGTTCGTCGCCGAACTGCGACGGCTCTCAGGCGGAAAACCCGTGGGTTTCAAGTTGTGCGTCGGCGATCCGATCGAGTTCATGGGAGTTTGCAAGGCCATGATCGAGACGAAGATCGTCCCCGACTTCATCGTCGTCGACGGCACCGAAGGCGGCACGGGCGCCGCGCCGGTCGAATTCGCCGACCATGTCGGAATGCCTGCGCGAGACGGGTTGTCGCTCGTCCACAACGCGCTGCGTGGAGTGGGCCTTCGTGACTCCGTGAAACTCGGTGCTGCGGGCAAGATCGTGACGGGCTTCGATGCCGCCACGATGCTCGCGCTCGGTGCCGATTGGTGCAACGCGGCTCGAAGCTTCATGTTCGCGCTCGGCTGTATACAATCGCGCGCCTGTCATACCGACGAATGTCCGACCGGTGTTGCGACCCAGAATGCACTGCGACAGCGCGGCCTCGATGTGGCTGATCGGGCCAAGCGCGTGGCGAGCTTTCAGCGCGCCACCGTCCACTCACTTTTCGAGTTGCTCGGTTCCGCCGGGCTCGACAGTCCGACGAAACTTCGCGCACGGCACTTCATGATGCGCGACAGCAACGGCCAGCCTGTGCCGCTGTCCTCGAGATACCCCGAGATCGAATCGGGAGCGCTGCTCGATACCGCGAGCCCCGCGTACGCCGCGTTACCGGCAATTCTTAGATCGTCGTGGGAGATGGCGAGAGCCGATCAATTCAGCGGGGTGGTACCTGCCTCTCGTTAGGTTATTTTGAGGTCACTGAATTGGCGTGACGATACCCTCCGGTGGCAGCCGGATCGAGAATCGTTCTAGGACTCGGTTCGACATCGACAGCGATCCGACGACAAAGCCATCCCTAGCCATTTAACATCATGTTAATTATTGTTAACATGGCGTTCATAGCAATTCATTCGATTTAAGGGATGTGTCGATGCCGATCAAGGAACAATTCGCGAGGGTCTGGTTAATCACGATGCTCGTGACGTATTTCGCCTACTTCACATCCGTCGTGTTGGTGGGTGAGACAACGCCGCTCAATCAAATTGGCATGTTCGCGGCGACGGTGGTCGTTCAGGTGATCGTCATCGGCACCGCCAGCGCCATGATGGCGATTCGTCACAAAGAAGGTCCTAAGACCGACGAACGGGATCAGCTGATCGATCAGCGAGCGACGCGGGTCGCCTACCACTTGTTGATCTGCGCCATGATCGTCGTGGGTTGTCTGATGCCGTTCAACAACTCAGGCTGGAAGATCTTTCACGCCGCCGTGTTTTCCATCGCCCTCGCCGAGATCGTGCGGCACGGACTGATCGTCTCGATGTATCGTCGAGGCTGGGATGGCTAAGAAGCGCCTGCGTAACAATCTTCGATTGATGCGCTTCCTGTCGAACGAAATGACTCAAGCCGAACTTGGCGAGCGCATTGGCGTGACCCGGCAGACTATTGCTGCAATCGAAGCAGGAAAGTATTCCCCAACTCTGGAAACAGCGTTCCGTCTCGCCGATGTCTTGAAAAAGCCCCTGGAAGACATTTTCCAGCGGGAGACTGAAAGCAGCTCAAAGCGCGAATAGCCCGTTACCATAACGTGACATGAGCGCGCCCCACATCATCCGCTTGGTCGAAGAGTCTCTCCTGGCCTCAGAGCCCATCGAGTACCTCCCTGCACCCGAAAAGATCTTGTCGGGTCATCCGCGGCAGCGGGTTTGGTCTCAATACACCGACGCGAGTCAAAAGTTCTCCGTCGGCATTTGGGAATGCGAGCCGGGGGCTTGGCGTGTCCGCTACACCGAAGAGGAATACTGCCGAGTCGTGATGGGCCGGAGTCTCCTCACGAGCGCCGATGGAGTGGTGCGCGAAGTGGCGGCGGGCGACGAGTTCGTGATCCCCCGCGGGTTCGAGGGAGTTTGGGAAGTCATCGAACGCACCCGAAAGATCTACGTGATCTACGAAGGCGCTGAGTAGTCGAGTAAGAAAGACGCGCCGGTAAGTCAAGGCGCGCGGGTGATCGTTACGCTCCAGTGCCTCTTGAGGTTGAGCGCGCTATAGATGTCGCCAAGCGGCGACCAGGTTTTGTCAAAGCCTGGGATGCACTCGAAGAGGACTATGCCGCGCTCGAGTCACTGCTCGAAGCGAGAAAAGAGGCTGGTCTCACTCAGGAAACTCTTGCCGCTCGTATGGGCACCACGAAGAGTGCCATTTCGCGACTCGAGAGTTCGTTTCGGGATGAACGCCATTCGCCATCGTTCGCGACGCTTAAGAAGTATGCAAAAGCCTACGGGCGGCGGCTGGTGTTGCAATTGGTGTAACACCGCCGCATCTTTGGCACTACGACTTGCCAAGCGCTAGGTAAAGCTCTCTGGCGTATCGCAGCTCAAGCTTTCATCGACTTAAAATGATGCGCGCGCTGGTGTCTAGCGTCGGTTCGAATCCTATTTCCGGCACCATCCACCCTGGCCTGAGGCAAGGGTAAATGTGAGTCGGCGGTCTGCCGCTTCCTTTGCCGGCGACGAGGCAAGCGCCCAGAAATCGATACGCCCGTCCAACTTGCTCAGCACCAGAGCTCGTAAGGCCAGATCCTGAATTGCCGGAATCTCAACCTGATCTTTTTCCCATCGAGCGATGGATTGATCGGTGCAGTGAAGCAACTCGCCGAGCGCGCTCTGAGTCATCGCGAGTTGATGGCGAACAAAACGGATATCCGAGCCGATCCATTTTTTGCGGTAGAGCGCGAGCGCTTTGGCGATCGCTCGAGTCAGCCCATCGAGGTCTTGGACAGAGACTGCTTCGCCATAGGCCGTGTGGGCGATCGTAAAGCCGTTACGCAAGTAAACGTCTTCGACCTCGCTCAAATCGTATCGCCATATTCGCGGGGGCGATTTTGTTTTTGGTCTCGGGCTGCTCATCTGATGTCTTCCCATTCTGCGGTGATCAGGATCAAGCTTTCCGAAGACGTGACAACGACCACGATGCCAACACTCCGGCCCTCCGGCTGTCGCGATACGATCTTGGCTCGCCATTCGTCCCGCCCCTTCACTGAGACCGGTTCGTCTTCAACGTAGCCTTGCCGAAGGGTTGATAGCACCATGGCCTCGAAAATCCCTCGTTCGCGCATTCGTTGCCGAATATGCGCGGTCCAAAGAATGCGGTCTGTCGACTGGGCTAGTCGTCGGATGACGCGCTGCGCGATCGCCGGCTGAAGCGCCCCCGCTTTCACTTCGAACCTCGCCAGCAGAAACTATCACCGTGATAGGTGATGCGCAATAGGTTTCGGCCCATGGTTACGATGGCTCGGCAACTTCGATGAGGAAGTGCTGAGGCTAGCGTCGGCGGAGGCTAAGTCGTTCGCCGATAAATTGGTGCATTCGTCGAAGAAGGCACCCGCACATACCGAATCGGTCGATAGCTAATCCTCTGACTCCGCCACCGGACACCACTCGTCGATCTTCGCGCGGATCGCGGCGCTGAACTCGGGGTAGAACTCGGAGGAGGGGTTCGTAAAGTCTTGTGCGCCCTCACGGTCGAGCTCGTTCATCTCGATTACCTCGTCGAGTCGCCAGGCGCCTAAGAAAAATGCCAACAGCTCTGACAGTGTCAGAGGCTGCTTCGACGTACGGGTGCGCTTACCCGTCAGCGTATCGCCGTTGTACTCGTCGACGACGCGATAGTAGATGCGATTCTTACCCGCCTTGGCATACACGCTCGTCACGTCGCTCGTGGTCGAGTTGATGTTGATACGCGCGATCT
Source organism: Steroidobacteraceae bacterium (assembly GCA_044375575.1). Classification (GTDB taxonomy): domain Bacteria; phylum Pseudomonadota; class Gammaproteobacteria; order Steroidobacterales; family Steroidobacteraceae; genus UBA964. Next base: position 24,944 of record JBILMJ010000012.1, on the reverse strand, counting down.
CGACTTCGGTGTCCTTGCGGTTCGGTAGATATTCGCCGCCCATGAACGAGGGATGCAGTCGCCCGAGCGCGCGACGGTCTTCTTCCTGCAGCACCGGTGTCGCGTAATGCTCATCGAGCGGCGTCACCGCGTTGGCATCGAAGGCGGCGCGAATGATGTTGCGCCGTCGTTCGCCCTTGATGGCGGCGATGACGTGCGTCTCGTGGGTGATGGGCCAGAAGTAGCTCGACGGCCGATAGGCGAAGTCGATCGTGGACTTTTGAACGGACATGGTCGTCTCCTCTTTAGCGGATTGGGCGATCTGCCCGGGGCCGCAATTTGGTGAAATCCCCCGGCCCGTAAGGTGGGCCATTCCCGGAGTTCTACTCCGTCAAGCGATATTGGAACCCGGCGGTGGATCAAGGGATGAGCCAGAGCCAGAAATTGTCTCCGTAGGCTCGCTGGCCATCGGTATCGCGACAGTCCACCTCACGCTTCAAAATCGCTCAAATCTGCACGAAACCGCGAGATTTGCGTGATGCATCGCGACGCCCTCGCGCGTAGGGTGGTCGTTAATTATGGAAACTCGCGAGTTTCATAGGCTGCCCCCGGGCGAATCCGTCGCTAACGTCGTCGAGATTTCGTCGGAGGTTCTATGTCTCTCGCCACGTCACTCTACGATGCGCTTACGGGTATCAACATCCCAAAAGACCAGGCCCGCGACGTCGTCGAGGCACTCGAGCACAAGATGACAGCCGAGTCTGCCACCAAGTCCGACATCACTTTGGTACGGGCGGACATCGACTTCCTTAGGAAAGACCTGACGGCGGCTGATGACTCCGTCAGGAAAGATCTATCGGCGGCCATCGAGTCCCTTAGGAAAGATCTGACGGCGGCCATCGAGTCCCTTAGAAAAGACATGACGGCAGCTAACGACTCCCTCAGGAAAGATCTGATGGCGGAGATCGCCGCCTTGCGCGCCGAAATGAAGGCGCTCGAAGATCGACTCTTCAAAAAACTCGCCGCCTTGATGGTCACTCTGATGGGCTTAATGTTCGCGGCGCTGACTTGGGTCGGTGGCTAGCCTCTCCTAGCGGGATCGGGTGGTTTCCTGGTAACCCCCACACGTCTGGCTCGGCGGAGTAGCACGGAGGCGGGCTGCGGGCTCCCCACCGGCGGCTTGGGGTTCGGGTGCATCCATCGTAGTATTCATAGATCCTCGCCGACTCAATATTTGATCTCTTGGTGCACTTTAATCCGTTGATGTTCATTCGTCGCTCAAGTGGTGCAGGCGTCGCAGCCGCATTCGTGGTGGTGCTCGTGGGTTGCACGAACTATGTCGGCGAAAGCGAGTATCAGGCGCGGCTCGAGGTGGCCAGTTACAGCGGCTGGATCCGCGCCAAGGCCGATGCCCGCGACGAAACACTCCGCGAGATCGGCAAGGTCGAGGCTGGGCGTCTCAAGCAGGGTGACGAGGTGACGCTCCCGCTCGAAGTGACGGGCGCTCATGAGGCGGTCATTATCGCGGCCTGCGACGACCATTGTTCCGATCTCGATCTGAGGGTCGTCACCGACGATGGTCGACTCATCGGCCTCGACGAAGAAGACGACGACTATCCCCGGGTGGAAATCGACGCGGGTAAGACCAACTCGCTCAAGCTCCGGGTGCGTATGGTGACGTGTACGTCCTCGAGTTGTTCGTTTGCGTTCTCACAACTCGAATACGAGGACTACGCCGGGGGCTCGGGCACCTGCTTCGCGGTGTCGCCGGACGGTCTGTTGATGACGTCGCTCCACGTGGTCGACGGCGCCTCAAAGATTTCGGTTGTTTTTCCGGATGGTCGCCGAGGCGAGGCGACGCTGCTGCGTCGCTCCAAAGACAATGACCTCGCGGTGCTGCGCGCCAATATCGCCACGCCCGTGTGGCTGCCTCTGGCCGCGGGGTCCGAGATCATCGTCGGGATGCAGGCGTTCACGGTGGGGTTCCCGTCGCCGCGCATGCTCGGCTCCGAGGTGAAGTTCACCGAAGGAAACATTTCGTCGCTTTCGGGGTACGACGAGGAGCCGACGCTCATGCAGGTGTCGATCCCGATCCAGCCGGGTAACTCGGGTGGGCCGGTGCTCTCTTACTCGGGGCGGGTGCTCGGGGTCATCGAGGCGTCGGTCGATGCCGACTCGAACGGCACCCCTATGCAGCTCACCAATTTTGCGCGTAACGCGCGCGTCGCCGCGCTACTTCTGCCTTCGCAAACCAAGCTTCCCACGATCACACCGCCTCGCTCGCGCGAGCAAGCGGTCGAGCGCGCACTCAAGGCGGTGTGTCAGGTGAAGGCCGAGTAGACGCGGGTCTATTTCATGCGATGCAGCGCGCAGAGCTTGTTGCCGTCTGGGTCGCGCACGTAGGCAAGATAGAGCGAGCCGATACTTCCGCTGCGCACACCCGGCGGATCCTCGATCGACGTTCCGCCGTTCGCCACGGCGATGTCGTGAAACTGCTTCACCTGTTCGGGTGAATCGCATTTGAAGCCGATGGTGCTGCCATTGCCGCAGGAGGCGGGCTCATCGTTGATGGGCTCACTCACGCAAAACATGTTGCCACCCGCTTGATAAAAGAGCCGCATGTGCCCCGTGCCGGCCTCGTTGCGCATGGCGGACTTCGCGCCGAACACGGCGAGCAGCGCATCGTAAAAACGTTGTGAGCGATCGATGTCGTTCGACCCGACCATGATGTGACTGAACATGAGGTGACTCCTGTGAGGGGTTGCGGTCGAGGGTAGTCCTCGAAGTCTGTGCGGGCAAGGAGGAGCAGATCAAAAATTGAACCGATGCCTCCCTAGGATTCGCGGCATGACGACATTTCATAGCGAAGTCATCGGTTGCGCGGTCTGCGGCAAGGTATCGTCCTTCCAAGCGCTCTCGAGCACGAGCGCCTTCGGGAGCTTCGACCTCGATCTTCGACCGCCTCCGCTGCAGCGACACACCATGGAGTTTTGGCAGCAGGAGTGCCCCTCATGCGGATACGTCAACGTCACGATCGGTACGCCTTTGGAGGGTGCCGCCGACATCGTCCGTTCGCCCGAGTTCGAGGCGTTACGCTCCACATCCGACGAGCCTGCCCTCGTCAATCGGTTCAAGCGACATGCCTTGCTCGTCGCGGACGAGCCGATCCAAAGCGGGTGGACCTTGCTGCATGCCGCCTGGGTGTGTGATGACCTCGGTTTACGAGAGCTCGCAAAGCGTTGTCGCGAGGACTGCGCAGATCTTTGGTCTTCGGCGCCCTACGGATATGACGAGGACTCTGCGCGCATGCAGTCGGTACTGGTGGACGTCCTGCGTCGGTCGGAGCATTTCGACGAGGCCGATATGCTGATCGATATCGCCCTGCAGTCGGGTGGGGCCACGTCCATCATGGTCGATGTACTGCAGTTTCAGAGGCGTTTGGTCGGCTCGTACGACTCGGGTGTCTACACGGTGGAGCAGGCGGTCGCAGCGGTAGGGCAGTCGCTCCACGATCAGCGCTAAACTCTCGTCGTGCCTAAAAGAAAACCGCTGCCGGGCGCGCCGCCCGAGCTCTCTCGTACCGCGCTCGAAGATTTCTTGCGTTGCCCGCGGTGTTTTTATCTTCATCGAAAACGTGGGCTCAAAAAATACCGTCCATCCCTCTGACTCTCGCGGTGGCGACCGATGCGCTACTCAAGAACGAGTTCGATGCGATTCGAGGCACCGACGACTCGCACCCGGTGTGGCAGGCGGCCGGTCTCGAGGTTCGTGCCTTCGTCCACCCTGAACTCGAAGACTGGCGCAGTAATTTCAAGGGGCGTCGGGCCGTCCATGCGCCGACCGGCGCCACGATCTACGGCGCCGTCGACGATATCTGGGAAAACCGCCGGACCGGCGAGCTGCATATCGTCGACTACAAGTCGACGTCGAAGCAGGGGACGCCCGATCTCGAGGGGCTCTTCGGAGCGGGGTACAAGCGGCAGATCGAGATCTACCAGTGGCTATTTCGGCAGGCGGGGTTTTCGGTCAGTCCGATCGGGTATTTTTTGTACGTCAACGGCAGCAAGCAGGGTGTCTTTTACGAGGGCGGCGAGGGGCGGATGCGTTTCGAGACGACGTTGATCGCCCACCATGGAGACGCGGGCTGGGTCGAGGACTGCATCTCTGCGGCGGTGGCGTGTTACAACGGCATCGAGGTACCCGAGTCAGCGGCAGATTGCGAGACCTGTCGCTACGTCGCAGAGCGGGCCGAGATCAATATTTGATCCACCGAAACGCTTTAGTGGGGTCCCATGGCGCGCTTCGAAAAACTACAAGAACTCTTCGCCATTCTTTGTCGTACCCGCGAGGTGCGCTCACTCGCTTCGCTCTGCGATGAGATGGGTGCGTCCCAAGCGACGGTCAAGCGCCTCATCGGCTTCCTTCGCGACCAACGTGGCGTCGACATTCGGTACGACCGCGAACAAAACGGCTACCGACTCGAACGCAGCCCGGACGACCCGAATGCCGCCGCGCTGCTCGGGCTCACGGGGCGCGAGATCTCGGCGCTTCTCGAAGCGGAGGCTCTGCTCGAGCAGATTCCGCCGGGGTTCATGCGCGATGAAACCGAGGCCGCCCGTGCGCGGCTCGGCAAGGTGCGGCGTCAGGCACTCGGCAAAGGCGAGCTCAAAGATCGTGTCCGACTGCGCATGTCGCAGATCCGTGCGACCAGTGCCGACGGATTCGCGACGGCGCTCGCGGCCTTGCGCTCGCGTCGAAGGCTCGAGTTCGTCTATCGAAGCCGCAGTCGCGACGAAGAGAAAACGCGCAAAGCCTCACCCTTGCGCCTCACGTTCTATCGGAGCAATTGGTACCTGGCGGCGTGGTGCCACGAGCGCGAAGAGCTTCGGGTGTTTTCTGTCGATCGCATTACTCGGCCACGCTGCCTCGCCGACTCGGTGTATGACCCACCTGTCGAGCTCGTGGCTGCCGAGCTCGACTCGAGTTACGGCATTTTCACCGGCAGGGCCGATAAGGTCGCGGTGCTGCGTTTCAATGATTTGGCAGCCCGTTGGGTGGCAGAAGAAGAGTGGCATCCGGGTGTCAAGAACGAGCCGCAAAGCGACGGCGGCGTCATCATGCGTATTCCCTACAAGCATGAGACGGAGCTCGTGATGGATATCTTGCGTCACGGTCCCAACGTCGAGGTGCTCGGACCCGCCTCGCTGCGCAAGTCTGTCGGCGATGCACTCTCGACGGCCTCGAAGAAATACGCCGACGCCACCCCGCGCTGAATAAATTCTTTGCGATCGGGGTGGTGTCGGACGATCGTCAGCCTCGCGGTCGACGCTCCAGGCGGCGCTCGCGTTGCTCTCTGCCACCCCCTTGTTCCATGCGACCTTCGCGCCGATCCATCATGCGCTGACGACGCTCCGCACGATTGGCTTCGAGCGTGTTGAGTTGCTCAGGATTGAGTAGGCTGCGCGCGTTACTCTGGAACGCTTGCTGCTGCACGCGAAGCTGGCTTCTCGCACTCTCGAGGTCTTGTCGCGCTCGCGCCGTGATCGACTCGTAGTTGGGGTCGGTACGCGGTGTGTTGGCGAGCGTTTGCTGTGCGGTGCGGACTTGAGCTCTTAGACCTTCGGTCGCCTGCCGGTGGTTCTCACGGAGCGCGCGCAACTGGGCTTTCTGAGAGTCGCTTAAATCGAGATCGTCGAGCGCGGACTCGAGTCGACGGGAGTCCCGATCGCTTGCGCGGCTCGAGTCGACGCCGACGCCTTGGGCGGTCACGGGGCTGGTCGTCCCCGTGATGGCGATTGCGATGAGGAGTGGCGCGAGGAAATTCTTTTTGGTCTTCATGGAAGTCTCCAATGGGGCGCGACGGGGCGCTGGTGTACGGAATTTGACCAGAGGCTTCCGTGAAAATTCGTCAACGGATCCCTCAGAACAGGTAAAGATTCGTCAATCTTTCGGGGGTGCAGCCGATGGGATACAGTCGAGGCAGATGAAATCCAAAATTCTCGGTTTTTCGGGCGCTCGACGTTGGCTCGCGGTTTGCCTGCTGGCGCTTGGGGTGCTGTCGGTCACGGCAGCCGATCGACCAGCAGGCAGCGATCGCCATGTCTACGTCGTTCCGGTCGAGGGCATCATCGACCTTGGCCTCGCCCCCTTCATCAAGCGGGTCACCGATCAGGCGGCGAGCGACGGCGCTGCGGCCGTGGTGCTCGAAATCAATACCTTCGGGGGTCGGGTCGATGCCGCGGTGCTGATCCGCGATGCGCTGCTCGAGAGCAAAGTGCCGACCGTCGCCTTCATCAACAAGCGTGCGATTTCCGCGGGGGCCTTGATCGCGCTCGCGAGCGAAAAGATTTACATGACCGACGGCGCAACCGTCGGGGCCGCTCTGCCGGTGCAGGGCGGCTCGCCAGGCTCCGCTCCGCAGCCTGTCGAAGAAAAGACCATCTCCTACCTGCGCAAAGAATTCAGTGCGACGGCGGAGGCGAGGGGGCGTCCGACCCGTCTCGCTGAGGCGATGGTGGATCCTGATGTCGAGATCGCCGGAGTCATCGCAAAGGGCAAGTTATTGACCCTCACCACCGATGAAGCAATCGAGCAGAAACTCATCGACGGAAAAGTCGCCGATCTCGAGCAGATGCTCGGAACGCTCGGGCTCTCGGGAGCCGAATTGCGTACGGCCGAGGAGTCGTGGGCGGAGACGATCGTTCGGTTCTTGACGAATCCCGTGGTGAGCTCACTCCTTATTACTGTCGGTTTGCTCGGGGTCATCACCGAAATCCGCACCCCCGGCTTCGGCTGGCCGGGTTCGATCGGCCTGGCATCGCTCGGGCTGTTTTTCTGGGGACATTGGTTGGTGCAGCTGGCGGGTTATGAAGAACTCCTGCTCTTCGGACTCGGGGTGTTGTTGTTGGCCGTCGAGGTGTTCGCCTTCCCAGGCTTCGGGGTTATTGGCGCGCTCGGCGTGGTGAGTTTGCTCGCAGGGCTCGCGCTGAGTCTCCTCGGCCCGGGTTCGACCGCCGGGGTGATCGTGAGCGTGCTCACCCGACTCGTCATGTCGTTGTTGGTGGCCGTGCTGGCCGCGCTCGCTTTGCTGCGGTTTTTACCGCGTACGCCCTTCGGTCGGAAATTGGTGCTCGAAACCGGAATGACGGCCGAACAAGGTTATGTGTCGGCGCCCGAGGACGAGGTCAATTTATTGGGGCTTTCGGGTGTCGCGGTGTCTCCCCTGCATCCTTCGGGGCTCGCCTCGATCGAGGGCCGTCGCATCGACGTCGTCTCGGAAGGCGAGTATATCGATGCAGGGGAACCGATCGTCGTGATTCGAGTCGATGGCAATAGGGTCGTCGTTCGCAAAGGAGAGGGGTAAAAAATGGACGCCACAGGACTCATCGGCTTGTTCGGCACCGGCACCGTGTTGCTGTTTTTACTGGTTGCGCTGTTCATCGTTCTTTATTTGGTGCCGATCCCGCTGTGGATCGCGGCGTGGGCCTCGGGTGCCTACGTGGGGCTCACCACGCTCGTGGCCATGCGTCTGCGTCGCGTGCCGCCCAATATTGTGATCAACGCCCGCATCAGCGCCGTCAAAGCGGGGCTCGACATCACGCTCAACGATCTCGAGGCACATTTCCTTGCAGGCGGTAACGTCGGTCGTGTCGTCAATGCGATGATCTCGGCGGACAAGGCGAGCATACCGCTGACCTTCAAGCGCGCGGCGGCCATCGATCTTGCCGGCCGCGACGTGCTCGAAGCCGTCAATATGTCGGTAATCCCGAAGGTGATCGAAACACCGAAGATCGCAGCGGTTGCCAAAGACGGCATTCAGCTCATTGCTGTGTCGCGCGTCACGGTGCGCACCAACATCGATCGTCTCGTCGGCGGTGCGGGCGAAGAAACCATCATCGCGCGAGTCGGCGAGGGCATGGTGAGCACCATCGGCTCGGCGGCCACTCACAAGAGCGTGCTCGAAAATCCCGACCACATCTCGAAGCACGTGTTGTCGAAGGGGCTCGATGCCGGAACGGCGTACGAGATCCTGTCCATCGATATCGCTGACGTCGACGTCGGCAACAACATCGGTGCGAAGTTGCAGATCGACCAAGCGAATGCCGACAAACAAATCGCCCAAGCGAAGGCCGAAGAACGTCGTGCCATGGCGGTTGCGCTCGAACAGGAAATGCGAGCGCGCGTGGTCGAGGCGGAAGCCGAGGTACCGCGTGCGATGGCCGAGGCCTTCCGCAGCGGCAACTTGGGCGTGATGGATTACTACCGCATGCGCAATGTGCAGGCGGATACGGCCATGCGTGACTCGATCGCCGGTACGACCGACGACAACGCGCCGACGCCGCCCACGACGCGCTGATCCATCGAGCCTCGTACCGTGGATTTTGAAGATCTCATCGTCGGTCTCGTCGCGGGTATCGCGTTGCTTTGGCAGGCTGCGGTGTGGCTCAAGGAGCAACTCGACAAGCAACAGAAAATGCCCGCGCCGGTCGTCGCACTGAAGTCCGTTCGAGAGCCAGAGCCGGCTCCCGAGGACGCGGACTTCAGAGCGCGCGCGGTCGAGTCGCCCGCATTCGTTCGCAAGACTGCGCCGGCTGCTGTCACGTTGCCTTCTGCCGCCGAGCGCGGTCGGAACCTGCGCCAGCAATTGGGGCTCGATCAGCGGAGCGCTCTGCAGCGTTCGATTATTTTGATGACTGTTCTCGGCCCGTGTCGCGCCAATGAGCGCGGGACGGGTAACCACCGTTCATGAGGGTTATGACGATGAAGAAATTTTTGATGATGACGATTGCGGCGGGCGTGCTCACGGCCGCCTCGGCTTTTGCCACCTCGGGTGATGCGGCGCTCAAACAGGCGGTAGCGGGCGAGTGGCGCTCGGCCGACGACAAAGCGCGTGATGGCGAGCGTCGCCCGCTCGAGAGTCTGGCGTTCTGGGGTCTGAAGCCTGGTGCCAGCATCCTCGAAGTGCAGCCGGGCGGCGGTTGGTGGACTCGCATCCTGGCGCCCTATGCAGCGCTCTCAGGTGGGCGCTACACGGCGACGGCAGCCGATCTCAATAATCCGTCGCTGAGCGATGCCGCCCGCAAGGGACGCGCCGATTTCGCTGCGCGTTATGCGGACGAAAAAGTTTACGGCAAGGTCGAACTCGTCAACTGGGGCGCAACGGCGGCACCGCTTCCGGCAAACAGTTACGACTTCATTTTGTTGTCACGCGTGATTCACGGCTGGATGCGGACGGAGGGTGCGCTCGAGCGTAATCTCGCGAGCGTCGCCGGTTCGTTGAAATCGGGCGGTGTCCTCGCCGTCGAGCAACATCGCGGCAATCCCGGGCCGCAAGATCCGAAGGCCGAGAGTGGTTATGTCACCGAGGCATTCGTCATCGAGGCGGCCAAGAAAGCGGGGCTTCGCCTTGCGGGTCGCTCTGAGGTCAACGCGAACGCGAAGGACACCAAGGACCATCCGTTCGGCGTGTGGACTCTTCCGCCCACGCGCATCACCGTACCTTATGGTTCGGGCAAGGCGCCGGATCCGACCTTCGATCGCAGCAAGTACGATGCGATCGGCGAGTCCGATCGTATGACGCTGCGATTCGTTAAATAACGAGGGACATCGCCAGTGCTGAGACGACGTCCTCACGATGAGGCCGTCGTCTCACATCTTTCTATTAGACGCTGCTGTTTATCTTTATCCGTTCGCCATGCTACGGTCTTGCGAGCGGTCGTAGCAGGGCGTCGTCGGTGTCCAAGTCCGAGTTTGGGTTTTGGTTTAGGCCATTAAAAAGGGTGTTCGGGTCACTCTTTATTACTCTGGCTTCGCTGTGGCCGACATCTTTTTCCCCCGCCCTCGCGCAGAGTGCCGCTCCGCCCTCAATCACGTTCTCTGCGTCCGCCCGTGAAATCGCTGTCGGTCGTACGACCCGACTGTCGTGGACGACCACTGGGGCGCAGCGCTGCGTCGGTAGCGGTCCGGGTTGGAATCAGACCTATGAGGGGACGGCGGCTGCGCGGGGTAGCTTCACGACAGGAGAGCTCAAAGCCCGCACCAACGAATTCAGCTTCACCTGTACCGGTGCCGGAGGCACGAGCGTTCAGAGCGTGACGGTAGCCGCGTTGCCCGTACCGAAAGTAACGCTCGAGGCGAGCTCGGATCGAGCGCTCCCGGGCGGGTCGGTGCAGCTCACCTGGCGTAGTGAAGATGCGACGAGTTGTACGGCGAGTGGTGCACCCTTTACGGGAACCAAGCCCACATCAGGAACCGAGCGGCTTAACGAGCTCACCAAAGGTACCAAGACCTTCAAGCTCACCTGTCGCGGGGTGGGCGGATCGGCTTCGGATGACGTCAAGGTCGCGGTCATCGCGAAGCCGACCCTCACGTTCAGTGCGAGCAAGACGCAGATCGCGGAGAAGACGGCGACGCAGCTCAAGTGGAAAGCGACCGATGCGACGAGCTGTCTTGCTTCGGGCGACTGGAGCGGTTCCCAAGGAACGTCCGGCAGCTTCAATACCGGCAATCTCTCGAGCGACAAGACCTACACGCTGACCTGCACAGGCCTTAACGGTGAAGTCGAACAAACCGTAAAGGTGCAGGTGGTCGGAGCGCCGAGGGTGACGCTCACCGTATCGGACAATCTCGTTGCGCCGGGCGAGAGCGTGACGCTCAACTGGAGTGTTGAGGACGCCCAGAGCTGCTCGGCGAGTGGTAGCCCGTTCACCGGATCAAAGAATCCTGCGGGCGCCAGCGAGACGTTGAGCAATCTCACCAAGGGTGCGAAGACGTTCAAGCTCACCTGCAAAGGCGGAGGAGGAACGACGTCCGCCGAAGCGAAGCTCGACGTCATCCCCCCGCCGACGCTTACGTTCAGTGCGAGCAAGACGCAGCTTGCAGAAAATACGGGCACGCAGCTCAGGTGGAAAGCGACCGATGCGACGAGCTGTCTCGCTTCAGGCGATTGGAGCGGCCCTCAAAATACATCCGGCAGCGTCAACACCGGCAACCTCACGAGCGACAAGACTTACACACTCGCTTGCACGGGACGTAATGGGCGAGTCGAGCGGACCGTCAAGCTCGATGTTCTACCCTCACCACGAGTGACGCTTTCGGTCTCCGAATCCGTGGTTCCGACGGGATCGAGCGTCACATTGAAGTGGTCGAGTGAGTTCGCGTCGGAGTGTTCGGCGAGCGGCTCACCGTTTACCGGTAGCAAGCCACTGACCGGCGAAGAAGTGCTCTCCAAGCTGACGACCGGGGAGAAGATTTTCAAGTTGACTTGCCGCGGTGTCGGGGTCTCAGCGGTTGCGGAACGACGCCTATCGGTGACGTCGAAGCCGACCATTGCGGAGTTTGGCATGAGCAAGACGGTGGTCCCGCTCGGGTCCACTGCAGTGCTGTCGTGGTCCGCGATCAACTCGACGCAGTGTGCGGCATCGGGAAGTTGGACAGGGACCCGCGACACTCGTGGTCAATTTTCCTACACCCCAAAATCTTCGGGTCGATTCGAGTTCGCCATCGAATGCCAAGGCGCAGGCGAGTCGGTCAAAAAAACCCTCACCGTCGCGGTACCGCATGTACCGATGGCGACGTCCTATCAAAATAAGAATTCGATTCCTTTTGATCAGACTCAGATTCCGTCCCTCGGAGTCTTGGGTATCCCCCGCGAAGAGAACGAAAGGGATCTCTCGGGTCAATCGATCACGGTCGGTGACTTTTTCCAGGAAGGACGCTTTTCCGCTTTCGTCTCGACGATGCGGGCGACAGGGCTATACGGCATCAAGAATGCCGCCGATGTGCCGGGCAAGGCGTATTTTCTGGCGCAAGACGAGTCGGGTCGTTGGCGCGACAGAACGGCGGAACTGCTCTCCACCCCAGCAGATCGCGATACCTGCATCACGATCAATCAGGTGGTGACTGCGGATTTCAACAACGATAAGCGACCGGATATTTTCCTGGCGTGCGCGGGTCGTGCCCCGTGGAATCCGTTGCCGACGGGCGAGTCGGACATCACACATCCAAATTACGCGTCGATCCATCTCGCGAAGCCGGTTCTTTATCTAAGCTCTGGCGAGCGCGGCTACAAGCGTGTTGAGCTTCCCGACCGTTGGAGCGTCAATAGCGCGTCGGCCGCCGATATGAACGGCGACGGGAACATCGACATCACGATCGTCCATAACACCCAGTTCCCGCGCGAGGAGGACCGAACGCCATTCGTCCTGCTGGGGAACGGCGACGGCACGTTCAAGCGCGCTTTAGGTTTGCTGCCACTCACCAACGGCAATGGCCGACCGACCGCATGGGATATCGGTGGGATCTCGTCCATTCACTTGGTTCCGATCGGAAACCGACTGGACATGCTGATGGTGGGTTACCAATCAACGGCGTGGTTCCGTGGCGTTGCGGGTGCAAGAGGTCGGTTCGACACTCGAACGCGCCGCCTCATGCAGATGCCGATCTCGTCTCGGACCGGCCGGCGGTTCGACTGGCCGCCCGATGTCGTCTATGCCCACGACAGTTTTTATTTCGTCTCGTCGGCGTGTTTCGACGGAGGCTGTGATCACAACCTCGTTCGGACGGATCTCAAAACGCTCACCCCGGTGATCGTGCCGCTTTTGACGAACCTGCAGAACAACTACCGCACTACGATCTCGCAGGTGAAGCCTGCCATGGATGGCACGATCGTCGCGTATCACGGCGGCTGCTTTCCCGACAACCCCGGAATGTGCAGCATCCGAGTCCAGCCCGATATCGGGCAGTCGCTCGAGAAACTGGAAACCCTGCGGTACATCGCAAGCCATGCAGACTTGATCGAGTCGATCGGCGATGACGTCGAAAAGGGGCGCGCGCACTACGAAAAGAACTCGGCTTCCGCCTCTCGAAAAATCACCTTCGATCCCTTGATCTACGTCGCCAGTAATCCCGATTTGATCGATTTGTTGGGAACGGATTCCGAGAAGGCAGCACGCCACTACATCAATGTCGGATACCGCGAAGGTCGCACGACGGCGGGATTCGACGCGTTGCGCTACATCGCAAGCCACGACGATTTGATCGAATCCTTTGGTCTCGACACGAGCGCTGCAACGCGAAACTACATTCTCTTCGGATTTGCGGAGGGTCGAAAGACCACGTTCGATCCGCTTGCCTACATCGCGAGCTTCGCTGATCTCATTAAAGACCTCGGAGCGGATGCTTTGGCGGCGACAGAGCACTTCATTTTGAAGGGCTACGATGAAGGCCGACGAATTTTGTTCGATGCGCTGGCCTACCTCGCAAGTTATGCCGACCTCATGGTCGAGTTGGGGCTCGATGTGGTGGCTGCGGCGAAGCACTACATCGAGGCGGGCTTTGAAGAGGGTCGGAAGGTTTTGTTCAGCGCCGCGGCCTATCTCGCCAACAATGCGGACGTCCGCGCCAAGTTCGGCTCGGATGCGATCGCTGCGACGCGCTTCTATATTTCATCGGCGTTTTCAGACAAGCCCCCGCTGACGCGCAATCCCGACTCACCGACCACCTGGTACGACGCTCACCGTTTCTTGGTGCAGACGAGTTTCGGGCCCACCGAGGACGAAATCGCCCGCCTGCTCGCGATGGGATATGGGCCGCGCGGATACGAGCGCTGGATCGACGATCAAATCGCCAAGACTCCCTCCGCGACCCTGCCAGGACTCATCGCCCGCACGCCCGTCGATCGAAAGAACATGGGGGCCTCGCAGCTGATCGCGGATCGCGTGGATCTTTGGTTTCGAAACGTGATGCTGGGAGAGGATCAATTGCGACAGCGGGTCGCGTGGGCGCTCTCGCAAATCATGGTCGTTTCGGACAACGGTGCATTGCTCGAGTATCCGTACGCCGTGGCGGATTACCAGGATATGTTGAGCCGGAATGCCTTCGGTAACTTCAGGAAGTTGCTCGAGGATGTCACGCTGCATCCGGCGATGGGTCTGTACCTGTCGATGTACGGCAATCAGAAGGCTGTCGAAGGCACCAATCTTCGACCCGATGAGAACTATGCCCGCGAGATGATGCAGTTGTTCACGATCGGGCTCGTCGAACTCAACATCGACGGAACGGGCAAGCGCGACGCCTCGGGTCAGCCGATTCCGACCTACAACCAAGAGATCATCCGCGGATTCGCCCGGGTGTTCACGGGTTGGAAGGCCGAGTGTTTTTATTTCGTTCCGAGAGACCAGTGCTTCTACCGCTCCTACCTCGTGCCGTGGCCGAACGAGGACGGTTTCAATCAAGGGAAATCGATGATCGTCCACGAAGACTTTCATGAACCCGGAACGAAACAATTACTCAATTATCAAGGCGTCTCCTTGTCGGGCGGAGTCATTCCTGCCAATCAAGGGGGTGTCAAAGATCTGCAACTCGCGCTCGACAACGTCTTCCATCATCCGAATGTGGGGCCGTTCATTTCGAAGCAGTTGATCCAGAAGTTGGTCACCAGCAATCCGTCTCCGGCATACGTCCGACGCGTAGCTGAGATTTTCAACAATGATGGAAGTGGGGTTCGCGGAAATCTCGAGGCGGTGATCAAGGCGATTCTCCTCGATCGTGAGGCGCGCGACCTCAGTGACAGCCCGACAGCCGGCAAGGTCAAAGAGCCGCTCTTGAGACTGACCCAGCTTTGGCGGATTTACGCCGAAAGTATCCCCGATGGGAAATTCATCAACGGACCCATGTACTGGTTGGGTCAGAGCCCCGGTCAGTCGCCGTCCGTGTTCAATTTCTTCAGCCCGTTCTACGCTCCACCTGGGGAGATTTCGGAGCAGGGGCTATTGGCTCCAGAGCTCCAACTCGCCAACGAAAATCTCCATACTCAGCTGAGCGGATTATTTTTCTCGCAAATCCAGTATCAAAACTCTCGCAGCAACTGGACTCGCGGCAACTCGATATTCATCGACATCGAGGAGGAGATGCGACTCGCCGACAACATCGAGCCGTTGATCGACCTCGTCGCCAAGAAGCTGCTGGGTTCCCCCGATGCGATGTCGCCCGCGTTGCGCGAGGAGACTCGTCGTCAGCTGCGTCGCTGGAAACCCGACCCGACCTATACCGACAACCAATACGGTTCGCGGTTGAGCCACCTCGACTATTTCCGACAAGCCCGGACTGCGGATGCGATATTCCTCGTGACCGTTTCGCCGGAATACGCAGTACAGCGCTGACTTGCCGCATCAAAGGATATCGACCTCACCATGCACTTCCGCCGTCGACAATTTCTGAAAGCCGCTGCCGTGGGTGGTGTCGCCTATGCGCTCGGCCGTACGCCCGGCGTCAGCTTAGGCCAGATGAGCGGCGTCACGGGCTTCGCGGATTACAAGGCTCTCGTATGCTTGTTCCTCTTTGGCGGTAACGATTCGTGGAACATGCTCGTGCCGACGAGCTCCGGCGAGTACGAGGCGTATGCAAAGTCTCGAGGAGCCGGGACGCCGTCGAGTCTCGCCATAGAAAAGGAATCCCTCCTGTCGATTTCTTCGGGGTCGACGGAAGGTCAATATGCCTTTGGCTTTCATCCCGGGATGCCTGAGATTCGCGATTTGTTCATGTCGGGTCGTGTGGCCGTGCTGCCGAACGTGGGCCCGCTCATCAAGCCGACGACCAAAGATCAGTATCAAAATGCCGAGCGACTCAACTTCGATCTGCCACCACAGCTCTTTTCGCACAATGATCAGCAGGATCAATGGCACAGTTTGCGCGGGAAGGCTCTGCTGACATCGGGTTGGGCTGGCAGGGTGGCCGATGTGCTCGCCTCGCAAACGGGTGCGCAGCAGATGCCTCTCAATGTGTCTTTGTCCGGGCAGACCTTGTTTCAATCTTCTTTGACGGTCGATCCGTATGTGATGGGTTTCGACGGCGTCAACACGTTTCAAGGATTGACGGTTAATCCGGAGTTGGATCCTTACGGTTATCTCTACAGTCTCGGCCGTCGTCAGAGCGTCGAGAATGTTCTGGCCGCGACCCTGAGCGATCGAACCAATACCTATTACCATCGAGGCTACGCCAAAGTACAAGATCGCGCCCTGCGCTATGTCGATCGCATCAACAAAGCGTTGTCGGACGCCCGGGAGTTCAGTTCGCTGCCAGCGCCTGTCGAAAACCGCGGATCACCGCTCAAGAGACAGTTGCGTACCGTTGCGAGAATGATTTCGAAACGAGCAGATCTGTCGATGTCCCGGCAGATTTTTTTCGTGGGGCTCGGCGGTTTCGACACGCACGATTTTCAACTCGTCGATCATCCAAAGTTGTTGAGAGAGATCAGCTCGGGTGTCAAAGCGTTCTTCGATGCGATGGCGGAAATCGGGATGAGCGAGCAAGTCACGCTTTTCACGCAGTCCGATTTTGCTCGTACGCTGACCTCGAATGGCGACGGCTCGGATCACGCATGGGGCGGTACGCAGATGGTGGTTGGCGGTGCCGTACGCGGCGGTCGCATCTATGGCGAGTATCCACTTCTCGAGATGGGCGGGCCGTTGGAGATCGGTGGCGGGATCATGATCCCGACCATTTCCTCGGATCAGTATGCGGCGACGCTCGCCTCGTGGTTCGGGGTGTCGCCCTCTAATCTGCCGGCGGTCGCGCCGAACGTGGTCAACTTCTCAAGTCGGGATCTGGGATTCATGGTGTGAGCCGTTTACTGCGCTGATTAAATTCATAGGGTGACCTATGGATTGGCGTGTGGCGTCGCCAGTTCGGTTCTAAGATAACTCGCATTTTTATTCTTTATTTTTATCCGTTCGCCATGCTACGGTGATCTGAGGGGTCATAGTAGGGACTTCATCGGTGTCCAAGTCCGAAGTTGAGTTTTGGCCTAAGCCATTGAAAAGGGTGTTCGGATCACTCTTTCTTTTGTCGACCCTGCTGTGGCCGACATCTTTTTCCCCCGCCCTTGCTCAGAGTGCCGCTCCGCCCTCGATCACCTTATCCGCCTCGGCTCGTGAGGTCGCAGTAGGCCGTACGACCCGACTGTCTTGGACGACCACCGGGGCGCAGCGCTGCGTGGGTAGCGGGCCGGGTTGGAATCAGACCTATGAGGGGACGGCGGCTGCGCGGGGTAGCTTTACGACCGCGGCGCTCACCGCTCGAACGAACGAGTTCAGTCTTAACTGTACCGGTGCCGGAGGCACGAGCGTTCAGAGCGTGACGGTGACGGCTTTGCCGGTGCCTAAGGTGACGCTCGAGGCGAGCTCGGATCGAGCCCTCCCGGGCGGGTCGGTGCAGCTCACCTGGCGCAGTGAAGATGCGACGAGTTGTACGGCGAGTGGTGCGCCCTTTACGGGAACCAAGCCCACCTCGGGAACCGAGCGGCTTAACGAGCTCACCAAAGGTACCAAGACCTTCAAGGTCACATGTAAAGGAGTCGGCGGATCAGGGTCCGCTGACGTCAAGGTCGCGGTGGTCGCCAAGCCGACCCTCACGTTCAGTGCGAGCAAGACGCAGATCGCGGAGAACACGGGCACGCAGCTTAAGTGGAAGGCGACAGACGCGACGAATTGCCTCGCCTCAGATGACTGGAACGGGCCTCAAGGACTCTCTGGCAGCTTCAACACGGGTAACCTCTCGAGCGATAAGACCTACACGCTCACGTGTACCGGCCTTAACGGTGAAGTCGAACAAACCGTAAAGGTGCAGGTGGTCGGCGCGCCGAGGGTGACGCTCAACGTATCGGACGGCATCGTCGCCCCGGGCGAGAGCGTGACGCTCAACTGGAGTGTTGAGGACGCCCAGAGCTGCACGGCAAGCGGTAGCCCGTTCACCGGATCAAAGAATCCTGCGGGTGCCAGCGAGACGTTGAGCAATCTCACTAAGGGCGCTAAGACGTTCAAGCTCACCTGCAGAGGTGGTGGCGGTACGACTTCCGCC
This sequence comes from Steroidobacteraceae bacterium, assembly GCA_044375575.1. Classification (GTDB taxonomy): domain Bacteria; phylum Pseudomonadota; class Gammaproteobacteria; order Steroidobacterales; family Steroidobacteraceae; genus UBA964. The sequence goes on along the minus strand of JBILMJ010000012.1, from coordinate 7,109 downwards.
GAAGCAAAGCTTACCGTCATCGCCCCGCCGACGCTCACGTTCAGTGCGAGCAAGACGCAGCTTGCAGAGAACACGGGCACGCAGCTCAGGTGGAAAGCGACCGACGCGACAAGCTGCCTCGCCTCAGGAGACTGGAGCGGCAGTCAAGGGACGTCGGGCACCGTCGATACCGGAAACCTCTCGAGCGATAAGACCTACACGCTCACTTGTACCGGGCTCAACGGTGAGGTTGCGCAAACAGCGAAGGTCGAGGTGGTCGCTGCGCCGAGGGTGACGCTCAACGTATCGGACGACATCGTCGCCCCGGGCGAGAGCGTGACGATGACCTGGAGCGTTGAAGATGCTCAAAGCTGTTCGGCAAGTGGCGCGCCGTTCACGGGCACTAAAAATATCCAAGGCAGCAGCGAGACGCTGAGCAATCTCACCAAGGGTGCGAAGACGTTCAAGCTCACCTGCAGAGGTGCTAGCGGAACAACCGCTGCCGAAGCCAAGCTCACCGTCATCGCCAAACCGACACTCACGTTTAGCGCAAGCAAGACGCAGATCGCCGAAAACGCGGGCACGCAGCTCAAGTGGAGGGCTACGGACGCCACAAGTTGCCTCGCATCGGGCGACTGGAGTGGCAGCCAAGGGGCGTCGGGCTCCTTTGATACTGGCACCCTCACGAGCGATAAGACCTACACGCTCACCTGCATAGGCCTCAACGGCGAGGTCGAACAAACCGTAAAAGTTGAGGTGGTCCCAGCGCCGACGGTCAGCCTCTCATTGAGTGACACGCTCGTTGAGCCCGGCACTGCAGTCACGTTGTCCTGGGAGAGCGAGTACGCCCAGAGTTGTACGGCGAGCGGCGGCGGCTGGTCGGGCAGTCGTACGCTCTCGGGTACGGAGACCGTGACATTTACCACGCCGAACAAGCGCGTGTTCACGCTGACCTGTCGCGGGGTCGGGGGTCCGAAGACGGCGACGGTTGAGCTTGGCGTGTTCCCTAGACCTAAGATCCTTTCGTTCACAGCCGACTCAACCGTGGTTCAAGCCGGAAAAACGACAACGCTCAAGTGGCAGACACAGGATACGAGTGCCTGTACGGCCACAGGCGCATGGACGGGGCCGCAGGCTCGTAACTCGGCGGGTACAGCCTCGCCAGAGCTGACGCAGCGCACGAATGTGCTCACGCTGACGTGCCGAGGCGATGGCGGTGAGACTTCGGCAAGTGTCACAGTTGAGGCCCAAGGCGCACCCGAGGTCACGCTATCGGTCGATCGAACTCTCATCACAGCTGGAGAGAATGCGACGCTGACGTGGTCGAGTACGGAGGCCACGAGTTGTACGGCGAGTGGTGCGTGGTCTGGCACCAAGGCGCTCGCAGGAACTGAGGCGAGCAACGCGCTCGAACCCGGCAACTATACGTTCACGCTGCGCTGCTCAAACGCCGTGGGTTCTGAAACGAAAAGCGTGAGTATCGAGTCGGCGAGACCACAGGTTTCCGTGGATCTTAATACTCTCGCGTTCGGTGATACAGGTGTGGGCGTCACGCCGCGCCGAAGTCTGAAGGTGACGAATACGGGCAAGGTTCCGCTCACCGGGATCTCGGCGATGCTGGGTGGCGCAAACGCAGATCAGTTCGCCCTGACCTCGAATTGCGCAGCGACACTCGCCCCGAATGCAGCGTGCTCGATCGAGGTGACGTTCCGGCCGACGAGTTCTGGCGCGAAGGACGCGAGCCTTGAGATCAAAGGAGCGGGAGCCAACCCTCTCGTGATCGTGTTATCGGGTACGGCAGCGTTCCAGGTGGTGACCGTTTCGAAGACTGGTCCGGGATCGGGCACCGTTACTAGCAACCCGGCGGGGATCGAGTGCGGTAGCGGCTGTAACAACGCTTACACGATTGGCACAACGGTGACGCTCACGGCCAGGGCATCTGAGGGATCAATTTTTACAGGGTGGTCGGGCGCGTGCTCCGGCCTCGAATCATGTGTTGTGACGATGCGCGAAGCGAAGTCTGTAGTGGCGACATTCGCGCCGAGGCCTGCGGCTGGCGTGATCTCTGGCCGCTGGAGCGGCACTGACTCGAGTCGACCTGCGTATATCTCCGTCAGTAGTGCCGCTGATGATTCATTTCTTAAGGTGGTAACCGTCGCGTCGGACGGATCGTTTGAGGTGAGCGGACTCGATCCAAGCAAGGAGTACTTATTGGAGCCCGAGCAGTCTGGCACTAAGGTGGTATCGAGTCAGACCCTGGCGAGCGCTGCGTCGGCTAATCAGCGAATGTCTCCGAGCGCCGCGATTTCAGGCGGCGCTCCCGCAAGCCCACTTGCGCTTGCGGCTAGACCGGGCGACTACATCAACTTCTTGGGGGAAAAGATCCCGGGGTTGACCGAAAACGAGTTCGTATATCGGTGGGAGGGCAATCCTACAGCGTCGGGTGCGGAGTACTCGTCCTACGTCAACGAGCCTATCAAGGTGGAGTTAATACCCGACTCTGCGCCGGTGGCTGATCCGCAAGCTGCGATTCGCTTGGCGGAGGAATATGGAATTCTTCTGGTGAATCCAAAGGAAGGCTCCCCGGCCGACCAGATGGTTTGGACGTCTGAGTATGCGGATCGGCTGCTCAAGATGCTAAAGATCATGCCTTTACCTGTTGCGAGTGAGGGTGCGCGTGGCTGGTCGCAACTTACCTATGTCGAGCTCGTAAATAGAGACCTCAACTTTGATGTCGAGAAAGTCGGGAGCGCCAAATACCTCGGCGGGCGAGTGCAGATCTCTGCCTCGGCGTTCCCATATGCTGCGCCATTACTTGCGCGTATCGAGGGCAAACGAGGCATTTTCTTCTCAAATCGTCTTTTCCGTGCTGTAACGAGAATGGTTACGGAAGATGGAACGCGACGCGACGTCATTCGTGATCTGATGACACAGCGTTACGGAATCACTGTCGCAACCGATGATAACGATGCGTTACTAATTACCCCGGTTACCTGTCCGAGTTTCCCGAGCGACTGCGAGGACGCCGAGTGGAAAGTCTTCAATCCCGAGGAGTTTTTTGACCTGCTATCGATACTAGAGGAGTTTCCGGAAGGAATGAGGGACTTCAGTCAGCCTGGAAAGGCCATCGGACTGAGACACCTTTTACGCCGAAGGGATGGCGTCCCGCATCCGCTGTACAAAGAGGCTGGTGCTGTGGCGTGGCCAGAGGCGGGCTATGCAGAATTCATGGAAAACGGACTCGTGGGAACTCGTGCGTCGCGGCACTCGCTGATCGTCCACGAAAAGGCTCATTTTTTATGGGCGGGACTGTTGAGCTCGTCACAACGATATGACTGGCTTCGACTGAGCGGTTGGTACCAAGTTCCAAAACTGGAGCCTGGTACTGATGTCAAAGCTATCGGTAAATGCGATCAATGGCGGGCAAATCCTGGCAGCTGGGTTCCGCCAAACGTCACGAATGCAGACGCCGAGTTCGCAGGAGCTGTTCGGCATGATGAAAACAACTCCGACGAGCCTCTCCTGAAGGGGAATTGGGCATCTTGCAGTTCCACGCAGTTTGTATCTCCCTATGCGGCTCGTATAAACCCCAACGAGGACTTTGCAGAAAGTATTTCGGCATTTCTTTTGAACCCGGACTTATTGCGATCGCGAGCGTTGCCGAAGTATGAGTTCATCCGCGATCGTCTGATGCAAGGTAGTCTTTATATTTCAAAGATTCGTGAAGATTTGACGTTCGAAGTTTTCAATCTTTATCCCGATTACACCTATCCTGGAAAGATCAAGAGTATCGATATTAGGGTTGAGGGCGGAGCGAAAGAGGATAAGAGAATTACATTCCGAATTTCGCTGCATGTTTCCGAGAACTGCGATTCGGTGAAGAACCCGGGGTGTTTTCAGGGGGCGTCGAGGGGTGGCTTCCGAGTGTTTAGTCGGGTTAACACCTTTTACGATGTGGGGTTATTTCCGGTAACGCCAGCCGGCGATGTCCTTGAGGGTGTGTTGACCATCGGTAAGCACGCTGCAGCTGGCTGGTGGCAGGTTGTGAGCATCGTGTTGTTCGACGCGGTCGGGAATTCGCGGATCAGCAAACAGTCGTCTAAAGATTTTGGTTGGAAGCTCTACATCAATAATCCTCTCGAAGACTTGGACCCGCCTGAATACATAAAAAATTCTCTCAAGATGGAGGTAGTGAGTGCCGGAGATCCGCGAGCATCGTCCGCTATCAGCGGCGACGAACGCGAGATGATTATTTCGTGGCGGGTTCGCGAAAATATTGGACTGCCTGATTGGTGGGCGTGTTACTCGGCTCTTTCGTACGACGATTCTTTTGGTTCAGGCGCCAATGGACAAAGAGTATTTAAGGGATCAAGCGAGAGCTATGGTAATGCCGTGCGGTTTCTTCAGCCGCAGGCCGACATGGCTACGCACGAATGCACGGCTCGTCATCGGATGACCCGTTACTGGACGGCCGGTGCTTATTACGTTCCGTATATCGAGTTTGTCGATTTAGCTAGGCAAGGTACTGGCGTCCGATTTTCATTCAAGGGTAAAGATAAGAATATTGAAGTAGCGCCCGAGTACGCGCTGCAGACCACGAACAGTGACGCGATACCGCCTGTTTTAAATATCGCAGCTTGTAAATCAGCTGACTTAACTGAAAAGTGTTTACGTGTTTCTGCCAGACCGACAAATCCGCAAAGTCCAGACGGAGAGACGATTGTTGATATTTATTACTGGGCGTACGAGGACCAGCCCCTAAGTAATGCTTCAGGTTTTGATGGAGGCGGATTCCAGTTCCGCGATCCTCAGGGAAAAACGTTCGATTTTGCTTTGGATAGCGGGACTTCGGCAGGAGTTGTAGATCGATCCCCGTCGAGACTGATCGATGGAAACGTCTACTTTTCGTGTCCAAAAGTCGCTCCTGTTGCTTGTACCGCGGTAACGGAAGTGCAGTACCAAGCTCGGGTGATACTGCCAGTGGGCTCCGCGCCCGGGACATGGGGGCTTACCAGCTTTGTTGTGGGCGATAAAGTAAGAAACGGTCGCGGCTACGACTTCACCGAACTCTTCCGCTTCGACCCAACGAGTTCGGCCTCGGGTCGAGTGATTGGAGCCAGTGATAAGGGCGCGGCGAGTTCGCCATTCACCTTCAAAGTGGGCGAGTCCTCCATGGAGGAGTCAGCGACCATCGCGGCGGCGAGCGATACGCCGACGATTTCTCTCAACTTAATCGGCTCGAAGCCCTCGGACCCTCGAGTGGCAGACTCCGCAAGATCATCATCGTCGCGCTCAGGAAGCGGCGAGGGTGGCTCGAGCTCCTCAGAGAAAGATCCGTTGACCGGTAGCGAATATCGGATTGTTCGTAAGGTCTCTGAGCGTAACGCGGATCCCCAGCGCTGGCAGGTGGAGTACCGGGCAAATAACGACGAGTTGCTTGCCGAGGCGGATCTGCCTGAGACGAGCCGCGTGATTTGGCGGCGGGCCACCGAGGCGGTCGACACTCTCGCGACCGGTGGTGATGTTGCCCTTTGTTCCGACCAGGTCTGGACCGTCCAAGACGGCTATCGCTTGATCACGCACCGATTCGACAAATCGCTGACTGCTGCGAATCAAAACGACATCGAGATCGCTCGGCCTGCTGAGGTGTCGCTAGTCACCGACGTGGGCTGCGGCACGGGTGGGGCGGTCAATGTCTCGGGCTTCGTCTTCGGAGTCTCGGATACTGAGCCGCCACTCTCTGCCGAGCCGGTGCCGGCGCATCGCTTCGACATTGAGTTGAACCGTTCAGGCGAAGTTACTCGTAAAACATTGACCCCGACGGAGTTCGTCTTGCCGGCCGTCTGCGCATCGCCCAAGAACGAGCTGGCCCAGTTCTGCACCGAGGCAAAACGCGCGGTCGGGTGGTAGCCGACGGGTGGTAGTTCAGGTGGTGGCCAAAGATTCGCTCTAGACACCCAGATAAAGAAGATTAGGGTGTTCGACATTAGGGGATTCGAGCGGAGCGGGTGAGTTCGATGGATAAACATTTCAAAGTAAGCGCGGTCATCATCGCGCTCGGTTTGAGCGTATTGATCCGATCGGAATCTTCGCTCGCCCAAACCTCCCCGAAGCTGACGGTGTCGCCGTCATCGGTGAGCTTCTCGAGCACACCGAGCGGGACGACGAGCGCGCCGAAGGCGATCACGCTCAAGAACTCAGGCACTGGAACTCTGCAGATCTCGGCAGTCTCGGTCGGTGGTGATCAGGCTTCGGAGTTTTCGATCACGAACGGTTGTAGCGAAGCGCTCGCAGCGAACGGCACCTGCACGATTTCTGTGACATTCCGTCCGACGGCCGAAGGCGCTCGGGCGGCCTCACTGCTGATCAAGAGCAACGTCGCCGATCGGGCCATTAGTCTGAGGGGGACGGGTGCTGCGCCGCCGAAGCCCACACTCACTCTCTCGCCGACGAGCGTGTCGTTCTCGAGTACCGTGACGGGAACCTCGAGCGAGACGAAGACCGTCTCGGTCAGGAACACGGGCAAGGGGGCTCTTCAGATCTCGACCATCACGGTGGTGGGCGCAAATCCGACGGACTTTGCGAGCACCAACACCTGCGGATCGCCGGTCGCCCCGGGCGGTGACTGCACTATCTCGGTGTCGTTCAGCCCTTCAGCGGCTGGAGCCCGATCGGCAACGATCGAGATCAAGGGTAACGTTGCGACCAAATCACTGAGTCTTCGCGGCACCGGGACGGCGCCACCGCAGCCGTCTGTCGCCTTATCGCCTTCCTCATTGAGTTTTTCCAAGCAGATCATCGGCACACGAAGCGCTGCCCGAGTGGTCACCGTGAAAAACACCGGAGCAGGAACTCTTCGGATATCGACGATAACAGTCGTCGGCGCGTCGGCTGATCAGTTCGAGTCCACCAACACCTGCGGTGCACCGTTGCAGAAAGACGGCACCTGCACCGTATCTGTCTTATTCCGTCCTTTCGCCGCGGGCACGTACGATGCGGCGATTGGAGTTGCCCCCATCAGACCGCACAGTTGGCTGCCTGTTGATGGAAGCTGCGGATGAACTCACGGGGTGACTTCATTCGCAGGGCTTTGTGCGGATGGTTGTTGTTGTAGTCCTCGAACCACCGCG
>JBILMJ010000003.1:0-249072 GCA_044375575.1 Steroidobacteraceae bacterium | reverse complement strand
CTCCGCGGCGAACCGCTGCGGTGCCTCCAGTCGTCTTCCTCACCCGAACGGTTCGAAAATAGATTTGTTGCGCCTGCCAATCGCAGTAGGCGCAGGAGAGTGGTACATGGCAATCGGTCTTGTCGGCCGCAAGTGCGGCATGACCCGTGTGTTCACGGAGGCGGGGGAGTCCATCCCCGTTACCGTCATTGAGGTTCTTCCGAACCGAGTGACCCAGGTCAAATCCCTTGAGAAAGACGGCTATCGCGCCGTGCAAGTCACGTACGGCAGCCGCCGTCCCCAGCTTGTCGGCAAAGCCGCGGCGGGGCACTACGCCAAGGCCGGCACTGCGCCGGGCAAGGCGTTGCTCGAGTTCCGTCTCGTCGACAAAGAAGGCGACGGTCTCGCCGTGGGCGCCGAAATCAAGGCGGACCACTTTCAGGCCGGGCAGATCGTCGACGTCACGGGCACGACCATCGGCAAGGGCTTCGCCGGCACCATGAAGCGTCACAACTTCGCGGGCCACCATGCCTCGCACGGTGTATCCGTGTCGCACCGTACTCCGGGATCCATCGGCCAGCGCCAGACGCCGGGCCGCGTGTTCCAAGGTAAGCGCATGTCGGGTCACATGGGTGTCGCCCGCCGCACGACCGAGAACCTCAAGGTCATCGAGGTCGACGTCGAGCGCAATCTGCTGTTGATCCGCGGCGCCGTTCCGGGCTCCGAGGGGGGGCAGGTCGTCGTGCGTCCTTCCGTGAAGGCCGCCCGGCTCGCCAAGCGCAAGCGAATCGTTCCGACCAAGGGTGCCGGTGCCGCCAAAGCGGCCCCCGGCAAGAAGTAATCGGGAGCGCATAGGTCATGAAGATCAAGATCGATGGCGGCTCCAATGAGCTGCAACTGTCGGATGCCACGTTCGGCACTGAGTACAACGAAGCGCTGGTGCACCAGGTCGTCACCGCCTACCGCAATGCCGGTCGTTCGGGCACGAAAGCCCAGAAGACCAAGGCCGAGGTGAGCGGCGGTGGCAAGAAGCCCTGGAGCCAGAAGGGTTCCGGTCAGGCGCGTGCCGGCTCCATCCGCAGCCCGATCTGGGTGGGCGGTGGTCGTGCGTTCGCCGCCAAGCCGCGCAGCTTCGAGCAGAAGGTCAACCGCAAGATGTATCGCGGCGCGCTGCGCTCGATGCTCTCCGAGCTTGTTCGTCAGGACCGCTTGGTCGTCACGAACGGCATCGGTCTCGAGGCGCCGAAGACGCGCCTGCTGGCCGCCCAGCTGAAGTCGATGTCACTCGAGAACGTGCTCATCGTCGTCGAGGCCATCGACGAAAAACTGTTTCTGGCCGCGCGTAACCTGCCGCACGTCGACGTGCTGCCGGTCACTGCGCTCAATCCGCTCGCGCTCGCGAGCTACGACAAGGTGCTGATGACCGTCGGCGCCGTGAAGATGATCGAGGAGCGCCTGCAATGAGCGCCGTGACCAAACTTAGCCAAGAGCGTCTGATCAACGTGCTGCTCGCGCCGCACGTCACCGAGAAGACCGCGCTCGCCATGCAGGATTCCAACCAGTACGCCTTCCGCGTCCGTCGTGACGCCAGCAAGCCGGACATCAAGGCTGCCGTGGAACTCATGTTCCAGGTGAAGGTGCACTCGGTGAATGTCATCAACGAGCCTGGCAAGGTCCGCCGTTTCGGCAAGACCCCGGGTCGTACCCAAGATTGGAAGAAAGCCTACGTGCGTCTCGCGCCGGGCCAGACCATCGACTACGAAGCGAGGAAAGCCTGATGGCACTCGTCAAATCCAAGCCGACGTCGCCGGGTACCCGCTTCGTCGTCAAGATCGACAAATCCCACCTTTGGAAGGGCGGTCCGTACGAGCCGTTGACCGAGCGCCAGTCGAAGACGGGCGGTCGCAACAACGTCGGTCGCATCACCACCCGTCATAAGGGCGGTGGATCGCGTCACAAGTACCGCATCATCGACCTCAAGCGTGACAAGGACGGCGTCAAGGGTATCGTCGAGCGTATCGAGCACGACCCGAACCGCACCGGTCACATCGCGCTCATCAAGTACCTCGATGGCGAGCGTCGCTACATCCTCGCGCCGAAGGGCGTGGTGCCGGGCGACGAAATCCGCTCGGGTGCCGATTCGCCGATCAAGTCGGGCAACGCGATGCAGCTGCGTCACATCCCCGTCGGTTCGACGGTGCACAACGTCGAGTTGAAGCCGGGTGCCGGCGGTCAGTTCGCGCGCAGTGCCGGAAGCTCGGTGCAGTACACGGCTCGCGAAGGCATCTACGCCTACATCCGACTGAAGTCGGGCGAGACGCGTAAGGTTCACATCGACTGTCGCGCCACGCTCGGCGAGGTCAGCAACGACGAACACAACCTGCGCAGTTACGGCAAGGCCGGTGCGAAGCGTTGGCGCGGTATCCGCCCGACGGTGCGTGGCCTCGCCATGAACCCGGTCGATCACCCGCACGGTGGTGGTGAAGGTAAATCCGGTCAAGGTAATCCGCACCCTGTTTCGCCGTGGGGCTGGAACACCAAGGGTAAGAAGACCCGAACCAACAAGCGCACGAATCACATGATCGTGCAGCGTCGGCAGAACAAGGTCCGCTGAGCGGGCCGGTAAGTTCAGGAGTCAAAAGTGCCTCGTTCACTGAAGAAAGGTCCGTTCGTCGATCTGCACCTCTCGAAGAAAGTGCAGACCGCCGTTGCCAAGAACGATCGCAAGCCGATCAAGACTTGGTCGCGCCGCTCGATGGTCGTTCCCGAAATGGTGGGTCTCACCATCGCGGTCCACAACGGCAAGCAGCACATCCCTGTTCTCGTCACCGAGAACATGGTGGGTCACAAGCTTGGCGAGTTCGCTCCGACGCGCACCTTCAAGGGGCACTCGGGCGACAAAAAGGTCGCGGCCTGAGCCAGGAGCAATCAATGGAAGTCACGGCAAAACTCAAGCACGCGCGGATCTCTCCGCAGAAATGCCGCCTCGTCGCCGACGTGGTGCGCGGCAAGCCGGTGGGCAATGCGCTCGCCACGCTGCGCTTCATGCCGAAGAAGGGCGCTGAGATCGTCCTCAAGGTCCTCGAGTCTGCGATCGCCAACGCCGAGAACAACAACGGCGCCGACATCGACGAACTCAAGGTTCACCGCATCATGGTGGACACCGCGCCGGTGCTGAAGCGCTTCGCCGCTCGCGCCAAGGGCCGCGGTGCCCGCATCGTCAAGCGCAACAGCCACATCACCGTCGTAGTCAGCGACGGCAGGAAGGACTGATCCATGGGCCAGAAAGTCAATCCGATCGGTATTCGTCTCGGTATCACCCGCGAGTGGACCTCGAAGTGGTATGCCGGCAAGAAGCTGTTCCCGCAGTTGGTGCACACCGACTTCCGCGTGCGCACGTTCCTGCGCAAGAAGCTCGCCGAGGCTTCGGTCTCGCGCATCCAGATTGAGCGTGCGGCCAACCGGGTCAACATCACGATCGAGACGGCGCGTCCCGGCATCGTCATCGGCAAGAAGGGTGAGGACATCGAGAAGCTGCGCGCCGAAACGGCGGCGCTGCTCGGTCGTCCGGTCGCCGACATCCGCCTCAACATCTCCGAGATTCGCAAGCCCGAACTCGACGCTCAGCTCGTGGCCGATGGCATCGCGCAGCAGATCGAAAAGCGCGTGATGTTCCGTCGTGCGATGAAGCGCGCCGTGATGAGCACGATGCGCAGCGGCGCTCTCGGCATCAAGGTTCGTCTGTCGGGCCGCCTCAACGGCGCCGAGATCGCTCGTACCGAGTGGTCGCGTGAAGGCCGCATTCCGCTGCACACCTTCCGCGCCGACATCGACTACGGCTTCGGCGAAGCTCGAACCACGTATGGCGTGATCGGCGTCAAGGTCTGGATCTTCAAAGGCGAAGTGTTCGACAAGGAAGATCTCTCGAAGACCGTGGAAGCTGATGCCGCGGCCAACCCTGCCACTGACGCTGCGCCGGCTGCGGCCGCGACGGCTTCGTGATCGGGACCTGAGGATTTGCACCCATGATGCAACCCAAGCGAACCAAATACCGCAAGCAGTTCAAGGGCGACAACGCCGGACTCGCGCAGCGTGGCAACTCCGTGGCTTTCGGGGATTTCGGCCTGAAGGCGACCGAGCGTGCGCGCATGACGGCCCGCGAAATCGAAGCCGCCCGTCGTGCGATGGCCCGTCACGTCAAGCGTGGCGGTCAGATCTGGATCCGCGTCTTCCCGGACGTGCCCGTCTCGAAGAAGCCTCTCGAAGTCCGCATGGGCGCGGGCAAGGGCAACGTCGAGTACTGGGTCGCCAAGGTGAAGCCGGGCAAGATTCTCTTCGAAATGGAAGGAGTGGACGAGAAGACCGCTCGCGAGGCATTCCGCCTCGCAGGCGCGAAGCTTTCGGTTACCACTTCGTTCGTGAAGCGACAGGTACGTTGACATGAACGCCAAAGAATTGCGCGGTAAAGCCGCCAAAGAACTCAGCGATGAACTCATCAAGCTCCGGCGCGAGCAGTTCTCGCTGCGAATGCAGCGCGCAACCGGTCAGACGGTCAAGCCGAATGACTTTGGTCGCGTGCGCAAGGACATCGCTCGTCTGAAGACCGTGCTCGCCGAACAGGCCGCTGCGGCGAAGGCGACGGGGAAGTAATCCATGAATACCGAAACTGCCACCGAAACCAAGTCGCTGCGTACCCTCACCGGGCGCGTGGTGAGCAACAAGATGAACAAGACCATCGCGGTCGAGGTCGAGCGTCTGGTCAAGCATCCGCGTTACGGCAAGTACATCCGCCGTACCACGAAGCTGCTTGCGCACGACGAGACGAACCAGTCGCGCGAAGGTGACACCGTGACGATCGCCGAGTGCCGTCCGTTGTCGCGTAGCAAGTCCTGGCGGCTGGTCGCCGTCGTGGAGCGTGCATCGTGATCCAGCTGCAATCCATGCTCAGCGCTGCCGACAACAGCGGCGCCAAGACGCTCATGTGCATCAAGGTGATGGGTGGCACTCGCCGCCGTTACGCCGCCGTGGGCGATCTCATCAAGGTTTCCGTCAAGGATGCGATCCCGCGCGGAAAGGTCAAGAAGGGTGAGGTGTACGACGCGGTCGTCGTGCGCACCCGTCGTGGCGTGCGTCGTCCCGATGGCTCGCTCATCAAGTTCGACGGCAACGCCGCCGTCCTGCTCACCAACAAGCTCGAACCGATCGGCACCCGCATCTTCGGACCGGTGACCCGTGAGCTGCGTACCGCGCAGTTCATGAAGATCATCTCGCTGGCGCCGGAAGTGCTCTGAGGAATATCGCCATGAGAAAGATCCGCAAGGGCGACAACGTCATCGTCATCACGGGCCGCGACAAGGGTCGCAAGGGAGCCGTGGTGAGTGTGCTCGACGACGAGACTTTGATCGTCGAGAACATCAATCGCGTCAAGCGACACACGCGCGGCAACCCGCAGCAGAACAAGCCGGGTGGCATCCTCGAGAAGGAAGCCCCGCTGCATGTGTCGAAGGTTGCGCTGTTCAACCCCGGAACGCAGAAGGCTGATCGTGTCGGCATCAAGCGTCTCGCGGATGGGAAGCGCGTCCGTTTCTTCAAGTCCAACGGAGAGATGATCGACGCTTGAGCGTCGATCCATCAGGGCAACCAACATGGCAAGGCTGAGAAACATTTACCGCGAGAAGATCGTTCCGCAGCTCCGCAAGGACCTCGGTATCGAGAACGCGATGGAAGTGCCGAAGATCGTCAAGATCACGGTCAACATGGGCGTGGGCGAAGCGGTCGCCGACAAGAAAGTCATCGACGCCGCTGCGGGCGATCTCGCGAAGATCACTGGCCAGAAGCCGGTGCTCTGTCAGGCGCGCAAGTCGATCGCTTCGTTCAAAGTCCGTGAAGGCCTCGCAATCGGCTGCAAAGTCACGCTGCGCGGCGAGCGCATGTACGAGTTCCTCGATCGCCTCATCAGCGTTGCGATGCCGCGTATCCGCGACTTCCGTGGCGTATCCCCGCGTTCGTTCGACGGACGTGGCAACTACAACATGGGCGTCAAAGAACAAATCATCTTCCCCGAAATCCAGTACGACCAAATCGACCAGATTCGGGGCATGGACATCACCATCACCACCACGGCGAAGGACGACAAGGCGGGTCGAGCTCTGCTCGAAGCCTTCCAGTTCCCCTTCCGCAAGTAACAGGGCAGCGAAGCACATGGCCAAGACGAGCATGGTCGAGCGCGAGAAGCGCCGCGCCGAAATCGCCAAGAAACACGCCGCAAAGCGGGCGAAGTTGAAAGAGACGATCCGCAGTCCGCGTACGTCTCCGGAAGACCGCGCCGCTGCGCAGGTCGCGCTGCAGAAGATGCCGCGTGACGCGAGCCCGAGCCGCGGCCGTCGCCGCTGCGCGATCACGGGTCGCCCGCGTGGTGTGTATCGCAAGTTCGGACTCTCGCGGGTGAAGATCCGCGAGACCGTAAGCCGCGGCGAATTGCCCGGTGTGTCGAAGGCGAGCTGGTAGGAGCGCGCGCCATATGAGCATGACCGATCCCATTGCCGATCTGCTGACCCGCATCCGCAACGCGCAGCTCGCTCGCAAGAGCGAAGTGAGCGTCGGCTCTTCGCGACTGAAGCAGGCGGTTCTCAAGGTGCTGAAGGACGAGGGTTACGTTGCGGATTTTCGCATCGCCTCGGACGGCGGCAAGAGCACGATCACCATCGCGCTCAAATATTTCGACGGTCGCCCCGTCATCGATCGCCTAGAGCGCGTCTCGCGTCCCGGCCTGCGTATCTATCGCGGCAAGGACGAGCTGCCGAAGGTGTTGGGTGGCATGGGTACCGTGATCGTCTCGACCCCGAAAGGTGTCATGACGGACAAGCAGGCCCGCGCCATCGGTCAGGGTGGCGAAGTCCTCTGTATCGTCGCCTGAGGAATCGAACATGAGTCGTGTAGCAAAACAACCGGTCGAGCTGCCGCAGGGCGTGAGCGCGACGATCACTCCCGAAGCGGTCACGCTGAAGGGTGCGAAGGGCACGTTGTCGGTGTCGCTGAGTGGCGGCGTCACGGTCGTCCAGGCCGACAAGAGCCTCGAAGTGAAGTACGACGAGAGCAACCGCATGCAGGCGGGCGCCACGCGCGCGCATCTTGCGAACTGCGTGGTCGGCGTCTCCAAGGGTTACGAGCGCAAGCTCGAGCTCGTCGGCGTCGGTTACCGTGCGGCGGTGCAGGGCAAGGCCCTGAACCTCACCCTCGGTTTCTCGCACCCGGTCGTGGTCGACATGCCCGAGGGCATCACCGTCGAAGCGCCGAGCCAAACCGAAATCGTCATCAAGGGCACTGACAAGCAGCGCGTGGGCCAGTTGGCCTCCGAGATCCGCAACCTGCGTCCCCCCGAGCCTTACAAGGGCAAGGGTGTTCGGTATTCAGGCGAGCAGATCACCCTCAAGGAAGGCAAGAAGAAGTAAGCGCGCGGAACGAGGATCGAGCAATGCAGATCACCAAAAAAGAGCGGCGTCAGCGCCGTGCCGTGCGAACCCGCGCGAAGATTCGCGAGTTGGGTCAGCCACGTCTCACCATTCATCGCACGCCGCGTCACATCTACGCGCAGGTGTTCGATTCGAGTGGCGCGAAGGTGCTGGTCGCGGCCTCCACCGTCCAGGATGCCGTCGCGAACGGTCTCACGGGCACCGGCAACGTCGAAGCCGCGAAGGCTGTCGGACGAGCGATCGCCGAGCGAGCGAAGGCCGCGGGTATCTCGCGCGTCGCGTTCGATCGAGCGGGTTTCATGTACCACGGTCGCGTCAAGGCGCTGGCCGAGGCCGCGCGCGAAGCCGGTCTAGAGTTTTAAGGCAGGACATCTCCTATGGCACGTGTCGAAAAATCCCAGGCCACCGACGAGTACCTCGAGAAGCTCGTCGCCGTGAACCGTACCTCCAAGACGGTGAAGGGCGGACGCCAGTTCGGCTTCACTGCACTGACCGTGGTGGGCGATGGCGCCGGCCGCGTCGGTTTCGGTTTCGGCAAGGCGCGCGAAGTTCCGGTCGCCATCTCCAAGGCGATGGCGGCAGCGCGCAAGAACATGGTCAATGTTTCGCTGCGCAACGAGACGCTGCACTACGCCGTCAAGGGTAGCCACGGCGCCACGCGCGTACTGATGCAGCCGGCCTCGGACGGTACGGGCGTCATCGCGGGCGGCGGCATGCGTGCCGTGCTCGAGTGCGCGGGCGTGCGCAACGTGCTCGCCAAGAGCTACGGCTCGCGTAACGCGATCAACGTCGTGCGTGCAACGGTCAAGGCGCTCGCCGCGGTGCGTTCGCCCGAAGACATCGCTGCGAAGCGCGGCAAGTCCATCGAAGAGATCATGGGTTAACAGTCATGGCGACGAAGCAGCTGAAAGTCACTCTAAAGAAGAGCGTTCACGGCCAGCTCGCGAACATCGCGCAGTCGGTCCGCGGACTCGGCCTGCGCAAGCGGCATCAGACGGTCACCGTGGCGGATACGCCCGAGAACCGGGGTCTGATCCGTACCGCGCGTCACTTGGTCGCGGTTGAAGGAGAGTAACGAGATGCGTATCAACACCATCAAGCCCGCGGCGGGTTCCAAGCGTAAGCGCCTGCGAGTGGGTCGTGGTGCCTCGGCGGGCCAGGGAAAGACCTGCGGTCGTGGCGTCAAGGGACAGCGCGCGCGCAAGGGCGGCTACCACAAGGTCGGCTTCGAAGGCGGTCAGATGCCGCTGCAGCGCCGGTTGCCGAAAGTGGGCTTCCGCTCGGCGATGAAGGCGACCCGTGCCGAAGTGCGACTCGACGAGTTGCTCAAGGTGAGCGCGGACGTGATCGATCTCGCAGCCTTGAAGGCGGCGAATGTCGTGCCTGCGAACACCGAAGTGGCGAAGGTCGTACTGTCTGGCGAAATCAAGAAGGCCGTGACGCTGAAGGGCGTGGGCGCGACGAAGGGTGCCAAAGCGGCGATCGAAGCGGCGGGTGGCCGCATCGAAGCCTGATCGGCTCTCGGCGTAATTCGAAAGTTCAAATAGGACGAAAGACTTAAGTGGTATCAGGCGTAGGCAATCCGGCAGCAACTCTCGCAGACGCAACGCGTTTCGGCGAGGTGCGCGCGCGCCTGCTCTTCTTGCTCGGCGCCTTGATCGTCTATCGAATCGGCACCTTCATTCCGGTTCCGGGTATCAACCCGGCCGAGGTGGCTCGTTTCTTCGAAGAGAACCAGGGCACGATCCTCGGCATCGTCAACATGTTCTCCGGTGGCGCCATGGAGCGCCTGTCCATCTTCGCGATGGGCGTGATGCCGTACATTTCGGCCTCGATCATCGTGCAGATGGCGTCGATGATTTACCCGCCTTGGGAGGAGTACCGCAAGGAAGGGGAGTCGGGTCGCCGCAAGATCACGCAGATCACGCGTTACTTCACCGTCATCCTCGCGGTGTTCCAGTCTCTCGGTGCCGCGGTCGCCTTGCAGAACGGCGGTATGGTCATGACGGGCGGCTGGTCGTTTCTCTTCATCGCCACCGTCACCATGACGACGGGCACGATGTTCCTGATGTGGCTCGGCGAGCAGGTCACCGAGCGTGGCATCGGCAACGGCATTTCCATGATCATCCTCGCCGGCATCATCGCCGGACTTCCGAGTGCGGTCGGCCGAACGGTCGAGTCGGTCAACACCGGCGAAATGTCTGGGCTCTTCGCGCTCGTACTCATCGTCATGATTCTCGGCGTGACGGCATTTTGCGTGTACGTCGAGCGTGCTCAGCGCCGCATCGCCGTGCACTACGCGAAGCGTCAGGTCGGACGTCGAGTGCTTGCGGGCCAGACGAGCCACTTGCCGTTCAAGCTCAACATGTCGGGCGTGATTCCGCCGATCTTCGCTTCGAGCTTGCTGCTTTTCCCGGCGACGATCGCGCAATTCTTCGGCACGGGCGAAGGTCGAGCAGCCGAGATTCTGCAAAATGTGGCCGCTGCGCTCGGCTATGGTCAGCCCTTGCACCTCGTGCTCTACGCGGCTCTGATCATCTTCTTCTGCTTCTTCTATACGGCGCTCGTCTTCAACGCGCGCGAGACATCCGAAAACCTCAAGAAGTCGGGTGCGTTCATTCCTGGAATCCGTCCGGGTCAGCAGACCGGCGAGTACATCGACAAAGTGCTCACGCGACTCACTCTCTGGGGTGCGCTCTACGTGGCCGGCGTCTGTCTCGTTCCGGAGCTCATGATTTCCGAGGGTGGCGTGCCGTTCGTTTTCGGCGGCACGTCGCTGCTCATCGTCGTGGTGGTGGCCATGGATTTCATGGCCCAGCTGCAGGCGCATTTGATGTCCCACCAGTATCCCGGTCTGCTCAAGCAGGCCAATCTGATGGGCTATGGACGCGGCGGCGCGCCGCAGTGAACTAAAGGGTAAGGCTCATGAAAGTTCGTCCGTCAGTAAAAAAGATTTGTAAGGATTGCAAGATCGTGCGGCGACGTGGCGTCGTCTACGTGATCTGCAAAGATCCGCGGCACAAGCAGCGGCAGGGTTGAGAACCAAGGGTATTTAAGTAGAATGCCGCGCTTTTTTGCGGCTTCGGGGCAGTAAACATGGCACGTATCGCCGGAATCAACATCCCGATGAACAAGCACGTTGTCATCGGTCTGACTCACATCTTCGGTGTGGGCAAGAGTCGTTCGCGCGCCGTCTGCGAAGCCGCAGGCGTCGATCCGACGACCAAGGTCAAGGACCTCACCGAGTCCGAGGTGAATGCGCTTCGCGCGCAGATCGCCAAGGGGCTCGTCGAGGGCGACCTGCGTCGCGAGGTCTCGATGAACATCAAGCGTCTGATGGACTTGGGAACCCACCGTGGCATGCGCCATCGAAAGGGTCTGCCGGTCCGAGGTCAGCGCACGCGAACCAACGCGCGTACGCGCAAGGGTCCGCGCAAGCAGGCCGTCAAGCTCAACGCGCCCCCGGGCAAGGGTTGATCTTTTTAGCCCACACCAGCTAGCTCAGCAGGCACACGCAAATGGCAGATCAAAAGCAACAGTCGAACGCCGGATCCGGCGGCAAGAAGCCGAAAAAAGCACGCAAGAACGTGCTCGACGGCATTGCGCACATCCACGCGTCGTTCAACAACACGATCGTCACGATCACCGACCGACAGGGCAACACGTTGTCCTGGGCGACTTCGGGTGGATCGGGCTTCCGTGGTTCGCGCAAGTCGACGCCGTTCGCGGCTCAGGTTGCCGCCGAGAAGGCCGGCACCGCCGCTCAAGAACATGGACTGCGCAACGTCGAGGTTCGCGTGGCGGGTCCCGGCCCGGGTCGCGAGTCTGCCGTTCGCGCGCTCAACAATTGCGGCCTGAAGATCACCAGCATTTTCGACGTCACGCCGATTCCGCATAACGGCTGTCGTCCGCCCAAGAAGCGTCGCGTCTGACGCCGCGTCGCAAGAGGTATCAAAGATGGCCCGTTACATTGGTCCCAAGTGCAAGCTCGCTCGCCGCGAAGGCACTGATCTGTTCTTGAAGAGTGGCGTTAAGCCGCTCGAGTCCAAGTGCAAACTCCAGGTGCCGCCGGGCGGCATCAAGGGTGAGCGCAAGGCGCGCCTGTCGGAATACGGCAGCCAGCTGCGCGAGAAGCAAAAGCTTCGTCGCATGTACGGCGTGCTCGAGCGTCAGTTCGCCAACTACTACACTGAGGCGGCTCGCCGTTCGGGCTCGACGGGTGAGAACCTGCTGAAGCTCCTCGAGTCGCGTCTCGACAACGTCGTGTACCGCATGGGTTTTGCCGCCACGCGTTCTGAAGCTCGCCAGCTCGTCAGCCACAAGGGCGTCGAGGTCAACGGCGACGTCGTGACGATCCCGTCGTACCAGATGCGTGCGGGCGATGTCGTGCAGATCCGCGAGAAGGCGCGCAAGCAGTTGCGCATCCAGAACGCGATGCAGATCGCTTCGCAAGTCGGCCTCCCCGAGTGGGTTGAGGTCAACGACAAAGAAATGAAGGGCGTTTTCAAGCAGGTGCCGGCGCGGGATGAAATCCTGCCTGACATCAACGAAAACCTGGTCGTCGAGTTGTACTCGAAGTAATGCTCGGGACAGGAGAGAGGGTTTGAATATGCAAGGATCCGTCAGCGAATTCCTCAAGCCACGCGTCGTGAAGGTCAGTCCTCTGGCCCCGCGGCAGGCGCGTGTCGTCATCGAGCCGTTCGAGCGGGGCTTCGGCCACACGCTCGGCAACGCGCTTCGTCGCGTACTTCTCTCGTCCATGCCCGGTGCGGCGATCACCGAAGCGGAAATCGAGGGGGTGCTCCACGAGTACACCAGCATCGAAGGTGTTCAGGAGGACGTCGTCGACATCCTTCTCAACCTCAAGCAGGTGGCGATCCGCATGCACAGCCGCGATTCGGCCGAGCTGCGCCTCTCCAAGAAGGGCCCGGGTCCGGTCACCGCAGGTGACATCCAGACCGACCACGACGTTGAGGTGGTGAATCCTGAACTCGTGATCGCGAACCTGACCAAGGCTGGCGAGCTCAACATGGTGCTGCGCGTCGAGCGTGGACGTGGATATCGCCCGGCCTCGCAGCGCATGGCCTTCGACGAGGCGACTCGTCCCATCGGCCGTTTGCAGCTCGATGCGTCGTTCAGCCCGATCCGTCGCGTCACCTACTCGGTGGATGCGGCTCGCGTCGAGCAGCGCACCGACCTCGACAAACTCATTCTCGACATCGAGACGAACGGAACGATCGACGCCGAAGAGGCGATCCGTCGTGCCGGCAGCATCCTCAAGGATCAGCTGTCGGTGTTCGTCGACCTGCAGGGTGAGGAAGAGGGCGCCGGCAAGTCCGAGGCGACGCAGTTCGATCCGATCCTGTTGCGCCCCGTCGACGAGCTCGAGCTCACGGTTCGCAGCGCGAACTGCCTCAAGGCCGAGAACATCCACTACATCGGCGATCTCGTTCAGCGCACCGAAGTGGAGCTGCTGCGCACGCCGAATCTGGGCAAGAAGTCGCTTACCGAGATCAAGGAAGTGCTGCAGAGCCATGGACTCATGCTCGGCATGCGTCTCGACGGCTGGCCGCCGTCGGGCCTGCGCCACGAGGAAGATCGCGGTAGCGGTTTGATGTGATCGAGGGTGGCCGGTTGACGGCTTCCCACGACTGATTCATCGAGGTTTTTTATGCGTCATCGACTTTCAGGGCGGCAACTGTCGCGAAATGCTCCGCATCGCCATGCGCTGATGCGCAACATGAGCGTTGCGCTGTTGCGTTACGAGACCATCCGCACGACCTTGCCGAAGGCCAAGGAACTGCGTCGCGTGGTCGAGCCGCTCATCACGCTCGCCAAGACCGACAGCGAAGCACGTCGCCGTTTGGCGTTCGCGCGCCTTCGTGACTCCGCAGTCGTCGAAAAGTTGTTCGGCGATCTCGGTCCGCGCTTCAAGGCTCGTGCCGGTGGCTACACGCGCATCTTGCGCATGATGCCACGCGCCGGAGACTCCGCGCCGATGGCACTCATGCAGTTGGTCGATCGAGCCGCCGCGCCCGCCGCGACGGACGAAGCCGCGGACGGCAAGAGCACCAAGAAAAAGGCCAAGGCGAAGTCGGCTGCCAAGCCGCGCGCTCGCAAGGCTGCTGCCGCCTGATTTCGAGACAACGCGTCTCGGGGCACTTTCGTTTCACTTCGGTGTTGCGGGGAGCCCGGCAAGCCTGATATCCACTGAAGACCGGCGTCCACCCTGGACGTCGGTCTTCGTGTTTTCGGGAGGCGGGAATGGGCATTCTCAAAGAATTTCGTGAATTTGCGATGCGGGGCAACGTCATCGACCTCGCGGTCGGTGTCGTGATTGGCGCCGCATTCGGCAAGATCGTTTCATCGCTCGTCGGCGACGTGATGATGCCCTTGCTCGGCAAGGCAGCCGGAAGCGTCTCGTTCGATCAGCTCGGCACTTCGCTCGGAGTTGGGCCGGACGGCAGCGAAATCATCTTGAAATGGGGCGCTTTCCTGCAGACCGTGTTCGATTTCATCATCATCGCCATGGCGCTGTTTCTCGCGATCAAGGCGATCAACCGTTTGAAGCGGTCCGAGCCCGCGGCGCCGGCTGCAGCGCCGGCATCTGCTCGCAGCGAGACGCTGCTCGAAGAAATCCGCGATCTGCTCAAAAAGCGTTGATCGCGCGTCGATCAGGCGACGCTGAATGCCGCACGAGTCAGGTTGTCGCAACCGGATTCCGTCACGGCGAGGTTGTCCTCGATCCGAATTCCGCCGTAAGGCTTGAAAGCCGCCACGCGAGACCAGTCGATACGCGAGGCATGCGGTCCAGTTTGCGCAGGTCCGAGCAGCGCCTCGATGAAATAGAGGCCGGGCTCCATAGTCACCACGAAACCGGGTTCGAGTTTGCGCGTCAGACGCAGTGCGGGGTCGCGTGGAGGCTTCGGGATCGTGCCGCCCTCGGCATCGGCCATCGTTCCGCCGACATCGTGCACCTGCAGTCCGAGCAGATGACCGATGCCGTGCGGAAAAAAGAGCCGTGAAGCACCCGACTCGAGCGCCTCCGCCGCGCCGCAGCGCAACACGCCTGCCTCGCACAACACCGCCGTAATACGCTCGACTGCCGCGGCGTGAATATCGCGCCAGTCGACCCCCGGCTTCACCAGCGCACAGAGACCGAGTTGCAGCCGGTCCATTTCCGACACGAGGGCCGAAAACTCTCCGTTGTCGGCAGCGGTGGTGCGGGTGATGTCGCTCCCGTAGCCGGCGAAGCTCGCGCCCGCATCGAGCAGGAGCGAACGATGCTGGGCGGGTTTGTCGCGGCGCAGTACCTGGTAGTGCAGTACCGAGGCGGCTTCGTTGAGGGCGACGATCGCGTTGTAGGGCAGCTCTTGTTCGCGTTGCCCGCAGGCGGCGGCGAAAGCTTGATGGATCTCGTACTCCGTGCCGCCCGATCTGAAGCACTGCTCGGCCGCCTGATGCCCCCGAGCGCCGATACGGTTGGCCTCGGCGAGGCAGGTGATTTCATAGGCCGTCTTGCAGCCTCTGGCGAAATCGAGCCTTCGGATCAGATCAACAGGGTTGATGGCCGCGAGACCCCAGGTCGCGAGCTCCGGAAGGGCGTCGCCGATCCAGGCGGTCTGGGTCAGATCCCGGGGTAAGGCCGCTCGGGCCTGCTCGGGGGTGTGCACGACCACCACGTCGAGGTGCTCCGTCCACCCGCTCGTCGGCAGCGCTGCGGGCTGGTACCAAAAGTCGGTTGCGGCGTGAAACACCAGCTTGGGACGCTGCCCGGGCTGGAAATACAGGAGGGAGCCCGGGGCATCGTGCAGCGGTACCCACCACTTGAACGGCGGATGGGCTTTGTAGGGGTAATGTTGATCGTCCTGAAAAAGTCCCAGCGCTTCGCCCGATTGCAGGATGAGCCCGCGGAAGCCGCTGCGCTCGAGTGCCGAGGTGGTACGACGGGCCACTTCGGTTAGGTGCGGCGCGTAGAGAGAGGTCAGTCCTTCGTGAAGCATGGCATCCCCAAACAGGCTCATTTTTCCGGTCTGTGCCGGCGGTCCCGGGATTGTACGGGTACGGCGGGGCCCCGGAAGGGCGAATCGGCCCCCGCCGGAATAAGGTGGGTCATTCCCACACCTGTAAAAAGCCTATACAATTCCGGCGCGATTCCGGTCGCCAGACAAACTAGCTAGGTTGTTTGCTCAACATCTGTCTCTTACTTTTTGGGGTAATTGAAAAATGAAGACGAAGCTCGCTCTTAGCGCCCTTCTCGCTGCGTTCGCTCTGACTGCTTGCGGTGGCAAGCCTGCTGAGGCTCCGGCCGAAGCTCCGGCTGCCGAGGCTCCGGTCGAGGCCGCCCCTGAGGCTGCTCCGGCTGACGCCGCTGCTCCTGCCGAGGCTGCTCCGGCTGATGCCGCTGCCGCTCCGGCCGAGGCTCCGGCCGCTCAGTAATTTCCGTCAAGGAAATCACTGATCGGGAGCGCAAGCTCCCAAATGAACCCGGGATGATGGCTCGCCATCTCCCGGGTTCTTTTTTTGAGCCCGAGATTTTCTTTGATGTCTGTCGTTCTCCGTGATGTGCGCCACTCCGTCCGTGCGAGAGATTGGTTCTCGCGGGCTCAGGCGCTTTGGCTCTCCGAAATCGGCGCGTCGGCCGAGGACGTGGCCGCAGCCGCATCCCGTTCGGTTGCATCGCTGTCGGAATTCGATCGACAGGTCTTTTCGATCGAGCGCAATGACGAGCCCGTTGGATTCGCGGTGTTGAAACGTCAGGCTTCACGAGACTCCACGACGAGCATTCTGCTTCTGGAGTTCTACATCACGCCCGACTCGCGCGCGCTCGGTGTCGGCGCTGCGGCCGCGCGACTGCTGTTCGATCGGTTCAGTGGTCGTTGGGAGATCCGCTCGCTCTCGAGTGACGTGCGTGCGATCGCTTTCTGGAGACGAGTGACGAGTCGATATGCCCAAGGTGCCGTCGAAGAGCGCCGCGAGCGAGGCGAGGTCGTTCAGCGTTTTTTGAGTAAAGGTGCGAGATAGCGACCGGTATGCGAGGCGGCCACTCGCGCCACCTCTTCGGGAGTGCCCACCGCGACGATCTCGCCGCCGGCTGATCCGCCTTCGGGTCCTAAATCGATCAGCCAGTCGGCCGTCTTGATGACATCGAGGTTGTGCTCGATGACGACGACGGTGTTCCCCTCGTCACGCAATCGTTGCAACACGCCGAGCAACTGCGCGACGTCGTGAAAATGCAGTCCCGTCGTCGGCTCATCGAGTACGTACAAAGTGCGTCCGGTTGCGCGCTTGGCGAGCTCCCTGGCGAGTTTCACGCGCTGCGCTTCGCCACCCGAAAGGGTAGTCGCATTCTGTCCGAGTCGCAGATAGCCGAGTCCTACATCGAGCAATGTCTGCAACTTGGGTTGTACAGAGGGAATACTTTGAAAGAACCGGGCGGCATCCTCGATGGTCATCTCGAGCACGTCGTGGATGCTCTTTCCGCGATAGAGAATCTCGAGCGTCTCGCGGTTGTAGCGTTTGCCGCGGCAGACGTCGCAGGGCACGTAGACGTCGGGCAAGAAATGCATTTCGACGCGCATCACTCCATCGCCCTGACAGGCCTCGCAGCGCCCGCCTTTGACGTTGAAGCTGAAACGGCCCGCGTCGTAGCCGCGGCTGCGCGCCTCCGGAACCTGCGCGAAAAGTTCGCGAAAGCCCGTGAAGACGCCCGTGTAGGTGGCCGGATTCGAGCGCGGCGTGCGACCGAGCGGGCTCTGGTCGATGTCGATCACCCGATCGATATGCTCGAGTCCCTGCAGGGCTCGGCAGGGCGCGGCGTCGTTCGGCCCGCCGCCGAGTTCCGCGACGGCGCGGCGCAACAGCGTGTCGTTGATGAGCGTGCTTTTTCCCGATCCGGAAACGCCGGTGACGCAGGTGAATAAGCCGATGGGCACATCCACATCGAGATTTTTGAGGTTGTTTCCTGATGCGCCCAAGAGCCGGAGTGTCCGCGAGGGCTGTCGCGGCGTGCGCAGCGGTGGCACGGCGATTTGCAGTTTCCCCGACAGATAACGGCCCGTCAGCGATTCAGGGTTCGCACGAACCTCTGCCGGCGTACCTTGCGCGACGATCATGCCGCCGTGCACACCGGCGCCCGGGCCGAGATCGATCACGTGATCGGCTGCGAGGATGGCCTCTTCGTCGTGCTCGACCACGATCACCGTGTTGCCGAGATCACGCAGTCGCTGCAGTGTCGCGAGCAGGCGAGAGTTGTCGCGCTGATGCAGTCCGATCGATGGTTCATCCAGGATGTACATCACGCCGGTGAGACCTGAGCCGATCTGGCTCGCGAGGCGTATGCGCTGGGCTTCGCCACCCGAGAGCGAGTCGGCGCCGCGATCGAGCGTGAGATAGCCGAGCCCTACATCGACGAGAAAGCGCAGACGGTCGAGCACTTCCCGCGCAACTTTTCCAGCGACTTCGCCGCGCCAGCCGGGCAACTCCATGGATTCAAAGAATTTTTCAGCTTCGTCGACCGGGAGCCGCGCAATCTCGGGAAGCGATCGTCCCGCTACGAAGACGTGGCGTGCGGTCTTGTTGAGGCGACACCCGCCGCAATCCGGGCACGGCCTCCAGCCCTGATAGCGCGAGAGTTCTTCCTTGACGGCGGGCGAGTCGGTTTCGCGATAGCGTCTTTCGATGTTGCGCAGCATCCCCTCGAATGGATGCGTTCGCTTCGTCAGGCGGCCTTTGCCGAGCGGATAGATGAACTCGATTTCTTCGTCACCACTGCCGAAGAGCAGGATGTCGCGAACGTTTTCCGGCAGCTCCTGCCAGGGCTCCTCGATGTCGAAACCGTAGTGCTGCGCGAGTGTACTGATGAGCTGCAGATAATGCGCGTTGTGACGGTCCCAGCCACGTACTGCGCCGCCTGCGAGCGACAGATGCGGGAAGGCCACGACACGCGCCGGATCAAAGAATTCCTGCTGCCCAAGCCCATCGCAGGATTCGCAGGCACCCGCGGGACTGTTGAAGCTGAACATTTTCGGTTCAAGCAGGGGTACGCCGTAGCCGCACTTGGAGCAGGCATGGCGGTTCGAGAACAGCAGACTCGCTGCGGGCCCGGCTTTGGTCTCGCCCGCAGCCTCCATGGGCTCGACGCGTACCGTCCCCTCGGAGAGACGCAGTGCAGTCTCGAATGATTCAGCGAGTCGTTGTGTGGCATCGGCCCTGACGCGCAGACGATCGACGACGGCCTCGATATCGTGTTTGCGTCGCGGATCGAGCTTCGGAGGCTGCTCGAGCTCGACGACCGAGCCATCGATGCGCGCACGCACGAAGCCTTGCGATTGAAGATCGCGCAACACGGTCTCGTGATCGCCCTTGCGTTGCTGCACGAGCGGCGCCAGCACGAGAACCGCCGTGCCCTCGCCGAGACGCATCACCTGATCGACCATCTGACTGACGGTCTGCGCTTCGAGTGCGATGTCGTGATCGGGACAGCGCGGCAGCCCCGCACGAGCGAACAACAAACGCAGGTAATCGTAGATCTCGGTGACGGTACCCACCGTCGAGCGCGGGTTGTGCGAGGCGGCTTTCTGCTCGATCGCGATGGCGGGGGAGAGGCCCTCGATGTGGTCGACATCGGGCTTGTCCATCATGGACAGGAACTGCCGCGCGTAGGCCGACAGCGACTCGACGTACCGGCGCTGTCCCTCGGCATACAGGGTGTCGAAGGCGAGGGAGGACTTACCGGACCCGGAAAGCCCGGTCACCACGACCAACCGGTCCCGAGGGATGTCGAGATCGAGGTTGCGCAGATTGTGGGTGCGGGCGCCGCGTATCCGAATCGGTTGCATGGACCGGCATTAATCAAGAAAAACAGCCGGTTAGTGTACCCCCGAGGGAGGCTCTCGAGACGGGTTTCTGGGCTCCTCCCCGCGATTTTCGCGATGCAGCGGGGGCGGGGGACGATTAGAATGCCACTTCGTTTTCACCGCTCTTCGCCAAGTACCCCGCCCATCGCCCCAGACCCCTGGGGCCCCCGGGGCGCATCGATCGAAGAGCCCGTTCAACGGAAGGGTTCAACATGGCGCGTGGCATCAACAAAGTCATCATCGTCGGCAACCTCGGGCAAGACCCGGACACCAAGGCCATGCCCTCGGGCATGACGGTCTGCAATCTCCGCATCGCCACCTCCGAAAGTTGGAAAGACAAACAGTCCGGCGAAATGAAAGAGCAAACCGAATGGCACAGTGTCGCCATGTTCGGTCGTCTCGCCGAAATCGCCGGCGAATATCTGCGCAAGGGTTCGCAGGTCTACATCGAGGGTCGTCTGCGCACCCGCAAGTGGCAAGACAAAAACGGCAATGATCGCTACACCACCGAAATCGTCGCCAACGAAATGCAAATGCTCGGCGGCGGTCGAGGCATGGGGGGTGAGGGTCGCGCCGCCGGCGGTCGCGCTGCGAGCAGCGAGTC
The DNA here is from genome assembly GCA_044375575.1 of Steroidobacteraceae bacterium. GTDB lineage: Bacteria > Pseudomonadota > Gammaproteobacteria > Steroidobacterales > Steroidobacteraceae > UBA964. The sequence continues at coordinate 229,159 of JBILMJ010000003.1, read as the reverse complement.
CGATGGCGAGCCGGTTCGCAGCAGCACCGAAAAAGACGACTTCGACGACGACATTCCTTTCTGAGCGCCCCGAGCCTCGAATGATGCACGCCTGACTCATGGACGATTCCAGACCTACGACCGCCCGGTACTACATCAAGACCTACGGTTGTCAGATGAACGAGTACGACTCTGCCCGAATGGGCGACGTACTCGCAGCCAGCTCGGGCATGCAAGCCACGGACAACCCCGCCGAGGCCGACATCCTGCTCGTCAACACCTGCTCGGTTCGAGAGAAGGCCGAGTCTAAGGTCTTTTCTTTGCTCGGTGAGTGGAAGCAAATCAAAGATTTGCGTCCGGGCGTCATCATCGGCGTCGGCGGTTGTGTCGCAAGCCAAGAGGGTGACCAGCTCGTCAAGGCGGCGCCGCAGGTCGATCTGGTTTTTGGTCCGCAAACCGTGCACCGTTTACCGCAGATGATCTCCGAGCTACGCCAGCAGGGGCGTGCGGTGGTCGATGTGAGTTTCCCGGAGATCGAAAAATTCGATCATCTTCCTGCGCCGCGCGCCGAAGGGGCCACGGCCTTCGTGTCCATCATGGAAGGTTGCAGCAAGTACTGCAGCTTTTGTGTCGTCCCCTACACACGTGGTGACGAAATCAGTCGTCCGCTCGAGTCCGTCATCGAAGAGGTGTCGAAACTCGCCGCACAGGGGGTTCGCGAAATCACCTTGCTCGGGCAAAACGTGAACGCGTACCGAGGGGCTATGTCCGACGGTGCGCTCGTCGATCTTGCGACGCTGCTGCATCACGTCGCAGCCATCGAGGGCATCGAGCGAATCCGCTTCACCACGTCGCACCCTCTCGAATTCGACGACAACCTCATCGAGGCTTACGCCAGCATTCCGAAGCTTGCCAATCATTTGCACCTGCCGGTGCAGTCGGGCTCCGACCGCATCCTCGCCCTCATGAAGCGCGGTTATACGGCCCTCGAATTCAAGGCGAGCATCCGCAAGCTTCGCGAGGTGCGGCCGACCATCTCGGTGACCTCCGACTTCATCGTCGGATTTCCGGGCGAGACCGATCGTGATTTCGAAGCCACGATGACGCTCGTGCGCGACCTCTCCATCGACCAGTCGTTCAGCTTTCTCTATAGCCGCCGACCGGGCACGCCGGCCGCGTCGCTCCCCGACGAAGTGCCGCACGAAGAGAAGCAGGCGCGACTCACCCGACTGCAGGCGCTTCTCGAAGAGAATGCCCGTGCGCGCAGCGCCTCGCTGGTGGGTACGGTGCAGCGGGTTCTCATCGAGCGACCCTCGCGCAAAGATGAGTCCGAGCTCGCCGGCCGCACCGAAGACAATCGCTGGGTCAATTTCCCCGGTCCTGCGCACCTCATCGGGTGTTTTGCCGATGTCGAGATCACCGAGGCAAGGCCTCACTCGCTGCGCGGACGAGTCGTTGCCGCCGAGCGTGCCCGTGGCTGATTCCCCCTCCATCGGATTGCGCGAGTTCACACTCGAGCCTCCCGACAACGAGCGCCTCGCTAACCTCTGCGGCCCGCTCGACGAAAACCTCAGGCTCATCGAGTCGCGTCTCGGCGTCGAGATGCGGCGTCGGGGCAGCGCATTTCGCGTGCAAGGTGACCAGGCGACGGCCGCCGAGTCGCTGCTCCGTGAGCTATTCAAAATCAGCCGCACCGAAGACATCACGCCCGAGACGGTGCACTTGGCGCTCCGCGACCACGACGTGACGGTTGCTCCCGGCGCCGGCAGCGGAGCGAGCGCTGGTGGTGCAGGGCGCGCCACGGGTGTCGCCGATGCGGCTTCGAATGGCGACGACGTCGACGACGCCGAAATGGGGCTGCGCACCTTGCGCGGCACCATACGAGCTCGTGGCCCGAATCAGCGTGAGTATCTGCGCCGCATCCGTCGCAACGACCTCACCTTCGGAGTGGGCCCCGCGGGCACGGGTAAGACCTATCTCGCCGTCGCCTGCGCCGTCGAGGCGCTGCAAGCCGATCGGGTGCGTCGCATCGTGCTCGTGAGGCCGGCCGTCGAGGCGGGCGAGCGTCTCGGTTTCTTGCCGGGCGATCTCACCCAGAAGGTCGATCCTTATCTTCGACCGATGTACGACGCCCTCTACGAAATGATGGGTTTCGATCGAGTCGCCAAGCTCATCGAGCGCAACGTCATCGAAGTGGCGCCGCTGGCGTTCATGCGCGGTCGCTCGCTCAACGACTCGTTCATCATCCTCGATGAAGCACAGAACACGACCGTCGAGCAGATGAAGATGTTTCTCACGCGTATCGGCTTCGGCTCTCGGGCCGTGGTGACGGGTGACGTGACGCAGACCGACCTGCCGCCCGGCAAACTGTCGGGTCTGCGCCATGTGCTCGAGGTGCTGCGCTCCGTGCAGGGCGTCGGGTTCCAATTTTTCGAGGCGCGCGATGTCGTACGACATCCGCTCGTCCAGCGGATCGTGCAGGCCTATGAAGCACGCGAGGGAGGCTCATGAAACGAGCAAGCCCCGAGCTGATGGTGGAGGTTCGCAGCAATGTTCGTCGCGGCGTGCCGTCCAATATCCGCATCACGCGTTGGGTGCGTGTGGCCGCTGGAGCGAAAGGTCGTAACGCCGAGATCGCCCTGCGAATCGTGGGTGCTGCCGAAGGTCGACGCCTCAATTTGTTGTGGCGGGGCCGCGATTACCCGACCAATGTTTTGTCTTTTCCGGCGCCATCGGGTACGCGGGGCGGGCGCGCCCATCGGGCGCTTGGCGACATCGTCGTCTGCGCGCCGATCGTGTTGCGCGAGGCTCGTCAGCAAGAGAAGCGCCTCGATCATCATTGGGCGCATCTGGTGGTTCACGGCGTGCTGCACTTGTTGGGGCACGACCATGAGAACGAACGCGAGGGGGAACGCATGGAGCGTCGCGAGCGTCGCGTGCTCGCCGAGTTCGGCATCCCCGATCCTTACCGTATTTCTTCTTCCTTGTCGGAGTCCTGATGACCAATCCGCGTTACAGTTCGATGAGCTGGATGCGCAAGCTGGGCCGCGCCTTGTCGGGCGAGGCCGAAGATCGCGACGATCTCGTGCAGCTCATGCGACAGGCGCTCTCGCGCGGCTTGATCGATGCCGATGCCCTGCAGATGCTCGAAGGCGTGATCACCGTCTCCGATTTGCAAGTGCGCGACATCATGGTGCCGCGCGCGCAGATGGTCGCTGTGCATCGCGATGACTCGCCCGACAAACTCCTGCCGATCATCGTCGAGTCCGGGCACTCCCGTTTTCCTGTCATCGATGACGATCGGGACGACATCGTCGGCATTTTACTCGCCAAAGACGTCCTTCGCCTTTCGGCGACGGACCGTGACAAAGAGTTCGACATTCGAGAATGCATGCGGCCCGCGGTGATCGTGCCCGAGTCCAAGCGGGTCAATGTGCTTCTCAAAGAATTTCGGCGCAATCGAAACCACATGGCCATCGTGGTCGATGAATATGGCGGGGTTTCGGGTCTCGTGACGATCGAAGACGCCCTCGAAGAAATCGTGGGCGAGATCGACGACGAGTTCGATGTCGAAGACGATCAAAACATCCGCAAGGAGTCCGAGCGACAGTTCGTCGTCCGTGGCGGTACCCCGATCGCCGACTTCAACGAATACTTCGGTACGAGCCTCTCGGAAGAAGAGTTCGACACGGTTGCGGGGCTCGTCATGAAACAGTTTGGCCGGCTGCCCCGACGCGGCGAAACCATCATCATCAGCGATCTCGAGTTCCGAGTGCTGCGAGCCGATCGCCGGCGGGTCGAGGCGTTCAAGGTCATCCCGCCGAGCGACGTCACGCCCATCGAGGAGCGGGGAGGCGGCGACTGAGCGACGCAGCCGCCGATCTCGAAACGCAGGTGGTCGGTGCCGCGAGTTCGCGGCCGACGACTTGGCGGACTCATCTTGCGAGCGTCGTGCTCGGCGCGGCGCTGTCGATGGCCTTCGCGCCTTTCGGATTTTGGCCGATCGCCATCCTGGCGCCAGCCGGCTTGTTCTGGTTGTGGCAAGACATCGCCCCGCGACGTGCCGCATCGCTCGGCTTCTCGTTCGGCTGCGGCGCATTCGCCGCGGGCACGTACTGGCTCTTCATCAGCATCAACGGGTTCGGCAAGGCGCCGGCGTGGCTCGCTCTCGGGCTCATGGCGGCGCTTGTCGCCTTGATGGCGCTTTATCCCGCGCTGCTCGGATATCTCGCCAACCGCTTCATGCCGCAGCGCGGTGCGGTACGTTGGCTTGTGGGGCTTCCGGCGGGTTGGGCGCTGCTCGAGTGGGTGCGTGGTTGGTTTCTCTCCGGCTTCGGTTGGCTGTCGCTCGGCTATTCGCAGACCGACACGTGGCTTTCTGGCTGGGCGCCGATCGGTGGCGTGTACGCGCTGTCCTGGATGCTCGCGGTCATGGCGGGCGCGCTCGTGATGTGGCGTATCGAGGGTGTTCGTGCGTTACGAGTGGCGCTTCCGATCATCACCTTGCCTTGGATCGCCGGCTTTTTTTTGATGCGCATCGAGTGGACGCAGGCAGCAGGCGACCCCGTCGATGTTGCGATCGTGCAGGGCGCCATTCCGCAAGATCAAAAGTGGCTGGCTGACAATCGCGACGAGAGTCTTCGACGGTATCGCGATCTGACCTTCTCGGCGCTCGGCACGCCGCTCATCGTATGGCCCGAGGCGGCTGCCCCCGATCTTGCCAACAATCTCGTTCCCTACATCAATGATTTGTCGGACGCAGCGCGTCAACGCGGGTCGAGTTTGCTGCTCGGCCTAATTCGCGCAGAGCCGGGCAAGCTCAACTCCGAGGGCGAGAGGAAGATCGATTACTTCAACTCGATCTTGTCGCTCGGCGAGGACTTCGCCTGGTACAACAAGCATCATCTCGTGCCGTTCGGAGAATTCTTTCCGGTTCCCGAAGCGATACGCCGATGGATGCGGCTCATGAATCTTCCGTACTCCGATTTCTCTCGTGGCGCCGCGTATCAGCCGCCGCTACAGATCGCCGGTCTCTCGCTTTCTGCGAGCATCTGCTACGAAGACGCCTATGCGAGTTCGCAAATCGTTTCGGCGCGCGAGTCGACGGCCCTCGTCAACGTCACGAACGACGCATGGTTCGGGCGCTCGACGGCGAGGCATCAGCATTTGCAGATCTCTCGCATGCGTGCGATCGAGGCGCAGCGATTTCTCGTTCGCGCAGCCAACGACGGTATTTCCGCGGTCATCGGTCCGCGAGGGGAGTTCGTTGCGCGTGCGCCCGATTTCGAAGCCGTCGTCTTGCGTGCGACGGTCACGCCGCGCAGTGGCGTCCCGCCTTATCTGCGATTCGGTAATCAGCCGTTTCTGTTGCTCGTCGTCATCGGCTTGTTAGCTGCACTGTGGACGCATCGCCGCAGACCTGCAGCGCCCTGAACTTTCACTCGTCCGGAGTGTCTAGGAGTCTCGTGTCCATGCACTGGGTTTTAATCATGTCCCGACGTCCCTTCGTCCGCCGCACGCTTGCGGCCGCGTTCGCCGTGCTCGTGTTCACGGCCTGCCAACCGAAAAATTCCAATGCCGAGAGCGCGGCACTGGCCACGCTCGCGCAGGCGCCTGCGGCCGGTGCGGCCGTCGTCCCCGCGCCCGGCGTGGTGTTGCCGGACCTCGCCTCGCTCGTGCAGCAGCACGGTCCTGCGGTCGTCAACATCTCGACCAAGGGCAAGCGCATGCGCGCTGGCGCGCCTGGCCTGTCACCGAACGATCCATTCTTCGAATTTTTCCGTCGCTTCGGCGTTCCGGGAGCGCCGGGCGGTCGCGGTGGTGCGCCTGGTGAGGGCGAGGACGAAGGCATGCGTCGTCCGGGCGGCGAGGGCTCTGGCTTCATCGTCAGCAACGACGGATACATCCTCACCAACGCGCACGTCGTCGACGAAGCCGAAGAAGTGACGGTGCGACTCACCGATCGTCGCGAGTTCACGGCGCGTATCGTGGGCCTCGACAAGCCCACTGATGTGGCCGTACTCAAGATCGAGGCCAAAGATCTCCCGGTGGTGCGCATCGGCAATCCGGCCAAGCTGCGTCCGGGTGAATGGGTGTTGGCGATCGGCTCGCCTTTCGGCTTCGACAATTCCGCGACGGCGGGCATCGTGAGTGCGACGGCGCGCGGGCTGCCTGGCGGTGACTCGAATTACGTCAATTTCATCCAGACCGATGTCGCGGTGAATCCGGGCAACTCGGGTGGGCCGCTTTTCAATCTCGCGGGTGAGGTCGTCGGTATCAATTCCCAGATCTACAGTCGCTCGGGCGGCTACATGGGAATTTCTTTTGCCATCCCCATCGACGTCGCCGTGAGCGTGCGCGATCAGATCATCGCCAAGGGTCGTGTCAGTCGCGGCAAGATCGGCGTGTCGATCCAGCAGGTCGATGCCACACTCGCGGAGAGTTTCGGTCTCGATCGGCCCCGCGGTGCGCTCGTCGGCGGCGTCGAAGACGACGGTCCGGCCAGCAAGGCAGGCTTGCGTCAGGGTGACATCATCCTGTCGGCCAACGGCCGCATGATCGAGCGCTCCGAAGAATTGCCGACGATCATCGGAGCCATTCGTCCGGGCACCGAGGTGACGCTCGAAATCTGGCGCGATCGCGCGAAGCGGACGGTGAAGATGCGTGTCGCCGAACTCGAGCCGCCGGGCCCGACGGTCGCCGATGCCGGCAAGCCCGAGCAGGCGAGCTCCGCCGATCGCCTCGGTCTCGTGGTTCGCGATCTCACTGCCGAGGAGCGTAGTCGCGGGGGCTCGCGAGACTCGTCGGCAGACGATCAACGCGGTGCGCGCAGCCCGTTGCCCGAAGGGGTGCTCGTGGTCCGAGCGCAGGGTGTCGCCCGAGATGCGGGCGTCCAGCGTGGTGATCTCATCCTCAACGTCAACGGACGTTCCGTCAAAACGACCAAAGAGTTCCGCGACGCCGTCGAGAAGGCCGGCAAGGCTGTGGCCTTGCTCGTACAGCGCGGCAATTCACAAATTTTCATCCCCGTTCGCGGGGAGTAAGTCCCGGGGCCTGACGCCGCCCCCTCAGGCTCCCGTCCCGACCGCGCCCAGCGCTGCAGCGCTGGGCGCGGTCGTGTACCATCGCGGCTCGCCGAATAAGGCAGTTTCTCCCGATCAATCTGGCTACGGGCTTCCACATGGACGAGCGTTACGAGCCGGCCGCCGTCGAGCGGTCTGCGCAGCAATACTGGAACGAGGCGCGCAGTTTTGCCGCCACCGAAGATCCGTCCAAAGGAAAGTTTTACGGCCTATGCATGTTCCCGTACCCGTCGGGTCGGTTGCACATGGGCCACGTCCGCAATTACACGATCGGCGATGTGCTGTCGCGGTTCGCGCGCATGCAGGGTCGTAACGTGCTGCAGCCCATGGGTTGGGACGCCTTCGGTTTGCCGGCGGAGAATGCCGCGATGGCCAATGGCGTCGCGCCGGCCAAATGGACGCGCGACAACATCGCGTACATGAAGAAGCAGTTGCAGGCGCTCGGCTTCGCTCTCGATTGGGAGCGCGAAGTGGCGACCTGCGACCCGTCGTACTACCGCTGGAATCAGTGGTTCTTCTTGCGTATGCGCGAGAAGGGCATCGCCTACAAGAAAACGGGCGTGGTGAATTGGGATCCGATCGACCAGACCGTGCTCGCGAACGAGCAGGTCATCGACGGTCGCGGCTGGCGCACGGGTGCGCTCGTCGAAAAGCGCGAGATCCCGATGTACTACCTCAATATCACCGCCTACGCCGATGAGCTGCTCGGCGACCTCTCGACCCTCGGAGGTTGGCCCGAGCGCGTCAAGGTAATGCAGGCGAACTGGATCGGTCGCAGCGAAGGCGCGGAGATTTCGTTTCCGCTGGCCGACGATGCGCGCGCTGCGTTGCGTACAGCGGGGCAAGAACTCGATGCGCTCAAAGTATTCACGACGCGTGCGGATACTCTTTATGGCGTGACCTTCATGGCGATCGCTGCGGAGCATCCGCTTGCGCTCGCGGCGGGCGCTCGTGATCCCCAGCTGCAGCAGTTCATCGACGAGTGTCGTCGTGGTAGCACCATGGAGGCCGACGTCGCCACCATGGAGAAGAAAGGGCGTCGTACGGAGCTGCACGTGCTGCATCCCTTCACCGGCAAGCCGGTCGAAGTGTGGGTCGCCAACTACGTGCTCATGGGCTACGGCGAGGGCGCCGTGATGGGTGTACCCGCCCACGATGAGCGTGACTTCGAATTCGCCTCGAAGAATGGTCTCGACATCGTCACCGTGGTGCGCCCGCACGATGGGTCATGGCAAAAGGTGGAAGCGCCGTGGCAGGCGTCCTATGGCGAGCACGGGATCACCGTCGACTCTGGCGAGTTCTCCGGACTCGAGTCGAAGGCCGCCGTCACGGCGATCGCCGCCGCGCTCGACAAAAAAGGTCTCGGCCGCAAGCGTGTGCAGTTTCGTCTGCGCGATTGGGGCATTTCGCGCCAGCGTTATTGGGGTTGCCCGATCCCGCTCATTCATTGTGAGCACTGTGGCGAAGTGCCGGTGCCCGATGAGCAGTTGCCCGTCGTGTTGCCCGAGGATCTCGTTCCGGATGGCAGCGGCAATCCGCTCGGCAAGACCGCATCGTTTTGGAAGGTGGATTGCCCCACGTGCGGCAAGCCGGCGCGTCGCGAGACCGACACCATGGACACCTTCGTCGACTCGTCCTGGTATTTCCTGCGCTACGCGTCGGCCGACAACGACAAGGCAATGGTCGATGAACGGGTCAAATATTGGCTGCCTGTCGATCAATACATCGGCGGCATCGAGCACGCCATCTTGCATCTGCTCTACTCGCGATTCTGGACCAAGGTCATGCGTGATCTCGATCTCGTCGCGGTGGGCGAGCCGTTCGCGAATCTGCTCACGCAGGGCATGGTGCTGAACCACATCTATTCGCATCAGCCTGCAGAAGGCCGCCGCGCCTATTTCAACCCGCTCGAGGTCGACGAAGAGGAGCAAGATGGCGTCAAGCGCTGGTTTGCGACTCGCGCCGATGGTTCGCGGCTCGAGGTGAACTACGACGGCCTCGGCACGATGTCGAAGTCGAAGAACAACGGCGTCGACCCTAAAAGCCTCGTCGAAAAGTACGGAGCCGATACGGCTCGCTTGTTCATGATGTTTGCGGCGCCGCCCGAGCAGACGCTCGAATGGTCCGACGAGGGCGTGCAAGGTGCGTTCCGGTTCATTCGTCGACTGTGGACGGCCGTTTATCAGCACGTCAGCGGGGGTAGTGCGGTAGCCGTCGACAAATCGGCGCTGAATGCCGCGCAAAAAGATCTCCGTCGCGCCGCGCATCAGGCCCTCGTCAAAGTGACGGATGACATCGGGCGTCGACGCACGTTCAACACCGCGGTGGCCGCGGTGATGGAACTTCTTAATGCCGTCTCGCGATTCGACGATCGCAGCCCGCAGGGACGCGCGGTCGTTCAAGAGGCGCTGGAGTTTGCCGTCGTCGGTCTCTCACCGATCGTCCCGCACGTGTGCCACGCGCTCTGGAAATCGCTCGGACATGACGAGGCCATCATCGATGTCTCCTGGCCTGCTGCAGACCCCGAAGCCCTCAGCCAGGATTCGCTGACGCTCGTCGTACAAGTCAACGGCAAGCTTCGTGGTCAGATCACGGTGGCCGTCGACGCTGATGAAGCGACGATTCGGGCGGCCGCGCTCGCCGATGACACCGTCAAGCGATTCATTGGTGACGCCACACCGAAGAAAATCGTGGTCGTACCGCGCAAGCTCGTGAACGTGGTCGTGTGATGCGATCCGCGACACTCGTTCTTGCGGCGCTGACGGCGCTCTTCGCAGGTTGCGGGTTTCACTTGCAGGGTACGGTGCCGATTGCCGGAGACCTGCAGCGCCTCACCTTGCAGGTCGCCGACAGCCAGAGTGATTTCGTGAGCGCGATCCAACGCGATCTTCGCAGCGCAGGCGTCGACCTTGCACCGGGTAGTGAGACCGTACTCGTGATCGAGCGCGACGAATTGCTCGAGCGAGTTGCGTCGGTCTCGGCGCGTAACCTGCCGCGTGAATACGAATTGACCTATGCCGTGAGGTTTTCGGTGAAGGTCCGGGGAGAGACTCGGATTGCGAATGAGCCGGTCTTCGTGACCCGCGACTTCAGTTTCGACGAGCGGCTCGCGCTCGCCAAAGAACGCGAGCGCGATCAGTTGCGCCAAACGCTGGCCGAAGAAGTGGCGTCGATCGTGCTGCAACGACTCTCCAGTTTGCGCTGAACGCGCGGCGGCGTCCGTGAGAACACTCGATGAGTCACTGCGTACCGCTCTGACCGCGCTGCTCGAATCCTATGGACTCGAGATTCGAGACGTAGCATCCGGTGAGACGATCCCGGGATCTTATTGGGGTGATAGCGAGGCCGGCCTCGTCGGTTCCACGCTTTATCTTCGATCCGACACGCCCCTACATTCCGTATTGCATGAGGCGGCGCATTTCGTTTGCATGGATGAGGCGCGACGTCGAGGTCTTGATCGTGATGCGGGCGGAGACGTGCTCGAAGAAAACGCAGTGTGCTACCTGCAAATTCTTTGGGGTCATTGCCTTCCGCAAGTCGGAGCCGAGACCGTCATGGCCGACATGGACGAGTGGGGCTACACCTTCAGGCTCGGCTCTGCGGTGCGCTGGTTTCGTGAAGACGCCGAAGATGCGCGCCGCTGGTTGCAATCTCGCGGTCTGCTCGACGAGCGCGGCGCGTTACGGCTCGGTCAGCGAGTGGCGTAACGATCGGTGGCCGCGACGAGCTCGCTCAAGATGCCGGGCTCGAACGCAGAGTGTCCGGCGTCGGCGATGATGCGCAGGTCGGCTTCGGGCCAGGCGCGATGGAGATCCCAGGCGCTTTTCATGGGGCAGACTACGTCATACCGCCCTTGCACGATGGTGCAGGGCAGATGGCGGATCTTCGGGACGTCATCGAGCAGTTGCGATGGGGTACGCAGGAAACCGCCGTTGATGAAGTAGTGGCACTCGATGCGAGCAAAAGCATCGGCGACTTCATCTTCCTCGAACTTCGCGACGTAGTCGGGGTTGAGGCGAAGGAAGCTCGTGGCGCCTTCCCAAACGGACCACGCACGCGCCGCCTCGCGACGCACTTTGGGGTCGTCGCTCGTCAACCGACGATAGTAGGCCTGCATCAGCTCGCCACGCTCCGCAGGCGGAATCGGCTTGACGAATTCTTCGTAGAGATCCGGGTAGAGCGCCCCGGTGCCGTCCGGCGTTTCGTAGAACCAGCGAAACTCCCACGGCCTGACGAGGAAGATGCCGCGCAGCACGAGTTCGGTGACGCGCTGGGGGTGGCTTTGCGCGTAGGCGAGCGCGAGCGTCGAGCCCCATGAGCCTCCGAAAACCTGCCATCGCTCGATGCCGAGATGCTCCCGCAGGCGTTCGATGTCTGAAACGAGATGCCAGGTGGTGTTGTCGACGAGGCTTGCGTACGGCCGACTCTTGCCGCAGCCACGCTGATCGAAGATCACGATGCGGTAGCGAGCCGGATCAAAGAAACGCCGCATGCGCGCATCGGTGCCGCCGCCGGGGCCTCCGTGCAAGAAGACGACGGGCTTGCCGGCGGGGTTGCCGCTTTCTTCCCAATAAATCTCATGCAGATCGGAGACGCGCAGCCATCCGCTGCGGTGGGTATCGATGGCGGGGTAAAGTTCGCGAAGCATCGGGGGCTCTTTCTCGTGGAGGCTGCGGATCAAGCGCGGCTGATCATGGGGCCGAGCGGCGCGCCGCCGACCAGATGAACGTGAAGATGGTAGACCTCCTGACCGCCATCACCGTTGCAATTGATGATCAGGCGATAACCGCTCTCGGCGATGCCTTCGCGCTTGGCGAGGTCGCGCGCCACGGTGAACATGTGACCGATCAAGGCTTCGTCGTTGTCGGCGATGTCGTTCGCCGTCGGGATGGGTTTGTTCGGCACGACCAGAATGTGTACCGGCGCACGCGGATGGATATCGAGGAAAGCCGTGACTCGATCGTCTTGGTGGACGATGTCGCCCGGAATCTGTCGCGCGATGATTTTTTCGAAGAGCGTGGGCATGGCGTCAGTACTTGTAGATCTCGACCTTCGAGCCATCGAGCTGGTACGCCGACGCGCCGAGGCGAGTGGTCTTGTTGGTGGTTTTCATTCGGCCAGTGATCCAGTACGCCTCGTAAATCGAGTCGAGCGCCACGCCTTTGCTCATTCGTACATAGACGATTTGATTGGGCGGCGGGGGCGGCACGTGTATGCAGGCGCCGAAGTAGGGCACGAGGAAGAACTCGGAGACGAGTCCGTCCTTGCCGATATCGAGCGGCACGATGAACCCCGGAATCTTGACGTTGCTGCCATCGAGCGCCTTGTTGACGGAGAAGTCCATCACCTGCTGGGCGGCCATGCCACCCTCGCCGAGATAATCGTGCGCCGCTGGCGGCGGTCCTCCGGCAAAACGCGAACGTGCATCGGGGGGAAGCAGCTCGTCCCAGTCGATTTCACGCGCAGCACTCGCGGGCGTGGCGGGCTTTTTGGCCCGCTCCGGAACGGGCGTTCCGACGGCCGGCGGAGTGATGCCTTGCGCCTCGCCGTGGTTGCCGAGCAGCATGGCTGACAAAAGAAGCGTCAGAAAAATCTTTGACTGAGTCATGAGAGCCTTGTAGTGGTCGTTTCAAACACGGATGGTCAAGCCATCGCTCAGGGTATTCCGATAGGCGCGCCAAGCGGGCAACGCACCCATCAGCAGCGCGGCGCCGATGATGGTACCCAAGATGACTGAATCGTAGCCCGTCAGACCACCCGGATCGAGAAAGATTCCGAAGCGCTTTTCGAGCAGTGGTCGTGCCGCGAAGATCAGTCCGTAACAGACGCTCACACCCGCCGCCACGCCCGCCGTGGCGAGCATGCCGGCCTCGGCGACGAGCAGGGTGAACACGTGTCGGGGCCTCGCCCCCACGGATCGCAGGATGGCCATTTCGCGACGCCGTTCGTTGAGGCTGGTGAGGATCGCCGTGAGCATGCCGAGGAGACCCGCGAGTACGACGAAGGCGGCGACGATCATGAGGGCAGTGTCGGCAATCCCCACGAGATTCCAGAGTTGGCTGAGCGCCACCCCCGGGATGATGGCGAGCAGGGGTTCTTGCCGATATTCATTGATCGCTCGTTGCATGGTGAAGGTCATCACCTTGCTCTCCATGCCAACCATGAACGCGGTGATGGACTGCGGCGTCAGGTCCATGGTTCTGGTTTCATCGGCGCCCACTTGGTCGCCGGGCAGGGCTTGCATGCCGCTTTGCCAGTCGACGTGGATCGCGGTGATGGCCTCGAGGCTCACGTGCACGGTTCGATCGATGGGCGTGCCGGTACGCTCGAGTACGCCGACCACGGTGAAGGGTTTGTCATCGTGCTCGGCGAAGCTGACGTTGCCGAGCCCGTGCGCTACGATGATCTTTGAGCCGACCGTGTAACCGAGCTGTTTCGCGACTTCAGCGCCGACGACGGCGTCATAAAGATCGGCGAACGGTTTGCCCGAAGCGAAGCGGATCTCGCGGCCACCGGCGAACCGATAATGCTTGAAGTAATCGCCGTTGGTCCCCATCACGCGAAAGCCGCGATGCGAATCTCCGAGCGAGATGGGAACGGTCCAGGCAACGTCGGGATGCCGGGCAATTTTTTGGTAACTCTCCCAGCTCACGTTGGCCGTGGCGTCGCCGACACGAAACACGGAGTAGAGCAGAAGATTGAGCTGTCCCGAGCGTGCGCCGACGATGAGATCGACTCCCGAGACGGTATTGGCGAACCCGTCGCGCGCCGCCGAGCGCATTTTTTCGACGCCGAGCAACAGCGCCACGCTGATGGCGATGGCGCTGATGGTCAACAACGCCGTGGCTCGGCGATTGCGCAGGGATCTCAAGGCGAGGTGCAGCGTTTTCATGCGCGATTGATCTCCCGTAACGAGAGCGTGCGATCGAAAAGCGGACCCAGCGACGTGTCGTGACTCACGAAGAGCAATGCGCTCTCCTGTGCTTGGCATTCGTTCATGAGCAGGCGGAGAAAGTCTTCTCGCGAATCGTGATCGAGCGAGGACGTCGGTTCGTCCGCGACGATGATGCCCGGACGACCAAGCAGGGCGCGCGCGGCGGCGACGCGTTGCTGCTGACCAATCGAAAGCTCGGTGACGGGACGATTGAGGTAGTCGGACGATCCGAGGCCAAGCGCTGCGAGCAAGCGGCGCCCTTCTGCGGCGAGATCGCCTCCCGGAATGCGCGCCGCACGAGCCGGTGAAAACTGAGCCGGCAGCAGCACGTTCTCGAGGACGCCGAGGTAGGGGATGAGGTTGAACATCTGGAAGATAAATCCGAGGTGTTCACCTCTGAAGCGATCACGCTCACCCGCGGAGAGTGCCGTGATGTCGGTTCCGAGCAGATACACGCGCCCACGCGCAGGGTTGAGCACACCGCCGAGGAGTCCGAGCAAGGTACTTTTTCCGCTGCCGCTCGGGCCGCGCAGGAAAACGCGCTCGCCGCGGGCGACGGAGAAGTGCGCGATGTCGATGACCGGCGGTTTGCCGGGCCAGGCGTAGAGCAGATCGGTTGCATCGATGGCAACCGAGTTCGAAGTTGGCGGTGAGGTCACCGCGTTACTTTAACGAAACCCGCAGGTTCCCGGGAGCGAGCGTCTCCTGCCGCTGCACGGTGGCGCTGATCACGTTGATTTCCGCCTTCTCTACATTTTTGAGGCGACGCAGCGCCCAGAGCTCGACCCACTCGAGCGCCGCCGGGTTCTCGCAACGGAAGGCATAACGAGGTCGGTAGTCGGCATGACCACTGCCAAGCTTGGGAGCCACATAGGCCGCGGATTGCAAACGGCAACCGGCAGCGCGCGGGACGCCGGCAATGTCGCGACCCGACGAGAGCCAGGCATCGACCGAGGCGACGGCTTCACGCTCTGCGTCGCTTCTCGGGGACTTCTCGAACCCGAGCACGTTGATGGCCGGCGCGTCGATCTCGAGCGAGAGCACGTTGCCCTCCACCGCGACGTTGATGGCCACGGCGCCGTGGACGTGCTTGTCTTGTCCGAGGGCCTCGCCCGACGGAACGACGAGTGCCAGCGCGAGGCCAGGCAGGACGGCTTTCTTGAGGCGGCTGGGCATGACGGTGAGCTCCTAAAATTTCAACTGCAATCCGATGGCCAGATGACGAGCGGCCAGGGGCGCGACATCTTTGAGCGGCGACGCATGACGGCGCATCTCTTCGTCGAGAAGGTTCACACCTCGGGCGAACCACAGCATATCCGTTGTCCCGGCACGCAGGCGATAGGTCACCTCGGCATTCACGGCCGTGAAGCCTGCCGTACGCGTTTCGCCCTCTGCCACATCATCCTGTGCATCGTGGTGGAGGGTTTCGATGGCGAGACGTAGCGCGCCTGCGGTGTATCCAACTTCGAGACCCAGCCGCCTCGGCGGAATCTGCGGCAAAGGATCACCCGCGGAATCGCGTGCGCGGACGTAATCACCGAATACTCTGACCCCGATTTTTCCGGCGGCGACCGAAAGGAGCGCATCGTGATGCCAATCGAACTCGGCGCCGGTGAAGCGGGCATCGACGCCCGTGAAGCGCACGACAGGCAAATCGTCTTCGATCGAGCCTTCGGGCATCGCCGTGATGAACTCATCGTAGTCCGAGACGAAGGCGTTCATCTGCAGGGTCCAGCCGGACTCCGTTCGGTACTGAAGACCGAGATCCGCCGTCGCACCTCGTTCTACACCCAGTGAGTCATCGCCGATCTCGAATCGTTGAACGGCGAGGTGAGGACCGAGCGCAAAGAGTTCGGTTGCGGTGGGATGGCGTGCGGTCGAGGTGAGTTGCAGCGTGACCGCCCACGGATCGCTCAGACGCCATCGTGCACCGATCGAGCCGCTGAGCGCGTCGTCGGCGTAGTCACCGCCGTCGAGATCGATCGTCTGTTTTTCGATGCGCAGACCGCCCTCGAGCGTCACGGCGCCGAAGCTCAGTTCACCAAACCCGTACGCGCCGAGATGACGAGTGCGCGAGGCGGGCAGGAATGCTTCGTCTCCCTCGGCATCAAAATCGAGTTCGCGCCACTGCAGCCCGATCGACCAGTCACCGTCTCGATCCGCGCTCAAGCGCAGCTCTTTGCCGTCTTGGGCGTAGAACGTGCCGATCTCATCGCCTTCGAGCTCGGCATGTTCGTAGTCGTTGCGTGCGGCGCGAAGTCTCACCGCATCGAACGGTCCATCGAGGCGCCATTCGCCGACAAAATCGATTCGCCGCTGATCGAGCCCGAGCCGAATGTCCCCGTGCTCGTCTTTGTGATGTTCGTCCTCATGCTCGTCTTCATGATCTTCATCGTGGTGATGATGGCCGTGACCCGGCAGGCCATAGTTGCTGCGTAGACCGCTCAAAGAAATTGCGAAAGACGACCGTTCGCCGATCCAGCTCAGACCTCCGCTACCGCCGCGCGTTTCACCGTTGGAGTTTTCGAGACGACCATCGGGGATGCGCAAGTCGTCAGCCTTGAAATGATGAAGATCTCCGAAAAACTGCAAGCGATCTCCGGCATGGCCGCCGACTCGAGCGGCGACGCCACGCTCATTCGCAGCCGTGTCGCCGCGCATCTCCACCGCCCCGGCGAACGGGGATTCGTATCGCGACAACGAAAGGCGAGGCGTGATGACATTGACGGCGCCTGCCGCGGCGGCCGAACCGAAGAGCAGCGCGGCAGGTCCGCGCACGACCTCGATACGATCGGCGAGCATGGGGTCGAGCCCCACGGCGTGATCGTCCGACAGCGCCGCGACATCGAGGGTGTCGGCGCCGTCCTGGAAGGTTTGCACGCGTAGCCCGCCTTGGCCTCGGATGACGGGGCGGCTCGCGATCGGCCCGAACGCACTGGCCGAGACGCCCGGCTGATCGGCGAGCGTTTCGCCGAGGCTGCTCTCGCGGCGCGTCACGAGTGTTTCGCCCGCCAGCACCGACACGGGCTGGGCGGTCTCGAATGCCTTCTTTCGAAGCGGGGTAGCCGTGATTACCACTTCTTCGAGGTCCGCGAGGGTCGCGCCCGATTGGCCGTGGACGGGGGCGGCAACTGAGGCTGCCAATACGAGTACCGACAGGGGTGTTTTCATGGGTTCCGTATGTAATTAAGTTACGATGTTGATACTTTATAACATCCAAATCAGGGTGACCAGACCCCGACGTCCGGGCGCTTGTCGCGGATAATCAGGGCCTCCGATGAAGCTCAGCCTCGACAACCTTTCTGTTCACTTGAAGCAGGCGGCTCAACGCAGCCAGCTCTCCCCGGCGTACCTCGTGTCGGGTGACGAGGACTTGCTCGTCGGTGAGGCGTGTGACGCGATTCGTGCGGCGGCACGGGCCGCGGGCTTCGTCGAGCGCGAGGTGCATTTTCCCGAGCGCAGTGGTGACTGGGCGGACATCGTCGCATCGCTCTCTTCGATGTCGTTGTTCGGTGATCGTCGGATCGTCGAAATTCGGTTTTCGGGCAAGGCGGGAAAGGAAGGGGGCGCGGCTCTCCAAAAAATGCTCGAGAGCACAGGAGCCGATACCTTGTTGCTCGTGGTGACGCCGCGTCTCGACTACGCTGCGCAAAACACGGCCTGGGTCAAAGCCATCGAGTCGAAGGGCGCTTGGTTGCCGATCTGGGAAATCGGTCCGCGTCAGCTCGAGTCGTGGCTGTCGCAGCGCTTGCGCGCTGCGGGTCTTGACCCCACGACCGATGCCGTCGCCTTGCTGGCGTCGAGAGTCGAAGGCAACTTGCTCGCAGCGAAACAGGAAATCGAAAAACTCAAATTGCTCGTGCCAGCGGGCCGACTCGATGCGACGGCCGTACTCGAAGCCGTAACGTCGAGTGCGCGTTACGATGTGTTCGGTTTGGGCGAGGCGGTGGTTTTGGGCGATGCATCCCGCGCCCTAAGGATTCTCTCGGGGCTGCGAGGCGAGGGCACCGAGCCTACGCTCGTGTTGTGGTCCATCACGCGCGAACTTCGAAATCTTTGGTCGCTGCGCCGCGGCGATGATCCGTCGCGTCGACCTGGGCCGAGGCCTTCGCCGTCACAACTTGCCGCTCTCGAGCGCGCACGCCCTCGTGCGGCGCGTATGCCTTTCGCGCGTCTCGCCTCGCGCGCGCTGCGCGCGGATCGCATGATCAAGGGGCGTCTTGCGGGAGACCCGTGGGACGAAATGACATTGTTGTGTGCGGAGTGCTGCGGACTCCGTCCGATCAAGTGAGCGTCGTGAGCGCCGTCGCCTCTGCGCCGCTCGGTATCTTTGGTGGAACCTTCGATCCGATCCATGTCGGACACCTGCGCACGGGCTACGAGTTGATGCATGCGCTTCGACTCGCTGAGGTCCGTTGGATCCCCGTGGGCAATCCGGGTCACCGCGATCCGCCGCTTGCCTCCGCCGAGCTGCGGCTCGAGATGGTGCGTGTGGCGATTGCGGGTCAGTCGGGATTCGTGCTCGACGATCGCGAGATCCGTCGTCGCGGCGTCAGCCGCACCATCGATACGCTCTGCGAGCTGCGCGAGGAGCAGCCGGGTCGGTCGATCTGCGTGTTGCTCGGGATGGATGCGTTCGCGGGTTTCATGCACTGGCACCGGTGGCAAGAGATCTTCGATTACGCGCATCTCGTCGTCGCACACCGGCCGGGCTGGCCGCCGCCCACCGAGGGGCCGCTCGCCGACTTGCTGGCCGAGCGTGCGATCCCGGATGTCAGTTCTCTGCACTCGGCGCCCTGTGGCGGAATCCATGTGCGCAAGGTCACGCCGCTCGAAGTGTCCTCCACCGACCTCCGCGAACTTCTGGTCGCGGGCGACGACCCGCGTTTTCTGGTTCCGGATCCCGTCCGAACCATCATCGTCGAATCAGGATGCTATGCTCGCGCGCATGAATAAACCCCGCTCGTCCCCACGCAAACCCGCGAAAAAGAAGTCTTCCGTCAGCAAAGCGGCCAAGCCCAGAAAGTCTGCGACCCCCGCTCCGGTGGGTGCCGCGGGCCGTAAACCGCGAGCGGTACCTCCTGCGCTGCGCATCGTCGAAGCCGCGTTGTCCGACATGAAGGCCGTCGATGTGCGAGTCCTCGATGTACGAGGCATGAGCGATGTCGCGGACTTCATGGTGATCGCGAGTGGTACGTCCGATCGTCACTTGCGCTCGATCGCCGATCGAGTCGTGCAGATGGCCAAGGCCTCCGGTCAGCGTCCGCTCGGCGTCGAGGGTGAGCAGCAGGGTGAGTGGGTGCTCGTCGATCTGCCGGACGTCATGGTTCACGTCATGCTGCCGCGCACCCGCGAGTTCTATCAGCTCGAGCATCTTTGGGAGCCGCGTACACCGGCGCCTCGCAATTTGAGCAGCGGCGGCAAGCGGGCGTCCGCGGCACGCGGCTGAACCGCAGATCCCCGACGGGCAGGTGCATCGATGCGTCTGCGAATCATCACGGTCGGTGCGCGACAACCCTCGTGGGTCGATGAGGCGGTCGCCGATTATCTCAAGCGGTTTCGCAATCCTTGGCGCGCCGAGCTCGTGGAGCTCGAGGCGGTCCCACGTACGGGCGGGCGCTCCGCGGACGCGGCACTCGAGCGCGAGGGCGAGCGCGTGCTCGCGGCGCTGCGTGAGCGTGAGAGGGTGGTTCTCCTCGATGAAACCGGGAAATCTTTGAGCACTCGCGAGCTCGCTGCGCGACTCGAGACGCTGGCGTCATCGTCGCCCGATGTGGCGCTGCTCATCGGCGGGGCGGACGGGCATGCGCCGGCCGTTCGAGCGCGGGCGGTCGAGAGTTGGTCATTGTCGAAGATGACGTTGCCGCACGGGCTCGCCCGCGTGATGCTGATCGAGCAACTCTATCGGGCGTTCTCCCTCTCGCAGGGGCATCCTTATCATCGCGATTGACGTCGGGACATGACTCCATACGCTTCCATTTGTTTGGCCTCGGCATCACCGCGTCGCTGCGAACTGTTGGTGCAAATCGGCGTATCACACGTCGTGCAGCCCGCCGATCTCGACGAGGCGGAGCGGTCGGGGGAGTCACCTGACCAGTATGTCGAGCGTCTCGCGCGATCGAAGGCCGAGTGGGTCTGGCAGTCGAGACGCCAAGCGGGGCTGGAACCCCTGCCCGTGCTCGGTGCCGATACGACCGTGACCGTGGACGGGCTCGTGCTCGGCAAGCCCGCCCACGAAGCCGAGTTGCTCGCCACCTTCGCCCGGTTGTCGGGGCGCGAGCACGAAGTGCTCTCGGCGGTGGCGCTCGTCTCGGAGGCGGGCGCCGGTTCGCGGCTGTCCCGCACCCGCGTGCGATTTCGGGTCGTCACGGCCGAGGAGGTCAGGAAGTACTGGGCAACCGGGGAACCCCGCGACAAGGCGGGTGGCTACGCCATACAGGGCTACGGCGCCGTCTTCATCGAGCACATCGCCGGCAGCTACTCGGGGGTCATGGGCTTGCCCCTCGCCGAGACGGCCGAATTGCTCGTCGCGGCGGGCGTGTCGGTATGGCACCCTGAGGCATGAGCGCCGAAATCCTCATCAACGTTGCACCGCGCGAGACCCGGGCGGCCTTGCTCGAGGGTGGCGTGCTGCAAGAGGTGTTCGTCGAACGCGCCAGCCGTCGCGGACTCGTCGGCAACGTCTACAAAGGCCGAATCACTCGTGTACTGCCTGGCATGCAAGCGGCGTTCATCGAGGTAGGCCTCGCACGCAGCGCGTTCCTGCATGTCAACGATATCGTCAGCGCCGACTCGCGGTTCGATGCGCAGAGCGTCGCCGCTGCAGGAGTGTCGGGTGGCCCATCGGGTCTGCCGTCGCCGTCTCCCGAGGAGTCGGTCGATATTCGTCGGCTGATCAATCCGGGTGACGACATCATCGTGCAGGTCGTCAAAGATCCCATGGGCGCCAAGGGCGCTCGTCTGACGACCTTCATTTCTTTGCCCTCGCGATATCTCGTTTTCATGCCGCGCGGTCGGGGGATCGGCATTTCGTCGCGCATCGAAGACGAAGCCGAGCGGCAGCGCTTGCGCGAAGCCATGCAGGCGTTGGTCGGCGAAGGCCACGCCGGGGGTTACATCGTCAGAACGGCCGCCGAGGGCGTCGATGCGTCGTTGCTCGCCACCGATTTCGCCTATCTCGGGAGATTGTGGTCGCACGTCCAAGAGCGAGGACTGCGCGCCTCGCCCGGCGAGCTCGTGCACGAAGATCTGCCGTTGGCGCTGCGGGTGTTGCGCGATGAGCTCGGTCGAGGCGTCGAGCGTGTGCTCGTGGACGACGCTGACGAGCATGCGCGTATGCGACAGTTCATCCAGGATTTCGTCCCGGCCCACGCTTTGCGTCTCGAAGTGCACGGTGGGCCGCGGCCGATCTTCGATCTGCATGGTGTCGAAGAAGAAATCAATCGTGCGCTCGAGCGCAAGGTTGCGCTGAAGTCCGGGGGTTACCTCGTCATCGACCAGACCGAATCGATGACGACCATCGACGTGAACACCGGCGGCTTCGTCGGTCATCGCAATCTGGAAGACACGATCTTCCGTACGAACCTCGAGGCGGCGGTGGCGATCGCGCGGCAGCTTCGACTGCGCAATCTCGGCGGCATCATCATCATCGACTTCATCGACATGCTCGACGAGTCGCATCGAGGGCAGGTGCTCGCGGCGCTCGAGCAAGCCCTCGCCGCCGATCATGCGCAGACTCAGGTTGCGCCGATCTCGCCCCTCGGACTCGTCGAGATGACGCGCAAGCGTACGCGAGAGAGTCTCGAGCATCTGCTCTGCGAGAGTTGTCCGGCCTGCGAGGGTCGTGGCTCGATCCGCTCGGTCGAAACGGTGTGTCAGGATATTTTTCGCGAGTTGCTGCGACAGGCACGGCAGTTCGGCAGCCGCGAACTTCTGGTGCTGGCACACCAGGACGTCGTCGAGCGTTTGCTCGGAGATGAATCCACGGTTCTCGCGGAACTCGAGGGCAGCGTGGGCCGCCCGATTCGTCTGCAGGCCGAGTCGCTCTATGAAATCGATCGTTTCGATGTCGTGCTCGTCTGAGGACTTCTCATGACTCCCCTCGTCGCCGCCGTACAAATGACCTCGGGACCGGACGTATCCGCCAATCTGGTCGTCGTCGATCGGTTGCTGCGAGCGGCCGCCGAGGCGGGGGCGTCCGTGGCGGTGTTACCTGAGAACTTCGCCTTCATGGGTCTGCGCGATGCTGACAAACTTGCGATCGCCGAGGAGCCGGGTCGCGGTCCTGTGCAGGAGACCATCGCCGCTCTCGCGGCCTCCCTGCGGCTTTGGATCATCGCGGGCACGCTGCCCGTGCGAGTCGAAGGCGAACGTCGCGTGGCCGCTGCCTCGTTGGTATTCGATGCCGATGGGCGTCAGGTGGCGCGCTACGACAAGATCCATCTTTTCGATGTCGACGTACCCGGCCGCACCGAGTCGCATCGCGAGTCGACGAACATCCGACCGGGCGATCGAGTGGTCACGGTCGACACGCCCGCTGGGCGCGTGGGTCTTTCGGTGTGCTACGACGTACGCTTCCCCGAGCTTTACCGTCGCATGGCCGCCGAGGGGGCGGAGTGGCTCGTGGTACCCGCGGCGTTCACGGTACCGACGGGGCGTGCGCATTGGGAGCTGCTACTGCGCGCCCGAGCCGTCGAAAACCTCGCCTTCGTCGTGGCGCCGGGGCAGAGCGGCGTCCATGCGAGCGGACGCAAGACTTATGGCGACTCGATGATCGTCGATCACTGGGGGGAGGTCCTCGGTCGTTTGCCCCAGGGCGAGGGTATCGTGACGGCGCGTTTCGATCTCGATGCACAACGAAGTGTTCGCGAATCGTTTCCTGCGCTCGCTCACCGCCGTCTTTGATCCACATCTTTGAGTAAAATGACTCGATCCGAAACATGACTTCCCCGATGCACACCACCGACGCGTTTTCGCTCGCACGCGAGCTCATCCTCACACCGGCCGGACTCGACGAGGGTCATATCGCGCGCGCCCTCGGGCTCGTGCGCGCCTCATCCATCGATGCGGCTGATGTGTACTTCCAATTTTCGCGTGACGAGTCGTGGTCGCTCGAGGATGGCATCGTCAAAGAAGGGAGTGCGAGCATCGAGCAGGGCGTCGGGGTACGTGCGTTGTCCGGCGAGAAAACCGGCTTCGCTTATTCGGACGAGATTCTGCCTGCGGCGCTCGAAGAGGCGGCCATCGCCGCGCGGGCCATCGCCGTGGCGGGCGGTGACGCGCGTGTTCCCGTACTGCGTCGCAGTACCGGGCATGCGCTTTATCCGGCTGTCGATCCGCAGGGCTCGCTGTCGGATGACGACAAAGTGCGCTGGCTCGAGCGGGTCGATCGCGAGACGCGACGTATCGATCCGCGCATCGTGCAGGTCATGGCGTCGGTCTCGACGGCTTTCGATGTCGTACTGCTCGCAGACGCCGATGGCACGCTCGCCGCCGACGTGCGCCCGCTCGTCAGATTCAATGTCTCGGTCATCGCCGAACGCGATGGTCGACGCGAAGTGGGTTCCGCAGGCATGGGCGGGCGTTATCCGCTCGCCGAGCTCGTCGCGGGCGACCGACCGCTCGCGCTCGGGCGTGAGGCGGCCCGTCAGGCCTTGGTGAATCTCGAGGCCATTCCAGCTCCGGCGGGCGCGATGACCGTCGTATTGGGCGCAGGATGGCCGGGCATCTTGTTGCACGAGGCCATCGGCCATGGGCTCGAGGGCGATTTCAACCGCAAGGGCACCTCGGCCTTCAGCAATCGCATCGGTGAGCGCGTGGCCTCCGAGCATTGCACGGTGGTGGACGACGGCACGCTCTCGTCGCGACGCGGATCGCTCAATATCGACGATGAAGGGACGCCGACCCGCTGCACCACGCTCATCGAGAACGGTGTCCTCAAAGGTTATCTGCAAGACAAAATGAACGCGCGTCTGATGGGCACGCAGTCCACCGGTAACGGGCGACGCGAATCCTTCGCCCACATGACCTTGCCGCGGATGACGAATACCTACATGCGACCCGGTCCGCACGATCCGAAGGAAATCATCGCCTCGGTCGATCGTGGCATCTACGCCGTGAACTTCGGCGGAGGCCAGGTGGACATCACGTCCGGGAAGTTCGTCTTCTCGGCGAGCGAGGCCTATCTCATCGAGAAAGGCCGCATCGGCGCGCCCATCAAAGGCGCGACCTTGATCGGCAATGGCCCCGATGTGCTCACTCGCGTCTCGATGGTCGGCAACGACCTCAAACTCGACGACGGCGTCGGCACCTGTGGCAAAGAAGGTCAGAGCGTACCGGTGGGTGTGGGGCAACCGACCCTGCGCATCGACGAACTCACGGTCGGCGGCACCGGCTGAGTCGTCGAAAATCTTTTAGCGTACGCTTGCCGCGTCGATGCGTCGAAGCAGGCTACGCGCACGGGCATCGCAGCGCGCGGCCGTGAGCTCGAGCAGCGTGAGATGACCGAGCTTTCTGCCTTCGCGTTCCGTCTTGCCGTAATCGTGCCAGTGCAGTTCGTCTTCGCCGATGAACGCCTCTCGCGACGGCATGCGGCCAATGAGGTTGATCATCGCAGCATGACCTCGTGCGGTCGTCGCGCCGAGCGGCCATCCCAGGATTGCGCGCAGATGATTTTCGAATTGGCTCGTGGCCGCACCCTCGATCGTCCAGTGTCCCGAGTTGTGTACGCGTGGCGCTGTCTCGTTCGCGAGCAGCCGTCCGCCGCAAACAAAGAATTCGATGTTGAGCACGCCTTCGTAACGGAAATGCTCGAGCACGCGCCGCAGGTGCGTCGCGGCACGATGCTGCAAGGCGGGCGCACCCCAAGGCGCGCGCGTCAGACGCAGGATGCCGTCGCGATGCAGATTGCGATTGAGCGGGTAGACGACGATTTCGCCCTGACGGTTACGTGCGCCGATGATCGACACTTCGTAATCGAATGGCACGAACTCTTCATAGATGAGCGGTGAGCCGCGCAAGCGCTCGAACGCGAGCCAGGCTTCTTCGATGCTGCGCACGACCGCCTGGCCTTTGCCGTCGTAGCCGAGACGACGAGTTTTGAGCACCCCCGGCAGGCCGACATCGCGCAGAGCCCGTACGAGCGAGGCCTGAGAGTCGACTGCGGCATGACGTGTCGTTGGAATGGCGAGTTTGCCGAAGAGTTTTTTCTCGGCAACACGATCTTGCGACATCGCGAGCGCGGCGAGCGGCGGAGCGATCGAGGCCGATCGACCGAGTGCTCGCAGACTCTCGATCGAGACGTTCTCCCAATCGAAGGTGATCACCTCGCTGCGACGCGCGAGTTCGCGAAGCAATTTCCGGTCCGTGAATTCGCCGACGAGCGTCGGCGCCACCTGTGCGGCCGGCGTGTCGCCCGAGCGATCGAGAAACAGAAAGTCGAGGCCGAGCGGGTAGCCCGCGAGCGCCATCATGCGCCCGAGCTGTCCACCGCCGACGATACCGATGGTCATCGGACGACGCTCGTCAGGCTTGGCGCGGATCAGGATGCTCGAGCACCGCAGCCGTCTGCGCAGCGCGATGCGCCTTGAGCGCCTGGCCGAGGGCCGGATCGGAGAGCGCGAGGATCGCGGCGGCCGAGAGGGCGGCGTTGGTGGCGCCGGCGACGCCGATGGCAAAAGTGGGGACGGGTACGCCGGCCGGCATTTGGACGATGGAGAGCAGCGAGTCGAGGCCGTTGAGGGCCTTGGATTGCACCGGCACGCCGAGCACGGGCAGCGTGGTCTTCGCAGCGAGCATGCCGGGCAGATGGGCTGCGCCGCCTGCACCGGCGATGATGACTTGGATGCCGCGGCTTTCGGCCGTGGAGGCGTACTCGAAGAGCAGGTCGGGAGTGCGGTGCGCGGAGACCACGCGAACTTCGTGGGGCACGCCGAGCTTTTCGAGAGTCTCGGCTGCGGGGCGCAGCGTCTCCCAGTCGGAGCGCGAACCCATGACGATGCCGACGACGGGCTTCATCGCGCGATGATAGCGGAAAACCCGGTCGAAATCAGCGCAGGTTCTCGAGAGCGTCCTCGATGGCCGCCGTGTCGAGATCGCGCATCAGTTTGCCGATGTACTGCTTTTGACGCGACAGACCACCCCGCGACTTGATTCGTCGCGCGTCGCGGACGGCATCGAGCAGCGTCTCGGGAATGGGCAGTCGCACGAGGTCGGATTCCTTGAGCGCGATCAATCGTTCGCCGAGCGCCTGCGCCGCATGCGCGGCACGTTTGCGAGAGCTTTTACTCGGGCGTTCGTCGAGGGCCTCGGTCTCGTCTACCTCGGGCTCGTACGGTTTCGTGTATCTGGGATATCGGGACACCGCTACAATTCTGCCTCATGTCGCAGCAAGTTGATCCCTCTCGTCTCCCCGAACTCGAATCGGTAGTCGCCCTGACCCTCGCGGAAGCCCGCAAGGCGGGGGCCTCCCAGGCCGAGGCCGATGCCAGTTTGTCGAAGGGGCTCAGCGTGACCGTGCGCCTCGGCGAGGTCGAGACGGTCGAGTACCAGCGCGATCGTGCCCTCGGCGTGACGGTTTACTTCGGGACCCGCAAAGGATCAGCGAGCACCGCCGATCTCTCCGAGAGCTCGGTACGCGAGACGGTCGCGAAGGCTTGTGCGATCGCTCGTCACACGGCGCTCGACGATTGCGCAGGGCTTGCCGATCCCGAGCTGCTTGCAACCGAGTTTCCCGACCTGCAGCTCGACTTCCCCTGGGACATCACGCCCGAGAAGGCCGTCGAACTCGCGCGCGAATGCGAGGCCGCGGGCCTCGCGGTCGACAAGCGTCTCGGCAACTCCGAAGGAGCGAGTGTCGGCAGTCAGCGCGGTGTGCGCGTGTATGGCAACAGCCACGGTTTCCTCGCCGGCGACTGTGCCTCGAGTCATTCTTTGAGCTGCGTGCTGCTCGCTCAGGCGGGCGACGACATGCAGCGCGACTATTGGTATTCCTCTGCGCGTGATCCTGCCGATCTCGAAGCGGCGGCACCGATCGGCCGTCGTGCCGCAGAGCGCGCGATCGCGAGACTCGGCGCGAGACGTTTGCCGACGGGCAAGTCGCCCGTGTTGTTCGCACCCGAAGTCGCACGTGGCTTCATCGGACATTTCGTCGGGGCGATCCGTGGTGGCGCGCAGTACCGCAAGGCGAGTTTTCTCCTCGGTGCCGCAGGTCAGCAGGTGTTTCCCTCGTGGGTACAGATGCACGAGCGACCGCATCTGCCGAAGGCTTTCGCGAGTGCCGCGTGGGATGGCGAGGGCGTGCGTACGCACGACCGCGAACTCGTGCACGACGGTATCGTCGATGGCTATCTGCTCGGCAGCTACAGCGCGCGCAAGCTCGGGCTCAAAAGCACGGGCAACGCGGGCGGTTTGCACAACCTGCTCGTCGATCCTTCACAGGGCGCGCCGGATCAGGCGACGTTGCTCAAGCAGATGGGGCGGGGCCTGCTCGTCACCGAACTCATGGGGCAGGGCGTCAACGGCGTGACCGGCGATTATTCTCGAGGCGCGACGGGCTTCTGGGTCGAGAACGGCGAAATCGCCTATCCGGTCCACGAAATCACGATCGCGGGCAACCTCAAAGAACTCTACTGTCAGATCGTCGCGATCGGCGGCGACATCGACCTGCGCGGCGGCATACGATCGGGCTCGGTGCTCGTCGATGGATTCACGATCGCGGGCGAGTGAGCCGCGACAGCGCTTCGCGATATTTCTCGCTCGTCTTGGCGATGATCTCGGGCGGCAGGCTCGGTCCTGGCGCTTTTTTGTCCCAGTCGAGTGTCTCGAGATAGTCACGCACGAATTGTTTGTCGAAGGAGGGCGGGCTGATACCGACACGATACGTATCGGCCGGCCAGAAGCGTGAAGAGTCCGGCGTGAGCACTTCGTCGATGAGGACGAGTTGGCCGGCGTCGTCGACACCGAACTCGAACTTCGTATCGGCGATGATGATGCCGCGCTCGCGCGCATGCGCGGCTGCGAAGTCGTAGAGCGCGAGCGACGTGTCGCGCACCTGTGCGGCGAGCGTCGGACCGACGAGCGCCTCGACATCGGCGAAGCTGATGTTCTCGTCGTGCTGTCCCGCAGGCGCTTTGCTCGCCGGCGTGAAGAGCGGTTGTGGCAGACGCTCGGCCAATTGCAGCCCCGTAGGCAGCGTGATGCCGCAGACGGCGCCCGTGCGTTGGTAGTCCTTCCAGCCTGAGCCGATGAGATAGCCGCGCACCACGGCCTCGATCGGCAGGGCCTTCAGTCGCTTCACGATGATGGCGCGCCCCTCGAGCATGGCGCGTTCGTCCGGATCGAGGGGCAGCGTATCGAGGCTCACGGTCGTGAGCTGGTTGGGCACGATGCTCTTGGTGTGACGAAACCAGAATTCCGAGATCTCGGTGAGCACGTGTCCCTTGTACGGGATGGGGTCGGGCAGCACGACGTCGAAGGCCGAGAGTCGGTCGGTCGTGACGATGAGCATGTGGCCGGCGTCGATTTCATAGATATCGCGCACCTTGCCCGTGTGCAGGCGGCGCATGTGCCTCAGGGCTGTCGTGTGCACCGTCCGGATCTCGTTCACTTCGGATTCTCGCTGTTTCCGGCCGGCTGCCGGGGGTTGCTAGTATTGCAGCATGGAGTGGGGCGGGAAACTCGTCGGCGGTGCCTTGGGTATGCTGGTGGCCGGCCCCGTGGGCGCGGCGCTCGGCGCACTCGCCGGCCACCTCGTCGATGATCGACTCGCGGGCTCTTCGCCACGTCCCCCCGATCCCGATCCGACCGCGAAGCCCAGACCACCGACTTCGAGTTATCCATCCTCACGGCAAGAGCGAACGAATTCGATCCACCACGTCGAAGATACCGATCCGTTCGCGGCGAGCGGCGAGACGACGTTGGAGGCGGACGAGGGTCCCTCGGTCGACGACCCGAAGGCGGTGTCCGCCCAGTTTTTCCAGACCACCTTCGAGGTGATGGGCAAAGTCGCCAAGTGCGATGGTCGCGTGTCCGAAAGCGACATCCGCGCGGCGCGAGCGGTGATGAAGGACTTCGCGCTCGACGAGCTGCAGGTGGCGCATGCGATCGCGCACTTCAATGCGGGCAAACTCGCCGAGTACGACGAGGAACGTGCCGTGATGGCGCTGCGTCGCGTCTGTGCCGGCCGCCCCGACTTGCTCCGCACCTTCCTCGAGATCCAGATTCGCGCCGCGATCGGCGGTAGCGACCTGCAGGGTCCTGCGCGGCCGTTGCTCAATCGCATCGCGGCCATGCTCGGTGTCGGCGGGCTCGAGTTCGCGCAGATCGAGGCGGTACTGCGCATTCGTCATCGGGCGCGCGGCAACCGCGGCGAGGCGGCCGACTGGAATCGCCCCGCCGAAGGTGCCGCAGAGGCGGAGCCGGCCAGCCGACCGACGGACGCCAAGGGCCGCGCGCGGCAGGGCGCGGGACGTTCAGAGCAATCGGGGCCACGTGGGCGTGCGTCACCCTCGGTGGCGCGGATGACGCTGCAGGAGGCGTATCAGGTGCTCGGCGTGTTGCCCGGAGAATCCATGGCGGAGATCACCCGCGCGTACCGCAGGCAGCTTTCCCGGCATCATCCGGATAAGCTGAAGGCCAACGGACTGCCCGAGTCGATGCTCGACTTTGCCCAGCAACAGACTCAGCTCATCATCGAGGCGTTCAACTTGATCCGCGAGTCCCAAGGAGACAAACAGTGACTGATCGTCGTCGCGCGGCCTGGATCGCGCCTTCCATTCTCTCCGCAGACTTCGCGCGCCTCGGAGCCGAGGTCGATGCCGTGCTCGCCGCGGGCGCCGACCTCATCCACTTCGACGTGATGGACAACCACTACGTCCCTAACCTCACCATCGGCCCGCTCGTCTGCGAGGCGCTGCGCAAGCACGGCGTGACGGCACCGATCGACGTCCACCTCATGGTGCGTCCGGTCGATCGTCTCGTGCCCGATTTCGCGCGCGCCGGGGCGAGCTGGATCACCTTCCACCCCGAGGCGAGCGAGCATGTCGATCGCACGATCGCACTCATTCGCGAGTACGGCTGCAAGCCGGGCCTCGTGTTCAATCCGGCGACGCCGCTCGACTGGCTCGATCACACGCTCGAAAAAATCGATATGGTGTTGCTGATGTCGGTGAACCCGGGTTTCGCCGGCCAGCAGTTCATTCCGACGACGCTCGCGAAGATTCGCGAGGTGCGTCGTCGCATCGATGCCTCGGGACGCGATATTCGTCTCGAGGTCGACGGCGGCATCAAAGCCGACAACATCGGTGCCGTGGCCGCCGCCGGTGCCGACACCTTTGTCGCGGGCTCGGCAATCTTTGGTAGCGCCGATTACGCTGCGACGGTGCGCGCCATGCGCGGCGCCATCGAAGCGGCCGCCGGCTGAGCGCCCGCCTGCACGGCGAGCAGCCTCGCTGGGCGGACACCGAGCATCACCACGGTCTTCCCGTGGGCGCGCAGAGTGCCCTGCTCCTCGAGCGTACGCATCACGCGTCCGGCCATTTCTCGTGAGCAGCCGACGAGACGCGCGAGCTCTTGGCGCGACACGCGGATCTGCATGCCCTCCGGGTGCGTCAGCGCTTCGGGCTGTTCGCACAGTTCGCCGAGGGCCTGGAGGATGCGACCCGTCACGTCGATGAATGCGAGATCGCGAAGTTTGCGCGTGGCACGTTCGAGTCGGGCGGCCAATTGCGCGGCGAGCTCGAGCGCGAGTATCGGGTCGGAGGCGGCCACTTGGCGGAATCGCGAGTACGCCATCTCGGCGATCTCGGTGCGACCGCTGGCTCGCACGTAGGCGCCGCGACCGGGCGTCGCTTCGAGCAAACCCATTTCGCCAAAGAATTCACCCTTGCCGAGGTAGGCGAGCACCAGCTCCTTGCCGTGCTCGTCTTCGATCAGAACTTCGACCGACCCGGCGAGCACGTAGAACAACGCATCCGGCGCCTCACCCGAGCGGACCAGCAGGGTGCGCGAGGGCACCACACGGCGTGGGCATTGCTCTAGAAAGCGTTGCATCGGTGAGGCCGCGACGCGTGGCTTCATATTGGGTGAGTTCATCGAGGCAACCTCTCTCGTGAATCAAATCCAGTAACTGGTCGATGTCATGACGCGCGCCGTGGCGTGCATCGCGGATTTCACGGGAGGTGGAAGATCGACGCCGCCGGCGTCTCGCGCCGCGGCACCGTGTGCGACTTCATCGGCGCGCATCTGTTCGAGCACGGCGCGGCTGCGCTCGTCGCCCGTGGGCAGCTTGTCGAGATGCGAGTCGATGTGGCCTTCCACCTGTTTCTCGGTTTCGCTGACGAAACCGAGACTAACCGAATCGCCGACGACCGCCGCAGCGGCTCCGATGGCGAACGATCCGGCATACCAGAGCGGGCCGAGCACACTCGGTCGCGAACCGAGTTCGCGCAGGCGCTGGTCGCACCAGGCCAAGTGGTCGGCTTCTTCGCGAGCGGCCCGCAGCAGCATGTCGCGGACCTCGGGTCGCCGCGCGAAGACCGCCTGCCCGTGATAAAGGGCTTGGGCGGCGACTTCGCCGGCGTGGTTGACGCGCATGAGGCTGGCGGCTTCGCGACGCTCCGTCTCGCTGAGCGCCGAATCGTTGGCGACTGCCGCGCCGGCGGGCCTGGGGATGGGCCGAGCCGCCGTCGGAGTCGCAAACACGGACCGCAGGGCGCGGTCGACGCTGACGAGGAGGTGGTCGAGGGGGGTATCAGTACTCATGGCACATATTATTACGGCCTCCGGGGCCCCAACTTGAGGGTCTTTCGACCCCGAGCGGGTGTTTCTTTCGAGGCGGGTCCGGGGCGGGTTCCTGGGCATGACCGGGGTATCGGCCCCGGGGCGTCCGCCTTTAGGCCCGGACCGACGGTTGGAGGGGGGTTTTGCAAAGCGGGGTCGGCTTAAGTACACTCTCGCGCCCTTTTAGGGACTGGCGGGACCCCCTCCTTGGGAGGCCAGGTTAGCCGCAGCCGGAGACCTCAGATGAGCACTGTTTTTGCAAAGCCCGCGACTGTTCGCGGCGACTGGTATCTCGTTGACGCCAAGGGCAAAACCCTCGGCCGTCTCGCCTCAGAAATTGCTTTGCGCCTGAAGGGCAAGCATAAGGCCGACTACAGCCCGCACGTCGACATGGGCGATCACATCGTCGTGGTCAACGCCGAGCAGGTGCGTGTCACCGGGGCGAAGATGACCGACAAGATCTACTACCACCACACCGGCGCGATCGGCGGCATCAAGTCGATTGCCCTCGAGAAACTGCTCAAGGAGCATCCGGAGCGCGTGCTGCAGATCGCCGTCAAAGGCATGCTGCCGAAGACGATCCTCGGTCGCAGCATGTTCCGCAAGTTGCACGTTTTCGCGGGCGACAAGCACCCGCACTCGGCGCAGCAGCCGAAGCCTCTCAACATTTAATTCGATCTCGCAGGACCTTCAAAGATGCCTTCCACCAACTACGGCACCGGCCGGCGCAAGACCTCCACCGCCCGAGTGTTCCTGAAGCCGGGCTCCGGCAAGATCACTATCAACGATCGCTCGATCGAGAATTTCTTCGGTCGTGAGACCGGTCGCATGATCGTCCGTCAGCCGCTCGAACTCACCGGCCTCATCGGTCGCTTCGACGTGGATGTCACGGTCGCCGGCGGCGGCATCACCGGTCAGGCCGGTGCGATCCGTCACGGCATCACCCGCGCGCTGATCGAGTACGACGAAACCCTCCGCAGCCCGTTGCGTACCGCCGGGTTCGTCACCCGCGATGCCCGCGAAGTCGAGCGTAAGAAGGTCGGCCGCCGCAAGGCTCGTCGCGGTCCGCAGTACTCCAAGCGCTGATATATTGGTCAATACGGACTGCCGTCACGGCCACCGGTTTTTGGGGGATCGTCTAGCGGTAGGACAACGGACTCTGACTCCGTTTACCTAGGTTCGAATCCTAGTCCCCCAGCCAAAACAAAAAGGCCCGCAGCGATGCGGGCCTTCTTGTTTTCCGACCGCCCCGATCGTTCGGGTTCGGAACATCAACCGAGTTTGCGAACTCCCGAGGGACTGCCGACCAGCACGACATCGGCGGGTCTATGCGCGAACAGTCCGCAGGTCACGACACCCACGATACCGTTGATCGCCGTCTCGAGCGCAAGCGGATCGAGGATGCGCAGACCGTGCACGTCGAGAATCTGGTTGCCGTTATCCGTCGTGACGTTTTCGCGCCAGACCGGTTGCCCGCCTAGCTTCACGAGTTGGCGCGCCACGTAGGAGCGCGCCATCGGAATGACCTCGACGGGCAAGGGGAAACGACCGAGTACGTCGACTACTTTCGATTCATCGACGATGCACACGAACTTTCTCGAGGCGGCCGCAACGATCTTTTCGCGGGTGAGCGCGGCGCCCCCGCCTTTGATGAGTCGCCGATGGCTGTCGGTCTCGTCGGCTCCGTCCACATAGAGCGCAAGATCCCCGGTCCGGTTGAGTTCGAGGACTTCGATACCTGCTGCCCGGAGTCTCGCGGTCGAGGCTTCCGAGCTCGACACCGCCCCCCGGATCCGATCGCGGCGTGCGGCGAGTTCGTCGATGAAGAGATTGACCGTCGAGCCGGTACCGACACCGATGATCATGTCGTCCTCGAGGTACTGCAGCGCGGCACGTGCTGCCGCGAGCTTTCCGTTCACTGCTTCGTTCATTGTGTGTTCTCCGCAGAAAAACAGGCGTTTTCAGAGTCCTGAAACGAAGATGCCCGCTTTCGCGGGCATCCTCGTTTTATCCAGAAGTGGCGGGCGGGACTTTCATCCTCACCCGCCAAAGATCATGAAGATCTTACTTCTTCTTGGCGGCTTTCTTCTTAGCCTTAGCTTTCGCTTTTTTCTTGGCCTTAGCCATGATTTTTCTCCAGTTACGGGTTAGTCCGCGAGTGAGTATATACACGCGATTGCAAAAAACAAGCAAGGGGGTCTTGCGGAACTCCTCAAGACGTCGCAAGCGAACAAATGAATCGCCACTCCGCAGCGCTCACCGGCGTGATCGAAAGTCGATTGCCGCGTTTGAGTATCAGTAGCTCGCACAACTTTCCGCTCGCATGCGTTCGAAGTTCATCGAGTGAAATCACTCGGGAAAAACGCTGCTCGAGACGCACATCGACCATGTACCAACGCGGCTCCTTCGGATTGGAGTCGGGGTCGTAGTGCGCGTGCTTCGGATCGAACGCAGTGGTGTCGGGATAACCCTTGCTCGCGACCTTCATCACGCCGACGATGCCCGGTACCTCGCAACTCGAGTGGTACATGAAAGCGAGGTCTCCGACCGCGAATTGGTCACGCATCATGTTGCGGACTTGGTAGTTGCGTACGCCGTCCCAGCAGGTGGTGCGCTTCGGCGCCTTGGCGAGGTCGTCGATGCTGAAGGTCGAGGGCTCGGTTTTCATCAGCCAATGATTCATCGGTTTTCTCCGCGAAAAACGTGGATGCCGCGTTCCGTGACGACGGCGTCGAGAGGGATGTCTGAGGGCGTGGGATCGATGGCATCAACCTGCTGACAGGAATGGCCTATGCCGATCAGACGCGGCCCGAGCCAATGTTGGCGATGACGGCGGAAGGCAAGCGCCTGGTCATAGTATCCCGCCCCCATGCCGAGACGGTTGCCCCGCGCATCGAAGCCGACGAGCGGCACAAAGATGAGCTGCAGGGCTGAGGCGGCCATGCGTGCTTTGGTATCGGGTTCCGCGATGCCGTAGCGGTTGTATCGCCGGTGCGGACCGGGTGGCGAGAACGTCATGCGACGATCGCGATGGCGCTCGATGCGCGGCAGGAAGATCTCGGCGCGGCGACGCATGGCGAGTGCGATGAGCGGCGAGGTGTCGATTTCTTCGGTGACCGCGACGTACAGCGCGACCCGAGTGCCGGGTCGGAGCCAATGCGTTTGTGCGACGCGCTCGGCGATGCGCATGGAGGCATCGCGGCGCTCGAGCGGGGAGAGCCCCGCTCGCGCCGCGCGCAAGGTTTTGCGCAATGAGCGACGGTCGGTCACGAAGGCTCTCCGACAGGAATGAGAGACGTCACCCGCCTGTGCCGGTGCGAACCGTTGCTCTCGACACAGAGCAACAAGTGGGGCGGACTACGCCAGGTAAGGCTTTCCGCTCGAGGGCGGACATGCACAGTGCTGACAGCAAGTCCTGGTGCCCCTGGGCGTTCAAACTTAGGGTCGAGAGGTATCCCGATTCACTGTCGAACACCGCAGGTGACGCCATGACACTCTACACCAGCTCCACTCGCATGAGTATGCGGCAGAGGACGGAGTTCAGATATCGAGCTGGCGACTGCGCTTGAGGGCGCCGTCGATGCGTTCGCGCAACGCGCGAACACGGGTGCCGGCTTCGGCTTCGCCGCGGCGATCTTTGGTTTGCGACTTGAGCACTTCGTGGGCGAGGTTGAGAGCCGCCATCACGGCGATGCGATCGAGCCCGACGATTTTTCCGGCATCGCGAATTTCGCGCATTTTGTCGTTCAGGAGTTCGGCGGCATCGAGCAAGGCCGAGCGTTCGTCATGCGGGCAGGCGATGAGATATTCCCGCTCGAGGATACGAATGCTGACGCGGGAGGCGTCTTTCTCTGCGGGGCTCAAGCCCCGTGCTCCAAGGTCTTGAGGCGGCCGATCATGGCCTCGACCCGGGTGCGCACTTGTTCGTTACGCTGCATCAGTGAGGCACGCTCGCTGGAGAGGCTGTCCTGACGCTGGCGCAGCGCCCGGTTCTCTTCGCGCAGCGCGCCGAGCGTATCGAGCAGTTCGTCGACCTGCTTTTCAAGACGACGGATTTCGGAGTCGAGGGTGATTTTGTCGCTGGCCTTGTCGCTCATGTCGAAAATTATAGGCTGCAAACCGATCCGATCAATGCACAGCCCGGGTCTTTGGCATAATTTCGCCCATGTCAGCACCTGATTTCCGGGAAATCGAACGTCAACTTGCCGGAACACGGGCTCTTACCGATCTGCCTGAGGCCCACGGAACGCTGGCCGGGGCGCTATGTTCCAGTTCGGCGGTCACCCTTCAAGACTGGCTCCGGGAGGTATTTCCGGAGGGGATTGCCGGGGCCGCTGAGACTCCCATGATCGCGGTATACGAATGGACTCGGCACGTACTCGACTCCGGTCAACTCGAATTTCAGCTGCTGTTGCCCGATGACGAGGAGCCGGTCGCCGTTCGCGCGGCGGCGCTCGGGCAATGGTGTCAGGGTTTTCTCTATGGCCTCGGCTCAAATCCGATACCCGACATCGAGCAGTTGCCCGAGCAGGTGGGTGAGATCGTTCGCGATCTCACTGCCATGACGCGGATCGACGTGGACGAGGCCGAGTCCCTTGAAGACAACGAGCAGGCCTATTCCGAGCTCGTCGAGTTCGTTCGCATCGGGGTCCAGTTGCTGCACGACGAGCTCGCCGGAGTTCGTGAGTCCGCGGCAGCCGGGAGTGACGTGCATGACACGCCGCCCTCGATCCACTAAGTCGTCGCGGAGCAGTTCCGCGCCCCGAGTGTCCGTCGCCGCGCCGACGGCGCCGACGTCCGTCACCCTGCCGCCGATCGGCCGCGACGAATTTGCGCGCCGACGACGTCACCTCATGAAGAGCATGGGGCGGGAGTCGATTGCCATCGTGCCGGCAGCGCCGGTGCACTTTCGCAACAACGATGTCGAGTACGCCTATCGGCAAGACAGCAACTTCCACTACCTCACCGGTTTTCCGGAGCCCGAGTCGGTTGCGGTGATGATTCCGGGACGCCCGCAAGGCGAGTATCTGCTCTTCGTGCGCGATCGTGATCCGCAACGGGAAACCTGGGACGGTCGGCGCGCCGGCCCGAGCGGCGCTCGGCGAGATTTTGGTGCCGACGATGCTTTTCCGATCGGAGACATCGACGAGATCCTCCCCGGGCTCATGGAGGGCCGCGAGAAAATCTTTTTCACCGTCGGGGTCAACCGCGAGTTCGATCAGCGGGTGGTCGGTTGGGTGAACGGACTGCGCGCCCAAGCGAAGCAAGGACGGCATGCGCCGCACGAGATGGTCGCGCTCGAGCACGAGCTGCACGAGATGCGGCTCTTCAAAAGTCGTAGCGAGATGGAACAGATGCGCGAGGCGGCGCGGATCGCAGCGCGGGCGCACGTGCGGGCGATGCGTTTCTGCAAACCGGGGCGCTACGAATACGAAGTGGCTGCGGAAATCCAGCACGAGTTCCATCGTGCGCGCGCCGAGATTTCCTATCTGCCCATCGTCGGCGGCGGCGCGAATGGGTGCATCCTGCATTACCGCGAGAATGCCTCGGTACTGCGTGACGGCGAGTTGCTGCTCATCGATGCGGGCTGCGAGTACGAGTGCTATGCCTCCGACATCACGCGTACCTTTCCGGTCAACGGACGTTTCTCGCCGGCGCAGCGCGCCGCCTACGAGGTGGTCCTCGAAGCCAATCTCGCCGCCATCGAGGCCGTGCGTCCGGGCAACGATTGGAACCGTCCGCATGATGTCGCGGTGCAGGTACTCACGGCGGGCATGGTTCGCCTCGGGCTGCTCAAGGGGCGGGTCCCTTCGCTCATCAAGTCGATGGCGTATCGCAAGTTCTACATGCACAAGACCGGACACTGGCTCGGCATGGACGTCCACGACGTCGGCGACTACAAGATCGGCGAGGCCTGGCGACAACTCGAACCGGGCATGGTGCTCACCATCGAGCCAGGGCTCTATATCCCCCCGGGCACGCGAGGCATTCCGCCGGAGTTTCGCAATATCGGCATCCGCATCGAAGACGACGTGCTCGTCACGCGTGACGGGCACGAAGTGCTGACGGATGGCGTGACCAAAGATCCTTCCGCGATCGAAGCCCTGATGGCCGCGGCATGAGCCTCGCGAATACCGGCGAGTCTCAGGTCGATGTCGCCATCGTGGGGGGCGGACTCGTTGGAGCGAGCCTCGCGCTCGCGCTCGCGCCCACGGGGCTCAAGACAGCACTCATCGAGGGCGTTGCGCCCGATGCGAATACCCAGCCGAGTTTCGACGATCGAACGACGGCGCTCGGCAATGGCACGCGCCGCAGTTTCGAGGCCCTCGGCATCTGGTCGCAGGTGGCGCCCCAGGTCGCGCCCATTCGTCGCATCCATGTCTCCGATGCGGGGCGTTTCGGTTTCGCCCGACTCGAGGCGAGCGAGCACGGAATCGATGCGTTCGGATACGTCGTGACCAATCGTGTGGTCGGCGCAGCATTGCGTGCAGCGATCACGACGCTGCCGAACCTCGATTTGCGTATGCCGGCGAAATGCACGGGCGTCGCGCTGCACGAGGGGCACGTCGAACTGGCGACCGAGCCGACTGCGGCGCCGTTGCGGGCGCGCCTCGTGGTGGCAGCGGACGGTGCCGACTCCAAGGTCCGCGCCGCGGCAGGACTCTCAGCCACCATCGAAGATTATCGACAGGTGGCGATCGTGAGCCACGTACGCAGTTCGCGGCCGGCCGACGGAACGGCGTACGAACGATTCACCCAGGAAGGACCGTTTGCGGTACTGCCGCTTTTCGATGGGTCGTATGGGGTGGTCTGGACGCTCGCGCCCGAGGAGGCCGAGCGGGTGCTTGCGCTGCCCGACAAAGATTATCTCGCTGCGCTGCAGGGGGAATTCGGCTGGCGTGTCGGTCGTCTGCTCTCCGTCGGCAAACGCAACGCGTATCCGTTGAGGCTCTCGCGTGCCGAGACGCTCACGGGTCAGCGTGTGGTGTTGATCGGCAATGCCGCGCAGGGTCTGCATCCGGTGGCCGGGCAGGGCTTCAATCTCGGACTGCGCGATGCCGCGACCCTGGCCGAACTGCTCGCCGAGGTCGTACGACGAGACGGTTCGCGAGCGGATGTCGGATCGCCCGAGGTCTTGCGCGAATTCGTCTCGCGTCGCTCGGCCGATCGCGAGGGCGTCACGCGCTTCACCGACGGCCTCGTGAAACTCTTCGGCGATACGCGACCGGGCGTGCCCTTGATTCGTGATCTCGGTCTGCTGCTCTTCGACCTGTCGCCGACGGCTAAACAGGCTTTGTCGCGACTCAGCTGGGGCTTTGCCGGACGTACGCCACGTCTCGGTCGCGGTCTCGGAGTCATGCCTTGAGCGGCGAGAGCCTTTTCGATATCGCCATCGTCGGCGGCGGCCCGGTCGGTGCGGTGCTCGGCGCTTTGCTGCGTCAAGGTCCGACGCCTCGACGAGTGTTGTTACTCGAGCGCGAGCTACCCGATTTGACCGTCGCCTCGAACGCGCCCGATCTTCGAGTCTTCGCGCTCTCCCGTGCGAGCGAACGCATTCTGCATGCAGCCGGGGCCTGGGATGCCTTGCGGTCCACGCCTTCGACCCTCTGTGCCTACGAGCGCATGCACGTGTGGCCGCGCGATGCCGAACCCCGAGGCGAGGGTTCGCTCACTTTTGATGCCGCGGAACTCGGCGAGCCTGATCTCGGGGCGATCGTCGGCAACGACGCGCTGCAGCGCGCGGGGCTCAAGGCCTTTCTCGAAGCAGGCGGCGAGGCGCGCGCCGCAGTGGTGAGCGATGTGGTGTTTCATGACCGAGTCGTCGAACTTGCGACATCGGCGGGCCTGTTCTCGGCCAAGCTTGTGGTGGGGGCCGATGGGGGTCGTTCGGTCGTGCGTCGGTCGGCAGGCTTCAGCGTCGAATCGCAGGAGTACGGGCAGCTCGCCATCGTCGCGAACGTGACGAGCGAGCGCGCACACGAGTCGACGGCCTGGCAGCGATTTCTCGGCGAGGGCACGCTGGCCTTGTTGCCGCTCGCGAATGGACAAAGCTCGCTCGTCTGGTCGCTGCCGCGCGAGCGAGCCGAGGCGCTGCTGGCCACTGACGTCGCAAATTTCAACGAAGAACTCACGGCCGCGAGTGCTGGGGTGCTCGGGCGACTTTCTTTGGCGAGCGAGCGTCGAAGTTTTTCGTTGCGACGGGTGAGCGCGCCACACTACGTGCGCGAGCGCTGCGCCCTGGTCGGAGACGCCGCGCATATCGTCCATCCTCTTGCCGGGCAGGGCGTCAATCTCGGATTGCTCGACGCTGCAGCCCTCGTGCAGCAACTCGATGAGGCGGCCCGTGAGCACGAGGATCCGGGCGCGCTGCGTGTGCTGCGTCGCTACGAGCGCTGGCGCAAGAGCGACAACGAAGTCATGAGTCTCGCGATGGATCTCTTCAATCGTTTTCTGGCGTTCGGCGGCGACGGTGTGGAGCAATGGCTGCAGCGTGGGCTCGGATTCGTGGGTCGCAGCGCCGTCTTGCGACGGCCGTTCGCCGAGCGCGCACTCGGGCTCGCCGGCGATTTGCCCGCCATCGCCCGACGCGGTTGATGGGTCGACTACGCCTACCTCAGGCGATCACGCTCGTGCTTGCGCCACGCGAGCAAACTCAAGTGCTTGTGCTCAAGCGAGGCGATCGATCTTCGCCGCGCAGATGAAATCGTTCTCGGTGAGCCCGTTCACCGCATGGGTGCTGTAGCGCAACCGGCAATAGTTGTAGCCGATGGCGAGATCCGGATGATGGTCCTCGCTGTTGGCTACATGGGCGAGGGCATTGACGAAGCTCATCGTCCGATAGAAATCTTTGAATGACCACTCGCGCTGCAATTCACGACCGTCGGGCGAGAGTCGCCATTCCGGAGTGAGTTGCCCGAGCAGTCGTTCGCAATCGGCTCGAGAGAGTGGCGGGACGCCGCCCTCGCAGGGCAGGCACTTTTTTTCGGTGAGTGAATCGCTCATGGTCTCTCCTCAGGTCTGCGGGGCAGAGGCACTCTCGCGACGCGGATATTTGCGCGCGACATAAGCCTCGACGAGTTGCTGGAATTCTTCGGCGATGTGATCGCCCTTCAGGGTCACGGTCTTCTCGCCGTCCTCGTAGACGGGCGCCACGGGCCGCTCGCCCGTGCCCGGCAAGCTGATCCCGATGTTGGCATGCTTGCTCTCGCCCGGTCCGTTGACGACGCAGCCCATCACGGCGACGTTCATCATCTCGACGCCCTCGTGGGTCTTGCGCCACTCGGGCATTCGATGACGGATATGCGATTGGATCGATTTGGCGAGCTCCTGGAAGTACGTGCTCGTCGTGCGGCCGCATCCCGGGCAGGCGATGACCATCGGCACGAAGGAGCGCAGGCCCATGGTCTGCAGAATTTCCTGGGCGACGATGACTTCCTGCGTGCGATCGCCATTGGGTTCGGGCGTGAGTGACACGCGGATGGTGTCGCCGATCCCTTGTTGAAGCAGCACGCCGATGCCGGCCGTCGAGGCGACGATGCCTTTGCTGCCCATGCCGGCCTCTGTGAGGCCCACGTGTAGCGGATAGTCGCAGCGTGAGGCGAGATCGGAGTAGATGGCGATGAGATCCTGCACACCGCTCACTTTGGCCGACAGCACGATCGCCTCATGAGGTTGTCCGAGCTCTTCGGCGCGCCGCGCACTCTGTAGGCATGACTCGACGACGGCCGAGCGCATCACCTCGTTCGCCGTGCGTGGGTTCGGCAGGGCGTTGTTCTCGTCCATCATCCGCGTCAGCAGGTCGGAATCGAGGCTGCCCCAGTTGACGCCGATGCGGATCGGCTTCTTGTACTGGCAGGCGACCTCGATCATCTCGGCGAATTGCGGATCACGCTTGCTGCCACGACCGACGTTGCCCGGGTTGATGCGGTATTTCGCAAGCGTCTCGGCGCAGGCCGGGTGCGCCTTGAGCAGCTTGTGCCCGTTGAAATGAAAATCGCCGATGAGCGGCACTTTGACGCCTTCGCGGTCGAGGCGATCGCGAATGTGCGGGACGGCTGCGGCCGCCTCTTCGGTGTTCACCGTCACCCGAACGAGTTCTGAGCCCGCGCGCGCGAGCGATCGGACTTGCGTCACGGTCGATTCGATGTCCGCCGTATCGGTGTTGGTCATCGATTGCACGACGATGGGCGCGCCGCCGCCCACCCGGACTCCGCCGACGATGGCTGCGATGCTTTTCCGACGCGTGATCATCGTGAGCCGTCCTTCGCCTTTTCTTTGGCGATCCAGGTGCGAACGTGGCGCTCCATCAGATCGAGCGGTACGGCGCCCGTCTCGAGCACAGTGTCGTGGAAACTGCGGACGTTGAAGCGGGGCCCGAGGGTGTTTTCGGCTTCGCGCCGCAGATTCTGGATGCGCAGTTGGCCGATCTTGTAGGCGAGGGCCTGACCCGGCCATGAGATGTAGCGGTCGATTTCATTGACGATGTCTGCTTCGGTTTTCGCTGCGTTGTCGATGAAGAACGCGATCGCCTGTTCGCGGGTCCAGCCCTTCGCGTGCATCCCGGTGTCGACCACGAGTCTCACCGCGCGCCACATGTCGTAAGTCAGCTGACCAAACTTGGAGTAGGGGTCTTGGTAGAGACCGAGTTCCTCGCCGAGACTCTCCGAGTAGAGCGCCCAACCCTCGACGTACGCGGTGTAGCCCGCGTTGCGCCTGAAATCCGGCATCTCCGCCTGCTCCATGGCGAGCGCGATTTGCAGATGGTGTCCCGGCACGGCTTCGTGGATGGAGAGCACTTCCATCTCGTACTTGGGCCGCACCTCAGGCCGATAGAGGTTCACGTAATAGAAGCCGGGACGCGTC
Source organism: Steroidobacteraceae bacterium (assembly GCA_044375575.1). Classification (GTDB taxonomy): domain Bacteria; phylum Pseudomonadota; class Gammaproteobacteria; order Steroidobacterales; family Steroidobacteraceae; genus UBA964. The sequence continues at coordinate 186,523 of JBILMJ010000003.1, read as the reverse complement.
CCGTCGGCGGCGGGGCCCTGGTAATAGGCGGTCGTGGTATTGGGTGCACTCGTCATCGGGATCGGCCGCAGCCCGTATGGCGTACGCGGGAGCTTTCCGAATACGCGGACGAGATTCGGATCGATCCGCTTGGAGACGGCGAGGTAGCCCTCGAAGAGCTCTTGCGACGATTTGTAGTAGAACTGGGGGTCGGTACGCAGGAAGGTGAAGAACTCCTGCAACGAACCCTTGAAGCCCACTTTTTCTTTGATGGCCATCATCTCGGAGCGGATTCGGCGGACTTCCGCGAGTCCGATCTCGTGGATCTCGTCGGCGGTCAGTGAGCCGAGCGTCGTGTGATACGCGATGCGCTCTCGATAGTAGTCGCGACCCTGCGGGGTGTCGGAGATGCCGACCGTAGCGCGCGTCGCCGGCAGGTAAGTCTCGTTGAAGGTTTTCGTGAAGCGCGCATAAGCGGGCAACACCACCCGCTCGATCGCGCTGCGGCCGGCTGCCGAAAGGCGCGTTTTGGTCGAGGCATCGAACTCTTCGGGAAACCGGGTGAACGGCTCGAAGAACGGACTCTGCTCCGGCTTGGCGACATTCTGCAGGGCAAGCTGCGACGGGATACGTTGCATGATGACGCGCGGCTGGGTGCGTCCCTCTCGGGCGGCCTGCTCGAGTACTGCGATGTGCTGGTCGATCAGAGTGCCGACTCGCTCGAGTCGGGCGATCCAGTCTTCGTAGTCTTTGATCGTGCGGAACTGCAGCAGTTCTGTGACTTCGTGCAGCGTCTGGATGCCGCCCTGATGGTTGATCGAGTAGAGGTGCGGCTTGAACGGCGCGCTTGCGAGGCGCTGGGTGTATTCGCGTTCGAAGAGGTCGTAGTCGAGCTGGGCTGCCGGAGAGAGCGATACTCTCGGAATTGCGCGCAGCGCCGCGAGGGTGGTTCGATCATGTTGTTGGCGCCGCTCGATCGCCGCGGCAGACATGTCGGTCCACTGATCGTTGTACCGGTTGTCACCCAAGTAGTTCGCCATCAACGGATCGGCCGCGAGTTCCTTCTGCCAGGTGGTATCGAAGAGCGCCCGAAGCTTTGCGTCGGAGTCCGGGGCGGGTGCTGCGAACGCAGGCATCAGGGCCGCAAAAACCAGGGCCGCGAGCAGCGCGAACGACGAAGGGCGACTGAGCATGGACGGGTCTCCGGGTAATCTTGGGTTGACAGTCTACGACGGTCGATTTTTCCGCGCCCGGGGGCGCGGCCGCTGCTATTATCGCTCCGTTCGCGTAACCCGACCTCGCCGGAGAGACCCCCGACATACCGTGGGGCGCCGAAGGCGCAAGTTTCCGCCCGGAAACGCTCAGGCAAAAGAACGGCAGGTCGCAGGCGAATTCTGGAGAGCGATCGATCGCGGCCCCTCGGGCTACGACTGATCCACCGAAGGGGAGCGGCGCGCCGATCGAGGCGAGCCCGATCTCTCAGGTACACGGACAGAGGGGCGGCAGGGGCTTCAAGGGCTCCTGCCGCCCTTTTTTTTGGCCGGGCGGTGGCCTCACGGACTCGAGGATGACGGCATGGGACGCAAGACACCTCTCTACGGTATTCATGTCGAGCATGGCGCTCGCATGGTCGACTTCGGTGGCTGGGACATGCCAGTCAATTACGGATCCCAGATCGAGGAGCACCACCGGGTGCGTCGCGATGCCGGCATGTTCGACGTGTCGCACATGTGCGTGGTCGATGTGCGGGGGCGCGACAGTCGAGCCTTCCTGCGACACCTGCTCGCCAACGACGTCGACAAGCTCCGGGTCGAGGGCAAGGCGCTGTACAGCTGCATGCTCAATCCCACGGGCGGCGTCATCGACGATCTCATCGTCTATTTCATGAACGAGCAGTGGTTTCGGGTCGTCGTGAATGCCGGGACCCGCGACTCCGATATCGCCTGGATGCGCGCCCAGGCTCGCGAGTCGGCACAGCACCTCGAAATCATTGAGCGCGTCGATCTCGCCATGATCGCGGTGCAGGGTCCGAAGGCTCGCCCGATCGTCGCCGAGTTGCTCGATCCGAAAGATCGTGATGCGGCCTTGTCTCTCGAGCCATTCAATGGTCGCGTGTGCGGCGAGTGGTTCGTGGCTCGCACCGGATATACCGGCGAAGATGGTTTCGAGGTGGTGTTGCCTATCGAGGAAGCGCCTTCCACATGGCGCGCACTCGTCTCGGCAGGGGTTGCGCCCTGCGGACTCGGTGCGCGCGACACGCTGCGCCTCGAAGCCGGCATGAATCTTTACGGCAACGACATGGACGACACCCGTAATCCGCTCGAGTCGGGCCTTACATGGACCGTCGCCTTCGAGCCTGCGACGCGCGACTTCGTCGGTCGTCAGGCCCTCATGGACATCAAGGCGTCGGGCGGCCCGTCGCACAAGCTCGTCGGGCTCTTGCTCGAAGAGCGAGGCGTGCTGCGCTCACACCAAAAAGTCATCGTTCCCGGTATCGGCGAGGGTGAAGTGACGAGCGGCACGTTCTCGCCGACGCTCGAGCGGTCGATCGCGTTTGCGCGAGTGCCGAGCGGCACGGGTCAATCGGTCCAGGTCGACATCCGCGGCAAGTTGCTTCCGGCGCGCGTCGTCAAACTGCCTTTCGTCCGCAATGGACGCGTGCTGATCGCACTCTGATTTTTCAAAGATTTCTCGATTTCGTTATCCAGGAGCCTTCCCATGAGCCAAGTCATCGCTGACCTCAAATACGCCAAGAGCCACGAGTGGGCGCGTCTGTTGCCGAGCGGCCTCGTCGAGATCGGCATCACCGATCACGCCCAGCACGCGCTCGGCGATCTCGTTTTCGTCGAAGTCCCGGAGGCGGGTCGCGCGCTCGAGGCCGGTGCGGCCTGTGCCGTCGTCGAATCGGTCAAAGCGGCCTCCGACGTCTACTCACCCATTGCCGGCACGGTGGTCGAGTGCAACGCCGAGCTCGCCTCGACGCCCGAACTCATCAACCAGGACTGTTACGGCAAAGGTTGGATGATCCGCGTGAAGCCGGCCTCGGCGTCCGCGCTCGACGGATTGCTCTCGGCCGAGGCGTACTCGGCCGTGCTCGCGGCGGAGGGTGGCTGACATGCCGTTCATCCCGCACACCGAGGCTGACGTCAAAGATATGTTGGCGACGATCGGCGCGAAGTCGATCGAGGAGCTCTTCGACGAGATTCCGCAAAACCTGCGAGTCCAGGGCCTCGCCGGCATCCCCGAAGGCCTCTCCGAAATGGAGATCGGTCGACTGATGAGCGAGCGGGCCCGACAAGACGGTCGTCCGCTGTCGTTCCTCGGCGCCGGGGCCTATGAGCATCACATCCCGTCGGCCGTGTGGGCGATCACGACGCGCGGCGAGTACTACAGCGCCTACACGCCTTATCAGGCCGAAGCGAGCCAGGGCACGCTGCAGCTCATCCACGAATACCAGACCATGATCTCGAGCCTGACGGGCATGGAGGTCTCGAACGCGTCGCTCTACGACGGTGGATCCGCCGTGGCCGAAGCCGCACTCATGGCCGTGCGCGCGCATCGCAAGTCGAAGAGCCTGCGCGTACTCGTTCCCTCGACGGTCAACCCCAATTATCGTCGCGTCGCCGTCAGTACGGCCGGCAACCAGGGTTTGCGCTTCGAGACCGTTCCGTATCAGCGCGAGACGGGCTGCATCGACTTCGCAGCACTCGCTGCCTTTGCGGGTCAGGACGTCGCCGCGATGGTCATCCAGCAGCCCAATTTCTTTGGTCAGCTCGAAGACGTCGATGCGCTCACCGACTGGGCGCACGAGCAGGGCATGCTCGTCATTGCCGCCGTCAACCCGACATCACTTGCACTGCTCAAGCCGCCGGGCGAGTGGGGCACCAAGGGTGCCGATATCTGCGTGGGCGAAGGGCAGCCGCTCGGCGTGCCGCTCTCCTCGGGTGGGCCGTACTTCGGATTCATGACGACGCGCATGGAGTACGTGCGTTCCATGCCGGGCCGCATCGTCGGCCGCACCGTCGATCTCGAAGGTCGTCATGGCTATACGCTCACGCTGCAAGCGCGCGAGCAGCACATCCGTCGGGGTAAGGCGACGTCCAACATCTGTACCAACCAGGGTCTATTGATGACGGCGGCGACCATCTACATGAGCCTCATCGGTCCGGCCGGGCTCGCGCAGGTGGCCGAAACGAGCATGGCGCGTACGCACCAACTCGTGACCGCGCTCGGTCGTCAGCGTGGCGTGCGTCAGGCGTTCACGGGTCCGCGCTTTCACGAGAGCGTGCTCCTGCTCGATCGGCCGGCGGCTGCCGTGCTGCGCGAGCTCGAGTCGCAGGGCATTCTCGGCGGCGTCGATCTCTCCGGGGATTACCCCGAGCTCGGCTCCGCCATCCTCGTCTGCACCACCGAAACCAAGACCGACGGCGATATCGAGCGCTACGCCAATGCGCTCGGTACGGCGTTGCAGGCTGTGCGCGCCGCCTGAGCGCGGGCGCCATTGGAGTACGTCATGAATCAAATCCTAGAAAAGTCCATCTTCGAATATTCGCGCGACGGCCGAGGCGCCGAAGCCCAGCATCCGCCGGCCTTGCGGGGTGCCGCGGCAGCGGCCTCGAAAGAGGCGATGGGTGCGGTACCGGCGGTTCTGCGTCGCACGAGCAAGCCGATGCTGCCCGAAGCGAGCGAGCTCGACGTCGTTCGTCATTTCACGCGCCTCTCGCAGCTCAACTTCTCGATCGACACGAACTTCTATCCGCTCGGTTCGTGCACGATGAAGTACAACCCCAAGGCCTGCAATCAGTACGCGATGCTGCCGGAGTTTCTCTCTCGGCATCCGCTCGCGCCGGACACTCAGGGTCAGGGATTCCTCTCGTGCATGTTCGAACTGCAGGAGATGCTCAAAGAAGTGACCGGCATGAAAGCCGTGTCCCTCAATCCCATGGCGGGCGCTCATGGTGAGTTCGCGGGTGTCGCGATGATTCGTGCCTATCACCGCGCACGAGGCGATTTGGCGCGCAACGAAATCATCGTTCCCGAGGCCGCTCACGGCACGAATCCCGCCACGGCGACCATGTGCGGTTGCATCGTGCGCGAGATTCCGGTCGATTCGGAAGGCGACGTCGACATCGAGGCCCTCAAGAAAGCGGTGGGCCCGAATACGGCGGGCATCATGCTCACCAATCCGTCGACGCTCGGAGTCTTCGAACGCAAGATCGAAGAGGTCGCGCGCATCGTTCACGGTGCCGGCGGCTTGCTCTATTACGACGGTGCGAATCTCAACGCCATTCTCGGCAAGGTTCGTCCGGGCGACATGGGCTTCGACGTCATCCACATGAATCTGCACAAGACCTTCTCGACGCCGCACGGCGGCGGGGGTCCGGGTGCGGGCGCAGTGGGCGTGAGCGCCCGACTCGAACCCTTCCTCCCGGTGCCTGTGGTCGGTCGAGAAGGCGAGGGCTATCGCTGGCTCACCGAAAACGATCGACCGCAGTCGATCGGCCGACTCTCTGCATTCATGGGCAATGCGGGCGTGCTGCTGCGCGCGTACATCTACATGCGTATGCTCGGTCGCGAAGGCATGAGCCGCGTCGGTGAGTTTGCGACGCTCAATGCCAACTACATCATGGCGCGACTTCGCGCAGCCGGTTTCGATCTCGCCTACCCGAATCGTCGAGCGAGCCACGAGTTCATCATCACGATGAAGCGTCAGGCGAAGGAGCTCAACGTGACGGCGATGGACATCGCCAAGCGGCTGCTCGACTACGGCTTCCATGCGCCGACGACCTACTTCCCGCTGCTCGTCCCCGAGTGTCTGCTCATCGAACCGACCGAGACCGAGAGCCGCGAGACGCTCGATGGATTCATCGACGCCATGGTGGCGATCTTGGGCGAGGCCTCGAGCGATGCAACGAAGCTCAAGGCGGCGCCCTACACCATGCCCGTACGACGTCTCGATGACGTGCGCGCGGCCAAGCAACTGGAGCTCACCTGGAAGCCGGTAGACTCGGCGGCCTGATGAAAACCGACAGGCCCAAACCGACCGGATTCGTCCGCCTCGTCAACGCGTTCGGCAACACCTGGAAGGGTTATGTCGGCGCGTTTCGCGAGGAGGCGGCGTTCCGGCAGGAACTCGCACTGTGCACGGTGCTGTTTCCGCTCGGGTTGTGGCTCGGCGAAAACGGGGTCGAGCGGGCGTTGCTCGTCGGCCCCATTTTCATCGTTCTGATCGTCGAGTTGCTCAACAGCGGCATCGAGGCGACGGTCGATCGTATCGGTCTCGAGCGTCACCAACTCTCGGGGCTCGCCAAAGATTTGGGTTCTGCGGCGGTTTTCACGTCCTTCGCGATGCTCGCGGTCGTCTGGGCGCTGGTATTGCTCGATCGCTAACGGTTCATTGCGGAGATAGACATGACGGCACTCATTTGCGGTTCGGTGGCTTACGATACGGTGATGGTCTTCGAAGGGCACTTCAAAGATCACATCCTCGCCGATCGCATCCACATGCTGAATGTGGCATTCCTCGTTCCTGGGCTGCGACGAAATTTTGGCGGCTGCGCCGGCAACATCGCCTACAACCTGAAGCTCCTTGGCGGAGAGGGTAAGGTGATGGCGACCGTGGGCTCGGATTTCGGGCCGTACCGCGCGTGGATGATCGACAACGGCTTGCCCCTCGACCATATTCGCCAACTCGACGACGAGTACACCGCGCAGGCGTACATCACGACCGACGCCGATAACAACCAGATCACGGCCTTCCACCCCGGTGCGATGAATCACGCGCACGTCAACAAGGTGCCGAAGGATGGTGGTCTGCGCCTCGGTATCGTCGCGCCCGAGAGTCATCTCGGCATGCTCGATCATGCGGCGCAATTCGCGGCACACGGGATCCCGTTCATCTTCGATCCGGGCCAGGCGATGACGCTGCTCGGACCCGATGACCTGCGCACCATGATCAATCAGGCGAGTTGGGTAGCGGTCAATGACTACGAGGCGAGCCTGCTGGTTGAGCGTACCGGTTGGTCGCTCGAGGCCATCGCGGGCAAAGTGAAGGCACTGATCGTCACGCGCGGCGCCCAGGGTTCTCACATCCATGCCGACGGAGTCGTGCACGAGATCCCGGCGGTCAAGCCCGAAAAAATCGCCGATCCGACGGGCTGCGGAGACGCCTACCGAGGGGGCTTGTTGTTCGGTTTGCAGCGCGGCCTCGATTGGCCGACGACGGGTCGTATCGCCTCGCTGATGGGCTCGCTCAAAATCGCTCACCACGGCACGCAAAATCATCGTTTCGGTCGCGAAGAATTCGCGACTCTCTACAGGCAGGCGTTCGGCGTCGCGCTCGGGGCTTGAGCGGACAAGTCGATTTCTTCGATGATCGACCGGCGCGCGGCAAAGTCGCCGCGGCGCCGGTCGACGATGAAGTTCGGGTGCTTGCGTCAAAGATCCCTCCAGGGGTGCGCTTTGGGACCTCGACGTGGTCCTTCTCCGGATGGCAGGGCATCGTCTACGGTGGCGAGTACGACGAGACGAAACTCTCTCGTGATGGGCTCGCTGCGTACGCCCGGCATCCGCTGCTGCGCAGCGTCGGCGTGGACCGAAGTTACTACCGACCTCTCGACGACAAGACCCTGCAGCGCATGGCCGATGCCGTCGGCGACGATTTTCGATTTTTGATCAAGGCCCATGCTGCGCTCATGTTGTCGAAGAGCGCGCGCCGACCCGACTATCTCATGGGTGTACCCGATGTTTTTCTCGACGCCGCATATGCCACGCGCAACGTGGTCGAGCCCGCCCTGCGTATCCTCGGCGAGAAACTCGGCGTCATCCTGTTCCAGTTTTCGCCGCTCGGGGATCGGGTGTTGCGTTATCGACGCGAACTGCTCGAGCGTCTCGAAGGTTTTCTGTCGGCACTTCCCAAAGAGGCGCGATACGCCGTCGAGTGGCGTGATGCCGCAATGCTGGGCGCCGATCTCGCCGACGTCCTGGCGCGTTGCAAGATTGCGCACGGCTTCGCGGCTCATCCACGCATGCCCTTGATCGATGAGCAGGCCACTTTCGACATCGGCGAGGGACCGATCGTGATTCGTTGGTTGCTGCGACGTGATCGGGCTTACGAGGAGGCCCGAGAGACGTATGCGCCCTTCAACCGATTGGTCGAACCCGATTTGGAGGCGCGCCGACGCATCCTGTCGCTCCTGCGCGGAGTCGTGGGGCAGGGACGCGAAGCGATCGTCATCGTCAACAACAAGGCCGAGGGCTCCGCGCCGCTCAGCGTGCTGCAATTGGCGCGCGAGTGGTCGGTGGTCGGCTAAACTTTCGACCATGTCCGCCTCAACCGGTGCTGCAGCACCCGACATCGCGGCCGCCGTCGCCGCCTTGCGGGCGGGCGAGCTCGTGGCCTTTCCGACGGAGACCGTTTACGGACTCGGTGCCGATGCGCGCAATCCCGAGGCCTTGCGCAAGGTGTATGCGCTCAAGGGACGCCCATCGACGCACCCGCTCATCCTGCACGTACTCTCGCTCGACGACGTGAAAGATTGGGTATCGGAGATTCCGCCAGCGGCTCGAACGTTGGCGAGTCGATTTTGGCCGGGGCCGCTCACGCTGGTGTTGTCGCGTTCGGCTCAGGTCTCCGATGAGCTCACCGGGGGTCAAGATACGGTCGCGATTCGTGTGCCGGCTCATCCGGTGGCGCGCGCCTTGCTCGCGGCTTTTGGTCGCGGCATCGCTGCACCGTCGGCCAATCGATATGGTCGTGTCTCGCCGACACGCGCTGCGCATGTGCTCGAAGAGTTCCCGAAAGATCTGCTCGTGCTCGAGGGGGGCGACTGCGAGGTCGGTCTCGAATCGACGATCGTGTCTCTCGTCGATGCTTTTCCGAGACTCTTGAGGCCGGGCTCGATTTCACGCGCCGACCTCGAAACGGTGCTCGGCGGGCCGGTGGAGGCGGGTGCAAGCGCTGATGCGCCGCGGGTCCCGGGCAGCACGTTGCAGCACTACGCGCCGCAGACGCCACTCGAGCTCGTGCCCGCCGGAGCGCTCGCGAAGGTCGAAGCTGCGGCGACCGCGCGGGGCGAGCGCGTCGCCACCCTGGCCTGTCCGCGAGGTTGCGATCCCGCGTCGTATGGCCGCACGCTCTATGCCGAGTTGCGCCGGCTCGACAAGCTCGGGGTCTCACGTATCCTCGTCGAGTCCGTGCCGGAGTCTCCGCAGTGGGATGCCGTGCGCGATCGTCTCTCCCGAGCAGCAGCGACGTTTCTTTGATCGCAGCGTCATCCTTTCATCCAGAGCGAGTCATTGCCGATGAGTCCGAGCCGTAAATCCTCGTTGATCGATCCGTTTCAGCCGCGCGAGATCCGCCGTCTCGTACGCGAGTTCGGCTCGCCGTTGCTCATCGTCGATTGCGAGCGCGTGCGTCGCCAGTATCGCGAGTTGCACCGGGCACTGCCGGGCGTCGATCTGCATTACGCGCTCAAGCCGCTGCCTCATCCGGCCGTGGTGCGTGCGGTGCTCGAAGAGGGCGGATTTCTCGACCTTGCGACCACGGGCGAGGTCGAGCTCGTCGCGCGTATGGGTGTCGATCCTGCTCTCTGTATCCATACTCATCCCATCAAGCGTGACTCCGACATTCGCGATGCGCTCAAGCGTGGCGTGAAGGTGTTCGTCGCCGACAACCCCGACGAACTGCGCAAGTTCGTGCCGTACGCTCAAGTTGCCGAAGTCTTGCTGCGTGTGTCGTTCCGCAGTCCGGGCGCCGTCTCCGATCTCTCGCGCAAGTTCGGCTGCGACCCGGAGTCTTTGCTGGCGCTCGCAAGGCGAGCGCGAGACCTCGGCGTGAAAGTTCGTGGCTTGTCCTTCCACGTCGGCTCGCAGGCGCCCGACCCTGGCAAACATGTCGAGGCCATCGAGGCGTGCGCGCGGCTGCTGGCGGCCGCGCGTCGAGAACGACTCGGTCCTTGCGACACGCTCGACATCGGCGGCGGTTTCCCCATCGATTACGCCGCGAAGGCGCCGACCATCGGTTACTTCTGCAAGCCGATCCGAGCCGCGCTCGCCAAGTTGCCGAAGCGCGTACGCATCATTGCCGAGCCTGGGCGCTATATCGCTGGGCCGAGCGCCATCGGTGTTGCGAGCGTCATGGGTCGCGCGCGGCGCGAGGGGCGATGGTGGTACTACCTCGACGACGGGCTCTATGGGTCGTATAGCGGGCAACTGTTCGATCATGCGCGCTATCCGCTCGAATCCTTGAAACCCGGCAAGCATCGCGAACCGGCTGTCCTTGCGGGTCCGACTTGCGACAGCATCGATGTCATCACCGAGAATATTTTGTTGCCCGAACTCGATGAGGGCGACCTCATCGTCGGGCGTGCGATGGGCGCGTACACCTGGGCGAGCGCGTCGGAGTTCAACTTCTTCCCGCGCGCCACAGTCGTATCGGTCAATCTCACCTCCGGTGATCGTGGCAGCGTGATGCGGCTCGATTACTGATGCGCATCCATGCCGCCGATTTCGTGGCGGGCGCGGTCTCGGCACGAGGCGTGGCGATCGTCATCGACGTGTTTCGGGCCTGTTCGTTGCAGGCGCATGCCCTCGCAGCCGGTGCGGAGGTGATCGTCCCGATCGAAGGTGTCGACGAAGCGAAGGCTCTGAAGAGCCAGCACCCCGAGTGGTTACTCGTCGGCGAGCGACATGCGCGGCGGTTACCGGGGTTCGATTGCGGCAACTCGCCATCCGAAGTACTCGCGGCAGAGCCTGCCGGACGCACGATCATCCATACGACTCATGCCGGAACCCAGGGATTGATGGCCGCCTCGCGCGTGGTCAGCCATGTCTTCACAGGTGCGTTCGTCAATTTATCCGCCACGATCGGCGCAGTGCGAGCCCTCGCGCCCGAGGAGGTCACGATCGTCGCCATGGGACACGAGGCCCGTGAGCGTTGCGAGGAAGACGATCTTTGTCGCGAGGCGATGATTGCCGCGCTACAGGGTCATGCGTTTCCTCTTGCGAATCTGCGCGATCGTTTACGAGGTGCGCCGGCGGCCGCCAAATTTTTCGATCCTCAGGCGGACTGGGCTCCCGAGAGCGATTTCGAGCTGTGCACTCACGTCGATGCCGTGCCTTTTGCCGTTTCGCTGGCTCGGAGTTCGACGGGACGACCGGTTCTCGTACGCCACGATTTGCGATGCGCGGTACCGAGTCATGTCTGAGCGACCGATCCGAAACGTCATATTCGATATCGGTTGGGTGTTGGTACACCTGGCGCCGATGCCGCTCTTGCAGTTACTTCGTGATCACGGCGCCGAAATGGCTCACCTTGAGCAGGTGACGAGTCGAATCGATCTGCATGAACACGAAAGCGGCAGGCTCGACGGGGCGGGGCTGGTATCGAACATCGCACGTCTCGCGCCCCGGCAGCCGTCTTCCGAACTCGTTGCCGCAGCCTGGGTCGACATGTTCGACCCCCAGCCCGAGATGTTCGGTCTCGCCGAGCGCTTGCGCAGCCGATATCGGGTTTACCTGCTCTCCAACGTCGGTGATCTGCACTGGGCAGAGTTGCAACGACGCTTTCGATTGCACGAACTGGGGCACGGTGTCGTCACGTCCTTCGAGGCGGGTGTCATGAAGCCTCTCGCTGCCATCTACGAGCAGACCGAACGGCGTTTTTCATTGAACCCCGCCGAGACCGTGTTCATCGATGATCGTCTAGAGAATATCGAGGCGGTCCGTGTGCGGGGCTGGCACGGCATCGTCCATGCCGGCCACAATACGACCGTCAGTACCTTGCGGACACTCGGTGTCGAGACGGAGTGAGCCTATGCCTGTGATCGCGACGACAGTGGGGTTGCTCGTGCTGTCCAACGTCTTCATGACGTTCGCCTGGTATGCCCATCTCAAAAATCTGAACGACAAGCCGTGGTGGATCGCCGCCCTCGTCAGTTGGGGCATTGCGCTCTTCGAGTACCTCCTGCAGGTTCCTGCCAACCGTATCGGTTACACGGAGTTGTCTCTGGCGCAGCTGAAGATCGTTCAAGAAGTCGTGACGCTGACTGTCTTCGTGCCCTTCGCCGTGTTTTACATGCGGCAGCCGATCAAGCTCGATTATCTTTGGGCGGCCCTGTGCATACTCGGCGCCGTATATTTCATCTTTCGGAGTCCGGCATGAGCGCGGGAGTCGGCTCAACGGCGATTCATCGTCGGGTAGAGGCTTTGCGCGAAGGGCGTGATCCGAGCGTAATCGCCAAGATGCCCTCGGGCTGGGCCGTTTTCGGTGAGCGTCAGTTTTTGCGTGGTTACGCCTTGTTGTTGCCCGACCCGGTCGTACCCACACTCAATGATTTGCCTGCGTCGGCTCGCGATCTGTTTTTGTCGGACATGAGCCGGCTCGGCGATGCCTTGCTCGCGGTGACGGGTGCCCTGCGTATCAACTACGCCATGTTCGGCAATCTCGAGCCCGCGCTGCACGCGCACGTCATCCCGCGCTACCGGGAGGAATCACCGCCGCTCGATGTGGCGCATCCCTGGGCCTACGACTGGAATGCCGCGCCGGTGTTCGACCCGGCGCGTGAGGCGGCGCTGCTCGAAGCCGTGCGCGCCTCGCTCGCGTCGGGCGCGAGTCAGTCGAGCCGGGCGTAGGAGAGCGGCAAGGCCGTCGTCGACTTGATGGTTTCGAGCGAGAAGCTCGCACTCACATCGAGCATTTCGAGCGCGCCGATGAGGCGCTTGTAGACGGCGTCGTAGGCCTCGATGTCGGGAACCACGATGCGAAGCAGGTAGTCGACATCGCCGCTCATGCGATGCAACTCGGTGACCTCCGGCAGGTCGCGCACGACTTTCGCGAAACGCTCGTACCAGGCTGCGCTGTGACTTGGGGCCTTGATCGTGACGAACACCGTCGTGCCCACGTTGAGGGCTCGGGCATCGAGCAGGGCGACGGTTCGTCGGATGACGCCTGTCTCGCGCAGGCGCTGGATGCGTCGCCAGCAAGGCGCTTTCGAGAGCCCGACGCGCTCGGCGATCTCGGCGGCGGTCAAACTCGCGTCTTTCTGCAAGATGTCCAGGATTTTCCGATCGAGTTTATCCATAGAATACTGTTTCGAGAATAATAAAAAACACGCAACATTGTTGCGCCTTTATTCGGGTTTGTCCATGTCTTCGAAACCCGGTTGCGCGCCGCGAGGGCTATCGTTGACCTCCATGAAATTGCTGCGCGCGTTCACCGAGCACCCGGCCACGATAGGCGAGACCTATCTCGGGCATCTTTGGCAGGCGGGCAGTTTCGGGCTCCGCATGATGTGCGCGGGGATCGCTTGCGTGCTGCACGGCATCTTCCCGTTTCTCTTCGTGACCACCGGATCCGATGCGGTCAAGGGTTTAAACGCCGAAATGAGCGCTCGCCGCGAGCGTGCACTCCGGGGCGAAGTGCCGATCCGCTAAACTCCCCGGCGGTTCACTCGCCGAGACGTTCCCCTTGGTTTCCCACTCCAGTTCGACTCTGCCCGAGCTGCGCCTGCGCCGCGGCGAAGACCGTCGTTTGCGCGCGGGTCATCTTTGGGTATTCAGCAACGAGATCGATACGAAGGCGACGCCGCTTGCCGCGTTCGAGCCCGGCGCTCAGGTGCGGATCATCACCGACCGCGATCATGTTCTCGGGGTGGGTTATCTCAATCCGTCGACCTTGATCGCCGCACGCATCCTTGCTCGTGATGGCGACTCGCGCATCGATCGGCGCTGGATCGCCTCGCGATTGCATCAGGCGCTTGCGCTGCGTGACAGCCTCTATCCGAGTCCGTATTACCGATGGGTATTCGGCGAGTCCGATTCTTTGCCCGGTCTCGTGCTCGATCGCTATGGCGACCTCGTGGTGGGTCAGATCGCGACGCTCGGTATGGAGTGCCTGCGCGCAGAGGTGGAGGCGGCGATCCGAGAGGTGCTTTCGCCTGCCGTGTTGCTCTGGAAGAACGATTCCGGCGCGCGCAAATTGGAAGGCTTGCCCGACATCGTCGAAGCCGCCTGGGGTTCGGTACCCGAAGAGACCGCCGTGATCGAGCATCTCTCCGACGGTCGCGCCTTGTCCTATGCGGTCGCGCTCGCCGGGGGGCAGAAAACAGGTTGGTTCTTCGACCAGACGTTCAATCGTAGCCTGCTCCCGCGATTCATGACCCCGGGCGCTCGCGTGCTCGACGTGTGCAGCTACGCGGGCGGCTGGGCTGCCACCGCCGCCGCTTGCGGGGCGCGTGAGGTCGCGTGTGTGGATTCGTCTGCTCCGGCATTGTCGTTCGCCGAGCGAAACGTGGCGGCCAATTCGTCACTCAAGGCCGTTCTCCACCGCGGAGACGCCTTCGATGTGCTGGCGGCGCTCGCCGAGGCCGGTGAACGATACGATGCCGTGATCGTCGATCCGCCGGCGTTCATCAAGCGGCGCAAAGACATCCCGCAGGGGCAGGCGGCGTATCGCAAGCTCAACCAGCTCGCGCTGCGGGTGCTGGAGCCGGGCGGCTTGCTCGTCAGTTGCTCGTGTTCGCACCACCTGGCTGCCGAGGATCTTCTTGCGGCGATTCAGGGTGCGGCCCGGCATGTGGATCGATTCGTGCAGGTCCTGCACGAGGGTGGGCAGTCGCCCGACCATCCTCGCCATCCGGCGATCCCCGAGACCCGGTACCTCAAGGCATTTTTCTGCCGCGTGACGCGTGGCTAGCCGCTAAAATCATCCTCGATGATCGACTACCCCGGCTTCGATCCCGTCGCGCTCGAAATTGGCCCGCTCAAGGTGCGCTGGTACGGCATCACTTACCTCGTCGCTTTTGCGGCGGCGTGGTGGCTCGGTCGTCGCCGCGCATCACAGCCGGGCTCAAGTTGGACGGCGGTCGACGTCGACGACTTCCTCTTCTACGCCATGCTCGGCGTCATCCTCGGTGGTCGTATCGGCTACGTCTTCTTTTACGGTCTCGGTTATTGGGCTGAGGACCCTTGGTACCCGCTGCGCATCACCGAGGGCGGCATGTCGTTCCACGGCGGTCTCATCGGCGTGCTCGTCGCCCTCGCGGTGTTCGCGATCCGCCGTAAACGACACGTGGCAGACGTCTTCGATTTTGCGGCGGCGCTACCCGGCCTCGGCATTCTCTCGGTACGTGTCGGTAACTTCATCAACGGCGAGTTGTGGGGCAGACCGGGTGATGTGCCGTGGGCCATGATGGTCGATGGGGTCGCACGACATCCGACGCAACTTTACGAAGCGCTGCTCGAGGGTTTCTTGCTCGCCATCGTGCTGTGGTGGTTCACCGCCAAAGATCGACCGCGGCTCGCGCCTTCGGGGCTCTTCTTGATCATGTATGCGACCGGCAGGCTGACGGTCGAATTCTGGCGACTCCCCGATGCGCACATCGGGTATCTCGCCGGCGGTTGGCTCACCATGGGCCATCTGCTCACCTTGCCGATGCTGCTCGCGGGTATCGCCCTGATGGTGCTCGCGTATCGTCGGGGTGAGCCGTCGGGCAATCGCTCCACCGAAAAAATCACTGTATGAAGCAGTATCTCGACTTCATGCGTCACGTGCGTGAGCACGGGACTCGCAAGACCGACCGCACGGGTACCGGCACGCTCTCGGTGTTCGGTCACCAAATGCGCTTCGATCTGCGCGAGGGGTTTCCGCTCGTCACCACCAAAAAAATCCATCTGAAGTCGGTGGTGCATGAGTTGCTTTGGTTTCTGCGCGGTGAGACCAACACGGCTTATCTGCGCGAGAACGGCGTCAGCATCTGGGATGAGTGGGCTGATGCCAACGGCGAGCTTGGACCGGTCTACGGCAAGCAGTGGCGATCATGGCCTACGCCCGACGGCGGATCGATCGACCAGATCTCCGAGGTGCTCAAGCAACTGCGTACCCAGCCCGATTCGCGTCGAATCATCGTGAGCGCTTGGAACGTCGGCGAACTTTCCCAGATGGCGCTGATGCCCTGCCATGCGTTCTTTCAGTTCTACGTGGCCGACGGACGTCTCTCGTGCCAGCTTTATCAGCGCAGCGCCGATATCTTCCTCGGCGTGCCTTTCAACATCGCCTCGTATGCCTTGCTCACCCACATGATCGCCGAACAGTGCGATCTTGGCGTCGGCGATTTCGTGTGGACGGGTGGCGACTGCCATCTCTATCTCAATCATCTCGAGCAAACCGATCTGCAGCTCTCTCGAGAACCTTACCCGTTGCCGAAGCTCGTGATCCGGCGTCGGCCCGCCTCGCTCTTCGACTACGTGTTCGACGATTTCGAATTCGCGAATTACCAGCACCATCCGGCGATCAAGGCGCCGGTGGCTGTTTGACCTTTTAATCACCAGGGAGACTCTTCGTGCCGATACCCGTCATGCGCACCAGCGCTTGGATCAAAGTCCGTAACTCCAAAATTCATGGCAAAGGTGTGTTCGCCGCCAAGCGTATCCCGAAGGGCACGCGGGTCATCGAGTATCTCGGTGACCGCATTACTCATGCCGAGGCCGATGCGCGCTACGACGATCACGATCCGAACGACAATCACACGTTCCTGTTCATCGTCGACAAGAAGACGGTGATCGATGCCGGCGTCGGCGGCAACGGCGCGAGATTCATCAACCACTCCTGCGATGGCAATTGCGAATCGGTGATCGAAGACCGACGCGTGTTCATCGAGACGACCCGACTCGTCGAGAAGGGTGAAGAGCTGGGTTACGACTACGAGATCGGTCGCGAAAAAGACGATCCGCCGAACGTCGACGAAATCTTCGCCTGCCGCTGTGGCTCTCCGAAGTGCCGCGGTACGATGCTCTGGCCGGCGAAGGATCCGCGCAAGAAGAAAAAGGCGAAGAAAAAGGCGACGAAAAAAGCCAAGACTCGCGCAACGACCGCGGCGAAAAACAAGGCGACCGCTCGCGTGACCTCGAGTTCGAAGACTCGAGCAAAGACTGGTGCGAAGACCGGCGGTCGCGCGACCTCGACTCGTCGGTCGAAGGCGTCGCGACGCTGATGTCGGGCAGGGCGCCGCGCCTCACCCTGATCGTCGCCGTAGCGGACAACGGCGTGATTGGTCGTGAGGGCGGATTGCCCTGGAAGCTTTCCGAAGATCTGCGTCGCTTCAAGCAACGTACGCTCGGGCGCCCCGTGGTGATGGGCCGCAAGACGTGGGAGTCGCTTGGCCGGCCGCTGCCGGGGCGTACCAACATCGTCGTGACTCGACGCAGTGATTACATCGTCGACTCACCAGGTGTCATCGTGGTACGCACTCTCGATGCTGCGATCGAGGCGGCGGGTGATGTCGAAGAAATCATGATCATCGGTGGAGCAGAGATCTACGCGCTCTCTCTGCCGCGTGCGGAGCTCATCGAGCTCACGAAGGTTCATGCTGCAGTCGAAGGGGATACCCTTTTCCCTTCAATGCCGCCCGAGGAATGGCAGGAAATTTCTCGCACTGAACATCCTGCCGACGAGCGGAATCAATATCCGACGACTTTCGTCACCCTGCAGCGCCGCGGAATTTCTTAGGTTTTAACCAAACCGCAATATTTTCGTAACTTTTCGGTCATCGGCATTGGGGACCATTCGCTCCGCGTTATTTCGCGGTTTCCCGAGGTCTCTCCATGTCCCGAATCGTCTTCCCGCGCGCCTCGCGCTGGTCCCCCGTATTCATCGCCGTCTCCGGCATCCTCTCGGCTTCTGCCGCGGCCCAGGACGTAACGTCTCCAGCGTCCGGTTCGGCAGACGACCTGCAAGAAGTCGTGATCACCGCCATCATCGACGCCGCGAAGCGCGCCTCGGATGAGCAAAAGAATTCTCGGGGTGTCACCAACGTGGTGGCCTCAGACTCCATCGGTCGGTTCCCCGACCCCAATATCGCCGAGGCACTACAGCGTGTCGTGGGTGTAGCGATTTCGCGTGACCAGGGTGAGGGTCGGTATATCAACGTTCGCGGTGGCCCGTCGGAGTTTTCTGCGGTGACGATCGACGGCGTGAGCGTCGCGGCACCCGATCCGACGACCCGTGCGATCGACCTCGACACGGTACCGTCCGATATCGTGGGCTCGCTAGAGATCACGAAGACGCTTCGTCCCGATCAGGATGCCGACTCAGTCACGGGAGCGATCAATATCCGGACTCAGTCGCCCTTCGATTACAAGGGCTTTCGACTGCGCGCCTCTGGCGGTGGCTCATACAACGAGTTCGGTGGGACGAACGATGTCCGCGGCTCGATGTCGGTCAGCAATATTTGGGAGGGCGACTCGCGCATCGGACTGCTGTTCTCGGGTAGCTATTCCGAAACGGATCGACAGGTCGATAACATCGAAACCGTATGGGACGTTCTAACTCGCCCCGAGGGCGGTACCGTGTTCGGCGTAGTCGAGAATCTTTTCAAAGATTACGACACGAAGCGCGAGCGTATCGCGCTCACGAGCGCTGCAGAGTTGCGTACTGACGACGACTCGCGTCTCTTTTTGCGCGGAACTTTCTCCCGCTTTACGGACGATGAATATCGTAACCAGTTGCTCGTGCTTTGGTCCGAGGGCGTCCTGCTTCCCGGTGCAACCGATCAGAAGGCATCGTTCCGAAGCATTCGAGTTGGCAAGCAAATCCGCCATCGCGTCGTCCAGAATGAGATCGTGACCGGAGAGCTGGGCGGCCAGAGGAACTTCGGTGGATGGACCTTCGATGGTTCGGTATCGATCGCCAGTACGGAGCAAAGCTATCCTCGTCGCGACGAGTTACTGTGGAGGACGGCCGCACTCGGAACCGCGACAGCGCCTATCTCCTATGACTACACGACGAGCGCCCGTGAGCCGTCGATTTCGTTGTTCACCTCCAACCAGCACCTGACGCCGACCAATTTCTCGTTCCGCGAGAATGCGTATCGAACCTCTGAGACCAGCGAAGACACCGTTGCAGCCGTCGCGAATCTCACAATTCCGGTCGAGATCGGTAGCGGCAAGGGCAACTTCAAGGCGGGTGCGAAGTTCAAGTCGGGCGAGCGCAAGGCGGACGAGAACCGCTACCGGAATCGTGCGTCTACCGCAGCGCCGAGTCAGCCACTTTCCGCATTTCTGACCACCAAAGAAAGCCGTAACTACGATTACAACCTGGGATTCAAGGTAGATCCGGCTTTAGCCGACGCGTACTACGACGCGACGAAGGCTGCGTCGCCCATTCGTGCTGAGCAATCGGCAACCGCTGATTACCAAGCAGACGAGAAGATCCTCTCGGGCT
Organism: Steroidobacteraceae bacterium; assembly: GCA_044375575.1. Lineage (GTDB taxonomy): Bacteria > Pseudomonadota > Gammaproteobacteria > Steroidobacterales > Steroidobacteraceae > UBA964. The sequence goes on along the minus strand of JBILMJ010000003.1, from coordinate 167,325 downwards.
ACGCGATGTGGGATCTCGACTTCGATCGATTAGGTGTTGTCGCTGGCGTGCGCGTCGAGAAGACGGAGACGGAGGGCTCTGCACCGGTATTCAACGCTGGCACGGGCGCCATTAGCACTCGCAGCAACTCACGCAGTTTCACCGATGTTTTCCCGGGTCTGACGCTTCGTTATGAGTTGAACGATAACCTGATCGCTCGCGCTGCCGTGACGCGGGGTATGACGCGCCCGAATTTCGTGGACGTTGTGCCACGCGCGCTCGAGACTCAGGAAGGATCACTGCTTGTCGTTCAGCAGGGCAACCCCGATCTGAAGCCGACGCTATCGAACAACCTCGACGTGTCACTCGAGTATTACTTCGAGCCCATCGGCATTCTGTCGGCGGGCGGCTTCTACAAGGACCTTAAGGACTACAACTACACCCTTCGTAGCGCGGGAAGCTACTTGGGCACGCCGGCTGCAATCATCACCCCAGAGAATGCAGATGGCGAACTTGCTGGCTTCGAACTCGCTTGGCAGCAACAGTTCACACAACTGCCGGGCTGGTTGAGCGGCTTCGGTGTGTTTGCCAACTTCACCTACGTCGACGCATCGATCGATCTCGGCCGGACTTACGGGGGTCGCTCCTCGTTTCCGCTGCCGGGTCAGTCGGAGACGGTTTCGAACTTCGCGCTGTTCTACGAAAAGGGTCCCGTCAGTGTTCGTCTGAGTTTCACGGACCGCAGCGATTACCTGAACGAGATCAATGCAGAGAACGGTGATCTAGACCTGTATTGGGCGGGGCGCGATCAGATCGATCTCACGGCGAGCTACCAGTTCACCAAGACCTTCGAGGCGTTCGTCGAGGCCAAGAACCTCACGAACTCCAAGGGTATCCGCTACTACGGCAAGAAGAGCCGAATCTACGAGTACGAGCAGTTCGGTTACAGCGTATTCGTCGGCGGCCGCCTGAAGTTATAGTTTTGAAATCTGAAAGAGTTGATCGAATGACGTCCATATCCAACACCATGCCCCGCCGTTTCGGTTGGGGCGTGGTGATCTCCCTCGCATATCTGCTGTTCTGCGCGACCGGTTCGCTGGAGGCAGCGCCCTCGGCGAGCGTGAAGCCGCGAGTGGTGACCGAGCCGGTGAGATATGACTCCGACGATCCGGCGATCTGGATCAACCGTGCAGAGCCCGCCAAAAGTCTTGTACTGGGCACGGACAAAGAGGCCGACGGGGCTCTCTATGTCTTCGGTCTGGATGGAAAGATCCGTCACGACCTCACTATTCGCGGCTTGCTACGCCCGAATAATGTAGACGTTGCCTACGATGTTCCGCTCGCTGGGCGCAAGGTCGATGTGGCGGTGGTTGCTGAGCGTTTTGCCCATCGCCTGAGAATATTTTCCTTGCCTGACATGCGTCCGATAGATGGCGGTGGTATCCCCGTGTTCGAGGGTGAGCGGGCAAGAGATGTCATGGGCGTGACGACTTATACGCGGCCTTCGGATGGCGCGGTCTTCGTCATCGTCAGTCGATCCGATCGATTTGCTCCCAAGCAGGGTTATTTGCATCAGTACCGACTTGTCGACGACGGTACCGGGACGTTACGCGGTCTTAAGGTAAGAGCTTTTGGTGACTGGAGCGGCCGTAAGGAAATCGAGGCGCTCTCCGTCGATCCAGTGCGGGGTATGGTCTTTGCTAGCGATGAGACGTTCGGCATTCGTAAATATCACGCCGATCCTGCCATCGAAGATGCCGACGATGAGCTCGCTCAGTTCGGGCTCACTGGATTTGCCCGCGATCACGAAGGAACGGCCATCTTTCGGCGCGGACGTGAGCGTGCGCTTTTATTCGTATCAGATCAGCAGGCGGGTGAGTTGAGACTCTTCGAGCTCGATGGGCCTCCCGAGGCGCCGCATCGTCACGCACTCGTAGGCCGCGTTCGCTTCACTGCGAAGGAGACCGATGGCATCGATATCGTCTCGACGGCGCTACCCGGTTTTCCGGGTGGTTTGTTGGTGGCGATGTCGACGGACCGGACTTATCACTTCTACGGCTTGGACGAGATCCTGCGGGCCGTCGAGCCCGCCCGCGAGTGATCAGCGCGCTCGGGTCTTGATCGACCCTGCGGCGATCTTCTGACTCCACTCAGCCGGACCGCTCTGGTGCACCGAGGTGCCGTTCGAATCGACGGCGACCGTCACGGGCATGTCCTTGACCTCGAATTCATAGATGGCTTCCATGCCGAGGTCGGCGAACGCCACAACCCGTGATGATTTGATTGCCTTCGATACGAGGTACGCGGCGCCACCGACGGCCATGAGGTAGGCCGCCTTGTGCTTGCGGATCGCTTCGATGCCGACGGGGCCGCGTTCGGCCTTGCCGATCATCGCGATGAGCCCCGTGTTGGCGAGCATCATCTCGGTGAACTTGTCCATGCGGGTCGCGGTGGTGGGGCCGGCGGGCCCCACGACTTCATCGCGCACCGGGTCGACCGGACCGACGTAGTAGATGACGCGGTTGCGGAAATCGACGCCTTCCGGGAGGCCTTTGCCGCTCGCGTAGAGATCGGCGATGCGTTTGTGGGCGGCATCGCGACCCGTGAGCATCTTGCCGTTGAGGAGTAGTCGATCGCCGGGCTTCCAGGAAGCGACCTCTTGAGGTGTGAGCGTATCGAGATTGACGCGACGCGATTCGGCCGAGGGCTTCCAGTCGACTTTGGGCCAGCGCGACAGATCGGGCGGTGCGAGTTTCGAAGGGCCTGAGCCATCGAGCGTGAAGTGAACATGCCGCGTGGCCGCGCAGTTCGGGATCATCGCCACCGGCTTCGAGGCCGCGTGGGTCGGATAATCGAGAATCTTCACATCGAGCACGGTGGAGAGCCCCCCGAGGCCCTGCGCGCCGATACCGAGCGCATTCACTTTGTCGTATAGCTCGATGCGCAGTTCTTCGATGGGGTTGCGAGGACCGCGGGCTTTGAGCTCGGCCATGTCGATGGGGTCCATCAAAGATTCTTTGGCGAGGACCATGGCTTTCTCGGCGGAGCCGCCGATGCCGATGCCGAGCATGCCCGGCGGGCACCAGCCTGCGCCCATGGTCGGGACGGTCTTGAGTACCCAATCAACGATCGAGTCGCTGGGGTTCAGCATGACGAATTTGGCTTTGTTCTCGGAGCCACCGCCTTTGGCGGACACGGTGATCTCGACCGTGTCGCCCGGCACCATTTCGACGTGCACGACGGCCGGGGTGTTGTCACGCGTATTTTTTCGAGAGAACGCCGGGTCGGCCACGATCGATGCGCGCAGCGTGTTATCGGGGTCGAGATACGCGCGGCGGACGCCTTCGTTGATCATGTCGGTGAGCGTGAGCGTCGCATCCCATCGGACGTTCATGCCGACCTTCACGAAGGCGACCACGATGCCCGTGTCTTGACAGATCGGGCGATGACCCTCGGCGCACATGCGTGAGTTGGTGAGAATCTGCGCGATGGCATCGCGAGCCGCCGGCGACTCTTCGAGTTCGTAGGCGCGCCCGAGCGACTCGATGTAGTCCATCGGGTGGTAGTAGGAGATGTATTGCAGGGCATCGGCGACGCTCGAGATGACATCCTGCTGTTTGATGATCGTCATGGTTTCACCCGTCGGTTTGAGCCGACATTTTAACTCCCTGATAGCCTCCGCAGGGCAGCGACCAGCGTGCGTTCGAATCCAGCGCGGCAGCCGTCAATGCGCCCCCCCACACGCATCCGGTATCGAGCGCGAGCAGGTCGGGGCGGTCGACGAATCCGAGCGTGGACCAATGTCCCGTGATCACTCGGACGTTCGACGTCCGACGGTCGGGCGCCGTGAACCAAGGCATCCAGCCGCTTTCCTGCGATCCGGGCGCGCCTTTCATCTTGAGATCGATGCGGCCATCGGCACGGCAATACCGTAACCGGGTGAGCACGTTGATGATGAAACGCAGTCGATCGGAGCCCTCGAGAGTGGGGGACCAGTGATCGGGACGATTGCCGTACATAGACTCGAAAAGTTTGACGGGGTCGGCGCGCAGCGCCTGCTCGACTTCCGCGGCGAGTGCCATGACCTCGTCGACCGACCATTGAGGCACGACTCCGGCATGCACCATGAGATCGGAGCCTTCGCGTACTGCGAGCGGTCGTGTGACGAGCCACTCGAGTAGCGTCTCGCGATCTGCCGCGGTCAGGATGTCATCGAGCGTATCGTCGTCGCGCAGTTTGCGGGCCCCACCCAAAGCGACGGCGAGCAGATGAAGATCGTGGTTGCCGAGAACGACGCGAGCGTTATCGCCGAGCGAGCGCACGAAGCGCAGGGTGCCGAGCGAGTCAGGCCCGCGATTGACGAGGTCGCCGACGAACCAGACTTCATCGCGATCGCTTCGAAAATCGGCCTGCGTGAGCAGCTGGCGCAGTTCGGGTAGACAGCCCTGCACGTCACCGACGGCGATTCTCGCCATCGTCAGTGCACCACTCCCGGCAAGGCGAGGCGAAAAGCGGGGATCGGCGCGTCGAACTCGAGACCGTCGTCGCCGCGCATCTGATAACTGCCGTGCATGGTGCCGACCGGCGTTTCGATGACGGCGCCGCTCGAGTAACGAAATCCTTGACCCGGCTTGAGATGCGGCTGTTCGCCGACGACACCTTCGCCACGAACTTCCTGGACTTTGCCGTTACTGTCGGTGATGACCCAATGACGCGTCATCAACTTCAAGGGTATGCGACCCTCGTTTCGCATCGTCACCGTGTAGGCGAACACGTATCGTTCGCTGTCCGGATCGGATTGTCCTTCGAGATAGGCGGTTTCGATTTTGATGTCGAGATGATGGTCGGCACGCATGATGTCGCTCACGCTAGCGGCTCAGGTACCGCCCTGGCAAGTCGCCCGAACTCCTCCGGCGATAAGGTTTCGGGTCTCGCACCCGGATCGATATCGCAGGCGGCGATGGCATCGGCATCGAGCAACGAGCGCAGGGCGTTACGGAGGGTCTTGCGGCGCTGTGAGAACGCTGCAGACACCACGCGAGCGTAGCGGGCATCGACGGGGAAGGCGGGCGTCTCGCGCACAGTGAGGCGTGCGACGGCGGACCACACCTGCGGCGCCGGGCGGAACGCCCCCGGACCCACGTCGAAGAGGTGCTCTGCCGTCACCCAGGGTGCGAGCATCACAGTGAGTCGACCGTAGTCGCCGTTACCCGGTGCTGCGCAGATACGTTCGATGACTTCTCGTTGGAGCATCACGTGCAGATCGAGGATGGACGCACGATGATCGAGCAAGTGAAAGAGGAGGGGCGTCGAGACGTTGTATGGCAAGTTGCCGATGACCCGCAATTTCCGACCTCGCGCGTGGGCGAGCGTCGCAAAATCGAATTTGAGCGCATCGCACACGTGGAGCGTCAGCCCGCGGGATCCGAATCTTTGCTGCAGCTCCGCGGCGAGATCACGGTCGATTTCGATGGCGTCGAGCCCTTCGCAAAGTTCGAGCAAAGGTTCGGTCAGCGCGCCGTGACCTGGGCCTATCTCGACTAACGACTCACCGGGTTGCGGATTAATGGTCTCGATGATCTGCGCGATCACTCCCGGATCGTGCAGGAAGTTTTGACCGAAGCGTTTGCGGGCGAAGACCACCTTCGGCTCAGTTCGTGCGTCGTCGATGGACAAGATCGACGGCGAGTTCGACGGCGGCACGCAGACTCCCGACATCGGCCCGCCCCGTGCCGGCGAGCGCCAGCGCGGTACCGTGGTCCACGGACGTCCGAATCACGGGCAGACCGAGGGTCACGTTGACGGCGTGACCGAAGCCGGCGTGTTTGAGCACCGGTAGCCCCTGGTCGTGAAACATGGCGAGGAATGCGTCGGCCTTCGCCATCTCGCGAGGCACGAAGGCCGTATCGGCCGGCAATGGACCGAATGCGTCGATGCCTTCACTGCGCGCCGCGTCGATGGCAGGACTGATGTAGCGGATCTCCTCGTCGCCGAGCAGACCCGACTCGCCCGCATGGGGATTGAGTCCACACACGGCGATGCGCGGATTCTCGATGCCGAACGCGTGCTTCAGGTCGGCGTGCATGATGCGCAAGAGTTGGAGTACGAGCGGCTGTGTGATCGCGTCGGGCACGCGGCGCAGGGGTAAATGGGTGGTCGCAAGAGCAACCCGCAGATCACCGGCCACCAGCATCATCACGGGCTTCGGTACGCCGCAGCGCTCGGCGAGATACTCCGTATGGCCGGAGAAGGGTACGCCCGAAGCGGCGATCACGCTTTTCTGGACGGGCGCCGTGACCATGGCGTCGTATCGACCGCTCTTCACACCCTCGAGCGCGTCGTCGAGCAGGCCGACCACGTAGGCAGCGTTACGAACATCGAGCGTGCCGGCGATGGACGGCGCCGAAAGCGGACGATGCGCGACGGTCAATCGATCGAGATTCGTGCCCGCAGGAGCGCGTGCTTCGAGCAAAGATCGATCGACGAGACAATGGAGATCGCAGGGCGGCAGCTCTGCGCTCGTCAATTGCGCGCAGAGTTCGGGGCCGATGCCTGCCGGCTCACCCGAGGTGATGATGATCCGTGGGCGTTCAGCTCTTGATGTCGACATACGCCTCGTCGCGCAGCCGACGCAGCCAGAGCTCGGTTTCTTCGTCCGCCTTGCTCTCTCGCAGCTGCATGAACGCGCGCTGGCGCCGAAGTTCTTCGGTGTTGTCGAACTGCCGACGGCCGAGCAATTGCACGATATGCCAGCCGAATTGGGTACGGAAAGGCTCGCTGATTTCGTTCGGCTCGAGCCGGCGCAGGGCGGCGTCGAACTCGGGAACGAAACTTCCCGGCGCGGTCCAGCCAAGATCGCCGCCATCGGCCGCTGAACCAGGATCCTCTGAAAGGGTCTTGGCGAGTACCGAGAAATCTTCGCCCTTGAGGATACGTTCGCGGACATCGATCAGTCGCTGGCGCACCGTGGCGTCATCCTGGATCTCGGTGGGCTTCAGAAGGATGTGTCGAGCATTGGTCTGCTCGATGACGACCTGTTGATCGGCACCGCGAATTTCATTGAGTCGAACGATGTGATAGCCCGACGGCGTGCGCAGCGGTTCGCTGACCTCGCCGGGTTTGAGGCCGACCACGAGATCGGCAAGGATCGTCGGAATCTCCGGGCCGCGTCGCCAGCCGAGTGATCCGCCCTCGAGCGCGGTCTGGCTGTTCGAGTAGGCGACGGCGAGCTTCGCAAAATCTTCTCCGCCCTTGGCCCGATCGAAGACCTCCTGCGCACGCTGCGAGGCTTGATCGAGTTGGGAGGGGCTCGCTTCCTGAGGCACCGCGATCAGGATGTGCGAGAGGTTGTATTCGTTGAGCTCGGACGGGCGCGACTTCTGCTTGTCGAGAAACTGCTCGAGTTCGCGCGGCGAAATGTTGATGCGCTGAATGACGTCGCGCTGTTGGAGCACTTGCAGCGTCATTTCGCGCCGCACGCTCTCGCGGTAGGTGGCGTAGTCGATGCCCTGCTGGACGAGCGCGGCCGGCAATTGCGCGAGGGAGATGCCGTTGCGCTGGGCAACATCGGCGAGGGCCTGATTGAGCGACTCGTCGCCGATACGGATGCCGGCGCGCTGGGCGCGCTGCATCTGGATCTCTTGCAGGACGAGTCGATCGAGCACCTGCTGCCGCAGCATCGCAGCCGGCGGCATTTCGAGGCCTTGGGCCTGCAGTCGACTGGTGATCACCTGCACCTGTTCCTCGAGCTCGCTTGCGAGCACGATCCCGTCGTTCACGACCGCTGCGACTCGGTCGAGCATCACGCCCTTGTCGGAGATCGATCGCTGCGCGAGCGCGGGCGTGACCGCCAGCAACATCGCAAGGGCGAGAGCCGAAAAACGAGACAGTCGAGTTCGCAGTACAGGCGTCATGGGTGGTTCCGAAAATCCAGAAAACTCAGCGGCTTAGGCCGACGGGCGAGTATCCCCGAATTGCCTCTTCGAGGAAAGCGTCGGCCGAACCTCCGACACTCGCGAGACCGTTGAGTTCCAGTTGGAGGTAAATCCCCGTGTCGCGCTCGCCGGTGCGGCTCGAGACGAAGCGCCGGCCCACCAGTCGTAACCGCCAACAGCAGGACTTGTATTCGAGTCCGGCGAAGCGATCGAGCGTGCTGCGGTCCTTGAGGTCGTACACAAATCGCCCGTAGGCGTTCCAGCGTGAGCCGAGGGGCCACGCTCCCGACGCCTCTCCTTGCTCGAGTCGATCGCGCTGAAATCGGTAGGCGAGATTGACGGCTCGATCGACATCGGGTCGATACTGGAGACGCATGTGACTGCGTTGCTGGCGACTCTTGGTGCTGTCCCACTGCATGCCGAGATCGACGTTCCAGTTCTGCCAAGCGGAGATCCCGAGTTGCGCCACGAGATCGGAGCGCGATTCGCTGATCGCCGCTTCACCGGGGAGTCGCACGCGAGATCGTTCGAAGCGGTAGGTTTGCCCGATCGTGGCCGAGAGCAAGGGGCGTCCCGACTGTCGATCGAAGATGCGCGAGGTCACGCCGAGGCTTGCATGATTGGCATCGGCGATGCGATCGGGTCCGACGTAGCGCGAGGTTCGGAAGAGCTGAACGAAATCGAGGTCGGGCAGTGCCGTGTCGAAGATCGGCAATTCGTTTTGGTCGCGATAGGGCGTCCAAAGATAAAGCAGTCGCGGCTCGAGGGTCATTCGGGTACGAGCGCCCTCCACGGAGTTTCGTTCGAGTCGAAGTCCGGCATCGAGGGCTGCATAGGGCAGTGATCGTGAGGGTTGGTCGTCGGTTGCGGCTTCGGCCCCCTCGAGGTCGTAATGCGTATACCGCCAGCCCGCACTCGGTCGGACGTAGTACGCGGGCGATCCGAGATCGAGCCCGACCCAGGGCGCGAGATCGGCGCGCCAGCCTTGTACGCCCACCTCGCGATCGAAATTGACGAGCTCGCTGTCGAACCCGTATCGCATCGCAAGTGGGCCTGAGGTGATCCAATCACCGCTCGCTTGCACGCGAGGCAGACGCGCATAAGGCCTGTCGATGGACGTGAGCGCTCGATCGATCGTCTGGAATTGTTCCGCCTCCGCGCGCAAATCCCAACGCTCGTCACGATAACTGAGACGAGCATTGCGGCGGAGGAAGGCGGTGCTAGTGCCTTCCGTGCCCGAGGCGAAATCTTCGAAGTACTCCGCGTCGCTCACGCTTTGCGCGTCGATGTCGAATCGCCAGCCTGCGGGGAGCTCGCTTCGATGACGTATCCTCAGCCAGCTGCGGTTGATATTGCGTATGCCGTCGGACTGCAACGCATTCAGACGGAGATCGCCGCGATGGTGCCGGGTGAGATATCGAAAGTTCGCGCCCAGATCGACGCCACGCTGGCCGTAAACCGTGGGCTCGAGCGTCAGGTCGTAGTTCGGCGCGAGATTGAGGTAGTACGGCAATTTGACCTCGGTACCGCCCCGAGAGCTGTAACCGACGTTCGGGAAGAGGAAACCGCTTTTTCTTTGATCGCCGAGCGGAAAGGAAAAGTAGGGCAGGTAAAGAATGGGCACGCCCTTGAACTCGACAGCGGCGTTGCGCCCCGTGCCATTGCGAGCGCGAGTGTCGAGTTCGATTTGTCGAGCACGAATTCGCCAATCGGGCGAACTCTCGGGGCAGGTGGTGAACCACACCTTCGACAGCGTCACCTTGCCATCCACGCCGAGCTCGAGCGCGTCTGCAGCACCGCGAGCGGGTTCCTCGGGCATCTCGAAACGCGTGTCGGCGAAGGCGGCGCCGCCCGCGGGGTCGTATCGACCGGAGCGCCCTTCGATTTGCAGCACGGAGTCGCGGTAACGCAGGAGTCCATTCATCGTGAACTCGCGACTCTTTGCATCGTAGGCGACTTCGTCGGCGCTGAGCGTGCGATCGCCCTGACGAATCGAGACTCGTCCGCTCAACGCGGCGTCGCCGGCGACGCCGAGTGTGGCAGCATCGCTCGAGACTTCCACGTCCTCGTTGGGCGAGTCGAGCGGCGCCGGAGCAGACGGAGCAGCGCCGGCTTCGGGCAGCGCGGCCCCCCGTGCGAGGGCTTCGCGGACCGCGGAAGGGGCGGGACAACGCATCGGCGGAGTCGAAGTGTCGTTTTGAGCGGCTGGAGCTTCGGCGTTTTCAGCCCCGAGATCGAGGGGGATGGCAAGGCTGCCGGCGAGCGAGACCCCGCAGACGATTAAAGGGACGATGCGACGCGGCGGGGCCATGGCTGCGGACATTATAATGGCGGCCCTTCCCCAGCCGTGGATTTCAAAGCTCTTGTCGGACGCCCGTTTCGAACTTTTGTCGCGTTGGGTCACACAGGACCTCGGCCTCGGGGTCACGCACATCGACGTTGCCTCGGCAGATGCGAGTTTTCGGCGGTATTTCCGCGCTTGGTTGCCGGATGGCAGCACTCGCGTGGTAATGGATGCGCCGCCCGCCCAGGAAGACATCGGACCCTACCTCAAGGTGGCGAGCTTGTTGCGTGCCGCCGGGGTGCACGTGCCCGCGATCCACGCAGTCGATCGCGAGCGCGGATTCGTCTTGTTGGAAGACCTGGGTTCGACCCCATTTTTGCCCGAGCTACGCAAGCCCGACCGCGCGCCGGTGTTGTATTCGGCGGCGCTCGATACCCTCGCGCGTATCCAGATCGATGCCCTCGATGCGGCTCGCGAACTTGCGCCTTACGATGCCGCAGCCTTGCGCCGAGAGCTCGATCTCATGCCAGAGTGGTTCTGTGGTCGGCATCTGCAGATTTCACTCGAGCCTGCAGAGCGCGAGCTGCTCGAGCGAACTTTTCTTTGGCTCATCGATCAGGCGCTGTTGCAGCCTGTCGTCTTCGTGCATCGCGACTACCACTCACGCAACTTGATGGTGTTGCCGCAAGATGAGACGGGAGTCATCGATTTCCAGGACGCACTGGCGGGGCCTGTCGGATACGATCTCGTTTCGCTACTCAAAGATTGTTACATCGCCTGGCCACGTGCCGAGGTCGAGCGACTGGTGCTCTCTCATCGACAGCGATTGCTCGCGCGCGGCGCCGCTTCGCTCGCCGGTTCGGGCGATCGCGAGTTCCTGCGTGGGTTCGATCTGATCGGAGTGCAACGCCATATCAAGATTCTCGGTATCTTCGCGCGCCTCTGGTGGCGTGACGGCAAGGTGGGTTATCTCGATGACCTGCCCCTGACGCTCGACTACGTGCGCGATGCGGCTGCGCGTCATGTCGAGCTCCGCGAGTTTGGTTTGTGGCTCGAGCGACGCATCGTGCCGCTTCTCCCCATGGCCAACGCCCGCGCGCGCGAGGTCGAGTCCTGATGAGAGCCATGATTCTTGCAGCCGGTCGCGGCGAGCGTATGCGGCCGCTGACGGACGTCTCTCCGAAACCCTTGCTCGAAGTCGGTGGTCGGTCGCTCCTCGAGTGGCACCTGGCGGCGCTCGCGCGTGCCGGGATTCGCGACATCGTCATCAACCATGCTTGGCTCGGCGAGCGCATCGTCGAGACGCTGGGCGACGGGCGTCGTCTTGGGGTTAGAATTCGATACAGCGCCGAGCCCGAGGGCGCGCTCGAGACGGCGGGTGGCATCATCCAGGCGCTGCCCATGTTGGGGTCGGACCCTTTCCTCGTGGTCAACGGTGACATCTGGACCGACTTCGATTTCTCGCGACTTCCCGTGCTCGATGAGCAGGCGCTTGGCTCGCTGGTGGTGGTACCGAACCCGCCGCAGCATCCGAGGGGGGACTTCGCCTTGCTCGCGCGCGACGCGGGTGGCTTCGACATCCTTGCGGATCCGCAGCGACTGGCGGCCGCCGATGTCCCTCCGCGGCATACCTTTTCGGGTATCGCGGTCTATCGTCCGGAATTCTTTGCGGGTTTGGCCCCCGGCCGCAGACCTTTGCTGCCGCTGCTGCGCGCGGCGGCTGCGGCAGGCCGTCTCCGTGGACGGCTGTATCAGGGACTCTGGTTCGACATCGGCACGCCCGAGCGCCTTCGCGAGCTGGACGAACGCCTCGCGAGCGGCGCGACCGGCTGAGGCTCGCGTACACTTGCATCCATGAGCAAGGAACGCCCAAACGATACCGTCGAGATCGCCGTGCCGGTGCCGACCGTACGCAGCGGCGAGAAATATCGAACGCCCCAAGGGTTCTCGGCGATTCGCGATGGCATCAAGGCCACCGCAGCCGCGCCCGCGCGCGTGCCCGGCGGCAAACCGCGTTGGCTGAAGGCGCCGCTCGCGAGCGGCGAAAATTACGACTTCGTTCGCCGAACGGTACGCGAGCATCGTCTGGCGACGGTCTGCGAAGAAGCGAAGTGCCCCAACATCGGCGAATGCTGGAACGCCGGAACGGCCACCATCATGCTCATGGGCGAGGTGTGCACACGCGCGTGCCGATTCTGCGCCGTCGACACCGGTAACCCCCGCGGCTGGCTCGACCCGGAGGAGCCGCGCAACACGGCTCGCACCGTGGCTCTCATGAAGCTGCGCTATGTCGTGCTCACTTCAGTCAATCGCGACGATCTGCCCGATGGCGGTGCGGCGCATTTCGCTGCCGCCGTCCGCGCGATCAAAGAAATCTCGCCGCAAACGGCTGTCGAAGCCCTGACTCCCGATTTTCAGGGGGTGATGGCCGATGTCGAAACCGTGGTCGATTCGGGGCTCGAGGTCTTCGCGCAAAATGTCGAGACCGTGAGGCGCCTCACTCATCCAGTTCGTGACCCGCGCGCCGGTTACGAACAAACCCTGCGCGTGCTTGCGCATGCCAAGCGTCATCGCCCCGATGTGCTCACCAAGACGAGTCTCATGCTGGGGCTTGGCGAGACCGACGAGGAAATCGTCGAGACTCTCGATGATCTGCGTGCCCATGACGTCGATCTCGTGACGCTCGGGCAATACCTGCAGCCGACGGCGAACCATTTGCCGGTCGCACGATTCATCACGCCCGAGCAGTTCGACCAGTATCGCGAGTGGGCTCTCGCGCGTGGGTTCCGCGAATGCGTTTCGGGACCGCTCGTACGCTCGAGCTATCGTGCCGAGCAGGCACTCGCCGGCAACAACGCCGGACTCGACAATGCCGCTCTCGCCGTCAACGCCGCCTCTCGTCCGTAAGCTCGGACGAGTCGCGTACCTGCCGACTTGGCAGGCGATGCAACGATTCACCGACGAGCGCGGTGCCGACACGCCCGACGAAATCTGGGCGCTCGAACACGAGCCGGTCTTCACGCTCGGCATGAACGGCGATCCTTCGCACGTGCTCGCGGCAGGGGATATCCCCGTCGTCAAGGTCGATCGCGGAGGCCAGGTGACGTATCACGGCCCGGGGCAGGTGGTCGTTTATCCCCTCATCGACTTGCGGCGGGCGGCAGTCGGCGTGCGCGATCTCGTGACCGCACTCGAGCAGTCGGTCATCGAATGTGTGTCGAAGTACGGTGTTTCGGCCACTACGCGGCCAAAGGCGCCGGGCGTCTACGTCGATGGCGCCAAATTGGCGAGTGTCGGTATCCGGGTAAGGCGCGGTGCGAGTTATCATGGAATCGCGTTGAACGTCGACATGAACTTGGAGCCGTTCCAACGCATCAACCCCTGCGGCTATGAGGGGCTCGCGATGACCCAGCTTTCGGCGCTCGGTGCACCGACAGAGCTGGAGCGTGTAGCCGCAGACTTGATCGACGTGCTGCAACGCCTGTTGTCGAGGACTGCCCCATGACACCTCCCAAGCCGGTTCCCTCAAAGAAAGAGATCGACATCGTTCGTCGTCTGCTCGCCTTTATCGGCGAAGACCCCGATCGTGAAGGGCTGCTCGAGACGCCTGCGCGGTTCCTGAAGGCCTGGGAGGAGTACACCCGCGGTTACCGCGAGCGTCCGGAGGACATCCTCAAGTCTTTCGAGGATGGGGCGCAGAGCGTCGACGAGATGGTCATCGTGCGCGACATCCCGGTGTACTCGCTCTGCGAGCACCACCTCGCGCCGTTTTTCGGCAAGGCTTACGTCGGCTACGTGCCGGACAAGCGTATCCTCGGGCTTTCAAAGATTTCTCGACTCGTCGAGATTTTCGCGCGCCGACTGCAGGTTCAGGAACGCCTGACCAACCAGATCGCTGATGCGCTCGATACCCATCTGCAGCCACTCGGTGTGGCGGTGGTGATCGAGTGTCGTCACATGTGCATGGAGTCTCGCGGTGTGCGCCATACCGGAACGGCCACTGTGACGTCGGCCCTGCGAGGGTCGATCAAGAACAATGCCGATACCCGTCGCGAGTTCTTGTCGTTGATCGGGCGCTGAGCGCTCTCAGATCACCATCAACACGCCTTCGGTGGCGACCAACGCCCCGACGAGCGCGGTTACCTGTTCGCGACTCTGCGCGACGATCACGTAAGTGATCGAGGTGAAGTTTCCGGCGCCGCTCGCTCTTTCGCTGATGCGTTCGGGTGCCAGATCCGGTGCATGTTGCAGCACGACGGCGTCGATGCGCAGGCGCAAACTTCGCTCGCTGCGCCCCACGACCTTGATCGGATAGTCGGTTGGGAAGACGAGCGGGCTCGCGACGGATTCGCCGTCGAGACCGTTGCGCTCTCCGTCATGGGCTTGACCGGTCATCTCCGTCCTCGACTACCAGGGTTGTCCGGCGAGTTCGCGTTGCAGAGTACCGAAGCCCTCCCACATACGCGTCCAGAGAGGTCCGGGTTTACCGGAGCCGACGGGTTGGCCGTCGATGCGGGTCACGGCCGACACGTTGCGGGTCGCCGAGGCGATCCAGACTTCGTCGGCATCTCGCATCTCGGATTCTTTGACCGCCCGTGTCTCGCAGGGGATGCCGAGGCGTTGCGCGAGTTCTTCGACCACACTGCGCGTGGTGCCTGGCAGGATGGCATTGGAGTTGGGGGGCGTGGCGATGACGCCTTTCGAAATGACGTGGACCGTCGAGGCCGTGGCTTCCATCATCCAGCCATCACGCAACAGGATGGTCTCGTCGGCGCCGGCGTCGCAACCGAGCTGACGTTGCAGTACGTTGCCGAGCAGGGCGACCGACTTGATATCGCAGCGTCCCCAGCGGATATCGGGCGCCGTCACACACGAAAGCCCCCGCGCGAGCTGATCGGCCGAGGGCTTGGGCAGCGGCGCCGCGAATCCGAAGACCGTCGGAGCGATATCGGGTAACGGGGCGTGCGAGCGACCGGTGTCGGCGCCGCGCGAGACTTGGACATACACGTAGAGATCGCCGCCGCCGTTCCGTTCCATCAGTCCGCGGACGATGCTGCGCCAACCATCACGATCGTGCGGGTCTTTGATCCGTAGTGCATGGCAGCTGCGAGTCAGACGATCGAAATGTTCGATGAACCTGAACGGGCGCCCGGCGAAAACCGGCACCACCTCATAGACGCCATCCCCGAAGAGGAAGCTGCGATCGAGGGGGGAGATACGCGCTTCGCCAATCGGTAACCACGCCCCATCGAGATAGCAGATCGGAAGAGTGGCGCCCATGGATCACCTGAACCAGAGCGAAACCGTGTCGCGGGTCTGCGCCCAAAGACCGCCCTCGGGCACTTCGCGACTGACAACGAGCGGTACGCGACGCACGACCGTATCACCGTCGGTGACCGTCAATTCACCGACGCGTTGACCGGCCTTGAGCGGTGCGACGAGCGGCTCGTTGAGCGAGGTTGCGACACGCAGCTTGCTGGTGTTGCCGCGGGCAACCGTCACGCCGACATTGGTTTGGGGCGACACGGCGACGGACTGCTCGGTGCCCTTGTAGACGCGCGGCTGCAGGACCATCTCGCCGGCTTTGCGCAAAGTGACGGTTTCGTAGAACGCGAAACCGTAGTTGAGTAGCGCGGCGCTCGCCTGTTCACGAATCTTTGGCGACTGGGTTCCGAAGACCGCGGAGATCATTCGGGTGCCATTGCGCTGGGCCGAGCTCACGAGGCAGTAGCCGGCGCTGTCCGTGTGTCCGGTCTTGATGCCGTCGGCGCTCGGGTCGCGATAGAGCAGGCCGTTGCGATTTCCTTGACGTATGTTGTTCCAGACGAATTCTTTTTGAGAGTACCAGCGGTAGTACTGGGGAAAGTCGCGGATCATGGCACGCGCGAGGATCGCGATGTCCCGGGCGGTCGTGTAGAGCGCGACATCCGGCAGACCCGTTGCGTTCGCAAAACTCGAGTTGGTCATGCCGAGGGCCTTGGCCTGCTCGGTCATGACACGCGCAAAAGTTTCCTCGGAGCCTGCGAGTCGCTCGGCGATGGCGATCGCTGCGTCGTTACCGGACTGCACGATCATCCCTTGCAGCAAGACTTCGACGGGGACCTTGTCGCCGACCTGCAAAAATGTGCGCGAGCCTTCGGCGCGCCACGCTCGCTCGCTGATGGTGACCGGCTCCTGCAACTTGAGGCGACCTTCGGCGAGCGCGCGGAACGCGACATAAGCGGTCATCACCTTGGTGATGCTGGCCGGTTCGACTCGGGTGTCTTCGTTTTCTCCGGCCAGGCGTCGACCGGTCGTGTGATCGACCAGGATCCACGATTTCGCTTCGATACCCGGAGGGGGCGGGACTGGGAGCACGTTCGCGTGGGCCTGTACGGCAACGCAAGATGACAGGGTGAGGGCGGCAGCGGCGAGGCGAGACGTGAACGACAAGATTGGACTCCTGCAAAGTCGGGCGGCTGATTCGGAAGCGCAGATTGTAAACGCGTTAGTCGTGCGCGGGTCGCGCATCGGGGATGCCGGCGATCCTCAACCGCTCGATCATGTCCTCGGCCTCGAGGGCAGCGTCGAAGGGGCCCACCTGCACCCGGAAAACCGTGCGCTCGCCAATCTGCGCTTCGCGCACGAGGGTGTTGCGGATCCCTGCGTCGGCGAGTCGCTGCCTCATGGCTTCCGCGTTGGCCCGTGCGGAGAAGGAACCCGTCTGCAGGAATCGCGAACTGACTCCGACCGCGCTCGAAGGGGCGGGCCGGGTGTTGTCCGTTGCCGGCGCCGACGCTGGATTCGGCGTTGGGGCACCCGTCGCCGCCATGATGGGGGGCGGCAGCGCGGGCGGCGCGTCGTCGCCGGGTTCGATCACCCGCACCTCGACTAGGGCCGTGCCCTTGCGCGTCATGTCGAGTTTGTGGGCGGCGGTGTACGAGAGGTCGATGATGCGATCACCCACGAACGGCCCTCGATCATTGATGCGTACGACGACCGAGCGCCCGTTCTCGAGATTGGTGACTCGGGCATAGACGGGTATCGGCAGGGTCTTGTGCGCAGCCGTCATCGCGTACATGTCGTACGGCTCGCCGCTCGAGGTGCGCTCGGCATGAAACCCAGGTCCGTACCACGAGGCGATCCCACGCTCGATATGTCCCTTGGCACTGCGTTGTACACGATAGGTTCGTCCGAAGACCTCGTAGGTTTCAGGATTGCCGTAGCGACTGCGCGGCTCTTTGCGCGGCACTGCGTCGGGGATGGCATCGAGATTTCGGGGTGCGCCTTTCGGAAGGCTTGCGGGTTTGACGCTCGGCTCCGGGGCTCGTCGGAGGAGGCTGCAGCCCTGGAGCAGCCACGCGCAGAGGGTGAGAAGCAGGACGAGTCTTCGCATCACCGTGGCGAGCCGCTGGCTGCCGCGGCCACTGCGGGTGCCGGCGCCCGCGCGAGTTCGGCGTCGATGGCCATGGCGAGATCATGAACCGCCATGGCGTAGAGGATGCTGCGGTTGTAGCGCGTGATCACATGAAAGTTGCGCAGACCGACGCGGATGTTGGGGCGATCGGCGAGCTCGGCCGGCACGAGGATCAGCTTCGTGTCATCGGTGATCGACTCGGGCAGCGTGAAACCGAGACCACGGGCTCCTCCCGCGGTTTGATTGAGATCGAGATTGCGTCGCTCGAGCGTCGGCATCACCGCGAGCAGCGTCTCTGCGCTCGCCGCCGCCTCGAGTAGCACCGGCGCATCGCGTTCCCAGCCGTGGACCGAGAAATAGTTGGCGACGCTGCCGATGACGTCATCCCACTGCAGGAAAAGATTGCGACGCGGGTCGGCGGCGCCGTCGAGTGACCCGTTGACCGCGAACCGACGATAGCTCGAGGGCATGAACTGCGGTGCCCCCATCGCTCCGGCGTACGAGCCGAGGGTCGTTGTGGGATCGAGCGATTCTTCGCGTACGAGCAGCAAAAACTGCTCGAGCTCCGAGCGGAAAAAGCGACCTCGCGGAGGGTA
The DNA here is from genome assembly GCA_044375575.1 of Steroidobacteraceae bacterium. Lineage (GTDB taxonomy): Bacteria > Pseudomonadota > Gammaproteobacteria > Steroidobacterales > Steroidobacteraceae > UBA964. Next base: position 149,136 of record JBILMJ010000003.1, on the reverse strand, counting down.
ATCGAAACCCAAGGTCATGAGCGCATCGAGCACCCGCCACGAGCCCTTGTTGCGTCCGTAGTTGGTTTCGATGCCGATGATGGCTGCGATGTACGCAGGCGATACGCCGGTCTTCGTCTGCGCCGCATCGAGCCGTGCGCGGTGCTCTCTCGAAAACTCCACGCCGCGGGCGATGCGCTCGGCCGTTACGAGGCGATTGCTGTACTCCCACCAGCGCAGGACGGTTTCGGCAGGCCGCGTGATCGCCGCGATGATGCGTGGCTGAAACATCCCCTGAGAGAGCAGGGTCCGGATCTCGTTTTCTGGAATACCGTGTTTTTTTGAAGTCTCGACGATGAACGCGCGAATGTCTTCGCGCTCGAGATCGAAGGGGGTCGGCTCGGCAGGTGGCGCCGGAGCAGTCGGCGGCGTCGGCGCGGCCGCCGCGTTGGCTCCGCTCGCTTGACCCGTCGCCTGGGTGTCGCCGGCGTTGGCCCCTTGAGCAGAGGCTGCGGATGCTGACGGACTCTGAGTCGCCGCATTTTTTTTGAGCGGCGCGACGCAGGCAGTGAGCGCGACGAGCGTGACGAGTAGGGGTAAGAAAGAGCGGGTGCGAGGAGCGCCTTGGGCGTGTTTCATCAGGCTGCGAGTTTTCGGTTGGCGTACAACGACATGAGCATACCGAAGCCTGCCAACAGGGTCACCATCGATGTACCGCCGTAGCTCACGAGAGGCAGCGGTACACCGACGACCGGAAGCAATCCGCTCACCATACCGGCATTGATGAACACGTAGACAAAGAAAGTCGCCGCGAGACTGCCGGACAGCAGTCGCGCGAAGGTGTCGCGCATTTGCGAGGCGAGGAAGATCGCTCTCAACACGACGAACACATATAGCCCGATCAGCACCAGCGCGCCGACGAGACCGAGCTCTTCGCCGACCACTGCGAACACGAAGTCGGTGGTGCGTTCGGGCAGAAACTCGAGCTGACCCTGCGAGCCCTGCAGATACCCCTTGCCGAAAATTCCACCCGAGCCGATCGCGATGATGGATTGGATGATGTGGTACCCCGAGCCGAGCGGATCGGTCTGCGGATCGAGAAAAGTCAGCACGCGTTGCCGCTGGTAATCGTGAAGGAAAGACCAGCCGACGGCCGCTGCCGCGACGCTGCCGAGCCCGAGCATCACGATGTATCGGATCTGCAATCCCGCGAGCAGGACCACGATGAGACCACCCATCAGAATCAGCAACCCCGTCCCGAGATCGGGCTGCACGATCGTGAGGGCGGTCGGAACGAGGATCACGCCGGCGAGCAAAGCGAGCGTACGCGGATCGGGGGGTAACGGTCGCTCGCGCAGGATCCAGGCGCAGGTCATGGGAACGGCGAGTTTCATGAGCTCGGAGGGCTGAAAACGAATGAAGCCGAGGTCGAGCCAGCGTTGCGCGCCCTTGCCGACATAACCGATCGCATCGACGACGATGAGTAGCACGAGGCCCGTCACATAGAGCCACGGCGTGAGTCGACGCAAAAAGCCCGGACGAAGTTGCGCCAGTATGAGCATCAGTGCAGCGCCGAGCGCGAGACGAGTGCTGCCTCGCAACACCGATTCCCAATCGCCTCCCGAAGTGCTGTAGAGAATGAACTGACCGTAGAGGGCGATGGCCGCGAGCCCCGCGAGCAAGGGACCATCGAGACGAAGACTACCGAGCAGCTGCGCGGTACGCGTCAGCGTTCTTCGAGTCCTGCTGTCGACATCCTCTCGCAGCATCATTCCTCCGAAAAATCGCCGCTCGATGCGGCGCCTGCGGTTTTCTCGTCGCGTGCGGCGGGAAACTTGCGCAGCAAGTAGGCATCCATGATCGTTCTTGCGATGGGTGCTGCCGTGCCGCTACCACTTCGGCCGTTTTCGACGATGACCGCGATGGCGATCTTCGGCGCCTCAGCGGGAGCGAAGGCGACGAACCACGCATGATCACGCAAACGCTCGGAGATGGCCGCTTCGTTATAGCGCTGATTTTGGGCGACCGTGAATACCTGGGCCGTGCCGGTCTTGCCTGCGATCGTGTACGGCGCGCCGGCCGCTGCGCGTGAGGCGGTGCCGCCTTGCATGACGGCGAGCATGCCGTCGACGACGCGGTCCCAATCCTCGAGCTTGCCCGCATTCGGCCGCGGTAGTGGCTTAGGCGCGAGTTCAGTCACTTTTTGAGTTTCGGGGTCTCGCAATGCGCGTACGAGTCGCGGCTGAAAATTTTGACCGCGGGTCGCGAGGATGGCGGTCATGTGTGCGAGCTGGATCGGTGTGCTCGTCATGTACCCCTGTCCGATACTGAAGATCACGGTCTCTCCGGGGAACCACACCTGGTCGCTGCGCTTGCGAAAAGCCTGCTTTTTCCACTCAGGCGAGGGAAGGATGCCGGCCTTCTCGCCACCGATGTCGATGCCGGTCTGCTCGCCAAGCCCGAATTCGGCGAGGAAGTCGTGGAGACGACGAACACCGAGTCGGGTCGACATTTCATAGAAATACGTGTCGCAGGACTGGGCGATCGCGGTTCGAAGGTCGGTGGGCCCATGTCCCTTCGGTTTCCAGTCACGGAAGCGGTGACGGCTGCCCGGCAACGAAAAATAGCCCACGCAGTAGTGGGGTTCGAGGGGCTCGGTGACTCCGTAGGTGAGTCCCGCGAGTGCGACCACGGGCTTGATGGTCGAGCCCGGAGGGTAGGTGCCCCTCAACGCGCGGTTGAAGAGCGGACGATCGGGGTTTTCATTGAGCGCTCGAAACTCTGCACGTGTGAGTCCTCGCGCGAACATGTTCGGATCGAACCCCGGTCGGCTGACGAGCGCCAGTACGTCGCCGTTGTTGGGATCGAGCGCGACGATGGCGGCTCTCTGATCGCGTACCAGATCTTCGGCGACACGCTGCACCTCGAGATCGAGCGTGAGCAACAAATCGCTGCCGGGATCGCCGGGTATGGTGTCGCGCATGGCTTCGAGGCCGCCGGCCTTGTCGACCGAGCGCCCTCGGGCGTTAACCATGATTTCCCGTCGACCGTTGCGACCGCGCAGTACGTCTTCGAACGCCGCTTCGACACCGACCTTGCCGATGGTGGAGCTGCCTGCGTACTGCTCGCGGTCGATTCGCTCGAGATCATTCGCCGAAATCGAACCGACATAGCCGAGCGCATGCACCGCGGTTTCCCCGTGGGGGTAGCTGCGTGCGAGTCGAGTGCGGATATCGACGCCCGGGAAGTCGTGTCGGTTGACCGCGAAGCGCGCCATGTCGTCGTCGTTAAGGAAAAGGCGGATCGGCACGCTGTCGAAGGGTCGGCGTGACCGGATGGTGCGACGGACGTCATCGAGATCGTCTTTTTGGATGAGTCCGATCTCGACGAGCCCCCGAAGCGTCGTCTCGAGGTTCGGGACTTCCTCCGGGACGAGTTCGAGCTGATACGCAGGCTTGTTCTCCGCGAGGATCTCGCCCTTGCGGTCGTAGATGATGCCGCGCGGCGCCGGTTGCGGTTCGATCCGGACGCGATTGCCCTGCGCGAGATCGGTGTACTCATCGTATTTTACGATCTGCAGCCAGATCAACCGCCCGAAGAGCACCACGGCGAGGGCGCTCACGATGATCGAGGCCGCGAGTGCGCGCTGCTCGAAAATACGCTGCTCGCGCCAGAAATCTTTGATTCGTCCGCGTGTGCTCATGACCGACTACGTTTCGTGGCGACCCGTCAGCGACGAGCGCGATTTTCGCTCGCCTGCCAGCCGGAGGTCAGTGGCCAAAGCAGTGCGCCGGTGACGACCGGCAACCAGCGAGTCCAGCCGCCCGTCGCATTGCCGGTCCAGCCGTCGATCGCCCAGGTGATCGCCTCGAACGCGAACAAGAGCGCTGCCGCAAACAAGGTCTGCTCGAACATCGGCTTGTTTCTGACGATGAGATGTTGCCTGATCGCGACGTATGCGACGAACGCCAGCGCGAGCGCGTGTTGACCAAAGATCACGCCGCGATACACATCGAGTGCGAGACCTACGAGAAACGCGAGGCCGATACCGCCGATGCGCGGCGCGATCAGCGACCAGAAGATTACGACGATCACCGCGAAGGGCGGGCGGACGACGGCGACCCACCACGGTAGCGGCACCACTTGCAGCACGAAGGCCGCGAGCGTCGAGAAGATCAGCCGACTGCGAACCGTGGCGCCGATCATCGAGATATCTCGGAGGCTTTTGCCGCCTCAGCGGGTGCAGACGGATGCGCCGTATCGAACCAGATGAAGGCGACGAGGCGATCGCGATCGAGTGCCGCGGTCATTTTCGCTTGGACCTGCGCAAGCGGTGATGCGCCGTCACGGCGAACTTGGCTGACGGTCGCCACGGGATAGCCAGCCGGAAATACGCCGCCCAGACCCGAAGTGACGAGCAAATCGCCTTCGCGGATATCCGTTTGAAGTGGAAGCAGTGGCAGCGCGAGTCTGCCTTCGCGCCCCGTGCCGAGGGCGAGCGTTCGTTGACCCGTACGCGCGATCTGCACCGGCACCGCGTGCTCGGGATCCGAGAGCAAGATGATCTCCGTGCTCCAGGGGCCGACGCGCAGCGCCTGGCCCGCGAGCCCGCCGCCTGCGATAACGGTTTGTCCCTTCGTGACTTGATGCACGGCGCCGCGGTCGACGGTGTAACGCTGACGCGCGCGGCTGTTGTCGGTGGCGATGATGCGCGCACTCAACCACTTTTGAGCCACGTCGGCGGCGGAGGACTGCAGATTGCGCAGTTCGCGGTTCTCGAGTTCGAGATCGGCGCGACGCATCGCGAGCAATTCGAGCTCCCGGATGCGCTCGCGCAGCTTGCCGTTTTCCGTTTGCAACGCGGCGCGCTCCGCGAAGTTGTCACGCGTCCACTCCCACGCCTTGGCGGGCGACTCGAGTGCGATGCGGAGTGGGTAGGCAGCGGCAGAGAGTCCGAAGCGCACGGTGTCGAGCCAGCCGCCGCGCTGGTCCAGCCACATGATGGCGAGCGCGAGGACAGCGTAGGAGAAGAAGCGCAGCCCCGCCGGGGTGCCGCGTTGAATGATGTTCCGGCTGGTGGCCGCGTTACTCAAGCCCGAAGTTGCCGGGGCCGAGCTCGTCCATCAGTTCGAGGATGCGACCGCCGCCTCGTGCAACACAGGTGAGCGGGTCCTCGGCGATGACGACCGGAACGCCGGTTTCCTCGGTAATGAGTTTGTCGATGTCGCGAAGCAGCGCGCCACCGCCAGTGACGACGATGCCGCGCTCGGCGACGTCGGAGCCCAGCTCCGGAGGTGTTTGCTCGAGCGCTTGTTTGACCGCGCCGACGATGCCCTGCAAGGGTTCTTGCAGTGCTTCGAGAATTTCGTTGCTGTTGAGCGTGAAGCTGCGCGGCACGCCTTCGGAGAGGTTGCGACCTTTGACCGAGATCTCGCGAACGGTTTGACCCGGATAGGCCGAACCGATTTCGATCTTGATGCGCTCGGCCGTCGTTTCGCCGATGAGGATGCCGTAGTTGCGACGCACGTAGTTGACGATCGCTTCGTCGAAGCGATCACCGCCGATGCGCGCCGATTGCGCGTAGACGATTCCGTTGAGCGAGATGACGGCGACTTCGGACGTGCCACCACCGATGTCGAGCACCATCGAGCCGCGCGCTTCCTGAACGGGCAAGCCGGCACCGACGGCAGCAGCCATCGGTTCGCTCACGATGGCGACCGTGCGTGCACCGGCGCCTTCGGCGGATTCGCGGATGGCGCGACGCTCGACTTGCGTGGAACCGACCGGCACGCACACGAGAACTCGCGGCGATGGCTTCAGCAGACGGTTGTCGTGCACCTTCGCGATGAAGTACTGCAGCATCTTCTCGGTGTAGGTGAAGTCGGCGATGACGCCGTCCTTCATGGGACGCACGGCGGTGATGTTCCCGGGCGTGCGACCGAGCATGTTCTTGGCGTCGGCACCGACGGCGACGATGACCTTGCCGCCTCGGTTGTAGTCGTCTTGAACTGCGACGACCGAGGGCTCGTTGAGCACGATGCCGCGGTCCCGGACGTAGATCAGCGTGTTGGCTGTTCCGAGGTCGATGGAGATGTCGCTGGAGAAATAGCCGCGAAGACGTTTGAACATCGTGGGGTGCCGGAGCTCGGAGTAGGGGGAAAGGGCTGGGAAAAGGCTTTCAATTTAACAACCTGCGAGCCCTTCGACAAGGCAACGATGGTATCATTCGAGGCCTCCTATGAGCCTCACCCGCGCAGACATCGAAAACATCGCGCGCCTCGCGCGCCTCGAGTTGACGGAGGCCGAGATCCCGGTCTACGTCGATTCCCTCTCCAAGATCTTCGCCTTCGTCGGCGAACTCGATCGCGCCCCGACGTCGGGCATCGATCCGATGGCCCATCCCATGCCGGGATTGGCGCAGCGTTTGCGAGCTGACGAGGTCACCGAGACCAACCGACGCGAGACCTATCAGCGCAATGCGCCGAAGGTCGAGGCGGGTCTCTACCTGGTACCGAAGGTGATCGAATGAGCGCCCCAGCCTCCACCGTTGCGGCACTCGCCCGAGGGCTTGCCGAGGGCACGTTCTCCAGTGTGGAGCTGACGCGCGCCTACCTCGAGCGCATTGCGGCAGCCCAGCCCGCGCTCAATGCGTTCATCACGGTCACCGGCGAGGCGGCTCTCAAGGCGGCCGCCGAGGCCGATGCGGCTCGGGCGGCGGGTCGTGCCGGTCGTCTGACGGGCGTACCCATCGCCCACAAGGACATCTTCTGCACCGAGGGCGTACTCACCACCTGCGGCTCCAAGATGCTCGGCAACTTTGTGTCGCCTTACGATGCGACCATCGTCTCGGGCCTGCGCTCGGCCGGTACGGTGATGCTCGGCAAGCTCAACATGGACGAGTTCGCTATGGGCTCCTCCAACGAGACGAGCTACTTCGGACCGGTTCGCAACCCGTGGGATACCGAGATGGTCCCGGGCGGCTCGTCGGGCGGGTCCGCTGCATCGGTCGCGGCACGAATCGTGCCCGCCGCGACGGCCACCGACACCGGCGGCTCCATTCGCCAGCCTGCGGCGCTCTGCGGCGTCACCGGCATCAAGCCGACATATGGACGCTGCAGTCGCTACGGCATGATCGCGTTTGCCTCGAGCCTCGATCAGGCGGGTCTCATCACCGTGAGTGCCGAGGACGCCGCACTGTTGCTCGGTCCGATGTCGGGCTTCGATCCGCGCGATTCGACGAGCGTCGATTCGCCGGTTCCCGACTACACCGCCACGCTCGGCGATTCCCTGCAGGGGCTCACCATCGGTCTCGTGCGCGAGTTCTTCGACAAGGGTCTCGATGCCGCGTGCGAGCAAAGAATTCGCGATGCCATCGCCGTCTACGAAAAACTCGGCGCCAAGGTTCGCGAAGTGAGTTGCCCCAATCTGCCGCTCTCCGTGCCCACCTATTACGTGGTCGCACCGGCCGAGTGTTCGTCCAACCTTGCGCGCTTCGACGGCGTGCGTTTCGGGCATCGGTGTGATTCGCCGAAGAATTTACTCGATCTCTATTGCCGCTCGCGCGGCGAGGGGTTCGGCGTCGAGGTCAAGCGTCGCATCATGACCGGCACCTACGTGCTCTCGGCAGGTTACTACGACGCGTACTACCTCAAGGCGCAGCGCGTCCGTCAGCTCATCAGCGCCGATTTCGCGCAAGCGTTCAAAGAATGCGATCTGCTCGTCGGGCCGACCACGCCGACGCCGGCGTTCCGCATCGGCGCCAAGTGCGACGACCCGATCACCATGTATCTCAACGATATCTACACCATCGGTGCCAACCTCGCGGGGCTGCCCGGCATGTCCATCCCTTGCGGATTCGTCGATGGTTTGCCGATCGGTTTGCAGATCGTCGGCCCGCATTTCTCCGAAGCACGCATGCTCAATGCGGCGCATCGCTACCAGCAGGAAACCGATTGGCATCTCAAGACGCCGTCGGCGTTCGCCTGAGGTCTCGCCATGGAATGGGAAACCGTCATCGGCCTCGAGATCCACGCGCAGCTCGCCACGCGCTCGAAAATTTTTTCCGGGTCTGCGACGGCGTACGGCGCCGAGCCCAACACGCAGGCGAATCTCGTCGACCTCGGCTATCCCGGCGTGTTGCCGGTGCTCAACGGCGAAGCAGTGCGCATGGCCGTGCGTTTCGGGCTCTCCATCGGTGCGCGCATCGCGACGCATTCGGTGTTCGCCCGCAAAAATTATTTTTATCCCGATCTGCCCAAGGGTTATCAGATCAGCCAATACGAGCTGCCCGTCGTGGCGCAGGGCTGGCTCGACGTCGTGCTCGATGACGGTACCCGCAAGCGTGTAGGGATCACGCGTGCGCACCTCGAGGAAGACGCGGGCAAGTCCTTGCACGAAGGCATGCCCGGCATGAGCGGTATCGATCTCAATCGTGCGGGCACACCGCTCATCGAGATCGTCAGCGAGCCCGATCTGCGCTCGGCCAAAGAGGCCGTTGCGTACATGAAGAAGGTGCACACGCTCGTGCGCTACCTCGACATCTGCGACGGCAACATGCAGGAAGGCTCGTTCCGTTGCGATGCGAACGTCTCGGTCCGTCCGAAGGGCAGCGACAAATTCGGCACGCGCGCCGAGATCAAGAATCTCAACTCGTTCCGCTTCGTCGAGAAAGCCATCAACTACGAAATCGAGCGGCAGATCGAACTGATCGAATCGGGTGGCAAAGTGGTTCAGGAGACGCGTCTCTACGACCCCGACAAGGGCGAGACGCGCTCAATGCGCTCCAAAGAAGAAGCCAACGATTACCGGTATTTCCCCGACCCCGACTTGCTGCCGCTCGTGATCGACGACGCCTTCGTCGCCGCGGTCAAGGCATCGCTCCCGGAGCTGCCCGACGAAAAAGCCGCGCGCTTCGTGCGCGACTACGGACTCTCCGAATACGACGCGGGTGTGCTCACGGCGAGCCGAGAGCTCGGCGCGTTCTACGAAGACGTCGTGCGTCGCGTAGGTCGCGATCCCAAGTTGTGCGCAAATTGGGTTATGGGCGACCTCGCGGCATTCCTCAACAAGGACAACCTCGAAATCGGCGAGTCGAAGGTCGATGCCGAAGCGCTCGCGGGACTCGTCACCCGCATCGTCGATGCGACGATCTCGGGCAAGATCGCTAAGGACGTCTTCGAGGCGATGTGGGCGAGCGGCGAGAGTGCCGATGCCATCATCGAGCAGAAGGGTCTGCGGCAGATCACCGACACCGGTGCCATCGAAAAAGCCATCGACGAGGTCATGGCCAAGAACCCCGGTCAGCTCGCCGACTATCGCTCCGGCAAGGACAAACTCTTCGGCTTCTTCGTGGGACAGGTGATGAAGGCGACCGGTGGCAAGGCCAATCCGGCGCAGCTCAACGACCTGTTGCGCAAGAAGCTTTCTGGCTGATGCAGGGCGCTCGCAGCAGCGACGAATCCCCGGGCGAGCATCGGGTCATCGACTTCGTGCAGCGTTTCGTGGTCGAACAGCAGTCGGTTCGCGGTCAATTCGTACGGTTGGGCCCCGCCTGGCTCGCGCTGCGTGAGCACGCGGATTATCCCGAGTCGGTAAGGCGTTTGCTCGGCGAGGCGATCTCGGCTTCGGTGCTGCTGGCCTCCACGCTCAAGTTCGAAGGCGAGCTCACCTTGCAGTTGCAGGGCAACGGCGGCGTTCGCCTGCTCGTTGCGCAGTGCACCCACGACTTTCGCGTTCGCGGTGTTGCGCGCTTCGATCGCGAGCGCGTCTTCGATGACGCCGACTTCGCAGCGCTCGCAGGCGAGGGGACCATCGTGGTCACCATCGAGACCGGCAAACAAGCCTCGCGCTATCAGGGCATCGTGCCGATCGGCGGCGGATCGCTCGCCGCGTCACTCGAGCATTACTTTGAAACCTCCGAGCAGCTGCCGACGCGGGTGGTGCTCGGCGCGGATGACTTCGGCACGGCAGGGCTGCTCGTGCAGCGCATGCCCGGGCAGGGCGGGATCGCGGGCGAAGGTCTGTCTCTCGAAGTCGAAGCCGACCGAACGTTTGCCGCCGCCTGCGAGGCGATCTCGGGCGTGCAACGCGACGAGCTGCTAGTTCGACCCGCGGCCGAGCTCATGCGACGAACCTTCGCAGGGCTCGATCTGCGCCTGCACGGCTCACATGCCGTGGGCTTTCGTTGTCGATGCAGCGCAGAGCGCGTCGAGGGGATGTTGCGTTCGCTGGGCGCCGCGGAGGTCGACTCCATCATCGCCGAGCGTGGTCAAGTGATCGTCACCTGCGAGTTCTGTCACAAGCCTTGGAGTTTCGATGCGGTCGACGTGTCACGCCTCTTCGGCGCGGCAGCGGATCAGCCGCCCGGATCCAGCGCGGTCAACTGATCTTCGTCCGACCGATCTCAGCCTCGGTGCGCGCTCGCGAGATACTCCTCACTCTGCATTTCGATGAGTCGACTCGCCGTCCGATCGAACTCGAAGCGCAGGCGCTCGCCCCGGTAAAGCTCCGAGGGTCCGGCGGCGGCGGATACGACGAGCTTGACGCGTCGATCGTAGAACTCGTCGATGAGCGCAATGAAACGGCGCGCGGCATCTTCGCTGTCGCGCGTGAAGATCGGCACGTCGGATAACACGATCGATTGGTACTCGCGCGCCAGGCCCACATAGTCGTCCTGACTGCGCGGCCCTTCGCATAGCGCCTTGAAGTCGAACCAGACCACGTTTTCGCTGAGTCGGATGACTGGGATGGGTCGCCCCTCGATCTCGAGACTGCCGCCCGAGTGACCCGCGCCGTCGGCGAGATCCTCGAAGATTTCGGCCAGCGCCCGCTCGACGTGAGCGGCGTCGCTTCGCAGGTAGATCGGTGCGCGGGTGAGATGTCGCAAGCGATAGTCCGTTCCGCCATCGACGCAGACTACCTCGCAGTGCCGCTCGATCAGCGCGATGGCCGGAAGGAAGCGCTGTCGCTGCAAGCCGTCTCGGTAAAGCCCGGAGGGTGGTACGTTCGACGTAAACACAAAGGTGACGCCGCGATCGACGAGATGGGTGAAGAGTCCGGCGAGCAGCATGGCGTCGGCGATGTCGCTCACGAAGAGCTCATCGAGGCAGATGAGGCGTGAGCGGGCGGCGAGGTCGGAGGCGACCGCAGCGAGAGGGTCCACTTCATCGCGGTGGCCGCGGAGGCCCTCGTGCACACCCTGCATGAACCGGTGGAAGTGACTGCGGAGTTTGGCTTCGCTCGACACGCTCTCGAAGAAAAGATCCATGATCCAGGTCTTGCCACGACCGACGCTACCCCAAAGATAGACGCCACGAGCCGCAGCGATAGGATCGGATCCGACGAGACGGCGAACCATTTTTTTGATCGTCGGCTCGGCATCGTTAGACCGCAGCTCGAGACGCAGTCGCTCGAGATGTGCGAGTGCCGCATGTTGTGCGGCGTCGGCAGAAAATCCGCTGGTCTCGAGCGCCGAACGATAGCGCTCGTGGAGCGAGGGCGAGGCTTCGCTCACGCCTTGAGCTCCGCAATATCCTTGAAATACTCGAGGCAGCCCGGATTGATGAGTGCGTCGGTGTTGGTCACCGGCAAGCCGTGGACGATGTTGCGCACGGCGAGCTCGACGATTTTGCCGCTGATGGTGCGTGGAATCTCCGGTACGGCGATGATGCGTGCCGGCACGTGCCGCGGCGACGTGTTCGTGCGGATGACCTCTCGAATGCGTTGACGCAGTGACTCATCGAGTGCCACGCCCTCGCGCAGGCGTACGAAAAGCACGACTCGCACATCGCCCTGCCAGTCCTGGCCGATACACAGCGATTCGAGAACTTCCGGCAGCGTTTCGACTTGTCGATAGATCTCGGCCGTGCCGATGCGAACACCCCCGGGGTTCAGCACGGCATCCGACCGACCGAGGATCACGAAGCCTTCGCTGGCGGTGCGCATCGCGTAGTCGCCGTGATGCCAGAGGCCGGGGAACCGTTCGAAATAGGCTTTGCGGTAGCGGCTGCCGTCCTCGTCGCCCCAGAACCCGACCGGCATTGACGGGAAGCTGCGTCGACAGACGAGTTCGCCTTTCTCTCCGGCGGGCAATGACTCACCGCGATCGTCGACGATGTCCACCGCCATGCCGAGCCCAGCGCATTGCAGCTCGCCGCGGTGGACAGGCGTCGTCGGGTTGCCGATGCAGAAGCTCGAGATGATGTCGGTGCCGCCCGAGATGGACGCGAGATGCAGATCGGATTTGACCTCGCGATAGACGAAGTCGAACTGCTCGGGCGCGAGCGGCGAGCCGGTGGAAATCAGTGTGCGCAGCGCAGGCAGGGCCACGCGCTCGCGGGGGCGATAACCCGCCTTGTCGAGCGCGGCGAGAAACTTCGGACTCGTGCCGAAGATGCTCACGTGCTCTTCTTCCGCCATGCGCCAAAGAATGCCCTCGTCGGGATGCAGGGGCGAACCGTCGTAGAGTACCAGCGTCGCGCCGACCGCGAGACCGCTCACGAGCCAATTCCACATCATCCATCCGCACGTCGTGAAAAAGAACAACCGGTCGTGTCGACGCAAGTCGACGTGCAGTTCGTGTTCCTTCAGGTGTTGCAGCAGCGTCCCGCCAGCGCCGTGCACGATGCATTTGGGTTTGCCCGTCGTCCCCGACGAGTACATCACGAAGAGCGGATGATCGAAGGGCAGACGCGCGAATACGGGTTTTGCACCCGGTGCGCCGAACTGCGACCAAAGTTGAACCTTCGACGCAGACAGGCGCGAGCAATCCGGTGCGTTCGAAACATAAGGGACGACCACTACCGTGGTGACGGAGGGGAGTTCGGCGAGCACGCGCCCGATCGGACTCAAAGAATCTATGGTCTTGCCGGCGTAAAAATAGCCATCGGCCGTGATCAAGACTTTCGGCGCGATCTGCCCGAATCGATCGAGCACGCCGGCGATGCCGAAGTCCGGCGAACACGAGGACCATGTGGCTCCGAGGCTCGTTGCAGCCAGCATGGCGATGACGGTCTCGGGCAGGTTCGGCATGAAAGCCGCGACGCGATCGCCTGGCTTCACTCCGGCGTCGCGCAGTCCCGCCGCGATACGACCCACCTCGGCATTGAGTTGTTTGTAGGACAACGTTCGGCGCTGTCCTCGTTCGTTGGTGGCGAGCAGCGCCGGATGGTCGTCGTGGAAGCGCAGCAGGTTTTCGGCAAAGTTGAGTCGAGCGCCCGGGAACCAGCGTGCGCCTGGCATCTTCTCGCCATCGACGAGCACCGGCGCATCCGCCCACTCCGCGCGTACGTCGGTGAAGTGGGCGAGTTCGAACCAGAAGGCGTCGGGGCGCTCGATCGTCCAGCGATGCAGCGACGCATAGTCGTCGAACTTCAGACCGCGTCGCGCCGCAAGACATTCGACGAAGCGCGTGAGGTTCGCGTCCTCGCGTCGCGCCTTACCGGGGGTCCACAAGACGTTTTCGGGCATGGTCGGTGCGAGGCCGCGGCGGCGCGAGGGATCGAGCGTCAGAGCGACTGGTAGATCGGTCCCGAGCCGCCCTCGGGCGTCGTCCAGTCGATGATCTGGTACGGGTCCTTGATGTCGCAGGCTTTGCAATGCACGCAGTTGGCCGAGTTGATCTGCAAGCGCTTTCCGCCCGCTCCGTCGTCCACCATTTCATAGACGTTGGCAGGGCAGAAGTTCTGACACGGATTGCCGTACTCCTGCGCACAGCGTGTGACGCAGATGTTCGGATCGCGCACCTTGAGATGGATCGGCTGGTTTTCTTCGTGCGAGTTGTTGGCGTAGAACACCGACGCGAGTCGGTCGCGCGGGGCGAGAGTGCGCTCGACCCAGCCGCGATCGGGCGAGTCGAATTCGTCGAGTCGCTGCGTCTCGGCGTAGGCGGCCGTGTTGCGCAAGGTCCAGGGTGTGCGACCCCCGGTGAGGGTTTCGAGTGCTCCGTTGGCCATGGCGAACCACAGCCCGCGCTTGAAGCCCGGCTTGATGTTGCGAACCGACTTGAGCTCGAGGCCGCCTTCCGAGGCGCGAAAGTGCGCGTCGAATCCGGTCGTGGCGCAATCGTGTTCGGCAAGGTGTTCGGCGGCGAGCATGCCGCAGCGAATCGCTTGGTGTATGCCCTTGATCTTGGCGACGTTGAGCGTGCCCGCGGCGTCGCCGATGAGCAGGGCGCCCGGCATGTCGAGTTTGGGCAGCGACTGCCAGCCTCCCGCCGCGATGGTGCGCGCGCCGGCTGCGACGATCTCGCCGCCGTCGAGCAAGGCCTTGATGCTCGGGTGATGTTTGAACTGCTGGAACGCCTCGAAAGGTTTGAGGCGCGGATCGCGATAATCGAGACCCACCACGTAGCCGACATACACCCGATTGTTGTCGAGGTGATAGAGAAAGCTGCCGCCGTAGGTCTTGGAGTCGAGCGGCCAGCCGACCGAATGCTGGATGAGGCCCGGTTCCACGCGCCCTTCGGGCAGCTGCCACAATTCTTTGAAGCCGAGACCGTAGGTCTGCGGATCACACTCGGCATCGAGCCGGTAACGCTGGATCAGCTGCTTGCTGATGCTGCCGCGACAGCCCTCGGCAAGCACCGTGACGCGCGCACGAACCTCGGGGCCCGGCGTGAAGTTGGGACCGATCTCCCCCGACTTCTCGATACCCATATCGCCGATCTGCACGCCCGCAACGCTGCCGTCTTCGTTGAACAAGGGCTTGGCGGCGGCGAACCCGGGGAAGACGTCGACGCCGAGATTCTCGGCCTGCGCCGCGATCTGCGGCATGAGCAAACCGAGCGAGACGATGAAGTTGCCTTCGTTGTGTTGCTGCGGCGGTGTCGGCAAGCGAATGCGGCCCGTGCGCGTGAGCAAAGAAAACTCGTCGCGCTTCGCCGGTACGCACACGCCCGGTGGTTGCTTGCGCCATTCGGGCAGCAATGCATCGAGCGGGCCCGGCTCGAGCACCGCGCCCGAGAGCGAATGCGCACCGATCGTGGAGGCTTTTTCGAGCACGCAAACCGTGAGCTCGGGGCGCACTTGTTTGAGGCGCACGGCGCAAGCGAGACCGGCGGGGCCGCCCCCGACGATCAGGACGTCGTACTCCATCACATCGCGTTCGACCGCCTCGCTCATGGTCAGATCCTTTCGATGGCGATGGCCGTGGCTTCGCCACCACCGATACAGAGCGCCGCGATGCCGCGACGACCGTTGTAACGCACGAGCGCGTGGGCGAGCGTGGCGATGATGCGAGCGCCGGTCGCACCGACGGGGTGACCGAGCGCGCAAGCACCGCCGTGCACGTTGAGTTTCTCGGACGGTATGCCGATATCTTTGGCAGCGGCCATCGCGACCGCGGCAAACGCTTCGTTCACCTCGTAGAGGTCGACGTCGGAGGCTTTCCAGCCCGAGCGCTCGAGCACTTTCTGGATGGCGCCGACCGGCGCCGTGGTGAACCACTCGGGCTCCTGCGCATGACTCGCCTGCGCCACAATACGGGCGAGGGGCTTGAGTCCGCGCGACTTCGCGAAAGACTCCGTGGCGAGTACGACCGCTGCCGCACCGTCGGAGATCGAAGACGAACTCGCTGCCGTGACCGTGCCGTCCTTGCGGAAGGCGGGTTTCAGTTGCGGAATCTTTGACAGGTCGCAGGTGAAGGGCGTCTCGTCGCGCTCGACCACGGTGTCACCCTTACGGCCTTTGACGGTAACGGGCGTGATCTCGGCGAGGAAGGCGCCATTCTCGACGGCAGCCAAGGCGCGCGTGACCGATGTTGAGGCGAACGCATCCTGGTCGGCACGCGAGAACTCGTAGCGACCCGCGGTGTTCTCGGCGAACGCCCCCATCATCTGGCCGTCCCACGGGCTTTGCAGACCGTCGGTGAACATGTGATCGAGCAGCTCGCCATGACCCATTCGATAACCCGAGCGGGCCTTCGGCAGAAGGTAGGGCGCATTGGTCATCGACTCGAGACCGCCCGCAGCAACGACTTGGGCTTCGCCCGCGCGCAGCTGGTCGATGGCCATCATGATGGCCTTCATGCCCGAGCCGCACATTTTGTTGATGGTGGTGGTCGGCACGGACTTCGGGATGCCCGCGCCGATCGAGGCTTGGCGGGCAGGTGCCTGACCGAGGCCCGCGGGCAGCACGCAGCCCATGATCACTTCTTGGATGTCGGCTGGAGCGAGCCCCGAGGCTTGCACGGCGCCCGCGAGCGCAGCGGCGCCGAGCGAGGGCGCGGTGGTTTGGGCGAACACCCCTTGGAAAGCACCGATCGGGGTTCGGCGGGCAGACAGCAGGACGATGGACTCGGACATGGCGGACCCTTTTGAGAACTAAGACGAGGAAGGCCGCCAAGTGTAGGGGAAAACGCCCCCGATTCGCCGGGTCGCCGCTGGATTCGCGAGGTCGCCGCGGTGATCCCCCGTTGGTCAGCCGCGGTCGGGTTCCCCGAGGCGCTCGAGGATCGCGGCCCGGGTCCGCTCACGCAGCAGTCTCGCGGCCTCCTCGGGCTCGATACCCGGCGGCACGATGATGGACGGAAGCAGCTCCACCTCGACGGCGCCCAGCTTCGGGAAAAATCTGGGGCTCGGCAGGATTTCGCGAGTGCCGCGGATCACGCAGGGCACCACCGGGCACCCGGCATACGCGGCGCTCTTGAACGCGCCGCTGTGGAATTTGAGCAGTCCCTGCTCGCCGACGAACGTACCTTCCGGAAAAAACAGCAACGATTGCCCGCTCGTCGCGGTCCGCAGTACGCGCCTCGCATCGAGAGAGCCTTTGTGCCGATTGAATCGTTCGACGAATTCACTACCGAGGCGAGTCAACAGCAACCCCGCGAGCGGTACGGTCGCCATCTCGCGTTTGACGACATAGGCGTAATGTTCCGGAAGCACGGCCTTGACGACGATGGCGTCGATGTAGCTCGCGTGATTTGCCGCCACGACGCACTGGCCGGAGGGTAAATTTTCGACACCCTTCACGAGCAGCGGCACGCGGCAGAGCTCGAGGATGAGGCGCGAGGCAACGCCCGCCATGTGCCGACGTCGATGGACGCCGGGCACGACGATCAGCAGCATCAAAAGCGTGAGCGCGATCAGCACGAATACCAGCCACGTGTAGGAGCCATAGAACACGCGGCCGAGTAAGGCGAGAGGGCGTTCTCTGGGCAGGGCGGGTGAGCTCGGGGCGTCGGTGATCATGGGTATGTCGGATCTTGAGGCGCGGTATCCTTGTGTTCGTCGTGAAGGAAAGTCAACGAAACGAGACGGAATCAGTCGTCGTTCCCGACCCGGCGATCCTGCGCTTTCTTGACGTGATCTGGATGGAGCGGGGCCTTGCGGCCAACACGCTCGCCGCCTACCGCGCCGATTTGCTCGCCCTGCAGCACTGGCTCGAGGGACGCGGCTCCTCGCTCAAGGCCGTGACTCGAGCCGATTTGCTCGATTTTGTTGCGGCACGCGTGAGTGGCGGGGCACGACCCCGCTCGACGGCGAGGCAGTTGTCGGCATTTCGCCGTTTCTTCAGGCAGCAACTGAGGGACGGCGCGAGGCGCGATGATCCGACCGCCGAGGTCGCCATGCCTCGCACCGGAAGACCGTTGCCGAAATCCTTGAGCGAACGTGACGTCGAGGCGCTGCTCGGCGCTCCGCGCATCGACGACCCCCTCGGCTTTCGCGATCGCACCATGCTCGAGCTGCTCTACGCCACGGGGCTGCGGGTCTCGGAGCTCGTGGGTCTGCGTCACGCGCAAGTGAATCTCAACCAAGGCGTCGTGCGGGTGGTGGGCAAGGGCAATCGAGAGCGCCTCGTTCCTCTCGGTGCCGAAGCCATCGATTGGTTGCGGCGTTTCGAGCAAGGAGCGAGGCGCGACATCCTCGGCGAGCGCCGTACGGATCATCTTTTTCCGACCCGTCGAGGCGAGGCGATGACGCGCCAGGCGTTCTGGAACCTGATCAAGCGGCATGCGCAAACGGCCGGGATCGACAAGCCGCTCTCGCCACATACGCTGCGCCATGCGTTTGCCACCCATCTGCTCAATCACGGGGCGGATCTGCGAGTCGTGCAGATGCTGCTCGGTCACGCGGACCTCTCCACTACCCAGATCTACACCCATGTGGCCCGCGAGCGCATGAAAAGCCTGCATGCCGAGCACCATCCCCGGGGGTGAATCGCAGCGCGTGCTCGGGTACGGAGCGAGGGGAGGGCTCTGCTAAACTCGTCCCCATGAAAAGTGTGGGATTCAAGAACGGTTTCCTCGCCCTCCTCGCAATCGTCATGGTGCTGCCGCTCACGGGCTCCGCCCAGCAGCGAGCGGCGACGGCTGATCCTCGCGTCGAGATCGCCAAGCGCTTTCCAGGCAGTCGCCCCGAAGATTTTCGCGCCTCACCCTTGCCGGGTCTCTTCGAGTACGCCAACGGAGCCGACATCCTTTACGTGAGCGCCGACGGCAAATTTGCACTCGCCGGCGATCTCTTCGATGTCGCGAGCGAAGACAACCTCAGTGAAAAGCGACGGCGCGAAATACGCCTGGCGCTTGTCAGCAAAGTTCCTGAAAACCAGATGGTGATCTTTGGTCCGCGCAACGCGCGACACACGGTGACGGTCTTCACCGACATCGATTGCGGATATTGCCGAAAGTTGCACTCGGAGATCGCTCGCTACAACCAGCTCGGCATTCGCGTCCGCTATTTGTTTTATCCGCGCGAGGGCCCGGAGTCCGAGTCTTGGGGCAAGGCTGTGGCGGTCTGGTGTTCGCCCAACCGAAACGACGCCATGACGCGCGCCAAGAAGGGCGAGAATATCGGCTCGCCGAAGTGCGCCTCGAACCCGGTCGCCAAAGATTACGATCTCGGACGGGATGTGGGCTTGAGAGGGACGCCGGCCATCGTGACGGAGGACGGCGACTTGCTGCCGGGCTACGTTCCGCCCGACATGCTGATCAAACGACTCGAGACAAAAGGCTGAGCGCGATCAGCGCTCGAGCAACTTGAATTTGTCCGGCTTGCCTTCCCACGCTTTGGCGTCGGCCGGCGGTTCGCCTTTTTCGGTGATGACCGGCCACTTGCGTGAAAGCTCTGCGTTGAGCGCCTTGAACTGCTGCTGGTCGGCAGGCACTTCGTCTTCGGAGTAAATGGCCTCGACCGGACACTCCGGTTCGCAGAGTGTGCAGTCGATGCACTCATCCGGATCGATGACGAGGAAATTCGGGCCTTCGTGGAAGCAATCGACGGGGCAGACCTCGACGCAGTCCATGTATTTGCACTTGATGCAGTTTTCGGTGACGACAAAGGTCATGAGTTACCCCGGAAACACGTTGCAACGAACTTTATCGCGGCGCGGCGGCCTCTGCCAGAGTCTGGCGGCGCGTTAACCCGGCGTTGACAAGCCGAGTTCCGCCGTGCGGCGGTCGAACTCGGTGAAGTAATGATTTTCCACGCCCTGGGCGCGGTCCTCGAAATATCGCCGCAGCGCATATTCCGTGCTAGGAAAAGCGATGTCCGACCAAGGGATGTCGCGCTCTTCGACGAGATGCGCCTCGAGGCTTTCGACTCCCGCTCCGAATTGCTGCGAGCGCATGCGCGCCCTGAAAAAAACGTGCACCTGATGGGCGTGCAAAATGTGGACGATGGCGAGCAGCGAACCGATCTCGACGTCGGCGAGCGCTTCTTCGTACGACTCGCGGGCGGCGGCCTGCTGCAAGGTTTCGTTGTTTTCCATGAAACCGGCCGGGAAGGTCCAGTACCCCAACCGAGGTTCGATCGCCCGCCGACACAGCAAAATCTTGCCCGAAGGGTCTTCGGGCACGCAGCCGACAACGATCTTCGGATTTTGGTAATGGACGACGTGACAGGCCGGGCACACATGCCGCGGCAGGTGCTCGCCCTCGGGGACTCGCACCACGACGGCGGTGCCACAGTTGCTGCAATATTTCATTCTTTAAGCGGTGGTGCCGGGAGAGGGAATCGAACCCACACTCTGTCGCCAGAACCGGATTTTGAGTCCGGCGCGTCTACCAGTTCCGCCATCCCGGCGTCTCGTCCAAGTCGCAAGTATACGTGAAACCCCGCGCGGCCTTGCCTAACATGCGCGGCGTGCAGGCCTCCGATTTCGATTTCCAGCTCCCGCCCGAGCTCATTGCGCAGCGACCGCTCCCCGAGCGGGCCGCCTCGCGCCTGCTCGTTCTCGATCCGTCAGCAGGTTCTGGGACGGGTGGCGGCGCGGGTGTGGTCGATGCGTCGATCCGGGATTTTCCGGCCTGGGTGCAGCCCGGCGACCTGCTCGTCTTCAACGACACCCGAGTGATTCCAGCGCGCCTGCATGGACGAAAACCGAGTGGGGGTGCGGTCGAGATGCTGCTCGAGCGACCGCTCGCCGGCTTCGGGGCGTTGCTGCACATGCGCGCCAGCAAGCCCCTGCGCCCCGGGCAGCCCGTGTTGACGGCCGGCGGCGAGGTCATCGTCGAGGGGCGGGAAGACGATCTTTTTAGGGTGCGCTTGCCCGCTCCCGCCGTGGAATTTTTTGTCGCGCATGGTGAGGTGCCGTTGCCGCCGTATATCGAGCGTACGCCCGATGCCGACGATCTCGAGCGATATCAAAGCGTGCTCGCCCGGGTGCCGGGTGCAGTGGCGGCACCGACGGCAAGTTTGCATTTCGATGAGGCCTTGCTCGCGACGCTCGAAGAAAAAGGCGTTAGACGCACGACCCTCACGCTGCACGTGGGTGCGGGCACTTTCCAACCACTGCGCAGCGAGCGCATCGAGGATCACGTCATGCATGCCGAGTGGGCCGAGGTGCCGGCCGCAGCCTGCGAGGCGATCAACGCCACGCGTGCTGCGGGTCGGCGAGTGATTGCCATCGGCACGACAGTGGTGCGTGCGCTCGAGTCGGCGGCCCTGACTTCGAAGAGCTCGTCCACTTCCGATGGGGCGCTCGCTCCGTGGGTGGGCGAAACGCGCATCTTCATCACTCCGGGTTTCAAATGGCGAGCGGTCGATGCGCTGCTGACGAACTTTCATTTGCCGCGCTCCACGCTGCTCATGTTGGTCAGTGCATTCGCCGGTCGTGAGACCGCGCTTTCGGCCTACGCGCATGCCGTCCTGCAGCGATATCGATTTTTCAGTTACGGTGACGCGATGTTCATCACTGGCAGGACGGGCGCATGAGCCTGCGTTACGAATTGCTCGCCACCGATGGCGCGGCTCGTCGCGGTCGCGTGCATACCCGTCGCGGCACCATCGAAACCCCGGCGTTCATGCCGGTCGGCACCTACGGCACCGTGAAGGCGATGACGCCCGAGGAGCTCGAAGGCCTCGGCGCCGAGATCATCCTGGGCAACACCTTCCATCTGATGCTGCGTCCCGGTCACGAGATCATCGCCGAGCTCGGTGGTCTCCATCGCTTCATGCATTGGTCGAGGCCCATACTCACGGACTCGGGTGGTTTCCAGGTGTTCAGTCTCGCGAAGTTGCGCAAGATCACCGAGGAGGGCGTGAAGTTCCGATCACCGATCGACGGCAGTGAAGTACGACTGACGCCTGAAGATTCGATGGACGTTCAGCGTGCGCTCGGCTCGGACATCGCGATGATGTTCGACGATTGCACCGCGTGGCCCGCGACCCACGAGCAGGCGCGCGCCTCGATGGAGCGCTCGATGCGCTGGGCGAAGCGCTGCACCACGCACTACTACCGCGATGGCTCGCGCGACGCGGCGCCTGGCAATCTTTTCGGCATCGTGCAGGGCGGCATGTACGAGGACCTTCGCAGCGAGTCGTTGTCACAGTTGCTGGAGCTCGATCTGCCGGGGCTGGCCGTCGGTGGCTTGGCCGTCGGAGAGCCCGAGCCCGAACGTCTGCGGGTACTCGAACATTTGATGCCGCGCATGCCTGTGGACCGACCGCGGTATCTCATGGGCGTGGGGCGACCCGAGGACATCGTCGCCGCCGTGATGAGGGGCATCGACATGTTCGACTGCGTCATGCCGACCCGGCATGCCCGCAACGGACACCTGTTCACCTCGACCGGAGTCATCAACATCCGCAATGCCGCCCACCAGCGCGATCCCCAGCCGATCGACCCGAGCTGTGGCTGCTACACCTGCCGCAACTACTCCCGGGCCTATCTGCGCCATCTCGACCGCTGCAACGAGATTCTGGGCTCGCGGCTCAACACCATCCACAACCTCCATTTTTATCTCGACCTGATGCGTCGGCTTCGCGAGGCCATCGAGGCGGGCCGGCTGCAGGCCTTCGCCGACGATTTCTTGGCCCTGCGGAGGGCTGTGGCATAATTCGCGGCCTTTTTCTGCCCCACCTATCTACCCGAGGACCCGATCCCATGAACGGACTGATCCCCGAGGCCTATGCCCAGGCCGGCGGCGCCGCCCCCGGCGGACAGCTCGCACCCTTGCTCATGATGGTGCTCTTCATCGTCATTTTTTATTTCCTGCTCATTCGTCCCCAGCAGAAGAAGGCCAAGGAGCATTCAGCGATGCTCGGCAAGCTTTCCTCGGGTGACGAGGTGGTGACCGCGGGCGGTATCGTCGGCAAGGTCACCGAGGTGCAGGAGGGTTTCGTGACCCTCGAGATCGCCGAAGGCGTCCGCATCAAGGTTCAAAAGTTCCAGGTCAGCTCGCTCGTGCCCAAGGGCACGCTCAAGGGCTGATCCATGCTCGAGTTCGCCCGCTGGAAATACGCGCTCGTTGCCCTCGTCCTTGTTGTTGCGGCGGTGTTCGCGCTACCCAACGTTTTTGGTGAGGACGCGGCGCTGCAGGTCGCGCGCAAAGACCGTAGTGCCGTCGAGGCGAGCGGGCAGCAAGAGGTCGAGGAGTATCTGCGGGGCAAGGGCGTGGTGGTCTCGCGCAGCTATGTCGACCAAGGTCGGCTCATGCTGCACTTCGATGCCGTACCGGAGCAGTTGAAAGCGCGCGATCTCGTCAACGAAAACTTCTCGCGCGATTACGTGACGGCGCTGTCGTTCGCCTCACGAGCCCCCGATTGGCTGCGCGGTATCGGTCTGCGACCCATGCCGCTCGGCCTCGATCTGCGTGGCGGTCTCTATCTGCTTTATCAAGTCGATGTCGACGGCGCCGTGGCGCAGCTGCTCGAGGTCTATGAGCAAGACCTGCGACGTGCGCTCGGCCAAGACAAGGTCGCCTTCGTCGACGTGGTGCAGGTGACCGAAGGCACGGCCAAGCCGAATGGCATTCGCGTGCTCTTGCCCGAAGGTGCAGACGACGCCGCGGCCCGTGCCGCCGTTCGTCGTGTGCTGCCTGATCTGACGGTGTCCTCGATTTCGGGCGCCTCGGGCCCGGTGCTTCAGGTGCTCTTGACCGATGCGCAGATCAAGGAGCGTCAGGATTACGCGATCTCGCAGAACCTCACCACTATCCGCAACCGCGTGAACGAGCTCGGGGTGTCCGAGCCTGTCGTGCAACGCCAGGGCATCGATCGCATCGCCGTGCAGCTGCCGGGTGTACAGAACTCCGCCGAGGTCAAAGATATTCTCGGCAAGGTGGCGACGCTCGAGTTCCGACTCGTCGACATCCAGAACAGCGTATCCGAGGCCGTACAGCGTGGTCGTGCGCCGTTCGGCTCCAAGCTCTACGAGTCGCGCGAAGGGCAGCCGGTTCTGCTGAAGCGCGACATCATCGTCACCGGCGATCAACTCGTCGATGCCACGACGGCGGCGACCGAGCAGGGCCCTGGCGTGTCGGTGAAGCTAGACGCCTCGGGCGGCGAGGAGATGCTTCGTACCACGCGCACCAATCTCGGCAAGCCGATGGCCGTGGTGTTCATCGAGCAGCGTCGTGAAAACGTCGAGGTCGGTGGCCAGAAGATCCAGCGCGACATCAAGGAAGAGAAGGTCATCAATCAGGCGACGATCCAGGGCGTTTTCTCCAACAGCTTCCGGATCACGGGTCTCGCCGTAAACGAAGCGCGTGAGTTGGCTTTGCTCCTTCGTGCAGGCGCACTCGCGGCACCCATTTTCGTGATCGAAGAGCGCGTGGTGGGTCCGGGGCTCGGCAAGGAAAACATCGAGAAGGGCGTCACGGCACTCGTGCTCGGCATGGCGCTGCTGTTCGTGTTCATGCTCGCTTACTACAAAGTATTCGGGCTCGTCGCCAATATCGTATTGCTCACGAACGTCGTGTTGCTCACCGCCTTGCTCACCATGTTCAAGGCGGCGTTGTCGCTACCCGGCATCGCAGGCATCGTGCTGACGGTCGGCATGGCGGTCGACGCCAACGTGCTCATCTACGAACGTATTCGTGAAGAGCTTCGCAACGGCGTCACACCTCAGACTGCCATCGCCAAAGGCTTCGAGAAGGCGTTCTCGGCGATTGCCGACTCCAACATCACGACCCTCATCGCCGGTGTCGTGCTGTGGGCGTTCGGAACGGGCCCCATCCGCGGATTTGCGGTGGTGCTCTCGCTCGGCATTCTCACCTCGATGTTCACGTCGCTGCTCGGCAGTCGTGCGCTACTCACGCTGATGTACGGCGGTGCGCGCCGACCCGAAAAGTTGCCGATCTGACGCCGCGTCTTCAGGAGCACTCGATCATGGAATTCTTCAAGGGCAACAGCCGCATCTCGTTCATGAGCGTACGGAAGTTGTGGTACGCCGTTTCCGCGGTGCTTTTCGTGATATCCATCGCGGTATTGCTGACCAAGGGACTCAATCTCGGCGTCGACTTCACGGGCGGCATCACCGTCGAGGCGAAGTTCACCACCGAAGCAAAACCCGATGCCTTGCGAGCTGGCCTCGAGCAGGCGGGCTTCAAAGACGTTCAGGTTCAAAATTTTGGCTCCTCGCGCGACGTCGCGATTCGTCTGCCGCCTCCCGAAGGTCAAACAGCGGATCAAGTTCGCAGTGAAATCGAGAGCGTGCTCAAGGCGGCGGATCCCAGCGTCACGGTCAGTCGGCTCGATGTCGTGGGCCCTCAGGTGGGCGCCGAGCTCAGGAACTCGGCCGCCGTCGCGCTGATCTCGACGCTGATCCTGATCTTCATCTACGTATTCGTCCGCTTCCACGCCTGGCAGTTGTCGGCGGGCGCGATTTTCGCGGCCATCCACGACCCCATCATCGTGCTCGGTTTCTTTGCCGTGACGGGCATCGTGTTCGACTTGTCGGTCATCGCCGCGCTGCTCGCCGTCATCGGCTACTCGCTCAACGACACGGTGGTGGTGTTCGATCGTATTCGTGAGCGTTTCGAGTCCAACAAGCGTCTCGCCCCTGACGAGGTCCTCAACCAGTCGGTCAATCAGACCCTCTCGCGAACGATCATGACGTCGTTGACCACCTTGATCGTGGTCGTCGTCCTGTTACTGCTCGGTGGGCCGGTGTTGCAGCCGTTCTCGGCGGCTCTGATCGTGGGCATTTTGGTGGGCACCTATTCCTCGATCTACATCGCCTCGGCCGTCGCGTTCGACTGCGGCTTGACGGCAGAAAGCTTGTTCCCGACCCGCAAGAAGCTGGCGATCGACGATCTGCCCTGATCTGGGGCAGGACCTGCAGTTCCCTATGAGAGTCGCCCGACAGTAGCGGTCGGGCGGTCCGCCCCCCTACAATCGGCCGAATCAGTATCAGGCGATACAGCCTGAGGGGGATCTTTCATGAACCTGCGAATCAAACCGCTCGACGATATTTTGGCCAACGCCGAGCGCAAGAGCCTGAAACGCTCTCTCGGCGCTTTCCAACTCACCATGATGGGCGTCGGCGCCATCATTGGTACCGGCATCTTCGTGCTTACGGCAGAGGCTGCACAGAAAGCCGGCCCGGGCATGATGCTCTCGTTCATCATCGCCGGGTTCGTTTGCGCGGTCGCCGCGCTCTGCTACGCAGAGCTCGCCTCGATGGTCCCGGTATCCGGTTCTGCCTACACCTACTCGTACGCGGTCATGGGCGAAATGATCGCCTGGATCGTCGGTTGGGCCCTCGTGCTCGAGTACGCCGTCGCAGCAAGCGCTGTTTCGGTGGGATGGTCCAATTATTTCGTCGGACTGATGGAGCGGAGTATCGGCATCGATATCCCAGATCAGTTCACCAAGGGTCCGTTCGCGGGCGGCATCATGAACGTCCCGGCTGCCACCATTGCCTTGCTGGTCACGGCCTTGCTCACGATCGGCACGCGAGAGAGCGCGACCGTCAATGCGTTCCTGGTCACCATCAAGGTCGCCGCGCTCACGATTTTCGTCGCACTCGCGGTGCCTGCCATCTCGGGTGACAACTTCGAGCCCTTTGCGCCCAACGGCTTCTGGGATGCCACGGGACTCGGTATCGCTGGTGCCGCGGCCTCGATTTTCTTTGCCTATGTCGGCTTCGACGCGGTTTCTACGGCCGCCGAAGAAACCACCAATCCCCAGCGCAACATTCCGATCGGGCTCATCGGTAGCCTCGCGATCTGCACGGTGTTTTATCTCGTCGTGGCCGCCGGTGTGATCGGCTCCGTCGGCGCCCAGCCCGTGGTGAATGCGGCCGGCGTAGCGGTGCCGCCGGGCAGCGCCGAGTTCGCCACCATCTGCGCCCTTCCGCAAAATGCGCAGGCGCTGGCGTGCAGTGGCGAGCCGCTCGCCTTCGTGCTCGATCTCCTCGGTTGGGACAAAGTGTCGCAGCTGATCGGTCTTGCGGCCTTCCTCGCGCTGCCCTCGGTCATCCTCATGATGCTCTTCGGTCAGACGCGTATTTTCTTCGTGATGGCGCGTGACGGGCTGCTGCCGGGTGCCGACACCCTCACCAAAGTTCATCCGAAGTTCAACACGCCGTATGTGGTCACCCTGATCACGGGCGTGGCGGTGACGATCTTCGCCTCGTTCTTCCCCGTCGGGGTGTTGGCGGATATCGCCAACAGCGGCACGCTCTTCGCGTTCCTCGCCGTGTCCATCGGTGTGCTCGTGCTGCGGGTGCGTGAGCCCAATCGTCCGCGTCCGTTTACGACGCCGGCGGTTTGGGTCGTCGGCCCGCTGTCGCTGCTCGGTTGCGGCTTCCTCTTCTTCTCGCTGCCACCGTCGACCCAGCTCACGTTCCTGCTCTGGTCGCTCGTGGGTCTCGCGCTCTACTTCGCTTACGGGTTCTGGAAGAGCCCGCTCGCGAAGTCGCGCGGCTGATCCGCGGTCGGCATGGCGGAGTCTGATAGCAAGCTCGCCAATCGCATCCTGCTCGGCCTCGTCATCGGGGCCGCGGCAGGAGCGCTGACGCTGTTTCTCGGAGATCCCTTCCCGGAGCTGCTCGAGGGCGCGCGCAGCGTCTCGACGCAGGTGTTCGACCCGATCGGACAAATCTTCCTGCGCATGCTGTTCTTCGTCGTCATGCCGCTCGTCTTCGCCTCACTCGCAGCGGGTGTGGCACAACTCGGCGAGCTCACGCGTCTCGGGCCGCTGTCCGTCCGCACTTTCACGCTGTTCTTCGCGAACATGTCCATCGCCTGCGTCCTCGGGCTCGCCATGATGAACGTCGTGCAGCCGGGTGGCGCGGTGGACGCGGACACCAAGGCGCGATTGATCGAGGAATACGGCACGGCGTCGGGCAAGCTCATCGAGAAGCAGTCGGCGCAGCCGGACATGAGTTTCCAGACCGTCGTCGACATGTTCATGCCGCGTAATTTGCTCGGTGCGATCACGGGGCATGACCGTGCGATGCTCGGCGAGGTTTTGCCGCTCATTCTTTTTGCCATTCTTCTCGGCGCTGCAGCCCTGCAAATGCAGTCGAGTCGTCGCCAGCAATTGCAGTCGGGACTCGAGCTCGTCACCGAACTCATGACCGGGATCGT
The DNA here is from genome assembly GCA_044375575.1 of Steroidobacteraceae bacterium. Lineage (GTDB taxonomy): Bacteria > Pseudomonadota > Gammaproteobacteria > Steroidobacterales > Steroidobacteraceae > UBA964. The sequence continues at coordinate 121,407 of JBILMJ010000003.1, read as the reverse complement.
GCGATTCGCGCTCAGGCTCGCGCCCATCGCAGTGCCGGCGATGATCTACAGCGTCGTCGTCAAGATCGGCTGGGACATCCTCGTGGCGCTCGGCGTGTTCGTCATCGGCTGTCTCGTCGTCATGCTGCTGCACTTGTTCGGCACCATGTCTCTCTGGCTCAAGTTGTTTTCGCGTTATGGCCCGCTCGAGTTCTGGCGCACCATCCGTCCTGTTTTGGTCACTGCTTTCTCGACGAGTTCGAGCAGCGCCACGTTGCCGGCCGCATTGGCTTCCGCGCGCGATGATCTTGGCATCAAGCCGACGACCGCCGGCTTCGTATTGCCGCTCGGTACCACCATGAACATGGCCGGCACGGCGCTCTACGAGGGCTGCGTCGTGCTCTTCGTGGCCCAGGTTTTCGGTATCTCGCTCGGTTTCGGCGAGCAGCTCACGCTCTTGTTGCTCGCTGTCCTCGGCGCCGTCGCTGCGGCCGGTATTCCGGGCGGATCACTGCCGATCATCGCGGGATTATTGATCACTTTCGGCATTCCTCCCGAGGGGATCGGCATCGTGCTCGGCGCCGATCGGTTGCTCGACATGACCCGTACCGTCGTGAATGTCGGGGCCGATATGGCCACGACCGCGGTGGTTGATGCGCTCGAGCGCAAAGGTTCGGGAGAGTAGTGTCAGCGATCGGCATGCGGGAGGTGCTGCCCTCGTGAAGCACGAAATTTTGAAGCGTTGGCAAACCTGGGCGCCGATCCTCGCGCTGATGCTCGGGGTTTTTGGTGGCCTGCTGCCCGCGACGCTCGACATCGCTCTCGTCATCCCAGCTCTGGTCGTGACGGTGCTTGCCGCGGTCTATCACGCCGAAGTCATCGCTGAGCGGGTGGGCGAGCCCTACGGTACCTTGGTTCTCGCCGTCGCCGTCACCATCATCGAGGTGGCGCTGATCATTTCATTGATGTTGAGCACGGAGACTCCGGTACCGACCATCGTCCGTGACACCGTATTCGCTGCCGTGATGATCATCATCACGGGCATGGTGGGCTTGTGCATGCTCGCGGGAGCTTGGCAGCACGGTGAGCAGACCTTCACCCGTCGCGGGGTGAGCGCAGCGCTCGCCACCTTGAGTGCACTCGCTGTGCTCACGCTCGTGCTGCCCAACTTCACGGTTTCGGCATCGGGCGGCGCGTACTCTCCGCTACAACTGGCCTTCGTCGGTTTTGTTTCGCTCGTGCTCTACGGGGCGTTCGTGTTCGTGCAGACGGTCCGTCACCGCGATTACTTCCTGGATGAAATCCACGAAAAGATCTTGGCGGAGAACGAAGCTGTCGCTGCAAGTGGTCAGCCCGTCGAGCACGTCGAGCGCGCACCGCTCGGTTTCACCTTCTTGCTGCTCGTGATCGCGCTCGTCGCCGTCGTGCTGCTCGCCAAGACGCTTGCGCCGGGCCTTACCGAATTAGCCGTCGTGATCGGTGCGCCGGTGGCGGCGGCCGGTGTGTTCATTGCGGCGATCGTGCTGCTGCCTGAGAGTCTTGCGGCCTTTCGTGCTGCGCGTGCCAATAAATTGCAGACCAGCATGAATCTCGCGCTCGGTTCGGCGCTGGCCTCCATCGGCCTCACCATCCCGACCTTGGCCGTGATCTCGATCGCGATGGGCTGGACGCTCGACCTTGGGCTCGGCAACCGCGAAATCGTCTTGCTGTTCTTGTCGCTGCTCGTGTGCACGCAGTCGTTCAGTACCGGCAGGACGACCATCCTGCAGGGCACCGTGCACCTCGTGATTTTCGCCGTCTATTTGTTTACGACGATCGTGCCTTAGTCTTCGCGCAAGCTAGGCGTGAGATGTGGCGCGAGCAAGGCGAGCATCGCATCGTAGACTTTGGGTGACGCCGCGACGATGTTGCCGCCGTGCTTGAATTCTCCGCCCGAGAGCGTGCCGACGCGGCCACCGGCCTCTTCGACGATCAGTGATCCGGCCGCCGTGTCCCAGGGGCCGAGACCGATTTCAAAGAATCCATCCGTGCGACCTGCCGCGACATAGGCGAGATCGAGCGCTGCCGACCCGGGGCGGCGAACGCCGGCGGTGTTCAGCATGACGTCTTTGAGCATCGCGAGGTAGGTGTCGAGGTATTCGGTGTTGGCGCGATAGGGGAAGCCGGTGCCGATGAGGGCGCCTTCGAGTCCCCGTTGCGAGCTCACGCGGATGCGTCGATTTTCGAGATGGGCGCCATCGCCTCGCGAGGCGGTGAAGATTTCTTGTCGCATCGGGTCGTAGACGACACCGTGGTCGATACGTCCGCGAATGCGGGCGCCGATCGAGACACAGAAATGCGGCATGCCGTGGATGAAATTGGTGGTGCCGTCGAGCGGGTCGATGATCCACTCCACGGGCCCCGAGCCGATCTGGCCGCTCTCTTCGCCGAGGAAGGCATGATCCGGATAGGAGCGACGGATGGTGGCGATGATCTCGGCCTCGGCCGCCCGGTCGACCTCGGTGACGTAGTCGTTGCGGCCTTTGCTCGACACCTCGAGGGAATCGAGCCGATTGAGGCTGCGGACGATGAGATCCGCCGCACGACGCGCGGCACGCACGGCTATGTTGAGAAGTGGCTGCATGTTGGCAAAGAGCGTCGGAAAAGGCCGCTAGAATACCACGCGCATGATCGTCGCCGCCGACATACGAGTGGTTCTAGTCGAGACCTCCCATCCGGGGAACATCGGCGCGGTCGCGCGCGCCATGAAGAACATGGGTCTCGAGAAGCTCGTGCTCGTGCGTCCCAAGGAGTTCCCGCATTCCGAGGCGAGTGCCCGAGCCTCCGGTGCGACCGACGTGCTCGAGAAGGCCGTGATCGTCGATCGACTCGAAGACGGCATCGCCGATTGCGGATTCATCGTGGCCACCACCGCCCGAGATCGCGATCAAAATATCCGCGTCCTCGATGTACGCGATGGCGCGCAGCGTATCGTTGCCGAGAGTCTTCGTGGGCCGGTCGCATTGCTCTTCGGCAATGAGCGCACGGGCCTCACGAACGAAGAGCTCTCGCTCGCGCATCTTCTGCTGCGGATTCCGGCGAACCCCGAATACTCCTCGCTCAATCTCGCCATGGCGACGCAGCTCGTCACCTACGAAATCTATCGTGCCCGCGGCGCGCAGCATGTGTCGGCACCCGGGCCCATCCCGCTCGCGACGGGCGAGGAGATGGAGCGTCTCTACGCGCATTTAGAAGACGTGCTCGAAGAGGTGGGCTTCCGTGATCGCACCACGAGCGGCACGCGTCTGATGGAGCGCATCCGTCGGTTCATCAACCGCGCCGAACTCGATCAGAACGAAGCGAACATTTTGCGAGGCATTTTCACGGCGATTCAGGGTCGACGACGCCCGGCCGGTGCGCGATCAAATAATTCGACCTCCGGAAAGTCAGGCTCGTGAAGCCGATCTTTCTCGATCATGCCTCGACGACCCCGATCGACCCTGCGGTGGCAGAGGTCATGTCCGAGGTCATCAAGGGCGATCTCGGCCTTGGCAATCCTTCGTCGGGCACGCATGCCTACGGGCGTGACGCGGCAAGCGCCATCGAGGCGGCGCGCGCTGAAGTGGCAGCGCTCATCGGCGCCCGAGTAGAGGACATCATCTTCACCTCGGGTGCGACCGAGTCCGACAACCTCGCGATTTTGGGTATCGCGCGCGGTCGTGCCGATCGCGGTCGTCATCTCGTGACCTCACGCACCGAACACAAGGCGGTGCTCGATCCGATACGCCAACTCGGAAAACGAGGCTGGCAGGTGAGTGAGCTCGAGCCCGAGCGCGACGGTCGCGTCGATCCTGTAACGGTCGCGGTAGCGCTGCGCCCCGACACGCAGTTGGTGTCGATCATGCACGCGAACAACGAGACGGGCGTCGTGCAGGACATCGCCGCGATTGCGGCGGTCTGCCGAGCACGCGATGTTTTTCTGCACTGCGATGCGGCGCAATCGGCGGGTCGACTCCCCATCGATGTCGAATCGCTCGGCGTCGATCTGTTGTCGATCTCCGCGCACAAGCTTTACGGCCCCAAGGGCATCGGCGCGCTGTGGGTGTCGCCGCGAGTTCGGCCGTGGGTCGAGCCGCTCATGTGGGGCGGTGGCCACGAGCGGGGGCTCCGGCCCGGAACGCTCGCCACCCACCAGATCATCGGCTTCGGTCGGGCAGCGGCGCGAGTGCGCGAGCAACGCGAGTCCGACGCGCGTCATGTCGAGGCGCTCGCGTCGCGGTTTCGATCTGGTCTCGCCGACCTGGCGGGTCTGCGCTGGAACGATCATCCCGTCCATCGTTTGCCGGGACTCGTCTCGCTCAGCATCGAAGGGGTCGAGGGTGAAAGTCTGATCGCCGCGCTGCCCACGATCGCCGTCTCAAGTGGTGCGGCGTGCGATTCGGCGAGCGGCGAACCGTCCTACGTCTTGCGCGCGCAAGGGGTACCGACCGAGCTCGCTCAGTCGACGCTTCGCGTCGCGTTTGGCCGATTCAATACCGAGACCGAGGCGACACATGCCTCGGCGGCAGTTCGCGAGGCGATCGCGAGATTGCACAGCCAAGATGCCCCGGGCGCGCCAGCGGGCGAGGGCTGGGGGATGGGCGAAGCGGGAAGCCTTCGCGAGGGCGCGCGGATTCGCTGCTTCGTTCGTCTTGATGACGAGCAAAACATCTCGGCGGTCGAGTTCAAGGCGGCCACTTGCCCCGGCGTCTGGGCGGTGCTCGATGGGCTGAAACGCCAGCTCGTGGGGCGACCTGCGGCGAGGCCGACCCTCGAAGGCCCCAGGGATTGGGCTCGCCGGTTTAATCTCCCGACCGAGAAACTTGGCAGGCTCTTTCGAGTCGAAGATGCGTTGGCGGCGGCAATCAAAGCCGCTGGCGAACCCTGATCCGCGCATTACAATGGCAGCACTCATAGCGAGGAGACCATGGCGATTTCATTGACAGCCGCAGCGGCAGATAGGGTCCGCAGCTTTCTCGGAACACGAGGGCAGGGTATCGGCCTGCGTCTCGGCGTCCGCAAAACCGGTTGTTCGGGGTTCGCCTACGTCATCAATTACGCCGACGAGACCACGCCGGCTGACATCGTCTTCGAAGACCAGGGCGTCAAAGTGTTCGTCGATCGAGACAGCCTGCCGTACATCGACGGCACCGAAGTCGACTTCGTGAAGCAGGGCCTGAACGAGGCCTTCAAGTTCCGCAACCCCAACACCAAGGGCGAATGTGGTTGCGGAGAAAGCTTCAACGTCTAAAAAACCCTTCCAGACCAGTCACTTGCGCGCGTTTTCGCGTTGCCGACAGGGGTATCGCGCGGGTAAACTACGCGATTGCCCGTTTCCCATTCACTTTTACAAGGAACTGTCCCATGGCGCTGGAGCGCACTTTTTCGATCGTCAAACCGGATGGCGTAGCCCGTAACCTCGTCGGCGAGGTCTATCGCCGCTTCGAGCAGGCGGGTCTGCGCGTCGTCGCCGCCCGTATGGTCCACCTCTCGCAGGTCGAGGCCGAGGGCTTCTACGCGGTACACCGCGAGCGTCCGTTTTTCAAAGACCTGGTCAAGTACATGACCTCGGGTCCCGTGATGTTGCAGGTGCTCGAGGGCGAGAACGCCATCGCCAAGAACCGCGAGATCATGGGCGCCACCGATCCGAAGAAGGCCGCGCCGGGCACGATCCGCGCCGACCTTGCCGAGAGCATCGAGGCGAACACGGTTCACGGCTCCGACGGTCCCGAGACCGCCGCCCAAGAAATCGCGTATTTCTTCCGTGGCATCGAGATCTGCCCGCGCGGCTGATCGCCTCACGCCGCTGACGCACTCGTCATGACTGAAGCCGCCGCAGTACGAACCAACCTCCTCGGGCTCGAAAAGCCCGAGCTCGAGGCGTTCGTCACTGCGCTCGGCAATAAACCGTTTCGAGCGCGTCAGCTGATGAGTTGGCTCTACAAGCGCTGCGAGGGCGACTTCGCCGCCATGACCGATCTCGCGCGAGACTTCCGCGCGCAGCTCAGCGAAGTGGCTGAGGTGCGCACGCCCGAGATCGTCTCGCGCCACGATTCTGCCGATGGCACCCGCAAGTGGTTGCTGCGCGCCGATAGCACGCAGGCCTTCGAGATGGTGTTCATCCCGGAGATCGATCGCGGCACGCTTTGCATTTCGTCGCAGGTGGGTTGTGCGCTCGACTGCTCGTTCTGCTCGACGGCGCAGCAGGGATTCAATCGCAACCTCACTACCGCCGAAATCGTCGGCCAAGTGTGGCTCGCCAACCGTGAACTCGGCTTCGAGCCGGGCGGCGAGCGGCGCATCACGAACGTCGTGTTCATGGGCATGGGCGAACCACTCGCGAATTTCCGCAACGTGGTGCCGGCCATCCGCATTTTGCTCGATGATCTCGGTTTCGATATTTCTCGTCGACGCGTCACGCTCTCGACCTCCGGCCTCGTGCCGCTCATGTACAAGCTCGCCGAAGAAGTGAACTGCGCGCTCGCGGTGTCGCTGCATGCGCCCGACGATGCACTGCGCAACGAGCTCGTGCCGATCAATCGCAAGCACCCGATCGCCGAACTGCTCGACGCCTGTTGGCATTACATCGATGAGCAGAACGGCCGCAGCGTAACCTTTGAATACGTCATGCTCGATGGCGTGAACGATCAACTCGAGCATGCGCGTGCACTCGCGCGGCTACTCAAGGGCAAGCCTGCCAAGCTCAACCTCATTCCGTTCAACCCGTTCCCGGGCACCGACTATCGTCGTTCGCCGATGCCGGTGATCACGCGCTTCCGTGACGAGCTCATCCAACGCGGTGTGCTCGCGACCATTCGGCGCACCCGTGGCGATGACATCGATGCGGCCTGCGGGCAACTCGCGGGCCGAGTCAACGACCGCACGCGCATTCGTCTCGGTGACAAACTCGCTGGAGCCATGGCGTCATGACCAGCGAATCCATCGGTCAAAGATTGACGCGCTGTCGCGAGGCCATGGGTCTCACGACGACGACTGCGGCGGCTCGACTGCATTGCGACGAGTCGATCATCGTGTCGCTTGAGGCTGATCGATTCGCCGAGATCGGGGCGCGCGTATTCGTTCAAGGTCACCTACGTCGGTATGCCGATCTCGTTGGAGCGCCGACTGCAGAGCTCATGGCCGATTGGGCTGCGCAAGGCGCGACGCTCGCAGCGCCGGACCTCACCAAGGTGCCGCGCACACCGATGCCTGCCGTCAGTTCTCAAGCTTGGGCGCGTCGACTCGGCATCGTCGCAGCCGCTGTCGTGATCGCCGTGGCGGCCTGGTGGATTCTTCAGGGTGCCGGTGTGTCGGAGCCCGCGGCTCAACCGAACGCGGCGGCGCAGCAGCCCGTGGCGATGAGCGCGCCGGAGGTGTCCAGCGTTACCGCAGCAGAAAACGTTCCGCCAGCGTCCGACGTTCCCGTCGTCACAAGCCCTGTCGATCCGCCGAGTCTTACGAATAGTCCGAGCTTCGCAGCATCGCCGCCGATTGCCGCTCCGGTCGTCGCTCCGGTCGTCGCCAGTTCGTCTTCCGCCGTCCCGGGACGTGTCGTGATCGCCATCGATGCGCGCGCGGATTGCTGGGTCGAGATTTACGACTCGGCTGGCCGAAAACTGTATTTCGACAACGTCAATCGAGGGGGGCAGGCGAGAGCCGCAGGGCAGGGTCCGCTGCGCGTGTTGCTCGGTCGTCCCGACGTCGCATCATTGCAGGTGGCCGGTCGTCCGGTCGCGATCCCCGCCAACTTCATTCGTAATTCGACGGCCTACTTCACCGTCGACGCGTCCGCCAATCTTCGGCCTTTCGCGAAGCCGAACGAACCTATGACGGAGCAGAGCCCGTGAGCACACCGCTCATTCAGCCCGTCAAAGGCATGAACGACGTGCTGCCCAGCGAGATCGCTCGCTGGCAGTGGCTCGAGTCCGTGGCGCGCGAGATCCTGAGTGCACATGCGTACGACGAGATGCGCGTGCCGATCGTCGAACAGACCGATCTCTTCAAGCGCGCAATCGGCGAGTTCACCGACGTCGTCGAAAAAGAAATGTACAGCTTCGAGGACAAAGGCGGCGAGCGCCTTACCCTACGTCCCGAGGCGACCGCGGGCATGGTCCGCGCGATGATCTCGAACGGCATGTTGCGCGGTGCGCGCCACAAAGTGTGGTGCATCGGACCGATGTTCCGTCACGAAAAGCCTCAGAAGGGACGCTTTCGGCAGTTTCATCAGATCGACGTCGAGGCGGTCGGTTTCGCAGGGCCGGACATCGATGCCGAACTCATCGCGCTCTCGGCATCGTTCTGGCGCCGACTCGGCATCGATCGCGTGAAGTTGCAAATCAATTCGCTCGGCACGCCGGAGTCTCGACGGGCGTATCGCGAGACGTTGACGACGTATTTTCGCGGCCATCATGCGAAGCTCGACGCCGATAGTCAGCGTCGGCTCGAGGGAAATCCGCTACGTATTCTCGACAGCAAAAATCCCGACATGCAGGCGATCATCGCCGGCGCGCCGTTGTTGCCCGAGCACCTCGATGCCGAGAGCCGCCAGCACTTCGAGGCGCTTCGCGGCATGCTCGACTCGCTCGGTATTGCGTACGAGGTCAACCCGCGACTCGTGCGTGGCCTCGACTACTATTCGCGCACCGTCTTCGAGTGGATCACGGATGCGCTCGGCGCCCAGGATGCGGTGTGCTCGGGCGGACGCTACGACGGACTCATCACCCAGCTCGGCGGCGAAGCGACGCCCGCCATCGGCTTTGCCATGGGCGTGGAGCGCGTGGTCGCGCTCATCGAGCAGGCGGGTACCGCCCCTGCGGCGCAGACGGCGGACGTGTATATCGTGGTGCAGGGTGAGTCGTCGATTGGCGTGGCAATGCGCGTCGCCGACGAACTGCGTCGTGCTTCGACGGGGCGTCGCGTCGAGCTCAATCTCGGCGGCGGCAATTTCAAGGCACAGTTCCGCCGAGCCGATCGCAGCGGAGCGCCGCTCGCGCTCGTGCTCGGTGAAGACGAGCTCGCGCGGGGTGTGGTTCAGTTGAAGCCGCTGCGTGAAGGCACGGGCGAGCCCGCCGAAGTGAAAATCGATGTTGCAGTATCCGCCGTCAACCATTGGCTGGCGGCCCATGGCTCAAAGAATTCTTAGCAGGAGAGACGATCGTGATCGACGATTATTACAATGAGGAAGAGCAGTGGGAGCGCGTCAAGCGTTGGTTGCGCGAGAACGGTCCCTGGCTCATCGCCGGCGTCATCATCGGTCTCGGCGCCCTCGCAGCCTGGCGTTGGTACGAGGCATACGTCGAGCGTCGTCACGTCGAGGCGAGCGTCGCCTTCAGCGAGATCCTGCAGACGCTCGAGCGCGGTGACCGAGTCGCTGCAATCAAGGCGATCGACGAGCTTCGTGAGGAATACGGCTCATCGGCTTATGCCGATCAAGGCGATTTTCTCGGCGCGCGTATTCACGTCGACACGAACGAGCTCGGCAAGGCTGCCGAGCGACTCACGCGGGTGATGACGGGGAGCGACGATCCGCAGTTGCAACTGCTGGCTCGTGTGCGACTCGCGCGGGTGCAGATCGCGCAGAACACGGCCGATGCGGCACTCAAAACCCTCGACGGCGCCAAGCCGGGTGGTTTCGCAGCGCGCTTCGACGAGGTGCGTGGCGATGCCTTGCTGGCCAAGGGTGATCGCGCAGGGGCGCTGGCCGCCTGGCGCAAGGCCGAAGCTGCTGCAGGGGGTGACGGCGCGCAGCCGACCACCGTCGATCTCGAAGGCTTGCGCCTCAAGATCTGGGATATCGAATCAGATGGCGTGAAAGCGCCCGCCAAACCTTGAACGCGGCGGTGAAGGAGTCACTCATGATACGCAGCACCCGATCAACGCGTCTGCCCCGACTGGTTGCCGCGGCGGTGCTGCTCGCAGCGCTCGTCGCATGCGACAAGGACAAGGACATCGATCCACCGGCCGAGCTCGTCGACTTCAAAGAATCTCTCTCCATCGACCGCGTCTGGAGCGTGTCGCTGGGTGGAGGCGATGAAGTCATGCGCGGCGGACTCTCGCCTGCGGCCTCCGGCGATCAGGTGTTTGCGGCGGGCCGCGGTGGCGAAGTCGTCGCGCTCGAACTCGCAAGTGGCAAAGTCAGCTGGCGTGCCAAGACCGGTGCGACCCTGTCGGGCGGCCCCGGTGCAGGCGGCGCACTCGTGGTGGTCGGCAGTGCCGACGGCGATGTCATCGCGCTCGATGCCGCGACCGGGACGCGTCGCTGGTCTGCGAAGGTGGGCGGAGAAGTGCTCGCGGCTCCGGCCGTCGGCGCCGATACGGTCATCGTCCGAACGGTAGCGGGACGACTGCTCGGTCTTTCGGTCGAAACCGGTCGCGAACTGTGGCGCGAAGATCAACAAATTCCGCGACTGACCTTGCGCGGCACGGCCGCCCCGGTGATCACCGGCAACGTCGCGTTCTGTGGTTTCGACAATGGCCGGGTCATCTCCGTCGAAACGACTCGCGGTGAAATCTTTTGGGATCAACTCGTGTCGCCGGCGCGTGGCCGCACCGAGCTCGAGCGGCTCGTCGACATCGACTCGGCTGTCAAAGTATTGGGGTCCGACGTGTTCGTCGCCGGATTCCAGGGGCGCGTCGCCATGCTCGCGGTCGATTCGGGTCAGATCTGGTGGTCGCGCGAAATCTCGAGCCATCGCGGTCTCGCCGTAGACGAAGAGCGCGTCGTGGTATCGGGCGCTACGGGCGAACTCATCGCTCTGCGTCGTCGCACCGGAGTCGATCTCTGGCGACAAGACGGATTGCGGATGCGGCGCTTGTCAGCACCCGCGCTCGTCGGTAATCGCGTCGCGGTAGCCGATTTCGAGGGTTACGTGCATTGGCTCGATGGCGATACGGGTGCGTTCCTCGCTCGTACCAAGATCGGTGGTCGCACGAGTAACGCGCCGGTGGTCGTCGGCGACGTCGTCATCTTCCAGGATGATGAGGGTCGTGTGACCGCCCTGCGTCCGAAGGCCTGAAGGCCTCGGGCGCGCCACTGACTTCCAACCGAGAGAACTGAACATGCTTCCTGTCGTCGTTCTCGTCGGTCGCCCCAACGTCGGTAAGTCGACACTCTTCAACCGCCTGACCGGCACGCGCGATGCGCTCGTGGCCGACATGCCGGGCGTCACGCGCGATCGGCAGTACGGTTACGGTCGTATGGGTCCTGTGCCCTACGTCGTCGTCGACACGGGTGGTCTCGTCGAGCAACCGTCGGGTATCGAAACGCCGATGCGCCTACAGACCGAGCGCGCGGTGGCCGAGGCGGACGTCCTCGTATTCCTCGCCGACGCCCGCAGCGGGCTCACGCCGCAAGATCACTTTGTCGCGCGCGAGCTTCGACGTTCCGGCAAGAAGGTAGTACTCGCGGTCAACAAGGCAGAGGGGCTCGATCCTTCGACCGCTGCGTCCGACTTCCATTCTTTGGGATTGGGTGAGCCGCTTGCGATCGCTGCGGCGCACGGAGACGGCTGTCGCGATCTCATGTCCGTCGTGCTCTCGGATTTCGATCCCGAGAAGATCGCGGCCGAACAGTCACCCGATGACGGCCGTATTCGTATCGCCATCATCGGACGCCCGAACGTCGGCAAGTCGACGCTCGTCAATCGCCTGCTCGGCGAAGAGCGGGTCATTGCGAGCGACATGCCCGGCACGACGCGCGACAGCATTTTCGTTCCCTTTGCGCGCGATGATCGCGAGTTCACGCTCATCGACACGGCAGGCGTACGCCGGCGCGGCAAGGTCGAAGACGAGGTCGAGAAGGCGAGTGTGGCCAAAACCTTGCAAGCCATCGACTCGGCCCATGTCGTCATTTTCGTCGTCGATGCGCACGACAGCATCGGTGAACAAGACGCCAACGTGCTCGGACTCGCGCTGCAGCGTGGCCGAGCGCTCATCATCGCCGTCAACAAATGGGACGGTATTCCGATGGAGCAGCGCGAGGAGATCCGTCGTCTGCTCGAACTCAAGCTCGACTTCGTCCCCTACGCGCCGGTGCATTTCATTTCGGCGCGTCACGGCACGGGTGTCGGTGAGCTCGTCGCGGCGACCATCAAGGCTTACGACGCCGCGATGACGGAAATTCCGACGCCGCGTCTCACCAAGGCTTTGGAGCGCGCGATCGTGCAGCATCAGCCGCCGCTCGTTCGCGGTCGTCGCATCAAGCTTCGCTACGCGCATCAAGGCGGGCGTAATCCGCCGCGAATCATCGTGCACGGCAACCAGACGGTGCATGTCCCCGAGGCGTACACGCGTTATCTCGCCAACGTCTTTCGTCGGGAGTTCGATCTCTTTGCTTCGCCCGTGGCGGTCGAGTTCCGCTCGGACTCGAACCCCTACGTGCGGCTCAGGGGGCGCCCGAAGCCCGACCCGTCGAAGCGGGGCCGCTCGGCAGGTCGAGGAAAAGCGCAGGGTCCACGAAAGCGCGGTTGAGGGCAACGCCCCAGTGCAGGTGAGGCCCGGTCACACGACCGGTCGCGCCCACCTCGCCAATCTTGTCGCCGGTTTTGACATCAGTTCCGGGCGTGACACCGATGTCGCTCAAGTGGCAGTAGAGGGTGACGAGCCCTTGCCCATGATCGATGAACACCGATTTGCCGTTGAAGAAGAAGTCACCAACTTCGATGACTTTGCCAGGTGCTGGAGCGAAGATCGGTGTGCCGACCGGCGCCGCGATATCCATACCGGAGTGCGGATTGCGCGGTTGATTGTTGAACACGCGACGTAGCCCGAAAGACGACGAGCGCGGTCCGCGCACGGGTGACTCGAACTTGAGGGTCGACGGCAGCGCCGTGCTGAAAGTGCCGACGGCCTCGCGGATTCGCGGCTGCTCCTCGGCGACTCGCGCCGCGTTCTCGGGCGAGAGATCGACGTGCTTCGGGGCGACCTTGAGTCGTTGCGTCGCATAAGCTTTGCCTTCGATCGTGAAGCCCTGAGTGAGCGTTGCGTTACCCGACCGAATCTCGATTTTCGCCGTGCCGGGTTCTCGTGCGAGCGGAATACCGACGATCGCACGCCAGCCTTGTCCGCTCGGCACCACCATCACTCGATTGCCCTCGAACGTGACGACGGGCGGCTTCGAGGGTTCTCCGGGCACATCGAGGATGGCCACACCACCCGGCACCGATAACGAAGTCGGCAACTGGCTGACGCCCGAGGCATCGATCGAAGCGAGCGCAACCAATACGCCCATCAGCCCAAAAAACATCCCCCGTCTTTTGATCATTCTTTTTTCTCTCCAAGATTTTCGATGACTCTCGCGCGGAGCGTGCCCTTGGCGAGTCGCGCATCGATGAGATCGCCTTCGCTGACGGCACCCGCATCGCGTAACAGAGCGCCATCGGCGGCCCGCGTGACAAGCGCAAATCCGCGATCGAGCGTCGCGAGCGGACTCACCGCATCGAGTGTACGCGCGAGTGTGGCGAGCGTTTGACGCAAGGCTTCGAGTCGCTGAGGCAGCGCACGACGCAGGCGCTCATCGAGCAGGGCGTGACGATGCGTAAGCCTTTGCACCTCGGCCTTGGGTGAGGTTCGCGCGAGCCGCGTAGTCAGCGTTTGCAGACGATGCCTTCGACTTGCGAGGAGCAACTGCACTCGACTGCCGAGACGCTGCTCGAGTTCATCGAGGCGCTGGGCATTCTGACGCAGGCGTTGCCCGGGGTGTGCGAGCGCCAAGCGGCGGCAAATGGCCACGAGATAGTCGCGGTCGTTGCGCAGCTGTCGACGCAGTGCTTGCAGCAATCTTTGAGCCAGCCGAGCAAAGCCTGTGCGCCACGTTGCGCCATCCGGTACGACGAGTTCGGCGGCACCCGAGGGCGTGGGAGCGCGCAGGTCTGCGACGAAATCCGCAATCGTGAAATCGACTTCGTGACCGATACCCGTGACGACCGGCATCGGCATGGTGCGTATCAGGCGCGCAAGCGACTCGTCATTGAAGGCCCAGAGGTCTTCGATGGAGCCGCCTCCGCGGGCGACGATCAATACGTCGCATTCGTTTCGTGTGCCGGCGAGCGAGAGCGCTTCGAGCAATTGGGGCACGGCGTCTCGGCCCTGCACTGCGGTCGGATAGATGATCACGCGCGCAGCGGGAAATCGCCGACCCAAAATATTGAGGATGTCGCGGATCGCAGCACCCGTGGGCGAGGTCACGACACCGATACAGCCCGGCACGGTCGGCAAGGGTCGCTTCTTCGACGCATTGAACAGCCCCTCGGCCTCGAGCCGAGCCTTGAGTCGTTCGTACTCGCGACGCAGCGCGCCGACCCCCGAGTCTTCGAGGTGTTCGACCTGCAGCTGATACTCGCCGCGGGGCTCGAAGAGGGTGACCCGAGCCCGGGCGATGACCCGCTGACCATCGGCCGGTGCGAACCTCAGCAGGACGTTGCGACCGCGGAACATCGCGCAGCGCACCTGGCTGTCGCGGTCCTTCAGGGTGAAGTACCAGTGACCCGAGGCGGGGCGCGAAAAGTTCGAGATTTCGCCCTCGATCCACACCGTCGGCATGCCGTGCTCGAGCAGCATCCGCACCTCCTTGTTGAGGCGTCCGACGCTGTAGACGTCACGGTCTGCCGGGGCGATGGAGGAGGGTGGCAAGCGGAGTTCCTGTGCAAGACGGGGCTTCGGGACGGCACAAGTTTACCGGGTCGGCCGGGGTGCGTAGAATGCGCCGTCCAATAGCTCATTGGACGGCCCCCCGCATGCGCATTCTTCAGGAAGCACTCACCTTCGATGACGTGCTTTTGGTCCCGGCTTATTCGGAAGTTCTGCCTCGCGAAGTTGACCTGTCGACCCGGCTGACGCGGAACATCCGCCTCAACCTGCCGCTGGTGTCGGCAGCCATGGATACGGTGACCGAGGCTCGCCTCGCGATCGCCATCGCCCAAGAGGGCGGCATCGGCATCGTCCACAAGAGCATGACCATCGAAGCTCAGGCGCTCGAGGTGGCTCGGGTCAAGAAATTCGAGAGCGGCGTGGTACTCGATCCGATTACCGTTTCGCCCGATACCACCATCCGTCAGGTCCTCGAGCTCACCAAGGCTCGCGGCATCTCCGGCATGCCGGTCGTGAAGGGCAACAAGGTGGTCGGCATCGTCACGAGTCGCGATCTTCGTTTCGAAACCCAACTCGATAACCCTGTCTCTTCGGTGATGACGCCCAAAGAGCGACTCGTCACCATCCCCGAAAATGCACCGAAAGACGAGGTGCTTCAGCTTTTCCACAAGCACCGTATCGAGAAGGTTCTCGTCGTTGGTGAGGGTAGCGATCTCAAGGGTCTCATCACCGTCAAAGATATCCAGAAGGCCACCGAACGTCCGCGCGCCTGCAAAGATAGCAGCGGGCGTCTTCGCGTCGGCGCGGCCGTCGGCACGTCGCCCGATACCCTCGATCGCGTCGCCGCACTCGTCGAGTCGGGCGTCGATGCGGTAGTCGTCGACACGTCCCACGGACACTCGCGTGGCGTCATTCAAATGGTCGAACGCGTGAAGTCGCGCTGGCCGACGCTGCAGGTGATCGCCGGCAACATTGTCACCGCTGAAGCTGCACAGGCTCTCGTCAAGGCAGGTGTCGACGGCGTGAAGGTGGGTATCGGCCCCGGATCGATCTGCACGACTCGCATCGTCGCGGGTGTGGGTGTGCCGCAGATTTCGGCGGTCGCGAATGTCGCGGCGGCCCTCGAGGGCACCGATGTGCCGCTCATTGCCGATGGCGGTATTCGCTATTCTGGTGACGTGGCGAAAGCCATTGCTGCGGGTGCGCACGCCGTGATGATCGGCGGACTGTTCGCGGGTACCGAAGAATCGCCAGGCGAGGTCGAGCTCTTTCAAGGCGCGAGCTTCAAAAGCTATCGCGGCATGGGTTCGCTCGGTGCGATGGGCGAGCGCCACGGTTCGAGCGACCGCTATTTCCAGGACACGACGACCGAACTCGAGAAACTCGTGCCGGAGGGTATCGAAGGTCGCGTGCCGTACAAGGGCAGCCTCGTCGCCATCGTGCATCAGCTCGCCGGAGGCCTGCGTGCAGCGATGGGGTACACGGGCAGCCAGAGCATCGAACAGATGCGGACCCGGCCGTCCTTCGTGCGCATCACGACGGCAGGCGTGCGCGAGTCGCACGTGCACGACGTGACTATCACAAAAGAAGCGCCGAACTATCGGATCTCGTGAGTCGCTGGCCATGACTGCCCGCGACATCCACGCCGACCGTATTCTCATCCTCGATTTCGGCTCGCAGTACACGCAGCTGATCGCGCGTCGTGTGCGCGAGCTGGGTGTCTATTGCGAGATCCATCCGTGGGACGCCGGCGACACCGACGTTCGCGCGTTTGCGCCGAAGGGCGTCATTCTCTCGGGCGGTCCGGAGTCCGTCACTCAAAAAAATGCCCCGACTGCACCCGCGGCCGTGTTCGAGCTCGGCGTGCCCGTGCTCGGCATTTGCTATGGCATGCAGACCATGGCGGCGCAGCTCGGCGGTCGCGTCGAGCCCGGTGCCGTCCACGAATTCGGTTATGCCGAGGTGCGTGCGCGCAATCACTCGGCGCTGCTGAAAGGCATCGAAGACCGCGTCAATGCCGAGGGCCACGGCCTGCTCGACGTGTGGATGAGCCACGGCGATCAAGTGGTCGAGCTGCCCAAGGGTTTTGCGGCGATCGCATCGACGGGTGATGTGCCGATCGCCGGCATGGCTGATGAATCGCGACGGTTCTACGCCTTGCAGTTCCATCCGGAAGTGACGCACACGAAGCAGGGCGAGCGGATCTACGCCCGGTTCCTGCACGACGTCTGTGGCTGCGCCTCGAGCTGGAACCCCGGCAACATCATCGAAGATGCCATCGAGCGCGTACGCGCGCAGGTCGGAAAATCCAAGGTGCTGCTCGGTCTCTCCGGTGGCGTCGATTCGTCGGTCGTCGCGGCCCTGTTGCATCGTGCCATCGGCGAGCAGCTCGTCTGTGTATTCGTCGATCACGGTCTCTTGCGTCATCACGAGGGCGATGCCGTGATGGATATATTTGCCCGCAATCTCGGCGTTCGAGTCATTCGCGTGAATGCCGCCGATCGATTCTTCGGCGAGCTAAAGGGCGTGAGCGACCCCGAAGCCAAACGCAAGATCATCGGTCGACTTTTCGTCGAGGTGTTCGACGAAGAGGCGAAGAAGCTCGCAGGCGAGGGTGCTGCTGATCGCGTGGAGTTCCTCGCTCAAGGCACCATCTATCCCGACGTCATCGAATCTGCGGGTAGCAAGACCGGCAAGGCGCACGTCATCAAGAGTCATCACAACGTGGGCGGTCTACCCGCCCACATGAACTTGAAGTTGGTTGAGCCGCTACGCGAACTGTTCAAAGATGAGGTTCGGCGCATCGGTGTCGAACTCGGTTTGCCCGCCGAGATGGTGTATCGACACCCGTTCCCGGGCCCAGGGCTCGGCGTTCGAATCCTGGGCGAAGTGACTGAAGCGGCTGCCGATACGCTTCGCCTCGCTGATCATATTTTCATTGAAGAACTGCGCAAGTCCGGTTGGTACGGCAAGACGAGTCAGGCGTTCGCCGTGTTCCTGCCCGTGAAGTCGGTGGGTGTGACGGGCGATGGTCGTCGTCACGATCCAGTCATTGCATTACGCGCCGTCGAGACCATCGACTTCATGACGGCGCACTGGGCGCATCTGCCCTACGAGTTGCTCGACGTCTGCTCGCGCCGCATCGTCAACGAGGTCAAAGGCGTGAGCCGCGTGGTGTACGACATCAGCGGGAAACCACCCGCCACCATCGAGTGGGAGTAACTCTGCAAGCCATCACCGAGACCCGTGATTGGGTCGAGCGGATAGTCATCGGCCTCAATCTCTGTCCGTTTGCGCCGGCGCCGGCACTCAAGGGGTTGATCCGCTACGTCACGAGCGAGGCCGAGACTCAAGAAGCTTTGCTCGAGGATCTGACGACGGAGTTGCAGCACCTCGTTGCGTCACCGCCTGAGGAGATCGAGACGACCTTATTGATCCATCCGCGGGTCCTGCAGGATTTCCACGACTTCAACGATTTCCTGGGGCTTGCGGATGAACTGCTGCGGGTGTTGGAGCTGGAGGGCGTGGTTCAGATCGCAAGCTTCCATCCGCATTACCAGTTTGCCGACACCGACTCCGATGACATCGGTAATGCAACCAATCGATCGCCGTATCCAACGCTTCACCTGTTGCGCGAGGAGAGCATCTCTCGGGCGGTCGACTCTTTCGGCGATACCCGTCGCATCTCCGCTACCAACCTTGCGACGCTCGCAAAGTTGGGTCCGGAGGGGCTGCAGGCATTGAGACGCGGCGAGCCAGTGTGACGCGCGCCTCAATCAACATCTTGAGCCCGAAGAAACTGTTGCATACGAAGTGGACGGCGGTCGCGCCGCGCAACAAAGAAAAGCATTTCCTGGTGACCAAAGTGTTCGAGCCGATACCCCAGGGGTCGCCCGTGGTGTCGATCGAGATCGAGGCGGTTCACTCCAAGCGCACACGTGTGATCGCCTGGCGGGAGCTCAAGGATGCAGCGCGGTGGCGGCGTGGGTGGGTCTGAAGGGACAGCCGCGACAGGGCTGTCGTATCATCCTGACTCCATCCTCGGAGCGCTTCCATGACGCTAGATCCCGTCGTGCTCTGGTTGATCGCGGGTGCGTTGATGCTCATCGGCGTCATCGGCCTCGTGCTGCCGGGCGTGCCCGGCGTGATCGCCGTTTTCGGGGGTATGCTGGTAGCCGCCTCAATCGACGACTTCACGCGCATCGGATGGCCTACGCTGGTGGTGCTCGGAGTGCTGACGGCGCTGGCGTTCGCGGCCGACATCCTCGGTAGCCTCTTCGGTGCGCAACGGGTCGGCGCCAGTCGGTCGGCGCTTTGGGGTTCGGCGCTCGGCACGCTGGCAGCGCTGCCCTTCGGGTTCGCGGGTCTTGCCATCGGGCCGTTCGTCGGAGCGGTGATCGGCGAGTACTGGGCGCGCCGGCAGCTGGATGTCGCGACACGCGTCGGCGTCGGCACTTGGGTTGGCCTCGCCATCGGCGCGCTCACCAAGGTCGCGCTGGTGTTCGTGATGCTCGGGGTGTTCGCGATCAGCTGGCTGCTGGGCTGACCTTCCGCGCAGCGTCCCATTACCACAGACACTGCAGTTCGATCGGGTCTATTCTTTGATTGGGGTGTACCGTGCGTCCGCCGCCGGATCTAAGACATTACTGTGTGGGTGAAGTAACCACTCCGCTCTCAGGCGGCCGCGGCGGCGACGGAGGGCGCTGAGCTACGAATTAGATAATCGAAGGCGCCGAGTGCGGCTTTCGCGCCATCGCCCGCGGCAATGACGATCTGCTTGTAGGGCACCGTGGTCACGTCACCCGCCGCGAAAACGCCGTGCACGTTCGTCGCGCCGTGATGGTCCACCAAAATCTCCCCGAAGCGCGACAACTCGATCGTGCCTTTGAGGAATTCGGTGTTGGGCACCAGACCGATCTGCACGAAGACGCCTTCGAGATCGAGGCGATATACCTCGCCACTCGCGCGATTTTTGTACGAGAGGGCATTCACGGTCTTGCCGTCACCATGAATCTCCGTGGTCTGAGCGTTCACCACGATCGATACGTTCGGCAGGCTCTTGAGCTTCGAGACGAGCACGGCATCGGCTTTGAGCTGATCCATGAACTCGACCACGGTGACGTGCCCCACGACACCGGCGAGATCGATCGCGGCTTCGACGCCGGAGTTGCCACCGCCAATCACGGCGACACGCTTGCCCTTGAAGAGCGGGCCATCACAGTGCGGGCAGTACGCCACGCCACGATTTCGATATTCCGATTCCCCTGGCACGTTGACGTTGCGCCAACGCGCACCGGTCGCGACGATTACCGATCGTGATCGCAGCGTGCCGCCATGGTTCATCACGACCTCGACGAGATCGCCGGGCTTGGCAGCCGGGACGAGTTTCTCGATGCGCTGCAGGTTCATGATGTCGACGTCGTAATGACGCACATGCGCCTCGAGGTCGGCAGCGAATTTCGGTCCGTTGGTTTCGAGTACGGAGATGTAGTTCTCGATCCCCAACGTGTCGTTGGTTTGTCCGCCGAAGCGCTCGGCGGCAATGCCCGTGCGCAGGCCCTTGCGCGCCGCATAGACCGCAGCGGCTGCACCGGCAGGGCCACCGCCGACGATGAGAACGTCGAACGGCGCTTTGGCATCGATTTTGGCGCGTTCTTTTTCGGCGCTATTGGTGTCGAGCTTCGCGAGGATTTCTTCGAGGCTCATCCGCCCCGAGCCGAAGAGTTCGCCGTTCAGGAAGACCATCGGCACAGCCATGATCTGGCGCGCCGTCACTTCGTCCTGATACAGCGCACCGTCGATCACGACGGTTTCGATATTCGGATTGAGAACCGACATCAGCGTCATTGCCTGCACGACATCCGGGCAGTTGTGGCACGACAGTGACATGAAAACTTCGAAGCGCAGCTGAGACGGTAGGCTGCGGATCGTTTCGATGCTCGCGTCATCGACTTTCGGCGGATGGCCGCCACTCCACAGCAGCGCAAGTACCAACGAGGTGAACTCGTGGCCGAGCGGGACAGCGGCGAAGTGAAGTGAGGTCGAAGCGCCCACTCGACGGATCCGGAACGAGGGGCGGCGCGTGTGTTGACCGTCCAGCCTGACCGACACGTTGTCGGTCAGGCTGGCGATCGTTTCAAGCAGGGTACGCATGTCTTGCGCACCCTGTGACTCATCGAGAGAGGCGATGAGCTCGACGGGTTGGACGATCTTCGTCAGATACGCCCGTAACTGGGACTGCAAAGTTTCGTCGAGCATCATGTTCTACCGATGAGTCGCGGGGGTGACTCAGATCTTGCCCACGAGGTCGAGCGACGGCTTCAGCGTCTCCGCGCCCGGAGTCCACTTGGCCGGGCACACCTGGCCCGGGTTCTTGGCCACGTACTGGGCAGCCTGAACCTTGCGCAGCAATTCCTTGGCGTCACGGCCGATGCCGTTGTCGTGGATCTCGCAAAGCTTGATCACGCCTTCCGGGTTGATCACGAAGGTGCCGCGGAGTGCGAGGCCTTCTTCTTCGATCATCACGCCGAAGTTGCGGGTGATGGTGCCGGTCGGGTCGCCGATCAGCGGGTACTGCACTTTGCGGATCGTATCGGAGGTGTCGTGCCACGCCTTGTGCGTGAAGTGCGTGTCCGTCGATACGCCGTAGACTTCGACGCCAAGCGACTTGAGGGTGTCGTAGTTGTCGGCGAGGTCACCGAGTTCCGTCGGGCAGACGAAGGTGAAATCGGCCGGGTAGAAGAAGAACACGGACCACTTGCCCTTGAGCGACTGATCGGTGACTTCGATGAACTTGCCGTTGTGATATGCCGTGGCCTTGAATGCCTTGACGGCGGTATTGATGAGGGACATGCGACTTCCTATCGATAGTGAAAAGAGGGTTCCATTGCGCCGCAACCTAGCGGAGCGGCGCGAAGGATGGGCTAAAACTCGAAATTAGTACAATCGATAGATCGTATGTCATCGATAGATGCTATCAATCGGGGCGCGCATGGCGGATGGTGCTCGCGCGAGGCCTCGAGATCGTGGATTATCATCAGCAAAGGAGAAAACAATGCCCCTGACTTCTGGCTCCATGAAAATTGGCTCTATGAAAAAATTCCGCCTCGTGGCTGTCACGGCGCTGCTCACGCTCACTGCGCCATTCATTTCGGCCGATGACCTCTCGATCAAGACCGAGCGCTACACGCTCAAGGTCGAAACGCTCGCGAGCGGCTTGTCTTCGCCGTGGAGTGTTGCGCTGCTACCCGACGGGTTGACGCTCATCACCGAGAAGGCGGGCCAACTGCGCGTGTTGCGCGACGGCAAGCTTCTGGCGCGCCCGGTTGCGGGGCTGCCGGAGGTTACGGTGCGCGGTCAGGGTGGTTTGCTCGATGTCGTCGCCCATCCCAGGTATCAAAAAAATCGCTTGATTTATTGGAGCTACTCGACGGGAACCGCTACGGAAGTCGGTACCGAGGTGGCCCGGGGTCGTCTCAGCTGTGACGGCGATGAGTGTCGCGTCTCCGATGTCCAAGTGATCTTCACCCAGAAACCCAAGGCGAATGCGGGGCAGCATTTCGGTTCGCGACTCGTCTGGGATCGCAGTGGAAATCTGTTCGTCACGCTCGGTGATCGAGGCCGTCAGGACGACGCTCAAAATCTCGGCAATCACCTCGGCACCGTCTTGCGTATCACCGAGACGGGTGAAATTCCCGCCGATAATCCCCTCGCCAAGCGAGAGGGCGCGATGCCCGAGATCTTCACCTACGGCAATCGCAACGTGCAGGGCGCTGCCCTTCATCCGCGCACCGGTGAGTTGTGGGCGACCGAACACGGGCCGCAAGGCGGCGACGAACTGAACATCCTCCGATCGGGCCGCAACTACGGCTGGCCGGTGATCACCCACGGACGCACCTACGGCCTCGGTCGGACCATCGGCGAGGGGACTGAACGCGCCGACATTCCGAAGGCACTGAAAATTTGGCTGCCGCAGTCCATTGCACCGTCAGGCCTCACGTTCTATACCGGCGCACTCTTCCCGGAGTGGCGCAGCAGTCTTTTTCTCGGCTCGTTGAGAGAGCAGATGCTGATCCGATTGAGTTTGAGCGGCGATACCGTCACGGCCGAGGAGCGCATCACCAGTTTCGGACGGGTGCGTGATGTGCGGGAAGGGTCGGACGGCGCGTTGTACGTGCTCTCCGAATCGACGGGAAAACTGTTTCGGTTGACGCCGACCAGATAAATCATCTTCGAGGGGGTATCGATGAATCGTGCGGTACGGGCTGGCGCCCATGTTTTGTCTGCGCTCGCGTTTTTAATGGTGTCTGCGGCACAGGCCGTTGCGAGCGAGCCGTCTCAGGGGCGCGTGATCGAGTCTGCGGAAGGCTTCGACGTGTTGTCGACACGCGAGCGTGTCGAGCCTGAGAACCGCATGGTTCGCGAGCGACTCGATACCCTGCTGCCGCGCCTCATGGCCGAAGCCAATCTCGACATGTGGCTCGTGATCAATCGCGAGTATGCGGAAGACCCGGTCTATTTCACGCTCGTGCCGCAGCCGAGTTTTGCGGCTCGTCGGACCACCATGCTCGTGTTTCATCGGCAGGCCGACGGCAGCGTCGCGCGGCTCTCGGTCAATCGTTATCCGCTCGGCGAGCCGTATTCGTCCGCCTGGGCAGGCGGTGATCTCGATGCGCAGTGGAAAGCGTTGGGCGAGCTCATCGTCAGTCGCAATCCGCAGCGTATCGGCATCAATGTATCGCGCGAGTGGCCCGTCGCCGACGGTCTGACTTCGGCGCTGCACGCGCGCTTGCGAGAAGTGCTGCCGCCTGAGTTCGCATCGCGACTTGTGCCTGCCGAAACGCTCGTCGTGCGATGGCTCGAGACGCGCGGTGCATCGGAGCTCGCCGTGTATCCGCAAATCGTCGGGATCGCGCGTGGCGTAATCGCCGAGGCGTTCAGCTCACGCGTCATCACGCCGGGGGTCACCACGACGCAAGATGTCGCGTGGTACATCCGAGCGCGTTTCGAAAGTCTCGGTCTGCCGATCTGGTTTTTCCCCGACGTGAATCGTCAGCGTCAGGGCGTCGATTGCGAAGCCGATGCTCCGTTCTGCGGCGGCAGCGGCGTCATCGAGCCGGGTGACGTGCTGCACACCGACGTTGGAATTTGTTATCTCAAGCTGTGCACCGACACTCAGGAAATGGGTTACGTCGCGCGACTCGGTGAAACCGAAGTCCCCGCTGGTCTGCAGGCGGCGATGCAGACCGGCAATCGATGGCAGGATCTTTTGACCTCGAACTTTGCGACGGGCCGTACCGGTAACGAGACTCTCGCGCTGACTCGTGCTGCCGCCGACAAGGCGCGTATTTCGGCCAGCGTGTACACGCATGCGCTCGGCATGTTCGGTCACGCGCCAGGTCCGACCATCGGCATGTGGGACAACCAAGGGCCGACGCCCGTGCAGGGCGACTGGCCGATCTACCCAAATACCGTGTACGCCATCGAGGGGAACATCAAGCAGGCAGTGCCCGAGTGGGGCGGTCAGCTCGTGCAGATGAAGCTCGAGCAGAGCGCGCTATTCGATGGGACGCGCGTCACGTACCTTGCAGGCCGCCAGACCCGCTGGCACCTCATTCGCTGAGCGAGGCTGCTGCTTAGCTGCGTGGCTGAGAGGGTGTCGGAACGTACTGCTCGTAGACTTCGATGTCGGCGTCGAGCGAGTTGAGATGCTGTTCGATCAGCGGCTTGACGTCTGCCCATTGGAGTCCGCCGACTCCGGTAGCGAGACGCGGCAATGCGACGCTGGTGATTTTCTCTGACTCGATGATTTTGTGCAGAGCCCGCAGGGCGTGGTTGACGTTGGCGATGGTCGCCTTGCCCGGTTTCGCACCATGGTCGTAAGCGGCTTCCTGCGTCAGCAGGTTGGCGATTCGTTGCCCCGAGGCGCTCGCCCAGACCCAGCAATCTCCGGCTTTGGGATGTCGAGTCTGACAAAAATGACGGAAATCTTTGTAGAGTGCAGGCCAATTCTCGCGCAGCGAAAGCGCGAGTCCCTGTGCGAAATTGTCGTTGGGTGCAACGCCGTGCGCGAGGAGTGCAGCCCTGCTGTTCAGTAAGTCACCGCTGACGTAACGAATCATGGGAATCTCCGTAACTATCGGTTATCCCCAACATCCTCCATCAGTTAGCCGTCGGCGCAATACGCATTCTCCGCGACATTCGCTTTCAACCGGCGAAACCTGCGATTTTCCGGCGCAGGGATTCGATCCACTGGCGGGTTTTAGCCGGAATCTTCGCGACGGGCGGACCGTTCGGATCGATCTCTGCGAACGGCACGATGCCGGCGAGCACGCCGTAAAGAAGCAAGGCCGCACCGCCGGTGAAAAACAGTAACGCAGCGGCGATCACGCGAATGAGCGTGACCTCCACACGCAGATAGCGGGCGAGGCCAAGACATACGCCGCTGATCCAGGCGCCCTGACTGATTTGCTGTAGCTGCGTCGGAGTGGCCGTTGGATTATTTTGCTTGTCACCCACCGCGTCCGACTCGGTGATGCGCACAGGGCCGATTTCTTCGAGTGCGGGAAGAAGTTCCTGCAGCGTGATCACCGTGGCCTGCGGAGGTTGACGTCGGCGACACTGGTCAGCGACCGCTTGTTCGAGATCGAGGAGGATTTCGTCCCGATCCGGATAGTCCGCGAGTGCCGCAGCCGACTCAGCGAGATATGCCTCGAGGCGAGCGTAGGCATCTTCCTCGATGGGGTACGGGTTGCGATTGAGGCTCGCATGGATGACGCGTTGCATGGGGTTCTCCGTGGCGATCAGTCGCCGAGCTCGATGAGCGTGCGGTCGATGACTTTCCAGTAGCGATCGAGGGTGTCGAGGTGGCCGCGCCCTTGAGAGGTGAGCCGGTAGTACTTGCGCGGCGGACCGAGGCTCGATTCCTGCCATTCATAATGGACCCAGCCTTCGCGCCGCAGTTTGCTCAACAAGGGATAGAGCGTGCCTTCCTGGGTCGCGAACTCTGTTTTCTCAAGTCGCGCGAGGATGTCGGCCGCATATAACTGCCCGGTGCCGACGACCTTGAGCACCGCAAATTCCAGCAAGCCTTTTTTGATGGCGGAGAAGTGGGTTTCCCGGGTCACGTGTTACTTACCAGTACCTTTATTGAAAAAGGTACAGGATCGAAAACAGCGGGTCAAGCCGTTCCGGGTCGAGCGGTTGAGGTTCGAGTGCTTGAGGTTGCGAGGGCGCTCGCTGAGGTATCGGGGTAGACGGTTTAAACTTCGCCCGTCGCTGTAATCACCACGCATCCAATCTCGGGACCTCGACATGCAAAAGACCTTGATCGCCGTGCACCTCTGGCTCGCTGCGTTTTTCCTGCCGATCGCCGTGATGTTCGCCTCGACAGGCGTGCTCTACACGATCTCGATCAAGGGAAGTTATGAAGAGACGAGCCGATCGATCGAACTCGCGCAGCCACTTTCGCCTGAGCTCAGTACTTTGACGGCCGTCGTGGAGCGCGCCCTCGACGAGGCCGGCGTCGAGCATCCGTCCGGGGCGGCTTCCATCAAAAAGGCCGGGACCTCTTTCGAGCTTGAGTGGACGGGCGCCAGTCGAGATGTCGTGTTGAAGCCCTCCGCTGATCCGCTGAGCGCCACGCTCGTCATCAAAGAAACCACGCCTTGGCGTCATCTCGTGCAGTTGCACAAGGCGAAGGGCAGTGAGGTGGCTAAGGGCATCTCCGTGTTGTGGGGCATTGGTCTCGTGGTCATTCTGCTGTCGGGTTTGCTGATGGCGTGGAATGTGCCGGTCTATCGTCGTAAAGCACTCGCAGCGGGAGGGCTCGGGATCGTCACCTTCGTGGTGTACGTGCTCGCAGGCTGATGAGCGCCGGTAGCCTCCGCTACTGTCTCGACGGCCGTTGGCTCGCGCCGGGCGATGCCGCCTTCGCGCCGTCGTCGAGTCTCGTCTCATCCGGAGAAGGCTGGTTCGAGACGTTGCGTGTCGAGGCGGGACAGCCGATGTTTTTGCCGCAGCACCTCGACCGGTTGTCAAAAAGCATCTCGCAATTCCGCGGGCCCGATCAGGTTCCGCTCGCGCGCCGTGCAGCTCGACGCTGCCTCCAAGCAATGTCCTCAAAGTTTTCGGAGTATGAGTCAGGCCGACTAAGGCTCATCCTCGCATGCGACGACTCTCGCACGGACTCTGAATCGGGTGCGTGGCAGGCGCTCGGTGGGTGGAGCGAGCATCGCTCTTCCGCTTCGTCGATCGAGCAGGGCATCGATGTCGTCATCGCCTCCTTTGCCCATCCCGGCTTGGGCCATCTCGGAAAATCCGCGAGCTACCACTGGTCCCTCGTCGCACGAAATGAAGCCTTGGCGCGCGGCGCGAGTGAAGCGCTCCTTGTGCGTGACGGGATGATCATGGAGGGTGCGACAGGTGCCATCGCGTGGCAATCCAAAGGGCGGTGGTTTGTCCATGACTCTTCCGAAGTGCTCGAGAGCGTGACGCTCGATGCGCTGCGCCGAGCGGGAGTCTCGCTGGAGTCAGGGTCTTTGCCGGTTTCCGCGCTTGATCCCGATTCGTCGGCGCGTGTCGAAGGGTTGATTTTGATCAGCGCCTTGCGACTCGCGATGGCGATCCGCAGTTGTGATGGTCGCCCTCTGCCGAGTGCCGTGGCCGAGGCCGCGCGCTGGCGTGCGGCCTTGCTAGAACTTCACGCCCGAGACGCACGATGAGTTCAACGGCTTCGCTCGCCGATTTGCGTGAGTTGGCCGAGCGATCGCGCGCCGCTGCGGAGCCCTTCGCCTGTTTGGTCTCGGCTCGGGGTCATGCGGACCTCGGGCGCCGCTCGCTCATGGCCAGACAGCTTTCTTTGGAATGGAGCGCGCCTGCCGATCTCTCGGGCTCCGGGGATATCGCGAAGCAGCTTCGCCTCGAATCTCGACGCGCGTTCGCGAACGGCGCGCAGGGTGTACTCGTACTTTTGACCCACGAGGCCGCCGCCTGCTTCGATCGCATTCCCGTTCACGAAGATTGGCTTGGTTTGCCTCGCATTCAACTATGGTCGGCGGCGACAGTCCTGCGCAGCGCGGGTGGCGAGGTCGGAGGTGCGTGGGGCGAGCCTCGAGGGCCCGTGACGCTCGAGGCCCGAGAGGCATTCGAGTCGCCACGTCTCAAAGAATGGCATGCGCAGGCGGTCGCGAAGATTCACGAGGCGATCGCGTCGGGTCGTCTTTATCAGCTGTGCCTGACCTTTCCGGTGCGGTTCTCGCCTCCAGAAGATCCTGCGACGTTGTTCGCCGCGCTGCTCGCCCGAAACCCCGTCGACCATGCGGCTTGGGTCAGTCTGACCGACTTCGAACTGCTGTCGGCGAGTCCGGAACGGTTTTTGTCTGTGCGCGATCGTGAAGCGTTGCTGCGCCCCATGAAGGGAACTCGTCGACTCGATGGCGCATCGACCGAACAAGTCCTTCGCGAACTCGGCGAGTCGATCAAGGATCGCGCCGAGAACGTCATGATCACCGACCTCGCGCGCAACGATCTGGGTCGTGTGTGCGTGCCGGGCAGCGTGAGGGTGGACTCGCTCTTCGAAGTGGAGCGCTACGCAAGCGTGGCGCAGATGACTTCCACCATCAGAGGCGAACTCCGCGAGGGGCTCGATGTGTGGGACGCTTTGGCCGCGGCATTTCCGCCGGGTTCGATGACGGGCGCGCCGAAGATCGAGGCTTGTCGGATGATTCGAGAGCTCGAACAAGGTCCGAGAGGACTCTATGGCGGAGTTCTCGGCTGGGTGGAGCCCGATGGCGACGCCGAGTTCAGTGTCGTCATCCGTTCGTTGCAATCGCGTCGCGGTGAAGCTCGGTGGGATATCGGCGGCGGCATCGTGCACGATTCGCAAGTCGAGTCGGAGTGGGACGAGGCTTGGGCCAAGTTCGCCGCCCTGCGTAATCTGGTATCCACATGAAAAATTTTGATCATGACGATTCCGGTTCTTTGGGCGTGTTGGGACGTCGCATCGGACTCGTCCTCGGTCCGATGCTGGCGCTCGCGCTGCAAGGCATTGCGCCGCCCGACGGCCTCACGACCGAAGCCTGGTGGGTGGTGTCGCTTGCGGCGCTCATGGTGGTGTGGTGGGTCACCGCGGCCATCCCGATTGCGGCGACCGCGTTGCTGCCACTGGCTGTATTGCCCTTGCTCGGCGCGGCGTCGGTCAAGGACGCCGCGGCACCCTACGCGGATCCCATCATCTTTCTCTTCATCGGCGGCTTCATGCTCGCCGCCGCTGTCGAGCATTGGCGACTGCATGAACGTATCGCGCTCTCCATCGCGTCGTTCGCGGGAGGGCGGCCGATTCCGCTCGTCGGGTGTTTCATGTTGGCGTCGGCGGTGATCTCGATGTGGATCTCCAACACGGCGACGACACTGATGCTTGCGCCGATCGCACTCGGCGCTGCGAGGGCGTTGTCGCCCGATGGAAAGCCGGATCTCGCGCTCGGGGGTGCGCTGCTGCTCGGCGTGGCGCATGCTGCGACGATCGCAGGCGTCGGTACGCCGGTCGGCTCCCCGACCAATCTCATCGCGATGGGTTTCTTTGAGCGCGCGGGTGAGCCGATGGCGTTCGTCGATTGGATGAGTCAGGCGATTCCGCTCATTCTCGTCATTCTGCCGATCTCGTGGCTATTGCTCTGCGCCCCGCTTTTCGGAAAAAGAACCGCAACGTCCCGGGTCATGGGAGATGTCGTGCGATCGGCGCTCGAGAAACTCGGACCAATCTCGAAGCCCGAGATTCGCATCGGTGTGATCTTTGGTCTCGTGGCATTGGCCTGGATGTTTCGTTTGCAGATCAACGAGTGGCCGCCTCTCGCAAAGCTCAGCGACACCAGCATCGCCGTCATCGGCGCGCTCGTGTTGTTCCTCGTGCCCTCCGGTCGAAAAACCGGTGAAAAACTCATCGACTGGACGCGTGCCGAGCGCATTCCCTGGGGAATCGCCATTCTCTTCGGAGGTGGGCTTTCGCTGGCTGCGGCCATGGAGACCACAGGACTCGCGCAATGGATCGGCGCTTGGATTGTCAGTCTCGAGGGGCTCTCGACATTCGGTCTCATCGTGATTCTCGTGCTCACGACCATCCTGGTGTCGGAACTCGCGAGCAACGTGGCGACCCTGACCTCGATGCTCCCGGTTGTGGCGGCGATTGCCGAAGCCACCGGTACGCCGCTTCAGACCTTGGTGTTTCCCGTAGCGATCGCCGCGAGCTTCGCCTTCATGCTGCCCGTGGCGACCGGCCCGAATGCGATCGCCTTTTCATCAGGCGTCGTCACGTTGAAGCGCATGTTCGTCGTCGGCTTTGCGCTCAACATCGCCGCCGCGACGACGATCATCGCGTTGTTCGCCGCTTAGTCGACTCGTACCCAATACTGGTTTCGATAGAACGGCCCGAGATAGCCGCGAACTTCCAGTGTTCGACCGTCGCTTTGCGGCGTGAGGCGAACTCGATAGACCTTGCCGTCGTTCGGATCGAGGATGTTTCCGCCATCCCAATGAGTGGCGCTTCGGTTGCGACGTACACCCTCGAGGATGGTCATGCCGGTGATGGGCTGATTTTTCGTTGGCCCACTGCAGGCGAGGCATTTGGCATCGCGCTTGTCGAGTTCGAGGATCAGCTCGATCCGCCCGGTCAGTACCCCGGCAGCGTCCGAGATTCGGACGTGGGAGCGGGCTTGGCCCGTTTTGTCATCGACCGTTTTCCAGAGACCCACCGGGGAGGGGGAGGCGCCCGATGCCCCATGACCCGCGATCAATAACAACACTGATAAAACAAGGGCGATCTGACGCATGACAGGACATCCATTGGAACCCAGGATGCGCCATTAAGTAGCACAACAGGCGTCTGCCGGCACCAAAAAGGTGCGTAATCGATTGGCGAAAACTTTGGTTGTTGAAGCAAGGCAGAGTTTATCTATACTCGCCGCGGGGAACGCTCTTTCAAAGTTCAGGGAGAATTTCAATGTCGCGCCTCTATCGGTCTTCGCGCATCGCCGCGTTTGTCGCGGCTGCCCTTTCAGCCAGCATCGCTGCCGCTCAAAACGACTCCGCCCTCGAGGAGGTTGTGGTCACGGGTTCACGTTTGGCGGTCAATCCGCTCAACGCAGCCCAGCCCGTGCAAGTTATCACCGCGGAACAACTCGAAGTACGCGGCATCACTTCGGCGGGTGATGCGCTCGAAACCATCCCTGCGCTGATCGCCTCGAACAACGTCGAGCAGACGGCGCGCGACGGTCTCGCGGGCCGCGTGTCTCTCAACCTGCGCAACATGGGCGTGAATCGAACGCTCGTGCTGGTCAACGGTCGTCGGCATGTCGCGGGCATTCCGGGTAGCTCTGCAGTCGATATCACCTCGATCCCTGCGGGTCTGATCGAGCGTGTCGATGTGCTCACCGGCGGTGCGGCAGCGGTCTACGGGTCGGATGCCGTGACGGGTGTCGTCAATTTCGTCACCAAGACGGATTTTGTCGGCACCGAGATCGACGCCCAGGCTGGCGGCTCCTTCGAAGGTGATGCGGGACGGTTCTACGGATCCTTCGTGCATGGCCTCGAGTTCGCCGACGGACGCGGCAATCTTGCATTCGCGCTGCAGACCGAGAAGCGCCAGTTGTTGTTCCAGGGTGAGCGAGAGGCCACCCGCGGCAACGGCCTCTGGACTCGCGATCAAAATCCGGCGCTTCGTTTTCAGACGGGTGATCCGTTGCCGGCCGGCGTTTCGGCAAGTTCGGCGCTCGGCCGCACGATCCTGCTCGGGAGCGGCGCGCCGCGTTACGCGAATACGCCGCAGTCACTCATCGACCGAGCTCGCAGCGCGCCGGCTCGTGCTTTCGGGCCGAATCAGGTGTTCTCGGGATCGGCTGTCCCGGGCTTGATCGGTCTCGATCTCACGCGCTTCGGTTATGCCGACCCCGCGGGCTACTTCTCGACGATCCACGATACCGATAGAAACGGTGTCGATGATTGCCGTCAAAGTTTCAACGGCCGTCAGGGTTACGGGTGCTGGATCGTCGATCCCAGCACCGGTCAGGTTCGTCCGTTCCAGGATGGCATCTACCTCGGAACCTTCAACCAACAGGGCGGTGATGGCGCGGCGCAAACCTTCGATGAAACCTCGATGACGCCCGATGCGGTCAACTCCGTCGTCAACATCTTTGCCAATCTGCAAATCTCGGACTCGGCGCGGGTGTACGGCGAACTCAAGTACGTCGAGGCTCGGGCACGGGAATACAACCCGTACAACAGCTTCGACGACTCGATCCCGATTTCTTTGGATAACCCGTTCATCCCGGCGGCGCTACGCGCGATCGTCAACGCCGAGATCGCCGCCGATCCTTCGGTGCGCGATACGGCGCAGTTCGTCGTCGGTCGTGACCACGTCGATGTGTTCGATCCGCTCATCTACAACCAGCGCGAGACCCTGCGCGTCGTGACGGGGATCGACGGTACATTCGGTGAGGGTTGGAAGTACGACATCTCGCTCAACTACGGACGGTCCGACGCGATGTATCGCAGTGCGATGCGTCTCGAAGACCGCTTCTTCTCTGCAGTCGATGTCGTCATCGATCCGGCGACCGGGCAGCCGACCTGTCGTATCAACCTTGATCCCAACTCTCTCGCGCCGATTTCGGCGTTGACACCGGGTTGGGATCTCTTCACCCGCCCGACGCTCGCGTCGATCGATACCTTCGATCCACGCGACAAGTCCTGCCAGCCGCTCAACGTATTCTCGTACAACCCGCAGGATCGTGGCACGAACGAGTTCCTGAACTACATCCGCCAGGATGAGAGCCGTATCGAACAGACGGTCGCTCAGGCCATCGTCTCCGGTGACTCGAGTGCGTGGTTCGAGATGCCGGCAGGCCCCATTGCGGTCGCCGTGGGTGCCGAGTGGCGCGAGGAGAAGAGTCGCTTCATCAACGACCCGTACGCCGTGGCAGGGTATGGATTCCAGTTTGCGGCCGATTCGGACGTCAGTGGCAAGTACGACGTCTCTGAAGGGTTCGTCGAACTTTCGATTCCGTTGCTCGCCGACGTTCCGCTCTTCAACCTCCTCAATCTCGATGCGTCGTATCGTGGTGGCTCCTATTCCACGGCCGGCAGTGCGGACAGCTGGAAGGTGGGCTTGGTTTGGTCGCCGGTCGAGGACATCCGCATCCGAGCGGGCATTTCGGAAACCATTCGCGCGCCGAATATTTCCGAGTTGTTCACTCCGGAGACGGCTGCGACGTTCCGCCCCGTCGATCCCTGTGATCAGGCGAACCGGAACTCGGGTCCGTCGCCGTCCAATCGTTCAAAGAATTGTCTTGCAGATGGAATTCCGGCCAGCTTCACCGACCCGCTGACGGCGCGGTTCACGGGTGTCGTCGCCGGCAACCCGAACCTGCAGCCGGAAGAATCGGAGTCGTACACGATCGGTTTGGTCTTGCGCCCGCGCTTCTTGAGCGGTTTTACGGCCTCGTTCGACTACTGGAACATCGAGATCAGCAACGCCGTGGCCTCGATCTCCGCCCAGAACATCGTCGACGGTTGTTACGATGCGCCCAGCCTCGACAACCAGTTTTGTCGACTCTTCACCCGTAACCGCAACTCGGCAAGCCCGACGTTTCTCGGATTCAACTTCTTGAGGCAGTCCGACGTGAACTTCGCCGGCCTGGAGGTCTCGGGCGTCGACTTCGATCTCAACTATTTCATGGCGACCGAGGGGCTAGGGGATTTCAACTTCGGTGTGAGCGGTAGCTACCTCGAGAAGCGAAATAATTTCGAGTTCTTCGGTGAGCCCGATCGCGCGAACCCGGAGAAGTTTGAAATCAACAACCCGGAGTATGTGGTGAATGCCACCATCGGCTGGAATCGAGGGCCGCTTTCTGTGGCCTTGAATTCGACGTGGCTCGATACGCAGCTGTATCGATTTGTCGAGTTCGAGACATTGAAAGACACGGTTGAGCCGTACGCTCCGGCGTTCTGGGTCCACAGCATTTCGGCGAGCTACGAACTCAACGACCAGACGACTGTCCTCGTGGGTATCGACAACCTTGCGGACGAAAAGCCGTTCCGCACGGAGTACTCGATTCCCGTGTCGGCTGTGGGTCGGTCCATGTTCGTTCGTGCGAGCATGAAGTTCTAAGTTCCCGGCATCCTGATCCACAAAGGGCCCGTGGCGCATGCTGCGGGCCCTTTTTTTTATATCCGGATATCCTTAGCCGGCATGCAAAAGCGCTGGGTCCTGTGGGGTGGGGTGGTTGCAATCGCGGCGGTCGTGCTCGCGATCTTGACGAATGTCGTGCCCGACTCGGCGAGTGACGCTGCGCCGACCTTCGTCGGCAGCGCGCGCTGTGCGGACTGCCATGCGGACGAGCACGCAGCTTGGCAGAGCTCGCAGCACGCCAAGGCGATGCAACACGCGTCGGTTGCCACGGTACTCGGCAACTTCGACGACTCGACGTTTCGTCACGCCAACGTCACCACGACATTTTTTCGTCGCGACAATCGATTTTTCGTTCGGACCAACGGGCCGGATGGGTCGTTCGACGATTTCGAAGTGAAGTACACCTTCGGAGTGGAACCGCTGCAGCAGTATCTCGTCGAGCTGCCGGGTGGGCGACTGCAGGCGCTCTCGGTCAGTTGGGACACCCGCCCTCGTGAGCAGGGTGGCCAGCGTTGGTTTCATCTTTATCCGGACGAGCGCATCGATCATCGCGACGAGTTGCATTGGACGCAGCCCGCCCAAAACTGGAACGTGATGTGCGCCGACTGCCACTCGACCAATATCCGCAAAAACTTTGATGCCGAGACCCTGACCTTTTCGACAAGCTGGTCTGATCTCGCCGTGGGTTGCGAGGCCTGTCATGGTCCGGGGTCATCCCATATCGAATCGCCTGAAACGCCGTATCTCGTCGGAGTCGGAAATGATCGCGCAGCCGCCGAGATGCAAACCTGTGCGGCCTGTCACTCGCGACGAGCTCAGTTTGCGCAAGGCGCGCAAGCGGGGGGCGCCTTGCTCGATCACTATCTGCCCGAGACGTTGTCCGAAGGTCTGTATCACGCCGATGGTCAACAGCAGGGGGAAGTATTTGTCTGGGGCTCTTTCCTTCAAAGTGCCAAGTACGCCGCGGGTGTCACCTGCGCCGCCTGTCACGATCCGCACACCCAGAAGCTCAAAAAGCCTGGCGACACGACGTGTACGCAATGCCACACGGCGGCGGAATTCGATACACCCAAGCATCATCACCATGAAGCGGGTACCGCGCAGTGCGTGAGTTGCCACATGCGCGAGGAGACCTACATGGTTATCGATCCGCGTCGTGATCATGGGTTTCACGGGCCGCGGCCCGATCTCACTTTGACCCTCGAGGTGCCGAATGCCTGTAACGACTGCCACGCCGATCGCGATGCGCGGTGGGCGGATGCAGTCATGCAGCGCTGGTACGGTGAGGCGTATCGCGATCGACCGCAATTCGCCGAAGCACTCCGCGCGGGCCGACGCGACGAAGCGGGTGCCGTATCGAAGTTGATGGGACTCATCGATGATCCGAAGCAGGCGGGGATCGTTCGCGCTTCGGCGATCGA
Source organism: Steroidobacteraceae bacterium (assembly GCA_044375575.1). Lineage (GTDB taxonomy): Bacteria > Pseudomonadota > Gammaproteobacteria > Steroidobacterales > Steroidobacteraceae > UBA964. Next base: position 86,226 of record JBILMJ010000003.1, on the reverse strand, counting down.
ACTCCTCGCGCGTCATCCGGGTGAGGTACCTTCCGCGACGCTTCGCAGACAACTCGCTGATGCCGATTCCCTCGTGCGGTACCACGCACTGCTCGCGCAAGCGGATTCACCGCTCGAGCGTCGGGCGTCGCTGCTCGGCCCGATGCTCGGCGACGCCACCCGTGCCGTGCGTCATGAGGCAGCGAGGCAGTTGATGCCGGTCAGAGAATCTTTGAATGAATCCGATCGTACGCGACTCGATACCGAACTCGCGGATCTCGAGCGAGCGCTGAACCACGATCTGAGTCGCGGAGAGTCCTGGCTCAATCTCTCGGAGCTTCAGCGCGCAAGAGGTGATCGTGCCGCTGCCGAACAGAGTCTTCGGCGTGGCCTCACCGTCGAACCGCGGTTCGTACCCGCTTATGCAAACCTCGCCGATCTGCTGCGCGCGTCGGGCCGCGAGAGCGAGGCCGAGGCCGTCATTCGAAGCGGAGTTCAAAGAAACCCCTCGGCGCCCGCTTTGCGCGAGGCACTCGGATTCTCGCTCGTCCGGCAGGGTCGAAAGACCGAGGCATTGGCTGAGTTCGCGGCAGCCCATCGTGCTGCGCCCGACGAGCCACGCTTTCGGTACGTCTATGCGCTCTCACTCGAGGACGCCGGCCGAGGAGGCGAGGCGAAGCGTTTGCTCGAGCTTGGACTGCAGCGGCGATTTCATCGCGATTCGCTCATCGCGCTCGCGGCGTGGGCGAGCCGCGAGGGGGATCGTATTTCCGCAGGACGCGCTGTCGCCCGACTGCGCGAGGTCAATCCGTCCGACCCCGCGTTACCCGCGGGTTTCGAACGCTGAACGGATTGGTGTCTAATTCGCGCATGCCGATGCCCTCCGACACCGATTTCATGCGCCAAGCGTTGAGCTTGGCGCGACAGGCCGCTGATCGTGGTGAGGTGCCCGTCGGTGCCGTGCTCGTTCGCGGTAGCGAGGTCATTGGCGAAGGTGCCAACCGACCCATCCACAATCACGATCCGACGGCCCACGCCGAGATCATCGCGCTACGCGATGCGGCGAAACGCGTGGGCGACTATCGGCTCAACGACTCGACGCTGTACGTCACCCTCGAGCCTTGCATCATGTGCGCCTCGGCGCTGGTGCATGCTCGAGTCAGTCGTGTGGTGTTTGGTGCCTGGGATCCGAAGGCCGGAGGGGCCGGCAGCATTGCCGATATCTTTGCCCTCCCGGCGCTCAATCACAGGGTCGATGTGTTCGGTGGCGTACTCGCTGAGGAATGCGGCGAGCTGCTCAGCGCATTCTTTCGAGCCCGGCGTTAGTCATCGGCGAGTCGTCGTCCGGGAAATTCTTGCGCATGAGCGCCAGATACTGCTGAACGTGATCGACCATTTGCTTGGTCTCGATACCGCGCGCATAACCGTTCTTCGCCTGCAGGTACCAGAACTCCTCGGAGAGCAAGGTCAACCGCTCGCGCACGTCGATCCAGGCATCGGGGTCGCCACCCTGTCTCGCCGTGAGTACGCGCGCATCCTCGAGATGACCGTAACCCATGTTGTAGGAGGCGATCGCCATCCAAAGTCGGTCCGGCTCGCGGATGCGTGAAGGGATGGTGGCATAGAGCTGCGAGAGATAACGGGCGCCTGCAAGGATGCTCTCGCGTTCATCGAGGGGATTCGCCACGCCGAGCGCGCGAGCGGTTCGCGGCATCAGCATCATCAGGCCCTGTGCCCCAAAAGGCGATACAGCGTCCGCGTCCCACATCGACTCTTGATAGCCGACCGCTGCGATGAGTCGCCAGTCGAGACCGGATAGTTCCGCAGCTTCTTCAAAGAATTCTCGAAGTTCCGGCAACCTCGCTTCCAGATCGATCAGCAGTTGCTCGGAATTTGCGCGCGGCAGGATAAGCGGGCGTGAGAGCGCTTCGATCTCCATCGTGGGTGGTGGCATCTTCGGCCGTTCGCGGACGAGGAAGGCATTCACGGCGTCGAGAAGATCACGACCATCCCGTCGTACCATCCAATAGAGTTGCCGACGCTCGGGCAGGGCGAATGCGATTTCGACCGAGGGGTGCAGTGCACGGGCTGCCGCAAATTCCCGACCATCCATCAAGGTGATCTCCCCGCGGCCCGAGGCGACGAGCTCGAGGGGCTCGCGGCCCACATTCCGCGGGATGACGGTGTAGCGGATTCGTTTGCGGCCGATGGAAGGTTGCTGCTCGAGCCAGTTGAGCTCGGCACTGTCGTCCATGACGATCACGTTCATCTTCGAGATTTCTTCGATCGATTTCGGCCGTGTACTGCCTTTGGCGCGGATCCAGAAGAGCGGCGACTCCGAGTAGGTTTCGGAGGGCAGGGCGACTTGACGCCAGCGGGGGCTCCACGACAGCTGCGCCGCAGCGAGATCCGCGCGCTTGTCCTTCAAGGCGCTACGCAAGCCCTGGCGATCGGCTTCGACGACGAGGGTGAGTTTGACGCCGAGTTCGGCCGCAAACCTCTCGGCGAGCACGTATTCCGGGCCCTCTGGACCCTCGGGGCCGATGTAGTACGTGGTCGGCCCATTGAGGGTGGCGACGCGCAATTCGCCGCGTTCGCGGATCTCCCCGAGGACGTCTCCACCTCGTCCGCAGGCGCCCAGCGCCAGCAAAACCATGAGCGGAAGAAGGGTTCGGAGCACCCTTCGGACTGTCCCGGTCCGAGTCATGTCGGGTAGAATACCCGGCTCCGGAGAGGTACCGAAGTGGTCATAACGGCGCCGACTCGAAATCGGATGGTCGGTTAATCCCGGCACGTGAGTTCGAATCTCACCCTCTCCGCCACTTTCCTATAGCGACGCCATGCCAGCGAGTCACATCTACAAGGTCATGTTCGTGAACCAGGGCAAGATCTACGAGGTCTACGCCCGCAAGGTCAACCACGGCAGCCTGTTCGGTTTCATCGAGATCGAAGAGCTCGTCTTTGGCGAACGCTCGACCGTGGTCCTCGACCCCGGCGAGGAACGCATCAAATCCGAGTTCGAAGGCGTCAAGCGCAGCTATCTGCCCTTGCACTCGGTGCTTCGTATCGATGAAGTGAAGAAGCAGGGCGTCAGCAAGATCAGCACCTACGAAGGTTCGAACGTGGCCCAATTCCCGATGCCCGTCTTTCCGCCCCCGGCGGGTGACGGGCCCAAGAAATAGGCCGCGCCGCGACTATGCTCGTACGCGGCGCTCCCGCGCTCTCTGGTTTCCGTTTACGCAAGTTGCTATCGCGCCTGCGCGCCGTCGTCGGTGGCATCGAAGCCGTCGATACCCGCTTCGTGCATTTCGTTGATCTCGCGCGCGAGCTCAGCACCGAAGAAATCGGCACACTCGAGTCGCTGCTTCACTACGGTTCTCGAGCGGGCGCTTCTCTGAGTGCGACCCCGTCAAGTGAGTCGACGAGTGTCGCGAGTACGCAGACCCTGTGGGTGATTCCGCGTCCGGGCACCATCTCGCCTTGGGCCAGCAAGGCCACCGACATCGCCAAGGTGTGCGGTCTTGCGGCCGTACGTCGCATCGAGCGCGGCATCGAATACCGATTTGAATGCACTTCGCCGCTCGATCGCGCAGCGCTCGAGGCGATCGCGCCCCTCCTGCACGATCGCATGACCGAGATCGTGATCGACGAGGTCTCGAAAGCCCAAGCGCTCTTCGCCGTCGAGTCGCCTCGGTCGTTGCGACGGATATCTTTGAAGACCGGTCGTGCGGCGCTCGAGGCGGCCAATGTCGAGCTCGGTCTCGCGCTTTCGGCCGATGAGATCGACTACTTGCTCAAGGCGTTTGGCGAGCTCGGTCGCGATCCGAGTGATGTCGAGCTCATGATGTTCGCGCAGGCGAACTCCGAGCACTGTCGGCACAAAATCTTCAACGCCGAATGGATCATCAACGGCGAGCCGCAGAAGAAGTCGCTGTTTTCCATGATCCGCAATACGCATGCGCAAGCCCCGCAGGGCGTGCTGAGTGCCTACAAGGACAACGCCGCCGTCATCGAGGGTGTGGCCCACGGGCGTCGCTGGTTCCCCGACCCCGAGACGGGTGTCTACGGCGCGCAAGTCGAACCCATCGACATTCTCATGAAGGTCGAGACGCACAATCATCCGACGGCGATCTCGCCGTTTCCGGGCGCGTCGACCGGCTCGGGCGGTGAAATCCGTGACGAGGGCGCAACCGGCATCGGTGCAAAACCGAAAGCGGGGCTCGTCGGCTACTCGGTGTCCCACCTGCGCATTCCCGGTTTCGAGCAGCCTTGGGAATCTCTGCCCGGCAAGCCGGGTCCCGGAAAACCCGAACGCATCGCCTCGGCGCTCGACATCATGCTCGAAGGGCCCATCGGAGCGGCTGCATTCAACAATGAATTCGGTCGACCGGGGATCAACGGTTGTTTTCGCACCCTCGAAATTCAGGCTGCGGGCGATTCGGCCTCGCGATTCCGCGGGTATCACAAGCCCATCATGATCGCCGGCGGTCTCGGCAATGTCCGTCGATCGCACATCGAGAAACGCGACTGCCCGCCTGGCGCAAAAATCGTCGTATTGGGCGGTCCGTCGATGCTCATCGGGCTCGGGGGTGGCGCGGCCTCTTCGGTGGGTGCGGGCGCCTCGAGCGCCGACCTCGATTTTGCTTCGGTGCAGCGCGGCAACCCCGAGATGCAGCGTCGCGCGCAAGAAGTCATCGATCGCTGCTGGGCGCGTGGTGATCGCAATCCGATCCTGCTCATTCACGACGTCGGTGCGGGCGGACTCTCCAATGCAGTACCGGAGGCCGTCGCTCACAGTGGTCGCGGTGCCATCGTCGACCTGCGCGCGATTGCGAGCGACGAGCCCGGCATGTCGCCCATGGAGCTCTGGTGCAACGAGTCTCAGGAGCGCTACGTGCTCGTCGTCGGTGCCGAGTCGCTCGATGAATTCGCGGTACTTTGCGCGCGCGAGCGCTGTCCGCATGCCGTGATCGGCACCCTGACCGATGACGGGCGCCTCCTCGTCAAAGATTCTTTGCTGGACGACTCGCCGGTCGATATGCCCATCGAGGTGTTGCTCGGCAAGGCGCCCAAGATGCTGCGAGACGTCGCTTCGGCGAAGCCACGTACGCTCGATTTCGGCGTGACGACGATCGACCCGCGGGAGGCGCTGCGCCGCGTGCTGCGTTTCCCGGCGGTCGCCGACAAGACCTTCCTCATCACCATCGGCGATCGCACGGTCGGCGGCATGATCTCTCGCGACCAGATGGTTGGGCCGTGGCAGGTTCCGGTCGCCGATTGCGGCGTGACCACGGCGGATTATTTTGGTCACGCGGGTGAGGCCATGGCCATGGGCGAGCGCACGCCGGTCGCCATCCTCGACTCTCGCGCTGCGGCGCGCCTGGCGGTCGCCGAGTCGATCACCAACATCCTCGCGGCCGATGTCCGGCGCCTTGGCGACATTCGTCTTTCGGCCAACTGGATGGCTGCCTGCGGTGAGCCGGGCGAAGACGCTGCGCTCTATGACGCTGTGAAGGCGGTGGGTGAAGAACTTTGCCCTGCGCTCGGGATCGCCATTCCGGTTGGAAAAGATTCGCTCTCCATGCGAACTGCCTGGAAAGACGAGTCGGGTGATCAAAAGTCCGTCGTCGCGCCGGTCTCGCTCATCGTGTCGTCGTTCGCGCCGGTGGGCGACGTGCGTCGATGCTGGACGCCGCAACTGCGCACCGACCGCGGCTATACCTCGCTCATCTACATCGACCTCGGCGAAGGAAAAAATCGCATCGGTGGGTCGGTGTTGACGCAGGTCTACGGCGGACTCGGTGAGATTCCCGCCGATCTCGACGATCCGCAACTTTTGAAAGGACTTGCTGCGGCGCTCGCCGAACTTCGTGCGCTCGATGCCGTGCTCGCGTATCACGACCGTTCCGATGGGGGCCTCGCGGTGACGCTCATCGAGATGGCCTTCGCGGGCCACTGCGGTATCGACGTCAACATCGGCATGAAAGACTCGAGCGAGCTTGGCAACAAAGCTGCGGCGCTCGCGGCGCTCTTCGCCGAAGAGCCGGGTGTTGTGCTGCAGGTCCACGTCGAGAACTGTGCCGAAGTACTCGGTATCTTGTTCAAGCACGGGGTGGGGCATTGCAGCGCGGTCATCGGTCGCGTCGAGCCCAAGTCCGATCGCATCCGAATTGCAGCGGGCAAGCTGGTGATCGACGAACCTTGGGAAGCCCTCAAGCGCGAATGGTCGTCGGTGAGCCATCACATGCGTGCCTTGCGTGACGACCCCGATTGCGCACAAGAAGAGTTCGAGGCGTCGACCTCGCTCGCCACGCTGCCGTTACAGTCCGTGCTCAGTTTCGATGCCGATGAGGATATCGCGGCGCCCTTCGTCAGTCGCGGTGCGCGTCCTAAGATCGCGGTCCTGCGCGAGCAGGGCGTCAATAGCCAATCCGAGATGGCCGCGGTATTCGATCGTGCAGGTTTCGAGGCGCACGACATCCACATGACCGATCTCATTGCCGGACGCCGTGACCTCGCGGAGTTTCGTGGTCTCGTCGCCTGCGGCGGGTTCTCATATGGCGATGTGCTCGGTGCCGGTGAGGGCTGGGCGAAGTCGATTCTTTTCAATCCGCAGATGCGTGATTCATTCGCCGAATTCTTTGCCCGTCGCGAGACATTCGCGCTCGGCATCTGCAATGGCTGTCAGATGATGGCGCAGCTTGCGCCCATCGTCCTCGGAGCGGCGCATTGGCCGCGCTTCGTGCGCAACCGCGTTGAACAATTCGAGGGGCGTGCCACGCTCGTCGAAGTGATGCCGACCCCTTCCATTTTCTTCATGGGCATGACCGGTTCCGTGCTGCCCATCGCCGTTTCGCACGGTGAGGGCCGAGCCGAGTTCGCCGATGCTGCGCAAGCAGCCGCCTGCGAGGCCTCGGGCACGGTGGGGCTCCGATACGTCGTGCGTGCCGGCGAAATCGCGACGCGCTATCCCGCCAATCCCAACGGCTCGCCGAACGGACTCGCTGCGCTCTGCAACCTCGACGGCCGCGTGACGCTCGCCATGCCTCACCCCGAGCGCGTCTTCCGAACGGTGCAGATGTCTTGGCGACCGCCCGGCAACACCGAATACTCTGGCTGGATGCGTCTTTTCAGAAACGCGCGAGCCTGGGTGGGATGACCGCCTCGCGTCCACCCGTTTTCGAACTGCGGGGGCTGCGCAAGACATATGGTGAGGGTGCAGCCGCAGTCCACGCGCTGCGCGGCATCGATCTTCACATCGATCCTGGTGAGCTCCTCGTGTTGCTCGGGCCTTCGGGTTCCGGCAAATCCACGCTGCTCAATATTCTGGGCGGGCTCGATCGCCCGACGGCAGGCAGCGTTCGCTTCGGCGATCTCGAACTTTCAACGGCGACCGATGCCGCCCTCACCGACTATCGTCGTCACCACGTCGGATTCGTGTTCCAGTTCTACAACCTTATCGCCAGCCTCACCGCGCGCGAAAACGTCGAACTCGTGACCGAGGTCGCCGATGCACCGATGCCTGCCGAGGAAGCGCTGGGCTTGGTGGGACTCGCCGAGCGGATGACACATTTCCCTGCGCAGCTCTCGGGCGGTGAGCAGCAGCGTGTCGCCATCGCACGCGCCATCGCCAAGCGTCCGAGCGTGCTGCTCTGTGACGAACCGACTGGCGCGCTCGATGTCGCAACGGGTATCCGCGTGCTTGAGTCGATTCTGCGGATCAACGAACAACTCGGTACGACGACGCTGCTCATCACCCACAACGCCGATATCGCAAGGCTCGGTGATCGCGTCGTGCGTTTTGCAGATGGACTCATTCGGACCGTCGAGCGCAATCCTGCGCGCGTTCCACCGTCGCAGTTGCATTGGTGACGCCGCTCGATCGCAAATTGTTGCGAGACTTGCGCCGGCTCTGGGTGCAGGCGGTCGCGGTGGGCGTCGTGCTCGGCTGCGGCATCGCCATCTTCGTCATGGCGACGGGCATGTACGGCTCGCTCGAAGTGTCGCGTGATCAGTATTACGCGCGCTCGCTCATGGCCGACCTCGCAGGTTCACTCGTGCGCGCGCCCGATCGCATCGCTGCGGATCTGGCGGCAGAACCTGGCGTCGCAGGTCTCGAAGCGCGGGCGAGTGGGGTCGGCTTGCTCAGCATCGAAGGCGTGGCTGAGCCGGTCTCCGCGCGTCTCGTCTCGCTGCCTTCCGATCGACGGCCTCGGGTGAATGATCTCGTGCTCAAGCGCGGTCGATGGCCTGAGTCCACGCGCAGTTCCGAGGTGCTCGTCAACGAATCTTTTGCCGAAGCGCACTCGATCGAACCCGGTCACCTATTGCCTGTGCTCATTCTCGGTCAGCGCAAGATTGTCGAAGTCACTGGAATCGCAAGTAGTCCTGAGTTCGTGTTTGCTGTGGCGCCGGGTGACATTCTTCCCGAGCCGCGGCGCTTCGGTGTGCTGTGGATGAACCGTGAAGCGCTTGGTCGTGCGCTCGATCTCGATGGAGCATTCAACGATGTCGTGCTGCGTCTGCAAGTCGACGCCGATCGTGAGGCCGTGATCGCAAGCCTCGATGCGCAGCTTGCCCGCTACGGCGGGCGAGGCCTTTATGGCCGCGATCGCATGCTCTCCGCGCGATATCTCTCGGACGAGCTGTCGCAACTGCGAACGCTCGCCAGCATTTTGCCGCCGATTTTTTTGTTGGTGGCGGTGTTCCTGATCAACGTCATGCTCTCGCGCCTCGTGGCGACCGAGCGCGCGAACATTGGTCTGCTCAAGGCTTTCGGCTATCCCAATACGATCATCGGCGCGCACTACGCCAAATTCGCGCTCGCGTTTTGTCTTGCGGCCGCGGTGCTCGGCATCGTGCTCGGCACCTATGTGGGTGGGTATATGGCGAGTGTCTACCAAGCGGTGTACCACCTGCCTGAACTCGATTTCGAAGCGGGGCCGCTCGTGTATCTCGGTGCTTTCGTGGTGGCGCTCATCGCAGCGGTCTTGGGTGCGCTTGCCGCAGTGCGCCGGGCCATTCGTCTCGCACCCGCCGTGGCGCTTGCGCCTCCGGCACCGACCTCGTTTCGCAGGCTGGGAGAACATCTGGAGCAAACGCTCCGCGCGCTCGACGCGCGCTCGCGCATGCTCGCCCGCCGTATTCTGAGATTTCCGAGAAGATCCGCGACCACGGTTACGGGCATCGCACTCGCGCTCGCCCTGCTCATCATGTCCGAACATTTTCCGATCGCAATCGAGCGCATCATCAGCATCAACTTCGGCACGACTCAACGTATGGACGTCACGCTCACGCTCGCCGAGCGCGAACACGAGCGGGTGCTGCGCGAGGTGGGGCGACTTCCAGGTGTGCTGCAAGTCGAACCCCTGCGTACCGCAGACGTGTTTCTTTCGGCTGGCTCACGACGCGAGCGCGAGGCCGTGCTCGGTATCCCGGAAGGGGCGATGCTCAATCGCATCGTGAGTACCGATCTCGAGGTGATCGAACCGACGGCAGAGGGACTGACGCTTTCCGCAGGCCTCGCCCGTAAGCTTAATGTCGAAGTGGGCGATCGACTCTGGCTTGAGGCGACGGACGGACCTCGTGTCAGTACAGAGATTCGCGTCGTTCGTATCGTGCAGCCGTTTCTCGGATCGGCAGCCTACATGGAGCGGCAGGCGCTCGGTCGATTGCTGCGCGAACCCGACCGAGTCGACTCCGCATACCTCGTCATCGACGCCGCATTCCGCGATCAACTGAGTTCTCGTCTCAAAGATATCCCTGCGATCGTCGGCGTCACGTTTGCGGACAACGCCGAGCGCTCGTTACGCCAACTCTTCGAGCAGGGTGCCGGATTTTTCTCGTTCATGTTCTTGATGTTCTCGCTTGCCATGGCGGTAGGTGTCGCCTTCTCTGCGGCGCGCGTCACCCTCGGCGAGCAGGAGCGCGATCTCGCGACGCTTCGCGTGCTCGGCTTCAGGCGTCGCGAGGCCTCGTGGGTGTTACTCGGTGAGCTCGCCGTGCTACTCGCGGCGGCCTTGCCTCTCGGTCTCCTGCTCGGTGCGGCGTTATCCCGCTGGATGATGGAGCAGTTCGAAACCGATCTGTTTTCTTTCCCCTTCGTGTTTGATGTCGCGACCTATGCGCGCTCTGCGCTCTTCGTCGTCGCGGCAGTCGTCATTGCGGCACTGTGGGTTCGTCGCGACGTCGATCGACTCGATCTCGTCGGCGTGCTCAAATCGAGGGAGTAACCATGAACCGCATCATCGAAATGATCCGCAGCCGATGGGTTTACGCCCTCGGCATCGTCGTGCTCTTGGCGCTCGTGGTGTTTGCGGTTTTGCCGCAAGCAGTCTCCGTGGAAGTGGCCGTCGTCGATCGCGGCATGGTGCGCGCGAGCCTCGTCGATGAGGGCCGCACGCGCATGCGCGAGGTGTACGTCGTCAGCGCCCCGGTATCAGGTCGCTTGTTGCGCGTCGCCGTCGAGGCGGGTGATCGCGTTCAAAAAGGGGAGCCGCTCGCCCGTATGACGCGCGGTCCGTCGGGGTTTCTCGATCCGCGCAGCGACGCCGAGGCGAGGGCAATCGTCGCGGCTGCCGAAGCGCGCGAACGCGCCGCGATCGCCGAGCGCGAACTTGCGGCGATCGAAGACGCTCGTGCCCAAAAACTCGCTGCGGCACGCCTCATCGCCGACTCCGATCGAGACACAGCCCGAGTTCGTCTTCGCGCGGCGCTCGCGACTGAGGCGGCCGCGTCAGCCGAGTTGCGACGGGCGCGCAGCGCCTTACTCGATGCCGGTCGCAATGGACGGGCAGGCGTGCTGTCGCTCAATGCGCCCGCATCAGGCACGGTGCTGTCTGTTCCGCAGGAAAGCGAAACCATGATCACGGCGGGTATGCCCGTCGTCGTACTGGGCGATCCCTCGCGTATCGACGTCGTCGCCGACTTCCTTTCCCAAGATGCGGTTCGGATGAAGCCGGGCGATCGCGCATTCATTGAAAATTGGGGTGAACGGGGCACGACGACCTCGAGCGCCATCGCGGCGGTCGTCGAGCGCATCGAGCCCGTCGCCCGCACCAAGGTGTCCGCGCTGGGTATCGAGGAACAGCGTACGCGGGTGATCCTCAATTTCATTGATCCGCCGCCCGATGCGCTCAAATCACATGAATATAGGGTGGATGCGCGCGTGATCGTCGCCGAAAACCGGGACGCCGCTCGGGTGCCGCTTGGCGCACTGTTCAGGGACGGCGATCGTTGGGCGGTATATGTGATCGAGAGCGGCCGCGCCAGGTTGCGCCCGGTCGAGGCCGGGGTTCAGGACGAACAGTTCCGCGAAATTCGGTCAGGACTCGTTCCGGGTGACGCGGTCGTACTCTTCCCGGGCAGCGGAGTGGATGACGGCAAAAAAATCGCTGTGTTGCGCTGAAGCAACAAAAATTGCTTGGTGTCAAGAAAACGGCTATAAACGTCACAATTCGGCAACAGACGAAGTTGGTCGAACGGGGTTTTGGGCGCATCGCGAGCGTCCCAAATACAAGATTTAAAACCGGAGGTCTCAAAGAAATGTATAAGTCGCCAATTGCTCTTGCAGTTTCGGCTGCGATTGCCATGTCGGTACCTGGGATGCAGTCTGCTGTCGCTCAGGATCTCGAAGAAGTCGTCGTCACGGGTTCGCGCATCAAGCGCGAGAACATCGAGACGGCCGCTCTCCCTGTCACGGTCATCACCCGTGTGGAACTCGAGGCGAGCGGTGAAACGTCCGTCGCCGACTACATCCGCGACTTGCCCTTCAACTCGTTCGGCTCGGCCCGCCAGCAGTCGGGTAACTCGGCCCAGTCCTTCGCGGGCATCAGCCTGCGTGGTCTCGGCGAAGGCCGCACCCTGATCCTCATCGACGGTCGTCGCGCCCCGGTTGCGCCGAACGTCGGTAGCGCACAGGACCTCAACAGCATCCCGCTCGCCGCAGTCGAGCGCATCGAGGTCATCACGAACGGCGCCTCGGCAATTTACGGTTCCGACGCCATCGGCGGTGTGGTGAACATCATCACGCGTCGCGACTTCTCGGGCGTGCAGGTCATGGTGGGCGGAAGCGACCCTGAGCGTGAAGGCGGTGAGACCGAAGAAGGCTCGCTGATCTTTGGCGCCTCGGGTGACCGTGGCTCGCTGCTCGCGGGCGTTTCCTACACCCATCGCGACATCATCTTCCAGCGCGATCGTGACTACTCGTTCTCGGACAGCTCGATCTCGTCGTTCTCGAACGAGTTCTACAATGCGATCGCCGCGCCGGGAACCCTCTACGGATTCCGTGCAGGCTCGCTCTACCGCAACCCGACCTTCGGTGCGGCGGTTCCGGGTGGCTGCGAAGGCCGTGGCTTTGTGAAGTCCGGCACGGGCGTCAACTCCCGCTGCTTCTACAACTACTCGCTCGAGGGTGCGTACGAAGCCGAGGTCGGCAACACCGCCCTCTTTGCTCGCGGTCAGTACGACCTGAACGACGATTGGACCACCTACCTCAACACGTCCATCTCGCGCGTCGAGTCCTTCGGCCGATACGCGCCGGTGCCGTCGTCGCCCTGGCCGGGTGGCTCGATCTTCATTCCTTCCAACTCGCCGAACCATCCGGCGAATCGGTTCCCGACCGCTGGTTATCCGACCACGCCGCTCTTCATGCGTCACCGCTTCGCGGCTCTCGGTAACCGCGATACGTTCACGGATGGCAACAACTACCTCATCGACTGGGGTGTGGACGGCAAGCTCGGCAACTTCGACATCAACGCAGGTGTCCGTCGTTCCGATGCGCAGTATTACGAGTTCGGCCGCAACTACGTGGTGGGCGGTCTCGCTCAGCAGCAGATCTCGAGCGGTGCGTACGACATCTACAACCCGTTCGGCAACCCGCGTACGGTTCTCGACTCGATGATCGCGACCATCAACCGTGACGCGAAATTCCTGTCCAAGGAAATCTACGCCACGGCATCGACCGACCTCTTCGAACTGCCGGGTGGCACGGCGGGCATCGCCTTCGGTGGCGAGTACCGCAAAGAGACCTACCAGGACATCTACGACACGCTGCAGTCCTCCGGTCAGATCGTCGGCTCGGCAGGAAACTCTGCCTTCGGCGGACGTCAGGCCAAGGCTGCGTTTGTCGAAGTGTCGCTGCCGGTCGTCAAGAGCCTCGAGGCCAACATCGCGGCTCGCTTTGACGAATACAGCGATTACGGCAACGACCTTTCCCCGCAGATCGCCCTGCGCTGGACGCCGCTCGAGAGCGTGACCGTCCGTGCGAGCTACGGCGAAGGCTTCCGCGCCCCAACGCTCGACATCCTCTCGGCTCAGCCTTCGTTCAGCGCTTCTGGCGTGGCCGATCCGCGTACTTGCCAAGCCTTCGGTCTCGCGCCGACCTGCACCACGCAGGTCACGACCTACTCGATCGCCAACCCGAACCTCGAGTCGGAGCAGTCCGAGCAGTTCGGCTTCGGCGTCGTGTGGGATCCGCTCGAGTGGCTCCGCGTCAAGACGGACTACTGGAACATCAAGCTCACCAACCAGGTGTCCTTCGTGGGCATCGGCACGATCATCGCGTGCCTTGAGCGTGGTACCGGAATCTGCCCGTCGGGTCTCAGCATCCTGCCCGCCAACGTCGATCCGCCGGTCGTGGCCAACGGCCTCGGCTTCGTCCGCGCGCCGGCTGGCGAGATCCTCTACGGTCAGACGGGTTATGCCAACCTCGGCTTCACCGAAACGGACGGCGTCGACCTCAACATCCGCGCCTCGTACGACTTCGGCAGCTGGGGCAAGCTCTCGAGCGAGCTGCTGTTCAGCCGCACGCTGAACTACTCGGGCTCGTCGGGCGTCAACACCGTCGACAACGTCGGCGTGCCGGAAGAGCGTGGCGTCCTGTCGAACACGTGGACCTACGGTGACTTCTCGTTCACTTGGAACATGAACTACATCGCTTCGACCCGTTCGACCCAGGCCGACTACATCGACTCGTTCGGTCCTGACTACGACTACGGCTACGCCCTGCGCTTGCCGTCGTGGGTGACCCATGACGTGCAGGCTAACTGGAACACGCCGTGGAACGGTCGTCTGACCCTCGGTGCGACCAACGTGACCGACAAGGATCCTGTGACGGATCCGTTCGATCCGACCGGTCAGGGTTACGATCAGAGCCTCTACAATGGTTATGGTCGGGTGGTCTACTTCCGCCTGCTCCAGAACTTCTAATAGCCTCGAGTGCCAGTCGAAGAAGGGGGGCGAAAGCCCCCCTTCTTTTTTGGAGGACGTCCTTGACCAGTGATCGCGACACATCGACCGACGACTCGAGCCTGCTGGCCCGTCGACGTCTGGCATGGACCCGATTCTGGGGTCAGGGTCCCCTGCATTCGCTTGGCACGTCGTTCGCGGGCAATTACGCCGACGCGATCGGTACCTTTTGGCAGGGCGAGTTCGCCGCCTGCGGCTCGCACGAGGCCATCCTCGATATCGGATGCGGTAATGGCCCGCTCGCGAAAATATTGATCGACCTGTATCCCGAAGACGGCCCGAAGTGGACCGGCATCGACCTCTCCAACCCCCGGCCGACGTGGATCGCGCAGCTCGCCGAGTCCGCGGCGAAGCGCGTGCAGTTTCGCGGTGGGGTGCTCGCCGAGGAGCTGCCTTTCGAGGCGTCGAGTTTTGATCTCGTGGTGAGTCAGTTCGGCATCGAGTATTCCGACCTTTCGCGCAGCCAACCCGAAGTCATGCGCGTCCTGAAACCGACGGGCAGATTGGCTCTCGTCGTCCATCACGCGCAGTCCTTGCCGGTCTATGTCTCGCGGCAGGAATTGCGTCATCTCGAGTTTTTGAGTCGCAGCGATTTCCTCGAAAGCGCAGCGACGATGATTCCGTATTTCGCGCTGTTGAACGACGTCGAGGCACGAGCGCGGCTTCAGTCGGATCCGCAGGCGACCGAGGCGCGCCAAAGATTCGATGCCGCGCAAGGAGAGATTCAAAAACGCGTGGCGAGTGAACCGATCCCCGATCTACTCACCGACGTGCAGATTTTCGTGCAGGACTGTTTTCGCGCTGCGGTGTCCGCGGGCGCGCCCCCCGCGCTCGATCGCTTGTCTGGCTATCGTGCATTGCTCGAAGACTCGCGTTTGCGTCTCGAGGATCTCGTGCGCAGTGCGCTCGACGAACCAGGCGTTCTCGCCTTGCAGGAGCGCTTCAAATCGGCGAAAGGCCGCGCAGCACGCAGCTCGCTCAACGCGCTCAGCGTCAACGATCAGGTGTTCGGTTGGGCGCTGCGAGTTTCCTGATCGGCGTGGAGGTCTGATGTCCTCGGACCACTGGGATCAATTCCTGCAGACGGGTGCGATTGCATCGTGCCCCACCAATGCGGAAGGGACTTACGATCTCGAGCTCGAACAGGGCTGGCGGACATTTTTCGCGGCGCTCGATCAGGGCGCAGTCATTCTCGATGTCGGTACGGGCAATGGGCCGATCCTGCTTATTGCGAAGAGCGTATCGGAGTCCACCGATCGGAAATTCCGACTGCATGGTGCAGATCGCGCAGCCATCGATCCGTCGCGACACGTGCCAGGCGGCGTTGAGCGATATTCGGGGATCACGTTTCATGCTCGCATGCCGACCGAGAGGCTCACGTTCCCGAGCGAACATTTCGATGCGGTCACGGGACAGTTCGCCTTGGAGTATGGCGATCCCACGCGCAGCATTGCCGAGGTGGCGCGAGTCTTGAAGCCGTCGGGCGCAGCGCGCTTCGTGGTGCATCACGAGCGCTCGATCGTCGTCGAGACCGCACGCCAATCGACGACCCATGCGAAATGGGTCCTCGAAGAGCTCGAGGTCTTCGAGAAACTCGAACGTTTCGTGCACATGGAGCGGATCAAGTCCGCCGCCATCGAGCGGGCGTTCGCCAAACTCGAAGAGGCGGGCAGGGCGATGACCGAAGAGTTGCGTCGCGTCCCGGAAAGCCATGTCCTCAACGTCACCGTCGCAGCCGTCCAGAATCTCCTCGATCTTCGCAGACGCGCCTCGCCCCAGTTCGTGGGTGCAGAAATCGATGCGAAACGACGGGCGCTGCGAGCCGCCGTGGTACGGATGCAAGATCT
Organism: Steroidobacteraceae bacterium; assembly: GCA_044375575.1. Classification (GTDB taxonomy): domain Bacteria; phylum Pseudomonadota; class Gammaproteobacteria; order Steroidobacterales; family Steroidobacteraceae; genus UBA964. The sequence goes on along the minus strand of JBILMJ010000003.1, from coordinate 70,153 downwards.
GCTGGCGCATGCCTGCTCGCCCGAGAAGGTTACGGCGCTAGAGTCGATGGCCTCGAAGGCGGGCCTTGCCGTGGCGCCCCGCGAGGAGCAGCGTCACGACGGTAATCTCGTTGGCTGGATCTTGCTCTGGAAAAAATAGATCAGTTGTTGACCGGAACCTGATCGGGCACGGCGCCGGCCAGCTTGAACTTGGCGTTGAAAGCGATGGTGAGGCGCTCTCCGTCCGCGTTGTAGGGCCGAACTTCGTGCAGGAGCCAAGACGGGAACAGGAGCAACTGTCCGGGCTTGAGCTTGATCTCGCGGGGACCGTAGTTGTATCCGCCCATCATGCGCACGACGGCCATGTCGATGAACATGGTGCTCATCGCAAACGGGTTGAGGAAACTGAGCACGCCGTTGCCAGCCTCGTCCGCGGCTTCTTGCCCCGGATCGACGCAATAGATTCCCGACCAGCTGTGCAGCGCGTGGTTATGCATCGGGAAATAACCCCCGCGTCGCGTGACGTGGAACCACGACTCGACACCGATATGCAGGTTCTTCAGCATGTCGACGGTATAGCCGTTGAGTTGTCCGATGGCCTGATAGAGCTGCTGATAGCAGAACACGCGCAACTCCTGAACCGCCGCATTCTCGGCGGCGAAAAGCTGGAAGTGGCTCTCGAAGAGTTGCTTGCTGCGATTGACCATGGGCTGCCGATTGGCGCGCTCTTCGCCCTTGGCTTCTTCGGCGAGGATGTACTCCCGAAGCCGCGCGTTGAGCGACGCGGGATCTGGATGGATGACCGAGGCGAGCGGAACGGCGAAAAACGGTTCGATGCTAAGATTGGGCGTCGTCATCTTTTTGCTCAGGCGAAAGGGCGAACGCCGGGCAGCTTAACCGCTCCTCTGCCGGGCAACAACCGGGGAACTCGACCATGCAGAAAGACGCGGGATCACAGTCCGCCCATCGCGATGCAGCCTTCGACTGCCTGCGGCAGCGCGACTTCCCTAAATCCGAGGCGCTCTTCAAAGAATTGATTGCGGCAGGGTCCGTCGACCCTCAAGATCGATTTGGCCTCTCGATGGCGCTGTACGAGCAGGGTCGATTGGAGGAGTGCCGTGAGTCGCTCGTCGAGGCCTGTCGTCTCGAGCCGAACTTCGTCCACGCTTGGCTTTATCTCGGCGTGGTGAACGAGCGCATGGGCTTGCGATCTCCGGCCGCGGGGGCGTACTTGCGCGCCGATCGATTGATGAGCGGCACCCCTCCGGCGAGCATCCCGCCCGATGTTCGAAATCTCTTGACGCACGGTGCTCGTTTTTTGGGTGGCGAGGTTTTCGGTGCGTTGTCGGCCGAGCTGGCTTCGGTCGCGCGCAAACACGGCGAAGCGTCGATCGCTCGTCTCTATCACGCAGCGGAGATGTTCGCAGGCATCAAGCCTCTGCGTTACGAGCATCCGCGTTGGCGTCCGGGTCTCTTTTACGTGCCGGGCATGACCCCTCGCCAGTTTTTCGAGCGAGAACAGTTCTCGTGGATCGACTCGGTCGAGCGTCACACCGACGTCATTCGCGAGGAGTTGCGAGCGGCGCTCTCCGAAAACAAGGGCTTCAAACCCTATGTGCAGTACGCCGAGGGGTCCGAAGAAGCGCGCATCTGGAACACATTGAACGGATCGACCGATTGGTCGACGTTGCATCTGGCACGTCACGGCAAGTTCGAGGCGGAGGCGTGCGCGCGCTGTCCCAAAACGCTCGAAACTTTGACGGCAATTCCCGATCTCCATGACGTGCCGGGATACGGCCCCGAGATCATGTTCTCGGTGCTGCAACCGAAGACCCTCATCCCGGCGCATCGAGGCAGTGTCAACGGACGACTGGTCGTGCATCTTCCCTTGGTCGTGCCCCCCAACTGCGGCTATCTGCGGGTCGGCGACGAGAAGCGCAGTTGGGAGGAGGGGAAGTTGATGATGTTCGACGACACCTTCGATCACGAGGCCTGGAACGGCAGCGAGCAGACGCGAGTCGTGCTGATTTTCGACGTCTGGAATCCCGAGTTATCCATCGCCGAGCGCGAGGCCTTCCGAGTCGTTTTGTTCAGAGCGGCCGAGTTCGAAAAAGAGCTGCTCAATTCTTGATGTGTCATTGGAGGTGAAGCGGATGTGGTATTCGACTTTAATGCGTATCGCCGTGCTGGGTCTCGCGTGCGTGCTTTTGCCGCTCGATGTCGTGGCGCAACCGGCATCCTCCACGATTCCGCCCGAGGTGTATCGTGCGGCGGGACTCGACAAGCTGACCGACGCGGAGCGCAAGGCGCTCATCGAGTGGATCAACGCCGGCGCACCGATGACGGCCTCTGGACCCGCCGCTCCTGCAGCGCCGGCCAGCCCGCGTGCGCCGATGGTCGCTGCGGCACCAGCTCCGACCGCGGCACCGGCCATAGCGGCTTTACCGGCGCCGCTGACGCCGCTCTCAGATGAGAGCGAAATCAACACGCGCATCCTTCCTCCTTTTTCGGGTTGGACGGGTCGCACGATCTTCACCCTGGAAAACGGCCAAGTCTGGCAGCAGCGGATGGACGGAAACTACGCGTTCAAAGGTACCGACACGCGCGTGGTTATCACCCGCGGAGCCTTCGGACTCGATCGAATGAGGCTTGTCGAAAGCGGTCGTTGGATCGGCGTGAAGCGAATCAGATAAACGCTTGAATGAGCGGCGCGAGATGCCGCTCGTAGGGCTTCCAGATTTTGCCGCGATCCTTGCGGATGCCGTCGCGCATCATGACGCTACTCGCGGTCGCCACGGCGCCCGTACGGGTTTCGAGCTGGATCATTCCCGGCTCGAAATCGAGTCCGACGAACTCGGCCATCTGTCGCGCCATCGATTCGGGTTCACGAACCAGATCGTCGTAGCGCACATCCATGATGCGTCCCGGCAGACGCGCATGCCATGAAGACATGAGCTCGCGATACCGATGATGATGCGCGATGAAATCCTGCTGCGCATAAGAATAAGGCGCAGCGTGGGAGAACAGCGTTCGAAGGCTCGAAAACCCGACGTCGATGGGGTCGCGGACGAGATGGATGAATCGGCTCTCCGGAAGCGCGCGGGCGATGAAACCCACATTGAAATAATTGGAGGGCAGCTTGTCGGTGACGTAGGGCTTTCCGGCGGCGCGCCACGACATCCCTCTCAAATAATGCTCGCCGAGCGCCGCGTAGTCGAGCTCGCGCCGTCGTCCGACCACTCTCGTGTCGAGCTCGTGCCGAAAATGCAGTGCGCTGACTCGGCGAAGCTGGGCGCGAAGATCGTAGGTCTCGCCTCCGCTTGCCACCTTCGAATGGCCTGCCAGAATCTGCTCGGCGAGCGTCGTACCCGAGCGGTGCAATCCGATCACGAAAATCGCCCGCAGGTCTGTCGAGGCATGCCCCGCGCGATCGGTGTTCCAATCCTCAGCCTCTCTTAACGCGTCGAAAATTTCGTTCTGCTTCTCGATCAGCGGCAGGGCTTTGGGTCGTTTTGCGTCGCAGGCTGCTGCGAGCGCGCTCCACGAGGCGTCGGCATCGCCCTGATCATGAAGTTCGTTGTGCAGCGCGTAGGCGAGCCAGGCGCGATCTTCGGGAGATTGCGAGGCCGCGAGCAGAGGCTTCAGGCGATCGATGCGATCACCGGCGCCGGGTTGACGAAGACGCGAGAGCAGCCAGTACGAACTCGGATCATCGGGCAGCAGCGTCAAGCATTGCCGACAAAGTTCCGCCGCCTCCTGATGCTCGCCGAAAAAGGTCTTGAGCGTCGCGAGGCTGTAGAGACCGGGCTGGTACTTCGCATCGCGGGCAACGGCCGCCTCGGCGAAGGTGAGGGCGGCATCGAAGGCGCCGACGCTCATCAAGAGTTGCGACACGCGGCTCAGGGACATCGCCGAGTCCCACTGGCGTGGCGGAATCTGTCGACTGATCTCGATCATCAGCCCGGACTCGCTGAGTCGGGCGAGTACTTGCAGCAGCTTGAGGGCGGTGCGCGGTCCGTCCAGGTTCGATGAGAGCGCCTTGCCGACGAACCCTCTCGCGCTGTCGTTGCGCTCGCGCCCCATCTCGACATCGGCCGCGAGCAGCAAGCCCATCGTGTCCTCGAAGTTCTTCGAGAGCACAGGACGAATGACCCCGGCAGCCGCCTCGATCTCGCCTTGGGAGATCAGGCGTTCTGCCTTGTCGATATCGCTCTCGAGCATGCCGCTAGCGGATCGTCAGGGCGTCGCGTTTCGAGGTGCGAGATGTCGATCGAGGAAATCGAGCATTTTGGTGTACAGCGCGACGTTGTTCTCCGGAATCTGGAAGCCGTGACCTTCTTTGGGCTTCACGAGGACCAGCTCCGGCTTCTTTCCCGATTTTTTCATCTGACTCATCAGGAACTCCATCTGCTCGATGGGCACTCGCTGATCTTTGGCGCCATGGACGAGCATGACGGGAATGTTGATCTTGTCGACATTGAATGCAGGGGACTGGGCCTTCTGCTCGTCCTCACTTTCCGGGAGTACGCGCTTCAAAAAATTACGTCCTGCGGGAGATCTCGGGACATCTCCTTTCTCGAACATCATGGGGAGGCTGTAGACACCCACGTAGCCGATGGCGCAGCGATAGAGATCTTGTTCACGCACCGGGCTCATCAGGGCGGCATAACCGCCGTAACTGCCGCCATAGATGCACAGGCGATCTTGGTCGGCGACACCTTGTTCGACGGCCCAGCGGACGCCGTCCGTCAGGTCGTCCTGCATGGTCGTGCCCCAAAGCCGGTACCCGGCACGCTCGAAGGCCTGGCCATAGCCGCCGGATCCGCGGAAGTTGATCTGCAGTACGGCGTAGCCTCGGGTGGCGAGCGCTTGAACCTCCGGATCGAAGCCCCAGTTGTCGCGGGGGCCGTGGGGTCCGCCGTGAACCAGCACGACCATCGGTAAGCGGCCCTTAGCGTCACGCGGAGTCGTGAGGTAACCGTGCAGCGTCAGACCGTCGCGCGCCTTGAAGCTGATGGGCCGCGAAGTCGCCATGGACTCGGGCGACAACCAAGGCCGAGAGGACAGCAGGAATGTGGCGGTGCCTTTCTGGAGATCGAACAAATAGTACGCGCCCGGATCGGTGTCGTTGAAGGCGCGGAAGATTCTCAAGCGGCCGTCACTCGAAGAATTTCCGAATGCCAAAGAGTACTTCGGGAAAGCCTTGATGAGTCCCGCGATTGCACGACCCTCCGGATGAGTCGTATTGATCACGTCGACGGTGTAGCGATCAGGTTGATACTCGACGGCGAGCATATGCCGCTCGTCACCGCTCATGATTTGCTCGGTGGGATCCGAGATGGCGTTTTCACTCACGACCTCGGTCGCACCGGTTTGCGGGTCTTTGAGGATGACTTTTCTCGGCGCGCCTTTTTCGCTGCTCATCATGAACACGCGACGATTGTCGGCGTCGAAGGCGATCGGCATCAGGAAATCATCACCGCCCAGTTCCGTCTCGCTGATCGTGATCCAGTTATCGCCCTGTCTTTGCAAAGTGCGAAGCACGTTATTTTTGCCGCGGCCGATGGCGTAGCGAACCTGCTCGTCATGGTCGAGAAGGAAGCTACCGAACTCGAGCGGTGCCGAAGCCACGGTATTTGCCCGGCCATCTCGCGTGTCGAGCTTGAACAGGAAGGCTTGCTCGATCGAGCGCTGTGCCCAAAGGACGTTCGGGTCGTCTTTGGTTCGACCCAGAATCTGGTAGGTGTTGCCGTTCGGTATCTCGATGCGCTTGGAGCCGTCGATGTCCGAGGCATAGAGGTCGGGGGTGGGTTGCCGGGAGTCGAGACTGCCTTTCTTCTCGGAGACGCCGAAGAGAATGCGTTGGTTGTTGACCCAATAGACATTGGCGATATGCTGGTTAGAGCCAAAGTCCCAGCGCGAGAGCGGCTTTTTGGTACCGATCTTGAGCACGACGAGCACCGTCCGGTCGCCCTCGGGCATTGTTACGGCAATGTGCTGCCCGTCGGGCGAGAGGGTGACTTGCCGGAACTCCGGCTCTCGGAAAAGCGCCTCGAGGGCAATGGGTGACGAAGGTGCCGGCGTCGGCTGCGCGTTTGCAGCGGATGCGAGCAAAGAGACGGCAACGATCGCGAATCTGATCCAGCTTTTCACTTGAGCTCCCTCAAATAAAGATTCCAGAAATTTACCGCACCAGCGGTTTGTACCGAATGCGGTGCGGCTGATTGGCATCTTCGCCGCGTCGCTTACGGTAGTCCTCGACATACTCCTGATAGTTCCCCTCGAACCACACGACTTCCGAGTTGCCCTCGAAGGCGAGGATGTGGGTCGCGATGCGATCGAGGAACCAACGATCGTGCGAGATCACGACGGCGCAGCCGGGGTAGGCGAGCAGGCCTTCCTCGAGTGCGCGCAGGGTTTCGACATCGAGGTCGTTGGTGGGTTCGTCGAGCAGCAGCACGTTGCCACCCGACTTCAATACTTTGGCCAAGTGAACGCGATTGCGCTCACCGCCCGAGAGCTCGCCGATCAGCTGTTGCTGCTGCGTACCCTTGAAGTTGAATCGACCGACGTAGCCTCGCGACGGCGTCTCGTAGTTGCCCACCTTGATGAGATCGAGCCCGTTCGAGATTTCCTGCCACACGGAGTTCTTGTCGTTGAGCGCCTGACGCGACTGATCGACATACGACAGTTTCACCGAGGGGCCGATGCGGATCTCACCGGCATCAGGCTTCTCGACACCCGTCAGCATGCGGAAGAGGGTGGTCTTGCCGGCGCCGTTCGGGCCGATGATGCCGACGATGCCGCCGGGCGGCAGATTGAAGTTGAGGTTATCGATCAGCAACCGATCGCCGAACGACTTGCGCAGACCCTTCGCCTCGATGACGAGATCACCCAGACGCTCGCCCGGCGGGATGTAGATTTCATTGGTCTCGTTGCGTTCTTGAAACTCGCGCGAGGCCAGTTCTTCATAGCGCTGCATACGCGCCTTGCTCTTGGCCTGGCGCGCCTTCGGGTTCTGACGCACCCACTCGAGCTCGCGCTCGAGGGTCTTGCGCAGTGCTTCGCGCTCGCGCTCTTCCTGGGCGAGACGCTTTTCCTTTTGCTCGAGCCACGATGAGTAGTTGCCTTGATACGGAATGCCGTGTCCGCGATCGAGTTCGAGAATCCACTCGGCGACGTTGTCGAGGAAGTATCGATCGTGGGTGACCGCGATGACGGTCGAGGGATATTGCTCGAGATATTTTTCGAGCCACGCGATCGACTCGGCATCGAGGTGGTTCGTCGGCTCGTCGAGCAACAACATGTCAGGCTGCGACAGCAACAAGCGGCACAGCGCCACACGGCGTTTTTCACCGCCCGAGAGCAATTCGATCTTTGATTCCCAAGGCGGCAGACGCAGCGCATCGGCGGCGATCTCGAGTTTGCGATCGAGCTCCCAACCGCCTGCGGCGTCGATCTCGTCCTGCAGCTTCGCCTGCTCCTCGAGGAGCTTGTTCATTTCGTCGTCCGACATCGGTTCGGCAAACTGCTCGCTGATCGCGTTGAAGCGCTCAACCTTCGCGAACATGCCGCCGATGCCCTGCACGACTTCCTCGCGCACGGTCTTCTTGGGATCGAGCTCGGGCTCCTGCGGCAGGTAACCTACCTTGATGTTCGGCTGGGGACGCGCCTCGCCCTCGATGTTGGTATCGAGACCCGCCATGATCTTGAGCAGCGTCGATTTGCCCGAGCCGTTGAGGCCGAGCACGCCGATCTTGGCGCCCGGGAAGAACGACAGGCTGATGTCGCGGAGGATTTGACGCTTGGGGGGCACGATCTTGCCCACCCGGTTCATCGTGTAAATGTATTGAGCCATGTCGATGTAATGGGGGCGCCGAAGGCTTGGAAAAGGGCCCGCATTATCGCCTGTGCTAGGCTCCCGCGCATCGAAAGTTCGGGGCAGGCGGGGGTCATGTCCGAGGTTCTCGTCATCGCCGGTGAGCGGCTCGCCCGCTACGGCTTCGGTAACGGCCATCCTTGGGGTCCGGATCGTCACGCGGCTTTTTACCGCGAGTTCGAGGCCCGGGGCCTCGAGAGGCGTTGTCACGTCGAAGACACGCGCATGGCGACGCTCGAGGAACTCGAGCTCTTCCACACCCGGCAATACCTCGATTTTCTTCGCGGACGCTCGCAGGCGGGCTTCGGTTATCTCGATGGTGGCGACACCCCGGTATTCCCCGGCGTGTTCGAGGCCGCCTCCGACGTCGTCGGCGGCACGCTCGAAGCGGCCTCGGCGATCATGACGGGCAAGGCCAGGCGCGCCTTCGTGCCCATCGCGGGCCTCCATCACGCGGGACGCGGGGGCGCGGCGGGTTTTTGCGCACTCAACGATTGCGGGATCGCCATCGAGTGGCTGCGCCGAACGTACGGCCTCTCGCGCATCGCTTATGTCGACATCGATGCGCATCACGGCGATGGCGTGTTCTACGGCTTCGAGGGCGATCCGCAAGTCATCTTTGCCGACATCCATGAGGATGGGCGATTTTTATATCCGGGCACGGGCAGTACCGATGAGCGCGGGACGGGCGAGGCCGCGGGCACCAAGCTCAATGTGCCGCTCGCACCGGGCTCGGACGATGCCGCGTTTGCGCCCGCCTGGGCTCAAGTCTTGCGTCATTTGGAAAGTTTCGAGCCCGAGTTCCTGCTGCTGCAGTGTGGGGCCGACAGCATCGCGGGCGATCCCCTGACGCATCTGGCGCTGTCATCCGAGGCGCATGGGAGGGCGGCTCGCGATCTCACGCAGCTTGCCGAGCGACTCGGCCATGGGCGAGTGCTCGCTACGGGCGGCGGCGGATACAACCGGCAAAATATTGCGGCGGGCTGGAACGCCGTGGTCGAGGGGCTGTTCGGCTAGAATACCGGGCCTTCCGTTGCCGATCTTTAACAGCCTGAGGCCCCGACGATGTATTCGAGTCGCATGACCATCGCAGAATTCGATCCCGAACTCGCCCGATCGATGAGTGCGGAACTCGTCCGGCAAGAAGACCACATCGAGCTCATCGCCTCGGAGAATTACGCGAGCCCTCGCGTGCTCGAAGCTCAAGGCTCGGTGCTCACCAACAAATACGCCGAAGGGTATCCCGGCAAGCGCTATTACGGCGGTTGCGAGTTCGTCGATGTGGCTGAGCAGCTCGCCATAGAGCGCGCGAAGCAGCTCTTCGGTGCCGACTACGCCAACGTGCAGCCGCACTCGGGTTCGCAGGCGAACGCTGCCGTGTACCTTGCCATGCTCAAGCCCGGCGACAGCATCCTCGGCATGAGCCTCGATCATGGCGGTCACCTCACGCACGGCGCCAAGGTTAATTTCTCGGGCAAGATCTTCAACGCGTCGCAGTACGGCATTCGGCCCGACAACGGTGAAATCGATTACGACGCCCTCGAGACGCAGGCGCTCGAAGTGAAGCCTCGGCTCATCATTGCCGGTTTTTCCGCATATTCGCGCTACCTCGACTTCGCGCGCTTCCGCGCGATCGCCGACAAGGTCGGTGCGTATCTGCATGTCGACATGGCCCACGTCGCCGGCCTTGTGGCGGCGGGCGTGTATCCGAACCCGGTGCCGTACGCCGATGTCGTCACGACGACCACGCACAAGACGCTGCGCGGCCCGCGCGGTGGGCTTATCCTCGCGCGCAAGAACGACGAGCTGACCAAAAAATTCAATTCGCTCGTGTTCCCGGGGACGCAGGGCGGCCCGTTGATGCACGTCATCGCGGCCAAGGCCGTCGCCTTCCTCGAGGCGCTGCAACCCGAGTTCAAAGATTACCAACACCAGGTGGTCGCCAATGCCCGCGCCATGTGCGCGCAGTTGCAGAAGCGCGGTTATCGCATCGTCTCGGGCGGTACCGACAACCATCTTTTCCTGATCGACCTCTCCGACAAAAACATCACGGGTAAAGAGGCCGACGCCGCACTCGGGGCGGCCCATCTCACGGTCAATAAAAACGCCGTGCCGAACGATCCGCGACCGCCCATGGTGACGAGCGGTATTCGCATCGGCACCCCTGCGGTCACGACCCGAGGCTTCAAGGAAGCCGAGGCCACGCAAGTCGCCGACCTCATCGCCGATGTGCTCGATGCCGAAGGCTCTGCCGAGGCGATCGCAAAGGTGCGCGAGCAGGTGACGGCCCTGTGCCGCCGGTTCCCGGTCTACGAGTCGTCGCGAGCCGGTCGCTGATCGACCGGACGCGCCACTGACGGGACGACGCCATGCACTGTCCCTTCTGCGGTCACGAAGAGACCAAGGTCAACGACTCGCGTCTCGCGGCCGAAGGTCGGCAGATCCGCCGTCGTCGCGAGTGCCTCGCCTGCGGTGAGCGCTTCACCACTTTCGAAACCGCCGAACTCGTCATGCCGCTCGTCGTCAAAAGTCATGGCAGTCGCGAGCCGTTCGATGAACAAAAATTGCGCTCTGGTCTATTCAAGGCGCTGCAGAAGCGCCCGGTGGAGCAGGAGAAAGTCGAGTCGGCGATTACCCGCATCATGCAGCGACTGCGCGGACTCGGTGAGCGCGAAGTCCGCTCGCGTCAAATCGGCGAGTTCGTGATCGATGAACTTCGTCATCTCGACGAAGTTGCGTATGTGCGCTTCGCGTCTGTGTATCGCAGTTTTCAGGATGTCGAGGCGTTTCGCGACGAAGTGGAGAAGCTTCGCAGCCGTCGCCGACGCGAGCCGCTCGCCGGTCAGCTGTCTTTGCTCAGCGGCGAAGATGCGGCAAAGAAATCCGCCGGCCTTGGAAAAGGTTCGAAGAAAGATGACGGTGAGTGAGCCGCGCGATGAGCGAACCTGCGATGAGCGGAGCCGGCGATGAGTGACGCCCGCGAAGAGCGCTGGAGTCGCGTCGAGCGGCTCGCGATGCAGCGCGCGCTCGAGCTCGCGGCGCTCGGCGCCACCACGACCCAGCCCAACCCGCGCGTCGGCTGCGTCATCGCGCGCGACGACACCATCATCGGCGAAGGTTGGCATCAACGCTCCGGTGAGCCGCATGCGGAAGTTTTCGCGCTGCGTGCTGCGGGCGAGGCGGCGCGCGGGGCTACGGCCTTCGTGACACTCGAACCCTGCAATCACCATGGGCGTACGCCACCCTGCACCGAAGCCTTGATCGCAGCCGGTATTTCCAAAGTCATTTTCGCTTGTGGCGATCCGAACCCGCGGGTCGACGGGTCGGGCGCGTCGCGACTGCGCGCCGCGGGTATCGCGGTCGAGACTGGGCTGCTCTCTGATCAGGGCGAAGAGCTTAATCTCGGTTTTTTCAAGCGCATGCGAACAGGGCGCCCGTGGATGCGCCTCAAACTCGCCGCGAGTCTCGATGGTCGTACCGCACTCGCCAATGGCGAGAGTCGCTGGATCACCTCGCGAGAGGCCCGCGAAGACGTGCATCGTTTTCGGGCCGAGAGCGCGGCGATTCTGAGCACGAGTGCTACCGTCATCGCTGATGATCCCGAACTTACGGCGCGACCTGCTGGTGCTGCGAACGATGACTCAAAGATCAGACATCCGCTGCGCGTGATCCTCGATCGTCACTTGCGTACTCCGCGCGCAGCGCGAGTCTTTGCCACGGCGGGCGAGATCGTTCGCCTGACGTCGGCCTCCGCGCTCTCGAGCGCAGCGGCGACCGCAAGCGCCGGTCATGGCGCCGAAGCGATTCATCGCGTCGAGGAGATTGCGAGCACGCCCGATGGACGTCTCAGTCTCGAGGCGGCACTCGCCTGGATGGGTGGGGCAGGGCTCAACGAGGTGTGGACCGAAGCCGGACCCACGCTCGCCGGCACCTTGCTCGCCTCGCAGCTCGTCGACGAGCTCGTGCTGTATCTCGCGCCGCGCGTGCTCGGGCCCGAGGCGCGACCGCTCGCCCACCTCGAGGGGCCGCTACGCTTGGCCGACTCGCCCGAATGGCGGGTTCATGATCTGCGCCAGATCGGCCCCGATATCCGTATCATGCTGCGCCCGAACCGCTGAGGCGGCTGGGTCACCCAGGACCAGAATCGATGTTCACCGGAATCGTGCAGGATGTGGGTCGGATCTTGACGCTCGAGCGTCGCGGCGGCGACGTGCGCCTGCGCATTGCGGTCGATCGCCTGTCGCTCGCGGTCGCTCGTGCCGGCGACAGTATTGCGGTGAGCGGGGTGTGTCTCACGGCGCTCGAGATCGACGCCCAAGGGTTTTCGGCGGATGTCTCGAACGAGACTTTGTCGCTCACGACCTTGGGCGCACTCGAGGTCGGCAGCCGCGTCAATCTCGAGCCCGCCCTCAAAGCCGGGGAGGCGCTCGGCGGACATCTCGTGTCGGGCCATGTCGATGGCCTCGGCGAAGTGCTCGAGGTGTGCGCGGATGCGCGCTCGGTCCGCATGCGCTTTGGTTGCCCATCGTCGCTCGCCAGATATTTTGCGCGCAAAGGCTCGGTGGCCATCGACGGCGTGAGCCTCACGGTCAACGACGTCGGGCCGACCGAGTTTTCGGTCAATCTCATTCCGCACACCCAAGAGGTGACGACGCTTGGGGAGTTCGCGCCGGGTCGTCGCGTGAACCTCGAGGTCGATCAGGTGGCGCGCTATGTCGAGCGTCTGCTCGATCCGCAGGTGGCGCGATGAGTGTCGAGCTCGACCGCATCGAAGATATCTTGGCCGATCTTGCCGCCGGCAAGATGGTCATCATCATCGACGACGAGAGTCGCGAGAACGAGGGCGATCTCTTGATGGCCGCCAGCAAGGTGCGGCCCGAGGACATCAACTTCATGGCTCGCCACGGTCGCGGGCTCATCTGCCTCACGCTCACCGAGGAACGATGCCGACAACTGCGCTTGCCGCTCATGGTGAGTGATACCCATCGCGAACACCGTACGAATTTCACGCTCTCGATCGAGGCTGCCGAGGGCGTCACGACGGGTATTTCGGCGTACGACCGTGCACATACGGTGCGTACGGCCGTGGCGCCCGACGCTTCGCCTCAAGACCTGCGCCAGCCGGGACATATCTTTCCGATCATGGCGCAGCCGGGCGGCGTGCTCACGCGCGCGGGTCATACCGAAGCGGGCTGTGATCTCTCGCGCCTCGCGGGTCTCGAACCCGCAGCCGTCATCGTCGAAATCATGAACGACGACGGGACGATGGCGCGACGTCCCGACCTCGAAATCTTCGCGCGTCAGCATGGGCTGCGCATCGGCAGCATTGCCGATCTCATCCGCTACCGACTGCGCAACGAGCGTTCGGTCGAGCGCATCGCCGACCGACGCGTCACGCTCGACGCGGGCGAGTTCCAGCTGCTCGCGTATCAAGATCACGTGCATCGCGATGTGCATCTCGCGCTCGTGTACGGCGACATCGCGAGCCACGCATCACCCCTCGTGCGCGTACACCTCACCGATACGCTACGGGATGTCGTCGGCGTGGTCGACGGCGCAAGGCGCTGGACGCTGCGCGCCGCCCTCGAGCGCGTGGTCAAGGAAGGCGCAGGGGTGGTCGTGATTCTTCGCGATATCGAATCTCCGCGCGAACTTGCCGACGCCGTGCAGACGCTCAATCGTCGCCCCTCCGCAGGCGCCATCGGCGAAGGTCCCGAGGTGCTGCGCACCTATGGCATCGGTGCCCAGATTCTCAAAGATTTGGGAGTTCGCAAAATGCGAGTCCTCTCGAGACCCTGGCAGTTGCAGGGCCTCGCGGCGTTCGATCTCGAAGTAGACAGCTACCTGGACCGCGGCTCATGAAACTGGACACACCCGCGACAGAACTCGGTCGACCGCCGACTCTCGATGCGCGATCGCTGCGCGTCGCCGTGGTCTGTGCGCGGTTCAATGATGCCCTCGTGTCGCAGTTGCTCGAGGGCGCGCGCGCGGCGTGGGTGCGTCACGGCGGCTCACCGGAGTCGCTCATCCTGCATCGTGTGCCGGGCGCCTTCGAGTTGCCGCTCGCGTGTCAGCAAATTGCGCTAGCGGGGCGAGTGCATGCGGTGGTCGCGCTCGGTTGCGTGATCCGAGGGGATACCCCGCATTTCGAGTACGTGGCCGGGGAGTGCGCGCGTGGCCTCATGGAGGCCGGACTCTCGACAGGGTTACCGATTATTTTTGGTGTGCTCACGGTCGAGAACCCTGCGCAGGCCGAGGAGCGTGCCGATCCGGCGCGCTTGAACAAAGGTGGCGAGGCGCTCGAAGCGGCCCTCGAAATGATCCAGCTGCTTCGGGAGAATCGTTCGTGAGTCCCATCAAAGATCCTCGCTCGGGTGCGCGCTCCGTCGCCCGCAAACTGGCCATGCAGGCGCTCTATCGCCTGCAACTCAACGAGGCGCCTTGGCAAGATCTCCTCAGCGAGTTCGCCGCCGAAGAAGACATGGCCCGCGCCGACCGCGAGTATTTCGACGAGATCGTGCGTGCCGTCGTCGAGTCACGCGAAGCGCTCGATGAGCAACTCAAAGACTGGGCGGATCGCGCACCCGCTGAGCTCGACCCAGTCGAGCACGCCGTATTGCTCATTGGCGTGCATGAGCTTGCGCGCCGCCCGGATGTGCCCTGGCGTGTCGTGGTGAACGAGGCCGTGAGCCTCACGCGCCGGTTCGGCGCCACGGATGCGCATAAATACGTCAATGCCGTGCTCGATCGCGCAGCGCGCGTGCTGCGACCGCACGAACATTGAGCCGAATGCCACTCGGTGAATTTGAACTGATCGATCGCTATTTCCGCGAAGCCGGCTGTCGCCGCGGCGACGTCGTGCTCGGCGTGGGCGACGATGGCGCGATCCTGCGTCCGCCCGAGGGCTTCGATCTCATTGCCGTCAGCGACACCCTCGTCGAGGGCGTGCATTTCCCAGCGGATGCGCCGGCGCGCTCGGTCGGACATCGCGCGCTTGCCGTCAATTTGAGCGACATCGCCGCCATGGGCGCCGCGCCCGCCTGGAGTTTGCTCGCGCTCACGCTACCGCGCGCCGACGAGGCCTGGCTCAGGGAATTCGCGAAAGGGTTTTCTTTGCTTGCACTCGAACACGAGGTGTCGCTCGTCGGGGGAGATACCACGCGCGGGCCTTTGATGATCGGCGTGCAAGTGTTTGGGTTCGTGCCCCATGGCGTCGCGTTGCGTCGCGCCGGAGGCCGGCCCGGCGATCTGATCTGCGTGTCGGGTACGCCAGGGGACGCGACTGCGGGCCTTGCGCTGCTTGCGCCCGATGCCGTGGCAGGCGCAGGCCACCCAGCCCGACGCGCGCAAGGCGACCCGATCTTTCGCGCCGCGCTACGCGCGCGGTTCGAATATCCCACCCCTCGACTCGAACTCGGCCGTCAACTGCTCGATATCGCGACCGCCTGCATCGACGTGTCGGATGGACTCGCGGGCGACATCGGCAAGCTCGCCGCAGCAAGCGGATGCGCGGCCGTGATCGACCTCGAGCGCGTACCGCGCTCGGAGGCGCTTGCCACGCTCGTGCGCGAAGGGGTATTCCAAGAGCGTGAAGCCCTGCGTTTCATGCTGGCGGGAGGCGATGACTACGAGCTCGCGTTCACGGTGCCCCCCGAGAATCGAGAGGCACTCGCGGAACTCGAGGCGCGAGGCGAGGTCTTCGTGATCGGTACGTTAGTCGAGGCGACGAGCTCAGAGCCGCTCGTGACTGTCCGCACGGAACGAACCGAGTTACAGCCGTATCTTGATGCCCTGCCTTCAAGCTTCGATCACTTTGGCCATGCCTAAACTCCACGCGATCGGTCTCCTCGCCCCGCTGATTTCCTTGATCGGCGCGTGCTCGGGTGGAGGCGTTGATTCGTTCGTCGTTTCCGTGTCCTCGGGTACGGGCGGTACATTGAGCCCGACCACGACCTCAGTTCGTTCCGGCTCCACTGCGAGCTTCACGCTCACGTACTCGACCGGCTACGAGATCGCCTCCATCAGTGGCTGCGGGGGTCAACTTTCGGGGACGAGCTACGTCACCGGACCTGTGACCAACAATTGCATGGTCACCGCGTCGTTTCGCCTCAAGCGCTACAACGTTTCGGCGAATGCGAGCACTTCGGGATCGATCACGCCTGCGGTCGTCTCGGTCGAACACGGCGCGACGGCTGAGTTCTCGGTCATTCCGGGTGCCGATGCGGCATTAGTTGGCGTCAGCGGTTGCGGCGGCACGCTCACCGGATCGCGCTACACCACAGGCCCCATCACCGCCGAGTGCGCCATCAACGCGACCTTTGCGCGACCCGAGTTGCTCATGCAAGGCATGTCATCGCCTTGGGGAATCGCCGAGTTGCCGGATGGACGTCTGCTGATCACCGAGCGGGTCGGCACGTTCGTCATCAGCAATGCAGCGCGCACGGCCGTGGAAGCGCGGATCAACACCCCACTGGCGATCGGCGTCGAAGGGCAGGGCGGTTTGCTCGATATCGCGCTTGACCCCGACTTCAACACCGACCCAAAGATATATGTCACCTACACCGAGGCGGGGAGCGGCGCGGAAGCGGGTCTCTTCGGCACAGCGGTGGCCCGCGCGAGGTTTGTCGCCAACGCGCTCAATGATTTCGAGGTGATTTACCGTCAGGTGCCGAAGGTCGGTGGCGGCGCCCACTTTGGTTCCCGCGTGGTCTTTCGATCGGACAAAACGATGTTCGTGACCTTCGGCGACCGGGGTAACGCAGCCTTCGTTCAAAACCTCGGGTCATCGATTGGCAAGGTCATCCGCATTGCGCGTGATGGGTCGATCCCCGCCAACAATCCGGTGATCGCAGGCGGCAGACCCGAGATTTGGAGCATTGGTCATCGCAACTCGCAGGGGGCAGCGTTGCGACCCGGCACCGACGAGCTGTGGCTCAACGAGCATGGCCCCCAGGGCGGTGATGAATTGAACCGCATCGTCGCGGGCGGCAACTACGGCTGGCCGAACGTGAGCTACGGGTGCAACTACGGCGACCCGGTCGGTGCAGCCTGTCGCATCGGCGGCGGTGTGCACGCGCCGACGTATCTTGAGCCGGTGAGTTATTGGGTGCCGACATCCGTCGCGCCCGCAGGTCTCGTGTTCTACACCGGCACTCGTTTCGTGCCATGGCAGGGGCACGCCTTCATGGGCACCCTCGCCGGAACGGCGCTTTGGCGGGTCGAGCTCAACGGCAACGTGGAGGCGGCGAGGGAGCGTCTCTTCGGAAGTCTCGGTGAGCGCATTCGAGATGTGCACCAAGGCAGCGACGGCTACCTCTATTTCGTCACCGACAGCGGAAAGCTATTTCGTATCCGCGACTGAGCGTCAGCCGGCCGCGTCTTTATCCCGCTCGATCAGGGCGTAGGCCGAGTGATTGTGGATCGACTCGAAGTTCTCGGCTTCGACGCTGTAGGCGGCGACGCGATCTTCGGCATTGAGCCGCATCGCGATATCGCGCACCAGATCCTCGACGAACTTGGGATTGTCGTACGCTTTTTCGGTGACGTATTTCTCGTCGGGGCGCTTCAAGATCCCGAACACCTCGCAAGAGGCCTCGGACTCCGCAATATCGATGAGCTCCTCCATCCAGAGATGCTCGCGCAGCTTCGCCGTGATGGTCACGTGCGAGCGCTGGTTGTGTGCACCCCGATCTGAAATACGCTTGCTGCAGGGGCAAAGACTCGTCACGGGTACCACCACCCGCACCCACATCTCGGCCGAGGTGCCGCGCTGCTCGCCGATGAGCGTCGCGCGGTAGTCCATCAGGCTTTCGACGCCCGATACCGGCGCTTTCTTCATCACGAAGAACGGAAAACTCATTTCGATGTGACCCGACTCCGCCTCGAGGCGCAGAGTCATCTCGCTCAGCATGCGCCGAAAATTCTCGACGGAGATTTCGCGCTCGCCGTGCAGGATTTCGACGAAGCGCGACATGTGCGTGCCTTTGAAATCATGCGGCAGGTTCACGTACATGTTGAACGTGGCAACCGTGTGCTGCTCGCCGCTCGAGCGATCACGCAGCCTCACCGGGTGCGTGATGTCCTTGATGCCGACCTTGTTGATCGGCAACTGGCGCGTATCGGCGCGCGACTGCACATCTTCGACCGCCTGCACCACCGAATTCATTGATCAGGTCCCCGTACGCGACAAGTTGCGCTGCGCCTGCCACCAACCGTCGATTTGCTTGGCGAGACCGGCGGCATCGAGGCCGGCGAGGGCGAGACAGTCTTCGCGACTGCCATGCTCGATGAACCGATCGGGAATACCGACGAGATGCATCGGCAGGGTGATACCCGCTTCCGCGAGCGTCTCGGCGACTGCCGACCCGGCGCCCCCCTGCACCGCATTTTCTTCGATCGTGATGACGGCGCGATGACGGGCCGCAATCTGCGTCACGAGCGCCACATCGATCGGCTTGATGAAGCGCATGTCGACGAGCGTGGCATCGAGTCGCTCGGCGATCGGGCGCACCGCATGCAGCAGCGTGCCGAATACCAGGATGGCGAGGCCGCTCTGACCCTCGCGACGTACGACGCCGCGACCGACCGGCACCGCCGACATCTCGCGCACCGTGGGAGTGCCGTTGCCGATGCCGCGCGGATAACGCACTGCCGAGGGTCCCGAGAGCGTCATCGCCGTGTAAAGCATCTGACGACACTCGTTCTCGTCCGAGGGCGCCATCAGCACCATGTTCGGAATGCAGCGCAGATAAGAGATGTCGTACGCGCCCTGATGGGTCGCACCGTCACCGCCGACGAGGCCCGCGCGATCGAGCGCGAACACCACGGGCAGGT
The DNA here is from genome assembly GCA_044375575.1 of Steroidobacteraceae bacterium. Classification (GTDB taxonomy): domain Bacteria; phylum Pseudomonadota; class Gammaproteobacteria; order Steroidobacterales; family Steroidobacteraceae; genus UBA964. The sequence continues at coordinate 51,462 of JBILMJ010000003.1, read as the reverse complement.
TCTGCAGCGCCACGTCATGAATCAACTGATCGTATCCGCGCTGCAGGAAGGTCGAGTAGATTGCAACCACGGGCTTCAAGCCTTCGCAGGCGATACCCGCGGCGAAGGTCACCGCGTGCTGCTCGGCGATCGCCACGTCGAAATACCGATCGGGGAATTTCTTCGAGAACTCGACGAGGCCCGAGCCCTCACGCATCGCCGGCGTGATACCCACGATCTTGGGGTCGCGCTCGGCCATGTCGCAGAGCCACTCGCCAAAGATTTGCGAGAACGAGGGGCCCGCCGATTTTTCCTTGAAGATGGTGCCACTGGCCGGGTCGAACGCACCCGGACCGTGCCACTTGATGGGGTCGGCTTCGGCGGGCGCATAGCCTTTGCCCTTGCGCGTGACCACGTGCAGGAACTGCGGACCTTTCAAGAGTCGCTGATTGCGCAGCGTGCGCACGAGCGCGCCGATATCGTGACCGTCGATGGGACCGATGTAGTTGAACCCGAGCGCCTCGAAAAGGCCGCCCGGCAGGATCATCCCCTTGAAATACTCCTCGGAGCGGCGCGCGAACTCCCAGGCGACCGGCATCTTGGCGAGAACCTTCTTGCCTGTTTCGCGCAGCGCCGCGTACTTGCGGCTCGAGAGCACACGCGTGAGGTACTTCGAGAGCGCACCCACGTTCTCCGAAATCGACATGTCGTTGTCGTTGAGCACGACGAGCAGGTCGGTGCGCAGTGATCCCGCGTTATTGAGCGCCTCGAAGGCCATGCCGGCCGTCATCGCGCCATCACCGATCACCGCGACCACGCGCCGCGAGGTGCCTTCTCGTTCGGCGGCTACCGCCATGCCGAGCGCTGCGCTGATCGAAGTGCTCGAGTGACCCACGCCGAAGGTGTCGTACACACTCTCCGCGCGGGTGGGGAAGGGCGCGAGCCCGTCCTTTTGTTTCACGGTGTCGAGCCGATCACGACGGCCCGTGAGCACCTTGTGCGGATAGGCCTGGTGGCCGACATCCCACACGAGACGATCCTCGGGAGTCTCAAACACGTAGTGCAGCGCGACGGTGAGCTCCACCGTGCCGAGGCCGGCCGCGAAGTGACCGCCGCGCGTGGCGACGGTGTTGATCAAATATTGACGCAGCTCATGGCAGACCTCGCCCAAGGACTCGACCGGCAGTGCGCGCAGGTCGGCCGGAGAGCTGATCTTTGAGAGCAACGGATAACGTTCGTCGAGCGTAGTCATGGCAGCGCGACAGTGTATTAGTTCGCGCGGCCGATGACGAAATCGGCTAGCGCTGCGAGCCCCTTTCCGGCCGCTCCGAGCGGGGCGAGCGCGGCATGCGCCCGGGCCCGTTGCGCCTCGGCGGCCGCTTTCGCGCCCTCGAGACCCATGAGGCTCGTGTAAGTGGGCTTGTCGTGGGCCGCATCCGCCCCGGCGATCTTGCCGATGGTGTCGGTAGTGCCCGTCACATCGAGGATGTCGTCCTGGATCTGGAACGCGAGGCCGATGGCCGCGCCGAACTCGTGCAGGGCCTGCCACTTCGGTCCCGAGGGCACGCCCGCCGCTGCCGCACCGAGCAGCACCGAGGTTTCGATGAGCGCACCGGTCTTGAGCCGATGCATGCGCTGCAACGCCGGGACGTCGAGCTTGCGGCCGACCGATTCGAGATCGATGGCCTGACCGCCGGCCATGCCGGCCGTGCCGATGCCGCCGGCGAGCAGGCGCACCATGGTGAGCCGACGCACGGCTTCTTCGGGCGATTGATCCGCGGGGCCTGCGAGTCGCTCGAAGGCCACCGCCTGCAGCGCATCGCCCGCCAAGATCGCCGTCGCTTCATCGAACGCCTTGTGGCACGAGGGACGTCCGCGTCGCAGATCGTCATCGTCCATCGCAGGCAGGTCGTCGTGGATCAGGCTGTAGACGTGTATGAGTTCGACCGCCGCAGCCGGATCGTCCAAAGATTCGAGTGAGGCACCGAGCGCGACCCCTGCGGTGTAGACGAGCGTCGGGCGCAAACGCTTGCCACCCCCGAGCGCGCTGTAACGCATCGCTTCGATGAGGCGGGTCGAGCCCGATCCTGACAAAGGTAGCGCGCGTTCGAGCACGCGCTCGATCCGCTCGCGGTAATCCATGCTCACTCGTCCTGCGCAGCCTCGTCATCCTCGTCCGCATCGAAGCGTTCGAGGCTCGCCGCGCCGTCGCGTTTGAGCAGGATATCGACCCGGGCCTGGGCCGCATCGAGCGCGCCCTGGCAGTCGCGGGTGAGGGCGATGCCCTTCTCAAAAGATTTCAAGGATTCTTCGATGGGCAGGTCCCCGGTCTCGAGCTTTTCGACGATGGCTTCGAGTTCGGCGAGGGATTTTTCGAAATCGGGTGTGCGCTTGGCTTTGGTCATGGCGGATTCTCGGCGGGTTGACGGTGGGGGGTGCCCCGACTACATTCAAAGGCCCGTTAGACAGAGTCTAACCGGTTCCCAAGGACTTCCGACACAAGGAGTGATTCCGTGCAACTCAAAGGCAGCAAGACCGAAAAGAACCTGAAAGACGCCTTCGCGGGTGAGTCTCAGGCCAACCGCCGTTATCTCTATTTCGCAGCCAAGGCCGACGTCGAAGGCTTCAACGACGTGTCTGCCGTGTTCCGCTCGACCGCCGAAGGCGAGACCGGCCACGCCCACGGCCACCTCGAGTACCTCGAGGCAGTGGGTGACCCGGCCACGGGTCTGCCGATCGGTGACACCAAGTCGAATCTGAAGGCGTCCATCGCCGGCGAGACGCACGAGTACACCGACATGTACCCGGGCATGGCGAAGACCGCTCGTGACGAGGGCTTCGACGAAATCGCCGACTGGTTCGAAACGCTGGCCAAGGCCGAGCGTTCGCACGCGAACCGATTCACCAAGGCGCTCGAGTCGATCTAAGTCGCTCTCCGGTACGGCGGCGTCGGTTGCCCCAAGGCGCCGACGCCGCCGTTCTGATTCTGGCGAGCGCATTGCCCAGGGAGAGGGACGATGAGCCAAAGCACCATCACCGGCGGCCGCGAAGGGTCACTCGAGGCGCCGATCCGTCATCCGCTCAACTGGCGAGATCCCTCGTTCTACGACGAGACCGCCCTCGAGAAAGAACTCGAGCGCGTGTTCGACATCTGTCACGGCTGTCGCCGTTGTTTCTCGCTCTGCAATAGTTTCCCCACCTTGTTCGATGCGGTCGACGAAGCACCCTCGTGCGAACTCGATACCGTCGACAAGAAGGTGTACTGGGACGTCGTCGATCACTGTTACCTCTGTGACATGTGCTACATGACGAAGTGTCCTTATGTTCCGCCGCACCCTTGGAACCTCGACTTCCCGCATCTCATGCTGCGCGCCAAGGCCATCAAGGCCAAAAAAGGCGAAGTGCGGGTGCGCGACAAAATTCTCTCCGCGACCGACGTGGTCGGCCGTATCGCGGGCATCCCGGTGATTGCGCAGGCGGTCAACGCGGTCAATAAATCCGACGTCGGCCGCACGTTGCTCGATGCCACGCTCGGTGTCGCCACCGATGCACCGATTCCCGAGTACCACTCGAACAGTGCGCGTCGCCAGCTGGCCGGTCGCGAACTCAAGGTTCAGACCAAGCCCACCGACGAGACCCGCGGCAAGGTCGTGCTCTTCACCACCTGCTACGGCAATCGCAACGAACCCGATCTCAACCTCGATCTCGTCAAAGTATTCGAGCACAACGGCATTCCCGTGAAGATCGTGTCGCAGGAAAAATGCTGCGGCATGCCGAAGCTCGAACTCGGTGACCTCGAGACCGTCGCGCGCCACAAAGACACCAACATCCCGGCGCTTAAGCAGGCGATCGACGAGGGGTATGACATCGTCGCGCCGATTCCGTCGTGCGTACTCATGTTCAAGCAAGAGTTGCCGCTGATGTGCCCCGAAGATGCCGATGTGCAAGCCGTGAAGGCGCGCATCTTCGATCCCTTCGAGTACCTCATGCTGCGCCACAAGGCGGGGCTCTTGCGGACCGATTTCACCGACGAGCTCGGCAAGGTGAGCTATCACGTGCCCTGTCATCTTCGTGTGCAGAACATCGGCCTCAAGACGCGCGACGTGCTCAAGCTCGTGCCCAACACCAATATCGACGTGATCGAGCGCTGCTCGGGGCACAACGGCACCTACGCCGTGAAGAAAGAGTTCCGCCCCGCCTCGGTCAAGATCGGCAAGCCCGTCATGAATCGCGTCGAGAAAGCGAACCCCGACCATTACACCTCCGACTGCCCGATGGCCGGCCACCAGATCGAGACGGGCCTCAAGGATCCGAAGGAACCCGAACACCCGCTCAAGTTGCTCCGGAAGGCTTACGGAATCTGACGCCATGCAAAAACTCACCACAGCCGATCTCATGACCCTCGAGACCTACGCGCGAGAGCGCCCGGCGTTTCGCAGCAAGATCATCGCGCACAAGAAAACTCGCACCGTGCCGGTAGGGCCCAACACGACGTGGCTCTTCGAGGACCGACTGACCATTCACTACCAAGTGCAGGAAATGCTGCGTACCGAGCGGATCTTCGAGCCCGAGGGCATCGCCGAAGAACTCGACGCCTACAACCCGCTCATCCCCGACGGTCGCAACTGGAAGGTGACGCTGCTCGTCGAGTTCGCCGATCCGACAACCCGTCCGCAGCATCTCGCGCAGCTGAAGGGCATCGAAGATCGTTGCTACGTGCAAGTCGCCGATTTCTCGCGCGTCTACGCCATCGCCGACGAAGATCTCGAGCGCGAGAACGAAGAGAAGACCTCGTCCGTGCACTTTCTGCGTTTCGAGCTCACCGACGCCATGGTGGGTGCGCTGCGCTCAGGTGCGCGACTCGTCATCGGCATCGACCACGCGAATTACACGCACGCGAACGATGCACTGCCCGAAGCGTCGCGCAAGGCCTTGCTCGCCGACCTCGACTAGGTCGATTTAGCCTAGAATTGGGGGATGGCAAAAGACTACGACGCCTCAGCGATTGAGGTCCTCTCCGGGTTGGAGCCTGTTCGGCGCCGCCCGGGCATGTATACCGACACCAGCCGACCCAATCACCTCGCACACGAGGTCGTCGACAACAGCGTCGACGAAGCGCTCGCGGGACACGCCAAGCAGATCGACGTCACCGTTTACAAAGACGGTTCGCTCGAAGTCACGGACGATGGCCGTGGCATGCCGGTCGACATCCACCCCAAAGAAAAAGTGAGCGGCGTCGAGCTCATCCTCACGCGCCTGCATGCGGGCGGCAAATTCGACAGCGGCAGCTACGGCTTCTCCGGCGGTCTTCACGGCGTCGGCGTTTCCGTGGTCAACGCGCTCTCTAAGCAGCTCGAGTGCTGGGTTCGTCGCGGCGGCAAGGAATACAACATCGGGTTTCGTGACGGCAAAATCAGCTCCAAGCTCGAAGTGGTCGGTACGGTGGGGCAGCGCAACACGGGCACCACCGTTCGCTTCTGGCCCGACTCCAAATTCTTCGATTCCGACAAGTTCTCGGTCCCGCAGCTACGCCACATGCTCAAGGCCAAAGCCGTGCTGTGCCCGGGCCTGCGCATCACCTTCACCAACGAGGCGACGGGCGAGAAGGACAACTGGTTCTTCGCAGGAGACCTCGGCGCCTACCTCGTCGACGAACTCGGCAAGGCCGAGCGTCTGCCGGCCGAGCCCATCACGGGCAAGCGCGAGCAAGATCAGGACAGCGTCGACTTCGCACTCTGCTGGGCGCCCGACAGCGAAAGCGCCATCGCGGAGAGTTACGTCAATCTCATTCCGACCTCCGATGGTGGCACTCACGTCAACGGTCTGCGCGGCGGTACGGCGGCTGCGGTGCGCGAGTTCTGCGAATTCCGCAACCTCTTGCCGCGCGGCATCAAGCTCGCGCCCGAGGATGTGTGGGACGGCGTACGTTACGTGCTCTCCATCAAGATTCGCGAACCACAGTTCGCTGGGCAGACCAAAGAACGTCTCGCTTCGCGCGATGCCGCGCAGCTCGTCGAGGGCTATGCGAAAGACGCGATTGGTCTCTGGCTCGCGCAACACCCCGATGCCGGTGAGCGCATCGCGCAGTTCGCCATCGAGAACGCGACGCAGCGTCTCAAGGCCGCTCAAAAAGTGCAGCGCAAGCGTATTTCCGGTGGACCTGCGCTGCCCGGCAAGCTTGCCGATTGCGCGGGCGATGATCCGTCTCGATCCGAACTCTTTTTGGTCGAAGGTGACTCAGCGGGTGGCTCAGCGAAGCAAGCTCGCGACAAAGATTTCCAGGCCATCATGCCGCTGCGCGGCAAGATCCTGAACACTTGGGAGCTCGAGCCCGGAGAGATCGGCTCATCCGCCGAAGTGCACGACATCAGCATCGCGATCGGCATCGACCCGGGTACGTCAGACCTCTCGAGACTGCGTTATCACAAGATCTGCATCCTCGCCGATGCCGACTCGGACGGTCAGCACATCGCGACCTTGCTCTGCGCGCTCTTTCTGCGGCACTTCAGGCCGCTCGTCGCGCAGGGCCACGTCTATGTCGCGATGCCGCCGCTTTACCGCATCGATGCAGGTAAGCAAGTGTTCTACGCGCTCGACGATGCCGAACGCGATGCGTTCCTGCAGCGCCTCACCGATGAGAAAGTGAAGGCGAAGCCGCAGGTCACGCGCTTCAAGGGTCTGGGTGAGATGAACCCGTCGCAGTTGCGTGAGACCACGATGGACCCGCGCACGCGGCGACTCGTACAGCTCACGCTCGATGCGGCCGACCAGACCGACAGTCTCATGGACATGCTGCTCGCCAAGAAACGCGCCGCCGATCGGCGCGAATGGCTCGAGCAGAAAGGCAATCTCGTACAGGTGAGCGTCTGATGCAGAAGCAGGAATTGGGTTTCGAAGGCGTCGAGCGTCAACCGCTGCGCGCCTTTACCGAGAAGGCCTATCTCGAATATTCGATGTACGTCATCCTCGATCGCGCACTGCCTGCGATCGGCGACGGGCTCAAGCCCGTACAGCGACGCATCATCTACTCGATGAGCGAGCTCGGTCTCTCGGCCGTCTCGAAGCACAAGAAGTCCGCGCGCACCGTGGGCGATGTCATCGGCAAGTTCCATCCGCACGGCGACTCAGCCTGTTACGAGGCGATGGTGCTGATGGCGCAGCCTTTTGCATATCGTTATCCCATCGTCGATGGGCAGGGTAACTGGGGCTCGCAAGACGATCCGAAGTCCTTCGCGGCGATGCGCTACACCGAAGCGAAGCTCACGCGTTACGCCGAAGTGCTGCTCAAAGAACTCGGCGAAGGCACGGCCGACTGGGTGCCCAACTTCGACGGTACGCTCGAAGAGCCGCAGGTGTTGCCGGCGCGTCTACCCAACTTACTGCTCAATGGCACGACCGGCATCGCAGTCGGCATGGCTACCGACATCCCGCCGCACAACTTGCGCGAAGTCGCCCAAGCCTGCATTCACCTGCTCGATGAGCCCGAGGCGACGATGCGCGCGCTCATGAAGTTCGTGAAGGGCCCCGATTTGCCGACTGGCGCCGAGATCGTCTCGCCGCGTTCCGACCTCGTCGATTTTTATGAAAAGGGCACGGGCAGCTTCAAGGCCCGCGCGACCTACACGATCGAGGACGACTGCATCGTTATCGAAGCGCTGCCGTATCAGACTTCGGGTTCGCGTGTGCTCGAGCAGATCGCCGAGCAGATGCGCGCCAAGAAGCTACCGATGGTCGACGACCTGCGCGATGAGTCGGACCACGAAAACCCGACGCGCCTCGTCATCGTGCCGAAGGGTCGCAAGTTCGACGCCGAACAACTCATGGCGCATTTGTTTGCGACCACCGATCTCGAACGCAACTACCGCGTGAACCTCAACGTCATCGCGCTCGATGGCCGGCCGCGGGTCATGGGGCTGCGCGAGATTCTCACCGAGTGGCTCGAGTTCCGCATCGCGACCGTCAAGCGCCGCCTCGAGTGGCGACTCGACAAAGTGTCGAAGCGCCTGCATATCCTCGATGGCTTGCTCATCGCGTATCTCAATCTCGATGAGGTGATCCGCATCATCCGGCGCGAGGACGAGCCCAAGCCCGTGCTCATGAAGCGCTTCAAGCTGACTGAAGAACAGGCCGAGGCCATCCTCGAGACCAAGCTCCGTCACCTCGCCAAGCTCGAAGAAATGAAGATCCGCGGCGAGCAGGAAGAACTCGCCAAAGAGCGCGATGAGCTCGAAGCGATCCTCGGCAACAAGAAGCGTCTGCGCAAACTCGTCGGCGACGAACTCGCCGCCGATGCCGAAAAATACGGCGATGCGCGTCGCTCGAAGATCGTCGAGCGCGAGGCCGCCCAGGCCATCGACGAAACGTCGCTCATCGCCAACGAACCGGTCACCGTCGTGTTGTCGTCGGGGGGGTGGGTGCGTGCGGCCAAGGGCCACGAGATCGACCCGAGATCCTTGCAGTACAAAACGGGCGATGCCTTCCAGGCGGCCGTGCGCGGCATGTCGTTGCAGCAGGCGGTGTTTCTCGATACAACGGGACGCACCTATTGCCTGGCGGCGCACTCCTTGCCCTCGGCGCGCGGGCTCGGCGAGCCGCTTTCGGGTCGTCTTAATCCGCCGGACGGTGCCAAGTTCGCCGGTGTGATGATGGGCGACCCCGAGGGTCTGTGGTTGATCGCTTCCGATGCGGGCTACGGCTTCACGGCGCGCCTCAAAGATCTCATCACCGATCGCAAGGCTGGCAAGACGGTACTCAATCCGCCGGAGAATTCTTTGGCGTTGCCGCCGGCGTTCGTGCCCTCCGACAAGAGCCTCGTGTGCGTGTCCATCGTCGATGCCGACGGCGAAAACGGCCGACTGCTCGCTTTCCCGGTGAAGGACATCCCCGAGATGCCACGCGGCAAGGGCAACAAGCTCTTCAACATCCCGACGGCGCTTGCCAAAGAGCGCGCTGAGGTCGTGGTCGGAGCGGTGGCCGTCGAACCGGGCGGATCACTGCTCGTGCACACGGGCGAGCGCTCGATGACCCTCTCTTGGGGTGATCTCAAAGATTACGTCGGCGCTCGCGCCCAGCGTGGAGCCGTGCTGCCGCGTGGCTGGCGTCGCGTGACGCGACTCGAGGCCGTTGCGGCGTCGTAAGCGTCGCTTCGGTAGGGGGGTGTTTTCGCGTGACTGTCGCGGCGGGCGTTATGTCCGCGCGACGATCGCCGTCTTCGACGAGGCGCCCGGGATCTCTCGAACGAGTTTCGGTACGAGATAGCCGGGCAGGGCGCTCGTCATCGACTCGATGATCTCGAGGCCACGCGACCCGCTCACTTCGAAATGCGCACTGCCGCTGACCCGATCGAGCAGGTGAAGGTAATACGGCAGCACGCCCTGCGTGTGCAGCGTACGTGAGAGCGTCGAGAGCGTAGCCGCATCGTCGTTCACGCCGCGCAGCAACACCGATTGATTGAGTAGCAGTGCGCCGGTCGTGCGTAATCGAGCGAGCGCCTCGAGCGCATCGCCCTGTAACTCCTGCGCATGGTTGACGTGCAGCACGATCGTTACGCGCCAAGGCAGCGAGCGGATCCAGTCGATGAATCCTGCGTCGATGCGTGAGGGCAGCACGATCGCGTTGCGCGTGTGCAGGCGCAGCGAGTTCAAATGCGCAATGCCCTTGAGCGAGTTCGAGAGCGCATTGAGTCGCGCGTTGCTCAACGAAAGCGGATCACCACCGCTCAAGATCAGCTCTTCGATCGTGGGGTCTGCAGCGACCGATGCGATCGCCTCGCGCCAGCGACCCATCTCGCCTTGCTGATCTTCGTAGGGGAACTCGCGCCTGAAGCAGTAGCGACAGTGCACTGCACACGCACCCGTCGTGACGAGCAATGCGCGGCTCGAATATTTGCGTAAGAGTCCCGGCGCCTGCTTATAGTCCGACTCACCGATCGGGTCGGCGCCGAAACCTTCGGTCTCGATGAGCTCCTCGCCGAGCGGCAATACCTGACGCAGCAACGGGTCAAAGGGGTCACGAGGGCGCATGCGCGCCACGAAGCTCCGGGGTACTCGCAGCGGAAAGTGCTTCGCCGCCGCCTCGGCAGGAGCCAGCCACTCCGAACCGAGATCGAGCGCACGCAGCAACTCTGCGGGTTCCGTCATGGCCTCGGCGAAATGCTGTTTCCAGGTGGAATCCAGCGGGTTCAGGTGGCGGGTGTTGGAGGTTGCCGTTATCATACGCGGCCCTTTCGGCCTGGATATTCTGGGCTTCACCGAACGCGAACGCAAAGCGGAAGACTCATATGGGCAGCTACAACACCAGCGAATTCAAATCCGGTCTCAAGATCCTCATCGACGGCGACCCGTTCGTCATCGTCGAAAACGAGATGGTGAAGCCGGGCAAGGGCCAGGCCTTCAACCGTGTCCGCGTCCGCAATCTCAAGACGGGTCGCACCGTTGAGAAGACCTGGAAGTCCGGTGACTCGGTCGAGTCCGCCGACGTCGTCGACGTCGACATGCAGTACCTCTACCAGGACGGCGACTTCTTCCACTTCATGGTGCCCGACAACTTCGAGCAGCACACGGCCAGCAAAGAGGCGGTCGGTGATGGCGCTCAGTGGTTGAAAGACGGTGTCACGTGCATCGTGACGCTCTGGAATGGCGTGCCGCTCGTCGTGACGCCGCCGCCGCACATCGAGGCGACCATCGTCGAAACCGATCCGGGCGTGCGTGGCGACACAGCAACCGGTGGTCAGAAGCCTGCGAAGCTCGAGACCGGGGCCGTCGTGCGCGTGCCGCTCTTCATCAACCAAGGTGAAGTCATCCGCGTCGATACGCGAACGGGCGAGTACATCTCGCGCGCGAAGCAGTAAATCTTTGACGTCGCCCGTACGGGCGACGACTTTGACCGTCAACGCGGTCGCTTCTGCTCGAAGTTCCAGGCGTGTTCGACGATCGTCTCGAGCGAGGGATACTTTGGCGTCCAGCCGAGCGTGGATCGCGCAGCCGTCGCATCGGCGACGAGTCTCGGCGGGTCACCTGCACGCCGCGCCTCTTTTACGACCTTGAATTCGCGACCCGTCACCCGTCGAACTGTCTCGATCACCTCGAGTACCGAGAAGCCATCGCCGTTGCCAAGGTTGTACTGCTGACTTCCTGCGCCCCCGAGCAGTGATTGCAGCGCGAGCCAATGCGCTTCGCACAAATCGACGATATGCACGTAGTCGCGGATGCAGGTGCCATCCGGCGTGTCGTAGTCCGAGCCGAATACCGCGATAGACGGGCGTCGGCCCGACGCGGCTTGCAGCGTCAGCGGAATCAAATGGCTTTCCGGATCGTGCCGCTCACCGAGAGCGCCTGAGGGATCGGCGCCGGCGGCATTGAAATAACGCAGACACACGGCGCGCAGACCATGTGCCCGATCCAGATCTTCGAGGATCTGTTCGACCATATGTTTCGTGCGCCCATAGGGGTTGATCGGTGAGCGCGGATGGCGCTCGTCGATGGGCGAGTACTGCGGGGTGCCGAAGATCGCTGCGGTCGAGGAGAAGATGAACTTGTCGATCTTCGCCACCTGCATCGCTTCGAGCAGCGTCAACGTATTCGAGACATTGTTGCGGTAATACTTGAGCGGTAAGCGCACGGACTCGCCCACCTCGATGTGCGAAGCGAAATGCATCACCGCATCGAACGAACGGCTCGCGAAGAGCGAGTCGAGCAGCGTGCGATCGGCGATATCGCCCTGCACGAATTCGCCGCAAGTGACGGCATCACGATGCCCGCTCGAGAGATTATCGAGCGTGACTACCTCGACACCCGCCTCGCCGAGGCGCTTGACCATATGCGAGCCGATATAGCCCGCACCGCCGACGACCAATATTTTCAGCGCCATGCTGTTGAAGATATCAGCACTGCCACGATCTTCTCGAGCCCCTGGCGATCGATGTCGTCGAAGCGCTCGAAGAGGGGGCTGTCGAGATCGAGGACGCCGACGAGCTCACCTGCGCGGGGGCCGGTGGGGGCGATGAGGGGCACGACGATCTCGGAGTTCGAGGCGGAGTCGCAGGCGATATGTCCCGGGAACTCGTGCACGTTCTTGACGAGCACGGTCTCGCGACGCGCCGCGGCGGTGCCGCAGACACCTCGCCCCAGAGCAATACGTACGCACGCGGGTTTTCCTTGAAAGGGGCCAAGCACCAGCTCGTTCGAACCCGAGGCGAGTAGATAGAACCCCGCCCAGTTGAGTTTCGGTAGCGCGAGGTACAACAGCGCCGCGGCGTTGGCGAGATTTGCGATCGCATCGCTTTCGCCGGTGAGTAGCGCACGCATCGAGGCCTCGAGCTCCTCGTAGCCTTTCGCCTTGCTCGCGGCGTCGTGTCCAAAATCCGGTGTATCGAAGGCGTTGCTCATTCTGATCTCTCACGCGTTCTCGATGGTAAAACTAACGACCTCGTCAATCCGCTTCGCGCCGACCGCGATCATCACGGCGCGATCGAAGCCGAGGGCGACGCCCGAACAGGCGGGCAACCCGGCCTCGAGCGCGGCGAGTAAGGCCTCGTCGATCAGCATCTGCGGCAAGCCCTGCGCGGTCCGCGCCGCATTATCCGCCAAGAACCGGGCTCGCTGCTCGCGCGCATCGGCGAGTTCTTGAAATCCGTTGGCGAGCTCGATGCCGTCGGCATAGATCTCGAACCGCAGTGCGACGCGCGGATCTTTGGGGTCGAGTTGTGCCAGCGCAGCTTGCGAAGCGGGGTAATGGGTGAGGGCGAGCCACTCGCCTCGGCCCAGCGTCGGTCCGATCACGACGCCCATCAAAAAATCGAGTACTTCGTCACGACTAAGGTCAGTCAAATTGTCGCGGGTCAGCCCGTGCGCCACGGCGATCTGCACAAGAGAGGCCGTCGACGCTTCGAGCGGATCGATCTGCAGCGTCGCCTGAAAGGCCTCGCGATACGACACCCGGCGCAAGGGTCGCGCCGTGCCGCCGGTTCGGATCACGAGGGCATCGAGTAGTGCCGCCACCTCGTCGATGAGACTCGCCATGTCCAAGCCGACGCGATACCACTCGAGCATCGTGAATTCGGGGTTGTGCAAGCGGCTGCGCTCATCTCCTCGGACGACTTTGCAAAGCTGGTACACATCGCCGAGGCCTGCAGCGAGCAAGCGCTTCATGGCGTACTCGGGCGAGGTCTGCAGAAAGAGTCGTCGATCGCCGAGTGTGAGCTCGACGGGACGCAGGTTCACGTCGGTGACGGCGGCGTTTACGAGTATCGGGGTGTCGACTTCGAGCACCGATCTCGATTCAAAAAATTGACGCACAGTCGCGAGCAGCGCCGCACGCTGCGCGAGGCGCTCCCGCGTTGCCGAAGGAAGCCAGCGGTCCATCTCAGCCGCGAACGCGGCGGCCGATCGTCTCACCCATCCGTACGATACGGCCGGTTGCAAGATGCGGCGCCCACTCGATGGTGTCTTTGGGGAAGAGCAGGATCACCGTCGAGCCCATGTTGAAGCGACCCATCTCTTCACCCCGTGCCGCTGCGAAGGGCTTACCGCCTCGCTCGATGTCGAGCCGCGTCAGTCTGCGGGGTCGTCGCGGCGCGACTTCGCCGTGCCACACGGTTTCCATGGAGCCGACGTTGAGCGCACCGATGAGCAGCAGCGCATGCTCGATACCTTCGCCCTCAAAGAAACAGGCGATGCGCTCGTTGCGCGCAAAAAGATTGGCGACGCCGTCGGCCGTGACGCGGTTCACACTGAAGAGTCGCCCAGGCACATACCACGCATCGCGCAAGGTGCCCGCCATCGTCATGTGGATGCGGTGGTAGTTGTAGGGCGCGAGATAAATCGTCGCGAAGTGACCGCCCCGAAAACGTTCGACCCATTCGCGACGCGATGCGAGCAGCGCATCGAGCGTGTAATGACGACCCTTCGCCTGCAGCAAACGGTCATCGTCGATACTACCGATTTCACTGACGGTCCCGTCGACTGGGCAGGCGAGCTCGAGCGGATCGGCCGGCAAGGGCCGCGCATCGGGCTTGAGTGCGCGTGTGAAGAATGCGTTGAAGGACTCGAACGCGAGCGGGTCACTGACGAGTGCATCACTCAGATCAGGTTTGAAGCCCTTCACGAAGTTCGAAATCAACAGATTCTTGAACCACGGCGTCTGGCCGCGCGCCGCGGCGTGGATCAGCCGCGAAATACCGTGTTGCGGCAAAACGTGTTGCAGCGCGATGAACGCGCGGGCTGCGGTGGATGGCACAATGTCTGACATGCGCAAAGTATCCCACAGGCCCGCCCGTCCCCGACCCCCCACCGTGCTCGAGGCCTTAAGCCACGGCGCGAAGGCGCTCGATCGGGCGGGGGTGTTCTTTGGTCATGGCACGGATAACGCCGAGGACGATGCGGCGGCGATCCTTTTTCACGTGCTCGGTCTCAAGGCCGCGCCGAGCCCCGCGGTGTACCGACGTCGATTGACCCTGCGCCAGGCGGTGGCCTACGAGGCGCTGCTCGAACTGCGGATCTCGACACGACGCCCCGCGGTGTACCTCACGGGTCGGACGTGGTTCGCGGGATTGCCGATGCGCACCGACCCGCGGGCGCTCATTCCGCGCTCGCCGATCGCCGAGCTCATCGAACATCAGTTCCGGCCATGGATCGACCCGGCTCGCGTCAAACGCGTACTCGATCTTTGCACGGGAGGCGGTTGCATCGCGCTCGCCGCCGCGCACTACCTGCCAAAAGCCAAAGTCGAAGGCACGGACATCTCTGATGAAGCGCTCGCGCTTGCGCGGGAAAATGCACGCGACTTGCGACTCTCGCGCCGTGTCCGCTTCGCGAAATCGGATCATTTCGCGGCCCTCGAGGGCCGTCGGTACGATATCATCGTCTCGAATCCACCCTACGTCGGGGCGCGCGAGATGCGTTCGCTGCCTCCCGAGTACGAACACGAACCGCGCCTCGCGTTGGCGGCGGGCAAACAGGGTCTCGATTCGGTGCGCGTCATCCTCAAGCAGGCGGCGCGGCACCTCACCCCAGGAGGTCTCCTGGTCGTCGAGGTGGGCAACACCGAGACGCAGGTCCGTCGCCAGTGGCCACGCGTGCCGTTTACCTGGCTCGAGTTCGAGCGTGGCGGTGGCGGCGTGTTTTTGTTGACCCGCGAGCAGTTGCAACGTCATGTCCGGTAACACCATCGGCCGCCTCTTTCAGGTGACGACCTTCGGCGAGAGCCATGGTCCGGCGCTCGGCTGCATCATCGACGGCTGTCCGCCGGGTCTCGAGATCTCCGAGGCCGACTTCACGCGCGACATCGATCTGCGTCGCACCGGTACTTCGAAGTTCGTCAGTCAAAGAAAAGAAGAAGACGCCGTTCGTATTCTCTCGGGCGTCTTCGAAGGTCGAACCACGGGCACGTCCATCGGGCTACTCGTCGAGAACACCGATGCGCGCTCGCGTGACTACGACAAGATCAAAGATCGGTTCCGCCCCGGGCACGCCGACTACACCTATCAACAAAAATACGGATTCCGCGACTACCGTGGGGGCGGGCGTTCCTCCGCTCGCGAGACGGTCATGCGCGTCGCGGCGGGCGCGATCGCCCGCAAGTATCTCGCCACGCGCCTCGGCATCGAGATCCACGGATATCTGAGTCAGATCGGCTCGCTCGTACTCGACCCGGTCGCTCCCGAGACGGCCTACGACAATCCGTTCTTCTGCCCCGATCCGTCGCGCGTCAAAGAATTGGAAGATCTCATCTGGAAGCTGCGCGAAGAGGGCGACTCCATCGGCGCGCGCATTACCGTCATCGTCAAGGGTGTGCCGCCCGGCCTCGGTGAGCCCGTATTCGATCGCCTCGATGCCGATCTCGCTTACGCCATGATGGGGATCAACGCCGTCAAAGCGGTCGAGGTCGGTGCCGGGGTGCAGGTCGTGGCGCAGCGCGGCAGCGAACACCGCGATGAGCTGACGCCGACCGGCTTCACCAGCAACAACTCGGGCGGTGTGCTCGGTGGTATTTCGAGCGGGCAGGACATCATCGTCCACGCGTCACTCAAACCCACCTCGAGCATTCAGGTGCCAGGCCGCACCATCACGGTCGATGGCGAGCCTGCTGAGATCATCACTACTGGTCGTCACGACCCGTGCGTGGGCATCCGAGCCACGCCCATCGCCGAGGCGATGATGGCGATCGTGCTCATGGATCATTGGTTGCGCCATCGCGCGCAGAACGGCGACGTCAAGTCGACGACGCCGGTCATCACAAAGTCGGAGAAGAATCGATGAGTCGTCAATGGAATGTCGCCGTGCTGGGTGCAACCGGTCTCGTGGGCGACACCATGATCAAAGTGCTCGAGGAGCGAAAGTTTCCGGTGGGCGAGCTGTATCCGCTCGCGAGCAATCGCTCGCTCGGCAAGAGCGTCGAGTTCAATGGCAAGAAATATCCCGTCCTCGACGTCGATACCTTCGATTTCTCCAAAGCGGATATCGGTCTTTTTTCTGCAGGCGGCGACGTCTCTCGGGTCATCGCACCGAAGGCGGCCGCGGCAGGGTGTGTCGTCATCGACAATACCTCGGAGTTTCGTTACGACGACGACATCCCGCTCATCATCCCCGAGGTGAATGCGGCGGCGATCGCGCAGTTCACCAAGCGCCGCATCATCGCGAACCCCAACTGCTCGACCATCCAGATGCTGGTCGCGCTCAAACCCATTTATGACGCCGTCGGCATCGAGCGCATCAATGTCGCGACCTACCAGTCGGTGTCGGGCGCCGGCAAAGAAGCCGTCGAAGAGCTTGCCGAGCAGACCGTAGCGCTCGTGAGCGGCAAAGGCCCCGTCAAGCCCAAGGTCGTCGCGGCGCAGATCGCGTTCAACGTCGTGCCGCAAATCGACAAGTTCATGGACAACGGTTACACCAAAGAAGAGATGAAGATGTTCTGGGAAACCCAGAAAATCTTTGGTGATCCCAACATCAAGGTGAATGCGACCGCCGTACGTGTGCCGGTGTTCTTCGGTCACTCCGAGGTCGTCAATATCGAGACCCGTCAAAAAATCACCGTGCCCGAGGTGCGCAAGCTCCTCGAGAAGGCGCCGGGGGTGAAGGTCATCGACACCCGCGAGAAGGCCGGCTATCCGACCGCGGCGGTGCAGGCGGCGAACGACGATCGCGTCTTCGTCGGGCGCATCCGCGAGGACATTTCGCACGAACGCGGCCTCAATTTCTGGATCGTCTCCGACAATATCCGCAAAGGCGCAGCCACCAACAGTGTGCAGATTGCGGAAATCCTCATTCGCGATCATCTTTGAGCGCGGCACGCTCTGCCGGGGGTGACATCGTGACGCAACGCCAACATTCTTTGACCATGCGGCCGAGGGCGGCGCTCCACCGTCTGCGTCTGGGTTTTGCGCTCGCGTTCGCGCTCGGCGGGGCCGGTGCATCGGCGCTCGAGCTCGGTACCGCCCGGCTCGTATCCGCGCCGGGTGCAGCACTTGAGATCGAAGTGGCGCTGCTCGAAGTCGCGGCGGGCGAACTCGACACGCTCAAACCGCAGTTGCCCGCGGGCTCACGTTCGCCGGCGCTCGCTTCGGCCTCGATCGAACTCGGTCAGTCTTCCGCGGGCGCGCCAGTGCTGCGCATTCGTACCGCGACGCCCGTCACCACCGATGACGTGCAGTTCGTAGTCGTGGCCGATTGGGGTCGTGGCCGACGATTCCGCGAGTACCTCGTTTCTTTGAGCGTACCCGCGACGCCGCCTGCACCTGCTGCGGCGACGAGCGCCTCATCCGCCTCATCCGCCTCACCCGCCTCTTCCTCATCGACGCCGCCGAGTGCGATGTCAGTCAGCGCAGCGCCACCGAGCGCGATACCGCCGAGTTCGACAACCGCGGCATCCACGGATCCGGCGCCCCGGCAATCCGCTCGCCTCGTCCGACGCAACGAAACGTTGATGTCGATTTCGCGCGAGTGGGCGGCGGTGACCGGCGTCACGCTGCCACAGGCGATGATCGGTATCTATCGCGCGAACCCGACGGCCTTCGGGCCGGGCGGCATGAGCGAGATGATCGTCGGCTCTGTCCTCACGCTGCCCGACACGGCCGCTCTCAAGGCGATCTCGCCCGCGGCGGCGTCGAGCGAAATCAGCCGGACGCTCGGCATCTGGCGGACGGGTGGGGCGACCTCCGCCCGACTCAGCGCACCCGCGCCAGGTACGCAGACGCTGACCACGGCGCCCGCCAAGCCGGCCGCTGCGCCGACGATCGCGACACCGGTTCCGGCGGCTCCAGCTGCGACCTCGGCGTCAGCTGCGGCCCCGGCTCCGACCTCGGCGTCGGCCCCGGCCTCGGCGTCGGCTTCCGCGCCGGCTTCCGCATCCGCCCCGGTCGCCACGGCCCCCGCGCCCTCGGCTGAACCGCCCTTGGCGACGCCGCTCGAGCCGGCGCTGGTCCCTCCGATCGAACCCGAGACCCCCGAAGCCAAGGCCGCGCGTCTCGAGGCCGACCTGCAAGCCGCGGCAGCCGAAGTCGAGGCCCTCAAGGCCCGTCTCGCCGCCTCAGAGGCCTCCTCGGGCCCTGTTTCTGTTGGGCAGGGGGGTTGGATGGCCGAGGCCCGTCGCTGGGCCGCCGAAGCCTGGTGGTCAATACCGGCTTTGCTGCTTATCTCGCTTGTTTTGCTGATTGCCTTTTTGCTCCGGGGTCGCCGCCGGGTTGAGGCCGAGGAGGCCGCACCCCGCCAAGAGATGACCTACGACCTGCCGCCGATCAAGGCTGCGCAGGACGCCGACCCGCTCATGGACGCGCCGTTGCGCACCGCCCCCGAGCGCAATGCACCCGTCGTCGTTCCCTCGATCTCGGCGACGCGTCCCGCGTCACCGAACCTCGACGAAGATCTTGAGGGCGATCCGCCGCCCGTCGACGAGGCGGGCAGCAAGATCAATCTCGCGCGCGCCTTCATCGAGATGGGCCAGCACGATGCGGCCATCCTCGAGCTGCAGGCGGCGCTGCGACTCGGCGACGAAACGCAGCGGGCCGAGGCCATCCGCTTGCTCGACTCCCTGCCGAAGTCGTGATCCCCGAAGTCGTGGCGTCGATTGCATGACCCGCTGGGCCATGGGTGTCGAATACGACGGCACGCACTTTTGCGGCTGGCAGCACCAGCCCGGCTTACGCACGCTCGAAGATGCCTTCGCGACGGCCATCGGCACGGTCGCCGATCACTCTATTTCTTTGATATGCGGCGGACGCACCGACGCCGGCGTACACGCGGCGGGTCAGGTGATCCACTTCGAGACCGAAGCCGCGCGTTCGCCGCGCGCCTGGGTGCTCGGTACCAACGCCAACCTTGATCGCAAGGCGAGTGTGCGCTGGGCGCTGCCGGTACCCGACTATTTCCACGCGCGCTTTTCGGCGATCCGTCGTCACTATCGCTACAGCATCTTCAATCGTAGTGCTCGCTCGGCACTGCATGGCGGCCGTGCCACCTGGGTGCAGGCACCGCTCGATGTCGCGCGCATGCACGAGGGCGCGCAACATCTCGTCGGTCAGCACGACTTCAGCGCGTTTCGTGCAGCCGAGTGTCAATCGAACTCGCCTATTCGGCGCATCGATCGCCTCTCGGTGCAGCGCGAAGGGGAGCTCGTCTACATCGACGTCGCGGCGAATGCGTTCTTGCACCACATGGTGCGCAACATCGCAGGGCTCCTCATCGAGGTCGGTAGGGGTCTGCGCCCGACCGATGAGGTGAAAACCCTGCTCGAGGGTCGCGACCGTCGCCGTAATGCGCCGACCGCCGAGCCCGAGGGGCTCTGCCTGCGCCGCATCGAGTACCCCGCGGCGTTCGGATTGCCTGATCCGGTATAGTCGCCGCATGGCCTGGTTCGAAAAAATCGTACCCTCGCGCATCAAGACCGAGCGTCGTTCGCGCTCGGTACCCGAAGGGCTTTGGATCAAGTGCACCGCCTGCGACTCGCCGCTCTACCGCGCCGAGCTCGAGCGCAACCTCTTCGTTTGTCCAAAATGCGCGAACCACATGCGCATCGGCGCCCGCGACAGACTGCTGCGCTTTCTCGATCCTGATACCGCCAAAGAAATCGGCGAGCGCGTTACGCCCGAAGACCCGCTCAAGTTCCGCGACAGCAAGCGCTATCGCGATCGTCTCGCGGCCGCGCAAAAAAGCACCGGCGAAAAAGACGCGCTCATCGCGATGTCGGGAAAGCTCGAAGAGCTGCCCGTCGTCGCTTGTGCGTTCGAGTTCCAGTTCCTCGGCGGTTCGATGGGTTCGGTCGTGGGCGAGCGATTCCGTCGCGCCGTCGATCACGCCATTGAGCATCGCGCGCCGCTCATCTGCTTCTCGGCGAGCGGTGGTGCGCGCATGCAGGAAGCGCTGTTTTCTTTGTTGCAGATGGCGAAGACGAGTGCCGCGCTCACCGAGTTGCAGGCGGCGGGCCTGCCGTTCATCTCGGTGCTGACCGACCCGACGACGGGCGGCGTCTCGGCGAGTCTTGCGATGCTTGGTGATCTCAATATCGCCGAGCCACGTGCACTCATCGGGTTTGCCGGTCCGCGCGTCATTGAGCAGACCGTGCGCGAAAAACTTCCCGAAGGGTTCCAGCGCAGCGAATTCCTGCTCGAGCACGGCGTGATCGATCAGATCATCGACCGTCGCGATCTTCGGCCGCGCCTCGCCGCGCTGCTGCGAATGCTGATGCGTCAGCCCGCAGCGCCTCCGGCCGCCCATGCAGCTCCCTGACTGGCTCGCCCACCAACAGGCGCAGCACCCCAACGCGATCGAACTTGGACTCGACCGCGTGCGCGAGGTCGCGCAGCGTCTCAATCTTTTACCGGCGAAATACCCTTCCATCATCGTCGGCGGCACGAACGGCAAAGGCTCGACGGTCGCGTTCCTGACGGCGTTGTGTCGCGCCTCGGGTCTGCGCACCGGCACTTACACCTCGCCACATCTGCAGCGTTATAACGAGCGCGTCGCGATCGACGGTCAGCCCGTGGATGACGTCACGCTGATCCGCGCCTTCGAGCGCATCGAGCAGGCGAGGGGGGATACGCCGCTCACGTTTTTCGAATACGGCACGCTCGCCGCGTTCGTCATCTTTGACGAAGTCGCGGTCGGTGCGGCCGTCATCGAAGTCGGGCTCGGAGGTCGGCTCGATGCGACCAACATCATCGACGCGGACGTCGCCGTGCTTTGCTCGGTCGGGCTCGATCATCAGGACTGGCTCGGCCCCACGGTCGAGGACATCGGCCGCGAGAAGGCGGGCATCTTCCGCGAGAGGCGGCCTGTGATCCTGGGATCTCGCAAGATGCCGCAAAGCGTTAATGACGCCATCGCGCATCTGCAGTGCCGTTCCGCGCAGTTCGATCAGGATTTTTTCTTTGAGCAAGAGGGCGAGGCCTGGCACTGGCGGAGCAAGGATTACGCTTTCGAGTCGCTCCCCTTGCCTGCATTGCAAGGGCCCATCCAGTTGCGCAATGCGGCGACGGCGATCGCCGCGTTCATCGCCTGGACGCGAGTTTGCCCGACGCCCAGCCGTGAACTCATCGCGCGCGGGCTCACGAGCGCCGAACTGCGCGGTCGGTTTCAGCGCATCGCGCCGACGCAGGCGGACGATCCCGAGTGGATATTGGATGTCGCCCACAACGAAGACTCGGCTCGTGTGCTTGCCGAGGCACTCAAGGCCTCACCGACTGAGGGCAAGACTCTCGGCGTCGTCGGCATCCTGCAGGACAAGGACGCCACCGCCATCGGCGAGTCGCTCGCCGGGATCATCGACGACTGGGTGCTCTGCGGTTTAGACGGGCCGCGCGGCAGCAGCGCCGAAGAACTCCGCGCTCGACTGCCCGAGCGCTGCCGCAGCATCGCGCTGGCGCCGGATGTCTCCCATGGGTGTGCCACGGCGAGGGCGCTCGCGCATCGTGGCGATCGCATCGTCGTCTTCGGATCCTTTCACGTCGTCGGCCCGGCGCTCGACTGGCTTGGTTTATAATTTCCGGCTTGGACACCGCGCTCAAACACCGGCTCACCGGTGCCGTCATCCTCGTTTTGCTGGCCGTGCTGCTGCTGCCGGAGTTGCTCACCGGTTCTGGCGAGGCCGCGAAGTCGTCGTCGGCTGCCCAAAACGGCGCAGCCGATGGTGAGCGTCGCTTCGAAGTCGACCTGACCGAATCGGCCTCCACCCCCGGGTCGGCGCTGCCGCAATCGCAGCCGCAGCCGGCGCTCGAGGCGCCCATCGAATTGCCGGTGCCGGCCACGGTGTCACCGCCACCGGCAGCGACGTCCTTGCCTGCGCCGATCGCAGAGACGGCGCCCGAGAAAGCGACCGTCACGCCCCCACCCAAAGTTGAAACCAAAGTCGAGCCGAAAGCCGTCGCGAAAGCCGAGCCCACGCCGGCGCCCAAAGTCGAACCGAAAGCCAGGCCCCAGACCGACACCAAATCTGCCGCCAAGCCTACGGGCAGCTACTACGTGCAAATCGGCGTCTTCGTGAACGTCGCGAGCGCGCGCCGCCTCGAGCGTCAGCTCCGTGACAAGAAATTTGCCGTCGTCGTCGATGAGATCACGCGTTCGGGCAAAACGATGTTCCGCGTTCGCGTGGGGCCCGAGCTCGATCGCGCGACAGCGAACGCGCTTGCGAAGAAACTCGCCGAGGCTGGGCACAAAGGTTCAGTCGTGCAGTAGAATTCGCGCCGCGCTCTCTTGCGCGGCCAGAGGTTAGGGCATGACGTGGCTGGATATCATCATCACCGTCGTCTTCCTGGTCTTTGCCTTGATCGGACTCATGCGCGGCCTCATCGCTGAAGTGTTCAGCCTGCTCTCCTGGGTCGTCGCGCTCTACGTCGGCTCTCATTACGGTGAACTCGCGCGGCCCTACGTCGAGTCCTTCGTCACCAACGTCAAATACCAAGGCCTCGTCGCCTGCGTGCTCGTGGGCATCGTCACCTTCATCGTCGTAGCGCTCATCGGCGTGCTGCTCAGCAAAAAAATCAATGCGACGATTTTCGCGCCCATCAATCGAATGCTCGGCATGCTGTTCGGTGCCGCGCGCGGCGCAGTCGTCGTCGGTTTTCTCACGTTGATCGCGCTGCAGTTCGGGGTCGAGGACTCGGAGGTCTGGAAGGCCTCGAAACTGCGGACCGCGGCGACCACGTCTGCAGAGCTCCTCGATAGTCTCGTCGACTTCGAAGCGCTGTTGCGTAACCAAAGTATCATCGGACGCCCGAGCGTCCCCACCTGATTTTCGCGAGGCGAACCCATGTGCGGCATTGCAGGTATCGTCGGTAAAAGTCCCGTCAATTCGCGGCTCTATGACGCGTTGACGGTGCTGCAGCACCGCGGGCAGGACGCCGCGGGCATCGTCACCGCCGTCGACGGTCTCGTCTGCATGCGCAAGGGGCAGGGCCTTGTGCGCGACGTCTTCAGTCAGCAAGACATGCTCGAGTTGCGAGGCAACATCGGCATCGGCCACGTGCGTTATCCGACCGCCGGTGGCGACAACGTCTCCGAAGCGCAGCCGTTTTATGTGAACGCGCCCTACGGCATCGTGCTCGGCCACAACGGCAACCTCACGAACGCCACCGAGCTTGCCGACGTTCTCATTCGCGAAGAGCGTCGTCATCTCAATACGTCGTCTGATTCCGAAGTGCTGCTCAACGTGCTCGCCTCTGAGTTGCAGCGCGTCGGCACCCCGCGCGTCACGGCCGCAGACGTGTTCGCTGCGGTGACCGCGCTCTTCCGTCGTTGCCGAGGCGCGTATGCCGTCGTCGCGATGGTGATCGGTCACGGGATTCTGGGATTTCGCGATCCGAACGGTATCCGTCCGCTCGTGATCGGTCAGCGCGAGACCGCGAAGGGCGTCGAGTTCATGCTCGCCTCCGAGTCGGTCGCGCTCGATATGCTGGGGTTCACGCAGGTGCGCGATGTCGCGCCGGGTGAAGCGGTATTCATCGATGAGGCGGGTCGCTTGAGCTCGCAGCAGTGCGTAGCGACGACGCGCCAGGCGCCCTGTATCTTTGAGTACGTTTATTTTGCTCGGCCCGACAGCATCATCGATCACGTGTCGGTGCAGCGTGCGCGTATGCGTATGGGCGATCGCCTCGCAGAGAAAATCCGGCGCGAACGGCCGGAGCACGACATCGACGTCGTGATCCCGGTGCCCGACACGAGCCGCGTTGCGGCGCTGCAGTTGGCGCAAGGCCTCGGCATCAAGTTTCGCGAAGGGTTCATCAAGAACCGCTACATCGGCCGCACGTTCATCATGCCCGGCCAAGAAGAGCGTCAAAAATCGGTGCGTTCCAAGTTGAACGCGATCGATCTCGAGTTCCGTAACAAGAACGTGCTGCTCGTCGACGATTCGATCGTCCGCGGTACCACGTCCGCTCAAATCATTGAGCTCGCGCGCGAGGCCGGTGCGCGCAAGGTGTATTTCGCCTCGGCAGCGCCGCCCGTGCGCCACCCGAACGTCTACGGCATCGACATGCCAGCGGCGAGCGAACTCGTGGCAGCCGGGCGCACCGAAGAAGAAGTACGTCAGGTCATCAACGCCGATTGGCTCATTTATCAGGACCTCACCGATCTCGAGCTCGCCTGTCAGCACGATGACTCCTACGTCACCGAGTTCGACACTTCGTGCTTCTCGGGCAAGTACGTCACGGGCGACGTGACCCCTGACTACCTCGAGCGTTTGCAGCAAGAACGTTCCGATGCCGCTAAGGCGCGTCGACGGAGCGGCAGTTCGCTCAAGGTCGTCCGCGGCGTCTGATGCGGCCGCCGCTGCGCGCTGCGACCCCGCCGGAGTGGGTCGACGAAGCCATCCGTCGCTGGCCTGAGCTGCTCGCCGACCACGCCAACTGCGAGAAGAAAGCCGCGTCCACGGCGCTCGCGCTGATGTTTGCGTACCCCGAAGATCGTGCGCTCGCCACGCGACTCTCGAAACTCGCCCGCGAAGAGCTGCGTCACTTCGAGCAAGTCGATAAGTTGATGCAGACGCATGCGGTGCCGTATCTGCGTCGCAAGCCCGGTCGTTACGCTTCGGCGCTGCGGGAGGCGATGACGACGCACGAGCCGTATCGCAAGCTCGATCTTTTGCTCTGCGGCGCGCTCATCGAGGCGCGATCCTGCGAACGGTTTTCTTTGCTCTCAAGTCGTAAAGAAGGTGAGAGCCTGCCCGCCGATATCGCGGCGCTTTACGAGGGGCTACAGGCTTCCGAAGCGCGACACTTCGAACTTTATCTGAAACTCGCTGAAGCGCATGTAAAAGCGCACCCTGAGTGCGAACACAAAAAACCTTGGTCAGCGCGCCTCGAAGAGCTCGCGACGCTCGAAGCCGAGCTCGCCACGAGCCCGGATGCGGAGTTTAGGTTTCATTCAGGGTTGCCAAACTCGTAGCGGCGCGTATTTTTTGATTCGCGTGAAGTCTTGGTCATCGGTTAGTAACAGCAGGCTGTGACGAATGCAGAGTTGAGTGATTAGGGCGTCGATTGTTCCGATCTGCACGCCTGATCGTCGGCAAGTGTTTCGTAGATCGGCCGCATCGATGTGATCGACGCGCTGAGGGTTTATCAACGGTAGGGAGGCAAAGTCAGCCAAGATTTTCTTTTTGGCGTTTGGGCCATTGAAACCCTGAAGCAGCTCTTGCAGTACGACACCGGTTGTGAGGATCTGCTCCCCGGCATTTAACGCGGTGATTAGGCGTTTTACAGCGGGGTGTTCCGAGCCGTGGTCTCGGCGAAGCGCAATAGACCAAATGTTGGTATCAACGAAAATCACGAACGGGAGCGCTCCGCCTTGTAGTCGTAGTCCGTATCCCATTCCAAAGTGCCCATCAGGCTCAAGAGGCGTTTCTGCCTTCTTCGGGCAATAAATTCCTCAAGCGCTTTAGTTACGGCGGCCTTTTTTGTGTCCTCTCCGCTGACTGCGAGGGCCTCTTCGATGAGGGCAGGGTCGATTGCGAGATTGGTAGCCATATGTGTGAACCTCCACACATGACTATACACAATCAAGTTACGATTCGTCTGCTCCAACCTTCTGGGGAAATTTCCAGAAATTCCCCTGCCTCATCCCACGCGGCGAGCACGACGCGTTCTGCGTCGCCATCACGCGTGGCATGACGATGTTCAGCAGGGCGATGCGTGTGCCCATGAATCATCTTCCGCGTGCCGCTCACCTCGAAGGCAGCGATCACCGCGGATGGTGTGACATCCATGATCGTCGCGGCGGTGGCGCGGGTGTGGGCCTTACTGCCCGCGCGCGCGGCATTGGCGAGCATCTGTCTCGCATCGATGGGGAGCTTGAGCACGCGTTCTCTGAACCCCGGGTCGCGCACCGTCGTGCGCAGCTCCTGATACGCGGCATCGCCTGTGCACAAGAGATCACCATGGGTCAGCAGCACGCGCTCGCCGAAGAGGGTGACGACCGATGGGTCCGACACCAGCGTTCCACCGATGCGTCGTTCGAACGCCTCGCCGTACAAAAAATCGCGGTTACCCTGCATCACATAGAGGGCGACGCCCGAGTCCGACAGCGCGCGCAGCGCCCGACAGACCCGATCGCGCGCCGGATCCGGATCGTCATCACCAATCCAGGTCTCGAATAGATCGCCGAGGATATGCAGGGACGTCGCCCTGCGAGCCTCTCCCTCGAGAAAGCGCAAAAACGCCTCGATGGTCGCAGGCGCACTCGAGTCGAGGTGCAGGTCGGAGACGAACAGGTGGCGCACGAGCGAGATTCTAGGGAATTTCTTCAGAAAGGTGTTGGACTATTTGACAACGCCCTTTTAGTGTTGGTATTTTCTCCAACATGAAGGCTGTCGAACTCATCAATCGTCGACTTGTGATGAGTACCGATGCCTTCATTGAGGTCGTAGTCTGGAGGGTGGGCGAGCCGGTCTCGCCGTCAGCTCATCGGTTCAAATACCGCTTGGCATACGTCGTTTGTGAGCGATGTGTTCTCCGCTACGACAACGAGCGAGGTAAGGGAGATCACCGTCATTTCGATGGCGTTGAAAAGCCCTACCGGTTTGTGAGCGTGGAGGCGTTACTCCAGGATTTTTCTCGTGATGTTGCGAGGTGGAACCATGAAAACGGTCGTGCTTGAAGTAAAGTCGCTGGCAGACACGCTCGCGGAAGTCTCCAAAACCGCTAAGTCCGGTCGCGCCGAACGCGAGGCGCGTATCAGTTTTGCGACGCCCGAGTTGCTTTGGGAGGTGCTCACCGCCAAGCGTTGGGAGCTGCTCAAGACGCTATGTGGCGCCGGGCCGTTGTCGATTCGTGAGGCGGCGAGACGAGTCGGTCGCGACGTCAAAGCCGTTCACGGTGATGTGAAGGCCTTGCTTCACTCGGGTGTGCTGCGACGCGCGGACGACGGGCGCATCGAGTTTCCGTATCGCGCCGTCAAAGTGGAATTTTTGCTGCAGGCTGCCTGATGACCCATCCCTCGACCACCACCCGCTTCGCACCGAGCCCCACGGGCGAGTTGCACCTTGGTAATGCGCGTACGGCGCTCTTCAACTGGCTGCTCGCCCGGCGCGAGGGCGGCCGCTTCCTGCTGCGCATCGAAGACACGGACGCAGAACGCAGTAAACCCGAGTTCACCCAGCAACTCATGGAAGACCTGCAGTGGCTGGGTCTCTCATGGGATGGCGAGATCGTCGCGCAGAGTCAGCGTGGTGCGGTCTATCGCGAAGCGCTCGATAGGCTCGAGCGGGTAGGGCGTGTGTATCCCTGCTACTGCACGCCGCTCGAGATTGAGGTCAGTCGCAAGTCGCAGCTCGCCTCGGGCCGGCCGCCGCGTTACGCGGGCACCTGCCGTAATCTCAATGATTCCGAACGCGCCGCCAAAATCGCCGAAGGTCGCAAGCCGACGCTGCGCTTCAAAGTGCCTGATGGCGGTCGCGTCGAGTTCGTTGATCTCGTGCACGGCGAGCAGCGCTTCGAGTGCGCAGATATCGGTGATTTCATCGTTCAGCGTGCCGATGGCTCGGCGGCGTTCTTTTTCTCGAACGTGCTCGATGATGCCTTGAGCGGCGTCACCACGGTGTTGCGCGGCGAAGATCATCTCTCCAACACGCCGCGTCAGTTGCTCATCGCAATGGCGCTCGAGCTCAAGGCTCCGACCTATGGACACCTCTCGCTCATCACCTCGGCCGACGGTTCGCCGCTCTCAAAACGTCACGGCGCAAAATCTTTGAGACAACTTCGCGAGCAGGGCTATTTACCGAAGGCGCTCGTCAACCATCTCTTCAGGCTCGGTCACTCGAGCGATCTGCACGATCTGCTCGATCTGCAAAAACTCGCCGCTGGGTTCAACCCTGCGCACCTCGTGCGTTCGCCGGCGCGGTTTGATCCTGTGCAGCTCGAGGTGTGGCAGCGTCAGGCGGTGCATGCGCTCTCGAGCGATGAGGCGCTCGCATGGATGCGTCCGCATCTGCCGAGCACGCTCGATGCGGCCTCGGCAAGCGCCTTTGCGACGGCGCTTCACCAAAATCTTCTATTGCCTTTGGACGCCGCGTATTGGGTGCAGGTCGTCTTCGGAGAACTGCCTGAGCACGATTCCGAGGGCGCTGAGCTCATCAAAGCCGCAGGCCCTGCATTCTTCGAGGCCGCTGCCGCAGCGATCCGCATCCATGACACCGATTGGAAAGCCGTCACGTCGGCGATCCGCGAGCAGACGGGTCGCAAAGGTCCCGAGCTCTTCAAGCCGCTTAGGCAAGCGCTCACCGGGCGCCGCGACGGCCCCGAGCTCGCGCCGCTGCTTAAACTCATGACGGCCGCGCGCGCCATCGCGCGTCTCGAGCGGCTATCATCCGCCGCCGTCTGAGCAGGCTCCGCGCACCCATGACGATCCGCATCCATAACTCGTTGACCGCTCAGAAGCAGACACTCGCGCCCATTCGTCCGGGCGAGGTGCGCATGTACCTCTGCGGCGACACGGTCTACGACTTCTGCCACATCGGCCACGCGCGTTCGAAGGTCGCCTTCGATATCGTGCATCGATACCTGCGGCATCGCGGCCTCAAGGTCATCTTCGTCCGCAACATCACCGACATCGACGACAAGATCATCCGTCGTGCGGCCGAGCTTGGTGAACCCATCGATACCTTCACCGCGCGGTTCATCGATGCGATGCACGAGGATTACGATCGCCTCAATGTCTTGCGACCCGATCACGAGCCGCGAGCCACGCAATACGTGCCCGGCATGATCGCGCTCACGCAGACGCTCATCGACAAGGGCCACGCCTACGTCGCGAGCGACGGCGATGTCATGTACTCGGTCGGCAGCTTCGCGGACTACGGCAAACTATCGGGAAAACGTCTGGCCGATCTCCGCGCCGGTGCGCGTATCGAGGTCGATACCGCCAAGCGCGACCCGCTCGATTTCGTGCTTTGGAAAAAAGCGAAACCCGGTGAGCCCGCGTGGGTGTCTCCCTGGGGTCCGGGTCGTCCGGGCTGGCACATCGAGTGCTCGGTGATGTCCGGTGAAATTTTAGGCAGTCACTTCGACATCCATGCCGGTGGCATGGATCTCAAGTTTCCGCATCACGAGAACGAGATCGCGCAGTCCTGCGCGGCCACGGGCGATCACTTCGCCAATCTTTGGATGCACAACGGGTTCGTCAACGTGGATGACGAAAAGATGTCGAAGTCGCTCGGCAACTTCTTCACCATCCGCGAAGTGCTGGGCTCAGGTCACATCCGCCACCCCGAAGTGCTGCGTTATTTTTTGACCGGCAGCCACTATCGCGGCCCGATCAATTACTCGCTCGCGCAGATCGAGCAGGCCGACACCTCGCTCGGTCGTCTCTACACCGCGCTGCGCGGCCTCGATGCGCCGCCTGTCAAAGAGCCGCAAACCGGCGACTCGCCAGCCTGGCAGACGTTTCATACCGCGATGGACGATGACTTCAACACGCCCGAAGCGATCGCCGTGCTGCAAGCCATCGCTGGCGAAATCAATCGGGCTCGCGATGCCGGTGATGTCGCAGGCGCCACGGCTAAAGCGCGCGAACTGCGTGCGATCGGCTCGGTACTTGGGCTCCTCACGCTGAACGCCGAAGACTGGTTCAAGGCCTCGAAAGGGCAGAGCGGTGAGGGCGGCTGGGACGATGCGCGTATCGAGGCGGCCATTGCCGAGCGCCAAGACGCGCGCAAGTCAAAGAATTTCAAGCGCTCGGATGAGATCCGCGACGAGCTCGCAGCTGCGGGCATCGTGCTCGAAGATAAGTCAGGTGGCGCGACGGTCTGGCGACGCTCGTGACGAGTTGATCGTCGTTCTCGACTAATGCCGTGGTGGCGAGATTACAGTCACTTTGGGAAAGTAGCTTCGGTATCGTTGCTCGTCGCGAGTGAGTACGGGCATCTTCGCGACTGCGGCATGTGCACCGATGAAGAAGTCCGCGAGAATTTTCGCTTTCACGCCGCCCTGTTGTCGGTAGCGCACATGCGCTCGCGCTGCCAGAAAGAGCGCCGGACGAGATAACTCCACGACACTGATTCTGAGTGATTCGAGAGCTTGATCGAGATCTTCAACCGATCCGAACGCGACCGACGTTTCCGAGTAGATGAACGGATTGATCGCGAGGCGGTGTACCTGAGACTGCGCGCGTAGCTGAAACTCCGACCACTCCGCCCAATCGGGGTCTTGCGTGAACAAGTCCAGTAGCACGTTGGTATCAACCAGAATCGTGGGCGTCACGCGAAGACCTCAGTCGGTATCTGACTTTAGCCGCGGAGGAGGGCCATCAACTGATCGGTGGTGAGCTTCGTCTTGGCAATACCTCGGGCTGCGGCAAAGCGGTCTTTGGCCGGAGGCTTCTGCTCCTTTGCCCGTTGAATGACGACCGTTCCGTTTTCGCCGACGCGGAATTCCACGCGCTGCCCCGGTCGCAGACCGATGGCGTCTCGGATGTGTTTGGGGATCGTGACCTGACCCTTGGAGGTGAGCTTAGTGGTCATGGCATGACTCCGAAAAAAGTATTACGTTCCACACGAGAGTAACACTTTTCCTACGATTCTCAATCCGGATATCTCGCCAAATCGCTTGAATTGCGCGGGAGGAGCGAGTCCTACGCCCACATCGGGATCTGATCCGAACGCGATGGAGCGGAACGTGTTTCGTTGGTCCCAAGAAGGGGCGTCGCGCGCCAGGGATGGCGCGCGACGAGCTCACACGGATGTGGTTTTAGCGTCCCCTTGTTGGGGCCAACGGAATACGTTTGGGGCCAACGGAATACGTTTGGGGCCAACGGAATACGTTTGGGGCCAACGGAATACGTGTCGGTCAGCCGCCGCTCAGATCGCGGTCACGACTCCTACCCCCGCCTCAGCGCCGCTTCGAGGGTGTTCTTCATCAGCATCGCGACGGTCATGGGGCCGACGCCACCCGGGACGGGCGTAATCCACGAGGCGCGCTTGGCGGCCTCGGCAAATTCCACATCGCCGCAGAGGGCACCATCCTCGCGCCGGTTGATGCCCACATCGACCACCACGGCGCCGGGCTTGATCCACTCGCCCTTGATGAGCCCGGGCTTGCCGGCCGCCGCGACGAGCACCTCGGCTTCGCGCACGTGGTGCTCGAGGTCTTCGGTGAACCGATGCGTCACGGTCGTCGTTGCGCCCATCAACAAAAACTCGAGCGACATGGGACGTCCCACGATATTCGACGCCCCGACGATCACGCAGTGCAGTCCCTTCACCGACACCCCGATGTGCTCGAGCATCCGCACCACGCCATACGGCGTACACGGCCGGATCAACGGATTGCGCTCGGCGAGGCGTCCGATGTTGTAAGGATGAAAGCCATCGACGTCCTTGCTTGGGTCGATGCGCTCGACGACTTCGGTCTGCCGGATGTGCTCGGGTAGCGGCAGCTGGACCAAAATCCCGTCCACCGACCCGTCGGCATTCAGGGCGTCGATGCGCGTGAGTAGCTCTACCTCGCTCGTCGATTGGGGCAGGTCGATCGCCACCGAGTGGATGCCGCACTCTTCGCAGGCGGCGCGCTTGTTGCGCACATAAACGGCCGAGGCGGGGTTGTCCCCCACCATCACGACCGCGAGCCCCGGGCGCCGGCCCCCGGAGGCCACCCGCCGGTCGACGGCCGCACGGACCTCGGCCTTCACCACCCGGGCGATGGCCTTGCCGTCGATGATTTTCGCGGGGCCCTGGCTCATGACTGGCGCCGATGATAGGGGCTCGACCCTCGGAGTGCCATATAATCGCCGGCTCGAAACGACAGACCCCACGAAAATCCCATGCTCCAGAAACTCGGCGACTCGCTCAAAGGCAAGAAAACCCTCGCTTGGCTGATCCTCATTCCGCTCGCCATCGTGTTTGCGATTTGGGGCGCGACCGGGGCGGTCACCCTCGATTTCATCGGGCCCAAGAAGTACGCGGCTAAGGTCGATGGCAACGAGGTCGCGTTGCAGGACGCGAGCCGCCTCTGGCAGGACCAGCAGTCCGAGTGGGCCGGCCAGTTCGGCACCGACATCCCCGAGGACCTGAAGCGCTCGCTGCAGGACGGCATCATCGAGCGCCTGATTCGCTCGGAGCTCATCAATGCCCGCACCGACGATGCCGGCTACCGCGTCGATGGCAGCCGGGTGCAGGAGAGCATCCGCAACGAGCAGGCCTTCCAGGTCGATGGTCAGTACGATGAGACCCTCGCGCTCGCGCGCCTCGCGCAGATCGGGGTGTCGGCGGATGAGTACCGTGCCGACGTGCGTCGCGTGCTGCAGAGCGAAGAGCTGCAACGTGCGCTCTTCGCCAGCGAATTTTTGACCGCCACGGAAATCGGTCGCCGCATCGCCCTCGAAGACGAGCAGCGTGAAGTGCGTTACGCGATCTTCCCGGCAGCCAAGTACCGCGCGAGCCTGCGCCTCACGGACGCCGAACTCGAGGCCTGGTATCAAAAAAATTCACAGCGATTTTTGACGCCCGAGTCTGTGCGTCTGCAATTCGCCGAAGCGTCGGTCGCCGATGTCTCGGGGCAGGTCGTCGTCGCCGAGTCGGATCTTCTCGATCTCTACGCCAAGAACAAAGAACGCTACGTCGAGTCCGAGCGCCGTCGTGCGCGCCACATTCTGCTCGCGACCGAAAAAGAAGCGAACGACGTGCTCGCGCAGCTCAAGGGCGGCAGCGACTTCGAAGCGCTCGCCACGCGGCTCTCGAAAGACACGGGCTCCGCCTCGAGTGGCGGTGACCTCGGGTTCTCCGAGAAATCCGCGTTTGTCGGCCCCTTTGCCGAAGCGGTGTTCGCCATGAAGGAAGGCGAACTGCGCGGCCCCGTGAAGACTGAGTTCGGGTTCCACGTCGTGCGCCTCGAGGCCATCCAGGCGGGTCGTAACAAGCCGTTCGAAGAAGTGCGTGCCGAGCTCGAAGAGGAGTACCGCCGTGGCCGGATCGCCGAACTCTTCGGCGAGAAGCAAGATGCGGTGCAGCAGCGTCTCGAGCAGTCGGGCGCGGATCTTGCCGTCATTGCCAAAGATTTGGGTCTCAAGCTCGGCGAGTCGGCGACCTTCCTGCGCGGCGCCGGCAGCCCGGAGCTTCCGGCCTCGCCCGAGCTCGTGTCGCTCGTATTCGGCGACGCCGTGTTAAATCAGCGTCGCATCGGTGGCCCCATTGCGCTCGGTGAAGATCGCTTCGTCGTCGTGAAGGTGCTCGAGCACCGCAAGCCGGCCGTACCGCCGCTCGCCTCCGTGCGCGCTCGGGTGCTTGAGGCGGCGACCAACGAACGCGCCACCGAAGAAGCCCGTAAGGCCGCCGAGTCGGTGGTCAAAGTCATGGGTGAGGGCGGTTCATTCGAACAGCTCGCCAAGGGCTTGGGCGCAACGCCCAATGCCGCGCGGTTCATTGATCGTCGCGACCCGGCCGTACCCGCCGAAGTGCGCACGGCCGCGTTCGACGTCGCGCGCCCGGCCGCTGGCAAAGCCTCTTCGAAGGCGGTCGTCACGAGTGACGGCGCAGCCGTCGTCGTCGTCTCGCAAACCCGTGTATTGCCCGCCGCGGGCGATGCGGCCGTGAGGGCCGCGCGGGGCCAGGAACTCGCGGGCCGTCAGGCGTTGGGCTCGCTCGCCGCGTACGTCGAGGACATGCGCGAGAAGGCGAAGGTCACGAAGAACCCGCAGGCGTTCCAGTAAGACTGGGGTCGCACTCGATGCGTGGGCGCGGATAGTGCCGCGCTCACGTTTCGAGGATGTCGCTTACGCCTCGCTCGGTGCTTCCGGAAAACTCATCCCGACGGTGCTGAACCCACCGTCGACATACAAAATTTCGCCCGTGATGCCGGCTGCAAGATCCGAGCACAAGAACGCCGCGGCATTGCCCACATCTTCCTGTGTCACGTTGCGACGAAGCGGCGCGACTTCAGCCACGCGCGAGAGCATCTTGCGGAAACCGCCGATGCCCGCAGCCGCCAACGTCTTGATGGGGCCTGCAGAAATACCATTCACCCGGATACCTTGCGGCCCAAGGTCCGCGGCCAAGAACCGCACGTTCGCTTCGAGGCTCGCCTTGGCGAGTCCCATCACGTTGTAACTCGGTATCGCCTTGACGGCGCCGAGGTACGAGAGCGTCAGGATCGCGCCCGCGCGGCCCTGCATCAGGGGCGAAGCACCCCGCGCTAGCGCCGTGAGGCTATAGCTCGACACATCGTGCGCAATCGCAAACGCTTCTCGCGTCGTGCTTTGCGTGAAGCCCCCGGCGAGCGCCTCGCGCGGCGCAAAGGCCACGCAATGGATGACGATATCGAGATGACCCCACTCGCGCTTGAGGCTTTCGAAGACGCCATCGATCTGCGCATCCACCGTCACATCGAGCGGCAGGATGATCTTTGATCCGATCGAGTGGGCGAGGGTGTCGACGCGCTCTTTGAGCTTCTCGTTCGCGTAGGTGAAGGCGAGTTCCGCGCCTTCGCGATGCATAGCCTCGGCAATGCCCCAGGCGATCGACCGATCGCTCGCGACGCCCACGATGAGGGCGCGTTTACCGCTCAAAAATCCCATATCAATTACCTCGACGGATGACGAGTCGCTGCCCGACGCGCAGCACCTGTTTGACAGAAATATCGTTCCAGGCGGCAAGCTGCGAGACGGTCACACCATAACGCCGCGCGATCCCCGAGAGCGTGTCGCCGCTGCGTACCCGATGCGTCACGCGTGAGGTCGCGCTCTTCGAGCTCTTGGCATCATCCGCGCTCGATCCGCCCGACTCCCCGCGCGCCACGACCAAACGCTCGCCCGGCATGATCTTGTCGCCCGGCTTCTTGCCGTTGAGGCGCATGAGGGTGCGCGGGTCCATGTTGTTGCGTCGAGCGATCGCCCAAATCGACTCCCCACGCCGCACCACATGCACTTCGGGGCGGTTGCGCTTCCCGCGGGTGCGCGGCTCGGGGCCATCCACTCGCGCGGCGGCACGCAGTACTTTCTCCGGGAGCTTCGTCGTGCCCGAGGGCACTCGCAGATCCATGCCCGGTTCGATGCGCGCATCCTTGAGGCCGTTCAGCATGCGGATCGTCATGACGCTCGTGCCGTAGCGGGTGGCGATCTCGGGCAGCGATTCACCCGCACGCACGATGTGGTGCGCCACGCGCATGAGCTCATCGGGCGAGAGCAGGGTCACGTTCTGCTGGAAAAGCTCGGCCGAGTCGATGGGCAGCAAGAGCGCATGCGGTCCCTCGGGCGGCGTCGCCCAGCGGTGATATGCCGGGTTCAGTTCCGAGAGCTCCTCATGCGAGAGGCCGGCTAAATCAGCAGCGAGGCGCAGATCGATCTGCGAGCCAAGCGATACCCGAATGAAGTACGGCTCGTTCGGAATGGGGCTGAAATCGATGCCAAACATCGAGGGCTCGGCAACGAGCCGCTTCATCGCAAGCAGCTTCGGTACATAAGCCCGCGTCTCGTTCGGTAAGCGCAGATCCCAAAAAGTGGTCGGCAGACCCGCCGCGCGGTTGCGCGCCACGGCGCGTGCCACGCAGTTCTCGCCGCAGTTGTACCCCGCGACCGCAAGCAGCCAGTCGCCCTCGAACTCATCGTGCAGAAACTGCAGATAATCGAGCGCCGCACGGGTCGACTCGATCACGTCGCGCCGTCCGTCGTACCACCAGTTCTGCGGCAGGCCAAAACGACTGCCGGTGTCGGGGATGAACTGCCACAGCCCCGAGGCCCGTGCCTTCGAATAGGCGAAGGGCTCGAACGCGCTCTCGATCACGGGCAGGAGCGCGAGCTCCATCGGCATGCCGCGGCGCTCGACCTCCTCGACGATGTAATGCATGTAGAGCGATGCTCGCCCGAACACTCGATCGAGATGGGCGGGGTTGCGCTCATACCAAGCAAGTTGGGCGTCGATGGCCGAGCGTTCTTCCTCGGCGATTTGGAAGCCCGAGCGGATACGCGCGATGAGGTCATCGGGCGTCGAGCGTTCGGCCGAGGCCGCCGCGATCAGCACCGAGGGGGCTGGTGGCGGTGGGGCGCGCTCGGCGCGGGTCTCATCGAATGGCGGGCCCGGTGGTGGGGTCTGCAGCACGGGCTCCGGCACAGGGCGCGGGGCGGCGAGGTAGCTGCCGACCGAGGAGTCCTCGAGGGTCGCGCAGGCGGCGAGCGTGAGCATCGCGAAGAGCAGCGCCAGGCGCGTGAGGAAAATGAATCGCATTGGGCGCGTATTTAACCGACCCCCACCGAAAATTGCTATGGTTTCGCCCCGTGCTCGACCCCCGCCTGACAACTTGGCTCGCCAGCGCCCGCGGCAAGATCTTGCTCGACACCGAGGCGCGCGTCATCGCCGAGTCTCTTGAAGATTGTTTCGGGTGGGAGGCGCTGCAGATCGGCGTGTGGGGCGAGACGCGCTCGCTCATCGCGCATGCCCGCACGCGCTCGCAGACCGTGCTTGACATCGACTCGACTCAGGGCCTCGATGCCGTCGGCCGCCCGAGTCAGCTGCCCATCGCGAGCGATTGCATGGACGTGGTGCTGCTCGCGCATGCGCTCGAGTTCGAGAGCGACCCCTATGGTCTCGTGCGCGAGGCCGATCGCGTCCTCGCGGGCGAGGGCAAGCTGCTCGTGCTCGGCTTCTCGCCTTTGAGTCTCTGGGGTTTGCGCGCCCGCGCGAGCCGCAGCGGTTTTCCGCCGGGAATGCGCCGCGTGCTCCCTGAGCGTCGGGTGCGCGACTGGCTGCATTTATTGGGCTATGACGTGCTCGAAGTGCGGCATTACCTATTCGGCCTGCCGTGGGGAGAACCTGCGAGCGTGGATCATCAACTGCGGCGCGGTTGGCTCGCGCCTTGGCCCTCGGGGGCTTATCTCTTGAAAGCTCGAAAGCGCATGCATGCGCTCACGCCGCTCCGGCCGCGCTTGCGCGAGGCTCGCCGCTCGCGCGTCCTTGGCGGGCTCACCGAACCTTCGGTCAATCGCGATCCCTCATGACGACGCGCGTCGAGATCTACACCGATGGCGCCTGTCGCGGTAACCCGGGGCCAGGCGGCTGGGCGGCGACGCTCGAGCTTGGCGAACATTTGAGGGAACTCTCAGGCGCTGAGGCCGAGACCACGAACAACCGCATGGAACTCACGGCCGTGATCCGCGCGCTCGAGGCGCTCAAACGCTCGAGTGCGCTACGAATCCATACCGACTCGGAGTACGTGCGGCGCGGCATCACCGAGTGGATCGGAAATTGGAAAGCCCGCGGCTGGAAAACCGCCGACAAAAAGCCTGTGAAAAACCGTGACCTCTGGGAGCGGCTCGATGAGCTCGCGAATGAGCATGACATCGAGTGGCGCTGGGTGAAGGGGCACTCTGGGGTCCCCGGCAACGAGCGTGTCGATGCGCTCGCCAATGCCGCGATCGATGGGCTCTTGAGCTAAGGCTCGCCAAGTCAATCCGGTACACTCTGCCCGCCTATGCGACAGATCATCCTCGACACCGAAACCACCGGCCTCGAAGTCGCTCAGGGCCATCGCCTCATCGAAATCGGCTGCCTCGAGCTCGTGGGCCGGCGCCTCACAGGCCGGCAGTTCCATAAATATTTGAACCCCGAACGCGAGATCGACGAGGGTGCCTCGGCGGTGCACGGTCTCACCCTCGCCAAGCTTCAGCGGGAGCCCAAGTTCGCCGACATTGCTCAAGAGCTCCTGGCGTTCATCGAAGGGGCGGAGCTCGTCATTCACAACGCACCGTTCGATGTGGGGTTTTTGAATGCCGAGCTCGCGAGACTTGAAGCAAAGGCGGTCACCCTCGAGAGTCGTTGTACGGTGCTCGACAACTTAAGCCTCGCGCGCAAAATGCACCCCGGGCAGCGCAATAGCCTCGATGCCCTCTGCAAGCGCTACGGGGTCGACAACTCCAAGCGCGAACTGCACGGCGCGCTGCTCGATGCGCGCATCCTAGCGGACGTTTATCTGGCGATGACGGGCGGGCAGAGCACGCTCGAACTCAGTGAAGTCCGCCATCAAAATAAAGGGTCGGCCGAAGAGAACACCGCTCGGTTCAAACGCCCCAAGAATGCGGCGCCCATCGTGATCTCGGCGGATAAAAAAGAACTCGCGGCCCACGAGGTGCTTTTGCAGCGCATCGCCAAGGCGAGCGGCGGTCAGGTCGCGTTCCGTTCGATCGAGGGACTAGGCGAGGTCGGCTGAGAATGACCGTTTTAGTCACGGGCGCTGCGGGTTTCATCGGCATGCACACCGCAGCGAGGCTGCTCGCCGACGGGCATGAGGTCGTCGGGCTCGACAATCTCAACAGTTACTACGACGTGCGCCTCAAAGAGGCTCGTCTTGCTAGCCTTCAAGGAAAACAGGGGTTTTCCTTCGAGAAAATCGACCTCGCCGAGGATGCGGCGATGGTCGAGCTCTTCAAGCGTCACGCCTTCTCGAAGGTGATCCACCTCGGGGCGCAAGCCGGTGTGAGATATTCTTTGAGTCATCCTCACACTTACATCGACAGCAACGTACGGGGCACGCTCAACATCCTCGAGGGTTGCCGTTATCACGGCATCAAGCATCTCGTCTTCGCTTCCACGAGCTCGGTGTATGGACTCAACCGTACGCTCCCATTCTCGCCGCATCATGGGGTCGATCACCCCGTCTCGCTCTACGCCTCCACGAAGCGTGCCGGCGAGCTAATGGGGCATAACTACGCCGAACTTTTCGGGCTGCCGGTGACGGCGCTGCGGTTCTTCACGGTCTACGGCCCTTGGGGGCGACCGGATATGTCACCGATACTCTTCGCCAAAAAAATGCGTGCAGGCGAGCCCATCGACGTGTTCAACCACGGTCGTCATCGCCGTGACTTCACGTTCGTCGACGACATCGTCGAGGGCGTGGTGCGCGTCATGGACCACGTCCCGACCGCTAACGCCGCCTGGGACGACAAGCGCCCCGACCCGGCGAGTAGCCGGGCGCCGTTCCGGGTGTTCAACATCGGCAACCGGACGTCGGTCGAGCTCATGTATTTCATCGAGTTGCTCGAG
Organism: Steroidobacteraceae bacterium; assembly: GCA_044375575.1. Taxonomy (GTDB): domain Bacteria; phylum Pseudomonadota; class Gammaproteobacteria; order Steroidobacterales; family Steroidobacteraceae; genus UBA964. Next base: position 12,048 of record JBILMJ010000003.1, on the reverse strand, counting down.
CGGGCCCTCGGGGTCAAGGCCGAGAAGCGTTTCCTGCCCGCCCAGCCCGGGGACGTGGAGGACACCCTCGCCGACATGACCGACCTCGAGACGGCCATCGGCTACGCCCCGAAGGTCGCGATCGAAGAGGGGGTCGAGCGGTTCATCCAATGGTTCAAGGGGTACGCGGACCGGCTGTGATTCAGCCTATAATCCGCGCATGTCTCCGCCCGCGATGCAGGTCCCACTGCTCGACCTGAAGCCCCAGTACCGGGCCCTTAAATCCGAGATCCTCACTGCCCTCGAGCAGGTCTGCGACTCGCAGGCCTTCATCTTGGGGCCTGCGGTCAAACAGCTCGAAGCCGAGGTCGCGGCCTATAGCGGCTGCACCCATGGCATCGGCATGTCCTCGGGTACCGATGCGCTGCTCGCCGCCCTCATGGCGCTCGACATCGGGGCGGGGGATGGCGTCGTGACGACGCCCTATACGTTCTTCGCCACGGCGGGGACGATTGCCCGGGTGGGCGCGCGCCCGGTGTTCGTCGACATCGACCCCGGGACCTACAACCTCTCGGTCCCCGCCCTCGAGAAATTTTTGAAGAACGACTGCAAGCGCGAAGGCGCGAGGCTCGTTCACAAAGCCTCCGGCGTCACGCTCAAGGCCATCATGCCCGTGCATCTCTACGGCCAGATGGTCGACATGACCCCGCTCATGGCGCTCGCCCGAGAGTTTGGGCTGCGCGTGATCGAAGATGCCGCGCAGGCGATCGGCTCGGCCGATGGTCAAGGTCGCAGAGCCTGCAGTATCGGCGACATCGGGTGTTTGAGTTTCTTTCCGACGAAGAACCTCGGCGCCTTCGGTGATGCCGGGATGTGCGTGACGAACGATCCGCAGCTTGCCGCCAAGCTCGCGATGATTCGGGTGCACGGCATGGAGCCCAAGTATTACCACCAACTCGTCGGCGGAAACTTCCGCATTGATGAGCTGCAGGCGGCGGTGCTCGTGATCAAGCTCAAGCATCTCGATGCCTGGAGCCGTGCTCGCCAGGAGAACGCCTGTTTTTATTTTGGCGCTTTCGGTAAGGCGGGGCTCAAGAGCCTTGTGACGTTACCCGAGGCCTTGCCCGGTGCGCGTCATATCTATAACCAGTTCATCATTCGTTCGCCCAAGCGCGATGCGCTGCGTGCGCATTTGTCGGCAAAGGGTGTGGGCAGCGAAATTTATTATCCCGTGCCGCTGCATCGCCAGCAGTGTTTCGCGTATTTGGGTTATGCCGAAGGCGCGTTTCCGGAGAGTGAGCGGGCTGCTGCCGAGACGGCGGCGCTGCCCATCTTTCCTGAGCTCTCGCGGGAGCAACTGCAGTACGTGGTCGATGTGATCGCCGAGTTCCATGCATGATCGGTCCCGAGACCGCAGCATGGGCCTCGCTCGCGCGCTTGGCCGAAGAGGGTGCGGGCGCGGATGTGGCGGCGGCGTTCAAGGCAGATCCGGCTCGCGAGCATCGATTTACGCGTGAGGCGGCCGGCGTCCTGCTCGATCTCTCGCATCAACGAATCGATCAAAAAATCTTTGATACCCTGGTCGAGCTCGCTCGAGAGGTCGAGATTCCGGGCGCCTTCCGCGCCATGTTCGCGGGCGAGAAGATCAACACCACCGAGGGCCGCGCAGCTCTTCATGCGGCGCTGCGGCAAGATGCCGGCGATGCCGTCGGCGGCGGCGAGATCGAGCGGCTCGTACTCGACGGGCGGGAGCGAATGCTGGCCTTTGCCGAGAGTGTTCGCAGTGGCGGCCGCTACGACACCGTCATCAACATCGGGATCGGTGGCTCAGACCTCGGGCCTGCCATGGCTGTCGCGGCGCTCAAAGATTTTTCGAGGGGCGCGCCCAAGGTTCGGTTCGTCTCGAACGTGGATGCCGTCGCGCTGCACGATGCGCTCGAAGAGAGCGACCCGAAGCGGACGCTCTTCGTCATCTGCTCAAAGACGTTTACCACGCAAGAAACCCTGGCGAACGCCGAGCGTGCCAAGGCCTGGCTCAAAAAGAACTTGGGCGATCGAGATGTCTCGGTTCATTTTGCAGCCGTATCTGTGAATGCGCCGGCGATGGATGCGTTCGGCGTACACCCCGACCAGCGGTTTGCGATGTGGGACTGGGTCGGTGGGCGTTACTCGGTGTGGTCGGCGATCGGGCTTTCGCTTGCCATCGCCGTCGGAGCCGAGAATTTCAAAAAGTTCCTCGCAGGGGCGAGAGCGATGGATCGTCACGCGCTCAGCGCCCCGCTTGATCAGAACCTGCCGGTGTTGCTCGCGCTCGCGGGTATCTGGAACATTAATTTTCAGAAGATCTCGACGCTTGCCGTTTTGCCCTACACCGATCGTCTCGCGCGCTTTCCGGCGTTCTTGCAGCAGCTCGAGATGGAGAGTAATGGCAAGAGCGTGCTGCGCGATGGCTCGCCTGTGCGTTGCGCGACGGCGCCCGTGATCTGGGGAGAGCCTGGCAACAATGCTCAGCACTCGTTCTTCCAACTTCTGCATCAGGGTGGCCTGCTCGCCGCGCTCGACGTGCTGCTCGTGCGTCGTTCGCCCGTGGGCGATGAAGAGGCCGCGACGCTTGCGCTCGCCAATGGTCTTGCACAGATCGAGACGTTTACCGTAGGTCAGGGCGGCGAGCCGCATCGCGTACACCCCGGCTCGCGGCCGATGTCGGTGCTCGCACTCGAGTCACTCACGCCCGAGACGCTTGGCGTATTGATCGCCCTCTACGAGCACAAGGTGTATGCGCAGAGCGTCGTCTGGGGCATCAATGCGTTCGATCAGTTCGGCGTGGAGCTTGGCAAGAAAATTAGTCTGTCAACGCTGAGCGCTTTGCGGGTAAAGGGCGCTGAGGATCAAGGCCAAAGCTTGGTGTCTGTTCGTGAGACACTGCGACTCTTGGCATCAGAGCCGCCAATCTGGAGTCTGCCGCGTTGAAGATCTTTAGAGTTTTAGTGGCCGCTAGTGTCTTCGCTTTCAGCTCTGTTTCGCTCGCGCAGACCAATGACTTCGGGGTGGGTGGAGTGCTTGATGTGCCGAGCGCTCGAAGCCCCGATGAGAACGCATTCTCGGTGACGATTTCGCGACGCGATGTGGCAGATATCTACGCGATCAGCTACCAGGTGCTACCGAGACTTGAGACGAGCTTCCGATACATAATTTCGTTTCCTCGCGATGTGAGGCCGGTCGCGGGTTCATTTTGTGATTTAGAAGAGGCCTTCTGCCGAAACCAACTCAAAGATAGAAGTTTTGAGATTAAGTATCGACTCCTTGACGAGTCAGACTTTATCCCTGAGGTTGCTGTCGGTATCCGAGATATCTTAGGAACTGGAGTTTTCAGTGCTGAGTATGTGGTTGCCAATAAGCGAATCGGTAATTTAGATTTGTCTGCTGGTATCGGATGGGGCCGTCTCGCCGAACGATCGATCACCAAGAACCCACTGGGCTATGTCAGCGATCAGTTTTACGTTCGCGAAAATGAAAAGGGATTGGGTGGTGAGTTCAACCTAAAGAGCTACTTCCGCGGCCCTGACATTGGCGCCTTCGGCTCGGTTCGTTACTCCCTTCCGCAGTGGCGAGTTGATCTCCTCGCAGCCTACAACAGCGATAGTTACGCGCGCGAGCGTTCGCTCGGAACGCTCGACTCCGCCGATCCGTTGAGCGTGGGCGTCGAATGGGAAGCCACGCCCGGCGTTCGACTCACGGCGAGCTGGCAGCAGGGTAACAACCTCGCGCTCAAGCTCTCAGCCGCGCTCGATACGGGGGCTGAATCACCGCGCAAACCGCCGAACGGGTTCGGTGCGACCGATAACCTCGCGGCCATCAATAATCGCGACAAGACCTTTGGATGGTTCCCGCGCATGGCAGGGGATGCGGAAGCTTCTGGAGTGTTGCTGCGCGCTCTGCGCGAGGAGGGCGACGGCATCCTCCGCATGCGCTACAGCAACATGACCTATCAGATGGAGGCGGACGCCATCCGGCGGATCATGGATCTCGTCGAGCTCTACGCGCCGCGAAACGTCCATACCGTCGAGTTGACCGGTGATTCTTTGGCTTTGCCGACCCATACCGTTCGTATCGCGCGCTCTGCGCGTAATCGCGCACTCGACGAGTTGATGCCGCCGACGATTACGATCGATCGTCCGATTGAGATCGAGCGCCCGACCCAGCTTCGAAAGTTCAAGTATCCGAATGGCGATTTCTCAGCTGGCATCGATCTGCGTACCTATCTTTTCGACCCCGATGCGCCGCTGCTCGTCCGTCCGTCCATCAACATTCGGGGCGCCGTCGATTTCGGCGGAGGCTGGGGGCTCGATGGCGAGTGGGTGCAGAGCCTCTCGAACCAGTTCGATCGGATCACGCGCGATGGCAGCTCGCAGTTGCCGCCGGTACGCACGGACTTGAAGCGCTATCTTCAGGAGGGCGAGAGCGGGATCGAGCGCCTGGCGATCGTGCAGCGCGGAAAACTCAGCCGCGATCTCTACTATCAGGCCTTCGGCGGCATCCTCGAAGAAATGTACTCAGGCGTCGGCGCCGAGGTGCTCTGGCGTCGAGCCGACCTGCCTTTTGCCGTCGGCGTCAACGTCATCGCCGTGCAGCAGCGCGAGTTCGACAAGATGTTCGGGTTGCGTGATTACAAGACCGTGATCGGGCATGTCAGCGGCTACTGGGCAACCGGGTTCCATAACTTTGACCTTGCGATTCATGCGGGCCGCTATCTCGCCAAGGACATCGGCGCGACCTTCGAGATCCAGAAACGCTTCGCGAATGGCTGGTCGGTCGGCGCCTTCGCAACACTCACCGATGTACCCTTCGAGGTGTTCGGTGAGGGCAGCTTCGACAAGGGTCTCATTTTCCGGGTCCCGCTCAACTCCTACACCCGCGGCAACTCTCGGGGTGCGTTCCGGACTATTCTTCGCTCCATCAACCGCGACGGTGGTCGCATGATCGAGAACTGGTCGGGACAGCTTTGGGAGTCCATGAGGCCGACGCATGGCGACATGCTCGAGAACTCGCGTGACCGGATGGTTCCCGACCATGACTAAACGGATCGCACGACTGTTATCTTTGGTCTGCCTGCTGATGCTCGCAGGGTGTTCCCTCGGCATCCCCAAACCCGACGCGCTCAAACGTCTGTGGCCTTTCAAGTCGGAAAATCAAAAAGCCCTCGAAGCCTTCGCCTGGTCGTTGTCTGTCGCCGGAACGGAATATCGGGTGTACGCGATGAAGGTCGAGGGGCGCACGGTCTACTTCCGTAATGACTTCAACATGCGCATCACCTGGAACGGCGAGAGCTTCGTCTCGATCGAAAACATGCCCGGGGGGTTCGGTCAGTATGCTTCCGGCCGCGAACTGACCGCGCAGGGCCATGAGCAGCGCTGGTATGCGCAGGACGCCTTGCCCGTTCGTCGGGCGCGATGTGCGCCCGCGGCAGCCTGGCGTTTGAGCGAAGACCGATTCGGTTGGCGACAGACCTGCCGAGGCGAAGTGGACGGCGTCTCCGTCGAGTCGAGCCATGTCGTCGAATACGATTCCAAATCCATGATTCGCGAGATCGAAGCGTCGGTGTTCCCCGGCGGTCCGCGCCTGATCTTGCGCAGGCTCAACCCCTGATGCCCACGAATCGACTGATTTGGCTCGCCTGGACGGCACTCGTGCTGCTCGTCGTCGTTCGTTGGTATGTCTCGAACGAAAGCGGAGACGTCGAGACGACGCCGACCGTGGCCCCCGATGTGGTGGCCGCGCCGGTGATCGATGAAGCCGTTCGAGTGCCGCTCTCGTCTTTGAGTCAGGTGAAATCCGAAGGTGTCTGGAATGCCCCCGGGAACGTCGTCTTCACGGTGGATGCACTCATCGATTTGCCCGAGGCGATTGAAATTCAATCACTCGATCTGTCGCTCGATCACAACGATACCTATCGAGTCGAGATTCTGACGGCCGACGGGTATATTCCGGTCGGTGATCTGTTGCCGATCGAGGGCTCTGGGCTTGCGAGACGCCGACTCTCGGTGCCCGATCTGCCGCTCTCGATGAAGGCAACCCAAATTCGTGTCTCGGCCCTCGAGGGTGACGGCATGTACTCCATCGGTCATTTGGTGATCAACCCATGAGTGGCGCCCTGCACGCTCGCCCCCACGATCGACCGATCACGGTGACGCTGGTCGTGCCGGTCTTCAACGAGTCGAGCGCCATCGTGCTCTTTTTGCAGCGTGTGAAGGCTGTGTTCGATGCGGCGCCGCGGCTGAAGGGCGACGTGCTCTTCATCAACGACGGCAGCACCGACGACACGCTCGATCTCATCATCGAACAGCAAAAAAAATTCGTGCCGCTCGCCATTCAGGCAATCGATCTCAGCCGGAACTTCGGCAAGGAAGCCGCCTTGGCCGCTGGGCTCGCCGAGGCCTCGGGCGATGTGGTGATTCCCATCGATGTCGATCTACAAGATCCGCCGGAGCTCATTCCGGTGATGATCGAGCAATGGGAGAAGGGCTACGACGTGGTGTTGGCACGTCGGGTCGATCGATCGCGCGATCCCCTCATGAAGCGTCTGACCGCCGATTGGTTTTACCGCCTGCACAACGCCATCTCCGATCCGCCGCTGCCGGCGAACGTGGGTGATTTTCGGGCGATGGATCGGGCCGTGGTGGATGTGCTCAAAACATTGCCCGAGACGCAGCGGTTCATGAAGGGTCTCTTCGCCTGGGTCGGTTTTCGTTCGTGCATGGTCGATTATTCGCGACCCGAGCGCAGCGCAGGGCAAAGCAAGTTCAATAGCTGGAAGCTCTGGAATTTCGCGCTCGAGGGCATCACGAGTTTCAGTGCGGCGCCGCTGCGCATGTGGACGTACCTCGGCAGTTTGATTTCGCTGGCGTCGTTCCTCTTCGCCGCCACGATCGTGGTGCGAGTTTGGGTCTACGGTGTCGATGTCCCAGGCTATGCCTCGCTCATGGTCGCGGTCACGTTCTTTGGTGGTATCCAACTCATCGGCATCGGTGCGCTCGGTGAATACCTCGCACGCACCTACATGGAATCAAAACGGCGACCGCTGTACGTCATTCGTCGTCGGTACCCCGACCCCTCCTCATGAAGCGCCGCGCGCTGCGGTTTGCCATCACGGGTCTCGGTAACACCGCCGTCCATACGATCGTAGCGGTCTCGCTGATGACGACCCTAGGTGTCTCGGCAGGCGTTGCGAACGCATGCGCGTTTTTGACCGCAACTGCAGTTTCCTACTTCATCAACACCTTCTGGAGCTTCGGCTCACAGCCCACGCGTGACAACGCCCTGAAGTTCGGCGTCGTCACCGTCGCTGGGTTCGCGATGGCGGGTTATCTCGGCGAAACGGCGTCAGAGTGGGGTTGGCCGCCGCTCGTCGGCGTGATCTTCGTGTCAGCGCTCGTCGCGCCCACGAATTTTTTGATGCACCACTTCTGGACTTACCGCGCTCGGCGCACCCAGAGCCCGACCGGCGAGTCGCCCTCCCGTCCGAACTCGACCCACTGAAAATCCGCCTGCAAGAGGTCGTGTAGCGCAGACCAGCGACTCCCCGACCGAACGTCAGCCGGCGTCAGCAACACGTAACGAACGTCCGACGACTGCAACCACGGCAATGCATCGGCTTTCGAGCCGCCGTAGAAGCTCACGATCTGATCGCGAAGCAGCCAGACGCCCGACGCCGTCCCGCGCCACGTCTGTTGGTGCATGGGCCAACCGAGGAGCACCGGTTTCGCCGCGAACATCGAAATGGCTGCCGTGTCGCAATAGGCGGTGCAGGTCACGTTCTCGAGCACGATCCCGCGTTCGGCTGATTTCAGGTAATCGATCATCCCCGCCACGCGCGAGTCTTTGGCGTAGACGCCTTCGCCCGAGAGATCGCCGCGGTGTGTGGAGTCTTGGACGTTCCAGTAGCGGTACTGGTCGACGAGATGCACATTCACGAGAAGTAACGCCGCGACGACTACCGCTCGCGTGGCGAACTTGCCCGAGGCGAGTATGAGCGGCGCGAGCCCGGCGAACGCCGCCGTGATGAGATAACCCCACCATTTCATCGTGGTATTCGTACGCTCGAAACGACCCGCCGAAGGGTCGTCGATGAAAAACACCTCGGAGAAAAACAGCATTAACGACAGCGCCACCACGAACACGGTCGATAGCGAGCGAGTCCGCGCGTGAGCGAGTCCGAACCCGAGAAGCAGCAGCACCGGCCAGAACGTCGCTACGAACGAGCCTACGGGCGTGAAGTCGGACGCGCGAGTCAGTGCGGGAGAAATCACGCCGAGTCCCGTGGAGAGCCCCTGAAGGTACGGATACAGCAGCATCAAGCCACCGAATCCGCCGCCGACGACGGCGAGCCAGCTCATCGCCTGTCGTTGCTCGAGGCGCCAGAGCATCCAGCAAAGCACCAAGAGTCCCTGTAGCGGAAACACCCAGGCATTCGTCGCCAGTTGTGCAGCCACGGTGAGACCGAGCAGCGCCTGATAGATGATCGCCGTCCTGCCCGTCGACGTCTCGATCACGCCCATCAGCGCGATGGCGAGCAGCAACAGGAAAAAACCGCCGAGCGGGGGGTGGTAGTCTCCGAGCCCGATCTGATAACCAAAATTTTCGCTCGGCAAGGATCGCGGCTCGACCCCGTTATCCGCCTTCGGGAAGAGCCAGCGACCGAGTGTCGTATTCGCCCTCTGATCGAAATCTCCCGCAAATCGCGCACCTCCCCATAAGCGATCATTGGTTTCGATATAGGCGGGCGTATCGGGCGGCGTCTCGACGGTCAGCTGCGCGAACACCGTTCCGCCGGTTCCGCCGATGGCGACCGTCGCCACGATGAGCGCCCGCAGCGCAACCGACTGCAGGACGGTCGAGGCAAACGCCCAAACGAGCGATAAGCCAAGGCCCACCACGATGCAGAACCCGAAGTGGTAACCGAGCGCAGGGGACAGATCGAACCACCGCGCGAGCAGCGCGGCGCCGTAGTGTTGCAGCCCGTAATAAAAATCGAAGGACAGGGGCGGGTACCAGCTATCGACCGGGGGCAGCCGAGTACCCGGCAGATAATTCGCGATGAAATACAGATTGGTCAGTCGCTCGGAGCTCGGCGAGATATTCGGAAAGCCATAGCGCCAAAGAAAAGCCCAAGCGAACCCTACGAGAAAAACGATCTCACCTTGCCAGGTCGCACGGTCACTCAAGAGTCGATGTCTTGCTCGCCAGATGACATAAAGGCTCGCCGCGCTCGTGACGGGCCAAACGAAGCCGAGCGCACCCAAGCCCACGAAGTGCTCGATGAAGAACATCGCGAGCGTCACGCCGAGCACCATCGACGCCCGGGCGAGGATGAGATTCGGGATGAACCGATGGATCACGAGTCCGAGCGCCATCAAATGCGCGAGGACGAGAAGCGTGGTGAGCGTCACCTGAGCGCTGAGATCGATCATGGTCCTACCGCCCCCAAAAGCTTGCGGCGCTGCCAAAGTCCGATGGGTACGGCCCCCACATACTCGAACGTCCTGAATTCATAATCGACGGATAACGCGTCATCGAGCGCCTGAAATCGGGGTCCTAGGGTCGTCGCATCCTCTCGCGTCCAGAGGATGTAATCCACGCGATGTTCGGCGAGCCACACCCTCGAGTCGGTGAGCGTGCCTGCGAACAACTGTCGGCTCTCGTCGGCACGCCGCTCGATCACCGCAGAGCCGCCGCGCCACACATTCTGCGTCCCCCACCAACCGATGAGGGATGGTTGCTCGGCAAACAGCGCGATCGCGGCATGACTCGAGTAGGCATCACGTCGCGGGTTCTCGAGCACGACGCCCTTGGGCGAGTGTTGCAGATGCATCAATATTTGGTTGTGGGCGGCATCTTGCCGCAGCCACGCATCGCCACTCCATCGCCCCGCATGCGGAAACTCGGCATTCCAAAGATAGCGCGAGGCGTTCCACGCACCCGGCAGCAGCAAGAGCGCAAGGGTGGCGGCAGCGAGGCGACGAGTCCAAGTCGAGTGGCTCGCGAGCGCGATCGGTGCAAGCCCTGCGAGCACGGCCACCCACAGCCAGCTCCAAACTTTGAGCACCGTATTGAACCTTTCATATCGTCCGGGAAGCGGGTCATCGAAAAACAACCACTCCGAGGCGACACCCGCGGCGACGACAAAGACGACGAGCGCCCACGCCCAGAGATCGCGTACCTTGCCGATGACGAGCGACAGCATCAACAGCCCAACAGGCCACAACACGGCGAGCAGGATCGATAATCGAGTGCGATAAATATCCGCTACCGTCTCGACGCTCGGCGAGAGGGCGCTTGAGGCGAACGATGCCAAAAAGGGTGCGATGCAAAGCCCCGACGCCACGGCACCGACCGCTGCATCGCGAATCAGCGTCGACTCGCGAAATCTCGTCCACCTTACGATCAGCCAGAGCGCCACCAACCCGAACTGTAGCGGAAACACCCAGGCGTTGGTGATGAGCGCGAGCACTGGCGTGGCGGCGAGCAGGGCGGCCACGACGCGTGAGCGGCGAGAGGCCGGCTCCCCCGACGATCGCGACAGCGCTGCGATCAGCGCCAGAGAAAACAACAAAATCAAAAAGCCGCCAAGCGGCGGATGAAAATCGCCGAGCAAGGTGTAGTAGAGAAACGTTTCGAGCGGCAAGTCCGGTGCGTTTTCTAAATTCGCATTCCAGCGCTCATCCCGAAACATCGCTTCGCCTACATGCGTATTGATGCGTTCTTCGTAGACTCCCGACCAGCGGGTCGAGGCCCAGATGGCGGTGCTCGCAGCGTAGGCTTTTTCCGCGGGCGTGTCGGTGGGCATCGAGATCGACCACTGCACGAGCGGCGCAAGACCAGAGCCTCCCACAAAGATCGTCGCCAAAAGGAGGGCGCGCGCAGCACGTGGCACGTCCCATGCTTTGGCTGCGTGCCACGCGAGCGATCCGGCAAATCCGAACAGCAGACAGTAGGAGAGATTCATCGCCTGTCCGGCCGAGAGGTCGAGCACGCGCGCGAGTAGCGCCGCCGAGTAATGCTGAAACGCGTAATAGAAATCGAATCGTTGCGCTTCGCCGAACCATTGATCGGGCGGCGGCAATCGTGCACCGCTCAAATATTGAGAGATGAAATACAGATTGGGGATCTGCTCCCCCGTGGGCTCGATATCCGGATCCAGTCCTCGCCAGAGTGCGACCCACGCAAACACCAAAAGGAAAGGTAGTTCATCGCGCCAATAGGCAGCGTCGGAGAGGGTCTCTCGTCGGCGCCAGAGCAGCCACGCTGCAAGTGCGGTGAGCACGGGCCACAGCGTCAAAGACCCGAGACCCACAAAATGTTCGATGGCAAAAAAGACCAGCGCCGCAGCGACGACCGCCGAGAAACGACCGATCGCCGCGGGGAGTTTCCCGCGGAGCGAGACCGTGATCGCCATCAACCCGAGATATACGAGCGCGGCGGACATCAACCCATGGAGCGTGGACACGGAAGCGGCATCTCGGCGTTATGATTCTCGGGACATCCTAACCTCAAGAGGGCGGTCGATGAGCATCACGCGTCATATCAAACCTTCCGGGCCAAGCCTGTTGGTTTTCGCGACGTTGGCGGCCATGTTTCCGGGTCACTCGGGCGCGAGCCCGCAGGATCCTGGTGTTCCTCGCCTCGAGCTTCGCAACGGCGTAATGACGTGGGTCAACGCCAGTGCGTTCAAACCGATTCCTGCGGCTTTGCTAAAGCAGGGCGAAGCCGTGTGCCGCATCTTCGACACGCCGACCCAGAAACACCGTCCCGCGGGTTATCACCCACGCGCGCTCAACGCCGAAGGAAAACCGTTTCCGGGTGGCGGTTATCTTTGCGTCAAAAAGTAGAATCGATCGAGCAATAAAAAACCCCGGTTGATCGCTCAACCGGGGTTTTTATTTTCACGCGAGGACGCCTTTAGGTTCCGGACGTCGACGTAGTCGTAGTGACGGTCGTCGTCGTCGCTGTCGTTCCCGTAGTCGTCGTCGTAGTGGGCGGCGGCGTCGGAGTCGGCGTCGGCGTCGGAGTCGG
>JBILMJ010000016.1:0-30239 GCA_044375575.1 Steroidobacteraceae bacterium | reverse complement strand
ACCTTTCACTGCCCTCCCTCATCTAAGTATTGCCCGCTAACCTTCAGATTCGGGCGAAACCCCGGGGAGAGTTCTTGGACTCGACGCTCGAAACAGCTGACGATTATCAAGATCTGGCTGCGGCGGCCAATGGCGACGTGCTGGCTTTCGAAAGACTTTATCGTCGATATGCTCCGCGGGTGTACGGGCTCTGTCTACGCCTGTCTGGGCAGGCCGCGACTGCGGAAGACTGCGTTCAAGAAACCTTCGTGTCAGCGTGGCGTTCGCTGCCCACTTTCGAGAATAGAAGTCGATTGACCACTTGGCTGCACCGGATAGCGGTCAACGCTGTCCTTGCGCGTCGACGGGGGCTTGCTGCAAGAGCTGAGAGCGCTGTCGATGACCCTACGATACTCGAAGCGCTGGCAGGCGGCGTCGATGGGACGCCCGCACTTGATGTCGAACGTGCCATTCTGGCGCTACCGCCGGGTGCACGGGATGCTCTCGTGCTGGTTGCTCTATATGGCTACTCGCATGAGGAAGCGGCTACCCAGCTCGGCATCGCCGTGGGTACCTGCAAGGCTCAGTTATATCGTGCGCGACAGTTGCTCGCCGTACGGTTAGGCACAGGAGAGTCAAAACCATGACCTCAACCAAAGATCAATCCGCACCACACTCCGATAGTTATCTTGATGCGCACCTCTATGCGCTGCGTCGCGAAGTACCACTGCGGCGTGACCTATGGCCACAAATTGCAGTCGAATTAACGCATAAGCCTAAAGCTGCGGCGATAACGCGCTGGGTGGTACCGACAGCGCTCGCTGCGTCCGTTGCTCTCGTTACGGGGACCTTCTGGCTGCAGTCGTTCAGTACGCGCGCACCATCGACGGTCGATTCCTCTGCGTTTCTCCAAGTCCGAGCTGAGTTACAACCGATGTTCTCTACAGCACTCGCGAATCTCGCACCGGCGACGCGTGCCCGAGTGTTACAGAACCTCGACATCATCAGAAATGCGGAGGCGGATATTTCAGCCGCGCTAGCCGACGACCCGTCTAACCCCCTGTTGCTAGAACTGCGACAACAAACTTACGAGCACGAAATAGAACTCATGACGAGCCTACCTCCGAGTGATTCAGTCCCGTCTTCAAGGAGTGAGATATGACATACCGACATCGCACGATCGCTGCTGTTTTCCTTTTCATAGCCATCTCTGGTGGCTTTGCCAACGCGACGACTCGGGCAGTCGACGAGAGACGCGCTGCAGAACCGCGCGGTAGCGTCGAGATTATCAATACCTCTGGCCGAATCACGGTAACCGGCTGGGATCGATCCGAAGTCGCGATCACCGGCACTCTCCAAAAAGACGTGGAGCGAATGGAATTCACATCAAGCGGGAGCAAAACGGTCATTCGTGTAGTCCCGCGAAAGAAACTTTTAGGAAACTCGAATAGCGGAGAGGCAATCCTTAGTATTCAAATTCCGCAGCAAAGCTTGCTCAATGTCTCTTCGGTCAGCGCCGATCTCGTCGTAAGGCAGATGCTTGGCGAACAAAGACTCTCAACTGTTAGCGGTGATATCGACGCGGAGCTGGGAGCAGAAGCCAGTGCCCGTAGCGTCAGCGGAGACATGAGACTCGTCACAAAACCTGAAACGAAGCGTCTTGAGATCAAATCGGTCAGCGGCGATGTAAACATGAGCGGTGAGGCGAGCGGTCTAGTAGATGTCAAAACAGTCTCGGGCGACGGAAAGTTTTTGCTCGGCGCCTTGGCTGATGCAAGTTTCAAAACCGTCTCTGGAGATTTTGAACTTAAGCTCGGTCTTGATTCAGACGGACGGCTGACTGCCGAGTCGGTGAGCGGTCTGATTGCGATAGATTTCGCCTCTTTGCCTACAGCAAGATTTAAATTACGAACTTTTAGCGGCAATATTGATTTATGCGCACTACTTCAACCCGCTGCAGGTACGGCACCAACGAATCGCGCTGAGCGACGTAACCGAGAATTTCAAATCGGTGATGGTGAAGGACGCGTTGATGTTCAGACGATGAGCGGTGAAGTTCGTCTGTGCTCGCTTCGTTGATATTTTTACTAGCGAGGTCGTCGGACTAACAGAAATGACTAACTCATTCCCTAGCAATCAGTTGCCTCGCCGCCTACTCCAAATCGGCATAAGGACCTTCACCGCCCTCGCCGCCACGGCCGCGCTCGCGTTGTCCAGCGGCTGTGCGCGGTCGACCTTCATGCAAAGCCCATACGAGGCGATCCCAAAATCGACCCCGGCGCAGATTGTCCAGGTTCATCAGCCTCAGGCCCTGCACGCCGATCTCGACGCTATTGTCGCGCTGCACGAACGGACCAACCCGAACCCCTATCTTCGCGTCTCGAAGGAGTCGATCCGCGCGCTCGCCGAGGAGCTGAAGGCCTCGATCGACCGGCCGATGACGCGGCGAGAGTTCCTTCCCTTGGTGATGGCGCTGCAAGCCGGATACCGATCCGATCACTACGCGCAAGGTGTTCCCTCTGAGGATCTTGAAGCAGCCATTGCCAGAGGCGAGCGGCTGCTTCCCTTCCGCGCAGAGCCCAAGGAGGATGGACTGATCGTTGTCGCTGTCGCGGAGGGCGAGCGAGCCATCGAGCCGGGCGATACGCTCGTCAGAATCGGAGGTCTCTCCGCAGCCGATCATCTCGAAGAGCTGCGTGCGCTCGTGCCCAACGAAACCGCCCGCTACCGCGATACGCAGATTCGCGAGCGTTACCGCAGCCTCGCGTGGGCCTCGGGAACCACCCTGCCGACGCAGGTCGAGGTCATCCGCCCGGACGGATCGCGGCGTACCGTGGTGGTCGAAGGCGTGGGTGATGGCGCGCGCAAGACTGAACGGACGGCAGCAAACGGTACGCGAGCGACTACGCAAGCTGAGTCACAGCGTGAAGTGTTCGTCGACAGCCCGCCGTTCCGCGCGCTCCTACTACCGGGCGACGCGCCTACCGCAGCGCCCGTCGCACTCATCGAGTTTCCGACCATGAGTGGGCCGCTCGGCAGCCAGTGGGACAAGTTTCTCGATCAAGCAATCACTGCCATCAAGCAGCGCGGTGCGGCGGGACTGATCGTCGATATCCGCGCGAATGGCGGCGGAAACAGTGACCTTGGCGATGCGCTTCTCGAGCGAATCAACGATCGCCCCTACCGCATGGCGTCGCGCGTTGTCTGGCGCAAGAGTGCAGAGTCCGATCAGCTGTTTCGAATGGGGACGAAACCGATGTGGCGACCGCTTATGTTTGCGCTGCCGCTTTTCCTTCCCGATTACTCCGCTCTCAAGTATGGAGAGGACTTGACCTACGAGACCGACGTCGCAGGACGGCCTCAAGTTCAGCCGAGTTTTGACGGACCAACCGCTTTGCTGATCGGCGAGCAGACCTTCTCGAGTGCGATGCTACTCGCCGATGCCGCGCGTACTTACGATCTTATGCTCACGATCGGTCAGCCAACCGGGGGAGTGCCGAACGCACTCGGCGAAATCGGCCCATTCGCGCTGCCAAATTCTCGGATCGTCGTGTCGTTCAGCCAGAAGATGTTCATCCGGGCAAGCGGCGATGAGTCCGACCTCGGCCCAGTGCGACCTCACATCGAGGTCACGCCGGTCACAGGAAGAGACGCCGTAGTAGAGCGTGCGGTCGTAGAGATCCGGCGGATGGCGGCGGAACGGAGACCGTGATCATCGCGTATAGGTAGTCAGCGCCGGTTTGGTTGTAAGACTGGGCCCGCTTGGATTCACACCTGCGGACCAAGGGATTATGAGAAGACTGGACTCAGTAATCCCTGTTGGCCTTCAATGACTTACACGTGTCACTAACCCGTGTGTAAGAGAATGTGTAAGTAAATATCGTGTTTTTGACAGGCGCTTATAGAGACGAGATCGTCTTAGCGTCACCATGGAACGGAGACAGAAGACTTTAGTTTTTGAACATCTGTCATTCGTAATTCGTACTTGACGAGCCGATCTTCGCTATCGAAGAGAGTTACGAGCTCGAGCCTCTCACGCCCGGTGAGCCTGTAGAGCACCGCACGCCGACCATCGTTGTAACGTAGCGTCCCCTGACTGCTGCCTAGCTGTTTATTGACCTCTTTCAAGGTGGTCACGCCCGGCTGCAGCAGACGAGCCGCTGTAGCGAGTCGATTAGACGATTCAAGAAGAGCAGGTTCGGAAGGAACTATCGGGTCGTCGATATATTGAAACTCAACGATTGTGTCGTCCGGCCAGCGATTATCACCCAAATACAGCCGGTACATGCTTTCGCGAAGCGCATACGCCCAGTCATATCCAGGGAATGAAGGATCGCCGAGCCCGCCAATCTGGCGCAGAGGCACATGCATGGCTTTACTGCCATGAACAAAGCGGATACCGAAAACCGGTGCGTCTGCGAATGCGCTCCATCCGAACCACTTGCTATCGCAGCCGTTCAAAGTAGATCTGATCATTCGGTTCATTGCTTTGAAGCTACCGGTAGTCCCACGGGCGACTCCACTCCAAAAGCTCGCCTCGCATTGGAGACGCAAGTCCCCAAGTCGTCTGGTACGCGTGGTGCTACCGGGCGAACGTATATCGGCACGCCACGTGACTCTGCCATCCCGCAGGCGACTGCGTAGCTTGGCATCAGGATCGAGTGATCGCCATGCATCATCGATGGCAAACCGCCCATCTTGATCGAGCGTCACCGGTACCCTACCGTCGCGAGTCATCAGCTCCAAGCCGACATCTTTCCACTGATTAGCATTTTTTCGTCCGAACACCTTGAAGCGCAATTCTGCTTTTGGGGAACGGCCTTGGAGGTCTTCAAAGATCTTTTCAGCCGCGAGCAACTGACCGACAGTCTGTACGTCACGCGCGGTGAGAAAACCGCTCTGCACTTCGATCTCTTCGACCGGTGGCTCGGGCGTCGCTGGACTTGACGGCGAAGCGGTAGACGAAGCAAACAAGGCTATCGAAAAGCCAAGCGCGATAAACCCAGGAAAACTCCTCATTTTTTATACGATTTTATGATTCGATTACTGATCTTCGGATGGCGGTGTCCACGCGAGCACCATCGAAGGTAACGACACAGCGAGCATCAGGAATCCAAAGATGAGAGGAATTCCGCGTTGCAAGGGATCGGCAAGAGTGAAAATAATCATGAATGCCACAGAAACGATCGACAAGATGCGGTAGGCGGTCGTATGGGCAGCATCTCGAACGGCGATTTGCCGTTCGTCCAAAAGTTCGTTTGGCGCATCAGCAATCAGTCTTACTGACTTCCTAATCAGGAGATAGAGCACGATCGACGATGCTAAACCCGCGAACTCTAAGTAAGAGCGAAGCTTCGTATCGGGCCAAAGCACGAGAAGACCGAGCGCGCAGGTTGTCGCTGCAATCGATATCACCATCAAGCGCCGAACCTTATGAGTTCGAAGCCGAGAGGGGTTTTCATCATTGAGGCTCTGAGTCACCTCTCGCTCCGTCACCCCCTCCAGCCAAAAGAAGCGATTACGTTTTGCAGACATTACCTATTTCTCCTTCTTGAAGGGCTTGACTGAAAAGAGTTCGGGGATCGCGGCATCCAGAGCTTTAGCGATCTTCAAGGCGAGGATCAGACTCGGGCTGTACTCGCCCCGCTCCAGATAACCAATTGTCTGGTAATGCACCTCGACGAGTTCGGCGAGCTGCTGACGACTCAGGCCACGGGCGACACGTAGTTCTTCTACCCGATTGAAGACTGGATCTTCTTTTTGGCGACTCATCGAAATAGAGCATACATACTATGTAGTATGAATGCAATGTTTACGAGGTGATCGTACTATTTCCGCGACGCTCACCCGGTCGGTCAGCGGCTGGCTGTGAGGGTAAGTTCGTCACGGTTGGACTCCAAACGTTGATGTTGGGCACTCGCAATCTGCGTGGCGAGAGACGGAAAAGGCGTCAGCGAGAACAACGAATCGACGGGCACACCGAATAAGGCGGCGAGTTTCAGGGCGAGCTCCACGCTCGGGCTATAGCTCCCCCTCTCCAAGAACCCGATCGTCTGGGGGTTAACGCCGACCGCAATGGCCAGTTCCTTGCGGCTCAGGTTTCGCTCGATCCGAAACAGGGCAATACGGTTATAGATCATTCGACAAACTATACTGAATATTGCGTAAACACAATATATTATATTTAACGACAATACGATTTGATTGTTGTATTACTGTTATATATAACTAATACACTTCGACCTCAGGAGTCCTAACATGCTGACCATCCGCGATCTGAGCTATCTGTATCCAAACGGCACCCGTGCTTTGGATCACGTCTCTCTCGATCTGCCCGCCGGCATGTTCGGACTTCTTGGGCCGAACGGTGCTGGCAAGAGCACGCTGATGCGCTGCATCGCAACGCTGCAGACGCCGCAGTCGGGCAGCATCCAATTCAACGGCACCGACGTACTCGCCGACCCTGCCGCCTTGCGCAGCGTTCTCGGTTACCTCCCGCAGGACTTCGGCGTGTACCCGCGCGTGTCGGCCTTCGACATGCTCGATCACCTCGCGGTGCTGAAGGGGTACGCGGCGCGCGGCGAACGACGCGAAGCCGTCGAGCGACTGCTGCGTCAGGTCAATCTTTGGGAGGTACGACGCAAGGCGATCGCCGGCTTCTCGGGCGGCATGCGCCAACGCTTCGGCATTGCGCAAGCGCTTCTCGGTAACCCGAGACTGATCATCGTCGATGAGCCGACCGCCGGGCTCGATCCGGAGGAGCGCAATCGCTTTCTGAACCTGCTCGCTGAGATCGGTGAGAACGTGGTGGTGATCCTCTCGACACACATCGTCGAGGATGTCGCCGAGCTCTGTCCGCGGATGGCCATCCTCGCCGGCGGTCGCATCGTCGCCGATGGCGTACCGTCACAACTCATCGACTCGCTGCAGGGACGAGTGTGGCGCAAAGTCATCGGTCGTGACGAGCTCGAGCCGCTACGTGCGGCGCATCAAGTGATCGCGACGCGACTTCTCGCGGGACGCACCGTCGTGCACGTGCTCGCCGATACCACACCGGGCGACGGATTTGCGGCGGCAACGGCAGGTCTCGAAGACGTCTATTTTGCAACCCTTGCCGCCTCGCGGCGCGTCGCCTGAGATCACCACCATGTTGCGCCACGTTGCCTCCTTTGAGTTGCGTTACCAACTGCGCTCGCCCGCGTTCTGGGTGACCTTTGCCGTCTTCTTTCTAATGGCGTTCGGCGCTGCAGCGTCGGACCAACTGAGTATCGGCGGTAAGGGCGGTAACGTCATGGTGAACGCGCCGTTCGTCATCGCGCAGACCACCCTCATCATGACGCTGTTCGGTCTCTTCGTGGCTGCAGCCTTCGTCGCCAACGCGGTGGTCCGGGACGATGAGACGCGCTTCGGTAGCATCATCCACAGTTCGCGGTTGCCAGTTGGGGATTACCTGATCGGTCGCTTCGTGGGAGCCTGGTTGACCGGCATGCTGGTATTGGCCGCCGTTCCGCTCGGTAATGCAGTGGGAGCAGCCATGCCTTGGCTCGACCCAGAAACCGTAGGGCCTTTCAATGCAGGCTGGTATCTCTACGCCTGGCTCGCGCTCTGCGGACCGACGCTGCTCATCATCTCGGCGACGCTCTACTCGGTCGCGATCTTCACGCGCTCGATGGCCATGACCTACGTGAGCGTGATGGTGCTGATCGTCGGCTATCTCGTTTCAGTCAATCTCATTAGCGACCCGCGGCACGAACCGCTCGTCACGCTGCTCGATCCGTTCGGCCTCGCGGCCCTCTCCATCCTCACCAAGTATTGGACGGCAATAGAGCGCAACACGATGATGCCAGCGCTCGAGGGCGCGCTGCTCTACAACCGACTGATCTGGATCGCGGTGACGGCCATCGTACTTGCTGCTGCCGTGCGCTTCTATCGAATCGACGGCAGAGCGAAGAAAGAGTCCAAAACTCCTAGCAAAGCGAGCAAAGATGAAACGGTCTTGGCGCAAACTGCCGATACCGCGACGACGAAAATGGTATCGCCTGCAGCCGCGCCGTCACCGCGACGGCGCGCCGTCGCAGCGCTGCTCGCCCTCGTGCGCCACGACATGGTGGCGGCTTTCCGCCACCCAGGCTATATCGTGCTGGTATTCATCGGCTGCGTGAATGCAGGTTCTGGCCTGTGGTTTGCCGACGAAAGCTATGGTACGGCCACGCTGCCGGTCACGCGAGTAATGATCGATACGCTGCGCGGCGCTTTCACCATCATCCCGTTGCTGATCGCGATCTACTACGCAGGTGAGCTGGTATGGGGCAGCCGCGATCGGCGCATGCACGAGATCATCGATGCCACACCGGCACCGGACTGGACGTTCGCTCTACCAAAGATGCTGGCCATCTCGCTGGTGCTGTTCTCGACGCTGCTGTTCTCGACGCTGATGGCGATGACGGTGCAGCTGCTCAAAGGCTACGGCCATCTTGAGGTATCCCATTATCTCCTCTGGTACGTGGTGCCGAGTACGATCGATGTGATCCTCTTCACGATCCTCGCCGTGTTTGTGCAGTCGTTGGTACCGGCGAAGGCGATGGGCTGGCTAGTGATGATGCTCTTTATCGTCGCCCAGACCGTCGTCGCGTCAATGGGGTTCGAGCATCCGCTCTACCTGTATGCAGCATCAACACCAGAACCGCTCTCCGACATGAACGGCCAGGGGCAGTTCGCCGCCAACGCCGCTTGGTTCCGCGCTTACTGGTCGGCCTGTGCCCTGCTGCTCGCAGTACTGGCCGCGACCCTCTGGCGGCGAGGGACGGTGGTATCGCTGCGCACGCGGATCGAAAGGCTGCCGCGACGTCTCGTTGGCGCGCCCGGCGTAATCGCGGGCGTTGCCTTGCTTGCCATGGCCAGCCTCGGCGGCTGGATCTTCTACAACACCAATGTCCTCAATGAATACCGCACCGCCGAGGACGATCGGGACCTCGCAGCGGATTACGAGAAAACCGTCAATTCCTTCGAAAAGCTACCGCAGCCACGCATTACCGACGTCACGCTAAACGTCGACCTGTATCCGCAGCAGCTCCGCGCCGACATCCGCGGCCGCTACGTACTCGAAAATCGCACGGCAGCACCCATCACCGAAGTGCACGTGAGCCTGCCACGCAATCTCGAAGTGCGTGCACTCAACATACAGGGCGCGACACTAAACCGAGAGTGGAAAGACTTTGGTTATCGCATTTTCCGCTTTAACGAACCGTTGGCTCCCGGCGCAAGGGCGACGCTCGACTTCGATCTCCTGCGCGAGCAGCGCGGCTTCCCGCACCGTGCCGCAGATACGCGTCTCGTTGCGAACGGCACCTTCCTCGACAACTTCGAGATCTCACCGACGCTCGGTCCGAACCGAAACGTCTATCTGCAGGATCGTAGCGAACGCCGTAAGCGCGGGCTGCCTCCCGAGTCGCGTCCACCGCGTCTCGAAGACGACTCAGCACGCACCTTCAACATGCTAAGACGCGATAGTGACTGGGTGAATGCAGAGATCACGGTATCGACCGACGCAGACCAACTCGCCATCGCCCCGGGTTATCGGGTGTCGGAGGTGGTGCGTGAAGGTCGCCGTATCGTTCGCTACCGAACGGATGCGCCGATCCAGAATTTCTTCTCGATTCAGTCAGCGCGCTATGCGGTAGCGCGTGATCGTTGGAACGACGTCGAGCTCGCGGTCTATCACCACCCGCCGCACGATACGAACGTTCGGACGATGCTCGAGGCGATGAAGGTGTCGCTCGAAGTGTTCTCAAAGGATTTCAGTCCGTTTCAGTTCAAGCAGCTGCGTATTCTCGAATTTCCAGCTTACGCCACGTTCGCACAGTCCTTTGCCAACACCGTGCCCTACTCCGAGGCCATTGGCTTCATCCAGCATAGAAAGGACCCCGATGATATCGACATGGTCACCTACATTACTGCGCACGAGATTGGGCATCAGTGGTGGGCACATCAGCTAATCCCCTCCGAGCAACAAGGCGCAACGCTACTCGTCGAGTCGATGGCGCAGTACTCAGCGCTACGCGTGATGGAAAAGCTCTACGGCCCGGAGCAGATCCGTAAGTTTCTTAAATATGAACTTGATCGATACCTACGGGCGCGCGGCAGCGAGCGTCTCGAAGAATTGCCACTCGCACGCGTCGAAAATCAAGGTTACATCCACTATCAAAAAGGTGGTCTCGCGATGTACCTTCTTAAGGAGGAAGTCGGTACCGAGGTAGTCGATCGAACCCTGCGCAGGCTCCTTGCTGAGTTTGCATTCAAGCCTGCACCGTACGCCAACGCGAGTGATTTCCTGCGTGTGCTGCGCGAAGAGGCCGGCCCTGATCATGAGCAACTGATCACCGATCTCTTCGAGCGTATTACGCTCTACGATCTCAAGCTCGAGACTGCCGAATCACGCAAGCTAGCGGACGGACGGTGGCAGACAACCCTCTCTGTGCAGGCACGGAAGCTCTACGTCGATGGTCAGGGCAAGGAGACCGCGACGCCGCTCGACGGTAACTTCGAGGTCGGACTCTTCACAGCTGAGCCCGGCAAAAGCGACTTCACACGCAAGAGCGTGCTCAAACTAGAGCGACGGACGCTTCGGGATGGCGCACAGCAGATCGTGCTCTATAGTGACGCGAAGCCGGTGTACGCCGGTATCGATCCGTACAATAAGCGCATAGACCGCGATAGTGATGACAACGTGCTGGCAGTCGGAACGTAGCGCGGGCTGATCGTTATCAGCCGTCGAAGCGATGTACCTGCACACCGATCGCGAACGCTCGAACCTGACGGTCGGTGTGCAGCACACGGATCTTGTTGACAGCGATGCCCATCGCAATCGGTGTCCAACTCGCGCCGCCATCGCGGGTCTCGAAGCCGCCCGTCGTCGTGCCCACCCAACCCCATTCATCATTGACAAAGCCGACACCGAACTCGCGCACTCTCGCATCATCAACTAAAGGCAATTCGCGCCACGTCGCGCCGCCATCCGTAGACTTGACGACGATGCGCTTGCTCGCGCCTTCCTGATAGTTCTGAACCGTCGCGTAGCCAACGTTTCGAGAGGGGAAACTCATCTTCCAGCAGTTCTCGGCCATCCGATCGGAGCGATAGACCTGCGTCCAATTCTTTCCGCCGTCGCTAGTGCGAAGGATCGATGCATTCGCTTGCGATACATCGCCGGAGGTAGCGGCGCAGACGAGTCCATTCTGCGCATCGAAGAACTTCACGTCGAGGATCATCCCGGCCTGCTCGCGCAGATCGATGACTTCCCAGGTGTCGCCCCCATCGATCGAGCGGAGGATGGCTGCGGGACCACCAACCCGACCGGCCGCATGGATGACAGAAATCTCACGCATCTCCCCCTGGAAGATGCGCTTCTCGTGCAGGACATCGATACCGCAGATTCCCTTCACGATATCGATACCGGGTGCCTCGATAGGCGTCCATGAGGTACCGCCATCACGCGTGCGGTACAAGGGACGCGTATCGGTGACGTTCGGGTAGTACTCCGTACCCACGTTACCCAGAAATCCATTTTGAGCATCGACGAATCCGAGAGCCCGAATAAACGTACCCGGTTGATCCCAGACCTTCTCCCAGGTCTCACCGCCATCCCTCGTGCGGTAGAGTTTGCCCGCACCGTTTCCGTACCAGCCGAGATCCGGCGTGACAAAGGAAATGTCGTCCTGCTTGCCGCGATAGGGCTCTGTCGGCAGAAGTCGCCAACCCGCAGCCGGGGCCGCTCGACCCCGCCCCGTCAAGCCGAGGACAGCGCCCGCCAGAATCACTTGTCTTCGCGTAAGCACGCTAGATGCCTCCGTTGGATTAACGATCTATCAATATGATGCCTCAACGACGCGTCTTTGCTGTGGGAGCAGCGCCCCCGGATTTCGCCCCGGTTGAGTCTAGAGACCGGCAATGAGTGACGTTAGTCATCTCAACACCCCGTTTTGACCTCTGGACCCTTCTCGCGAGACTGTCGGATAGGCTGTGGGTTTGTCTCGTCTAGAAGACTGGGCCCGCTTGGATTCACACCTGCGGACCAAGGGATTATGAGAAGACTGGACTCAGCAATCCCTTTTGGTCTTCAACGACTTACACGTGTCACTAAGCTGTGTGTAAGAGAATGTGCAAGTAGATATCGGGTTTTTGACATCGCGTGTCGACTACCGAAATAGGCGATCGAAATCAATCATAGAATCCGCAGGGAAATTATTAACTAGGCGACTAACTTCAGTTTCGGATTCAGGCCTGCCCGCGATGCGAGTCGAACAAGTAAATCGAGGCTGAAGGAGCTGATCTTGCCGCGCTTAATATCGGACACCCTCGCCTGGGTGACAGCGAGAACCTTCGCCGCTTCGTTTTGGGTCATACCCGAGTCTGCAAGCCAGCTTCCAAGACCTTGGAGTAGCAACGAGCGCATTTCCATCTCCGCAGCCTGATCGGCGGGATAGAGATCACGGAAGACACTCTGAACTTTTTTCTTACTCATGCGATGTTCTCCTCGGCACTCGGGCGAGTCGTTGTCGTGCCAACTCAATATCTTCACGTGCGGTTTTCTGTGACTTCTTGCGGAAACAATGCAACACGTAGATCGCTTCCGGTCGAGTCGCCAAATAAATTGTCCTGAAAGCCCCCGATGTGTCGCGCACTCGAATTTCACGGACGCCGGCTCCAATCGACGGCATCGGCTTCCAGTCGTCCGGATCTAGACCGCGCTGAACCCGAAAAAGCTGATGACCCGTGTCATCCATGGCTCCCGCTGGGAAAGCCTTGAGGTCGGCCTTCGAGCTTCCGAGCCATACAACTGGTTTCATGTTCGGAGCATAGCGATGCAAGCACGCTTATGCAAGATAATGCATAACTGTCTGGGTTGATGCCAAATCCGAGTTTTGATACCCGCCGCGTCGCCGGTCCGTCGTTGGATATGCTCGGATTCTGTCTTAGTTACAAAACTGGACCCGCTTGGATTCGAACCAAGGACCAAGGGATTATGAGAAAACTGGACTCAGCGACCCCTGTTGGCCATCAATGACTTACACGTGTCACTAAGCTGTGTGTAAGAAAATGTGTAAGTAAATATCGGGTTTTTGACAAACGACTGAATGCTCGCTCGTCTATCGACTTTTTGATCACGCCGCTGCGGGCGATATCTCGCGCTCGATTCGCTTGCCGACCGCGAGCTCCGCGATACGTAAATCGTATGCGGCTTGCAGATTTAGCCAAGACCGGGCGTCGCCACCAAAGTAACGAGCAAGACGCATGGCAGTATCCGCAGACACTCCCCGTCGACCGCGCACGACATCGTTGATTCGCGGTGTCGGAACATTGAGCGCCTTGGCTAGTGCGTTGGCGCTCAACCCCATCGGTGCCATGAACTCCTCGCGAATCACCTCACCAGGATGCACCGGTCGCATGCCATTTTTGGACATCTATCTCACCTCAGTGGTAATCGACGATTTCCACATCTATCGGACCCTGATCGGTCCATCCAAAACAAACTCTGTATTGATCATTGATGCGGATGCTGTATTGCCCCTTGCGATCTCCTCGTAACACCTCCAGCCGGTTTCCAGGTGGCGAGCGCAGGAAGTCGAGGGTGTGTGCAGCATCCAGCATGGCGAGCTTCCGTGCCGCTACGTTCGCGATAGCGCCGAACCGACGTGACTTGCCGGTCTCGAAGAATCGCCGGGTATCAGGGCAGCGGAAACTCCTTATCACGGCGGCAGTGTATAACGCTTAACGATAAGCGTCAATGTGTTACCGAATCCCCCCCGTCCGAGCTCCCGCACTAAGCGTGGCAATCGACTTCCGCTCCAGGAGAGACCGTCTGGGGCGTCACAAACGCGGTTTGACGTTTGCGCCTCCGCAGCGATGATCCCGGATACGCTGCGAATCTGTCTTCGGTGTAAGACTGGGCCCGCTTGGATTCACACCTGCGGACCAAGGGATTATGAGAAGACTGGACTCAGCAATCCCTGTTGGCCATCAACGACTTACGCGTGTCACTAACCTGTGTGTAAGAGAATGTGCAAGTAAATATCGTGTTTTTGACAGGTGTTTTCGCGATCAAAAACACTTCCGCACTCAGAGCTTACCCAGCCCTCAAAGAAAGAATCGCAAACGAAAGAATTCGGTTTTGACGCTCTTAAGAGTCCGCTGTAAGAGCGCGCTGGGCGGACTCGGCGTCGTCCTAACCTTTCTTCACAATAAGCGAGACCAGGGTTCAATATAGTCAGAGCGTTGGCTTTTAGGAGTAACGCTTGCGGCATATCGTCATCGCACTTGGCTGCATACTTTTTTTGCTGACTGGATGTGGTGGTGGTGGCGGCGCCTCATCATCGCCCGCCCCGCCCTCGTCGAGTCGTCCGATAATTACCGCACAACCGTCGTCTATCACGGTTACGGCAGGGACTACAGCAGCTTTCACGGTAACCGCCGCGGGAACGATGCCGCTGTCATACCAATGGCAGCTCAGTACGGATAGCGGCTCAATATGGACGAGCGCACCGGGCTCTTCGACCTCCAGCAGCTACACCACTGCCGCGACCGCATTGACGTTCAGCGGCTATCGATACCGAGTACAAATTTCGAATAGCGCAGGATCAATAACGAGCGATGCAGTCACACTCACAGTGACGCGCCCGATCTCGGTCGAGCGACAAATCAACGCGACAACAACGGACGGCAGCATCACTGCCGCACCCTCCACCGGTGAGGCACCGCACATTGCGATTAATCCATCCTCCTCGGTCGACCAGCGAGGCAAGCTGTTAGTCTTTCTGCCGGGCACGCAAGGCCGGCCAGGCCAGTACACCTACATATTGAGAGCCGGCGCCTCTCGCGGATTCCACGCGATCGGTCTCAATTACCCAAACCAGACCGCGATGGGCGCCCTCTGCCAAGTGAGTTCCGACCCCGAGTGTTACTGGAGTGCGAGAAATGTCGTCGTGTTCGGTGGTGGCACGCCAGTGACCGGACAAAGTCCAGTGACCAAGGCAGATTCGATCGTCAATCGACTCGAAAAGCTTTTGGCGTGGATGCAGACCACCTACCCCGCAGAGGGCTGGGGACAGTTCGTGTTAACGAACGGCAGCGTCGATTGGAGCAAGGTTATTCTGGCGGGTCACTCTCAAGGCGGTGGCCATGTCGGTGTGTTAGCGAAGTCCGTGGCGCTAAACCGTGCGGTGTATTTTTCCTCACCGGAGGATTGGTACGAAAATACAGACACGCCTGCCACTTGGCCGCGGACTCGTGCAAATGTCACACCCGCCGATCAACAGTACGGTTTCGGCTCAGATGACGATACGCTCGTTCCGAACTCCCACGCATTCACTCACTGGGACAATCTCGGCTTGTCTAAACCAGCGGTCGGGCCTGTGTCGGTTGATAGCGCGTTGGCGCCGTTTTCAAACTCGCGGCAACTTCGTACCAAGCAAGCATTCAATCCTGCAAGTACCGCAATTACCCTTGCATTGAAGTACCACGGCGTCACCGTCAACGATACCTCGACGCCGCTCGACGCTACTGGGAAACCCCTTTTCGATACGAATGGCGTGTGGGCTTACCTTTGCTTCCAATGAGTGTCGATATCGACACTAATAACGATGTCTGTATAAGCCGGTGTGTAAGCGATCTGGAGCCATAACTGGTTGATCGATCTACGCTTCGATCTGACTTCAAGGGATTACAAGTTGTTTTGACCGTCACAATCAAAGACGTGACATCGCAACTCGTTGATTTGTAAGACTGGGCCCGCTTGGATTCGAACCAAGGACCAAGGGATTATGAGAAGACTGGACTCAGCGATCCCTGTTGGTCATCAATGACTTACACGTGTCACTAAGCAGTGTGTAAGAGAATGTGTAAGTAACTATCGTGTTTTTGACACTTGCGTAAGTTACTGGGTTTCGATAACGTCGGTACGTGATAGAGACTTTTGGCAACCGGCTGGCAGAAGATCTGTTTTTCGATCGTCGCTCAAAGGCTACGAGAGCGTTTCCACCCGATGTGCTGCGCACCGCGAGACGAAAGCTTCTTTATCTGCATGACGCCGCAGAGCTTGGCGATCTACGAGTTCCCCCGGGCAATCGACTTGAGGCACTTAAAGGGCGGTGGAGTGGATACCATTCCATCCGGATCAACGATCAGTGGAGAGTCGTGTTCCGGTGGCAGTCTGGTCAAGCTTTTGACGTCACCGTGCTTGATTATCACTAGCAGCGTAACAACCATGACTAAGCGTACCCAAAAGCAACCGGCTAACCCGTTTCACCCAGGAGAAATTCTTCTCGAAGAGTTTCTTGAGCCTGGCGGTATCACTCAAACCGCATTCGCCACAAAGGTAGGCTGGACGAAGGCCAGGCTCAACGAACTCATCAAAGGCAAGCGTGGTATCACGGCAGATGCAGCGCTCGACCTCGCAGAGACACTGGGCACTTCTGCTCGCCTCTGGATGAACCTGCAGAGCACCTTTGACCTGGCTCAAGCCGAGAAAAAACGCAGAGCTGCATAACCATAGGACTGGATCCGCCTGAGTTCACACCTACGGACCAAACGAATTATGAAGTGCGTTTAAGTGGCAGTAAGTTCATCAGCAAGATTATGTTTTCATATGGCAGCGATAGCCTGTATCGCTGTGATGCTAGGCCACGAATTGTTAGGCCGCGCGAAGGTGCTTGACCCGCTTCATCAGGTCGCTCTGTCTGCTGACGTCGTTTGGCTACATCATTTCTCTTGGCATGTCGGGTCAATTTCGCTCGTCGCCACAGCAGCCATGTTCGTACTGGGCGGACGCAAGACCGAACACTTGATCCTCGCGACGTTCGGTACGGCGATTAGCACCAGTTTCGCAATCCTCGGGATCTGTTTGGCAGTATTTGGCGATGTGGCTCTCTGGAACACGCCGGCACCGTATCCTTGGACTCCGATAGCAGCTCTAGGCGGAACCGGCTTGTATTTCGCACACAAGGGAGCGCACCGATAAAGAGATTGCCCGTGCCTGCACGGTGGGCCGCCTTGTGCCACTGCAAGAGCCCTGTTTTTACCCTTCGCAATCAGCAGCATACCGCTCGGACACGCTCTTATTCCGCCACTAATATTAGACTGGGCCCGCTTGGATTCGAACCAAGGACCAAGGGATTATGAGAAGACTGGACTCAGTTATCCCTATTGGCCTTCAATGACTTACGCGCGTCACTAAGCTGTGTGTAAGAGAATGTGTAAGTAAATATCGTGTTTTTGACAGGGGTTTTCGCGATCAAAAACACTTCCGCATGCAGAGCTTACCCAGCGCTCAAAGAAAGACAGTTATTAGTTAAAGGTTGGTTTTGACACGCTCGTAGAGAGTCTGACTCCGGGCCCGTTGTCGTTTAAACGACGGCGCTCATTACAGTTTTCGTTAGAAGCCAAATGGATAGAGCGGCGATAACGAGTAGCGTCCCAATCGAGCCGTAGAACCGCCCCGCTGAACGACCGGCGGTCGCCGAGATGCCTTGAGCATGCACCAACCGCGCCAGTACTAAAGCGATTCCGAATGTGTGAATGTAAATAGGCTCGACACCGGTCTGCTCGAGCAGATAGAGCAACATCAACGCGGTCGGCACCGATTCGATGAAATTTCCGTGGGCGCGGATTCGCTGTTCCAGAACCGCATCGCCCCCAGCGCCCATTCCGATCTTGGTCGCTAGCCTTCGTTGGCTAACGCGTACATACAAGACAACCAACAAGAGACCGCAGAGACCCGCGTATATTGCAGTAATCATTATTGACCTCCACTAGGGGCTGATATCACTTACCTTGACCTTCCGTAACTTCGCTCAACGCGGGCAATGGTGACGCGATAATCCGTATACCACCGCTCCTTTCCATGCTGCTGCGCGGCTGTATGGTCGACATCTCGCTTCCAACCGGCGATTGCCACCTCTGACTCCCAGTAACACAGCGTGATGCCTATACCGTCAGGATCACGAACGCTCTGCATTTCGATGAATCCGGGTTGCGCGCGTGCAAGTCGCTCCATCTGATTCGCCATCACCGCATAGCCCTCGTGATCTTCATCGGATCGCAAGCTCACAAAGATGACTACGTAGGTGCCCGACGTCATACGGGCTGCCCCGATGCCGTCGCGCGCCACCACGCGATGACCCCGATCGTCAGGCACCCAAGCGCAACGACATCTGCCTTGAATACGGTGGCGAGCTGCGCGTTGAATCCGCCTACTGACCACGCCAAAATCATGAAGGACACCACACTGATGAGCCCTGCCAATATCGCCATCCCCTGAAATGGCGGCTTAAAGGCGGCATAGATCAGGAAAGCGCCGAGTAACCCAAAGAGCACGGCACGGTGCCGCATAAGTATTTCCAAATTTGGATCATCAATTGGAACGCCGTACAACGAGACGAGGCGTGCCCCGCCGAGCACCCCGGACAAGGGCAACAAATGGATAACTCCGACGACGAGCAGCATCACCGAGACGAGCAATCGCATACTTAACCCCATAAAGAGATGGTGATCGTCAAAATAATGAATACCGGGAGCTTGATCATACGCCCTTGGCGAGACATCGATGCCGATGATCTATATCGCCTGGTTAGACAATCCGTTTCGGAACTGAACGCCTGGCTGCCTTGGTGCAGGTCCGACTATTCCCGGAACGACACGGATGACTGGATCCGCCACTCGTTGAAAGCATGGTCGCATCGCAGTGAATTTCCGATGGCTATCGTTAATCGTGATAGTGGTGAGGTTCTCGGCGGAGTCGGCATCAACAAGATCGACTGGGATACCATGACCGGAAATCTGGGATATTGGGTGGGCACACCTTGGACTCGACGAGGGATTGCGCGGGAGGCGGCTCGTCAGGCAGCTAAATTCGCATTCTCTGAGCTTCGCCTAAAGACGCTCGAAATCCTTTGTCATCCCGACAACATTGCGAGCCGAAAGGTCGCCGAGTCCCTCGGCGCGTTAAATGACGGCATTCACGCCAAGCGCATCGAACTCCACGGCATGACGGTCGATGCGGTGGTTTATCGATTAGCAACTGACCTCGCATCTCGTTGATTCGTAAGACTGGGCCCGCTTGGATTCGAACCATGAGGGTATTGCATCGCAAGGTGATCAGCCCGTATCAAACCTTATGATTAGTGGCGCGACTTTGATTGGCAAACCTCTCACACGGAGCAAGAATTTTCGGAACCGCTTCGTACAGGCATGAGTAATGCGACCGTTTCGCCAAAACATGTTTCGAAGTACATTTAGTAATCGAAGACTCGAAATAATCCGCCATGCAGATCGGTGACCAATTATCGGCATCGCCATGCCATATTGACGTGGTAACGGCGACCGCAGGCAAGCAGGCACCCCAATGCTGCACGTAGGCGGAAAGCTCCCTGACGTATCCGGCGATGGGCTTTCGGAAGCTATTTCGCAGAACCTTTTTCATCCTATGTTGAAATTCGGGGTTCCCGCTCAAGGCTAAGTCATAGCCAGCAGCATTCAAGAACAGCACCCCGAACAAGACCGACGGAAAAAGAAATGCCAGTAGGCGTTGTACACATGCGAACAAACGAAACACGCTCTGAGAATATTGAACTAACTCGAAGACGCGTTTTCCTGCCATCATTTGTAAATCATTTCCGCTGTTAAGCGGAGCTGCAGCAGAAACCAGATACAAGTGCGTGATCTGTTTGGACATGTATTGCAATGTCTTGATGGCGACGAATCCGCCAATTGAGAAGCCGATGAACTCAACAGGCTGTTCGCCAGCAATGCGCTCTATTTGCTTTGCTAGATGGCGGTAATACGCCTCGCCTTGAAGTGAAGCGTCCGCCACAAATCGATCAAGACAGATGATCCTCACATGGTTTTGTCGGGCGACCGAGTCAAAGACCTCGATCTCTTCAGGCGCCCCAGGCACCCCATGGAAGTAGAAGACCAAACGACCGTCGTCGGCACCGACCTGCTTAAACGGCAAAGGGGTTGACACGTTAATCATGACGATAGGGAACCAGTGAGCACGTGGGCATAGGATTCAATCGTAAATGAGAATCCCCGTCCCGATCTTGGTTCGTAACAACACCTCGCGGATTTAGTCCCGGTTGGGTCTAGGGGCTGGCAGTGACTGACGTCGGTCGTATCAAAATCCGGTTTTGACCCCTCGACCCTTCCCACACGAAGGTCGGATAGGTTGTGAGTCTGTCTTCGGTGAAAAACTGGGCCCGCTTGGATTCGAACCAAGGACCAAGGGATCATGAGAAGACTGGACTCAGTTATCCCTGTTGGCCATCAAACACTTAGCGATGTCACTAAGCTGT
This sequence comes from Steroidobacteraceae bacterium, assembly GCA_044375575.1. Classification (GTDB taxonomy): domain Bacteria; phylum Pseudomonadota; class Gammaproteobacteria; order Steroidobacterales; family Steroidobacteraceae; genus UBA964. Next base: position 9,918 of record JBILMJ010000016.1, on the reverse strand, counting down.
GTGTAAGAGAATGTGTAAGTAAATATCGTGTTTTTGACGGGGGTTTGTTACTGCAAAAACACTTCGGAAGGCAACAACCATCCCCGCCTCGAGCTATGATCCAAAAATCACGTTATTGCGCGTCGCCCCTTTCGGCGTGAGTCGAGCTGCTCAGACGAAGCGAGTCGAACCCCATCTATTTTTGACATCAGCGAGTCGTCGTCGACTCACAGCGACCTGTTGACCGTCCTTCAAGAGGATTACCCAGCGACCGCGGACGCACTTAGCCTGCTTCACATGCCGATCTGCAATCCATTCGCCGCGCCGGACTTCCATCCCCTCCTCTGACAATCTATCGGTGATTCGATGCATCGGACCAGGCACTGTAGTCACCCCTTCCGGACTAAGAATATGAACGTACTGCAGATCGGCAGTCACCCGCAGCACCCCGCCACGTATCACGAGTGGTAGCAGGCGGTCGACACCCTCGTTCGACGAATCCTTTGGGACATCGGAATCTTCACCGGAAGCAGCGTCAACCACCTGCTCAAGCTTGGAATTCGGCTTCTCGATGCTCTCTGATGGCGTCGCTGTCGATAACCAGGCAGGCAGACTCGCAATAAGGCAGCTTGAAAAAACGGGTAACGCGCTGACCAACCACTCCTCGATGATCATCCACAGCCAGGCGGTATCCGTATCAGGCATCCCGAAAAGCAGATCGATCACTAGCGACGCTGGCACGAACAACAGCGTGGCGACGAAGCTAGAGATTACAAGCAGTGCGCGACTCAGTCGATCGCGCCCGGAAACAACCAGCCATTGGCTGAACCACCAGGAGAGGAAGGTGGCAGCTGCCGTGGCCATCCAGAACGCATAGCGCAGGATAACCCCGTGCTCGGCAACGGGACCGGCCTGCAAATTAGCGAGTATGAGGCCGATCAGCACGAAGACCGTCGCTGCAAAAAGCCCCCATCGCTGCGTCAATGAGTGGCCTCTCATCGCCCGACATTCCCGTCCGATAACTCGCTGCGTGCGCTCGGAAAGCCGATCTCGACGCGAGTGCCTACTCCGGGACTGCTCTCGATCATTACCGGCCAACCAAAACGGTCGGATAACCGCCGTACGATCGTCAGACCTACGCCATGCCCTCCGCGCCGCGCGACATCGCCGCGAACGAACGGTTGGTACATCGCATCGATCTGCTCGGGCGCCATGCCGACGCCAGTGTCACGAATCACAACCGATTCCGCACCCACGTCCACCGTCACTGCACCGGCATCGGTGTAGGAGAACGCATTGCGCAATACGTTACCCAATAGTACCGGCAGCACCTTCTCTGGTGCTGCGACAAACAACTTGTGTGTCGCATGGAGACTCGCCTCGACCGGCTTACCAGAAGCGAGGAGACGCGCTCGATCGAGCTCTTCGGCAAGGACATCGTTAATACAGACGATTTCGACCGGCAAACCGGTCTGTGACTCGCGCGCAAGCAGCAAGAATGCGCTGGTGAGTTCCTCCATGTCGCGCGCCGCCCTGCCGATGCGTGCGACGGAACGCCGGCTGGCCTCGCTGAGCCCGACATCGGTCTCCAGCATTCCGACAGCCAATTGGATTACGGTCAGCGGACTGCGCAGCTCATGGCTCGCGTCTCGGGTGAAATCACGCTCACGCGCCACAAATTCTTTGAGGCGCTGGGCATAACGCGCCAGCGCCTCCGCGAGCTCTCGCACCTCATCGTCAGCCTCGCGTGGCAGCCTCGCAGGATCAAGCTGCGCAGGATCCGGTGCCGCCGGATCGAGCTCGCGAACCGCTCGAGCCAATGCAATGACCGGTGAAAAAGCGCGGCGCGAGGCGCGAAATGCCAGCCAGGTCGACAGATACAGTACCAACAGGACCATCGCGAGAGGCAGTAAACCAAACATGGTGGCGAGCTTGCCAACGCCGCTGCGATCGAACACGAGATAGAGACGCTCGCCCTCGCGATCCGAAACATAGATTACCGTCTCGACATCATCGATCACTCGCTCGTGATACCCGAGGGGCAACGTCGCGATCGACGAGGGCGCGGTACCAAGATAACCGGTCAGATTCACGGTCGCCGGCAAAGGAAAAGCGGGATCACGCTCGCGCTGCTGCCAAAAATGGGCGACTTCTTCACGCAAGGCTTGGCGAATCAGCACACCCTCGAGCAGCAGGCTCGCAAGAAATACGCCAACCACGGCCGCAGCACCAATAAACCCAGCCTGCATCAGAAACGCGCGACCGAGTCGCGCACGCAGCCCCTTAGCGGCCATCGTCGTCAGATACCCTATAGCCAGCGCCCGCTATCGTATGCAGCAGCGCGCGATCGAATGGCTTGTCGATCGCCTTGCGTAGCGAGTAAAGGTGACTGCGCAGCGTATCGCTGTCCGGTAGCACGTCACCCCAAACTTCGCGCTCGAGTTGTTGTCGGGTCACGACTCGCGGTGATGCGCGCATTAGCACAGTCAGCAGCTTCAATCCAATTGGTGTGAGTGTCAAAGATTGGCCACTGCGAGTGACTCGAAGCGTGCCGGTGTCTAGTGTCAAGTCACCCACAGTATAGATCTCACGAGCGACAGCACGGCGGTGGCGACGTAGCAGCGTGCTGATTCGTGCCTCAAGCTCACGAACCTCGAAGGGCTTGACGAGATAGTCATCCGCCCCGGCGCCGAGACCCGTGATCTTGTCGTCCAGCGTGTCGCGAGCGGTAAGCATCAGCAGCGGTGTATCGATGCGAGCCTCCTCGCGCAGCTTTCGGCATACCGCAAGACCATCGAGTCCGGGCAGCATGATATCGAGCACGATGACGTCGTACGGATTCGTCACTGCCAGATGCAGGCCGGTAACGCCATCGGCGGCGTAGTCGACCGTGAACCCGCGATGTTCAAGGAAATCGATGATCGCCCCGGCAATATCACGGTGATCATCGACCAGCAGGATGCTCGGCTGCGACACCTCGTAACCTCAAGACTTGGGTGTTGTCGGTTGGCCCGTCGCCGCTCGCTGCGGGACCTTGACGAGCTTGCTGATGTCGTAGCCCATGGATTCTACCTTCGCCACGAGCGCTGCATAGCGCGCCGCATCGATAGTCGGCGTGCGTGCCATGATCCAAACATAGTCGCGAGCGCTGCGGGCGATGATCGTCTCGGTATAGCCGGGGTCAACATGCGAGATGACGAACTCTGCCTTGATCGGCCATACGAACTGCATGCCCCAGATGGCGTTGTTGGAGCCCTCGATGACAAAACCCCTAGGCTGCATGCGCTTCGCAGGTCCGTCGAAAGACCCCTTGTTGAAGGTGAAGGTCGTCTTGATGGTTCCGTCGGCAGCGAGCTCATAAGACTCGATGGCGTTATAGATGTCCTTCTCAAGGAAGGTCGGGATAACACCGATGACATACCAAGGCCCCATAAACCTGGGCAGATCAAGCGAGGACACAACGGGCACTGTGACCTTCGAGGGCGAGACGGCGCAGCCGGCAAGCAAACACACGAGCAGGCATGCAATTACCACTCGTGGCAAACGCGGGAAACGGTCCATTTTCATGATGCGATCTCCAATTCTAGGATGATTTTCCCGCGCTATCAGTGTATCGCGCCGGGATGGTATCGGGACTGCGCACATAGCGCAGCGTGCGGCCGCCGTCGAGCTTGCTGTCCAGCGACACCCACTCGCCGCTATCCACGGTGTAGGCAATCGAGATATCGATGCCCGTCCCTCTTATCGCATAGCGTTCGACGGCAACCTCTCGCTTTGCCAGACGTACGCTGCCGAGTCCGAGCCGGCTGATTCGTATCGGCGTGTACTCGCCGGTCTGTGAATTGAGTAGCCGCTGGCGCTGTAACAGCAGATCCCGATCCCAGTAGGCGAAACTCGCCACGCAGTCGCCAAGAGTGCGCTCGCCCGCCGAGCTGGCGATGACAAACATACTGCCGCGATCCCGACCGCTGACGGTCTGCTTCTTGCCGTTGGAGTCGGTTCGTGCGTCGATGGTCTGCAAGCAACCGTCCCGCCATACCTCAGTGTTGCGATGATCATAGGCAAAAGCCGTGATGCGCAAAAACTTTACCTCGAACTTTGCTTCAGTCTCGATGCGTTTGCCATTCTCGGTCGGCGTCAAGGTAAATCTCTGAAAGCCGATTTCACGATCATCCAGAAATACATCAAAATTTAACTGACGCACTCCATCAGCGACCGAGGCACTGACGGGCATCGGCGAGAATACGCTCAGTGATGCCGCAACGATGAGCATTGTTGGCATGAGTTTCATCGACATCTACCTCCAGTCAGGGCGCACGCGGCGGCCCAGGAAAAAAAGCGTTGGTACGCTGAATGTAGGCGTTGTAATCCGGACGGCGATCACCGATGTCTTTCTCGAGTAATGCGACCCCGGATACCTTGAGCAACAAGATCGACATGACAAGCGGGCCTACCACGCTCCACCACGCACCCGAAGAAAGCGCGATGAGGAAAAACCCCCACCAAACGCAGAAGTCGCCGAAGTAATTCGGATGACGTGTGTAGCGCCACAGCCCGGTATTAAGCACCTTGCCGCGGTTTACCGGATCACCTTTGAAGCGGCTCAACTGCCAGTCGCCACCCGCCTCGAATACCAAACCGATGAACCACAGCATTACGCCAAGGGCGTCCAACCAGCCGAGTGGCGTCGTTGAGTTGATCGCCGCAAGGAGCGGCAATGAAATCACCCAGGCTAGTCCTGCCTGCAAGCCGAACACCAGATACACGCTCTTCACGGCAAAGCCTGGCTCGTTATTGGCGCGAATTTTTTGATAGCGAAAGTCTTCGTCCTTGCCAAAGTTGCGCCAGCCGATGAATGCGGCGAGCCTGATCGACCAGAGACTCACAAGCCCGATCACCAACCACGCGCGTGGTCCAGGCGCAACGTGTGCCATGGCGTAGGTGATCGATGCCAGCAAAAACATCAGCGACCACATGGTGTCCACGATGCTGACGTTACGCAGCGGCAAACTGAGCGACCATCCTGCTGCAGCGAATACAAGCAGTACCATGAGCCCATCGAGCCAGAGATTGAAATCAAACATTTCCATGCGCCTCCTGCGAAACCTGCGCCGCTTCTTTCGGTAAGACGGGCTCGATCCCATTCAGACGCGTTGCGAGATGTGCGAGCAGCGGCAACAGAGCAGCCCAGCCTAGCGCCTGCACGCCGAGCGCCAGCATCGCATCGGACATTTCGACTCCGCCAAGTCGCTCGCCAGCAAGATAAGACAAAGGACCGCCGACAAAGCCGACGAGCGCAGCCAACCACATTCGGCCCTTGAGCCACGAAAGGGAGAGGTTGAGCGACGTGGCAAACACCGCCCACATGGCCACGATCCAGTAAGGCGCGAAGCCGGGAAGGAAGTTGCCAGTCGGGTAACTGAACAGACCGATCGTCACCAGCAGGCTGTCCCAGCCGAGGCCGATCGCAGCCACCACGGCTATCAACCACGCTTCCGCAGAGGGTTGCTGCGCGAGACGCAGGTGTAGTCCGATAACGGCGCCAGCAACCAACACGCCGGCAAAGGCTTGGTCGTTAGCGCCGCCGAGTACGCAGGCGAACCATGCAATCTCGAGGACGATGAAGTTGAGAGTAGCGTGTAGCCCGAATTTCATCTGCGGCATTCCTCGCTCCAACGAATGACCATTCATGGAGCGACAGATTGCCAACTGCGCTGTGAAGACGGCGTGAAAAACCCGTCAAAGGGGCGTCAAAGATGCGGTCTTACCCGTACGCGACTCACGACCTTGATACAGACGTAACCATCAAACTCCCAAATGATCGTCCGACCAAGTTATCTCCGGTGTTTGCCACCGTAGCTGCTTATCAGTCTGACGACGTTGTAATCGACGCATCAGAAATCAAACGCGCTACCACGAGTACTCGAACGACAGCCCGAAGAGCGGCAGACTCTCCTCTTCTTCCTTGATAGTCTCGCCAGTCAGTATGTTGAACTCGGACGGCAGACCGGCCGGTCCGCCGTACACGTTCAGCACATCGAGGAACACCACCACATCCACCGGACCAACGGGTCGTCGGTAGTCCACTCGGAAGTCGAGCGCGTGGAATGCGTCGCCACGACCGATGTTGGTCTGCGTGACCTCCTTCGAGAAGCGCACGGGCCGCGCCGGTGCCAGCACATCGCGGTGCGCGATGAAGCGGTCGCCGGGCTGCCCGGAGCCGTACTTCCAGCGGGCAGCGATCTGCCAGCGCTTGTTGATCTCCCATCGGCCGCCGATCGCCGCGAAGTGCTCGCGGTTGAAGTCCCAATCGTAGTAACCGCGGCCGTCTTCGTCATCGACGCGGTAGCGGTTCCAGGAGTAGACGAAATCGGCGGCCCAACCGCCGGCGAACTCCCGCGTCAGTACGGCATCGACGCCGACGTTGCTGCCCTTGCCGGCGTTGCTGATTCGTCCGTCGGTACGACTGCCCTCAACAAGCCGATCATCCAGCCGCTGCGCGTACGCCTCCACGAGGAGGTTGAGACCGTCGCGAAGGCGGTAGTCCACTCCGGCACCGAGATGGACGAGGCGCTCGCTCTTTAGACGGGCGTTAGTAGGGTCGCTGGAGCGCGCCAGATTGCGCGGCGACTCATAGAACACGCCCGATGTCGCGGAGAACCGCAACGAGGGTGACAGCGCATAGTTGAAGGACACACGCGGCGACAGCAGGTCCTCGCGACTGAAACCGTCGTGATCGTAGCGCAGTCCGACGCGCAGGTCGGCGGCACCCCAGTCGAATAGCTGCTCACCGTACAGCGAGTAGTTGTTTCCGCTCTTTTGATAGGTGGAATTGATGTCCGAGGGCCGCAGCACGATGTATCTCGCGCCGGGCGGGCGCGGGTCTTCCGACTCGTACATGAAACGGATCCAGTCCTCGCGCAAGCGGGTCGCGTAGTCGAGGTCCGTGTGGGTCAGATGCAGGCCAGCGGCGAAGCGGCCGAAGCGGTTACCCAATGTCACGTCGCTGCGCCATCCGAGTTCGGATTCCTTCTCCGTGACCGTGAGCAGGCGCTCACGCACCGGCACTTGGGCGGCCGGCGTGCCGATGGGGACGAGGTCCGGATAGGCTTCGCCCTCTGCGGAGCGCTTGTCGCTCTCGCGGAAGTACACGCGGTCGACCCATTCACCGTCCTCGCCGAATCGCCGCCGCCACGTCGTGCCCAGCAGCATCAGATCCTGCTCGTCGTTCTGCAGGCCGAGATCCTCAATGCCCTCCTCCTCTTCCTGGGCGGCGAGGATGTTGTCGATGTTGCGCTCGTACTCCTCCGGCGCGTAGATCGCGAGGAACTCGATCTCGTCATCGTTCTGCAGGCGGGTCCTCGTCTTCAGGATCACGTCCGTCGACACGGGCGCACCGAGGTCCTCCTGGCCGATGGTCTCGAAGAACTGTCCGAAGTCGAAGCGTCGTGCCTGAAGGAACATCGAGGTACGGTCGTCGAAACCGCTTGGTCCCTCGTACAGAACCTCGACGCCCGCGAGATCCACACGCAGGCTGCCAACCGGCGACGGACCACCGCCGGCCACATCGAACTGCAGCAAGGAGGCCTTTCGGCCGCCGAACTCGGCGCTCCAGCCGCCCGGCGAAAACTCGGCCCCGACCACCGCGTTCGGCGCGAAGATCGAGTAGCGACCGCCGTTCACCACATCGTCCTGCTCGCCCAGCGTCTGCTCGAAGTGGACGACCTGCTGGAATGGAAATCCGTCGACGAAGATCAGGTTGTTCTTCGGGCCGTGGCCGCGCACCGAGAAGCTGGCGAACTCGCCGTTCGACACTACGCCAGGCAACCCTACCAAGGCTCGCATCACATCGCTGCCGCTACCGGCCGCGTTGCGCAGCTCATCGCGGGTGACGTAACGATCCGCCGCGCTGCCGTTCGGATCGGCGCGCAGCGCGCGCGAGACGATGACTACCTCTTCCAGCGCCGTCGCGACCGACCGGAGCTCGAAACGGACGAGCCCGGTCCGGCGTTCGATCACCCGAACAGCCGGTTCGACGCCCGGAGCATAGCCGTCCAGGACGGTCCGGACTTCGTGGAAGCCGTCCGCGAGACCGACGAAGGACGCCGACCCGTCCGCGCCAGTGGTTGCACGTTGCTCGACGCCGTCACGCGAACGGGCGATTACGGCCACACCGGCCAGCGGCCGGTTCGTCGTCGCATCGGCCACTCGCACCGACAATCCACCCACCGCAGCCTCGACAGCGGATGACAACCCGAGCAACAGCAACAAGGCGACGACGCGACCGAAGAGACGGGTCGATTGGGATATGAACATTCTGTAGATCCTTCTGTGGCTTGCGGACGAACGACGTAAAGAGCGTTGGACCGCGATTTGACCGAAAAAGATCCTCCACTGGTGTACGACGCACAACGGACGGCGTCACATTTGTATTAACGGCGAGGCCGGTGCATCAACGGTGGCGACCTCTCCTCAATGCGCGGTGCGAACGGATCTCGCCTCACGTGGCGTATTTGCCATCGAACTATTCAATTCAGAAACTCCATTCTGCTTCGACGCGAACCTTTTCCCGGATTCGCCCTGCGCCCATCCAGGTTCACGAGGACTACAGCCGCCTTTGACCCCTGGACCCTTCCCGCACGACGGTCGAATAGCCTGTGAGGCTGTAGCATCCTTGACCAGCGGCGAACGGGGCTAGTCACCGATCATTCACAACTCTGACCGTTCGTTCATTCGCGGATGAAATGGCGAAACTACGCGCCTAGCGTCGATATCCGACACGGCACTTGACGATGAGCGGGGGCATAACTAATCGGGGTACTGTGGTGGCTGTGACCCATTTTGAAAGCTAAGCCAGGAGAACCGGAATGAGGGTTACCGTTGGAATCGTGCTGTGCTTACTTTTGGGTCTGGGTGGGTTGGTCTATTTTTTCATCGTCGATGGGCGCGTCCCACAGTCCACCGACTTCAACCCGTCTATCGCGGACATTCGCCGTTTGGCGAATTCGCCCTCCGAAGAAAGACCGAGCGCCATTGAGGTGGAGTTTCTGGCGGAGGATCGACTACCGTTCCTCGGCCTCCAGGCCGGACTCGATCTGCGAGGCGCGACGATGGCGCGATCCGCTTTCAGGCTCAAGTCGAACTGGGGCGACACGATCATCGATGTAGGGATGGATCGCTATGTCGCCGCGCTGTTCAAGACAGGAGAGAAATTCGACGACACGTCGCTGGCGCGCATCGGCGGCGCGATGGTCACCGCTCGCCGGATCGTTGTGACGCACGAGCATCCGGATCATCTCGGCTATTTGCCCAGGTCCAAGAGCTTGGACCAGCTCATCCCGAAACTGAGGCTGACGCGCGAACAGATCGAAGCGACGGCGCAATACATGGAAGACGGGCGGGTTCCAGAGGCGTTTCGCGGCGTCGATCCAGTACCGTCGAAGGGCTTCACCAGTGTCGCACCCGGTGTTGTGCTGATCCCTGCGCCCGGGCATACGCCTGGCAGCGTGCTGTTCTACGTCCACATGGCCGATGGGCGAGAGGTCCTGTTCGTCGGAGACATCGTCTGGACGATGTCGAACATCCAGGATGAAACCGGCCGTTCGAGGCTGGTGCAAGGCGTGTTGATGCAGACATCGGAGGACCGACCCAAGACATATCAGGTGCTTCGTTGGCTGATCTCGTTCATGGATCAGAATCCTGACGTTCTCGTCGTGCCATCCCACGATGATGTCTATCTCCGCAAACTGATCGCATCTGGCAGGCTTGTTAAGGGCTTTGGTCCGCTTCAGCCCTGATCCAGCTTTCGGGCATGACCTGACCCGGTATTTTTGGTCCATGTTTAATGTTCATAAAAGGGACAGGAGACGTGGACGATGGCGAAGCAGAGATACACGACCGAGGAGATCATTCATAAGCTTCGGGAGGCGGATGTGCTGA
>JBILMJ010000011.1:0-89617 GCA_044375575.1 Steroidobacteraceae bacterium | reverse complement strand
GTCTACGGCGCTGAATACCCGAATAAATCTCAACACGCTCTGCATTCGAAGACATAGTCGTATGACTAGGCTTACGCCTAGCTCCTATTTACGACAGCACTGTCCGGTCGAAATGGGGGCTGCTCCATCCGAGAATGTGAGCGCGCTCGAGGTGATGGAACTCGGCGCGGTAATCTTGGGTCGCGCGCATTTGGCGAGCCTGCGCGAGTTCTGCGTCAACGAAGCGGCGAATGCGCGAACGGAAGGACATGGTCTCTCGACTCGGTTAACTCAGCAAAAGCGCAGCAATCACAGCGGCTGTAACAAAGACGAGCCAAGAGTAAAACGCCACGATCTGCCATTTCCTTGGCCCGCCGTCTTTCAGTTCGCCGTAGCGCAGGAATTCGTTGACGTCTGGGCCGCCGCGAAGCTTTCGCAAGCTGAGATAGCCGACAGGAAGGATGGCGGAAAGCAGAAACCCCATCACCGCGGGCCAGGCTTCGTTTTCATCTACTCCGAACAGGTAGTAGAAGGAGGTTGGAATGATCAGGCTACCGAGAAAAAGTCCCGAGACGACCTTGTATGCGGTGGCATTACGTTCAAGAACGGCGTCGTCGTCCGTTGCGGGCGGATCCTTTACGCGACCGCGCGCGAAAAAGGACAGCAGCGCGACGCCCACGAAGCTGACCAAGGCAGTGACGAGCAGTTGCTGTAGTTCCACGCGTGAATCCTCGGATTCCTAGGGCGGGAGATGGTCGGGATGAGAGGATTTGAACCTCCGACTCCTACGTCCCGAACGTAGTGCTCTACCAGGCTGAGCTACATCCCGATGCTGGCGGGCCCGCGGGGGCCGATGTCAGGAGGTGCGCTCGACGGCGAACCGGGCGAGAGCGGCAAGGCCTTGTTTGAACGGCGACTCTGGCAGCGCTTGGAGGGCTGTAAGTGCCTGATCGGCCTCGTCCTGAGCGAGGGCGCGAGTGTACTCAAGAGCGCCGGTCGATTCAATTGCGCCCACGATGACATCCAGTTGCTCAAGGCCGCCGTTCTCGATGGCGCCTCGAATAATCGACCGGATCCCCGGATCCTTGGCCTTTTTGAGCGCCTGGATGAGGGGCAGGGTGGGTTTGCCTTCGGCCAAATCATCACCCAAATTCTTGCCGAGCTCGGCGGGGTTCGATTGGTAATCGAGCACGTCGTCGATCAGCTGGTAAGCCGTTCCGAGGTGGCGACCAAAGTCGGCTAGCGCACGCTGCTGACTCGGGCTCGCGCCGGCGATCACGGCCGAGACCTCGGCGCCTGCCTCGAAGAGTTTCGCGGTCTTGCGGTAGATCACTTCGAGATAGCGTTGCTGAGTCGTGTCGGGGTCGCCGGCATTCATGAGCTGCAACACTTCGCCTTCGGCGATGACATTGGTCGCTTGCGACATGATTTCCATGACGCGCTGCGAGCCGATCGCCGCCATCATCTGGAAAGCCCGTGAATACACGAAGTCGCCGACGAGCACGCTTGCCTGATTGCCATACAACGAGTTCGCCGTGGCGCGTCCGCGTCGTCGCGATGAACCGTCGACGACATCGTCGTGCAGGAGCGTTGCGGTGTGGATGAATTCTATGAACGCGGCCGCGTCGATGTGGCTCGAGCCCCGATAGCCGCCGGCGCGGGCGGCGAGCAGCACGATGAGCGGACGAAGCCGCTTCCCACCCCCGGAAATGATGTGTTCGGCGACCTGGTCCACCAGGGCGACTGAGCTTTTCATGCTGGCGCGGATCACGGCATCGACGGCCAAGAGATCCTGACGAACCAGCTCCTTGACCGAGGCCAGCAGCGTATTCACGGGGTGCGATGGTAGCCGACCCAGACGCCCAAGGGGTAAGTCATTGAAAGCGAAGGAAACAGGCCCGGAACGAGGGGTTTGACCGACCGTCGGTCGCTCAGTAGAATGCGCGGCCTTTTCCGGAGGTCTCTACATGTACGCGGTCATCGCCACGGGCGGAAAGCAATATCGGGTCGAAGCGGGCAGTGTGCTCCGCATCGAAAAGCTTCCCCTGGAGCCGGGCTCAGAAGTGAAGTTCGGCGAAGTCCTGCTCGTCGGGTCGGGCGAGTCGGTCAAGGTGGGAGCACCCATGTTGGCGGGCGCTTCGGTTTCGGCGACGGTCCAGCGTCATGGTCAGGGCGACAAGGTGAGCGTGATTAAGTTCCGCCGCCGCAAGCACTACCTGCGCATGAAGAACCATCGTCAGCAGTTCACTGAAATCAAAGTCACCGGCATCGACGCCGGCTGATTGCGGAGCAGATCACATGGCACACAAAAAAGCAGGCGGCAGTACTCGTAACGGCCGCGATTCCCACAGCAAGCGACTCGGCGTCAAGGCTTTTGGCGGTGAGCAGGTTCTGGCGGGCAACATCATCATCCGCCAGCGCGGAACGCAGTACCGACCGGGTGCCAACGTCGGCATCGGCACGGACCATACGTTGTTCGCGTTGACGAACGGCAAGGTTGCGTTCAAGCGCCGCGGCGCCGAAAAGAAGATGTTCGTGAGCGTGGTCGCCGACTGACGGCGAGACGCCTTCCGCATCTCAAACCCCGGCCGCGAGCCGGGGTTTTTGTTTGCGGCTTTTGCAGAGGATGCGTTCATGAAGTTCGTCGATGAGGCCAGAGTTCGCGTGCAGGCCGGTAACGGAGGGCGAGGCTGCCTCAGTTTCCGTCGTGAAAAGTTCGTGCCTTTCGGCGGACCCGATGGCGGTGACGGCGGTCACGGGGGCAGTGTTTATCTGCGGGCAGCACCTGGAATCAACACGCTGGCCGATTTTCGGGTCGAGCGAACATTCAAGGCGAAATCGGGCGAGGGCGGTAGTGGTAACGACTGCTTTGGCCGCGGCGGTGACGATCTTTATGTGCCGGTGCCGATCGGTACGGTGGTTCGCGACTCCGAAACGGGTGAGCAACTTGGCGACCTCGTGCGCGAAGGCGATACCTTGCTCGTCGCGCATGGCGGCAAGGGCGGCTGGGGCAATGCCCGATTCAAGACCAGCACCAATCGCGCACCGCGACAATTCGGCACGGGTTTGCCTGGTGAGAAGCGTGTCCTCGAGCTCGAACTCAAGGTCATCGCCGACGTGGGTCTGCTCGGTTTGCCGAACGCGGGTAAATCCACCCTGATCCGAGCGGTGTCTTCTGCGCGCCCGAAAGTTGCCGATTATCCTTTCACGACGCTGCATCCCAACCTCGGTGTCGTCTATTGTGGTCAGCACCGCAGCTTCGTGATGGCCGACATCCCGGGGCTGATCGAGGGTGCGGCCGAGGGAGCGGGGCTCGGCATCCGCTTTCTGAAGCATCTGCAGCGAACGCGAGTGCTGCTGCACCTCGTCGACATCGCGCCGCTCGATCCGGAGGCGGATCCTGTCAAAGATGCGCGTTCGATCGTCGCCGAGCTCAAAAAATTCTCCAAAGATCTTGTGACGAAGCCGCGATGGCTCGTGATCAACAAGAGCGATCTGCTGCCGCCCGACGAGGCCGAGAAGAAGGCCAAGGCCATCGTGCGTTCGCTGCGATACAAAGGTCCGTGGTTCCTGATCTCCGGCGTCACCGGTGCCGGTACGCGCGAGCTCACCGAGGCCGTGATGCGCTTCCTCGAGGAGGAGGTCGCTAAATCAGCGGAGACGCCGGGCGACGATGCCTGATCGCAATCCCAAGGTTCGCCGCCGTCTGGCACAGGGCAAGCTTCGTCTTCGCCTGTGCGACTTGCGCAACCTCGGGCCCCAATCCGAGCGCCTGCTTGCCGCAATCGGCATCCACGATGTCGAGGCCTTGCGTCGACGCGGTGCGCTCGAGGCGTATCTCGCCGTGCGTCATGCCGGCCTCACGCGATCGCTCAACTTGCTTTGGGCCTTGGTCGGCGCGCTCGAGCCCTGGCCGGAGGGTCGCGACTGGCGGGAGGTTGCGGCGAGCGAGGCGCGTTTGCCGTGGTTACTCGCCGTCGAGTCGCGTCTGACGGCACGTCGCAGCGCGCTGGAAGCTGGTGGTGTGGCGACGAAAAGTGAAGTGAAGCGCCCGAAAAAGACCGGCGCGCGCGCGGTGAGATCCACCTCGACGACGGTTTGGGTACCCGGGCTGCCTTTCGAGTCGAGCCGAAAACCGACCAAGGGCGGAGCGCCCAAAAAGAAAAACCGGCACTAGGCCGGTTTTTCTGGAGAAGAGACCGAAGCGGTCTTTTACTTTCCGGCGAGCTTCTTGAGCTTGGCCGCAAGACGCTTCTTGTGACGCGAAGCCTTGTTCTTGTGCACGAGGCCCTTGTTGACCATGCCATCGACCGAGGAGGACGCCTTGCGTACGGCAGCCGGCGCGGCCGCTTTGTCGCCCTTGGCGATGGCCTCGGCGGCATCGCGGATCGCGGATCGCGAGCGAGAACGCAGCGAGATATTGCGGGCGCGGTGTTTGACGGCTTGACGGGCGGCTTTTTCGGCAGACTTGGTGTTGGCCACGGATGATGCTCGGGGTCGTAAAAAGGCGCGTATTTTCGGGGTGTGACGGGGGGTTGTCAACGCTAAAGAGTGTTGGCTCCGGTATAGTTCGCCCGCGAGTCCTCACACGGCAGTCATGAGTCGCGCGATCTTCAAGAGTACCTCGGTGGTGGGCCTCACCACTTTGCTGTCCCGGGTGACCGGGTTGCTGCGCGACATGGTCTATTCGCAGGCCTTCGGGGCCGGCACGCTGATGGACGCGTTCCTGGTCGCCTTCAAGATCCCGAATTTCCTGCGCCGCTTGTTCGCCGAGGGCGCGTTCTCGCAATCCTTCGTGCCCGTCATCTCGGAGTACAAAGTTCGTCGTGAGCAGGGTGAGGTGCGCGAGCTTGTAGCGGGCGTGGCGGGCACGCTCGGGGGTGTGCTACTCGTCGTGACGGTGATCGGGGTCGTGGCCGCTCCGCTCATCATTCTGCTCTTCGCGCCCGGATTCACCCAGGAGGCGGGCAAGTACGAGCTCGCCGTCGACATGCTGCGGTGGACGTTTCCGTATCTCTTCTTCATATCTTTGACCGCGCTCTTCAGTGGTGTGCTGAATAGTTATGGTCGATTCGCCGTGCCGGCTTTCACGCAGGTCGTGATGAACCTCGTGATGATCGTCTTCGCCGTTGCGATCGCCGCGAACTCCGATAACCCCGGGGTAACGCTCGCCATCGGTGTGTTCGTCGCCGGTATCGCACAGGTGGTATTCCAGTTACCGTCGGTCGCGCGACTCGGTTTGTTGTCGATGCCGCGCTGGAGGCCGGCAGCCGAGGGCGTGCGCCGCATCGGCAAGTTGATGATCCCCGGAATCTTCGGCTCGTCGATGGCTCAGATCAGTTTGTTGCTCGACACGCTCATCGCCTCGTTTCTCGTGACGGGTAGCATCGCGTGGCTCTATTACGCCGATCGCCTGATGGAGTTCGCGCTCGGGGTGTTCAGCATCGCGCTCTCCACGGTGATCCTGCCGAGGCTTTCTGCGCAGCATGCGGCAGGCGATGCCGATCGATTTTCGGCGACCCTCGATTGGTCGCTGCGCCTCGTGCTCGTGATCGTGACGCCGGCGACGGTGGGCTTGCTCGTGCTCGCGGGACCCATCACCGCAACGATCTTCGGCTACGGCCAATTCTCCGACAAAGACGTGATGATGACCCAGTACGGCCTGATGGCGTACTCGTGGGGTCTCATCGGATTCAGTCTCGTCAAAGTGCTCGCGCCGGGTTACTTCGCGCGACAGGACACGCGAACTCCGGTCCGCGTCGGGCTCATCGCGCTCGCCGTCAACATGGGGTTCAACCTCGTGGTGGTCTTGCCTGCGCACTTTGCGGGTTTTGCGACGCCGTTCGTATTGCTTGCGACGTCGACCTGTCTCTCTGCCGCGCTCAACAGTTTCTTGCTCTGGCGTGGACTGCGGCGTGAGGGCGTCTATCGTCCGTCGTCGGGTTGGAGTGCTCTCGGAACGAGGGTGCTGATCGCCAATTCTTTGATGGCGATCGCGCTCTGGGCTGCCAGCCCCGCGCTCGACGCTTGGCTCGAGGCTTCACCACTCGATCGTGCGCTGCTGTTGTCGGGCTGCATCCTCGCGGGCGTGGCAACCTACGGCGCCGCGCTCGTGTTGCTCGGCTTGCGCCCCGCGCACCTGCGGGGGGCGTGATGTCCTCACGATCGCACCTGCGGCTGCTGCGCGGCACGCGTGCCGCGCCCGAGGCGTTACGCGGTGGCATCGTTACCATCGGAAGTTTCGACGGCGTGCATCGAGGCCACCAAACCTTGATCTCGCGTACGCTCGAACGAGCGCGGGCGGAGGGGCGGCCGGCGCTCATCGTGAGTTTCGAGCCGATGCCGCGGGAATTTTTGTCCCCCGATACGGCGCCCGCACGCCTCACCAATTTCCGCGAGCGCTGGCGTTTATTCGAGCGCGCGGGGCTCGATGCCTTCGTGCTGCTGCGCTTCGACGACACCCTGCGCCAATTGTCGGGTGAAGCCTTCTTGCGACTACTCACCCACGATCTTGGGGTCGCCGGCATCGTCGTGGGGCACGATTTCCGTTTCGGTCGCCATGGAGAAGCCGATGCGGCGTTCCTCGAGGCCGCAAGCGAGAAGGGGGACTTTCGGGTCGAGGTGATCGAGCCCGTTCGACTGGGCACCGAGCGTGTCAGCAGTTCGGAACTGCGCGCGGCATTGGCGGCGCGCGATCTGCCCCGGGCGGCGCATCTGCTGGGTCGGCCCTACACGATGCGGGGTCGAGTGGTCGCCGGTCAGCAACTTGGCCGCACGCTCGGCTTCCCGACGGCTAACATTCGCGTTCGGCGACGACGGCTCCCTCTGAGCGGGGTCTTCGCCGTTCGGGTACACGGCATCGGCGGTTCGCCCCTCGGCGGCGTGGCGAGTCTCGGCACACGCCCCACGGTCGGTGGTGTCGAGCCTTTGCTCGAGACGTTCGTGTTCGATTTTTCAGGCGACCTGTACGGTCGTGAGCTCGAGATCGAGTTCGTCGCCCACCTGCGCGACGAGTTGCGGTTCGAGAGCGTCGAATTGATGGTGGTTCAGATGCAGGTCGATGCGCGAACAGCGCGTGAATGGGTGGCACAGCAGTGACGGATTACAAGCAGACGGTCAATCTTCCGCAAACGGACTTCCCCATGAAGGCGGATCTCGCCACGCGAGAGCCCGCTTTCGTCGAGCGCTGGCAGGCGAGCGATACGTATGGCGAACTTCGTCGAATTGCAAAAGGGCGTCCGCGATTCGTGCTTCACGATGGCCCGCCGTATGCTAACGGCAGCATCCACATCGGTCACGCGCTCAATAAAATATTGAAGGACATCATCGTCAAGTCGCGCACCCTCGACGGTTTCGATGCGCCGTACATCCCGGGCTGGGACTGCCACGGGCTGCCCATCGAGCTCGCCGTCGAAAAGAAACACGGACGACCCGGTCAAAAGCTCGACGTCAACGCCTTCCGCGCGGCGTGCCGTGCGTTTGCCGCCGAACAGATCGAACTTCAGCGCGCCGATTTCAAGCGACTCGGTGTGCTCGGAGACTGGGAGCGTCCCTATCGGACGATGGACCCGACCTATGAAGCCGAGCAGATGCGGGCCTTCGGTCGTATCGTGAAGAACGGGCACCTCTACAAGGGCGCGAAGCCGGTGCACTGGTGTCTCGATTGCCGCTCGGCGCTCGCCGAGGCCGAAGTCGAGTACGAGGATAAAACGTCGCCGGCGATCGACGTCGCATTCAAGCTGGTCGATGTGGATGATCTGCGCGCGCGCATCGGCTTGCGTCCGGGCGAGAAGATGGCCGAAGGTCTACGGCCCGCGCTCGTGATCTGGACGACGACGCCTTGGACGCTGCCTGCGAACGAGGCCGTGGCGGTCGGTGCGGAAATCGACTACTCGCTCGTGCACGTTCCGGCGCAGGGTGAGTTCCCCTCGCGGCTCGTCGTGCTCGCCGCCGAACTGCTCTCGGCGATCGCCTCCCGTTACGGGATCGACGCGGAAAGCCTGAAGGAAATGGCGCGCTTCAAAGGTGTGGCGCTCGAAGGTTTGATGTTGCAACACCCCTTTCTCGACCGCGAGGTGCCGGTGATCGTCGGCGACCATGTCACGCTCGACGCCGGTACGGGTGCCGTGCACACGGCGCCCGCGCATGGTCAGGAAGATTTCGCCGTCGGTCAAAAATACGGACTCCCGGTCCGTAATCCCGTAGGTGGTGACGGAAGGTTCATCGAAGGTACGCCGCTCGTTGCCGGGCTCAAACTCAACGAGGCCGGCGAGACGCTGATCGGACTCATGCGCGAGAGCGGCGCGCTGGTGAAGCACGCGCCGTACCGCCATAGTTATCCGCATTGCTGGCGGCACAAGACACCGGTGATCTTCCGAGCGACCCCGCAGTGGTTCATCAGCATGGATCAGCGCGGGCTGCGCGCGGGCGCACTCGAAGACATCAAAAAAGTCACCTGGACGCCGGCCTGGGGCGAGCAGCGCATCACGGGGATGATCGAAAACCGTCCCGACTGGTGCATCTCGCGGCAGCGCACTTGGGGCGTGCCGATCCCGCTTTTCGTACACAAGGTCACCGGTGAGTTGCACCCTGATACGGTCGCACTCATCGATCGTGCGGCGGCGAAAGTCGAGCAGGGCGGTATCGAGGCCTGGTTCGCGCTCGACCCCGCCGAGCTCCTCGGCGCCGAGGCTGCTCATTACGACAAAGTGACCGACGTCATGGATGTCTGGGCGGACTCCGGCCTCTCGTTCGAGTGTGTCGCGGCCCAGCGCCCCGAGATCGAAGGACCTGTCGATCTCTATCTCGAGGGCTCCGATCAGCATCGCGGTTGGTTCCATTCGTCGCTCTTGATGTCCGAAGCTCTGCATCGCCGAGCACCGTACAAGGGTGTGCTGACCCACGGCTTCACGGTCGATGACAAGGGTCGCAAGATGTCGAAATCGCTCGGCAACGTCATCGCTCCGCAGAAGGTGATGCAGAGCCTCGGCGCCGATGTGCTCCGTCTGTGGGTCGCGTCGACCGATTACGCCAATGAAATGAGCGTGTCCGACGAAATCTTGAAGCGCATGTCCGACAGTTATCGTCGCATCCGTAACACTGTGCGTTTTCTGCTCGGAAACCTCGCGGGTTTCGATCCGCTCACGGACGCCGTTCCTGTCAAGGAAATGGTGGCGCTCGATCGTTGGGCGCTCGGTCGGGCGAGGGGGCTGCACGACGAAGTGGTCACGGCCTATCGCGACTACCAGTTCCACCTCGTTTATCAGAAAGTGCATGGCTTCTGCGTCGTCGAGCTCGGCGGTTGCTATCTCGATGTGCTCAAAGATCGCCTCTACACGACGCCCCCCAAGAGTCATGCGAGGCGCTCGGCGCAGACGGCGATGTACCACATCGTCGAGGCCATGGTGCGGTGGCTCGCCCCGGTGTTGTCGTTCACGGCTGAAGAAATTTGGTCGCACCTTCCGGCTCGGCGCGAAGCCTCGGTCTTCCATTCGGTGTGGCATGCACTACCCGAGGTTCCCGCCGATGCGATCGACTGGGATGCCTTGCTCGCCCTGCGTGGTGAGGTGGCCCGCGATCTCGAGCGCCTGCGCGAGGCCGGCGAAATCGGCTCGCCCCTCGAGGCCGAAGTCGAGATCGCGGTGCCGGCTGCCGAAGAGGGGCGTTATTGTGCTCTCGGCGACGATTTGCGGTTTTTCTTCATCACGTCGGCGGCCCGCGTCGTCGTCGATCCTTCCGTGTCCGCTGCAACCGTGCGCGTGAAGGCAACGGCGGCTCCCAAGTGCGTTCGGTGTTGGCATCGTCGCGACGATGTCGGCCAGCACGCCGATCACCCCGAACTTTGTGGTCGATGCGTCGTCAATGTCGCAGGGTCCGGAGAGGAGCGTCGTTACGCATGAGTGGATCGTCCCTACGCGAGGCAATGGCTGCGGTGAGTTGGCGAGAGAGCGGCTGGCGTTGGCTGTGGCTGTCGGTGCTCCTCGTCGTGGCCGATCAGGCGAGCAAGGGCTGGATCGAAACCCACTACGAGCTTGGCGAGTTCACACCGGTATTTTTTTGGCTCGATATCACGCGTCTGCACAACCCGGGCGCGGCGTTTAGTTTTCTCGCCGATGCCGGCGGGTGGCAGCGCTGGTTCTTCAGCATCCTCGCTGTCGTCGTGAGCGTGGCACTCCTCGTCTGGCTGCGGACTCTTCACGGGCGTCGCGACCTCGTGCTCGCGCTCGCCCTGGCGCTGGTGCTCTCGGGGGCCATCGGCAATGTCATCGATCGATTCGAGCATGGTTTCGTGATCGATTTCATCCACGTGCATTGGCAGCAGGCGTACTTTCCGGCGTTCAACATCGCCGATGCAGCCATCACCGTCGGTGCCATCCTCCTGATCTACGACGCCTTTGCGGACTGGAGGCGCAGCCGATGAATATCCTGCTCGCCAATCCGCGGGGGTTCTGTGCCGGCGTCGACCGGGCCATCGACATCGTCGAGCGTGCCATTGCGCTTTTCGGTGCGCCCATCCATGTGCGGCACGAAGTCGTCCATAACCGTCATGTCGTCGAGCGGCTGCGATCGATGGGGGCGGTATTCGTCGAGGAGCTCGAGCAAGTTCCCGATGGCGCCACGGTCATTTTCTCGGCTCACGGCGTCTCTAAGGCCGTCGAGGATGAGGCCAAGCGGCGCGGACTCACGGTTTTCGATGCGACCTGCCCGCTCGTGACCAAGGTGCACATGGAAGTTCGTCGCTATTCGCGCGAGGCGCGTGAGGTGATCCTGATCGGTCACGACGGACACCCAGAGGTGGAAGGCACGCTCGGTCGTTTCGATACCTCGTTCGGCGGAAAGATCCACCTCGTCGAGTCGGTCGAGGATGCGGCTTCACTCGATGTGCAAAACCCGACGAACCTCGCCTTCGTCACGCAAACCACGCTGTCCGTCGATGACACGGCCGAGATTGTCGAGACCTTGCGCAAGCGTTTTCCGGAGCTTGCGAGTCCGCGCAAGGAAGATATCTGCTATGCCACGCAGAATCGGCAGGATGCCGTCAAAGATTTGCTGCGCGAGTGCGATGTGCTCATCGTCGTCGGTTCGGTCGCGAGCTCCAATTCCAATCGCCTCGTCGAGCTCGGGCAGCGCGCGGGCATCCCTGCATTCCTCGTCGACGGGGCGGCGGATCTGCGTCGCGAGTGGTTCGACGGCAAGCGCTGTGTCGGGCTCTCGGCGGGGGCGTCGGCGCCCGAGGTATTGGTTCGCGAAGTCATCGATCGCCTCGAGGAGTGGGGCGCCGAGGCGCCGCGCGAGCTCGTCGGGCGCGAGGAGAGCGTGGTGTTCGGATTGCCTCGAGAGCTGCGAGTGCCCGTTCCGCCCGTGCCGGGTGGGCGTTCGAGCCACAGCTGATCACGGCGTAGCGCCTCCCGAGACGGCGGCAGGTGATCGCTCGGGGCTCCACGGGGGGATTGAGGCCGTCTCCTCGACCCGTCGGCTGTCGCGAGGGCTTGGGCGGTTCCAGCAGGCGTTCACGACCTTTCGCGCGACCGAATCGGGCCTCGAAAGGCTTGGGTTGCCCCGGGCAGCGCGCGGGAGATGCCCGGATCGAACTTTTCATCCGCGTGCGGCGCGTTTAAGATTCGCCGCCCCGGCCAAGACCGGGCCTGGACGCCGGAATAGCTCAGTTGGTAGAGCGGCGCATTCGTAATGCGTAGGTCGTAGGTTCGAATCCTATTTCCGGCACCATATTTTTCGCAATGAAATCAGTAAGTTACGAAGAAAACCTCTTCGTTGGGCGATGTCCGATTTACCGAACTGCTGGAACTGTCGTCATTTCAGGGTGACTTGGGAGCCGTCGCGCCCCTATTCCTGTCAAAAAATGGGGTTCAAGAGTCGGCAATTGCCGAGTGTCGAGGTCTTCGCCGCCGACGGCGATCACTGTCGAGCCTTTGTCGCCAAGGCCAAGGGTCCGGAGGACGTGGGCGGAGATTCATCTTTGTCGAAGTAGTGTCGACTGATTGGATATGCAGATCAGTCATACGCCAAGGCTGCTTTACCGCCACGTCAAAGATTCGGCGACACCGCGAATCTTCAACTGCGTGCGGTGTGGCAAACGCTGGCAAGCAACGCTGTCATGGCTCCCTGCGGCGCGCGAATGCGAAGAGTGTCTTCGCAAATCCCGACGTTCCGATTCCGAGTCGACCCGAAGGGGTTGGATCGCCTGAATCGGACGCTCTTCGACCATGTTCGGCGTAGAGTAGGAACGATTCTTCAAGAGGCGTGATCCGTGAGAGCGTTGCCGGTTGTCATCATCGTCGGGTTGATTTCTTCGTCGCTGCAGGCCAAACCGACACTGCCACCCTGTCAGGGCGACATGAGCGCATGGACGGCATGCCGTGGCTCAATGAAATACGCCAATGGTGATCAGTATGTCGGCGAGTTCGAGAATGGCGAACCCAGTGGCCAAGGGACCTACACGTGGTCCGACGGCCGGAAGTACGTCGGCGAGTTCCGACTCGGCAAACGGACGGGAAAGGGTCGAATGATCTATCCGACGAGCAATGTTCCGTTGTTGCCGGTTTTTCCGCCGAGCAAAGCGCAGTAGCCTGCGCGGGTACTCGAGTTTTTCAATCCGCGCGTCTGAACCGCTCGAACCAGCTGAGGATTCGGGAGTCGCGGTCTTTTCCATTGAAGATCAGCCCGTGACTGTCGCCCTCATACACGACGAGCTCGTAACGCTTGTCGAGCTCTTGGAGTCGGGCGGCAAAGGGCAGGGTCTGCTCGGCTGTCGAGACGAGCGGGTCACCGCTGCCTTGCAGCAACAGCATCGGCGTGTCGAGTCGGTCGGCCCACAGGATGGCGGAGCGATGAGCTCGGGCCATGATCGTCTCGGGTGAGCTTGGCGAAAACCGACGATCGAATTGGGAAGTTCGAAAATCCGATGGTAAACCCACGAGCGCCACGGCGTTGAACTTCGCGCCGTCACGCAGGGCGGACAAGGTCATCATGGCGCCGCGCGAATAACCTAGCGCATAGATATTCCGGGTATCGGCGAACGGGAGCTCGCTTGCGATGGTGACAAGACGCAAGACGTCGCGTACGTCGCTACCGCCGAGTTCGTCGGCCCCCTCGCTGCCGTCGTTACCCCGATACTGAGAACCGATCACGACGTAGCCTTCGCGAACGAAGCGTTCGAAGCCGAACTGGGTATTGGGCCTGAGTTTGGAGTCCTCGCCCGAGCCGCCCCGGTTGAACACGATCACCGGGAGCTTTTGATCGGCTTTCAGCGTCGACGGCGTCCAAAGAAATCCGCGTATCTTGAGCCCATCGCTCTCGTAGAGGATTCGTTCGCAGCGAACGCCGGGTTGATTGCGGGCGACGTACTCGGCTTCTGTCCCGAGATCGGTATCAAGGTTGCGTACCTCGCGGACTCCCAAGTTTTGGCGCTTGGCAGCGGCTTGCTCGGCATCGAGCGTGGCGAGCTGGCGTTCCCGGTAGCGCTTGAAATCACCCGACTCGACCGACTCGCAAGGTGTTCGCAGAACGGTCTCGGCGAGGACTTGTGGCGCCGCGCCGATCAGCGTGGCGAAGGCGATGAATGCAATGATGACGGGGATACGATCGGTCATGGGTATGCTCCTGAACAGCGAAGGCTGCGCCGCGCCGACTCGGCTGCGGCACGTACCTCCGGGTCGTCGTTGACCAGCAGTCGCATCAACAGCATACCTCGATGAGTCGGCGAGACCACTTGCGTTTCCGAATTCTGGGGTATCGAGGTTGCCGAATCGTGACTCGCAGCCGTCACGATGAGCTCGACCCGTCCGTCCGGCGCGCTTCGATCGTTCACAACAAAAAAGTTGTCCGAGGTCGAAGCATAGAGCGCAATCGACCAGTAACGAGGGTAATCGGTCGAGAGCGTCACCCGCATCGGCTCGTCGGTGAGATCGAAGAAACAGGTCGCGTAGAGCAGGTCGGGGCTCGGCATCACGATACGACGCTGCGTGTGATCGGTCGGCGGGGGCAGGGTGACACCATTCGCCCGCTCGAGGCCCGAGTCCGCTGCACCCAAGACGATGATGCGATCCATGATGAGTCGGGGGACGGCCCACACCGTCAGCGCGTGCGCCGTTGCCGCGACGATGGCCGCAAGGATCAGGTGCCTGCTCCAGTTCGATATCTTTGGACTCACGGGCAGACTCCATCCAGTCGAATGCTCGGGGTGACGAGCGAACCGGGGGCGCGTTGCACGGTCTCGGAGGCGCCGTAGAGTCGCAACGTCAGACGCATCCCGCCGCGGCCTGTGGTGGGGATCCACGAAGCATTGCCGGAAGAAGAGTCCGAGGGCGGACCGATCGTTGCACTGAATCGTCCTTGGTCATCGAGTACCACGGTTTCACCGCTGACGCTGTAGCGCTTGGCGTCATTGGGAAAGAGGAAGTGATCGGCCGCATAGGCGGTCAGACTCCACCAACGCGAGGGTGGCGGTGGGCCTGCGATGCGATACCGACACTCGGCCCGCAGCGGTGCGCCGCGATCGTCGTGATCGGTCGTGTAGTAAAGCGTCTCGCCTCGCCCGAGCGCGAGTACGGCTCCGAGCGCGATCCGCGCGCGGGTGTACGCGTCGGCGTCGCGACTGCCCGCCAGGGTATTCACGCGCCACGCACCCGCGTCGACACCCGAGATCCCGACCTGCGTCAGCCAGAGCCAGGCGCTTCCTATTCCGAGCGCGACGGCCAGCATATAAAGTCCTGCAAGGGAAGCCACGCGCCGATGTCGGTCGTGAGAAGCCATGACTGTTCTCAGATCCGGCTACGCTCCAAGGCGTCACGAAGAAAACGTGCAACGCGCTCGGGCTGAGTAAGCGGCAGCATATGTCCGCCGGAGACGAGTTCGAGTCGACATGCGGGCACTCGTTCGGCGAAACGCTCGCCATGAATGCGGTAGTCGAGGATGGCGTCCTCGCGGCCATAGAGCATGGCGATCGGTGGTGCATCGTCTCGGTTCAAAGATTCGTACCTTGCTTCGAGTGACGGCAGGACGACCGGCGTCGCCTCGAGGTCTTCGGACGCGCCGATGTACTGGCTCGGACGCAGGGTCAGCAGCCCGCCACCGCGAAGACGATAATCGCGAGGAACGGGTTCGGGTCCAAAGATTTTTGGCAGCACGCGCCGCCGACCGAGGATAAACCCCGGCGCGGCGAGCACGTTAGCGACGAATCGGCGGGCCACTCGCCCGCGCACCGTCAAGGCGAGGAAGACTTCTGGAAATCTTCCTGCGTAGTGGGTGAGAGGCGCGATCAGCGCGAGGCCTGCCACGCGCTCCGGATGGCGTAGGGCGAGGGTCAGCGACAGTGCGCCGCCCAATGAGTGTCCGGCGAACAATGCACGTTCGATCTTCAGCGCATCGAGCAGGGCGATGATGGCATCCGCCTGATCCGTGAGTTTGGTCGCGCAGCCCGGTTCGCGCGTCGAGTACCCCGATCCCGGTCGATCAACGGCGATGACGCGGGTATCGCGGGAGAGATCATCGACGAGCGCGTACTTGAAGTGGTGAAGATGTGCGCCGAGGCCGTGGATCATCACGATGACCGGCTTCGCGGCCGGTGCGACCCCGTGATCGACGTAATGCAGTCGTGCGCCCGGTACATCGATGAATTTGCCGCAAGGCGAGATCGCGTGCTCGACCTTCATCGCCACGCGTCGAGAGAAGAGTGCAAGAGTCGCCGAGATCGCCAGAAGTGCGAGCAGGATCCCGATGAGGGTCATACGCCGAGCCGCTGCAGGACCGACCAGTACGTCGTCGGCAGGAGGCGTTCGAGCCAGTTGCCAAGGAGGGCATCGGCCCCGACTAAAATACGTGGTCTTCGGCGCTCGACGCCCGCGAGGATGATCTCTGCAGCTTTCGCCGGCGGCTTGCGCAAAAGACGTCGCGATTTCTCGAGTTGATGCGAGATGGTTTCTTTGGAGAGTGTCGAGGAAAACCGGGCGCTGCTCGCAATGGCGGTGGCAACCCCTCCGGGGCAGACGGCGCTGACGCCGACGGAGGTGCCCACGAGTTCGTGACGCAGTGCATCGCTGAACCCGCGGACAGCGAACTTGCTCGCCGAGTAATGCGTTTGTCCTGCCGGTGCAATGATGCCAAAGAGGCTCGCCGTGTTGACGATGTGCGCATCGGGTCGCGTCAGCAGCATCGGCAGGAAGGCGCGGGTCATGCGTACCACGCCATGAAAGTTGATCTCGAACAACCAGTCGAAGTCGGCTTCCGTCGTTTCGAGGAAGTGGCCGCCGACGGCGACGCCGGCATTATTGAAGAGCAGATCGATCGCCGGATGATGGCGCATCACCTCGCTCGGGAATGCGGCAACGAGTTCGCGCGAGGCGACATCAAGTTCGTGGGTCGATATGCGAACACCCAAAGGCGCCACGAGTGAGGCCGTTTCGGCGAGGTTTTCCGCGTGGATGTCGGCGAGCGCGAGATGACAACCCCGAGAGGCGAGAGATTGCGCGAGCGCGCGGCCGATGCCGCTGCCGGCGCCCGTGATGACGGCGGTCTTGTCGCGGAAATCGAGCAGCGAAGCCTTCATGATGGGCTCAACTCTGCGCGCAGCCGAACTTCAAGGCCGGGTCGGTGATGCGTCGGTAGCGCGTGACGCCGAGGTCGCGCAAATAGGTTTGATGCACCCGCCACGGGAATCGGTCGCCCTGTTTGGGCAGCCCTTCGAGCGCGCGCAGGACGTAGCCCGAGTTGAAGTCGATGAACGGCATCTCTCCTACCGATGAATCGCGCACCGGAACGGCGTATTGGTAGCCGTATCGATCAAAATGACCGAGCAGTCGGCAGACATAGGCTGCGATCAGGTCGGCACGTAAGGTCCACGAGGCGTTGGTGTAACCGAAGGTGAGCACGAGGTTCGGGATGCCGCTCAGCATGGCGCCTCGGTACACCATCGAGTCACCCAAATTGACGGCCTTGCCGTCGAGCGACAACTGGATCGCGCCGAGCGGTAATACTTTGAGACCCGTTGCAGTCACGACGATGTCGGCAGCAAGCGTCTCGCCCGAGTTCAGTTTGATGCCCTCCGGTACGAAGCGATCGATCGTATCGGTCACGATGCTGACGCGACCCTTCGCAATCGCCTGGAAAAGGTCGCCATCGGGTGCAGCGCAGACCCGCTGGTCCCAAGGGTTGTAATCCGGCTTGAAGTGCCGGGCGACGTCGTAACCTTTGGGCAGGTCTTCGGCGGCGAGTTCGACGAGACGTTGGCCGAACCAGCGTGGATACTTGCGCGCCAACCGATAGAAAAACGAGGTCAGCAGAATGTGCTTCCAGCGCACGATCGGATAGACGAGCGCGGCCGGGAGAATTTTCGAGAGCACGCGCGCCCAGGGGTCCACGCCCGGCTGATTGACGACATAAGACGGTGTGCGTTGCAGCTGCGTCACATGCGCCGCTTTCTCGGCCAGCGCGGGTACGAGCGTGATGGCCGTCGCGCCACTGCCGATCACGACGATACGACGACCCGTGTAGTCAAAGTTTTCGGGCCAGAACTGCGGGTGGATGATTTGACCACGGAAATCCGCCTCACCTTCGAAGTGGGGTCGATAGGCTTCGGTGTAGCTGTAGTAGCCCGTGCAGAGGTGCAGGAAGCGCGTAACCAGCGTCGACGTGTGACCTTCACGATCGCGTACGGTGACGGTCCACTCGCAGCGCGCACTCGACCAGTCCGCCGATTCGACTCGCTTGCCATACTGAATGGTGGAGGCGACGCCGCTTTCGTCCGCCATCTCGCGCAAATACTGGAGGATCGCAGGGCCATCGACGATCGATTTGGGTTTGCGCCAGGGCTTCGCCTTGAAGCCAAGCGTGTACATGTCGGAGTCCGAACGGATGCCGGGATAACGAAAGAGATCCCACGTTCCACCGAGTCGGTCACGCGACTCGAGGATGGCGATTTTCTTGGCGGGGAACTGTCGGCGGATTTCGGCGGCGGCGCCGATTCCGGAGAGACCGGCACCCACGATCAGCACATCCAGGATCTCGGTAGACATCATCACTCCATCGCAGCGGACCGCACCGCTGGCGCAGGAGCGGCAGGATAACAGTATCGAGCCGGCGGGTTATCATGGGCGCCGTCCGCACGGGTTGCGGCGAGGATGTGGCATGCGGTCGATGCTGTTCGTTCCCGGGGACCGGCCGGAGCGTTTCGAAAAAGCCGAGGCGAGTGGGGCGGACGCCGTCATCCTCGACCTCGAGGACGCCGTTGCGGCCGCACAAAGGCCGAAGGCCCGTGAGGCCATCACGACCCACTTGAAGCGATCTTCGCGGCCTGTGCCGCTTTGGGTGCGCATCAACCCCATCAACAGTCCCGATGCGCTCATCGATCTCACCGCCGTGGTTCCGGCGCGACCTGACGGGATCCTTCTTCCTAAGGCGCGAGACGGAGGCGATGTCCTGCGGCTCGAACATTGGCTCGAGGTGCTCGAGGCGGCTCACGGTCTGGCCGCCGGCGGCATCAAAGTCATCCCGATGATCACCGAGACCGCCGGGGCGATGCTGCAGCTCGCCTCGTTCGTGCCGACACCCGCGCGGGTCGTCGGCATGACCTGGGGCGCAGAGGATCTCGCTTCCGAGCTCGGTGCCGCGGCCAGCCGCGACGAGGCGGGTGTGTACGACATGCCTTACCAGATGGCGAGCGCGGGCTGTCTCTTCACGGCTGCTGCGGCGGGTGTCAGTGCCATCGACACGGTCGATACTGAGATCAAAGATATCGCCGCGGTCGAACAGCGTGCGCGCGGGTCGCGCCGTAGTGGATACACGGCAAAGCTTGCCATTCACCCCACGCAGATCGCGGCCTTGCATGCGGCGTTCACGCCGAGCGCTGCAGAGGTTGCTCATGCCGAGGCGGTGCTCGCCGCATTTTCAAAATCGCCCGATGTGGGTGCGCTTCGAGTCGAGGGCAAGCTGGTCGATCGGCCGCACGTCAAGCAAGCCGAGCGAGTGCTGGCGGCTGCACGCCGCCGATGAGCCCCGAACGCGGCGGGTTCCGCGGCAGCAAACAGTCTTTGCCCTCCAAGCCTTGCGCGGTCTGCAGTCGTCCGATGACCTGGCGGAAGTCCTGGGCCAAAAACTGGGATAGCGTGAAGTACTGCTCCGAGCGCTGTCGCCGCGACGCCAAGATGGCACAAGTCAAACAATGAAAACGGTCATCGTCTGGTTCCGTAACGACTTGCGTCTTCACGACAACCGTGTGCTCGGGCGGGCCATCGAGCAGGGCGATCGCCTGAGATGCGTTTATGTTCACGACCCGCGACACGATGTACCGACTCGATGGGGTTTTCCACGCATGGATCGGCATCGTCGGTTTTTCCTGGCCGACACCCTGCGGGATCTCGACTCGGCGTTGACGCGTGCGGGACATCGACTTTGGATGGCGCGTGGTCGCCCAGCCGAGGTGCTATCGGAGCTTGCGAAGGCGGTGAACGCGACATGCGTCTTCTGCGAACGCATTGCGGCCCCGGAGGAGGAGCAGGACGTCGCTGACATTCGTGCAACGGGAATAGAGATCGAGACGATCTGGCAGTCGAGTCTGATCGATCCCGAGGATCTTCCGTTCGAGATCTCGTCGCTTCCCCAGGTTTTCACGGTCTTCCGCAAGCGCCTCGAGGCCGATGGCGTGCAGCCGCGTCACCCGATCGCGACGCCCGGCGAACTACCGTCTCCTGTTGCGATCGTGCCGGAGGCGTCGTCGATCGATCAAATATTCGGATCGACTGCCGTGGTGCATGACGATCGCTCGTCTTTTCCGTACGCGCGGAGCGGATTCCGAGGTGGCGAGTCGGCGGCACTTGCGCATCTCGAGCGCTATTTCGCCGGCACGCTGCCGCAGCGTTACAAACAGACCCGGAACGGTCTTGAAGGCGTCGACTATTCGACCAAGTTCTCGCCTTGGCTCGCCACCGGGGCGCTGTCGCCTCGGACCTTGTATGCCGCCTTGAAATCCCATGAGGCGAGTCAGGGCGCGAACGAGAGCACGTACTGGATATGGTTCGAACTCTTGTGGCGCGATTATTTCCGATTCCTGCATCTGCAACATGGCGCACGTCTCTATCGAGCGGCTGGGCTCACTCGCGAGCCACCCCCGTCGCACGACGCTGCGCGCTTCGATGCATGGCGCGCGGGACGCAGTGGCGAGCCCTTCAACGATGCCGGTATGCGAGAGCTCGCGGCGACGGGTTATCTGTCCAATCGTCTGAGACAAAATGTAGCCAGTTGGCTCATCAATGATTTGCGCGGCGATTACCGCGCTGGGGCGGCGTGGTTCGAGTCGCAACTCGTCGATTACGACCGCTACAGCAATCAAGGAAACTGGCTTTACCTCGCTGGCCGCGGTACCGACCCGAGAGAGGGTCGGCGTTTCGATCCCGATCGACAGAGCCGAATGTACGACCCCGACGGCGCCTATCGACTCTTGTGGAATCGAGGCGACTGAGTAATCCTCGCGCCCCTCAGGAGGCACATGATGTCTGCATCAACCCAGGAACTGGTCATTCGCTCGCCAATCGACGGTCGTGAACTCGGTCGTGCGCCCATCACGCCGATCGAAGATATGCCGGCCGTCATCGCCCGTTCGAAGTCGGCGTTCGAAGTCTGGCGCGTGGTTCCGGCGCCGCGACGAGGCGAGTTCATCCGTCTGCTCGGTGAAGAATTGCGCCGGGACAAAGATTCGTTGGCAGCGCTCGTAACCGCGGAGATGGGCAAGATCGCCTCGGAAGGTCTCGGCGAAGTTCAGGAGATGATCGACATCTGCGACTTTGCGGTCGGACTTTCGCGTCAGCTCTACGGTCTTACCATCGCTTCGGAACGACCCGGGCACCGCATGATGGAGACCTGGCACCCGATGGGTCCTTGCGCCGTGATCTCGGCATTCAATTTTCCGGTGGCGGTGTGGTGCTGGAATGCGGCGCTCGCGCTCGTCTGCGGCGATCCGGTCATCTGGAAGCCCTCCGAAAAAACGCCGCTCACCGCGCTGGCCACCATGCGTATCGTCGAACGTGCGCTCAAGCGGTTCGGTAGCGACGCACCCGAAGGGCTCGTCCAATGTGTGATCGGCGGAGCGGCGATAGGCGAAGCGCTCGTCGAGTCACCTGAGGTGCCGATCGTCTCTGCGACCGGCTCCACGCGCATGGGCCGCATCGTCGGTCCTCGCGTCGCGGCCCGCTTCGGTCGCACCATCCTCGAGCTCGGTGGCAACAGCGCCATGATCGTCAGTCCGACGGCAGATCTCGATCTTGCAGTTCGCGCCATCGTCTTCTCGGCAGTGGGAACGTCGGGGCAGCGCTGCACGACCTTGCGACGACTCATCGTGCATCACAGTCGTCGGGCCGAATTGCTGGAACGACTCAAAAAAGCCTATGGCAGTTTGTCGATCGGCGATCCGCGCGAGCCCGGTGTACTCGTCGGTCCGCTGATCGATGCCGACGCCGTCACGCGCATGCAGGATGTCATCGATAAGGCGCGCGTCGAAGGCGGTGTGGTATTCGGCGGTGGACGACGCAGTCACGGCGTGCCTGCGGGCGGTCACTACGTCGAGCCGGCCATCATCGAAATGCCGAAACAAACCGCAATGGTTCGCGAAGAGACCTTCGCGCCCATTCTTTACGTTCTCGGTTACGAAACGCTCGCCGAGGCGATCGCCATTCAAAACGACGTGCCGCAGGGTTTGTCGTCGTGCATCTTCACCCGCGATCTGCGTGAAGCGGAGACCTTCCTTTCGGCGGCGGGCTCGGACTGCGGCATCGCCAACGTCAACATCGGCCCCTCGGGCGCCGAGATCGGTGGAGCGTTCGGCGGTGAAAAAGAAACGGGTGGCGGGCGCGAAAGCGGCTCCGACGCTTGGCGTGGTTACATGCGCCGCCAGACCGCGACGGTCAACTATTCCGACAAACTTCCGCTCGCGCAGGGCGTCAGCTTCGAGATCTGAATCATGACATTCGAAAAAATCGCAGTACTGGGGCTCGGTAAAGTCGGGCATCTCGCCGCTGAGCTTCTGCATGGCGCCGGCTTCAAGGTGACGGCGATCGATGCCCGGGCGGTCGCCGGCAAAGAATTCGTCGTGCAAAGCATCGATGTCGCCGACCCTTCGGCGCTGCGTCGTGCGCTCTCGGGTCAGCAGGCGGTGCTGTCCTGTCTGCCGTATGCGCTCAACAAAGGCGTGTCTTCCATCGCGCACGAGCTCGGTATCCACTATTTCGACCTCACGGAAGACGTTCCAACCACGAACCATATCCGCGAGCTATCCGCGACGAGTCGGGGTCTGATGGCGCCTCAATGCGGTCTCGCGCCGGGGTTCATCGGGATCGTCGGAGCGAACCTGGCTGCAGGTTTTGATCGAGTGCGCTCGATCCGGCTGCGTGTGGGTGCATTACCTCAAAATCCGACCGGGTTGCTCGGTTATGCGTTCAACTGGTCGTCGGAAGGGGTCGTCAACGAATACCTCAATGATTGTGAAGTCATCGAAGAGGGTGTTCGAAAGATGGTCTCGGCAATGGAGTGGATCGAGACCGTCTATATCGATGGTGTCCAACTCGAGGCCTTCACCACCTCGGGTGGACTCGGCACCATGTGCGAGACGTTTGCGGGTCGTGTCGAAAACCTCGACTACAAGACCATGCGCTATCCCGGGCACGTTCAACTCATGAACTTTTTCTTCCACGAGTTGCTCATGCGCGAAAAGCGCGAGCTCGCGGGACAGATCCTTTCGAACGCAAAGCCTCCGGTCGATGCCGACGTGGTTTATGTGCATGCGTCGGCCGAGGGCTGGTCCGAGGGACGATTGCAACGCAAGGAATTCGTGCGCAGTTATTATCCGATCGACATCGCCGGGCGTCCGCGTACCGCAATTGCATGGACGACCTCGGCCTCTGTCGTCGCGGTCATCGAGTTGGTGCGTAACGGAAGTCTGCCGGCGCGCGGGTTCCTCAAACAAGAGGACATCTCGCTCGAGGCGTTTCTGTCAACCCGGACCGGAAGTCTCTACAAGTCTGAGCGTTCGACTCATCACCGATAGGTAATGAGCGTACGCGGGTCCGCCTGCGCCTCGAGGTGAGGCACGGCATTGAACACCTCGAGGGTGCGGCGCGAGGCGTCGAACCGGATTCGCGTGATCGAAGCATTGAACACCGTCCAGGACAGACGCAGCGACGCTTCATCGCCAAGGCCCAGGACGTGAGCGACC
Source organism: Steroidobacteraceae bacterium (assembly GCA_044375575.1). Classification (GTDB taxonomy): domain Bacteria; phylum Pseudomonadota; class Gammaproteobacteria; order Steroidobacterales; family Steroidobacteraceae; genus UBA964. The sequence continues at coordinate 66,423 of JBILMJ010000011.1, read as the reverse complement.
GCTGCGCCGATCGTCCCTGCCGACGTGCAGATCGCGACGTCCGTCGAGCGTCCTGAATCGCGCATGATGCGTTCGAGTCCGTCGACCACTCGCGAACGAAAGTCATGCCAACGCTCGATGCCGGGACCGTCGAGTGCGCCGGCGATCCAATGGCGACCGACCTCTTCGAGACGTCTTTGAAAGGCTCGCGCATCCGGCGGGCCGGAGCCCTGCAGCGCGATGAGCGGAATACCTGTGAGTTTGGCGTGTGCTTGGAAGAGGGCGTGCGCGTCGTATTCGTCGAAGGCGGAATGGTCTTTCACGGATTCGACCGAGGGCGAGGCGAGGATGGCGGCCGTCGCGCGCTGTCGCTTGAGCGTGCCGCTGTAGATCGCATCGAGTCGTTGACCGGTTCGCGCGTAATGGTCGCGGAGATGACCAATTTGCTGCTCGCCGAGACGCGAAAGACGGTCGTAGTCCTCGGTACCGAATGAGGCCTGTCCGTGTCGGATGAGATGAAGGGTGCTCAAGAGCGTCTCGAAGCGTCGGCTGGCGTGTGCATTGAGCGGCGATTGTACGCCGCGTAACATGGCGCCGGCATGCGACGTTTCGAAGAATCCGTGCCTCGGCCCTCATGGTGGGTGCGGGCGCTTGCCGCCTTGCCCCTCGGCGCCTTGTACGGGCTTGCAAGTGTCTTCGCGTTCCTGGCGTGGCGTGTCGCTCCTTACAAGCCGACGGTCATCCGCGACAGCCTCGCCACGGCCTTCCCTGAAAAATCTCCCGCCGAGATCGAATTTCTTCGTCGCGAGTTCTATCGCGGTTATGGCGACGTGATGGTCGAGATCGTCAAATCTGCCTCCATGGACGAACGTGAATTCGACGAGCGCATGCATTTCACGAACTTCGAAATCGTTCGGGAGGCGATCGCATCAGGTACACCGGCCGTGCTGTTCGCCGCGCATCAGTGCAATTGGGAGTGGCTGTTGCTCGGCATGTCCAAGCGGCTCGGATTCCCCGTTGATACCGCTTACAAGCCTTTGAAGAACGCTTGGGCCGATCGCGAGATGTTGGCGCTGCGCAGTCGATTCGGGGCGCGGATGATTCCGGCCGACCGGGTGATGCGTGACATCCTCGCGCGTCGGAGTGTACCCCGACTCATCGCTTTGGCTGCCGATCAGGAACCGGTGGCGAGCGACCGGCGTCATTGGACCCAGTTTCTCAATCGCGAAACGGCATTCTTCATGGGTGGGGACGTGATCGCGAGCAGTCTCGATTACCCCGTATTTTTTGCAGCGATTCGCCGAACGGAGCGTGGCCGATACGAGGCGACCTTCGAGCTGATGCGAGCGAAAAACGAACCGTTGGCACCTGGCGAGCTGACGGAGCGCTTTGCGCGGCGGGTCGAGCGGCAGATACACGAAAGTCCCGCCGATTGGCCGTGGTCGCACAAGCGCTGGCGGCTCAAGCGCAGTTGAACGAGAATCGCCGCCCATGGAAATCTCGGTGGTCATCCCTGTCTGCAACGAATTCGACAATGTCGGACCACTCGCTCGCGAGATCGTCGCCGCGCTGGCGGGCCGCGAGTTCGAAGTCATTTTCGTCGATGACGGCAGTACGGATGACACTGCCGCCGCGGTCCGTGCCTTGCGCCATGACATTCCCGAGGTGCGGCTGCTGCGTCACTCTTTCCGCAGTGGGCAAAGCGCGGCGGTGTGCTCGGGTGTCCGGTATGCACGAGCCGAATGGATCGCCACCCTCGACGGTGACGGTCAGAACGATCCGGCGGATATCCCGAAGCTCTTTGAAGTGCGCCACTCGGCGGAACTCGTGATGGGGAACCGGGTGCAGCGTCGTGATACCTGGCTGCGTCACTTGCAGTCGCGAGTCGCCAACGGTGTCCGCGGTCGGCTGCTCGGTGATGGGACGCCCGATACGGGCTGCGGCATCAAGGTGATGCGTCGAGAAGTCTTCATGGATCTCCCCCGATTCGATCACATGCACCGTTTCCTGCCGGCGCTGTTTCTTCGAGCGGGCGCTCGAGTCGTGTCGGTTCCCGTCGCTCATCGGCCGCGCGAGCGGGGCACCTCGAAATACGGACTCTTCGATCGGCTCTGGGTGGGCATCGTGGATATTTTTGGTGTGATGTGGCTGCGTCGACGGGCGAAGCCCGGGCTTCGGGTGACCGAGGACTAGCGCATAAATTTTTTGAGGATAGAGACATGCAAAGCTCCGAAACCCTGGTCTGGATCGTCATCGGCTTCATCGGTCAGGCGCTGTTCTCGATGCGATTCATCGTGCAATGGATCGCGAGCGAGCGCCTCAAGCGCAGCATCATTCCCCAGGCATTCTGGTATTTCAGTCTTGCCGGCGGGGTCACCTTGCTAGCCTATGCGATCCACAAACAAGATCCGGTGTTCATCGCGGGCCAGGGTTTGGGTCTCGTCGTCTACATCCGCAACCTTTATTTGATCCGCTCGGGTCGCCAAAAGGCTGACGCGTGATCGGATCCTCGCGCGATACGCTTGCCGATCTGCTTTGGATCGGCTCATGGTTCGCGCTATTGATCCTCGCGGGCTATGGTCTTCGCGACCCTTGGCCTGCAGATGAGCCGCGGTTCGCCGGCGTGGCGCTCGACATGGTTCGAAGCGGGAACTGGCTCATTCCCCATGCGGGGGGTGATCTCTACCAGGACAAGCCGCCGCTGCATTTCTGGTTGATGGGTGTCGGGTTCCTGCTCACCGATTCGTTCAGATTCGGTTTTCTGTTGCCCTCGATGCTCGCCTCGCTCGGTACCTTGCTGTTGGTCTATGACCTCGTGTCGCGTTTGCACGGTCGCGAGGCGGGGCGCCTCGCCGCACTGACGCTCGCGTGCTGCATCCATTTCGTGATGACGACCCGTGGCGCCCAGATCGACGCCACGCTGATTTTTTTCTGTACGTTGGCGTTATGGGGATTGATGCGCTACGTGCTGCAGGGCGCGCCGCTCTGGGTGGCGATGATCGGCGCATTCGGGGCGGGGCTCGGTGTCATCGACAAGGCGGTAGGCGTGCTCGCGCTCGTGCTCTTGCCGCTTGCAGCTTGGCTGGCCGGTCGCATGGGTTCGCGCAAAGTCCGCGCGAGCTCGGCGCTCGCCGTGCTGGCGGTATTCGTTGCGACGATTTTGTTGTGGCTGGTGCCGATGCTCTGGCATGTAGCGAGCGAGGGCACTCCGGAGTTGGCCGCGTACCGTGACGAAATCTTGTTCCAGCAAACGGTGACGCGTTACACCCAGGCATGGCATCACATCCGACCTTGGTACTACTACCTCGTCGAAGTCATCCCGGTGTTGTGGCTGCCGCTCAGCGCATTGCTCTTTTGGCTCGTGCCTCGGTGGCGCAACGACTGGCGAGAAGGCCGCGCTACCGTATGGTTGCCGCTGCTTTGGGCGATTTTCGTAGTGGCGTTTTTCAGTCTCAGTACGGGCAAGCGGGGGGTCTATGTACTACCGGCGCTGCCCGCTTTGGCGATCGCTGCGGCGCCGCATTTGCCAGTCTTGTTCGCTCAGCGTGGGGTGCAGCGGTTGTCTGCTGTCTTGGCGCTATTGCTCGTGGTGCCGGGCGTCGTGATCGCGCTCGGCTCTTGGCTCGCCGTTCCCCGAATCGTCGATCTGCTCGCCGATTCGGAGTTGCGCTCGCTCACGCCGGTCTACGTGTTCGCAGTCTCCGCGAGTCTCGCGTGGGCGTTTGCGTTGAAGTTCAGACCCATCCTCGCGTGGCCATCTGTCCTCGCGTGCCTCACGCTCACCTGGGGATTCGGAATCGCGCCGCAGATCAACGGAGAGCGCTCGGCGTCGGAGTTCATCCGTCAAGTGACGGCTGCCGTACCCGAAGATCGCGAACTCGGCTTGCTCGCCTACAAGGAACAATTCCTGCTGTACATCGATCGGGACACCGTGAACTTCGGACACGCGCGATGGCGCGAGGGCGATGCCGAGGCATTCGATGCAGCGCGATGGCTCTCGGGCAGCGAGCAGCGAGTGCTGCTCGTACCCGAGCATTTCATCGAGACGTGTTTCGGTCAGAACCCGAGGCAGTTCGCCGGCGAGAGCAGCGACGATCGCTGGTATCTCGTTACCGGAAAGCCTTCACCAGAGTGCGTGGAGCGCGGAAACCCGCAAAGGGTCATCCGCTACCCCACGCCGGAGTCGTTGTAATTTAGAACGGCAGACCGTGAGCCGAACCGCCCATGCAGAGCAGCATGGGGAAGGACAGCAGGAAGTTGACGCGAGAGGTGCGGGTGGCCGTGCGGCGCGCCTTGGCCTTCTCTTCGTCGGTGGCGGGCACGACGCCGATGACCTTTTTCTGGTTCGGCCAGATCAACACCCACACGTTGAACAACATGATGGTGCCGAGCCACGCGCCGATGCCGATGACCACGCTGCCTTCCTGCAGCGTGAAGGCGTCCATGAAGCGTCCACCGAGCAGCCACCCGCCCGTTATCCAGGTGGCGAGCGCCATCCAGCGAAACCAGAGCAAAGCGCGAGGAGCGACGTATTTGACGATGCCAGCACCGCCCGGGCCGCCTTGATCGGCGTTGGCTGCAGCGAGTGCAGGGATCTGGGCGACGTTGAAGTAGTAGAGCAGTCCGATCCAGAAAATTCCGGTGACGATGTGCAGCCACCGACCGAGTCCGAGGTTGTTGAACTCGCCCCCGGGCGTGCCGGGCAGGACCATCACGATGATGGAGAACAGGACGCCGAGTGTGACGGTTGCGCCAACACTGTCGAGTGGGTTTTTCATTGGTATTTACGCTCCAACAGGTGAAGGATCGATCGAGTTTGAAGAATAGGGGACGAACCCCCATAATTCAACGCATTAGCCCTGCTCGGGCAACCCAAGGAAGGGATTTATGGCGGATGCTGGCTCAGAAGCCCGGCGTGCGCGGCCGATGTCGCCGTGCATCAGTGTTTGTGCGCTCGATCACTCAGGGCATTGTGCCGGGTGTTTGCGCACGCGCGACGAAATCGCGGGCTGGATTCGCATGACTGCCGAGCAGCAATGGGATCTGCTTCGAGAACTCGAGCAGCGACGCGTCGGCAAGCAGCCGCGACGCACGTTTTCAGGAGGTTGATCGCGATGGATGTCACCGAAAGAATCAAGGCCCAATTGGAGGCGGCTCCGGTCGTGCTTTTCATGAAGGGCACTCCCGATTTCCCGCAATGCGGGTTTTCGGCGCAGACCGTCGGCGCACTGCGTGCGTGCGGCGCCAAATTCCATCACGTCAATATCTTTGAAGATTCCGAACTGCGCGAAGCGCTCAAGCGCTACTCGAACTGGCCGACCTACCCGCAGCTCTACGTCAAAGGCGAGCTGATCGGTGGCTGCGACATCGCACTCGAGATGTATCACAACGGCGAACTGAAGACCCTTCTCGGCGAAGCTGGCGCGCTCGCGTAAATTTCAGGGGTTGTTTTCGTCGGCGACGGGCGAGGTGGGGCCGCTGTCGCCGTTCGGCTCGTCGATCCAACCCATTGCTCGCGCACGTTGTTCCGCAGCCAGAAAGCTCGGCTGGCAGTCGTTGCACACTTTGCAAAAGATGTCTGCGGTACGCTCCGCATCGTAGGCCGCGGCATGCGCGGCCGAAGAATCCCACTCGATTCCGATTGCCAGTGCCGCCTTGGCGAGCACCGTCTGACCGAGCGCTGCGCCTGCGAGCGTGACCGTATCGAAACTCGAGAACGGATGAAAAGGGTTGCGCTTGATCTCCGTGCGGGCCACGGCGGCATTCAAAAACCCGAGATCGAACGACGCGTTGTGCCCGACGAGAATCGCGCGCTTGCAGCCGTGTCGGCGCACGGCTTCACGTACTTCCTTGAAGATGCGCGTCAGCGCATCCTTTTCGTCGATGGCGGGACGCAGTGGATGGAAGGGGTCGATGCCCGTCACGGCAAGCGAGGCGGGCTCGATGTTCGACCCTTCGAAGGGTTTGACATGAAACGAGTGCGTTTCGCCGCGAGTCAGCAAACCCTCAGGCGTGATCTCGATGAGAACCGCCGCGATCTCGAGCAAAGCGTCTTTCGGAGCGTTGAGTCCGCCGGTCTCGACGTCGATGACGACAGGAAGAAAGCCTCGGAATCGGCGAGCGAGACTCGGGACGGAGGTGCTCACGAGGAGACCATTCGCCAGCGAAGTGTTTCGTTGGCGCGCATCGGAACCACGACATCGCCCGCGAAGGCGTAAGTGCCGGGTACGTACCACTCCTCGCGACGCAGCGTGATCGTGCCAGCGTTGCGCGACATCTGGTAAAAATCGGGACCGAAGTGCGAGGCAAAGCCCTCGAATTTGTCGAGTGCTCCGGCTGCTTCGAAGGCCTCGGCGTAAAGCTCGAGCGCCGCGTGGGCCGAATACATACCGGCGCAGCCACAAGAGGATTCCTTGCTCCCGCGCGTATGCGGCGCGCTGTCGGTGCCGAGGAAAAACCGCGGATTTCCACCCGTTGCCGCCTCGATCAAAGATTGTCTGTCCGGCTCGGTCTTGAGAACTGGCAGGCAATAGAAGTGAGGGCGGATGCCGCCGCGAAAGATCTCGTTTCTGTTGAATAGCAAGTGCTGCGGCGTGATGGTGGCGGCTACATCGGCTCGGGCACCCACGACGAAATCGACGGCGGCGCGAGTGGTGATGTGTTCGAACACCACTTTGAGCGTTGGATGTCGCTCGACGAGCGGCGCGAGCACTTCGTCGATGAACCGCGCCTCGCGATCGAAGATATCGACATGCTCGTGAGTGACTTCGCCATGCACTTGCAGCACGACACCAAGGTCGGCCATGCGTGCGAGCACGGCATCGATATGTCGGATATCGGTGACGCCGGCATCGGAGTGGGTGGTCGCACCGGCCGGATACAATTTGCAACCCGCGATGAAACCAGCGGCCTTGGCGCGATCGATTTCTTCGGCGGGCATCTTGTCGAAGAGATACAGCGTCATCAAAGGCTCGAAATCGCTGCCCGACGGCCGGGCGGCGAGAATGCGATCGCGATACGACCGGGCGAGCGCGACCGTGGTGACGGGAGGCTTTAGGTTGGGCATGACGACGGCGCGAGCGAACTGTTTCGCCGTGTGCGGAAGCACCGACGCGAGAGCCTCGCCGTCGCGCAAGTGCACATGCCAGTCGTCGGGGCGACGCAGGGTGATTTCGACGGTCATGGGGGCGGGGATGCTAGCACACGCTTACCGCTCCCCCGAGACGGCTCCGACAAGTTAACATACGGTTTTTCACAAGCACGGAATGCAGGACGGGGGGTATGTCCGAAAGTCCGAGAGCCGATATCGATCCGGGCGAAACCCGGGAGTGGTTGGAGTCCATCGACTCCGTACTCAAGGCGCATGGTCCAGAGCGCGCCCATTTTTTGCTTGAGCGACTGATCGACTACACGCGTCGATCGGGCGCTTATCTGCCGTTCAAGCCGAACACCGCGTACCTCAACACCATTTCGACGGGACAGCAGCCGGATTACCCGGGGAGCCGCGAACTCGAGCGTCGCATCGAGGCGTACATCCGTTGGAATGCGATGGCGATGGTCGTGCAGGCGAATCGCATCTCGTCAGAGTACGGCGGTCATATCGCAACGTATGCATCGGCCGCGACGCTCTACGAAGTGGGCTTCAACCACTTCTGGCGCGCACCGACGGCCGAGCACCCGGGCGACATGATTTTCGTTCAGGGGCACGCATCACCAGGCATTTATGCACGTGCTTATCTCGAAGGGCGTTTGACCGAAGACCAGCTGCGCCACTTCAGGCAAGAAGTCGCCGGCGATGGTCTGTCGTCTTATCCGCATCCTTGGCTCATGCCGGACTTCTGGCAGTTCCCCACGGTGTCGATGGGGCTCGGCCCGATGCAGGCGATCTTTCAGGCGCGCTTCCAGCGTTACCTCGAGCATCGCGGCCTCGTGACTCCCTCGGATCGCAAGGTTTGGGCCTTCCTCGGCGACGGTGAAATGGACGAGCCCGAGTCGATGGGCGCGCTGACCATGCCCGTGCGCGAGAAGCTCGATAATCTCGTCTTCGTCATCAACTGCAATCTGCAGCGTCTCGACGGACCTGTGCGCGGCAACGGCAAGATCATCCAGGAGCTCGAAGCGGCCTTCCTCGGGGCGGGTTGGAATGTCATCAAAGTGCTCTGGGGTTCGCGTTGGGACCCGCTGCTTGCCAAGGATAATCTCGGCTTGCTGCGTCGCGTCATGGAAGAGTGCGTCGACGGCGAATATCAAAACTTCAAGGCGAAGGGTGGCGCGTACACGCGCGAGAATTTCTTTGGCAAGTTCCCCGAGCTCAAGGCGATGGTCGCCAACATGTCGGATGAGGAAATCTGGCGTCTCAATCGAGGCGGTCACGACCCGCGCAAGGTGTTTTCGGCTTATGCCGCGGCAATGCAGCACAAGGGTCAGCCCACGGTGATCCTCGCCAAGACCGTCAAGGGATTCGGCATGGGCAAGGCCGGTGAAGGCCAGATGGTCACGCACCAGCAAAAGAAGCTTTCGGACGACGATCTGCGCGAGTTTCGAGACCGGTTCAACATACCGGTGTCGGACGACGAAATCGCGCGGCTGCCCTTCTGCAAGCCCGAAGAAGACAGCGACGAGATGCGCTACATGCGCACGCGTCGTGTCTCGCTCGGCGGCTATTTGCCGGCGCGTCGACGCATGGCCGCGCCGCTCGCCGTGCCGCCGCTTGAAGCCTTCAAGCCCTTGCTCGAGAGCAGCGAAGGCCGCGAGATCTCGACGACCATGGCCTTCGTGCGCTTGCTGACCACGCTCCTCAAAGACAAACAAATCGGCAAGCACATCGTGCCCATCGTTCCCGACGAAGCGCGAACGTTCGGCATGGAGGGATTGTTCCGGCAGATCGGTATCTACTCTTCGGTCGGGCAGCTCTACACGCCGCAAGATGCCGATCAGTTGATGTCCTATCGCGAGGACAAGAAAGGGCAGATCCTCGAAGAGGGCATCAACGAAGCCGGAGCCATGTGCTCCTGGATGGCGGCGGGCACGGCCTATACGAACCACGGCATCAACATGGTGCCCTTTTATATCTTTTACTCGATGTTCGGGTTCCAGCGCGTCGGTGATTTCATCTGGGCCGCGGGCGACATGCAGACGCGAGGCTTCCTGCTCGGTGCAACGGCCGGTCGCACCACGCTTGCGGGCGAGGGCCTGCAACATCAGGACGGTCATAGCCAGTTGCTCGCCACGACGGTGCCCAACTGCCGCTCGTACGATCCGACCTTCGCCTACGAAGTGGCGGTCATCATCCAGGATGGCATGCGCCGCATGTATGCCGAAGGCGAGCCGGTGTTCTATTACGTGACGGTGATGAACGAGAACTACGCCATGCCGGCCATGCCGCAAGGCGCGGAGCAGGGCATTCTCAAAGGGCTCTACAAATTCTCCACCGTCAAGCCGAAGGGCAAGGCAAAAGCGAAGGCGACGTTGCTCGGTTCGGGGACCATCCTGCGCGAGGTCATCAAGGCGGCCGAGAAGTTGGCTGCGGACTACGGCATCGAGAGCGACGTGCTGTCTGCGCCGAGCTGGAACGAGTTGCGACGCGATGCGCTCGAGTGCGAGCGCTGGAATCTCTTGCACCCCGGCGAGGCGCCCCGCGTGCCCTACGTCGCGTCCACCTTGGCGTCGTTCGAGGGTCCGTTCGTCGCCGCGAGCGACTACGTGCGCAACGTGCCCGATCAAATCCGCCAATGGGTGCCGGGACGCTACGTCGTGCTCGGCACGGACGGTTACGGCCGCTCGGATGCGCGAGAAGCGCTGCGCTACCACTTCGAAGTCGATCACCGTTTCGTCGTTCTGGCAACGCTTCGAGCCTTGGCCGACGACGGGCGGATCTCGATCGAGGTTGCAGAGCGGGCCATCGAAACGCTGGGCATCGACCCGGCGAAACCTGATCCGCTCGTCAGCTGACGGACTCAAAGATCATGGCACTCAAAGAAATACGCGTTCCCGATCTCGGTTCCTTCAAGGACGTCGTGGTCATCGAATTGCTCGTCAAACCGGGCGATACGCTGGAGGTCGACACGCCGATCGCCACGCTCGAAACCGAAAAGGCCACGATGGATGTGCCGTCGCCCTCCGCAGGTGTTCTGAAGTCGTTGCACATCGAGCGCGGTGCCAAGGTGAACACCGGCGATCTCGCCGCCGTGATCGAAGCTGTTGAGTCTGCCGTCGCGGCCGGGGCCGCCGAGGCGGTCAAGCCGGTATCGACGCCGCCTGCCGCATCGCCGGTGGCGCCTCCACCCGTTGCTGCTGCGAAGCCCATTGCGTTTGTACAGCCCGACTTGGCACCGTCGTCCGCCGGAGCGGTGATCCCGGGCGCTCGCACCGATCTTGCGCCCATCCAAGAGGCGGGCTTCTCGCGGGCCCATGCGGGCCCCTCCGTGCGTCGCCTCGCTCGGGAGCTCGGAGTCGATCTCGGTCGGGTTCGCGGCTCGGGTCTCAAGGGACGCATTACCCACGATGACGTCAAAGCCTGGGTCAAGCAGGCGTTGCAGGGTGGTTTTACCGCCGCCGCTCCCGCGCTACCCAAAGTGCCCGTCGTCGATTTTGCCGCGTTTGGACCGATCGACACCCAGCCCCTCAGCCGTGTTCGCCGTATTTCGGGGCCGCGCCTCCACGCCTCGTGGGTCAACATCCCGCACGTGACGCAGTTCGACGAGGCGGACATCACCGCTCTCGAAGACAAGCGTCAGACACTCAAAGCCGAGGCGGCTGCGAAAGGGGTCAAGCTCACGCCGCTCGCGTTCATCGTGGCGGCTTGCGCGCGCGCCTTGAAGCAGTTTCCGAATTTCAATGCGTCGCTCGACGAGTCGGCACAAAGTCTCGTCCTCAAAAAATATTGTCATATCGGTTTTGCTGCAGACACGCCGAACGGCTTGCTGGTGCCGGTCATTCGTGATGCCGATAAAAAGGATCTCTTCACGATTGCTCACGACCTCGCGACGCTCTCGGAGCGTGCGCGAACCGGCAAGCTCTCGGGTGCGGACATGCAGGGCGGGTGTTTCACCGTGTCGAGCCTCGGAGGGATAGGTGGCACGGCGTTCACCCCGATCATCAACGCCCCCGAAGTCGCCATTCTCGGTGTGTCGCGCTCCGTGATGAAACCGCTCTGGCGCGACGGCGCCTTCATCCCGCGACTGATGCTGCCACTTTCGCTGTCGTACGATCATCGCGTGATCGATGGCGCCGAGGGCGTTCGCTTCACGAGCTGGCTCGCCGAGACGCTCGGCAAACCCGAGGCGCTCGTCTGATGAAGGTCATCGACATCGCCGTTCCCGATCTCGGTAACTTCGCCGAAGTGCCGGTCATCGACGTGCTCGTCAGTGCAGGCGATACCGTCGAGGCTGAGGCACCGCTCATTACGCTCGAGACCGACAAGGCTTCGATGGATGTTCCCGCGCCGGTGGGCGGGCGTCTCACTGAGATCTTGGTGGCAAAGGGAGCCAAGGTTTCCAAGGGCACCGTGATTGCGCGCATCGAGACCGAAGGCGCGGCCGCGGCGTCGTCGCCCTCGAAGCCTGCCTCGGCCGCCCCTGCGGCATCGGCTACGGTCGCTTCAGCGGCGGCCGCCGGAACGTCTGCCGCAGCACCGACCGCAGCCCCTACCGCAGCCCCTACCGCAACTCCCGCGGCGGCTTCTGCAGCGATCGAGACCGGGCCTGTGCCCGGCGTCCCGAAGCACACTCAGGTGCTCGTACTCGGCGCGGGGCCTGGCGGCTACACCGCGGCCTTCCGAGCCGCCGATCTCGGGCTCGAGGTGACGCTCATCGAGCGCTGGCCGACACTCGGGGGCGTCTGTCTCAATGTCGGTTGTATTCCCTCCAAGGCGCTGCTGCATGCCGCGAAGGTGATCGACGAGGCAGCGTCCATGGCCGCTCACGGCATCGACTTCGGTGCTCCCAAAATCGATGCCGACAAACTTCGGAACTGGAAGAGCGGTGTAGTCAAAAAACTCACCGGCGGCCTCGAGACACTTGCCAAGCAACGCAAGGTCTCGGTGATGCGCGGTACGGGTCGTTTCGTCGCGCCCCGCGTGATCGAAGCTGCAAGCGATGACGGTGCAAGTCTGATCAGTTTCGACTACTGCATCATCGCTGCAGGTTCTGAACCTGTGCGACTGCCGTTCGTGCCACAAGATCCTCGTGTCATGGATTCGACCGATGCGCTCGAATTGCGCGAGCTGCCGAAACGCTTGCTGGTCATCGGCGGCGGCATCATCGGCCTCGAGATGGGTTGCGTCTACGACGCGCTCGGAACGCGAGTGAGTGTGGTCGAGGTGATGAAGCAATTGATGCCGGGGGCTGACCCCGATCTCGTCAAGCCACTCGAGAAACGCCTGCGCAAGCGTTACGAACAAGTCATGCTCGGCGTCAAGGTGAAAGCCGTTTCAGCGCTCAAGGACGGTTTGATAGTCGAGTTCGAGGGCGAGGGGGCGCCTGAACCGCAAGTGTATGACCGCGTTCTCGTCGCCGTCGGCCGCAAGCCGAACGGTGCGCTGATCGATGCCGACAAGGCCGGCGTCAGCGTCGATGAGCGTGGCTTCATCCGTGTCGATCGTCAGATGCGTACCAACGTGCCGCATATCTTTGCGATCGGCGATCTCGTGGGTCAGCCGATGCTCGCGCACAAGGCGACCCACGAGGGTAAGGTCGCCGCCGAAGTGATCGCGGGCGAGAAACGTGCGTTCGATGCGCGTGTGATTCCTTCGGTCGCTTACACCGATCCCGAAGTTGCTTGGGCGGGTCTCACCGAGGCCGAGGCTAAAGCCAAAGGTATCGCCGTCCAAAAAGGGATGTTTCCGTGGGCGGCGAGCGGACGCTCACTCGCACAGGGTCGCGACGAAGGGTTCACCAAGCTGCTCTTTGATCCAGACACTCACCGAGTGGTCGGCGGCGGCATTGTCGGCCCGAACGCCGGTGAGCTCATCGGCGAAGTCGCTCTTGCCGTCGAGATGGGTGCCGACGCAACCGATGTCGGTCTGACGATCCATCCGCATCCGACCCTGTCGGAGTCGATCGCGTTCGCAGCAGAGGCTTTCGAAGGAACGCTTACCGATCTTTACGTCCCGAAGCGGAAGTGACGAGTCGTTCGAGATCTTCGAGATAACTGCGTTCGTCGGGCATGCGGCCGGCGCGCTGTGCTTCCCACAACGCTTTTCCCAAGGCTTCCATCATGCGGTGTTCGGCGTCGTGCGCATCGCTGCGCGCGGCGAGTGCGGCATGGATGCGAGCGATGCCTTGAGGACGATTGGTCGACACTTGCTCGCGCAGGGCGAGGTGCATCGACAGATGCAGAAAAGGGTTTGTGCCACCGCTCTCGGGTGAGAACTCGGCATGGAGCGCTTCGTCGCCGTGCTCGAGCCAGGCGTGATACTCCGGATGCTCTCGTATCAGATCAGCGAGTTGCGTTTCGAGCGCGGTGAGGAGTGCGCCGGCCTGAGATTTTTTGAATGCCTCAAGCCAACCGCGGCGTAACGAATCTCTGGAGTTACCGAAGAGCATGTCAGGCGTCCGCGCGAGTTTTTCGCTTGTAGCTGCAGAGATCGGCGATCGGGCAGGCGGGGCAGTTGGGTTTCCGAGCCTTGCAGACGTAGCGTCCGTGCAAGATCAGCCAGTGATGGGCGTCTTTCAAAAATTCCGCAGGCACGTTCTTGAGCAGCTTTTTTTCGACCGCCAGCACCGTTCGGCCCGGCGCGAGTCCCGTGCGGTTGGCGACCCGAAAGATATGCGTGTCGACGGCCATGGTGGGTTCGCCGAAAGCCGTATTGAGTACCACGTTAGCCGTCTTTCGCCCGACACCCGGCAGAGCCTCGAGTGCGTCGCGTGTTCTTGGGACTTCGCCGTCGTGCTGCTCGATGATCAGTCGACAAGTTGCCAAGATATTTTTGGCCTTGCCTTTATAAAGACCGATCGTTTTGACGAACTCGGTGAGCCCAGGCTCGCCGAGCGCCAGTATCGTCGCGGGTGTGTTGGCGGTGGGAAATAGTTTGCGCGTCGCAATGTTCACGCCTTTATCGGTCGCCTGAGCCGACAAGATCACGGCGACCAGCAACTCGAAGGGGGTCGAGTATTCGAGCTCCGTCGTCGGATGCGGATTACGCGCCCGCAGCCGTTCGAACATCTGTTGTCGAAGTTCAGGTTTCATGCGAGTGGTCGCGAGACTCGCTGCTTGCGTTCATCGAGCAGTCGTCTCCGTTCCGCCTCGCGCAGCCCGCGTCGAGCCTCATGCGACTCGAAACGGCGGAGGTTGCTCTCGGCAGAGGGCTCCGCAGAGGGCGCGTTTAGCGAGGCCCTCGGCACGATGCGAATGCAGTCGACGGGGCAGGGCGCAATGCAGAGTTCGCAGCCCGTACACAGATCGTTGATGATCGTATGCATCTGCCGTTGAGCACCGACGATGGCATCGACCGGGCAGGGCGGCAGACAGCGCGCGCAGCCGATACACTTCGATTCGTCGATGACGGCTACGGTCGGCGGTCCCTCGGTCCCGCAGGTCTCATCGAGCGGCAGGGGATCAAGCTCGAGGAGGGCAGCAAGACGGCCGATGGTGGCGGCGCCTCCGGGCGGGCAGCGATTGATGCCGGTCTCACCCGCGGCGATGGCTTCAGCGTACGGACGACAGCCCTGATAGCCGCAGCGAGTGCATTGGGTCTGCGGCAGAAGCGCGTGGATGCGGTCGGCGTCGGCGCGCATCACAGGAGACTCGCCTCGCGTGCTCAGGAAATCTTCATGCCGCCTGCGACGCCGTCGTCGGCGGAGAGCAGGTACACGCGATCATCTTCACCCGAGGCGCACAGCACCATGCCTTCGGAGACCCCGAAGCGCATTTTGCGCGGCGCAAGATTGGCGATCATCACCACATTTCGACCGACCATGCTTTCGGGTGTGTACGACTTGCGGATGCCCGAGAACACCGTGCGGGTCTCGCCACCGAGATCGAGCGTGAGCTTGAGCAGTTTGTCGGAGCCTTCGACCGCCTCGGCAGCCGTGACTTTGGCAACCCTCAGATCGAGTTTTGAAAAATCGTCGATGGTCACGTAAGGCGCTCCTGCTGCAGTGGCCGCAGTGGGCGTCACCGGTTTGGCTGTCGTTCCCGTCGCTGTATTCGTTGTCATCGTCGTTGTCGCTGTAGTCGTAGTTGTCGCTGTGGTTAGCGCCGGAGTCGCAACGAGTTGGTTCACGACTTTCGGATCGAGTCGCTGCGCGAGCGGCTGATAGGCGGCAAGTGGCGTACCGAGCAGCGGCGAGTCGACTTCGCTGAAACGCGACAACGGCGCGCCGAGAAATCCGGCGGCATGGCAGGCCATGTCGGGCAGTACCGGCGCGAGATATACCATGAGCACGCGAAATAAATTGACGCCTTGGGTCGCGATGCCGAGGGTCTCGTCCGCTTTTGACGGGTCTTTGGCGAGCGCCCAGGGCTTATGGGTGTCGACGTACTGATTGGCTCGATCGGCGAGCAGCATGATCTCCCGCATGGCCTGGGCGTAATCGAGCTGCTCGTAGAGCGCGGCGATGCGCGGTGCCGCCGCCGTGAACTCGGCGTACAGCGAGGGATCCGGTAGGCGATCGGCAAGCTTTCCGCCGCCGCGCGCGACGAATCCCGCGCAACGGCTCGCGATGTTGACGAGCTTGCCGACGAGGTCGGAGTTCACCCGCGCGGTGAGATCGTCGAGCGACAGATCGATGTCGTCCACTCCGGGGCCGAGTTTCGCCGCGAAGTAATAACGCAAGGGTTCGGCCGGAAGCAGCTCGAGGTAACGATTCGCGGTGATGAAAGTCCCGCGCGACTTCGACATCTTCTGGCCATTGATCGTGAGGAACCCGTGGACATGCACGGCGGTCGGACGGCGAAGGCCCGACCCATAAAGCACGGCCGGCCAAAACAGCGTGTGGAAGTAGCTGATGTCCTTGCCGATGAAATGGTGAAGTTCGGCTTTGCTGTCGGGTGCAAGGTAAGACTGCATGTCGAGTCCGCGCCGATCGCATAACGCCTTGAAGCTGCCGAGATAGCCGATGGGCGCATCGAACCAGACATAAAAATACTTGCCGGGATAGCCCGGGATCTCGAAACCGAAATAGGGCGCATCGCGCGAGATGTCCCAGTCCTGCAGCCCCGTCGAAAACCATTCGTCGAGTTTGGCGCGAACGGACTCTTGCAACGATCCGCTGCGGACCCACTCGCGGAGCATTTCTTCGAAGCGGCCCAAAGAAAAGAAGATATGTTCCGACTCGCGCCACACCGGCGTGGTACCGCTCACCGTCGATTTCGGGTCGATGAGATCCGCAGGTGCATAGGTCGCGCCGCAGACCTCGCAGCTGTCGCCATATTGATCGACGGCTTTGCAGCGCTGGCAGGTGCCGCGCACATAACGATCGGGCAGGAACATGCCGGCCTTTTCGTCATACGCCTGTCGGACGCTACGGGTCGTGATGTGGCCGGCCTCTTTCAGGCGACCGAACATCAGGTCGGTGAAGTAGCGATTCTCGTCCGTGTGCGTCGAGTGGAACTGATCGTGACCGATGAGAAAGCCTTGATACGCGGCGCGGTGCTCTTCGGCGACCCGGGCGATGAGCGCCTCGGGCGTGATGCCCTCGGACTGCGCCTTGATCATGATCGGGGTACCGTGGGTATCTTCGGCACACACGTACAGGCAGTCGTGGCCCTGCATGCGCTGGAAGCGCACCCAAATGTCGGTCTGCACGGCCTCGATGATGTGGCCGAGGTGCAGGGGGCCGTTGGCGTAGGGCAGGGCGCTGGTGACGAGGATCTTCCGGGACATCCGAAAATTATCGCACAGCGACCCGCCTCGCCGCCGCGCGAGCGGCTAGAATTGCGGCATGTCCCAGCCCCTTGATCAGGCGGCGCTCGAGGCCGAAATCGGGCGCTATTTCGAGCCTAATTTACGCCAGACCCTGGCCGAAGCCCGAGCGGTGCGTGCCGTGGAGACGACCGCAGCGGGTGTGCGCGTGGTGCTCGAGCTCGGTCTGCCGGTCGGCGGTTACCGCGAAGAGCTTTCATCTGCGCTGCAGCGTCACCTCGGCGAGGCCGATCTCGCTCCGTCAGCGCTCGAATTGCAACTGCAGTCCAACATCACTTCGCATGCCGTGCAGCGTGGTCTTACGCCGCTCAAGGGCATCAAGAATGTGGTGGCGGTGGCCTCCGGCAAGGGTGGCGTTGGAAAGAGCACGGTGGCCGTCAATCTCGCGCTCGCATGGGCCGCTCAAGGTGCGAAAGTGGGTTTGCTCGATGCCGACATCTACGGCCCGAGCCAGCCCATCATGCTCGGACTGCAGGGCCAGCGTCCGTCGTCACGCGACGGCAAGCGTCTCATTCCGTTGAGTGCTCACGGCCTCGTCACGATGTCCATCGGTTTTCTGGTCGACGTGGAGCAGCCGATGGTCTGGCGTGGCCCCATGGTCACCTCGGCGCTCAACCAATTATTGGCCGATACCGACTGGGGCGATCTCGATTATCTCGTCGTCGATATGCCCCCCGGCACCGGCGACATCCAACTCACCTTGTCGCAACGTGTGCCGGTTGCGGGCGCCGTGATCGTCACCACGCCCCAGGACATTGCGCTTGCGGATGCACGCAAGGGTTTACGCATGTTCGAGAAGGTGAACGTGCCGGTGCTCGGCATCGTCGAGAACATGGGAGTGCACGTGTGCTCCCAGTGCGGGCACAGCGAACATGTATTCGGCACCGGCGGTGGCGAGCGCATGGCGTCGCAATATGGCGTGCAATTGCTGGGTTCGCTTCCGCTCGATGGTCGTATTCGCGAGGAGGCAGACGGCGGCAAGCCCAGCGTCGTCGCCGATCCTGCGAGCGCCCGCGCCCAAGCCTATCTTCGTCTCGCCCGGCGCACGGCCGGCGAGCTTGCGCGGCGGGGTAAAGACCGCAGCGCTGCGTTTCCAAAAATCATCGTCGAGGACACATGAGCATCAAGTCCGATCACTGGATCCGTCGCATGGCCGATTCGCACGGCATGATCGAGCCGTTCGAGCCGGGTCAGGTTCGCACCGCCAACGGGGGGCGCATCGTCTCCTACGGAACGTCGAGCTATGGGTACGACGTGAGATGCGCTCGAGAATTCAAAATATTCACCAACATCAATTCGACCATCGTCGATCCGAAAAACTTCGACGAAAAAAGCTTCGTCGACATCGACTCGGACGTGTGCATCATTCCGCCCAACTCTTTTGCGCTGGCGCGCACCGTCGAATATTTCCGCATCCCGCGAAATGTGCTCGTCGTGTGCCTCGGCAAGTCGACCTACGCGCGTTGCGGCATCATCGTGAACGTGACGCCGCTCGAGCCTGAGTGGGAAGGGCACGTCACGCTGGAGTTCTCGAACACCACTACGCTTCCCGCAAAGATCTACGCCAACGAGGGCGTTGCGCAGATGTTGTTCTTCGAGAGCGACGAGGTGTGCTCCACGTCCTACAAAGACCGTGGAGGAAAGTATCAGGGTCAGCGAGGGGTCACACTGCCGCGGACTTGAGTCGCGAGCCGACCGAACGGCCGTGCCCAACGATCAGCGCCGGTAACTCTTGAGGCGCATCGACCACTCGATCTTGTCTCCCTTGCGGCGCTCGGCTTGCACCGGCATGTAGCCGAGGGTCGGCGCATACCACACCCGCGTCAGACGGTTGGAGTTGGGTCGATGACTGCTCCAAACCACGGTGTCGAGTTCGCCGATTGCGGTCTTCAGTCGAACCGGTTTCTCGGCTGAGTAGACGTATTCCTTGATCTCATCCTTGTCGATGAGTTGGAAACCGCTCGGGCTCTCGCCCCGAGCGAGGGCTCGCAGTAGCGCGATCTGAACGGACATGCCGTCCTGTAATCCGCTCTCAATCGGCAAGTCGACTCGAGCGTTCTCTGCGACCCCACGCACTCGCCCGGCACTCCAATCGAACTGCAGCTGGATGTCCCGCTCCTTCGAGTCGGTGCCGTCGTCGGCGTTGTAACGCAGGGGTCTCACCTCCGAGTCGATGATCGAGAACACGCTCGTCTGGCGGATCTCGCCAGGAAACGCGAGGCGGAACAGACCGCGGGCATTGTTGCGCGATACGTAGCGCCACGTACCGCCGTTGTCTCGAGTGAGTTCGAGACTCGCGGTACCTGCATTCATGCCTCTGAAGTTGACTTCGAAGTTGACGCTGAACGGAGCAAGCTCCGTATCGGATGCGACAGCCTCGGCCATCGGCAGCGCGACCGAGACAAGAACCGAAGCAATAAACGCGAGCGTTTTCACGAGAGGCTCAAAAGTCGAAATCCTGGCGAACAGGTTCATCGAGCGGGCGTCCGTCGAGCATGGGCTTGCCGTCGTGGTAGCGCAACCGACCCGTCGCACACCATTGCGCCACGGTCGGGTAGATCACGTGCTCGCAGCGCTGTACCCGCGAGGCGAGGGTCGTCTCGTCGTCACCCGCTCTGATTTTGATCCGCGCCTGCAGCACCGGTGGTCCGCCGTCGAGGTCGGGCGTCACGAAGTGGACCGTGGCGCCGTGCGCGTCATCACCCGCTTCGAGGGCGCGCCGATGTGTGTGCAGGCCTTTGTATAGAGGCAGTAGGGACGGATGAATGTTGAGCAGACGGCCCTGCAGCGCGTGAACGAATGCCGCATCGAGGATGCGCATGTAGCCGGCGAGCAGGACAAAATCAGGTTGGAGCGTCGAGACGGCTGCGAGCAGGCGCGCATCGTGGGCGGCGCGCGTCTCATCCGCCATGATGGGCAAGGCCTCGGCATGCAGTCCGCGGGTGCGAGCCCGGTCGAGTCCCGCAGCGTTCGAGCGATCGGAAAGTACCCCAACGATTTGGCCTTGGATCTGTCCGCCTCGACAAGCGTCGTCGAGGGCGAGCAGGTTGCTGCCCGCGCCGGAGATCATGACCACGAGCCGCGCGGGCAGGGGCATCACTCGATGACGACGTCGCCGTGGCCGTGACGCACTTCGCCGATCAGCGTTGCCGTTTCGCCCTGCGATCGCAGCAGATGCAACGCCGCGTCCACGTTCGGACGAGCGACGATGACTACCATGCCGATGCCGCAATTGAACGTGCGGTGCATCTCGGCGTCGGCAATGCCGCCCGTCTGCTGCAGCCAATCGAATACGGGATCGCGATGCCACGTCTTTCTTTGAAGCGTGACACCCAGGTGCTCTGGCAGTACTCGCGGGATATTGTCGGTGAGGCCACCGCCCGTGATGTGCGCAAATCCGTGAACTGGCAGTGCCTGAGCGAGGGCGAGCATCGAGCGCACGTAGATGCGTGTCGGCGCGAGCAGCCGATCGAAGAGCGGTGTTCCGTCAACCGTGGTTTTGTCGTCGGCCTTGGCGAGACTGACGAGTCGTCGGATGAGGGAGTAGCCGTTCGAGTGGGGGCCGGAGGAGGCGAGGCCGATCACGGCGTCCCCCGCCGCGACCTTCGAGCCGTCGATGATGGCGTCTTTCTCGACGACACCGACGCAGAAGCCGGCGAGATCGTAGTCACCGCCGTGGTACATGCCGGGCATTTCAGCGGTCTCGCCGCCGACGAGGGCGCAGCCGGCTTGGCGACAGCCTTCGACGATGCCGGCGATCACGCTTTCGGCGACATCGACATCGAGTTTGCCGGTGGCGTAGTAATCGAGGAAGAAGAGCGGCTCGGCACCCTGCACCGCGACGTCGTTGACGCACATGCCGACAAGGTCGATCCCGATCGTGCCGTGTCGTCCCGTATCGATGGCCAGGCGCAGCTTGGTCCCGACTCCGTCAGTGCCCGACACGAGCACGGGCCGCTGCCATTTGCCGACGGGCAACTCGACCAGCGCACCGAATCCACCGATACCGGCGAGCACTTCGGGACGCTGCGCGCGCTTGACGAGGGGTTTGATGCGCTCGACGAGCTCGTCCCCGGCATCGATGTCGACTCCCGCATCGCGATAGGTGAGTCCCGTGGTCTTCTCTGGCGGTTGGGTCATGGGTATCAGGGCGGCAAAAAACGGTGTGATATTGTACGCGACTTCACGCATGACCACGGAATTCGCCAGCTTTTCCCAGTATTTGCAGCGCTGCGTCGCCGCGGTGCTGCTCGTCGTCGCGGCGACGTGTTCGCCGGATACGTCAGCCTCTCAGAGCGTGGCGATCGGCGAAGTCGAAGTCGAATCCACCGGCGAGGCGGCGTTCCAGGAAGCCATGCGGATCGCGCTCGTGCGCTTGTCGGGTCGGCGTTCTGCCGCGGACGACCCGGTCTTTGAACCCTTGGTACGCGAGGCAAGGCGCTATGTCCAAATCGTGCGACCGCCAGCCAACGGCAACGCAGCGCGCATCACGCTCGATGCGGTGGCGATCGAACGTGCGATGCAGGGGCTAGGGCAGCCGGTCTGGTCGCGTGAGCGCCCCCTCGTGCTCGGGGCGGTCACCGCTGCGCCTTCCGGGGCAGATCCTGCGCAGGTGCGGGCCAGTCTCGAGCGTGCCGCGAGTGAGCGCGGTTTGCCGCTGCGGCTCAGCACCGCAGCGTCGGTGGGTTTGGTGCCGGGACGGACAGTGACTCCCGAGGCGGCACTCGATGCTGCTCGTCGTGGCGGGGCCGACATGGCGCTCATCGGCGAAGCCGATGGTGCTGAATGGCAGTGGACCTTGTTCGATGGGACGACCGCCACGGTCTTCCAGGGCGGGGCGACCGCGGGCGTCGAGGGCGCGGCGGATGTGCTCGCGCTCAATTCTTTGGCTACGGTGACTCAACCGGTGTCCGAAACGGAAGTTCGTATCGGCGGTGTGCTGACGCTCAAAGATTATGCGGATATTCGGCGTATGCTGACGGCGCTGCCTGCGGTGAAGTCCGCCGAGCTCGTGGCTGCGGAGGGCGATGGCGCGCTGTATCGCATCGAAGTGGCCGGCGGAGCGGCCGGGCTTGCTGAGGCGCTCGCATCCCAACCTCTTTTGCGTCGCGAGTCGGGGCGTGATTCGCCGCCGAGATATCGCTACGGGCGCTGAGTCCCGAAAACAGAGAGTCCGCCTTGCTTCGTCATCTACCTAACGCCATTTGTGTGCTGCGGATCGTCCTGACGATCCCCACCGTACTCGCCATCGATCGCGGCGATGAGGTCCTCGCGCTCGTACTCTTCACCATCGCCGCCATTTCAGACGGGGTCGACGGTTATCTCGCCAAGCGCAATGGGTGGGCGTCGGACCTTGGACGCATCCTCGACCCGATCGCCGACAAGATCCTGCTGGTGGCGACATTTCTGGCCTGCACATGGCAGGGGCTCATTCCGGTTTGGCTCGCGGCAGCGGCTGTCGCGCGCGATCTCATGCTCGGAGGCGGGGCGTTGATCTATCGACTGTGGTTCGGTCGCATCGAGGGCAATCCGAGCACGCTCTCCAAGGTGAACACGATGCTGCAGATCATCGTCGTCATCGTGGCGATGTTGAACGCGGCGCTATCTTTGATCCCCGAAATCCTCGCCCTGATCCTCGCTGTCGTGACCTTCGTGACGACGGTGCTCTCGGGTATCGACTATGCGCGACGCTCATTCGTCCGCGCCTGGGCGCACTTGCCGGCGCCGCGCTCGTCGTGACCATGCAGCAGCTCCCGTTGAGTGTTCAGCTGCGCGAGCGGGCGACGTTTGCGACGTTCGTGACGGGGATGAATACCGAGCCCGTCGAGAGGTTGCAGCGGGTTGCCTCTCAGCGCGAACGCGCCGTGCTGTGGCTTTGGGGTGCCGAGGCCTCGGGTCGAACACACCTCTTGCAGGCGGCGTGTGCCGCCGCACCGCTCGGATCGCGGATCGCTTACCTGCCGTTGCGTGAGCTCGGTGAGGCGACGGGCGATTTCCTGGGTGGCGCCCTCGGCGTCGAGTTACTTTGCCTCGACGATGTCGAGTCTGGTCTCGGAGTGCCGGCGATCGAACAGGCGCTCTTCATCGCGTATCGCCGAATCGAGGAGCAGGGCGGTCGCATCATCGCCACCGCTTCAGGTGCGCCCGGGGCGTTGCGCTGGGGACTGGCCGACATTGCTTCACGTTTCGGCGCAGCAGAGATTTTCCAGATACGGGCGCTCGATGAATCGGGTCAGCACGAGGCACTGCGATTGCGTGCCGCGCAACGCGGACTCGAACTACCGGATGACACCGCTCGTTATCTGCTGCGCCGATTTCCGAGAGACATGCGCTCGCTCGGCAAGCTGCTCGACGACATCGATATCGCGTCGTTGAGCGCTCAGCGTCGGCTCACCGTGCCGTTCGTTCGCGAGATCCTCGGCGAGCCTTGAGGGCGAGGGCGATCTCGGCCACCCGAGCGCCATGCGCCTGCGCCAGCGTTTTTTCCTCATCGGTCAATGCCGTGGGTTTGCCGTAGGGCGTGAAGTGCGAGGCGCCGTACGGGGTTCCACCCGATCGCGTGCTCGAGAGGGCGGATTCCGAAAATGGAATACCGACGATCATCATGCCGTGATGGATGAGCGGTACCATCATCGAGAGCAGTGTGCTCTCCTGGCCGCCATGCAGGCTGCTGCTGCCCGTGAAAACACCGGCGGGCTTCCCGATCAGGGATCCGTCCGCCCAGAGTCCGCTCGTCGAATCGAGGAAATGTTTGACGGGAGCCGCCATGTTGCCAAAGCGAGTGGGGCTGCCGAGCAGGAGTCCGTCGCAGCGTCGCAGGTCATCGAGAGTGGCCCACGGGGCGCCCGACTCGGGCACTTGTTGCACGGGGCGCTCGTTCTCGGCCGATACGACCGGCAGGCTGCGCAGCGTGGCCACTGCGCCGTCGATCGACTCGACCCCTCGGCAGATGTGACGCGCGAGTTCCGCGGTCGCTCCGTGACGCGAGTGATAGACCACCAGAATCTCTGATTGGCTCATCGGATGATCCTCCGTCAGGCCTTCGCGTGTGCCGCGATCAGTCGATCGACGACTTCGTCGGCCGGCCAATCTTCGTTGGCACTCGCGCGCCTATGACGATATTCGAGCTTGCCCGAGTCGATGCCGCGATCCGAGATGACGAGTCGATGTGGAATGCCGAGGAGCTCGGCATCGGCGAACTTCACGCCGGGTCGCGCATCGCGATCATCGAGTAGCACATCGAGGCCGGCCTGCTGAAGCGTGGCGTAAAGCTGCTCGGAGAGTGCGCGGACTTTCTCGGACTTGGCGGCATTGAGCGGCACGAGTACCACGGTGAACGGCGCAATCGGTTCGGGCCATATGATGCCGGCGGCATCGTGGTTTTGTTCGATGGCTGCCGCGACGATGCGCGTCACGCCGATACCGTAACAACCCATGAACATGACGATGGGTTTGCCGGCCTCATCGAGCACGGCCGCCTGCATCGCCTCGCTGTACTTTCGGCCGAGCTGGAAGATGTGCCCGACCTCGATGCCGCGACGGATGCGCAGTTGGCCATCGCCGCCCGGGCTCGCATCGCCTTCGACGACGTTACGCAGATCGGCCGGTGTCGGTTCCGGCAGGTCGCGTGCCCAGTTCACGCCTGTGAGGTGATGGTCGACCTCGTTCGCTCCGCAAATGAAGTCGGCGAGGGCGAGTGCCGAGTGGTCGGCATAAAGCGGGCACTTGAGTCCGACGGGGCCGAGGAAGCCCGGCTCACAGCCTGTCGCCGCGAGTACTGCCTCGCGCGAGGCCATGCGCAAGGGGCTCGCCACACCCGGCAGTTTCTGCGCCTTGATGGCATTGAGTTCGTGGTCGCCTCGGATGGCGAATGCGACCACACCGCCTTCGCTACCCTCGACCATCAAAAGTTTCAGGGTTCGCCGTGTCGGCGCGTTCAAAAATGCGGCGACGTCTTCGATGGTTTTGTGTCCCGGCGTCGAGACTTTTTGCATCGATGCCGTCGCGACGGGACGCGGCTCGGACGGCGGCAGCGCGGGCGCCAGTTCGAGATTGGCGGCGTATTGATCGGCGCCGTCGGAGACTGCGATCGCATCTTCGCCGGAATCGGCGAGCACCTGAAACTCCTCGGAGGCCGTGCCGCCGATCGAGCCCGTGTCGGCTTTCACAGGACGGAACTCGAGCCCCATGCGTGTGAACATTCGAACATAGGCATCGCGCATGAGGTCATAGCCTTCTTGCAGCGAGGTTTGATCGAGATGGAAGGAGTAGGCGTCCTTCATGATGAACTCTCGGCCTCGCATCACGCCGAAGCGGGGGCGAATCTCATCGCGGAACTTGAGTTGGATTTGATAGAAGTTTACCGGCAGTTGGCGATAGCTCTTGAGTTCGCGGCGTGCAAGATCGGTGATGACTTCCTCGTGCGTGGGTCCGATCACGAAGTCGCGCTGGTGGCGGTCCTTCAGACGCAACAACTCTGGGCCGTATTGCTCCCACCGACCCGATTCCTGCCAAAGCTCGGCGGGTTGGACGGCCGGCATCAGTACCTCGAGGGCGCCGGCACGGTCCATCTCCTCACGGATGATCTGCTCGACCTTTCGCAGGGCACGAAGACCGAAGGGGGTCCAGGTGTAGATCCCCGCAGCGAGGCGGCGGATGAGACCCGCACGCAGCATAAGCTGGTGACTGATGACCTCGGCTTCCGAGGGGGTTTCCTTGACGGTATTGATCGGATATCGGGACCAGCGCATGAGGGGGCGGAGCTCTCGTCGGATGAAGGTGCGCCATTTTACGGGCGCAGAGATTGTCCCGAAAGGTTCCGACCCCTATGATGACGCGGTTTTTCGTGCCCCACGGGAGTTCCCGGCCCTTGACGAGCCCCCAGAGTGCTTCGCAGCCCCCTTCCGGCCCACGCCGGGGTATCTACCTGCTGCCCAATCTACTGACCACGGCCTGTTTGGGCTGCGGGTTCTTCGCCATTGTCTCGGCGATCAATGGCGAGTTCGGTCGAGCGAGCGCAGCGATTTTCCTCGCCTTGATCTTCGATGGTCTCGATGGTCGTGTCGCCCGCTGGACGCGTACCGAAAGCGTATTCGGCAAGGAGTACGACAGCCTCGCCGACATGGTGGCCTTCGGGGTGGCTCCGGCCCTGGTCGCCTACAAGTGGGGGTTCGCCGCGATCGCCGAGTACGGAACGGCTTGGGCCCGATTCGGTTGGATCGCATCGTTCTTTTATGTTGCCTGTGCAGCGCTGCGACTCGCGCGATTCAATGCGCGGGCCGCGACCGTCGACAAACGTTACTTCGAGGGTCTGCCGAGCCCGTCGGCTGCAGGGCTCGTGGCGGCCTTCGTCTGGTTCTCGAGCGAGTGGTACGACCTCGAGCTCCTCGGACTCGTGCTCACCTTCGTCGTCTGTCTCTTCGCCGGCATCATGATGGTCTCGGGCATTCCCTATCCGAGCGTCAAACAAATCGATTGGAACGCACGCATGAAGTTTTTCTACTTCGTGATCGTGCCGATTTCATTGGCGCTCGTGGCCGCCGAGCCGCCGACGATGTTGTTGGTCCTGTTCACGATCTACGTACTGCTCGCGCCGGTGATGTACGTCATCCGGCGCCTGCGTCGGACGGGAAATGACTGACGACCAGCGCCGGGCGCGCTATCTCGATGCGCTCGGAATCGATCAATGGGTGCGCCGGGCGATGCCGCTTGCGCCTGAGGTGGCCGCCACCGATTTGTCTGGCGCGGCCATATCGGTCGGTACGACTACCTCGGTCGGCGAGCTCGACTGGTCCGCGTTGCGAGCCTGTGTTCGAGAGTGTCAGCGCTGCGGCTTGCACCAGACACGAACCCAGACGGTGTTCGGCGTCGGCGATATGGCCGCGCATTGGATGGTGGTCGGTGAGGCCCCGGGCGCTGATGAGGACCGCGAGGGTGAGCCGTTCGTCGGCGCCGCCGGCCAGCTGCTGAATGCCATGCTCGCGGCAATCGATCTGCCTCGCGAGACGGTGTTCATCGCCAACGTCCTCAAATGCCGGCCGCCCGACAATCGCGACCCCAAGTCCGAAGAAGTGGCCGAGTGCTTGCCATACCTTCACCGGCAGGTGGCGCTCGTCCAGCCGAAGATCATCCTGGCGTTCGGGCGGGTGGCGGCCCAAAACCTCCTCGGCACGGAAGCGCCTCTCGGCAAATTGCGGGGCAGCGTGCATCGATTCGGCGCTCTCAACACGCCGGTCATCGTCACGTATCATCCTGCCTATCTGTTGCGTAGCCCCAGCGAAAAGCGAAAGGCTTGGGAAGACCTCAAATTTGCGCGTCGGATCTTCGCAGAGCTGAATGTCGGGGCGTAAGGCGTCCTGCAACGAACACGATGGCCACCGTACTCAAAGGTTTACCCATCCCGAAATTCGGCTTCCGGCGAATGCTGGAGGACGACGTCCCGGCGGTCGCCGAGACCGAGCGGGCGGGCTATGCCTATCCGTGGAGAGAGGGCATCTTTCGCGATTGTCTGCGCGCGGGGTACATCTGCCGCGTGGCCGATGTCGACGGCCTCCTCGTGGGCTACGGCATCGTGAGCGTCGGGGCAGGCGAAGCGCATATCCTCAACCTCTGCATCCGACCCGAGTATCGGTGTCGCGGCATGGGCGGCAAGATGCTGATGCATCTCACCGACCTCGCGCGCGCGAGTGGCGCGGCCGATCTCTTCCTCGAAGTACGGCCGAGTAACGTCGGTGCCGTCCGTCTCTATCAGTCCGCCGGATTTCAGCAAGTCGGAATCCGTCGCGGGTACTACCAAGCCGACAACGGCCGCGAAGACGCGGTGGTGATGCGGCTCGCACTCAATCCCTAACTGCAAGGCTTTCTCATGATTCTTGGCGACGAAGTCGCGCGGCGCCGCACGTTCGCGATCATCTCCCACCCGGACGCGGGCAAGACCACGCTCACCGAGAAGTTGCTCTTGTTCGGTGGCGCCATTCAGCTCGCGGGCACGGTGAAGGGTCGCAAGGCGGCGCGGCACGCGACCTCCGACTGGATGCGTCTCGAGCAGCAGCGCGGAATTTCCGTGACGTCATCGGTCATGCAGTTTCCGTACGGTGATTGCATCGTGAATCTGCTCGATACGCCGGGTCACGAGGATTTTTCCGAAGACACCTATCGAACGTTGACGGCTGTCGACTCGGCCTTGATGGTCATCGACTGTGCGAAGGGCGTCGAGGAGCGCACCATCAAACTGATGGAAGTTTGCCGACTGCGTGCAACCCCCATCATGACGTTCATCAACAAGCTAGACCGGGACGGTCGTGCACCCATCGAGCTTCTCGACGAGATCGAAAAAGTGCTGGGGATTTCCACGGCACCGGTCACCTGGCCCATTGGCATGGGTCGCGAACTCAAGGGCATTTACCACCTTCTCGAGGATCGAATCTACGTTTATCAAGCCGGCGAGCGAGGGCGGGCCGGTGAAAATCTGGTGATCGACGGTCTGCACAGCGATGCGGGTCGTGAACTGCTCGGCGACCAGACCGATGCCTTCGACGAGGAGATCGAGCTCGTGCGTGGTGCGACGCAGGCGTTCGATCTCGAGCAGTATCTGGCCGGGCGTCAGACGCCCGTATTCTTTGGCTCGGCCATCGCGAACTTCGGGGTCGAGGAACTGCTCAAGGCGTTCACGGGTCATGCACCCGGGCCCTTGCCGCGTGCGACTCGGCAGCGAGAGGTCGCGCCGACGGAATCGAAGCTCACGGGGTTCGTGTTCAAGATCCAAGCGAACATGGACCCGGCGCATCGCGATCGCATCGCCTTCCTGAGGTTGTGCTCCGGCAAATACACGCGAGGCATGAAACTGCATCATGTCCGCCTCGACAAAGACGTTCGCATCGCCGATGCGCTCACCTTTTTGGCCTCCGATCGATCGGCGGCCGAAGATGCCTATGCCGGCGACATCATCGGACTGCACAACCACGGCACCATCAACATCGGCGACACCTTTACCGAGGGCGAGGAGTTGGGGTTCACCGGCATCCCGAACTTCGCACCCGAGCTCTTCCGTCGCGCGGTCCTCAAAGATCCGCTCAAGATGAAGGCCTTGTCGAAGGGACTCGGTCAGCTGTGCGAGGAGGGTGCAACGCAATTGTTCCGGCCGCTGCGTAACAACGATCAGATCCTGGGGGCTGTCGGGCAGCTGCAGTTCGAGGTGGTAGCGTTCAGGTTGGCCGACGAGTACTCGGTTCAGTGCAACTTCGAGCCGATCGGCGTCCATACCGCCCGATGGGTCTATTGCGAGGATGAGCGCAAGCTCGCGGAGTTCAAAACCAAGGCCTACGATCACCTCGCGGTGGATCACAGCGGCGCGCTCGTATATCTTGCTCCCTCGAGGGTCAATCTCGGTCTGATTATCGAGCGTTGGCCAGACATCGTATTCCGAGAAACTCGCGAGCAGGCCCACTGACATGACGAGTCCGTACAAGCGCCGCGATACCGTATCCTGGGCGCTGTACGACTGGGCCAATTCCGCGTTCGCCACGACCGTGCTCGCCGGGTTTTTCCCGGTCTTCTTTCAGCAGTTCTGGAGCACGGGCGTCGATCCCACGATCAGCACGTCGCGGTTGGGCTTTGCCAACGGCATCGCCGGAATTATCGTCGCCGTGCTCGCACCGGTGCTCGGTGCGATCGCCGATCGAACGGCGGGTCGAAAGCGTCAGCTCGTCATGTGGTCGACGCTGGGAGTGATCGGTACCGCCTCACTCGGCTTCATCGGTCAGGGCGAGTGGTGGTGGGCGGCAGCATGCTTCGTCATGGCGGGTATCGGCTTCAATGCGGCCAATGTGTTCTACGACGCCTTGCTGCTCGACGTAGCTTCCGAAAACGAACTCGACCAGGTGTCGGCATTCGGGTACGCCATGGGTTATCTCGGGGGCGGTCTCTTGTTCGCGATCAACGTGCTCATGACCTTGAACCCACAGTGGTTTGGTCTCGAGAGCGCAGCGGAGGCCGTACAGTTCTCGTTCTTCACCGTGGCGGCATGGTGGTTTCTCTTCACGCTGCCCCTTGCGCGCAACGTTCGTGAAAAACCGGCGCGTGCGCCGTCTTCGAGTCTTTTTGCCGCAGCGCGTGATGGACTTCGCGAGCTCAAGACGACGATCCAGCACATCGGGCAGTACCGGCATATCACGCTTTTCCTGGTCGCGTATTGGCTCTATATCGACGGGGTCCACACGATCTACACCATGGCTGTCGATTACGGCGTAGCACTCGGCTTGCCCTCATCGAGTCTGCTTGCGGCTTTGTTGCTGACTCAGTTCGTGGCGTTTCCGTCGGCCTTGGCACTCGGTTGGCTCGGCAATCGCTGGGGTCCGAAGCGCGGCATCCTGCTTTGCATCATCGTGTATCTCTCGGCGACCCTCTATGCGTACTTTCTCGATACCGTCGTGGAGTTTTTCGGATTGGCGGTCGTGGTCGGACTCGTGCAGGGCGGTGTGCAGAGCCTCTCGAGGTCACTTTACGGTCGGCTCGTTCCCGAAGGAAAGGGCGGGGAGTTTTTCGGATTCTTCAATCTCATGGGCAAGTTCGCGAGTTTCATCGGCCCCATGCTGATCGCCTCGGTGGCGCTGATCACCGGAGACTCTCGCTTGTCCGTCACCTCGCTCGTCGTGTTGTTCATTGCAGGAGGTCTCGTGTTGTTGAAGGTACCGAGTCGATGAGTGGATTTCCCTACCTGCCGCCCGAGACGCCGCAGGTCAAAAGTTGGTGGCGGCGCGGAGTGGGTCAGCTCGTGCTGCGTCTTTTTGGCTGGCGGATCGAGGGCAATTTGCCCAACCTCCGCAAGTTCGTGCTGATCGTGGCGCCGCACACCTCGAATTGGGATTTCATCATCGGCTTCATGGTCTACCTTGCGCTCCAGCTCGAGACCATCTGGCTCGCCAAGAACACCGCATTACGCGGCCCATTGGGGCCGATCGGCCGATATTTCGGTGGCGTGGCGATCGACCGTGCCCGTGCCGGAAACGTCGTACAGGCCTACATCGACGAATTTGCGAAGCGTGACCGCATGGTGCTGACTCTCACGCCTGAGGGGACACGCAGCCGGGTCAGTGACTGGAAGCGGGGCTTTCACCACGTCGCCCGCGGAGCGGGAGTGCCGATCGTGACTGTGGCGCTCGACTTCTCTCGTCGTCGAGCGGTCTTCGGGCCACCGATTTTCCCGACGGACGATTACGTCGCTGACCTCAAAAGGATCAAGCCAATCTTCAAGGCTGAAATGGCCAAGGACCCGTCCAAATACGACGAGTCGCTGCCTAAGAATCCTTAGTGGCCCACGCCGCGGGGTCGAGTCGGAACGAATCGCGCAGCAGCACGTAGAGCGTCGGATGACGCGCCCTGAGATCTTCGGATCGCTCAAAGAAAAACTCTGCAGCGACAGCCAGGAATTCGGTGAGATCTTCGGCGCCGTACGGGTCGAGTAGGGTGTCCTCGCCGCGATCGACGGCATCACAGAGCGCCTCGTAAGCCGCCTCCAGCGCCGCGCGGGCCGCAGGGTCTCCGCCGGGATGGCTATGCTCGAGGAAGTGAGTCACCTCGTGGATCACCACGTTGTATCCGTCGTCCCTCGTGCGCGCCTCCGCGACATCTCGCCATGACAGCACGATTCGATCACTGCCTTGCGATTGACCGGATATCGCACGATACCCTTCGGTGACGACACCCGTTTCCTCGTCCTCTTCGGACTCTTCGACGACGAACTCGTCGGGGTGAAGCGTGATGCCGTGCAACTCGTCGAACGGGTAGTCGTCGTGACCCAAGGTCACGATGCAGGCCTGAGTCGCGATCACGACGCGCATGTCGTCGGTCACCTCGAAGCCGTGTGCGCCCTCGAAGGGAATGCGTTCGATGAATTCCCGGACACGTGGCAAAAGTTTGTCTTTCAGCGGGTCGGGCAGGCGCCCCCAAAGGGGTACCTCGCGTTGCATCACTTGAGGCCGCTCGATTTCGGGTCTTGGCAGGGCGAGCGTATCGAATCCGTCATCGGCGCGCCTGCGCGAGCCGAATCGCCGCCAAAGAAAAAACACGACGAGCGCGAGGCCAACGAGGATGAGGAGAATGCGCAGCACGCTATGGACGCTCGCGGCGGAGGATCAAAGCAGTTCGCGAACGCGTTGCAGCTGCCCTTCGAGACTCGCGAGCGTGCGCTCGAAGTCGGCGATGCGGGTTTTCTCTTGCGTGACCACTTCAGGCGGCGCGTTGCGCACGAAGTTCTCGTTCGAAAGCTTGGCTGTCGCGCGCTTGATCTCGTCGCGGATCTTGGCGATTCGTTTGTCTAGGCGGACGGCCTCGGCGTTGGGGTCGATGAGTCCGGCCATCGGCACGAGCACCCTCATCGCGCCAACCACTGCGGTCGCCGAGGGTGGTGCCGACTCGCCCGCGTCGAGAACCCGCAAACTCTCGAGGCCCGCGAGGCGCTGCAGGTACGAGGCGTAGGTCGACAAGCGGGCGCGCTCGGCGGTGTCGACGTTTTCGAGCAACGCAGGAAGTTTGCGCGAGGGACTGATATCCATCTCTCCGCGGATCTGTCTCACGCCGAGCACGAACGCCTTGATCCATTCGA
The DNA here is from genome assembly GCA_044375575.1 of Steroidobacteraceae bacterium. Taxonomy (GTDB): domain Bacteria; phylum Pseudomonadota; class Gammaproteobacteria; order Steroidobacterales; family Steroidobacteraceae; genus UBA964. Next base: position 33,979 of record JBILMJ010000011.1, on the reverse strand, counting down.
CGTCCGACTCGGCAGCGGAATCGATCGTCCAATCCGAAATCTTCGGCCAGGGTGCCGTCATGATCGTGGAGTCGCCCGCCACTTGTTCTCCTGCAAGCGGGGCCACTCGATGCCAGATTTCTTCGGTGATGAACGGCATCAGCGGATGCCAGGCACGCAACAAGCCTTCGAGGACCTGCACGAGGGTTCGTCGCGCGGCGCGCTTGGCCTCATCGCTCGAGCCTTCACCCTGGAGCACAGGCTTGGTGAGCTCGAGGTACCAATCGCAGAACTCGTACCACGTGAATTCATAGAGAGCCGTTGCCGCAAAATCGAATCGATAGTCGGCGAAGGATTGCTCGACCACGCCGAGCGTGCGGGCGAAGCGGGAAAGAATCCAACGGTCGGCGACGCCAAGCGTGACATCGCCCGTCAGGAGGTTCGAGTCGAGCGCGCGGCCTTCGCCATCTTCGAGTGACATCAGGACGAAGCGGGAGGCATTCCAGAGCTTGTTGCAGAAGTTTCGGTAGCCGCCCACCCGGGCTAGGTCGAAACGAAGGTCGGCGCCCTGTGTGGCGAGCGAGGCGAAGGTCAGTCGCAGCGCATCGGTGCCGTGCGCCTCGATGCCATCGGGGAACGCCTTGCGCGTGGCTTTTTCGATCGAGGGCGCGAGGCGAGGCTGCATGAGGCCGGTGGTTCGCTTGCGAACGAGATCTTCGAGCGTGATGCCATCGACGATGTCGAGCGGGTCGATGACGTTGCCCTTCGATTTCGACATCTTCTGCCCTTCGGAGTCGCGCACGAGTCCATGCACGTAAACCTCCTTGAATGGCACATCGCCCATGAATTTGATTCCCATCATGATCATGCGGGCAACCCAGAAGAAAATGATGTCGAATCCGGTGACGAGCACCGAAGTGGGATAGAACCGCTTGAGTTCGGTCGCGTCGGCAGGCCAACCCAGCGTCGAGAACGGCCAAAGAGCCGAGGAAAACCAGGTGTCGAGGACGTCCTCGTCCTGACGCAACAGGACATTCGCGGCGAGTCCATGGCGTTCACGCACTTCGGCCTCGGAGCGGCCGACGAAGACGCGCCCCTCGTCGTCGTACCAAGCGGGGATGCGATGGCCCCACCAGAGCTGACGGCTGATGCACCAGTCTTTGATATTGCGCATCCACTCGAAGTAGGTGCGTTCCCAGTTCTGCGGCACGAACTTGATCGAGCCGTTTCGCACGGCCTCGATGGCGGGCTCGGCGAGCGGCGCCACTTTCACGTACCACTGATCGGTGAGGTAGGGTTCGATCACGGAGCCAGAGCGATCGCCTCGCGGCACCATGAGTTTGTGTTTGTCGATGCGTTCGATGAGGCCGGCGCTTTCGAGTTCGGCGATGACGCGTTCGCGAGCGGCAAATCGGTCGAGGCCGCGCAGGCGCTCGGGAGCCACGTCATTGATGCGGGCATCGGGCGCGAAGACGTTGATTTGCTCCAGGCCATGACGCGCCCCGACCTCGTAATCGTTGAAGTCGTGGGCCGGCGTGATCTTCACGCAACCTGAGCCGAACTCAGGATCGACATAATCGTCCGCGATGATCGGAATGAGCCGCTCGGTAATCGGCAATCTAATTTGCTGGCCGATCAGCTTGAGGTAGCGCTCATCCTTCGGGTTGACGGCGACCGCCGTATCGCCAAGCAAAGTCTCAGGGCGAGTGGTGGCGACGACGACATGACCCGAACCGTCGGCGAGCGGATAGCGAAGATGCCAGAGCGAGCCGTCTTCTTCGGTGCTCAAGACTTCGAGATCCGACACCGCCGTCTGCAGCACCGGATCCCAGTTGACGAGACGTTTGCCGCGATAGATCAGGCCTTCTTCATAAAGCCGGACGAAAACTTCTGATACGGCTTTCGACAGGCCTTCGTCCATGGTGAAGCGATCGCGCGACCAATCGACCGAGGCGCCCAACCGACGCATCTGTCTGGCGATGGTGCCACCTGATTCGCCTTTCCACTTCCACACGCGCTCGATGAATTTGTCGCGGCCGAGCGCCGTGCGATTCGTGCCTTCACCCTCGAGCTGCCGTTCGACCACCATTTGCGTGGCGATCCCTGCATGGTCGGTGCCGGGCTGCCAGAGCGTGGCCTCACCACGCATGCGGTGATAACGCGTCAGGGCGTCCATGATCGTGTCCTGGAACGCGTGACCCATATGCAGCGTGCCCGTCACGTTCGGTGGCGGGATCACGATGCAGTAGCCGGGACCAGAGCCCTGAGGCGCGAAAAGTCCCGAGGCTTCCCAGCGGTCGTAAATCCGCTTTTCGATTTCCGCGGGCGTGTAAGCCTTATCCATGGCGATGTCGACGAGCGAGTCGGCGGAGGATCAGCGCGCGGCGCGACGGATCAGGAAGTCCGTCAACAACGCAATCGGTCGACCCGTGCTGCCCTTGGCGGCACCGCCGACATAAGCCGAACCCGCGATGTCCATGTGAGCCCAGCGCATGCCCTCGGTGAACTTGGCGAGAAAGGCCGCCGCCGTGAGCGCACCGCCATCGCGACCCGCCACGTTCGCAAGATCGGCGAAGTTGCTCTTGAGCTGCTCGGCGTACTCCTCTGTGCAGGGCAGGTGCCAAGCCCGATCGTCGGCGCGAACGCCGGAAGCGACGAGTTCCTGAGCCAATGCCTCGTCGTTGGCCATCACACCGGTGTGATGGTGGCCGAGCGCGATGACGCAGGCGCCGGTGAGGGTCGCGAGGTCGATCACCGCTTGAGGCTTGTAACGCCGCGCGTAGTGCAGGGCGTCGCACAGGATGAGTCGTCCTTCGGCATCGGTGTTCAAAATTTCGACCGTGAGACCTGCGGCGCTCGTGACGATGTCACCCGGCTTCGTCGCGCGCCCACTCGGCATGTTCTCGCAGGTGGGTACGAGCGCGACGACGTTGAGTGGCAACTGCAACTCGGCGACCACCGACATGGCGCCGATCACCGCAGCGGCACCCGACATGTCGAATTTCATTTCGTCCATGCCCGGCGGATCTTTGAGTGAAATGCCACCCGTGTCGAAGGTGATGCCCTTGCCGACGAGCACGATGGGCGCGCGCGGCGCCCGCGGACCCTTGTATTCCATGACGATGAATCGCGGGGGCTGATCGCTGCCCGCGGTCACCGACAGGAAACAGCCCATCTTCTCGGCGCGAATCTCCGACTCGTCTAGAACGCGAACCTTGATGTCCTTGTGACGTCCGCCAAGCTGGCGCGCCTGATCGGCGAGATAGCTCGGGGTGCACACATTTCCGGGAAGGTTGGCGAGGTTGCGCATGAGGGCGGCGCCGTTACCCGAGGCGTCTCCATGCCGAAGGCCGCGACGTGCCGCAGCGGCGCTCAAGGCGCGAACGGGACCGAGCTTGACCCGAGCGAGTTCGGGCGCGGGTGGGCGCTTGCCGGACTTCAGATCGTTGACGCGGTAAAGCGCTGCGTGGGTAATCTCGGCCGCCGAGCGCGCGAAGAGATAATCGTCGAGTTCACGATTGGCGGGTCGTGATAGGGCGATCGCCGCGCTCTTGCAGCGGGTACGGGCGAGGGCTCCGATGGCGGCTTGCATGGCCTTCCGCCAGGCTTTGCGCGTGACGTCCGCTTTTCCCTGGCCCACGAGCAATACTCGAGTCGCCTTCATCTTCGGAAAGGCCGGCAACAGCAGGGTATCGCCGAGGCGACCCGGGAAATCCCCTGATTTCAGAAACTTCGAGAGTTTGCCGCCGGACTGGCGATCGACGCCGGCACCCACCGCGGACAAGGTGCCCGATTCGTGCACCCCGATGACGAGGCAGTCGGCCTGAGTCTGGGCTGCGCTACCGGTGAAAATCTCGAATTGCATGCTTACCTCCAAATGGGTGCGTGCCTGCACCACGAACCGCGTGAGTTACCGTAACATTCTATCGTTTTCCCAATCCCGGCGTTCCGGGGAAGCCAGGCCGTGCCGCATATCCTGTCCCGCTACATCCTGAAAGAGACCCTCGGTGCCTGGCTGGGGGTCACCGGGGTGCTGCTGGTCATCCTGTTGACCAATCAACTGGCCTCGGTTTTGGCGCGAGCGGCCGAGCAGGGGTTCCCTCGCGGAGTGGTCCTGGAGCTGGTCGGTTTCGGAACCTTGTCCAATCTCGCCGTCCTCCTGCCCATCGGTTTGTTGCTCGGGGTGGTGGTGGCGCTCGGGCGGCTTTATCACGACGGCGAAATGACGGCAGTGCTCGCTTGCGGCGTGGAGCGTTGGCGTATCCATGCGCCCGTGGTGTTGATCGCGCTCGTCGTGGCGACTCTCGTGGCCTGGCTCACCCTGGTGGGCGCCCCCTCCGCCGCGGCTCGCGTCGAAGCATTGCGTGCGAGCGCCCTCCAAGCCGGAGAGTTCGCGCCGATTACGCCGGGGCGATTTCGGAGTTTCGGTGGCGGCTCGGTCGTTCTCTATGCAAGCTCGGTGTCCTCCGATGGCACGCTCGAGCGTGTCTTCGTGAAGCGCGTCCGGGACGATCGCTACGAAATCGCCGTGGCGGCTCGTGCACGACACGAAGTGTCCGCCGAGGGTGATTTGCATCAACTCACCTTGTTCGACGGTGAGCGCTACGAAGGTCTGCCCGGTTCGCGCGAGTTTCGAATTGTGCGATTCGCGACGAATGTCATCCCGGTTCGAGTCCCGCCGGTCGGTGCGCGATCCGGAGAGCTCGATGCCGCCGCCACTTCGGCGTTGTTGCAGTCCGACGATCCCGCTTTCCGTGCCGAACTGCATTGGCGCATGGCGACGCCTCTCATGGTGTTCGTGCTCGCCATGCTTGCGGTCCCCATGTCTCGGCTTCGACCACGGCAAGGGCGTTATGCGCGGGTTTGGCTCGCGATCGTCGTGTACTTCGTTTACTTCAGTCTGGTCTCGGCGGCCAAGGTCTGGATGGCCAAGGGGCAAATTCCCGCGGTGCTCGGGCTTTGGTGGGTGCACGCCGTCGTCATCGTGCTGACGCTTTCTTTGATCGTGCTTCCGGATCTCCGTGCCCGTCTTCGTCACCGAGATCTGCCCTCCCTCGCGAGGCCATCATGAGCGCGTTCGGTGTGCTCGATCGGTATGTGCTGCGCAGTGTGCTCACGGGCGTCGGGATGGTGGTACTCGTGCTGCTGTCGCTGGGCGGGTTGTTTTTGTTGATCGGGCAGCAAGACGATATCGGTGTCGGTCGTTACTCGTCGCTCGCGGCCCTGCAATTCGTATTGCTGAATCTTCCCCAGCACGGTTGGGAGTTGCTGCCCATCAGCGCGCTCATCGGTGCGCTGATCGGTCTCGGCAATCTGGCTCGCGGCAGTGAGTTGATCATCATGCGTACGGCAGGGCTCTCGGTGTGGAGAATCGCCCGGCCGGTGGCCGTGGCGGGTTTGCTCTTGGCGCTCTTGGGCGCGCTGGTGGGCGAGGTGATCGCGCCACCCCTCGAGCAGTACGCCCGTCAGCAAAAAGCCTTTGCGAAGTTCAATGATGTCAGTGTCGCCGGGTCCGGAGACGCTTGGGTCCGCGATGGCAATCTACTCGTCAACGTCGAGCGCCAGACGGGAGAGTCGCAGTTCGGTGGAATGATGGTCTATGAGTTGGCGGAGGATGGTCGTTTGCTCGCCATGGGCCGTGCGGTGAGCGCCAAGGCCGAGAGGGACGGATCGTGGTCCCTCGAGCAGTATGCCGAGACGCGTTTCGGTGCTGAACAAGTCTCGAGCAGTCGTGCGGCGAGGCGAGATCTGGAATCGAACGTCACGGCGGAATTCCTGGGAATCGCGGCATCATCTCCCGCTCAACTGCCGACCCGGGCCTTGCGGAGCATGATCGTGCACCTCGAAGCCAACTCACTCGATTCGCGCGAGCCGCGCTTTGCCTTCTGGTCGAGGATCGCCCGGACCCTCGCGCCGGTTTTTGCCGTGCTGCTTGCGCTGCCGTTCGTCTTCGGGTCTTTGCGCGCCAGCGGGGCAGGGGCTCGGATCGCTCTCGGCCTCATTCTCGGAATCGGATTCTTCCTCGTTCAAAGAATGCTCGAAAGCGGCGCCGTCGTGTTCGACGGAAATCCCGCCTTGTTCGCCTGGCTCCCAACCGTGCTGATGGGCATCGCCGCCATGTTGCTCATTCATCGAACCCGATGAGCGCGCCACCGCTCGTCAAACGAACGACGCTGATCGTTCGGAATCTCCGTCGGTCGATCTCGTTTTATCGCGATGTGCTCGGTCTCTCCGTCTGGTACGACGATGAAATCGTCCTGTCGGGAGTGGGTCTTGCTGCGGGGTCGAAAGGCGACAAAACCCGACTCGTGATCATGAAGGCGGATGATCCGGTCATCGGCATGATCGGTCTGCTCGAATTCATCGAGCCGCGCATGCCTGAGCCCGAGCCTCGAACGAGGCTAGGCATTGGTGATACGGTGTTCGTAATGCAAGGCAAGGACGTCGATCGCGTCCATCGACGAGCCATCGACTTTGGTGCGCGCATCCACGCGGCGCCGCATCGATTCGAGGTGCGCGGTGCCGATGGAAGAATGATCAGCATGACATCGCTCTCGTTGTGGGACCCGGATGATTTTTTCATAGAGTTCAATGAGCGTCATGAGTAAGGAATCCGTGAACGAGACCCCGACGCCCCCGGGCAGGCCGCTCACCGCGCTGGTGTGGGACCTTCCTGTCCGGATCATCCACTGGTCGTTGCTCGCCGCGGTCCTCGGATCGTGGCTCACGCGTGAACTCGAGGGCGACTGGTTCGTGTGGCACACCCGCTTCGGATATGCGGTGCTCGTGCTGGTGGTCACGCGGGTGCTTTGGGGTGTCTTCGGTACGAGGCATGCGCAATTCGTGCGGTTCGTCAGAGGGCCGAAGGCCGTCATCGACTATCTTCGCGACACGTCTCGGAACTCGGTCGGGCACAACCCGCTCGGCGCCTTGATGATTCTTGCGATGCTGACGATGTTGCTCGTGCAGGCGGTCACCGGGCTATTTGCGAACGATCAGGTTTTCGAAACCGGCCCGCTGTTCGGCTACGTCACCATCGAGACCAGCGACCGCCTCACGACGCTGCACAAGCAGTTGTTCGACTGGATCGCTGCAGCGATAGCAGTCCACGTCGCCGCGGCGTTTTTTTATCTTTGGATCCGAAGAGAGAATTTGATTCTGCCGATGATCACGGGCCGAAAACCGATCGAGGGGGTCCCGGAAGAGGAGCGCATTTCGAGCTCGAGGCTTTGGCTTGCGATCATCCTGGCGGTGATCGTCGGGGCGGCGCTCGCCTGGGTCGTCCGCTCCGCACCGGAGGCATCGCTCTACGTGTTTTGACGCGACAGAGCGATGCCTCGGATCACGGACTTATTTCTTTGCGCCGAGCTCGCGCAACAAGTCGTCGGCTCGATACACCTTCGAGAGCGCCTCTTTCATGATCGCCGGATGAACGGCGATGGAGCGGTTCTTTGCCGTATCGAACCAGTAGGCGCCCGAGATCGAGTGGATGTTGCCGTCGAACATCAGACCAACGACCTCACCCCGAGCATTGAGTAGAGCGCTACCCGAGTTGCCGCCGACGATGTCGTTGTTGGTCGACAGATTGACCGGCGTCGAAAGATCGAGCGATGCCTTCACTTGTTGCCAGCTGTCAGGAATGCGGAAGGGTGGCTGACCGGTCGCGCGATCGAAAGCCGTCGACAGACGCGTGAAAGGTTCGACGGGGCGACCTTTTTCAACCCATCCCTGCACCGTACCGTAATTGAGGCGCAGCGTGAAGGTCGCATCCGGGTAAACGTTCGTGCCATACAGCTTGAACCGAGCGCGCGCGATTTTTTCTTCAGCTACGCTGATCGACGCCTCGATTTCGTCCTCGTATTGCTTGCGAAGCGCGCGAGCTTGCGGGTCGATGCTGCGAGCGAGTTGGATGAAGGGATCATTCGAAGCGGCGATAGCCGCTGCGCCGCCGTTCCACAACGCCAATCTCACCTCCGGGTCTCCGAGCTTCGTACCCGTCACCAAAGATTGCGCTAAGGTATCAGGCGAGTCTTTTGCGAGCAGACTGCGCACGGTCGGATGGTCGGGGCCGAGCCACTCGCGCATGCGCTCGAGACCAAACGAAAGCGTCAGTTTTTCGAGCTCAGGGTAAATCGGCACGGGCGCCGCGAGCTGCTGACGGATTCGCGGCAAAGACGCGTCGGTGAATTCACGCAAGCGCTCGGTGTTGGGCTTCTCGCGTTCGGCGGCGCCACGCACGAGGGTGCGAGCGAGTCGAAAATAGCGACTATTGAAGCCCGCCGCGCCTTCGAGGTAGGTGAGCTCCGTGTCGAGGTTGCGTGCAAAGGCGTTGGCCCGCTCGATGTCCGCCCACGGGTCTCCGATCGAGGCGAGTTCGCGGTCGGCGCCGACTTTCGCTCGCAGCTCGGCTTCCTCGCGACGCTTCTGCGCCATCATGTTTTCATCGAGGAGCGCATCGAGTTGCTTGCGACGCACTTTGATGCCGTTCTCAAGACCGGTGAGGGGGTCTTCGACGATCCGTCGGGCGTCATCACCCGTCTTCGAAAACTGGATGTAACGCCCTCGCAGCTCGTTGCTACGCAGCAGAGAGGGCGGCAGGTCGACCTCCCGCAACTGCTGCAACTGCGCGACGGTCAAAAGTCGATCGGTGGAGCCGGGGTGCCCGGACACGAGTACGAACTCGCCGGCTTTCGGGCCGTCGAAGTTCACTTTCAAGTGGCGGATCGGTTTGACCGGCTTGCCATTCTCGTAGGCGCGCAGCAGCGCCATGTCGAGACACCATCGCGGAAACTGGAAGTTATCCGGATCTCCACCGAAGGCCGCAATGCCCGCTTCGGGTGCGAAGACGAGGCGGATGTCGGTGTAGCGCTTGTACTGATAAATGAAATACTGGCCGCCGTTGTAGAGCGCGACGCTCTGGCACTTGTTGCTTGTCGTTTTCTCGCAAGCCTGTTCGAGCTCGGTCAAAGTTTTCTTTCGCGCATCGTTGGCGGCGCGGTCATCTAGACCTCGCGTAGCCGCATCGATCTTGCTGGTGACGTTTTCCATGGCGACGAGCACGTCGGCCAATTGCGTCGGGCACTTGATCTCGGTGGACTTGCCGCGCGCGACGAAACCTTCGTCGAGGAGGCTTCGGTCCTTCGAAGAATTCTCTGCAAGACAGGCTGCGATGCAGTGGTGATTCGTGAGGATCAGTCCCTCATCGGACACGAACGAGGCTGTGCACCCCGCAAGGCGAACGGTCGACTCGCGAACCCGATCGAGCCAAGGGCCGTCGATCTTCACGCCATGGGCTTTCTCCACGGCAGAAGACGGAAAGTTATCGAATGTCCACATCCCTTCATCGGCGACTGCGGCGCTGCAGGTGAGGGCGATGGCAAAGAGTGAGGCGAGGACGCGTTTCATCGGTCACAACTCCGGAATCTTGCTGAAGTCCGGTCATTAAATCACAGCTCGGTCATTTCTGGCGGACGTCCGGGTTTACGCCGAGCCGTGCGCATTTCTGCGGGGCTTTCGCGATTCACAGGCAGACCGCGAAGAGCGGGCTGCGGTCGAATGCGCGAGCCGACATTCCGTCGGTGCCCCCGAGGGAGATTCCAGACATGCTCACTTATCAAGCGCGCCAGCGGCGTAACGCCGGCCAGGGAATGACCGAATACATCATCGTCGTTGCGCTAATCGCGGTCGCGGCCATCGGTGTGTACTCGGCTTTCGGCGATGTCGTCCGTGGTCAAACGGCAGTGGCCGCCGTGGCGCTTTCCGGGAAAACCAACTCTTCCGGCCGGAACTTCGTGAGCGAAGCTCGAGATCGCGCGGACGACGAGGCAGACGAGGCCACCCTCGAGAACTTCGAGAAATGAAAACGCGCCACGGACGAAGCGCGGGAACCCCCTGTCACGCCGAGCGAGCGGCGATCGCAAGGTCGTCCTCCGCTCCCCGTGACACCCGCGGCTTCGTTCGTGGCCCCTGTCGGGTGGGTCATGGCGTCGCATGTGTGCCTTGTCCCCGCAGGTCGATGCGGGGGTAAGCGCTGGCGGTATTGCTTCCTTTGCTTGCCGTGCTTGTCGCAGCGCTTTGGTGGGTGCTCGAGACGGGCGAGGCGGCCGCCGAGAAACAGCGTCTGCGCAACACGGCCGATGCTGCCGCGCTCTCGGCGGCAGTCTGGCAGGCCAAGGTTCTCAATTTCGACGCGTACATGAACCGCGCGATCGTCGCCAACGAAGCGGTGATTGCGCAGTCGGTGAGTCTGCGTGGCTGGTCCTCGTACATGGATCATCTCTTGCCGCGCGCAAGCCTCGTCACCTCGGCCGTTCCTTATCTCGGCACGGCCATGCTCGCTTTGCAGCGGAGTTGGTCACTGATCGATCGCGCGCTTCAACCTGCGTTGTTTTCTGCGGAGGGCGTCACAAGTGCGCTCAACCACGATCTGGCCACAGCACAGCGGGTGATGCACGCCTCGGTCCCTTTCGTCATTCCACAGATCGTCAAAGATGTCGTGGCCGCGAACGACACTCGCTATCAAGTCACTGTCGGCGGCAATTGGATGCTGGCTCGCTCGGTCCTCGAGTGGGTCGACTTCGCGTCGTTCTACGGCGGGTCGTGGCGATGGCGACAGCGCGATGTTGTTCAGCGCTCCATGGACGGGTTCAGTCACCAGCGTAATTTCACGTTGAGTCTGCTGCCGGGCCTTCCTTTCGCGCGACTCGAAAAGCGCGCCGGTACCGACATGATTGGTTTCGACACGTGGCGTGCAATCGAAACGCTCGCCATTCATCAGCGGCGTTACATTTTCTTTGGACGTATGCGCGAAACGTTGCCGATCGCGTGGGCGGGCGTCGAAAATGGAGATCGGACTGCACTTCGCGGTACTCACGGAGGGGCGTTCAGAGTGAACCGGCGGACGGCCACGCTCGCCGAGCGTCAGACGAGACGCGGTTCGTCGTACCTGGGTCTCCCGTCGATGTGGGACCTCTCTGCAAGCCAGCGCGCCTATTTTTCACCGCCCGTCATCATCGTTCGTCTGGCGTTACGCGATGTCGATCGCAAGGGTGCGCGAAGCTCATGGGGTTTCGACGCCGTCCAGGATTTGGAGGGCAGGGCGGTTCCGCTCGGCGCTCGCTCACCGCTCCCCATGATCGTCGAGGCCGCAGCGATCGCGACATTTCATCGGTCTGAGCCGAGAGCCGATGGCGCCCGTGAGGAGCCGAGTCTCTACAACCCCTACTGGCGTCCACGGCTCTCGTCGACGTCCGTCGTCGATCGTCTGCAGCTTGCAGTACTCGATGGCGATCCGCAGTGGCTGGCGGCTGTGCCGCGATGAGACGCGCGGGCGCACGAGGGCAGACACGTCCCAAGCAAGCGCGGCACGGTCGCGGGCTCCATGGGCACTCGTTCCATGGACAGGCGCTGGTCGAGACCTTGGTCTCGGTTCTCTTTCTCACGCCCGTCTTTCTCTCTGCGGTCTACCTCGTGGACTTTCATCGCGCAAGTCACGCTTCGGAGATTGCAGCGCGAGAACTGGCGCTCGCTTCGCTGCACTCGGCCGACGGCAATGTCGATCAAAGCACCCTGCGCTCGATTCGCGACGTTTCAATCCCGGCCTCGGAGTTCACGGGAGCTCCTTCGCCTGCAGGATTGGAGTACGTCGATACCGAAGACGTAGCTTCGGAGGTCGAGCGCGCCACCAATTTTTTGCTCGCACCCGCGCGCTTCAGCGGATCGGGAACCTTTGACGTTCCTCGTTGGCAGCAGCGCCGAGTCTCGAGCGGGGTAGCCATGGGCTCGACGAGCGTAATCGGCGTCCCTTTCGATATCCCGGTAAAGCTGAACAGCAAGTTGGTTTTCTTTTCGGGGAACGGTGCTGCGTCGAGTGTGGCGCAGATTCGAGACCGAACCGCGGCGATCAGCGTTGCCGGCACCCTCAAGGCCGCCGCAAGCCCGATCGAGGCGGTCGCAACCGTCGCCAGCATCATCGAACCGGCGTTGCGCCAACTCTGCATCGGCCGAATCAACCCCGAAATCGTTCCCGCTGATCGGCTTCCCGCTTCGGTTTCTCGCCACAACGACATGAGGAGTCAACCATGCTGAACTCTCGACGTCTCGTCATCCTGTTTGCCGCGCAGGCGGTACTGGTTTCGCCGTTCGCTGCTTTTGCGTCATCCAGCTTCTCGCCGCTCACTACTTCCGAGCCCATGCTCGTGAAGTACAACGGTTTATCCCTCGACATCCGTTCCGCCGTGGTTCCTTTTTCACGAGAGGCGCTCGCGAGCACCATTCTCGACGCGTGGCGGGCTGCAGGAACAGAAGGCCTTCGTTTCGATGCAGGCGATGATCGAGTAGTACTCGGTCGTCAGGCGGGCCCTCTTCACGAAACGCTCTCGCTTCTACGAACCGATGATCCGCTCTCGACCGCCGTCATTCGGGCGCTACAAGACTCGCGTCAGGTGCTCTCCACGGCGCCTCCGCCGCCATTCTCGTTGCCGGCAGGAATGAAAATCATCGATACGATCGAGGAATACAACGGAAGGAAGACAAACGTCACCTATCGAATCGATAGCGGTTTTTCGACGCGCGATTCCATCGAGCGAATCCGCGCGTCTATTTCGGATGCGCGCTGGGAGATCGGCTCTCGTCAGCTGCGCGACAAGGGGCCGTCAATGATCACGGCGTCGCGAGAGACTGAGGAACTTACGGCAACTGCATTCCACAATGATGAAAACACCCGCGTCGTCGTCAGCGTGACTCGCCGTGCGCCGTAAAGCGCTATCTCGGCGCGGACGTCGACGCGATCTCGGTCAGGCGATGGTCGAGGTCGTTGTCGTCACTCTGGCCATGGTGGTTGCGCTTTGTACGCCATGGGTCGACGGGCGATCGCCCGTCGGTCTGTTGCTCTCCGCACTGGGCGCGCTGTCTGGCTCGTACATCGACTGGCTGAAGGTAGTCTGAGATGCCTCTCAAAATCCCTTATCCATCGGTTTGGCTCGCACTTGCCGCCCTCGCATCCGGCGGGCTCGCGTTCTACGGTGCGCAACGCTATCTCACTGATAGCTCTGCAGAGGTTCAAAGATCGTGGCAGGAGCGTTATGTGCCGCGCGATGTGCTCGTGGCTGCGCGCGACCTCGATGCCGGCCGACCCTTGGCCACCGCGGACGTCGCGCGTCGCTCCATCCCATCGTCATTCGTGCCGGGCGGTGCGTTGGTGCCAGACCGGCTGACCGACATCGTGGGCAAGCCTCTGCTGCTGCCGCTTCGAGCCGGCGACCCCATCGTCGATTCCTTGATCGCCGGCCGTAACGAAGCCGCACTCGCTGCGCGCCTTCGCGATGGTGCACGAGCCGTCACCGTTCCCGTTGACGAAGTGAGTTCACAAGCGGGACTCGTTCGGCCAGGAGATCGTGTCGATCTCATGTTGGCCGAGGAATTATCAGAGGGTGACGAGCGCTGCATTCGTGTCAAACCGCTGCTCGAATCTCTCAGTGTGCTCGCCACCGGACGTGTACAAGGTGAGTCGGCGCAGGGCGCCGAAGCGATGTTGCGTCGCGGCGTCGATGTGTCGAGTTATTCCACGATCACGCTCGATGTGACCCCCGAGCAAGCGCAGCAGCTCGCATTGGCGTTGCGCGTCGGCGAGCTCATTCCCCTTTTGCGCGGCGACGATGACGAGTCGCCGCTCAGTCTCGCCGAACGGGTGGAGGGTCGACCCAACTGCGTCCCGTCGCCCGCACCGTCGACGAGGGCCCAGGCAGCTGGCCCGCGTCGCGGGCGAAACATCGAGCTGATTATTGGCGGCGAGTCCGCGGCGCAGCGCTCCGAGCTCTGGGTCCCGTTCATCGTCGCGCGAACCAAGGAGCGCACGCCATGAAACGTCTCATCGCTCTCTGCATCAGCCTCGGCTTGTTGTCGTTACTGGCTTCTGCCGAATCATCGGCGCCGCTACCAGCACAACTCGACCTCTTCGTCGGAGACAGCCGCGTTCTTCACGCTGCCACCACCCGCATCGCGGTGGGCAACGGCAAGATCGTATCCGTGTCGCCGGTCGGCGCTGAGCAAGTGGTGCTCATCGGACAGGCGGCGGGCGAGAGCGTGGTGCAGCTCTGGCTCGCTGACGGTCGGCAGCATCGTATGACGGTCACCGTGGGGCCTACCGACATAGAAGCCTTGCGAAAAACGATCGATGACTTGCTGGTTGGCGTCGATGGCATCAAGACCCGTGTGGTCGGACGACGCATTCTTCTGGAGGGTGATGCGGCAGATACCCGGGCGAGAGAGCGCGCTGCCGCGATCGCCGCCATGTACCCGCAATCGGTAACGGACTTCGTCGGCAAGGTCGGTTGGGAAAGCATGGTCCATGTCGATGTCCGAATCGTCGAGTTTCGACGAGGTCAGTTGCGCGAACTAGGCATTCGTTGGCGCGATGAAGCAAGTGGGCCGAGCGCTGGAGTCATCGCCGACTTCATCACCAATGATCGCTTTCGTCTTCGCGCAGAGGGCGATCCCATCCCCGAGGAGGCCTGGGATCGAGTGGGCGCGCACACCTCTGCAAAGTTTTACATGGGCATTTCCTCGACGCTCGAGTCGAGACTGCGTGCTCTCGAGTCGACTGGTGAGGCGACGTTTATCGCGGAGCCTCGACTGAGCTGTCGAAGCGGTGGCACGGCGCGCTTTGTTGCGGGCGGCGAAATTCCCATCCCTGTCGTCAACAGCGTCGGATCCACCGACGTGGAGTTTCGAGAGTACGGCGTCATCCTCGAGGTTCGACCCATCGTCGATGCAGCGGGTGGGGTATCGATGCGTGTCGAGACCGAACTCAGTCAAGTCGATAACGCGCAGCGCGTCGCCGGCATCCCGGGTCTGCTCAAGCGTCGTTCGGCGACCGATCTCAACGTTCAAGATGGCGAAACCATCGTTCTTGCCGGTCTGATCCAGCAACAACGCAGCGTCGATGACTCCGGTTTGCCGGGCTTGTCGCGTATCCCTGCCGCGGGGCGCTTGTTTGGCGTCAGGGGAAAAAGAAACGAAGACTCCGAGATCGTGATCTTTCTCACGCCGCGGATCGAGCGCAACGGTGAGTTCGCGGCAGAGACCGAGGAGAAACTGCGTCGAGTGCTCGAGCGTATCGAGGCAGCGCGCGAGAGTCGACCCGCGCGTCCGTCCGATGCCTCGTCCAATCAACCCCGCAATCCCGCTCGCGACGGCGGTCGCAAGACGTACTAAGAAAGGCAGGGCGGTTATGGATAAAACTTTGTATTTGCGTACCAGTGGCAAATCGCGAATGACGGACTGCGTTCCGGTCGATGCGGGCGTGCTCTGGGTGGGAACTGCGCCCTCGTGTGTCGTGCAACTTCAGGGTTCCGGAATCGGCGCGCGACATGCGCGTCTCGATCTCGCGACAGACGGTAAGTATGGTGTGGTCGACCTCGGCAGTCCGGCGGGTACGCGAGTCAACGGTGAACGAGTCGTGACGGCAGGTCCGCTCACCGATCGCGATGTCGTGACCTTTGGAGAGGTCGAGATCCGCATCCTTCGACTCGAGGCGCCGCCGCGATCGCCGCCTGTCTCCTCGACGGCTGCGCGTTCGTCGTTTCCCGAAACCGTCACCGGGTCGGAGTCAGGCGGTTCGGAGGCTCCTGCCGCTCAAGAGCCAGGACCCGCCGCCACGAAAAACACCGTTGATGACCGCGCGCGTCCTGATGTTCAGATGTCCTCGGAGTTGCTTGATGCGGCGCGCAGACTGCACGGCCGGCTGCTGACGGAACTCGATCTGCGTCGTCAAGATGTGGCCAGCATGAGCGATGAGGTGTTGCGAGATCTCGCCACACGCATTTTGCGCCCTCTCGTCGATGCGGAGTCGACCGCGGCGGGGGTGAGAGGGGTCGATCTTCTGCAGCTCGTCCTCGATGAGGCGCTTGGCCTTGGTCCGCTCGAGCCTCTGCTCGCCGATGAGGCCACGAGAGAGGTCATGGTCAACGGCGCCGACACGATCTTCGTCGAGCGCGATGGATGTCTCGAGCGAGCGTCCATGCGGTTCAGTGGCGAGATCGCGCTTCGGGGTATCGTCGAGCGAATCGTCAGCCCCCTTGGTCGGCGTATCGATGAATCCTCTCCGATGGTCGATGCTCGTCTTCCAGACGGATCGCGCGTGAACGTCGTCATTCCGCCGCTCGCTGTGCGAGGCACGGCCGTCACCATCCGACGCTTCGGTCGACATCGCATTGTCGCCAAAGATTTGCTTCGTTTCGGGAGTCTCGATGACCGGATGCTGCAGTTTCTCGAAGTCTGCGTGCGTCATCGGCGAAACATCCTGGTTTCGGGTGGGACGGGCTCCGGCAAGACCACGTTGCTCAACGTGCTCTCGAGTCTGATTCCCTCGTCCGAGCGAGTCATCACGATCGAAGATTCGGCAGAGTTGGCCTTCGACCATCCGAATCTGGTGTCTCTCGAAACGCGCCCACGAAATATCGAGGGGCGGGGAGAAGTCACCATTCGCGACCTGGTGCGTAATGCGTTGCGCATGCGACCGGATCGTATCGTCGTCGGCGAATGCCGGGGAGGCGAGACGCTCGACATGTTGCAAGCCATGAACACCGGACACGACGGCTCGCTCAGTACGGTGCACGCCAACAGCCCACGGGAGTTGTTGTCGCGCCTCGAGGTGATGGTGCTGATGTCGGGCGTCGAGCTGCCCATCGCAGCGATCCGCGAGCAGATTGCGAGTTCGGTCCACCTTGTTGTGCATCAGGCGAGATTTTCTTCTGGCACTCGGAGGATCACTCGGATCACCGAGATCACCGGCCTCGTCGCCGGCACGATCCAGACTCAGGACATTTTTCGCTTTGTGCCGACCGCAGCCAATGATAACGACGGCAGCGCTGGACATTTCGAGGCCTGCGGATATGTCCCGGAGTTCTACGAGGGGCTTACAAGGGGCGGATCGGTAATCGATCTCACGCCCTTCGTTGCGGGTCGAGCGATGAGGGTGGAGGGGGCATGAATCCCGAGGTTGCTTCGGTTGCCGTGGCGTTCGCGATCTGTGCGGCGGTGGTCGGCGCAATGACTGCGGCGGTGTTGCGCTGGAGCTCAAGCCGTCATCAAAGTCGACTCACGCGGCTCACGAGCGTCGAGTTCGTCGAACTTTTCCTGTTCATCGAGCCGATGCTCTTCCTGAGAATCAACCTTATCGCGGTGATCGTGTTGCCGATCTTGGCATTCCTGCTCTTCGGCGTGGGGGTTGCGGTCGCATCTCTGCTGCTCGTGATCATTGCGCCAACCGTGATTTACCGCTGGTTGCGAGCGCGACGCCGGCACACGCTCGTTCGGCAGTTGCCCGATGTCGCTGCGGCACTCGCAGCAGCCTTGCGGGCGGGTCTGTCGCTATCGCATGCGCTCGAGCAGATCGTCAAATTTCAGCCGCGCCCGAGTTCCCAGGAGTTCTCGCTCATGCTTCGAGAGCATCGTCTCGGTATTCCCCTCGACCGTGCGTTGTGGGCGCTTGCGCATCGCACAGGGAACAAAGATTTTCATATTCTCGTCTCCACGCTTGGCATTGCCCGTGATCTTGGTGGTGGCCTCGCCGAGGCGTTGGAGAGGTTCAGCTCCATGCTCCGCAGACGCCTCGCGCTCGAGGACCGCATCCGCGCGCTGACGGCGCAAGGTCGATTGCAGGGCTTGATCATGGGCGCGCTCCCGATTTTGCTTGGCGGCGTGCTCATGCTCATGGAGCCGGAAACGATGTCGCTGCTCTTCAGCGAGCCGGCTGGCTGGGCGGTTTGCGCGCTCGTCGTGGCTCTCGAGGCGGTGGGGTTCGTCCTGATACGCCGTATCGTCAACATCGAGGTCTGAACGGGTGTCGTTCATGTCTGCGTTTCCTTGGGTCGTCGCTGCGTTGATCGCGCTATCGACCATGGCTTTCGTCTACCTTGCGATCCGAGGTCTCGATCAGGGAGCTCGTTTTTTCCTGCAGGTGCGTGACCGACCCGAGATGGAGTCCACGACCTTGCCGTTCTGGCTCCGCTTTCCCTCTGCGCTACTCGCGCCCTCGGCCGGATGGCTCGGACCCTTCATTCCGATCGCGTTGCGAGAGCCGATACAAGAACTTTTGAATCAAGCAGGATTCGAAGAGCTGCTCACGCCTCCTCAGATGGTCGCCGTGGCGCTGCTGATCGGACTGCTCGGATCGGGTTGCGCGCTTGCGCTCGGTTCGGCGCCGTGGCTCGTCCTCCTCATTGCGTTGGCCGGAATCAGTGCACCGTGGTTGTGGATGCGATCCGAAATCACGGCGCGCCGAGATCAAGTCATCCGCGAGTTGCCGATGTACGTCGACATGCTCACGCTGGCGCTCGAGGCCGGCGGCAGTCTGAGCGTGGCGCTCAAGGTTGCCACGGAGCGATCGCCCGACAGCGTCTTGAGGCGGGCGTTCTTGAGGGTTCAGGGTGATTTGCGCGCGGGCCGCTCGAGGGTCGAAGCGTTGCGCGCCCTCGGCAACCGGCTCGACATGCCTGCCGTGACGCCACTGATCGCCTCGTTGATCCAGGCGGATTCGAGCGGTGGCAGTCTCGCCGCCGTGTTGCGCGCCCAATCTGAACAGCGACTCAACGAGCGATTCGCGCGAGCGGAAAAGCGAGCGATGGAGGCACCGGTTCGCATGCTGGGACCACTCGTCCTTTGCATCTTCCCGTGCACTTTCCTGATTTTGGCCTTTCCGATCGTCATGCGGTTTTTCTCCGGGATGTCCTGATGAGCCCTTCGTCGGGATCGCGCTGCAGGCTACGGCTCAACGGCAAACCGGTGGAGCTGCGGATACGACTTGCGGAATGTTTTTGGACTCGATTAACCGGTTTCTGGCCGTCGCCTCGATGCCACTCGGTAGATGTCGTCGTCTTTCCGAGGTGCTCTTCGGTACACACGCTCGGCATGACTCAGCGCCTCGATGTCGTGTTCGTCGACCGCACGGGGCAGATTGTGCGAACGGAGTATGGTGTTTCGCCGTGGCGAGTCCTGCGCGAAAAGAGGGCGAAGACGGTGGTCGAATTCCGAGTGGGTCTCGCGGCGGGTCTCGGGATTTTTCCCGGCAGCGTTCTCGAGATCGAAAAGTCGCCATGTGTTCGGCTAAGATCTAGACAGCGAGGATCGGCGATGCTCGAGTTTTTCCTTGCGGCAACGCTGGTCTTGTTGCCGCTGATTTCGGGCATCCTCGAATTTGCGCAGCTTGCCGCGGCTCGCCAGATTCTCGCAGTCGCGACGTCGGAAGCCGCGCGATCCCTCGCCATCGCCACGATGGATGATCGCTCTCCCCATTTGGACTCAGAGTTCGCGGTGCCGCCCGGGGAGGCCTCGATCCGGTTATCGCTTGCGCGGGGACTCCTTCCCCTTTTCGGCGGATCCTTCGATCAGGCCGCGGACGCCTCGAAGGGTCTCGAGCGTTGGCGGATCGCCGTGACCGAAACGATGCGTCCTGATCGTTTGGTGTGGTCGCTCTCGGAGCGGCTCGTCGAGACGCCGAATGTCGAGATCGGCCGCCTTGAGGTGCGTTACTGCAGGGAACTTTTCTTTGCTCCCGCGAGTTTCGTCTTGCCACCGCTGCTCAGACGGTGGGATGCCGATGTGTTTTCACGCGTGTGTTACAACCAGGGACGTGTCCCGCTGTTCGCCACCGCACCCGTCGGTGTATCGCGCCACCCGTGAGTGGCTAGCCGAGTTTTGCGATTCGATCGAGGTCGGCGGGGGTATCGACGTCGAATGCGGCGCTTGCCATCGGGACGCGCAGCACGTTCGGCGATGCTCGCAGCAGGGCGCTCGCGCCGCGGTCGCCCCCAATTCCATCTATGGCACCGAACCACGCCCGCGGGAGGATGCAGGGCGCGCCAATCAGACGGGATCCCCGATCGTCGACGAATTCCGCGGCCGCCGCCGAGGTGGGATCGGTACACCAGAGGGCGATCAGGCGACGCAGATCCTCTGCCGTCACGAGCGGCTGGTCGACCAAGGTGACGAGCACGCCTCGCGCATCGACGGGTGCTCGCGCGAGGCCGGCTCGCAAGCTCGAGGACTGGCCGCTCGTGAAGTCGCCCTGACGGATGACCTGGCTCGTCGAGAGGTCGAGAGTTTCCGATAGTGCGGCGGCGTCGGCGCCGAGTACGACGGCAAAGTGATCAGCGACCACGGCACGCACGCGCTCGACTGCCAGTTCGAGGAAAGTGCGTCCTTTGAAGCGGGCAAGCGTCTTCGGCGAGCCGAAGCGGCGGGAGCCGCCTGCGGCCAGCACGAGCGCAAACGGCGCGGTCATCTCCGCGCCCCAACGACGTCAACCGCCTCCGGCAGCCTGAAGTGTCGCCTGAGAGGTGACCGATTTCGCCGGCAGACGGGGCGCTTCGTCGAGCACCCAAGCGTTCGTCTCGCGACGAGCCGGGCAGGGGATCGCGAACACCACGTCACCTTTCGCGCGCGCCGCCTTGACGGTCTCGATGTCGAGTTTCCAGCCCCGTGCCTCGAACTCATCGAGTTTGTCGCGGTACTGAAGGATGACCTTGTCGGCAGGCATCATCAATTCTTTGGCGCGCGAGGGCGGCGTGAGCGTCGGCTTGACGTTGTTCATGACCTTGATGTCTTGCGAGGCGATGAACATGTTGCGTTCGTTGATCTTCTTGTCGAGCCAGGCATTGATCTTCGGCTTGATGTACTGACCGATGAATCCCATCTTGCTCTTCTTGAAAAACCCGATATTTCTTTGGTTGAGCAGGAAGACGCGAGTTCTGGTTTCGTCGATCGGCGCCTCGAACATGTACTGATGCATCGCTGTCTTCGGCGAAAAGTTGATGTAGGTCCACATGTGGTTCGGACCATAGGTGCCCGACCCCGCCTCCATCTTGCCGCCTTCCTTGCGGAACTGCCGCATGATGGGGTTCTTGAGCGGAGGCGCATCGAAGGTCGACAAAAAGCCGTATCCCCACGGATTGTTTTGATGGGGACGCAGCTCGGTCATGAGGTAGGTGTCTTCGCGCTCGCCCTGATAACCGTGCGTGGGGTGCACGTACTCGTTGTGTGCCGGGTCGAGGCCATTCTCGATGGAGCGCTCGTAGTGATAGTTGATATCGAATGTCACCAACGTCGCGCGCCACTCGTCGGTGCCGTGCTCATCGACCGGCATGATGGGCGGGCGCTGGTCTTCCGGCAGGTCACCGAGAAACGCGAAAACGATGCCGTACTTTTCTTGAACGGGGTACGCGTCCACGCGGGCGCGCGGAGGCGGCTTTGTGGTCTTGCCGATCGAGGGGATGCGCGTGCACACGCCCTCCCGATTGAATCGCCAACCGTGGTAGGGGCACTGCACCGTGCCATCTTCTTTGCACTTGCCGCCCGACAGAGATGCGCCCCGGTGGATGCAGGTGTCGGCGAGGACGGCCGGATTGCCAGCCTCGTCGCGGAACACGACGAAATCGTGGGCCAGGATGCGAACCTTTTGCGGAGTCGAACCGAGATCTTCGGCGCGGACGACGGGGTACCAGAAATTGATGAACATCGACTTGACCTCCCTGCCAAACAGGAACGCTGAAATCCGCGCCCTTGTACGATAGTCCAGGGTTGGAGCGTAGTACGGGAAGTCCGAAGCGTCCACTAGTTGGATGGGTGCCGGCGAGGATCGTCGGGGTGTATGTTTCGGGTTGTCACGTTTAATCGGGTAGGGAGTTCGTCATGTCCGAGGCTGTTGCGACTGAAACCACGAGCCTGGCTCCACGTCGACCGTTCGAGGGGCGCGAGGAGGAGTTGGGTAAAGCCATTGGGCTCGCCATCCGCACGCTCAAAGATGCGATGCCGTACCAGCACGAGATGAACGATGCGCTCGTGAAGATGCATCTGAACTCGGTGCAGTTCGCCAAGAACGCCGGTTTGAGCGAGCAATACGTCGAGCACGATGTTCGGTGCATGGCGCCGACGCTGCAGCGGATTCGCGCAGAAATCGAGGCGAAAGGTGATCCCGAGCTTGCGCTGTCCGGAATCTTTGACCGAAGCAGTGCGTTCTATCAGCTGTGTCTCGATCTCGAAGAATCGCCCGGAATGCGGCGGTTCACTTTCCCGTTCTCCACGGTTCTCGCGATCTCTCGAAAGATCGGTCAGTTCGACATGACCGATGCCGAGATCCACGACATCTGGTTGCGGCCGCGGCTGTTGGGCTATGCCCGCGAGTTGGGAGTCCGGCTCGAGGTTTCCGATATCGACGCTGCGAACAAGGTGACCGTCCGCCTGTCGAAATGACCGCAAAATTGTCCGCTAGGTGGAACAAGAACCGGGGGAGCAATCCAAAAATTTTCCGCATAGTGGTAGATACTGAAACGAGCGGTGGATACACGCCGCAGGGGCCGGAAGTTTGCTGTAGCGAAAGCGCAACGAGCGATCCGGCGGAGATGTTGTCCTCGGGGGTCTAAATGAAACAACTCAAGAAGGTTCTTCACAGCCTTTGGGCTATACCGTTGGCGATGGGAGTAGGGGCGGCCGCACAGGCTCAGTCTCCCTCTCCAGACGAGGCGGTAGCGCTCGAAGAAATCGTGGTCACGGCGCGCAAGCGTGAGGAAAATCTCCTCGTCGTGCCGCTGGCGATCACCGCCGTCACCGCCGCGCAGCTTGAGCGGCAGGGCGTGAAGGACGTCACCGGGCTGATCGATCGCGACCCGAGTTTGAGTTTTGATACGGGCCTCGTGCCCTACGACACCCGAATCGTCATTCGTGGTCTCTCACCGACTCGCGGCCGTCCGAACGTGGCAACCCTCGTCGATGGCGTGGACGTCTCGAGCGAATCCATCGGCGTGGCCGGTGGCTCGTTGCTCATCAGTCCTCGGCTGCTCGATATCGCGCAGGTCGAAATCGTCAAGGGTCCGCAGAGCGCGCTCTTTGGGCGTAGTGCGTTCGCCGGCGCGATTTCCTACACCACGCAAGATCCTTCCAGCGAGCCGACGCGTAGCGTCTCGATGGACCTCAGCAGTGAAGGGCAATACGAAGCCAAGGGCGGAATGTCCGGTCCGTTGTCCGACACGCTCGGTTATCGACTGGGCGTTTATGCCTTCACGGACGACGGTTACTACTTCAACAAAGTGACGCAACAGTCGACCGGTGGTGGCGAAGGGCGCGGCGTGGCGCTCTCGCTCAAATGGGAACCGAGCGACAACTACAGCGCGAAGTTCCGTTCCGAGTTCACCAACGACGAATTCGATCCTTCGTCGCAGGCGGCGCTGGCCTTCAATTCGCGCAATGCGGTTCCGGCGAATGCGTCGATCTGTAACGTCGGTACCAACGCCGCGGGCGGCTTGGCGCCGATCGGCTTCATCATCGATGCGAGCTGTGCGGCCAATCAGACTGGCGCGCCGGGTCCGGCGCCTACCGGTCTGATCGCGAGTCAGTTCGCGCTCGGACTCAATGCGTACCGCGATCTCGAGAGGCTAACGGGTAACCGCGGCGTGTTCGACGACATGACGATCCCGGCATTCACGGGCTCGATCGGTAGCGCGAAGGGTCTGCAGCCCTCGTTCAACCGAAACTCGACTCGCGCGGTCACGGGTGGAACAGCGCCGGATTTCCCGGGCAGCGATCGCTCGGTTCGACGCGTCTCTCTCGTGCAAAATTTCGATACCTCGATCGGTCGTTTCAGCTCGTTGACGGGTTACACCAACGCCGACGTCGACGTGTTGTTCGACATCGACAAGACGAGCTTCCTGCCGATTCAGCAGACGCTCGAGACCTACACCAGCACGCGCCAGTTCAGTCAGGAAATTCGATTCACTTCGGACTTCGAAGGGCCGCTCAACTTCTTCGCGGGTCTCCAGTACTGGACGGAAAGCGTCGAGCAGAGAGAGCGCAACATCACCGTGATCGGTGAGGGCACGCTCTGCTTCGCATTCGATCCGCCCAATCCGTCGGTGGGTCCTGGTCTGACGGTGGGCACCGCGACTATCCAGACGCCGCCCGGCCCGGTACCACTCGGTCCTGGTGTATCGCTCAATATTCCTTTGAACAGTTGCACCAGCCCGACGGGTGGCTTCACCTCGGTGGACGTGTCGCCGTACATGGCGTCGGTTTACGGGGCGCGCGAGCCGACGTTGACCACGCGCGATATCGATCACAAGTCGTTTTACCTGGACGTCGAATGGGACATCACCGATTCGTTGCGTTTGATCGGTGAGGCCCGCTGGGTCGAGGAAGTGAACGACGTGTCCTCGGGCTTCACGGACGGTTCCAACGGCCCGGGTACCATCGTGCTTTGCGGTTCGAATGGTCCGTGCCGTGATGGCGCTGGCGTACCGTCTCCCGGCTTCCCGCCGGTGGTCGCCGCGCGCGGATTCAACCCGCCGGATGTGACCCGTCAGATCGCGTATCCGACGCTCAAGGAGGACTACATCACGCCGAAGGGCACCCTCCAGTGGACGCCGAGCGATGATCTCAACCTCTACGCGTCGTACGCTCAGGCGCGCAAGCCAGGCGGTTACTCGACGGTGACGTTCTCGGGTACGGGCGCTCCGGCCAGTGGCGATGACGTGTACTTCGCGGCGGAAAAACTCAAGGTCTATGAAATCGGTGCCAAGTGGCGTTCGCCTTCGGGCAACGTACGCGTCGAGGCTTCGGTGTTCCGTACCGACTTCACCGACAAGCAGGTGGGTACGCAGGTTCTGGTGGGTAACACCATCAGCAACCGCGTGACCAACGCCGGCAAGGCGCTCCTCGAGGGCGTCGAACTCGGCATGCAGTGGCGTCCGAGCGAGAACTGGTTGGTGGCGGCGGGTCTGACTTACTTCTCGACCTACAAGTACACCAACTACAAGACCACCTCGACGGGTGCCGGTGAAGTCGCGCGCGTCGGTAATTGCGTGGTCGGCTATCTCGATGGTTCGAACTTCGTTCCGCTGTCGAACAACACCGTGCCCTACGCGGCGGGCAGCACGACGGCGTTCCGCTCGTTGACTTGCCAGCTCGATCGCACGGGCAAGTTCATCGAGGACACGCCGGAGCTCGCGATGGCGATGTCGATCGGTTATCGCCGGCCGATGGGCGACTCGGGCATGGATCTCGTCGTCGACTTCGATGCCAACTGGGAAGGCGAGCGATTCATCGAGGACGACAACACCTCGTGGCTCGACAGCTATTGGCTCGCGAACCTGCGGGTCGGCGTCGATTCCGACAAGTGGTCTGCGGTGCTGTTCGTCGACAACGTGGCGGATGACCGCACGATTCGATCGGCAGGCTCTGGCCCTGCGATCTATGCGTCGGATTTCCGATTCGGTTTCTTCAATTATTTCCCGCCGGGCTCACCTGCGCCGACGGGTACACGATTGGTGCCCGCGCCGAGCATCCCGACGACGGTGTTCGCGAACCTGCCGAGCCCGCGCGTCGTCGGCGTGCGCATGGCGTACAAGTTCTAAGCGACGGCAGGACGCACTCGCGTTCATCCTCAAGCGGGGCTGCCCATCACATGGTGGGCGGCCCCGTTCCTTTTGGAGAGGTCCGATCCCGCCGTCTATCGTTGAGCGGAGGTTGGAGTGGTATCTGGGGGCTCACGCATGGTCGTTACACACAACACGCTGTTCTCTCGTCGGCAGTGGCTGAGTTCGCTTGCGCTCGGAGCGGGCTTTGCTGCGAGCCACGCGATGTTGCTCCCCGAGGCGGATGCAGCGACTCGTCGTGAACTGCCGGATCTGGCCGACCCGCAGGTCAACCTCAAGAACATCGTTCGAATGCAGGGAAATTTGCTCGAGCAGGACGTTCCCTGGTGGTTTACCGGCATGATTTTCGCGGTAAGGGGTGACCACGAAACCCCTCGTCCCCTCGTGCGCTTCGAGGGTATGGAGATCTACTGGTTCTCTCACCGTCCGAACGGTTTTCAACTCGGCGGTCATACCGTCACGTTCTTCAGAGACGTCGAGACAAACGAATACCTGCGCGAGTTTCGGAACCCGTGGACGGGCCGTGTCGACGAGGTCAAGCCTGCGGTGCAAGGTGGAAACCTCGGCTTCAGCTACAGCGAGGAGGGGATCTGGCCGGTCCGACTCGACGGGACGCCCATCGGTGAACCACGCAGGGCGCCTTTGAGACTGCAGTGGCACGCGATCGGCGACCACGTTTGGTTGCAACACCAGACGGTTTATCCGCCCGGTATGCCGCCCATGCATGGTCAGAGGCAAACGATGTTTGCGCGACGGCAGGACTTTCTCGACTCGCGTATCACTGCGCTACCGACGACGTTCTCGTCCACCGTATTCATGGGCTGGCTCAAATGGATGAACATGACGGGCGAGCCGGGTCACGTGATCTGGCACGCCTCGGGCGCGAAACTACGAAGTCTGGCGGACTTGCCGCGCGAGTATCGCGAGCGTGTAGAGCGAGAGTATCCCGAACGCATGACGGCCAAACCACGATGATTTTTTTGAGGGGGTTTACATGAAAGGGTCCAAGATGAGTGCCGCGCTGGTTTCGGTCATTCTCGGTACGGCTGTGGCAGTCGCCGCGTCCGCGTCGGGGAAGACGCCGATTCGGTTCAAGGATGAGACGGCCGCACGCGGTGTGACCGATCTCGCCGTCAATTCGACTGGTCCGACTTTCGGTGACTACGACGGGGACGACGATCTCGACATCTTCGTACCGGTCGAGGATCTCGCTCCCGGGTTGACCGATCGTCTCTTCGAGAACGACGGACGCGGGGTCTTCAAGGATGTCGCGGCTGCGAGGGGGGTGCAGAACCCTGGCAGCTACAGCCGCGGCGCTGTGTTCTGCGATCTCGACAACGACGGCGATCTCGACCTGCTTTCGGTGAATATGCCGCCAGGACAGGCTCGTCAGCGCCACGTACCCACGACGCTCTATAAAAACGAACTGCGAGAGACGGGTGAGGCGCGCTTCACGGACATGACGCGATCCGCCGGTCTCATGCGCGCCGGGAACGAGAACGACCAGAAGATCGGTGGCATCGGCGACACCGGTGGTGGCGCGGGTTGCGCCGATTACGATCGCGACGGCGACCTTGATCTCTTTATCAAGAATGCAGATGGCGACGTCGACAACGTGCTGTTCAGGAACGACGGCGGATGGAAGTTCACGGACGTGACGGCGGCGTCGGGCGTGGCGTTACAGTCGAAGCTCAAAGATTCCAATGCACAGGGCTCGCCGAACTGGATCGATTTCGATCAGGATGGCTGGATCGACTTGCTCGTGACCCACGAGCGAGAGATCAAGGTGCTGCTGCGCAATCTCGGTGATGGTCGATTCGAGGATGTCACGCGTGCTCGCAGGCCGCCCAATGCGCTGCCTTTCCTGAACCCGGGTTATGCGCAGGGCGCCTGTATTGCCGACTTCGATCATGACGGCGACATGGACGTCTTCTTGCCGATCGCCGACCAGGCGGGCAGGATGATCGCGAATCGACTCAAAGAAACGGGCACCCTCTCTTTTCAGGATGTGACGACCAAGTCGGGCGCTGGAGTCATTCGCGGGACGCGCGGCTGCACGGCAGCCGATTTCGACAACGATGGACATGTCGACCTCTACCTCAACAACGGGGGTCCCTCCAACGTGCTCATCAACGACGTCATCGCCGACTTTCCGCCGTTCGTCACCTTCTACATCGCCTGGGAGCCTGCGGAGAACACCTTGCTGCGCAATCGTGGCGACGGCACCTTCGAAGAAGTCACCCGAGGCTCGGGGGCTGAAGGTCTCGGCATCGGCTCGGGTGTGGGCGCTGCGGATCTGAACGACGACGGATTCGTCGATCTCTTCGTCACGAACCGTACCTATTACGCGATGGGGAAGCAGGTGAGTCCGGCCGCCGGGCAGAACCGCCTCTTCATCAACCGCGGTAACGGCAATGCCTGGATCAAACTGCGCCTGCAGGGTGCGCGCAGTAATCGCGATGCCTTCGGCGCGCGCATCAAGGTGGTCTCGGGTGACCTCGAGCAGTATCACGAGGTGCAGAGCGCGCACGGCTACAACTCGACGAATGATCCCACGCTCACGTTCGGCCTCGGGACTCGAAAATCCGTGGATCGGGTGGAGATCGTCTGGCCGTCCGGAGCGAAGCAGGTGATCGAGGGTCCTGCGATCAAAAAAACTCACGTGATCGTGGAGCCGGCCTCGTGATGTTTCAGGGTCGCATGCTGATCGATGGCGAGATGACGGTCGGCGAGGGCGGCGCGACGGGCATATGGATCGATTCGCACGATCCCGCGACGCTCGAGCCCATCGGTCGGGTACCCGCTGCCACCGCACAAGACGTCGACAGGGCGGTGCGCGCGGCAGCGAAGGCACAGGTCGAGTGGGCCGCCCGTTCAGTCTGGGAGCGTGCTGCGGCGCTCCGAGCGTTGGCGTCGGCGATCCGCGCCCGAGGCCCAGAGATTCTGACCCTCGAGGCGCGAGATACCGGCAACACCATCGGCAAGCTACAGGCCGACGTGCAGATCGCCGCGGGTTACCTCGAATACTTTGCAGGTCTCGCCTCCGAGCTCAA
Source organism: Steroidobacteraceae bacterium (assembly GCA_044375575.1). Taxonomy (GTDB): domain Bacteria; phylum Pseudomonadota; class Gammaproteobacteria; order Steroidobacterales; family Steroidobacteraceae; genus UBA964. The sequence goes on along the minus strand of JBILMJ010000011.1, from coordinate 5,526 downwards.
GGGAGAGACGATCCCCGCGACGGCGAAGGGTCTGCATTTGACCCTGCGCGAGCCCTACGGCGTCGTCGCGCGTATCGTGCCCTTCAATCATCCGTTCATGTTCGCCGCGGCTCACCTCGCCGCACCGCTGATGGCGGGGAATGCCGTCGTCGTCAAAACCCCTGAAACCAGTCCTTTGACGGGTTCGATTTTGGGGGAGCTCTGTCAGACGGTCTTGCCTGCGGGCCTCGTGAATATTCTCCACGGTCACGGCATGCCCGCGGGCGATACGCTGGTGCGTCATCCGCTCGTTCGACGGATCGGCTTCACCGGGTCCGTTGCGACGGGGCTAGCCATCCAGCGCGCGTCGGCCGAGAGCGGGGTCAAGCACGTCACGCTGGAACTTGGGGGCAAAAATCCGTTCATCGTGTTTCCCGATGCGGATCTCGATCGCGTCGTCGAGATGGCGGTCGCGGGCATGAACTTTTCCTGGGCAGGGCAATCCTGCGGATCGACGAGTCGTCTCGTGCTGCACGAGTCGATTCACGACGCGGTCGTCGAGCGGGTCGCTGCTCGATTGCAGACCTTGAGACTCGGCAGTCCGCTCGACCCAACGTCGGAGATGGGTCCGGTCAACTCCGAACGGCATCGCGATCGCATCATGGCGCTCATCGACTCGGCGCGTGTCGAGGGCGCGCGCCTGGTGACGGGTGGTGGACGTCCTCACGGCGACGCGTTCGCGCGCGGATATTGGGTCGAGCCGACGTTGTTCGCCGACGTGGCACCCGCCATGCGGATCGCTCGCGAAGAGGTTTTCGGTCCCGTGGTCTGCGCGCAGCGGTTTCGAACCGAAGAAGAAGCCGTGGCGATCGCCAACGGGACGGACTTCGGTCTCACGGCGGCCGTTTGGACGCGCGATCTCCCGCTCGCGTTGCGTATGGTTCGGGCGGTGCAGGCAGGTACCGTGTGGATCAACACGGCTGGACAGCACTTCGTCGGCACGCCATTCGGCGGTTGGAAAGACAGCGGCCTCGGGGGCGAGGAGTGTCTCGAGGAGCTATTCAGTTACTCGCAGGTGAAGGCTGTTCACGTGTTCCCGTGAACGCCCGCCACAGCAGCCACGCGGCGATCGGATTGGCGATGAGGGACGTCAAGGCGAGCGACCAACCCACCTTTTGCTCGTCCGCGAAAACATAGTCGGTGGTGAAGCCTACGAGGAAGGGGCCGAGCGTCGCGCCGACGAGTACCAAAGAAAACTGATACATCGCACCGAACTGCGCGCGCATGGCTTCGGGCGTGATCGATTGAACATAGGCACCGGCAGGTCCGGTCGCCGCCGAGCCAAAGAAAAACATCAAGAAGATGATGGCGGCATGCGAGTGCATGGTGGGCATCAAGGGCGCGATGATGCCCGGCAACAAGAGGCCAATGCCGCAACCGCAGAGGACGCGCAGCTTCGCGTGCCGGTCGCCCCGCGATTCAAGGTGGTCGGAGAGCCAACCGCCGGAGAATGCCCCGAGCAAGCCGCCGGTGAGCGCGACCGTGCCGATCACGAGGGCGGCCTCGGGAATGCTGGCGCCGTACTGGCGTTGATAGAGCGCGGGGGTCCAGGTCATCACGGCGAACGCGGTCACGGAGGTCGTGCCGTATCCCGCAAAGACGTACCCGTAGCGGGAGAGATTGTTTCGAAAGTGCGCCCAAACTTCGGCGACCGACGAGCGCGTGAAACCCGCGGGGCGAGGCGGCTCCTTGACGAACAGCATCAGCACGGCGACCGGCAGTCCGATCGCGCCGACGAGCACCATGACGAGCCTCCAGCCACCGAGCTCGCCTAGCAGGGGTAGCGCGACAGGCCCTTGAGCGAAGACCCAACCGATCATGGCGCCACCAAGCAGGAAGGCCATGCCTGTCCCAGCGGTGACGCCCGCGCTGAAAATGCCGATCGCCAGCGCGAGTCGCTGCGGCGGAAAATAGCCAGCCAGCATGGAGTACGCCGAGGGCGAGAGCGTTGCCTCGCCCACACCGACTCCGACGCGATACAAAAACAGCTGCCCGTAGGATCTTGCGGTCCCCGCAAGCGAGGTCATGAGACACCAGAGCGTGATGCCGGAGGTGATGATCCACTTGCGGCTATAGCGGTCGGCCCAGCGCGCGATGACGAGACCCATGCCGCAATAGAAAATTGCGAACGCGGCGCCCGCGAGCAAACTGAAGGCGGTGTCCGAGATACCGAGGTCCGCCTTGATGGGTTGCACCAGCAACGACAGGATCAACCGGTCGATGAACGAGACGCAGTTGGCGAGAGCCAGCACCAGAACCACGAACCACGCGTAGACGGGCTGGAATTCGGCTCGGTCGCCGGGTGCGACTCCGGATGCGCTCGAAGTGGTCAAGCTGTTGGCCGCCTGTTTGAAAGATTCCCGCGTCGGAGTATATCTGCCGAGGGCGGCTCGTTGCGGCGGCGCCGGTGGGGGTGTTCATGCGATGGATCAAAGGGATAGCGAAGGGGCTTTTGGGCGTGATCGTCTTGATCGGCGTTTTGCTCATCATCGGCGCCGTGATCTACCGAGACACACCCGCAGTGGAGGTCGAGGCGAAGTGGGCCACCCCGCCTTCGCAGTTCGTCGAGATCGACGGCGTTCGTATGCATTATCGGGATGAGGGCGAGGGGCCGGTCATCGTCCTGCTGCACGCCAACTACTCGAGTCTTTTCATGTGGGAGCCATGGGTCGTGGCCCTCCGAGAGCGCTACCGGGTGATCCGCCTCGATTTGCCGGCGCATGGCCTGACGGGTCCCGAGCCGAGTGGAAATTACACCCTCGAGCGCATCCAGCAGCTCTTCGAAAAATTCGTCGATGAAAAGGGCCTCGAGCGCTTCACCGTAGTCGGTACGTCCATCGGGGGCACGGTCGCGATGCGCTACACCGCAGACCACCCCGATCGAATCGAGCGATTGGTTTTGATCAGCCCCGGGTCACTCGAACCGCGCGTGCGCGGACGGACGACTCCGGCGAACGTCCCGAAGGCGGCCGATCTCCTTGGGTATATCCTGCCGAAGTCGTTTACGCGATTCATGTTGACCAACGACTATGGCGATCCGGAGCGCGTGACCGATGCCGTCGTCGACGAGTGGTACGAGATGTGGATGCGCGAGGGGAATCGTCTCGCGATGCTCAATTTGCTGAGGCAGTACGTCTCGGGCGGGGTTGAGGACAAGATACGTGCCGTGAGCGTTCCGGTGCTGCTCATCTGGGGCGAGAAGAACAAACGTGTTCCGCTCGCACTCGCTTACGAAACCAAAGATCTGCTCGTCAATTCGCCCGAAATCCGTCTCGAAGTGCTACCGGGGATCGGCCACATGCTGGTCCAAGAAGCGCCGGAGGCGAGTTCGCAGTTGATTCGGCGCTATCTCGACGAGGTGTCGACTCCGATATCGGCAATGAACTGAGCCACGCGATTGCGCCGAATCCGCAGGCGTCAGAATCGAGGCTTGCGTTTTTCGAGGAAGGCTTGCGCGCCTTCCAAGAATTCCGGCGACGAGAAGCTTTCATCGTAATAGCGCTTCGACTCCGGGGTCTCGGCGTGTACGCCATCGGAGATCATGTTGACCACGGCTTTGGCGGCTCGCACCGAGTTCCCGGCATTGCCGGCGATCTCCCGCGCCAGAGATAGCGCGCGATCCTCGAGCGCATCGGAAGGCACGATTTCATTGATCATGCCGAGAGCGAGGGCTTCTTCGGCGTTCACCCGTCGTCCCGTGAACAATATCTCTTTGGCGCGCGAGGGACCGACGAGGTCATAGAGGCGTTTGGTATCGGCGAGGCTATAGGCGAGGCCAAGCTTTGCCGGCGGAATGGCGAAAAACGCATCGGGAGTCGCGAGCCGCAAGTCGCAGGCGAGCGCGAGGCCACAGCCACCGCCCGTGCAGGCGCCACGAATGACGGCGATGGTCGGTATGGGAAGACGTTCCCATACGGCTTGCGCATCGAGCACGGCTTGCTGCATCCGTTTCATGGCCGATGGGTCCGCGAGGCCGTCCCGCATCTCGGCGATGTCGGCACCCGCGCTGAACGCTGCATCGCCGGCGCCGGTGATGAGGGCGACCTTGACCGAGGGTGCCGAGGCCAGTCGCGCCGCGATCTCGAGCAGGCCGAACCACATTTGGCTCGACAGCGCATTACGTCGATCGGGGCGGTTGAGCGTGATGCGCGCAACCGGTGGGTGGATGTCCGTCAAAAGCTCAGTCATGCCATCATGTTAGCAGTCGGCCAAAACGGTACCAAAAGGGGGATCAAGATCGATGGGTACATACTCCGAGTTGCGCGGCAAGGTGGCGATCGTCACGGGCTCTGGACGGCCCAAAGGCCTCGGTGAGGCGATGGTGAAACGACTTGCGGCGGAGGGCTGCAAAGTCGTGGTGTGCGATCTGGGCGCGCCGCAGGGCGAGGCCATGCCGGCGTCCGCCATCGGCTCGACGTCCGAGATGGAAAAGATCGTTGGGGAGATCCGTGAGGCGGGGGGAGAGGCCATCGGTCTGACCTGCAACGTGCTCGTGGAGTCCGAGGTCGAGTCTCTGGTCGCGCGCACGGTCGAGCATTACGGTCGGCTCGACATCATGGTGAACAATGCCGGCATCGGCTATCTCATGAAACGCATCGTCGAGATGAGTCAGGCGGAGTGGGATGCCGTGCTCGGCGTCAATCTGCGGGGCGTCTTCTTCGGCATCAAACATGCCGCGATCCAGATGCTCAAACAAAATCAGGGTGGAAGGATCATCAATATCGGTAGCCAGGCGTCGAAGTCCGGTTTTCCTTTCGCGTCGGCTTACACAGCTTCGAAACACGGACTTGTCGGGCTCACACGCAGCGCCGCGATCGAGTTCGGCGCCGCGGGCATCACCGTCAATACGATCTGTCCGAACCACGTCACGACCGGGCTCGGCGCGTGGCAAAACCAGTTCTTCAGTGCGGCGACGGGCCGTAGCCATGAAAAATACCTCGCCGACATGCGCGCCCGCATTCCGCTCGGGCGTCCGGGTCTGCAGGAGGACATCGCCAAGGCCTGTGCGTTTCTCGCCTCCGATCAGGCGAGCTATATCACCGGAGAAGCGATGAACGTTTCGGGCGGCGAGGAGTATCACTGATGAGTTATGCCTGGCCGTCGGGCGCACGATTGGCGTTGTCGGTGGTCGTCAATGTGGAAGAAGGCGCCGAGTTCAATATTGTCGATGGCGATCGTGGGCCCGAGCCCGTGGACGAGCTCGGCATCACGCTCAAAAAACCGGTGCGTAATTTCGGCAACGAGAGCAACTACGCCTACGGCATCAACGAAGGCGCGCCGCGCGTCCTCGGCTTGCTCGCCCGACACGCAGTACCTGCGACCTTCACCGCGGCGGCGGTGGCGCTCGAGCGAGCGCCTCAAGTGGCCTCAGCCATCATGGAGGGCGGCCACGAAGTTTGTGCGCACGGCTACCGCTGGGCGCATCAGCTCGGGATGGGCGAGGAGCAGGAGCGGGAGTTCATCCGCAAGGCGACGATGAGCATCGAG
>JBILMJ010000018.1:0-10200 GCA_044375575.1 Steroidobacteraceae bacterium | reverse complement strand
GACCGGTGCAAACTGCTGCAACAGAGAAGCGCTTGCGGACGCCGCAGATCGACTGTTATCGACCGGCGAAAGCAGCGCCGAGGACTGGTAGATCGGCGTCGCAAGGAGTGAGTAGACCGCGCCCAACGCACCCAAGGCGATCGCCGGGCTGATCAACCACCAGCGGTGATCGAGCAGCGCCTTGCCCAAATCCCACAGGTCGATCGTCTCGCGAGATACCGAGTCGCTCGAGCTCGCTGGGGTACCGGGTTCGGTCATGGGATCGAGTCTCTAGGCGAGGTCAGTTACGCAGCGTATCGAGTGCTGCGGCACCGAGAGCGAGGTTATAGATGATTTGAGTCGATTGTTGGAGTGTGTCTAGGAGGGGATTTCGCGACTTCGGAATACGGATCGGAACGATAATGGTGTCCCCTCGATTGAGCGATCGTGACCGAGACCACGAGAACACACCCGACTTGAGAGGTTGAGATCGACCCGATACGTCGACGACATAGATCCCCGATCGATTTCCGCCCTCCTTCACACCACCCGCGTAATTCAGATACGTGTCGACGGTCGAACCACCCTCGAAAAAGAAAGATCCCGGCTGGAACACCTGACCCACCACAGAGACTTCTGGGGACGATTGCGGAATCAGCAACCGATCTCCGTCTTTGACTGGCAAGTCGAACTCTGAATGAGCCGAGACAGCGAGAATACGATCCAAATCTATCGCCAGCCGGCCGAGGGCCGGGTTGGTCTCAGCATCCTTCATTGCGATCGAAGCTAGGGCCTGCAATGCGGCAAGCGCACTGCCCACCCCTCCCTCTTCTGAAGAGGAAGATGGTGATCGCTCCACCTGCTGCTGGATCAACGCGCGCTGAAGATCCAACTCGAGTCGCTTGGCTGCATCGAGATCCCGCTGTCGAAGTGCACGTCTGGAAAAGAAAGCTCCGGTCGCGTTGGCGGTGGGCTTCAGACCGCCTGCTCGATCGATGACTTGCCGAAGCGTCTCGCCGGCTTGAATTGAATACACCCCGGGGAAAAGCACTTCGCCTTCGATCGTGATCGTGGCTCGATCCGACCAATCTGGGATGACACGAACGTTGAGCTCATCAAAAGGCCCGACCGGTGCGTCGGCTGCCGAATCCTCTTTGATCGCATTTTTAAGATCGACCTTCTGGATCTCCCGGACACGCGTTTGATCATCTCCGACTCGGTAACGAACGAGCTCGGCAGAGAGCGTATAGGCCTCGTCCTTCAGACCTCCTCCCGCTCGTACGATATCGCTCACGGTCATTCCGGGCTCGAAGGGATAGGAACCCGGGACTTTAACTTCACCTGAAACGTTGATGGTTTTGTACAGATTTGCGCTCAACTGATCTTTATCGGTTCTAAACAAGGAACGGATCAGCGGATCTCGAGGTTTATTGCTCTCGAAAATGAGTATCTGATCGGCCTGTTGAAGGAGCGGATCTTTTTCCGTACCCCGAGCGGACAACACGCTACGAAGATCGAACGAGATCATCGACAGTTCTGCATTCATCGGATTAAAGCGAGCGATGAGCCCATAGCCGAGGTCGGCAAAAGGCTTGGCCTCCTCCAACGTCGGCAAGAGATCCGACACCCGCATCCCGGGCGTTAACCCGAAACGACCCGGTCGATGAACGTGACCCGCGAGTGTGACCTGGCTGAGCAGCGTGGGCAGCATCGTTTCAACACGCAGCTCATCGCCCTCTCGAAGCCCCATACGTAGAGCAGTCGAGTCTGTGAGATCGATATTGTCGATACGCCGGGCGGGTCCTTCCGTCTTGCGGGTCAAAGTGGCTTTGGCTCGATCGACGTTGACATCGAACCCACCTGCGATCTCGATCAAATCGGTGATCGAGGTGGCGGGACGGATTTCGTAAATGGCAGGTCTTTTCACGCCCCCCGAGATCGCGACCCGAGGGCCAACCGGAGGGATGAAAATCACATCACCCGGCAGGAGTCGTTGATCTTTGCTGGTGTCGCCTTTGATTAAAAAGTCGTACAGGTCGATCGTTGCAACCGTTCTGCCCGATCTTTTCAATTCTATTTTTCGAAGCGAACCAATCGGCGAGACGCCGCCACTCGCCAAAATGGCGTTACTCATCGTCGATAAACCGCTCACCGTATAGGCGCCCGGTTTTTTCGCCTCACCCAGAACGAAAACTCGAATCGATCTCAACTGACCGATCGAAACACTCGCCCGCGCGCCCGAAATCTGAGCCGAAATACGCTCCTCGACCATTGCCTTGGCGTCGAGGAATCGCATCCCAGCCACCGCAATCGGCCCAACCTGCGGCATCTCGATGACACCGTCGCGAGTGACGGGCAGGGTGAAACGACCGCCCTGGTTGCCGATCACCAAAATTTCGAGCGAGTCCCCCGGCCCCAGGACGTAGTCCGACGGAACAGGAATATCGGTTGCGGGTGCAAAGGTGTTTGGGCTCGACGAAAAGAGCTGATAACCGAACCTCGGCAGCAGTGCTGCACCCGGATAAAGCGACACGAGAGGCTCGATCTCTGAATCCGTCTTGAGCGGCAGCTCCGAGTCAACGGGCTTCGGCGATCCGTCACCCACCGAGCTCGCCGATGATTTAGCTTGCGAGACACCTTGATTACACGCCGCCTGAGCCTGGGCGGCCGTCGCGCCGGCTTGTTCGGCTAATTTTTGACAATCGGAAGGGCTCAATGCCTGAACCGCCTGCCTGAGATCGGCTTGCGCGAATCCGATGCTCGAGAAAAGGACCAAAGAGATGGCTGACGCCACCGAGAACAAGGAAATGAAACGGATTGGGATCATGACTCGACGCGCGACGATCACGCTAACGTTGTTGGTTCGCATTGTTTGACCATGCTACCCAACCCTCGAGAGGATGTCATGGATGGCGGAGCGGACGGGACTCGAACCCGCGACCCCCGGCGTGACAGGCCGGTATTCTAACCAGCTGAACTACCGCTCCAACCGATGGTGGGTGCTGAGGGGATCGAACCCCCGACCCTCGCCGTGTAAAGGCGACGCTCTACCGCTGAGCTAAGCACCCCCTCCCATGAGGGGCGCGCAGTGTAAGCGGTTTAGTGCGCCGCGGGAACCCCCTTTCGGGCCTTTCGGGAGGGCGGGCGTTTCGGGGCTGCAGGGCCATCCGATGCCAAGGGCTTAGGCTGGCCAGCGAGGGCAATCTCCAGAACCTCGTCGATCCATTTGACGGGCCGGATATCGAGATTTCCCTTGATGTTGTCCGGGATCTCAGTGAGATCCTTCTGGTTATCGACCGGGATCACAACCGTGGTGATGCCACCGCGGGCGGCCGCAAGCAGCTTCTCTTTGAGGCCTCCGATCGGCAACACCTCGCCGCGCAGGGTGATTTCACCCGTCATGGCCACCTCAGACTTTACCGGGATCTTGGTCAGGGCCGACACCAGCGCCGTGCACATACCGATACCGGCCGAGGGGCCGTCCTTCGGCGTCGCGCCTTCGGGCACGTGCAGATGGATGTCGAGCTTTTGGTAAAACTCAGCTTCGAGCCCGAGGTTCTGCGCACGGCTACGCACCACCGTCATCGCCGCCTGGATGGACTCCTGCATCACCTCGCCAAGCTGACCCGTATGTAAGAGTTTGCCCTTGCCCGGGACTGTCGCGGCTTCGATGGTGAGCAGCTCGCCGCCCACCTCTGTCCAAGCCAAACCCGTGACCTGACCGATGCGGTTTTCTTCTTCGGCCTTGCCGTATCTAAACCGCTGCACGCCCAAGTATTTGTCGAGCGTTTTCGTGGTGACGGTGACGACCTTTGCCTTGCCCTTGCTCGTGAGCAGTTCCTTCACCACCTTGCGACAGATCTTGGCGACTTCGCGCTCGAGGTTACGCACACCGGCTTCACGCGTGAAGTAACGGATGATGTCGAGGAGCACGTCCTCACCCACCTTGAGCTCGCCGTCTTTTAAGCCGTTGTTCTTCATCTGCTTCGGCAGCAGATATTTCTTGGCGATGTTCATCTTCTCGTCTTCGGTGTAACCCGGAAGACGGATCACTTCCATACGATCGAGGAGCGGCGCCGGAATGTTGAGGCTATTCGCCGTGCACACGAACATCACCTGCGAGAGATCAAGGTCGACCTCAAGGTAATGGTCGTTGAACGCGCTGTTCTGCTCAGGGTCGAGTACTTCAAGCAGGGCTGACGACGGATCTCCCCGGAAATCCATCGACATCTTGTCGATTTCATCGAGCAAGAAGAGCGGGTTCGTGACCGCTGTCTTCGAAAGGTTCTGAACGACCTTGCCCGGCATCGAGCCAATGTACGTACGACGATGTCCGCGGATCTCGGCCTCATCGCGCACACCACCCAAGCTCATACGTACGAACTTGCGGTTCGTCGCGCGCGCAATACTCTGACCGAGCGAGGTCTTGCCCACGCCCGGCGGGCCCACGAGACACAGAATAGGCCCTTTGATCTTCTCCACGCGCTGCTGCACAGCGAGGTACTCGAGGATTCTTTCCTTGACCTTCTCAAGCCCAAAGTGATCTTCATCGAGTACCTTCTGAGCGCGCAGCAAATCTTTGAGCACCTTCGTGCGCTTTTTCCAAGGTACCTTCACGAGCCAGTCGATGTAGTTGCGTACGACGGTGGCTTCGGCCGACATCGGCGACATCATCTTGAGCTTATTGAGCTCGGCCGTGGCCTTGTCCTTGGCCTCCTTCGGCATGCCGGCCTCGGCGATCTTCTGCTCGAGTTCCTGCACTTCGTTGACGCCATCTTCCATCTCGCCGAGCTCTTTCTGGATGGCCTTCATCTGCTCATTCAGATAGTACTCACGCTGAGATTTCTCCATCTGCGCCTTCACACGTCCACGGATGCGCTTCTCGATCTGCAACACATCCATCTCGCCTTCGATGGCGACGAGAATGTGCTCAAGACGCGCGCGTACGTCGAGTATCTCGAGAACCTTTTGCTTATCGGAGAGCTTCAGCGCCATGTGCGCCGCTACGGTGTCGGCAAGGCGTCCAGCATCTTCGATGCCCGCGAGCGCGGTCAGCACTTCGGGCGGCACTTTTTTATTTAATTTGACGTATTGCTCAAACTGCGAGACCACCGAGCGCGAGAGGACTTCGAGCTCTTTCTCGTCGTACTGGTCGACCTCGAGCGCGAGCGCGATCTGCGCTGTATAAAACGGCCCACCGAGAAGCTTCTCGACACTGCCACGATCCACGCCTTCGACGAGCACCTTCACGGTGCCATCGGGGAGCTTCAAGAGCTGCAAAATCGTCGCGATAGTGCCGATCTGGTAAAGGTCGTCCTGCTTCGGATCATCGACCTCGGCCTGACGCTGCGCGACGAGCATGATGCGCTTGTCGCCCTTCATCGCGGCCTCAAGCGCCTGAATGGACTTCTCACGCCCCACGAAGAGCGGGATCACCATGTGCGGGTAGACGACCACGTCCCTTAAGGGCAGGACGGGGATGTTCTCGATGACAGCTTCGGTCAGCGTGGCTTCAGACATGGCGCGTGGGACCTCGAAGGCGCGAAAGTGATCCAGCGTTGATAGTCGCTGGAATGACGATAAGCATAAGGGACTACGAGGGGTTTTGTTGGGGCGGCAGAGCCCAAATCAAGCACTCACCAGAGGCGTGCGGTACCGGACGGATCAACCCTCGTCCGCGTCCGGGAACCAGCGCTTGAGCTCCTCAGACGGGAGCGGCTCGGAAAACGAGTCGTCGAGCCGGCCAGACAGCAACTGCAGCAAACGGACGCCGGGCTGACTCGGCGTGTCGCTCGAGCCTGATTCCTGATCGACGGGGTCCAAAACCGTCCCTTTCAGCCCGACGCGCCCGACACCTTCCGTGCGGGGGGCTCATCGGCCGGCGTCTCGGTCTTGAACACGACGTAGGGCTTGTTGTGCCCCTCGATGACCGACTCGTCGACCACGACCTTCTGCACGCCCTTGAGCGACGGCAGATCGTACATGGTCTCGAGCAGCACACCTTCCATGATGGTGCGCAGACCGCGGGCTCCGGTTTTGCGCTGCATCGCCTTGCGGGCGATGGCGCGCAGACCATCGTCACGGAACTCAAGATCAACGCCTTCCATATCGAAGAGACGGCGGTATTGCTTCGTCAGCGCGTTCTTCGGGTCGATCAAAATCGACATCAGCGCTTCTTCATCGAGCTCTTCGAGTGTCGCGACGACGGGCAAACGCCCTACGAACTCGGGGATCAACCCAAACTTGATGAGATCTTCGGGCTCGACGTCGTGGAAGATATCCGTGCCGTGCGGGCGCTGGTCTTTCTGGCGCACTTCGGAGGTGAACCCGATGCCACCCTTCTGAGTGCGGTTCAAAATCACCTTCTCGAGGCCAGCGAACGCGCCGCCCACGATGAACAAGATGTTCGAGGTATCAACCTGCAAGAACTCCTGCTGCGGGTGCTTGCGCCCACCTTGTGGCGGTACCGAAGCCACTGTGCCTTCGATCAGCTTCAAAAGCGCCTGCTGCACGCCCTCGCCGGAGACATCTCTCGTAATCGAGGGGTTGTCGGACTTTCGCGAGATCTTATCGATCTCGTCGATGTAGACGATACCGGTCTGCGCCTTCTCGACGTCGTAATCGCACTTCTGCAAAAGCTTTTGGATGATGTTCTCGACGTCTTCACCAACGTAACCCGCTTCGGTGAGCGTGGTGGCGTCCGCAATGGTGAACGGAACATTGAGCAAGCGAGCGAGGGTCTCGGCGAGCAACGTCTTGCCGGAGCCCGTGGGCCCGATGAGCAGAATGTTGCTCTTGGCGAGTTCGACCTCGTCCTTCGGACGAGTGCCACCCTGGGTGCGCGTCTGTAGCCGCTTGTAGTGGTTGTAGACCGCGACCGCCAAGACCTTCTTGGCGCGCTCTTGGCCGATGACGTAGTCATCGAGCACCTTTTTTATTTCGACGGGCTTCGGGAGTTTGTCTCGCGCACGCTCGGCGCGATTCTCGAGCTCTTCGCGGATGATGTCGTTGCAGAGCTCGACGCACTCATCGCAGACGAACACGGAAGGCCCAGCGATGAGCTTGCGAACTTCGTGCTGACTCTTTCCGCAGAAAGAGCAGTACAGCAACTTGCCGTCGTCGCTACGGCCGCGATCGTCACTCATGCGGCTGTTATAGCCGTTTTTCGAGCGACTTGTCCACGAGCCCGTACTCGATGGCGGCTTCGACGCCCATGAAGTTGTCGCGCTCGGTGTCGGTCTGGATTTTTTCGATCGGCTGACCGGTGTGACGGGCGAGAATGGTGTTCAACCGCTCACGGGTGAGCAGCATCTCGCGGGCCTGGATGCTGATATCGGTCGCCTGCCCCTGAAAACCGCCCCAAGGCTGGTGGATCATGGCGCGGGAGTTCGGGAGCATGTAGCGCTTGCCCTTCACGCCGCCCGCCAAAAGCACCGCCCCCATCGAGGCCGCCATGCCGATGCAGATGGTGCTGACATCGGGCTTGATGAACTGCATGGTGTCGTAGATCGCAAGACCCGCGCTCACCGAGCCGCCGGGGCTATTGATGTAGAGCGAGATGTCCTTGTCCGGGTTCTCGCTCTCCAAGAAAAGCAGCTGCGCGACGATGAGGTTCGCCATCTGATCTTCGACGGCACCCACCGCGAAAATCACGCGTTCTTTCAAAAGTCGCGAGTAGATGTCGTATGCGCGTTCACCGCGGGCCGTCTGCTCGACGACCATCGGGACGAGGTTGAGTGCCTGCTCGTTCATGCTGACGCTCCAAAGCCCGTAAGTTCGCTGAAAGAGTACGCCTTCTCGGTGATCTGCGCTTGCGAGAGCAGGTAGTCGACCACTTGCTCCTCGAGGGCCTGGCTCTCGATCTGGCGCATGGCCTCAGCATTCTGCAGGTACTGCCGGCGCAGCTCATCGGCGCTAGGGTGATCGCCCACGAGCTCGTTCAAGCGTGCGTTCACGCGTTCACGATCGACCTTGAGGTTTCCGGCGCGGATGACTTCGCCGACCAAAAGCCCGAGCGCCACGCGACGCTTTGCAGGCTCCTGCATGCTCTCGGGGTTCGGCAGTTGGCTCGCATCTTTGATGCCTATGCGGCGCGCGAAATCGACCTGCATGCTTTGTACGGTTTCGGCGACCATGCCGCGCGGCACGTCGATGGGGTTCGCCTCGATCAATTTGTCGAACGCCTGGGTGCGAACGCGGTTCTTAATCGCGTTGCCGAGCTCGCGCTTCATCGACTCGAGCATCTCGGTCTTGAGCGCTTCGAGGCCGCCCTCGTTCACGCCGAAGGCGGCGCAGAACGCATCGTCGATCTCAGGGAGCTTCTGCTCTTCGACCTTCTTCACGGTGACCGTGAAGATGGCCGTTTTTCCCGCAACCGCGGCACTGCCGTAATCCGCTGGGAAGTTCACGGTGACTGAGCGCGTCTCGCCAGCCTTGGCACCCCGAGCGCCGTCTTCAAATTCTTTGAGCATGCGACCCTGGCCGATGACGAAGGGCAGATCGTTGGCCGAACCACCCTGGAAGGTCTCGCCGTCGATGCGACCCTCGAAATCGACCGTCACCTGGTCCCCCTCGCCCGCCGCGCGATCGACGGCGACGTATTCGGGCCGCTGACGGCGCATGGCCTCGAGCATGGCCGCCTGGTCGGCCTCCGTGATCTCCGAGGTGGCCCGTTCGATGGTCAATTGAGACAACGGTTTGAGATCGATTTCGGGCATCACTTCGACGAGCGCCACGTAGCGCATTTCAGCGCCGGGCTCGGCCGACAACTGCTCGATTTTGGGGTCGGTGGCGGGGCGTAATTTCTGCTGGGAAATGGCCTCGCTGTAGGTTTCGCGCAACAGGTCGCCGACGACTTCCGACTGCACCTGCTGCGAGAACTGCTGGCGCACCACCAGCATCGGCGCCTTGCCGGGGCGAAAGCCCTTGAGCCGGGCCGTGCGCGCGAGCTGCTTGAGGCGACTCTCGATTTCGCCCGTGAGGCGATCGGCGGGGACGGCAACCTCGAGACGACGCTCAAGACCGGAGACGGAGCTGACTGATACCTGCATGACTATCCCTGAAAATAGGTAGAAGAAAAAATGGTGCGAAAGGAGAGACTCGAACTCTCAAGGGTTTCCCCGCTGGAACCTAAATCCAGTGCGTTTACCAGTTCCGCCACTTTCGCCCCGTGGGCGGGGATGGTGGGCCGTGTAGGGATCGAACCTACGACCAATTGATTAAGAGTCAACTGCTCTACCAGCTGAGCTAACGGCCCAAACAAAAACGGTTGGGGTGGACGATGGGACTCGAACCCACGACGGCCGGGATCACAACCCGGGGCTCTACCAACTGAGCTACGTCCACCGTCGATCATTTCCCATTATCCACGGTACACGCTGCCCTGCGAAAGTCGCGGAGTGGCGCGCCCGGCAGGAGTCGAACCTGCGACCTACGGCTTAGAAGGCCGTTGCTCTATCCAACTGAGCTACGGGCGCATCGACAGCCAACGATTAACCATGGATCCGACTGGTCGGGGCAGAGGGATTCGAACCCCCGACCCTCTGCTCCCAAAGCAGATGCGCTACCAGACTGCGCCATGCCCCGACTCGCGACGAACCTCGCCCCCAGACGGGATCGCGAATGCTACCGTGGCGAGAATGCAACCGTCAAATGAACCTACGCACATTTAACACTAACTTCACTTGACCCCATGCCCTCCCATACCTAGACTTGCGCTGCACAACTTTTCTGCGGAGTTCAGCCTCTCATGCTTCGAAAAACACGACTTGCTTCAATCGCTGCCTTGGCGGCGGTTGCTCACTTGGCTGCGGCACTGACTGTCGCCCAGGAAGTCCCTGCCAACCCCAATCCTCAGACGACGGGTTCTGGCTCTGGTAGCACGGGTACAGGAACGGGCACCGGAACAGGTACGGGCACGGGCTCCACCGGTGCAGGTGCCGGCGGCTCGGGTGCAGGCGCCGGAACGGGTGCGGGCACTGGCGCGGGCGCCGGTGCAGGTGCCGGAGCAGGCGGCGCAGCAGCGGGTTCTGGCGCGGGTGCAGCAGGCGCGGCGGGTGCCGCAGGTGCTGCCGCAGCTGCAGGTGCTGCAGCCGCCATCATTCCGGCCGTGATCACCATTGGTGTGGTGGGCGCGGGCATCGCGGCCGTCGAGGGTGGCGGTGACGCCTCTCCGCCGCCGTCACCGACGCCACCTCCGCCGACGCCGACGCCGACGCCGAC
>JBILMJ010000020.1:0-2650 GCA_044375575.1 Steroidobacteraceae bacterium | reverse complement strand
GTCAAAACCCTTAGAAAAATTCTAATGACCGGTTTGAAATTATCAGTTTGCCAATTCAAAATCCAGAGACTTGTCATATTATTTATAGCTATTAAATTGGTAGTAATTATTAATTTATTAATAATTGCAAATACGAACTATTACTTAAATATTTAGTACCGAATAAATTAAGCATAAATTTTTAAGAATAATAGAATTATATACGTATTATACACTTGCTAAACATTCAAAATCTTTGACTTATGCAGCAAGATATTAGGCCGGACCAGATGATGGAAATCGGAAATTTATTCTATGATTTTGTAGAGAACAGAATAGAAGACCTTGAAAAGAATTATTTGAATGAAATGCCCGAGCTACCGTTCGTCCATTACTGCTTCCACTTTTTCATTGAGCACTACCAGCAGGTCTATAACACCACCCACAACAAAAATTAGCCACACAGAGCACCTCTAAAAGCATGGGGAACCAAGGGCTTATCTTTGCTAAAACAATCGAATGACCGTTACCATAGATGCTTCATGGATGGCTCTGCTTAAAGAGGAGTTCAATAAGCCTTATTTCAAGCAATTGGTCTTGCATCTAAAGACCGAAAAGGAGCAAAAAAAGGTCATTTACCCTTCCGGAAAATTGATTTTCAATGCATTTGATACCACTCCCTTTCAAAATGTAAAATTGGTCATTCTGGGGCAAGATCCCTACCACGGCCCCGGCCAGGCACATGGACTCAGCTTCTCCGTTCCTGCCGGTATTGCTCCTCCACCCTCGTTACTCAATATTTTTAAGGAATTGCAAACTGATGTTGGTTTAGCGGTTCCTAGCACAGGTGATCTTACCTCTTGGGCCAGACAAGGTGTTTTTTTGCTGAATGCCTCGTTGACGGTTCGGCAAGCAGAGCCCATGAGCCATGCACAGATAGGCTGGGCCCTCTTTACCGATGCGGTCATTAGACTCTTAAGTGAAAAAAGAGAGAATCTGGTCTTTATGCTTTGGGGAAAATTTGCGAAAGATAAAAGCACATTGATCGACGAAAGAAAGCATCTGATTCTAAAAGCGGCCCATCCTTCGCCCTTATCGGCGCACCAAGGCTTCTTGGGATGCAAGCACTTTTCTGCGGCCAATCAGTATTTAGTAAAAAACGGGATAGACCCCATCGATTGGCAATTGTAAAAAATGACCGCAATGAAAGATCGAGTCATCGGAAGGCTTTGTGCAATTTGGGCATCGGTAAGTTTTATAACAACTTTTCTGATCATTTACCCACCAGCGATGTTTACATGGCTGGTTCCCGATCCTCGCGGGCAGGCCATCTTCATTGCTATCAGCCGGGTTTGGATGAGGGTTTGGCTACGTCTTGTCGGTTGTCGTCTACGCGTGGTTGGGCTAGCTCATTTCGCTTCTGGAAAATCGTATATCGTTACCTGCAACCACAATTCGGTAATGGACACCCCTCTTTCTTCTCCCTTTATACCGGGCCCAAACAAAACGATCGCAAAAGCGGAGTTTAAAAAAGTGCCGGTCTTTAATTTCTTTTATCAAAAGGGAGCCGTGTTGGTGAATAGAAAAAATGAGCAGAGCAGAAGAAGGAGCTACGAAGAAATGAAAAAGGTACTTGCTAAGAGGATGCATATGTGTGTGTATCCCGAAGGCACTCGTAATAGAACCGACCTTCCACTAAAACCGTTTCATAATGGCGCCTTCAGGTTGTCCATTGATACACAGCATGCCATTATTCCCGCTGTTATTTTCCACACTAAAAAAGTGATGCCTCCCGAAAAGAGCTTCTACTTTCGGCCCGGGCCCCTTGCCATTCACTTTTTGGAACCCGTCTCTCCTTACGGTCACACGGTGGAGAGCCTAAAAGAAAAAGTATTCAGCATCATGGAAGCCTACTATGTAGCGCATAACTACTAGAACCCAGTAAAGAACCTTGTTCTATTAATGCGAAGGTCTTGCAGCAATGAGGCCTTGGGAGAAATGGTAAAATTGAAGGAACGGGTGAATCCTACCGGTATCACATTGATGGCTATTTGCCAGCAATGAAGATCTCTGTTGATGGACATGGTCAGGTATTGTACATCACCGCGCGTCATATCGATGCTGGCGGAGCCGGACAACTTCCATTTTGGGGTCAGATTAAAGCTGCCGGCCAGGTTAACACCACTATTAAACTCCCTATCGTAGCCGCTATAGTCTGGACGAAGACGGCTAAAAAAAGACAATGAGTAGCTTAGGTTAAGCTGCCATTGGATATTGAAATCAACGAATTCATTGGGATTTTGCTGCATGTACTCCAGCAGGCGTTGCTGGTCGCCTTGCAACAGAGGATCATTGAGTCTTTCTTCGACCTGTTTTTTTCGTGTCTCCTCTTTTTTTGCATCCTTGGGCTGGCTTTGAAAATTGGTCCCTATGGCAATACTCCCCGTACTGATGCGCCCAAGACTAAATCGCCCACCTTGCCAGGCATAACGGTTGATCTCAAATCCGTTTTTGTCGGTCTGATACGGATTCAAGCTAACAGATGCATTGATATTGATCTTGTCAAAAAGCGTGGTGCGGAGGTAAAAAGGGATCTCTCGGGAAAGGTTCATTGAATCGCGCAGCATATCGTACGAAGCACTAAACCCAAAGCCGTCGATCAACATCATTT
>JBILMJ010000002.1:0-293822 GCA_044375575.1 Steroidobacteraceae bacterium | reverse complement strand
TGGAGCGGGCGATGGGAATCGAACCCACGTTAGTAGCTTGGGAAGCTACAGTTCTACCATTGAACTACGCCCGCACCGGATGAAGTCATTCTAGGAGCACGACTCGGCCTGCGGCAACTGCAGCTCGAGAGCGACTTCAGTCGCCCCAGCGCCAACGAGGTGGCTCGCCCTTGAGCCAGCAGATGAAGACCAGCGCCAGCGTGGCTGCTTGGGTGAACACCATGAACTCGAAAATCCGCTCGTGGGGCGGAAAGAGAAAGAACCCGAGCGGCAACAACACCAGATAGACGCCAAACACGACCCAACCCTGCCAGCAAATTGGCAGGCCCCAGCCCCAGCCATAGCGTTTGCTCGGAAACCAATATGGCGGTCCGCGTCTCACGGCAGGCTCTTCCCATCGAGCTCGATGGAGAGATCGCCTACCCCGACGGTCGCGTCGATCGGCTGCTGCCCACCACCTTGCCCGCTGACTCGGCCACCCACCGCGTTGCTCTTGACGGTTCCCTCCAGTCCTTTGAGTGAGGTACTGCCGACACCCGTCGTGCCCTTGATCTCACCTGCGTTGGCAAGCGCTGTCTTGATACGCAGATTACCGGTACCGACATTGACCTTTATCGCACCGGAGACGACATCGACATCGGCATCACCGACGCCCAGATCGAGCTCGATGCGTTTCGCTGGGGCAAAAACTTTGACATCACCGACACCAAGCATGACTTCGAGTGCAGACAATGATTTGCTCGGAACTCGCAGCACCCAGTCTTCCTGGATATTCTTCGCATCGACACCCACTTCCAACTGGTCACCACGCGTCGTCGAGGAAATCTCGAGTTTCTCGACGTCGGGGAGTGAGCTGAAAATGCTGGTGTTGCGTTTTGCCCGCAACACGACCCGCGCTTCGATCTTCTCGCCACTGCCCGCCTCGATCCGAATACTGCCCACGCCCGCCTTCAGGATGATGGACTTGACCGACTGCGCATCGATGGTTCGCGTCTTGGTGGTCTCCCCCGCTGCATGGATGGGCACGGCCGAAACCAGCCCCAAAACGAGGACGATCAGGGACGAAAAGATCGGGAAGATTCTCATTGGGTCAGTGCCTCACCTTGTGGATAAGCAAGTGTATTATTTAACTTCGATAATCGACGGACTTTCACGAACAGAACTTATCGCGGTAGATTTCGGCTGTGGGGGTGTTCAAAAAGTTCCATCAGCTCGACGTGTTTTCGGCGGAGCCCTTCATGGGCAATCCGCTCGCCGTCGTTCACGACGCCGATGATTTGACCTGGGCGCAAATGGCGTCCTTCGCACGCTGGACCAACCTGTCCGAAACCACCTTCTTGATGAAGCCGATATCGGCCGAAGCCGATTATCGGGTCCGTATTTTCACCCCCGGAGGAGAATTACCCTTCGCCGGCCATCCCACTTTGGGGAGTGCCTGCGCCTGGCTGACGGCAGGCGGCCTCCCGAAACGACGCGACATGGTTGTCCAAGAGTGCGGGGCCGGTTTGGTCCGCGTTCGCCGCGACGGATCGCGACTCGCGTTTGCTGCCCCGCCACTTCGTCGCAGCGGTCTTCTGGACGAGCAAACTTTGATGATCATTGCGACAGGGCTGAAGGTCCCTCGCGCCGACATCCTCATGCACCAGTGGGTCGATAACGGACCGGGCTGGTGTGCCGTCATGCTTCGCTCGGCAGACCAAGTGCTGGCTTTGCAGCCTGACATGGCTGTCCTGCGTGATCACAAGCTTGGGGTCATTGGCCCCTACCCCCCGGGCGGAGATGCACACTACGAGGTACGAGCCTTTGTACCCGGCCTGGGGGTGCCCGAGGACCCCGTCACTGGCAGCCTGAACGCAGGTCTCGGAATGTGGCTTATCAAGACGGGCCAGGCCCCCTCCCGGTATGTAGTGTCGCAGGGTACCGCCCTAAAGCGCCGCGGAAGGATCTATGTGGAGCGTCTATGGGATGACGTCTGGGTCGGCGGCGATACCCTCGTGAGGGTCAGCGGAACGGTCGAGATGTCAGGCTCGCCGCCCGATCACCCCTAATTCAAGGAGCACGCTCTCCGGCTCCGCCGGGCCAACCGATAGTCAAAATAGATCCATATTTTGTAAATTTTTGAAAAGTTCTTTGATGCTTTGTATCCTGCATTACATTGAGCGAAAAAAATTATTTGGCGCTCGAGGCAGGTCTCTATGAAAAGGCGCGATTTCCTGGGCGCGGCGGTGTTCGTCGCTCCGGTGGCATTTCTGCCAGCCAGGCTTGCCGTCGCTCAACTTCCGGGAGGCGTCGATGAACTCGTACGCGAGCTCGGCTTCAGCTTCGAGATTCCCGCCAAACAAGCGATCGGCGGAGCGGGCGCCCTGCTGAACATTGCCCGCGAGCGGTTACCCGAGTCGCAGTTCGCAGAGATTTCCGCGTTCCTCTCCGGTGCCGAACGGCTCATTCAGCAGGCCGATAACGTAGTGAAGGGCACGTTACCGAAATCGATGGAAGGCATGACGGCCGTCATGGACGAACTCGGGTTGCCGGTCGACTCCACGAGCAGGTTCAAAGATTTCATCATCAAGTATCTGCGCAGTCGGGGCGGTCGAAAAATCGTCGGTCTACTCGAGCGCGCTTGGCAGACCTAACGAATACTCGCGTAACGGAAGACGGCGAAGACCAGAAACATCGTCAGAACGAAATCGCCGAAGCTCGTGTAGTAGAGCCAAGTATCTTGGCTCGTGAACTCGGCAAAGACCCAGTTCACGGCAGCCATCACGAGACCGAGTACGCCCATGCCTGTCGCGAGTCGCCGGGCATCCATGGGCTGGGGCATGAATCGCAGTAGTCGTCCCCCGAAGTAGTTTCCGCGGTTAAACATCGCATCGCTCAACATGAGTGTTGCAACGAAAACCCCGAGGATCGTGCTCTTCATTTTGACGGCCCAGTCATTGTCGAAGAACCACGAGAACCCCGCCGAGATCAGCAGTATCACGACGCCAAACACGGCGAGACCACCGAGCAGGTCTACCCTGACGAACTGCTGGATGACCACCACTGCGAGTCCTGCGCCTGCGGTCACCAGCGCAGCAAAGGTGAGATCGTCCGTCACCTTTGCGAGCACGAAGAAAAGCAGACCGATCGCCACGTCGACGCCGATCGAATACTTGTTACGCTGCCACGCAGCTTTCTGCGCAGCCTCGTCGGCTTTCATTTTTTCGAGTTTTTCTTCATCGAACCCCGCCAACTTCGGAAACAGGATTTCACGGCCGGGATGACTCTCATGGACGAGCACACCGCCCACCCGGACCGCGATTCCCATCTTGATCCAGCTGATATAGCCCGCCGTCACCTCGGCCTCGCGACCATCCTCCAACCCGAAGCGCAATGTGTGATTTCGTGTACCGCCCGGTTCAAGGACATCGGTGAAGTCACTCCCGATCTGTTCGGCGCCGCGATAAAGACGTGTCGACAGCGTCTTTAGTCCCGCGGCAGTCTCAAGACGGTACGAAACTCCCGCCAGCACAAAAGCGAAACGATAAGTCCAATAAGTCATGTCGACCTCATCGACGCCTGCGCCGATACGGGTGGTTTATCGATGATGTAGTGCAGGAACTCGGAAATCACGCCGCCGCTCTCGCGTACGGCACGGTGGCTCAGTCTCGCTCCCACCTTTTCCATCGCACGCTGTGACCGCCAATTCTCGGTGCCCACATGAAACCAAACACGATCCACGAATCGAAATGCGTGCGCGAGCATCAAAGACTTCAGCTCGGAGTTGTAGAGTCCACCCCAGCATCGGCGGGCGAGAAAGGTGTAGCCGACGACGATGTCCCGCTCTGCCGGGCGATACTCGTAGTAACTCGAGCTTCCGATCAGCTCTCCATTCGTCTTGTCGACGACGACAAGACCTCCGCCTCCGGAAAGTAGTCGGTCGAACAGCTCCGAAAATACCTCGCGCTTCCAGCGATCCTTCGCGGGATGCTGCTCCCATACGAGCGGATCGGAGGCCACTTGGTACAAGGCGTCGAAGTCCTGGCGAGCAAGCGGCCTGATCTGAAGGAGATCGCCCGTCAGCGTCGGCTGCATATCGAAAGTACCGGGCGAAACGCTGGGGGTGCTCAATGGGGCTCCGGGGTAATGAGTCGCGGGGCGATTATATTCCAGCGTGATCGTGATACCTTGAACACCATGAAAACGAAGCAGGAAATCGTCGATAACTGGCTACCCCGATACACCGGCACTCCGCTGGAGGGCTTCGGGAAATACATCCTGTTGACGAACTTCAGCCACTATCTCGAGTTGTTCGCCGCACAAACTGGCGCGGAAATTCTCGGTCGGGATCGTCCGATGCCCAACGCCACCGCCGATGGCATCACGATGATCAACTTCGGGATGGGTAGCGCCAATGCAGCCACCGTGATGGATTTGCTCTCGGCTATTTCGCCTGGCGCCGTATTGCTGCTCGGAAAGTGCGGAGGCCTCAAGCGAAAAAACCAGATCGGCGACCTCATATTGCCGATCGCGGCGATCCGCGGAGAGGGCGCATCGGATGATTATCTGCTCCCTGAAGTGCCTGCGCTGCCTGCGTTCAGTCTGCAACGCGCGGTATCGACCATGATCCGCGATCTCGATTACGACTACTGGACCGGTACCGTCTACACGACGAATCGTCGAGTTTGGGAACACGACGACGAGTTCAAAGAATACTTGCGCAAGACGCGCTGCATGGCCATCGACATGGAAACGGCGACGATCTTCGCTGCCGGATTCGCCAACTCGATTCCATCAGGCGCGCTATTGCTCGTGAGCGATCAGCCGATGGTCCCCGAGGGCGTAAAGACCGAAGCGTCAGACCGCCAGGTCACCGGGTCTTTCGTCGAGAGACATATTCGGATCGGCATTGAGGCACTGCGTCTGATCCGTCGACACGGCAAGAGCGTCAAGCACTTGCGCTTCGACGAGTAAGCGCTCGCTCAGCGAAACACCCTCGCCCAGAACGCCTTCATGTCTTCCCAAGACTGGCGATCGGTGCGTTCGTCGTACGCGAGCGGGAGGTTGTACTTTTTGCCCTTTTCGGTGGCTTCGGGGTTAGTGAATCCGTGCTTGGCGTCCGGATAAGCATTGAACTCGTAGTCGACGCCGAGCTCATCCATTTCTTTGCGAAAAGTAGCTTGATCTTCTGCGGGAACAAGCGCATCCGCCTCTCCGTGACAGACGAGTACGGCCGGCTTGAACTCTCCCCGCTTCGCCTCGTGCGCACGAGTCAGCGCGCCATGAAAACTGACGACCCCCCGCAGCGGAATGCCGATCCGGCCCATGTGCAGCGACAGTGCTCCACCAAGGCAATAACCCATCGCGCCAATACGATCTGGATCGACGAGCGGGTGGGCGCGAAGGGTTTCATACGCCGCTCGCAACCGTTCGCTGAGCGAGGGCACATCGGCGAACAGGCCGTTCATCAATGTGCCGGCCTCGGTGGAGTCAGCGGCTTCGCGTCCATCGCCATAAACGTCCGTGGCCATCGCAACGAAGCCGAGTCCAGCGAGTTCACGTGCGCGACGCCGGAGATAATCGTTGAGGCCCCACCACTCCGGCAGGACGATCAAACCCGGTCGCTTGCCACTACGGGCCGGGTCTTGCGCGACGTAACTAGAAAAATGGCGTCCGGCGGCGTTGTATTGGACGATTTCGGTTTGGATTTGAGCAGGCATGGTTTGCATCCCTCGACGGAGCATGATTTTCAAGAACTCGACGACACTTTCTCAATTGCGATGGCCTATGCGCAAGTCTGACAGGCAACGAATGCCATAATGTGGGCGATGACGATCGAAGAGCCCGAGGCGCAACAACCCATCCCCCGAAAGATCCGTAGCTTCGTGCTGCGCGCGGGTCGTATCACCGCAGCTCAACAAAGAGCGCTGACAGAGTTATGGCCTCGATACGGGCTCGAACTGGCGCCTGATCACCAGCCTTTCGATCTAGATCAAATCTTCGGTCGCGTGGCCCCGCGCAGTTTCGAGATCGGTTTCGGAAACGGCGAGAATTTGATCGGGCTCGCTCGTTCGTACCCGGAGCGAGACTTCATCGGAGTCGAGGTACATCGCTCGGGAGTTGGGCATTTGCTGCTCGAATTGTCGGCGTTGCAACTCTGCAACGTGAGAGTGATTTGTCACGATGCCGTCGAGGTGCTCGATCACTGCATCGCGACTGAGGCCCTCGACGAAATCCTCATTCTCTTTCCCGATCCGTGGCACAAAAAACGCCATCACAAACGTCGTCTGATTCAATCCGATTTCGTGTCGCTCGCGGCATCGCGTCTCTGCAAAGGCGGAAGGCTGCAGTTGGCAACCGACTGGGAGCCTTATGCATCGCAAATGCTTGAGGTCGTGAGTCGCCATCCGATGTTCGTGAATCTCGCGGGCGCCGAGGGCTTCATGCCACGACCCGAGTGGCGCGCCCTCACCCGCTTCGAACGCCGGGGACATCGGCTGGGCCACGGAGTGTGGGATCTTTCTTTCGAGCGCCGGTGAGGTCGAGGCGAATCAGCCGATACCGAAACTGGCGCGGATGCCATCGACGATGAATTGCACCGCCAATGCGCCGAGTATCACGCCGAGAAGCCGATTGGCCACGTTGGTGCCGGTCGCGCCGAGCATCCGCATCAGCGGCCCAGCTCCGAGCATCACTACGAGGCAAATCAGCAACACCAGAACGGCCGCTGCGAGCAGCGTGCCAAACAAAGCAGGCTGACTCACCGCCGATACCGGACCGAACCACAAAAGAATGGTCGTCAGCGCACCAGGCCCTGACATGAAGGGGAAAGCCAACGGAAAAACCGAGATGTCTGCACGACGACGACTTTCGGCCTGTTCGTCGGTCGACGTACGCGTTCCCGACTCGCGAGCGAACACCATCTCGAGCGCCACGAGGAATAACAGCAGCCCGCCGAAGATGCGGAATGAATCGATGCTGATGCCCATAGCTGCGAGAAACGCTGCGCCACTCAACGCGAAGCCCAGGATGATCAGGCCCGCCACCAGAACCGACTTGATCGCCATGCGCTTGCGGTAAGCCGCATTCGCACCTTCCGTGAGACTGGCGAAAACAGGCACGAGCGAAATAGGCTCGACAACCAGAAAGAAGACGACAAAGAATTTCAGAAAGGATTCGATCACGGCAAACTCAGTTTTTGGGGAGATCGAGCAATGCGATGCGGTGACGCTGCCACCAAACCATGGCGAGCCCCGGCAAGGCGGTGAAGAACGTCAGGACGAAAAAAGGTGCCCAGCCGAGGGCGTCGGACAATATGCCAGCCGGCGCGCCGAGTAAATTACGCGGCATGACCGCCAATGCAGAGAGCGCTGCATACTGGAAAGCACTGAACCGTACATCGCAAATGCCCATGATGAATACGACGAGTGCCGTGTTCCCCATGGAGCCTACGAAGTTATCGAGGAAGACGGCTGTCGCCATCAGGGTGACGTTGTCGCCCTGCGTGGCAACCACGAAATAGCCGAGGTTGGCGATCGCCTGCGCCGCCCCGAAAACCAGCAACGCGCGGACGAGACCGAGGCTCACCAGCCACAGACCACCCACCACCGCGCCGGTGATGCTGGCGATCAGCATGATGGTCTTGGTGACTGCGCCGATTTCCGTTTTGGTGAACCCGACATCCATGAGGAACGGCGTGAGCAATTTCAAGGCGAACGCATCGCCGACCTTGTACAGCACGATCGTCAGCAACAGCAGCAGCATGCCTTGCCCCGCCAAAAGCTGTCGAAGAGGTTCGGTGACCGCCTCTCGCAACGTTCGGGGTGGCGGCGCGTGAAGTTTGGGTTCCGGCGCAAAAAACGTCACGGCACTGATGGCGAGCATGCCTGCCGCCATCACGAAATAGGTCTGACGCCAACCGATCAAGTCCGCCAGAATCAGCGCGCCCGCAAAAGAAAACCAGGCCGCGAGGCGATACCCCAAGTTCGCAGCCGTTGCCGCCGGACCTCGCTCTGCAGGTGAGACAAGGTCGGTACGCCAGGCGTCGATCACGATATCTTGGGACGCCGACAGCACCGCGACGACCAAGGCTAGCATCGCGAATGGGACGAGTCCTTGCTCCGGACCATGGGTTGCCATCACCGCGAGCGCCGCGGCGAGAGCGATCTGAAATAGCAGAATCCAACCGCGTCGACGCCCAAGGAAAGGCATCGAATATCGATCGAGTAGTGGCGCCCAAAGGGGCTTCAATGTGTACGCGAGGCCGATGAGCGACAACCAGCCGATCGTGGTGTTCGAGATGGCGGCATCTTTGAGCCATGCCTGCATCGTCGATTCGGTGAGGTTATAGGGCAGCCCCGAAGCCATGCCCATCACGAGCACGGCACCGAGCCGCGGGCTCGACAGAATTTGGCGAAGACCAGGCTTTGTGTTGTCGTTCATGCGCGAAGGTCGTAATCGATGATGAGAGGCGCGTGATCCGAGAAGCGGCTCGATTTGTGGATGTGCGCAGCGCGAGCGGCACCGGCAAGCCCTTTGCTGACGACGTGATAGTCGATACGCCAACCGACGTTCTTTGCCCAAGCTTGCCCGCGGTTCGACCACCACGTGTATTGATCGGGCTTCGGGTTCACTTCGCGAAACGCATCGACATACCCTGCGTCACCGAAGAGTGAATCCATCCATGCCCGCTCTTCAGGCAGGAAGCCGGAGTTCTTCTGATTCGACTTCCAGTTTTTGAGATCGATTTCTTTGTGCGCGATGTTCCAGTCGCCACACAAGACATAGTCACTTCGACGACGGCGTAATCGCTTGAGGTGAGGCATGAAGGCTTCGAGAAAACGAAACTTGGACGACTGCCGTTCAGGCCCCGAAGACCCGGAAGGCAAATAAAGAGAGACCACCGAAAGCTTGCCGAATCGGGCCTCGAGATAACGTCCTTCGTCGTCGAACTCGTCGACGCCGAACCCGCGGATGATTTCCGTCGGTTTCCGGCGGCAATAGAGGGCGGTTCCCGAGTATCCGGGGCGCTGGGCATCGAAGAAATAGCGGTGATATCCCGGGATCTCGATGTCATGACCCTCGAGCTGGGGCTCCTGGGCCTTGGTCTCCTGAATGCAGACGACATCTGCATCTTGTTGGCGGAGCCAGACGAAGGCCCCCTTGGCCGCGGCCGAGCGGATGCCGTTGGCGTTCAGGGTAATGATGCGCACCGCGATATGATACCGGTATGCAGCCTTACCAACTCAGATTCATCGATCTCGCCCTCGCCCGCTCGGCTCTTCGCTTCGGCCGATTTACGCTGAAGTCGGGCCGAGAAAGTCCGTACTTCTTCAATGCCGGACTGTTCAACGACGGTGAGTCGCTTTCGATCCTCGGGCAATGCTACGCGGAGGCTCTTCGGGCATCGGACCTGTCCTTCGACATGTTGTTTGGTCCCGCTTACAAGGGAATCCCTTTGGTGTCGGCAACGGCGATCGCTTACGCCGAAAGGCAGAGTCGAAACTTGCCCTGGGCATTCAATCGCAAGGAGGCGAAAGACCATGGCGAAGGCGGCCAAATGGTCGGTCGGGCGCTCAGCGGAAAAGTGGTGATCGTCGATGACGTCATCACGGCAGGCACAGCCATCCGCGAGTCGGTCGAGCTCATTCGCCGAGCGGGTGCCGAACCTGTCGCCGTTCTTCTTGCGCTCGACCGGCAGGAACGAGGTCAAGGCGAGCGCTCGGCCGTTCAGGAGGTCGAAGCGGAGTTCGGACTGCGTTGCATCAGTCTGCTGACGCTCGAGGACCTCATCGACATCCTCTCTCGCTCAACACCTGGAAGAGACCCTCTTCCGGATGCGCACCTCCAAGCATTGCGCGACTATCGCGCACAATACGGTATCCGGAAATGAAGGCTCTCGAAATCAAAGATTCCGCGCTGCTGCGCGAAGCGGCGTTCATCGACGGCGCCTGGTGCGCGGCGGACAACGGCGAGAAAGTCCGCATCCTCAACCCGGCCAATGGCGCTCTCGTCGGTGAAGTCCCGGTCATGCGTGCCTCCGAAACTCGCCGCGCCATCGAGGCCGCAGCGAAAGCGCAACCTCTCTGGGCAAAAAAGACCGCCAAAGAAAGAGCAGCGGTTCTGCGCAGATTTGCAGAGCTGATGATCGCTCACACCGATGACCTCGCCGTCATCATGACTGCCGAGCAAGGCAAACCGCTGGCCGAAGCAAAAGGAGAAGTCGCTTACGCGGCATCGTTCATCGAGTGGTTCGCCGAAGAAGGTAAGCGTACTTACGGTGACGTCATTCCGACCTTCCGTGCCGACTCGCGACTGCTGGTGCTGCGTCAACCCGTCGGCGTTGCTGCAGCCATCACGCCCTGGAATTTTCCGGCAGCGATGATTACGCGAAAGCTGGGCCCTGCCCTCGCCTCGGGATGCGCCTTCGTCTCGAAGCCCGCACCGCAAACTCCGTTCTCTGCGCTGGCTCTCGCGGAGCTCGCAAGTCGAGCGGGGATTCCGGCAGGAGTCTTCAACGTCGTGACCGGAGATGCCGAAGCGATCGGTGGCGAGCTCACATCGAATCCCCTCGTGCGCAAACTCAGTTTCACCGGTTCAACCGCTGTCGGAAAAAAACTGCTCGCGCAATGCGCGGGTACCGTGAAGAAAGTGTCGATGGAATTGGGCGGCAATGCGCCGTTCATCGTTTTCGACGATGCCGACATCGACGCCGCTGTGCAGGGTGCCATGGCGAGTAAATATCGCAATACCGGGCAAACCTGCGTCTGTGCCAATCGGTTTTATGTGCAGTCTGGTATCTATGACGAATTCGCAAAGCGTCTCGTCAAAGCCGTGGCGACGCTTCGAGTGGGCGACGGTCTTGCGGGGCCCACCGAACAAGGTCCGCTCATCGATGCGCGCGCGCTCGCAAAGGTGAAATCCCATATCAGCGACGCGGTCGAAAAAGGCGCAAGCGTCGCCTGCGGCGGCAAGTCGCATGCCCTCGGTGGAAATTTTTTCGAACCCACGGTACTCGTCGATGTGACGCCGGCGATGCGAGTGGCGCGCGAGGAAACCTTTGGGCCCGTCGCACCTCTTTTCCGTTTCGAGACGGAGGATGACGTGATCCGGATGGCCAACGATACGGAATTCGGTCTCGCAGCCTATTTCTACACGCGCGACCTCGCGCGCAGCTGGCGCATGCAGGAGGCCCTCGAGTACGGAATCGTTGGCGTCAACACCGGACTGTTTTCGACTGAGGTCGCTCCTTTCGGCGGCGTCAAAGAATCTGGTTTGGGGCGTGAAGGCTCCCGTTACGGCATCGACGATTACACCGAACTCAAATACGTCTGCGTCGGCGGCTTAGGTACGTGAGCATTGCCGAAGCTCGCGAAGACACCGCGTCACCACGCGGGTTGTTTCCGTTGCTCGCCGCCTGCAGCGCGCTGGGGCCTGTCTCGACGCTGATCCTGCTCTCTGCCCTGCCTGCGATTCGCGATGAATTCGGTGCGACGACTGCGGCGACGCAGGCGGTCATCAGCGTCTTTCTTATCGTTTTTGCTTTGGGGATACCGCTCGCGGGTCCGTTGTCGGACCGTTTCGGTCGTCGGCCGATGTTGCTCGGTGGTATCGGAGTCTTTTTCGCAGGGTCCGCACTAGCGTACGTCGCGCCGACGCTCGAGCTCGTCATCGTCGCACGAGCGATTCAGGCAGCAGGCTGCGCGGCGACGACGACGGTCTCTCGCGCGATCCTTGGTGATATCCATCAGGACTGGCGGCTGACGCGAGCGCTCGCCAGATTGACGCTCGTCATGATGATGGGGACGGCGATCGCGCCATGGCTCGGCGGCTTAATCACCGAGAAACTCGGATGGCATGCGCCGTTCTTGCTGTTGCTGCTTGCTGCAGGTGTCATTGCTTCCGTGGCGTGGCGGGCCCTGCCCGAGACTCGCATCGCGCACGCCGGCGTGACCTCTTTGTCGGCCGTCGGAGCCGCCTCGATAAGCGTGCTCCGTAATCGGGCTTTTCTGGGTTGCGCCCTCGATGCCGCAGTCATCTATGCACTGTATCTCGGCTTCATCACCATCGCCCCTTACCTGCTCGCCGATATGCTGGGTCGGCCGGCTACCGACTTCGGCATATACATTTTGTTTTTGTCGATCGGCTACTTCCTCGGAAACTTTTGCGTGTCGCGGTTGCAAGGTCATGCCGCCATCGAGCGGCTCGCTCGTTTCGGAATCGGCTTGCAGGCCGTATCCGCCTGCGCCGCCTTCGGCTTCGTTTTGGCTGGCTTCACCGACCCGCTCTGGTGGTTCGGCCCCATGCTTCCTCTCGCTTTTGCACAGGGACTCTCGCTGCCGCATATCACGGCAACGGCTGTCCGGCTCGCGCCGGGTTATGCCGGGGTCGCCTCGGGGATGATCGGGTTCTCGCAACAGGCTGGCGCGGCGATCGCGGTCCAGTCGATGGGCTTCGTCGCCACGGATACCCCTTTGCCGGTTCTCGGATTTTGCGCGGCGTTGTCGTTGGTCTCGATCGGCGCCATGATTGTGCTCGATCGTCTGATCGCACAGGCTGCGAAAGACAATCGGGACTCTTAAACATCGACGGAGGCTGCGTGACGCTATGGCATCTTCGAAAATTCTCGGGACGATCGCGATCGCCCTGCTCGTCGCCTCAGGCGGATATCTAGGAATGAACACCGTGAACGCAACCGAAATTCAACCGCCGAAAGCTGCCCAACGCCCGCACGTCGTCACCTCGCCTTTTGGTGACCGCGTCGATCCGTGGTACTGGCTGCGCGACGACGAACGCAAGAATCCGGAGATGATCGCCTACCTCGAGGCCGAAAACGACTACATGAAAGCGGTGATGGCACCTCACCGTGCGCTCGAGCAAAAAGTCTATGAAGAAATCATCGCGCGCCTGAAGCAGGATGATGCGAGCGTTCCGCAACGACGGAACGGCTACTGGTACTACTCGCGATACGAGACCGGCAAGCAATACCCGATCTTCGCGCGTCGAAAAGGCAGCCTTGATGCGCCCGAAGAAGTTTTGATCGACGGCAACGTTCGCGCCCAAGGTCACGATTTCTATCAGCTGGCGGGTCTCGAGGTCAGCCTCGACGGACGCTGGGCAGCGGTTGCCGAAGATACGGTGGGCCGCCGTCAGTACGAGATAAGGATCAAAAATCTCGATACCGGCGAGTTCCTGTCTGACGTTCTGACCAACGTGGAGCCTGACATCGCTTGGGCAAACGACAATCGGACCTTCGTCTACATCCGAAAAGATCCGCAAACGCTGCTCGGCAACAAAGTCTATCGACACGAGCGGGGAACGAGCCCCGACCAGGACGTACTCGTCTACGCACAAGAAGACGAAAGTTTTTACATGGGGGTCGATAAGTCGAAATCGGATCGCTACATCTATATCGCCTCGCAGAGCACGGTATCGAGCGAATACCGATATGCCGATGCCAACGATCCGAAACTCGAGTTTCGCGTAGCCTTGGCTCGGGAGCGCGATCACGAATATCAACTCGAAGATCTCGGTGATCGATTCATCATCCGAACGAATTGGCAGGCCAAGAACTTCCGTATCGTCGAAGCGCCAAAAGCCACTGTGGGTGATCGCGGGACATGGAAAGATCTCGTAGCCCATCGCGACGACGCCTTCATCGGTGGCTTCGAAACTTTTGACCAGTTCCTCGCCGTCTCCGAACGTTCGGGGGGACTGCAAAAACTTCGTGTGCGGTCTTGGGATGGAAAAAAGAACTTCGTGATGGATGCCGCAGATCCGGCATACGTCATGGCGCTGGGTAACAACACCGAGCAAAGCACCACGCTTTTGCGCTACGTCTACACTTCGCCCACCACGCCGGCGAGCACGTATGACTACGATATGACGACCGGCGAGCGGCGTCTGTTGAAGCAAGAGCCCGTGCTGGGCGGGTTCGATGCGACCCGGTACGTCGCCGATTTCCGTTTTGCAACCGCCCAAGACGGCACCAAGATACCAGTCACCTTGCTCTATCGTCGCGGGACGCCGCTCGATGGCACGGCGCCTGTTTATCAGTATGCCTATGGCTCTTACGGCATCACCTCTGAGCCCGGCTTCCGATCACCGGTTCTGTCGCTGGTCGACCGGGGCT
Organism: Steroidobacteraceae bacterium; assembly: GCA_044375575.1. Classification (GTDB taxonomy): domain Bacteria; phylum Pseudomonadota; class Gammaproteobacteria; order Steroidobacterales; family Steroidobacteraceae; genus UBA964. Next base: position 279,712 of record JBILMJ010000002.1, on the reverse strand, counting down.
TTGTCTACGTCATCGCCCATATTCGCGGCGGGCAGGAGATGGGGCGAAATTGGTACGAGAACGGCAAACTCCAGAACAAGAAAAATACGTTCACCGATTTCGTCGATGTCACGCGGTATTTGGTCAAGGAAAAAATCGCCGATCCAAAACGAGTCTTCGGCATGGGTGGCAGCGCAGGCGGATTGCTGATGGGTGCCGTCGCAAACCTTGCTCCAAACGAATACAAGGCGCTGATCGCACATGTGCCCTTCGTCGATGTGGTCACGACGATGCTCGACGAAAGTATTCCGCTCACCACAAACGAATTCGATGAGTGGGGTAATCCAGGAAAGGATCGAGCGGCCTACGACTACATGCTCTCCTACTCGCCTTATGATCAAGTGAGCGCTCGAGACTATCCGGCGATGCTCGTCACGAGCGGACTCTGGGATAGTCAGGTGCAGTACTGGGAGCCGACCAAATGGGTCGCGAAACTTCGCAGCGTGAAGACCGACCGTAACCCGCTGCTTCTTCGAACCAACATGGAAGCCGGGCACGGCGGAAAGTCGGGACGTTTCGAGCGATACCGCGAGGTCGCCGAAGAATACGCCTTCATTTTGTGGCAGGCGGGAATCAAGCAGTAGTCATGACGAACCGTCCTGCAACGGCGCTCGATCTTGGGCGATTCCACGAAATCAGCGTCAGTACCCGCGATCTCGATGCCTCGCTGCGCTTCTACGAGCTGATGGGATTCTCGAGAGGCAGCGTCGGCAACGCTTGGCCACATCCGTACGCTGTCGTCACCTTGGGCGGGGTGACGCTGGGTCTGCACGAGTACAAGTTCCCATCGCCTTCATTCACCAGTGTTCATCAGGATATCAACGCGGCGCTCGCCGCTTATCGCGAGGCAGGCGCCGTGATCGCCTTCGCGAAAACCGGACCGGATTGCTTCAATGAATTCGGACTTCGAGATCCTGCCGGGCATATGATCACCCTGCTCGAACGTGCGACACATCCCGACGATGCGTGGAACCCCGCCTCGAGCAGCCCGATGCTCGGAGATTTCCTCGCATTCAGTCTGCCCTCAGCGGCACCCGAGATCAGCGCAGGGTTTTGGCAGGCCTTGGGTGCGGAGCCTTGGGACGGCCGTCCGTGCTGGCCCGCGACATGGTTGCGAGCCGGTGGTCTCGTCATCGCGATCCATGACGAGGCTCAGTTCGACCGTTCCGCTCTCGTCTTCCACCGCCACGGCGTTGCGGAAGGTACTCGACTCGAATCTCCAGAAGGCTTGCCCATCGTGATGGTGGGTTGATCTCGCTACATCAGGCGGCGAACGATTCCTTGGACGAGACGTTGCAGCGCCGGTGGGTGCTGCTTGAGAAACAACGACGGTTCGACGAGCTCGAGCTCCATGACGACCGGCGTGCCATCATCGGCGGACGCGACATCGACTCGCGCATAAAGTAGTTCACGTGCGATCGGCGCAAGAGCCGCCTCACCTACTCGCCGCTCCGCAGCCGAGATCGACACGGCTTCCGACACCTGCTCGTCGTTTCCGGCAAATCGGGGCGACTTTCTTACGGCGTGCGTGAATTCACCATCGATCCAAACCAAGGCTCGCTCGCCGTGTCCCTCCACGGCGCGAAGGAACGGCTGCACAAGTACATCCCGCTCCTCCAGGAGACGACGCAGTATGTCGGCGGCCTCGGCAGACGAGCCACGTACATGATGTGTCTCGAATGAGCCAGCACCCACGGCAGGTTTGATGACGATATCATTCCAACCGCGAGCGCCGCAGAGCGTGGCGAGATTCACCTCGCTCCCGCGATCGAGCACCGTGGTCGGTGTGACGGGCACGCCACGCGACGCAAGCTCGAGAAGATAACGTTTATGGAGATTATCGAAGATGATTTTCGCGGGGTTCCATAGTGGTGCGACCGAAGAAACCTTCACGACCCACTCGGCGAATGGCCGCAGGCGATGGATGTAATCCCAAGTCGAACGAATGACGGTAGGTGCTGGAGGCTCCCACGCTTCGGGATCGTGCCATGCCGACATTTCGGCCTCGACGCCTGCGGCTCTCAGGGCATCGAGCAATAAATCCTCGTCCGCATCCGGCTCCGGGAGCGGACGGCAAGTAGCGATGTGGAGTTTCACGTCTTCGACTTCGAGAGAAGCAGGTAGATACCGAAAATCATGATGCTCGCATTGACAGCGCCGATCACGAAGAATGGCGCTCCCTTACCCACGATGTCGTACATCACACCGCCAACGGCCGTGGTGAACAAAATGCCGCAAGAGGCGAAGATGCCCGCAAGTCCGAACACGGCACCCCGAACGTCTTGAGGCGCTTCCTGTCCGAGAACCGTCTGGCTCGCGATGATGGCGCAGATTTGTCCGAGCCCCAGCAGTATCGCCACGACAATGATCCACTCACTCGTCGGATCGCCAACAAAACCACCGGCGATATAGCCCACACCCGCAACGGCCATGGCGACCACCCCCGCCGTGATTCGATTCATCTTGTCGAGCATCAAGCCGAAGACGATGGCGAACAGCAACGCCGAGACGTTGGCGATGACATAGGGCTTGGTAGCAGCGGAGGCGGCTTCCGCAACGGTTTGTCCGTTCGCGATGGCTGTTTGCTGGAGACGCGCGCTGAAGAACGTTCCGATGACGACGCGGTCGGCGAACGAGACGAACTGCAACATGTACGCGAACCAGATACGCGGGTTCGCCCGAGCGGCATCAAGCCCCGTTCGCAGCAACACCCGTAGTGGCTCACGCTCACCAATTTGGCTCGGTGTCCCGCGCCTGAGGCCCAACCAACAGACGAGTGCCGTCAAGAGACAGAGCGCTGCGGCTATTCCGAGCGTGACACGCCCGGCCATGGCGGCATCCATGCCCTGATCGGCAAGGCGCTGCGGAACCTTGCCGAGCACCAGCACGGCCAGCGTCGCACCAAGTCCCTGGCAGAAGCCGGTGATGCCGACGAACAAACCGCGAGACTCTTCTTGGGGTGTATCGGCAAGGACCGTTGCGAGCATGCACCCTACGGCTGCGACGCCCACCGAGAAAAAGAGCGCGCACGCCAAAAGCTGTGGGAACGTTTGAGCAAGCGGATAAAGAAAAAATCCCGCCGCGAGCCAGACGAAGCCGAGTGCATACACGGGTCGGCGACCGATCTTGTCGGACAGCGCGCCGAACGGCGCGACCAGCAAAAGCGAGACGATTTCATTGGCGAAACCGAGCATCCCCAGCGCTCGACCCTGTTCGCCTGCGGGAACTTTCAGATTGGCATTGAGAAGATAAGGCTGGATGAAGCTGACGAAGGCCAGCATGCCGATGGTGATGAACGCGGCAAACAGATAGGTCTGTGCGTTCCATCGGGTGTATCCCGGCGCAAGCTGCACTGGGCCGAACTTGACTCCGGACGGCGTACTCATGCGGACATCGTAGTCGAATTCTTGTCTAGCCGGCTCACGACGAGAATCGCGAGCATCGACAGCAGAAATCCTGGAACGAGCTCGTACAGTGCGAACCAACCACCGAGACCGGCACCCTGCTTCCAAAGAATGACCGTCAGCCCGCCGACGAGGATGCCGGCAAGCGCTCCATTACGCGTCGTTTTCGGGTCGTAGAGCGAGAGAATGATCGCGGGTCCGAACGCGGCTCCAAAACCCGCCCAAGCCCAGGCCACCAGATCGAGCACCGTACTGTCGGGGTTCAGGGCGATCACGAAGGCCAGAAGCGCGATGAACAACACCGAAAGTCTGCCAGCCCAAAGCAGCTCGGTCGTACTGGCTTCGGGTCGGAACAAGCTGCCATAAAAATCTTGAGTGAAAGCCGAGGACGCGACCAGTAACTGAGCCGAGGCGGTACTCATGACCGCCGCCATGATGCCGGCGAGGCAAAGCCCCGCCAACGCCGGATGCAAAAACGTGGTCGACATCACGATGAACACTTTTTCGGTGTCCGCCCCGACGAGTGGTTGCGGCAGCACCAACCGACCGGTAAGCCCAACGAGAACCGCTGCCACCATGACGATGATCACCCACGTCATCGCGACCCGGCGAGCCACCGTGATGTGGGTCACCGACTTCGCAGCCATAAAGCGCGTGAGGATGTGGGGTTGTCCGGCGTAGCCGAGTCCCCACCCGAGCAGCGACAAAATACCGATCATGCCGAGCGCTTCGCCGCCATCGGCCATGAAGGGATCGAGCAAAGCGGCATCCAAAGTCTCAAGCCGCTCGAACGTCGTCGTGAAACCTCCGGCGAGCGCTACGCCGAGTACAGCCACCATGACGAGTGCCACGAACATGAGCGTCCCCTGCAACACGTCGGACCAGCTCACGGCAAGAAAGCCACCGAGGAAGGTATAGGTCAGCATGACGATCGATCCCCAGAACATCGCCTCGGCATAGGGCAAACCGAAAAGCGATTCGAAAAGCCGTCCGGCTGCGACGAAACCGGAGCTGGTGTAGAACACGAAAAACACCAGGATGAAGATCGCCGAGAGGCTGCGCAGCAGCCGGCTCTCATCCCGAAACCGGCGCTCGAGGTAATCCGGGATCGTCAAAGAATTACTGAAGCGCTCGGTTGCCTCACGGAGGGGGGCGGCGATCCAACGCCAATTGAGCCAAGTTCCGACGGCGAGTCCGAAGAGCAGCCAGATTCCGTCGAACCCCGAGGCATAGGCGAGGCCGGGCAAGCCCATGAGCAGCCAACCACTCATATCGGTCGCTTGGGCACTCAAAGCGGTGACCCAGCTCCCCAAAGATCGGCCACCCAATATGAAATCGCCCAGGTTTCGGGTGCGGCGCCAGGCGACCAAGCCCAAGCCCAAGCAGATCCCCATGTAGAGAACCATGGTGGCGATGATGATGACGTTGTCGGACATGGAACTCTCCCCCCGTCGCCGAGTCTAGCCGATGCTAAAATCCGCCGCCCCCTGGTCTCGGCGCATTGGCCTGCGCCCCAAAGGAAACCGCTCATGGAAGATATTTTGCTGCTGCCGCTAGCCCAGTACTGGTGGGCGTATATCGGGTTCGTCTTGGCGCTCTTTGCGATTCTCGCCTTCGATCTCGGCGTATTCAGCAAGCCAGGCACGTTGCCGACGCTTCGTGAGGCCAGTATCCGCAGCGTGATCTTCATTCTGCTTGCCCTGGCGTTCAACTACGGGCTCTATCAGTTTTTGCTGTACGAGTTGCCGAACAGACCGGATCTCGTCGGGCTCGATCACGCTCAACTCGCGCGCGACACATCGCTGGAGTTTCTCGCTGGCTATGTCGTCGAATACGCGCTCGCCATCGACAACGTCTTCGTCTTCGTCGCCGTGTTTTCGTACTTTGCAGTACCGCCCCAGTACCAGCAGAAAGTGCTCTTCTACGGAATCATGGGTGCCATTCTGTTCCGCGCCCTCTTCATTTCGCTCGGCTCCGTTTTGATGCAGTACGAGTGGATCGTCGCGATCTTCGGCATCTTCTTGATTCTCACTGGGTTCAAGATTCTGTTCTTGCCCGAGAAGCCTCTCGATCCATCGCGTAACCCGATCATCTTGGGCGTGAAGAAGCTTTTCCCGGTGACGCCGGCTTTCCACGGAAGCAAGTTCTGGGTCGAGATCGACGGCAAGACTTGGGTGACGCCACTTTTCGTGGCGCTCGCATTCATCGAGTTCAGCGACATCATCTTCGCCATCGACTCAGTACCCGCAATTTTTGCGCTGACCAACGAACCTTTTGTCGTCTTCACATCGAATATTTTCGCCATTATCGGTCTGCGTTCGCTGTTCTTCGTACTCCAGAGCATGGTGAAAGCGTTCTTGTTCCTGAAGTACGGACTCGGCGTCATCCTGGTTTTCGTAGGCCTCAAGATGGTTTGGCTCAACGAGGCTTTTGGCGGGAAGTTTCCGATCAGCTGGTCGCTCAGCATCATCGGCGCCATCCTCGCAGTATCGATTCTGGTGTCGATCGCCTGGAACCGCTCGCGCCCTGTCGGGGAGCGCAACGCCGACTAAAGCTGTTGGATGAAGGCGTCGATGGCCTTGCGACTTTCCGGCTCGTCGAGAGTCGGCGTATGGCCTCGGCGTGAAATCTCTATCGCTTCGAGGCCCACATGGCGAGCGGCCATGTGCGCGACCGTCTCGGCAGACAACAGATCGGACAGCTCGCCTCGCAAGCAAAGCAGCGGTATGCCGTTCAACGAATCGAAGGTGTTCCAGAAATCCGGGACGGAACCGCTTGTCGCGCCTGCCGGCTCCCGCACAGCGCGCCCGACGTTCGGATCGACATCACGGATGATCCGACCGGGAGCGTCTTCTCGGTATACCCGACGCGCGAATGTCATCCAGTCGGCATCGGTGAAGTCGGGATAAACCTGCGCATTTGCGATTCGAGCTTCGGCCGCTGCCTCGGCCCACGTGGTCACTGCACGCGCCGTTCCCGCCGAGCTCGCGATTCGAACCATGCCAGAGACTTCGAGCACTGGTCCGATATCGTTGAGGACCAGCCCTGCCACACGATCCCGATGGAGACTGGCGAGAAGTATCCCGACGATACCGCCAAGCGACGTGCCGATGACGATGACGCGCCGCAATCCTGCCGCATTCATCATCGTGAGTACATCGCGGACGTAAATCTCCGGCCGATAGTTGCGCCACTCCGGATCGGGGTCGGAACGTCCTCGTCCGCGAAGATCGAGCGAAAAGACGGATCTTCGGCTGGTCAAAGAAATATGTGGTGCGAGTCCTTCGAAATCGCGACTGTTGCGCGTGAGCCCCGGGAGGCAAAGCACAGCGGTGTGCTGCGGATCACCGGGGTACTGTCGGTAGTACAACCGGAGACCGTCCGATGACCTCACCTCATGTTCGGTGAACAACTGGAATCGCCCGGGTTACTTGGCGAAGAGCCGGGACGGGTCGCGGAAGGCTTTGAACTCGAGTGCATTACCGGATCGATCGTAAAGGAAAAAGGTGGCTTGCTCGCCAACCTCTCCAGCGAAGCGGATTCCGGGTTCGATGACGAAATCGACGCCGGCGTTCTCGAGTCGCTCGGCAAGTGAATGCCACTGATCCCAGTCGAGAACCACGCCGAAATGCGGAACGGGAACGTCTTTGCCGTCGACTTTGTTGGTGTGGGCCGGCGGGTGAAACGCACGACGGGAAGGATCGACATGGGCCACCAGTTGGTGTCCAAAGAAATCGAAGTCGACCCATTCGCGGTCGGATCGCCCTTCGGCGCAGCCGAAAAGAGAGCCATAGAACTCTCTGGCGGAAGGCAGATCGTGTACGGGAATCGCCAAATGAAAAGGTGCCGGCATGGATCAAGCTCTGGGTTTTTTTCGAGTTTTGAGAAGTCTCGGGAAGAGGACCTGGAAATATTGGGGCATCAGACGCTTGAGGCGCCAAAAGGTTCGGTACTTGGGCGGATAGACGAAATGCGTTTGTCTACGGGCGGCGGCCGACAGCATCTCTTCTGCGACTTCCTCGGCCGAGAGTCCCGAGTCGTCGATGAGGCGTCCTGCAGCCTTGATGGCTCGCTCGGGACCTCTCGCTGTCTCTATGAGACGGGTGCGAAAGAATCCGGGCATCGCGACGAGGACGTGTAAGCCGTAATCGGCATATTCCTGCATCAATGACTCGCTGAACGCGATGACGGCGGCTTTCGAGGCGTTGTAGGCGGACATATTCGAGCCTGTACAGATGCCTGCGATACTCGCGATGTTGATGATGAGGCCGCCCTTGCCCTGCGCCATGTGTCGGATGACTGCACGACTGGCGTTGGCGACCCCGTGCATGTTGATGTCGAAAGTCCAGTCCCACTCTTCGGCGGTACTAGCGTGAAAGGGTCCCGCAAGTGCAACGCCGGCACAGTGGATGGAGACATCGATACCACCCAGGGACTCGATAGCCGAGTCGACGAGGCGTGTGATCGCTTCGGCGTCACGCACGTCGCATGCCGCAGCCGCGACCCGCGCGCCATCCCGAATGAAACCGGAGGTCACCAAATCGAGGCGTCCCGCATCGACGTCGGTCAGTACGAGTTGCCAACCCTCTCGAGCGAGGATCTCGGCACAGGCCAAGCCGAGGCCGCTTGCGGCGCCGGTGATGAAGACGCGCTTTTTGGGAAATCGCTGCGAGAGGTTGCTGGCCGCTGAAGTCATGAGTGAAGAGTACTACGACGAAGATTTTGGCGCCCGTAGACTGCTGCGCAAGCGATCGGCCTGTTGACGGATGGCGGTACGCTGCGCGGCATCGAGCCTCGCAAGATTTTTCACCTGCAGTCCCATGCGCGGATTGCCTCGGAGCATCACCTCGTGGCGCTGGAGGAAATCCCAGTAGAGGGTGGTGAAAGGACAGGCTTTTTCACCGGTAGCCGCGCCCGGATCGAAACGACATCCCGAGCAGTAGTTGCTCATGCGTTCGATGTATCGGCCCGTGGCGATGTAAGGCTTCGACGCCATGACGCCGCCGTCCGCATACTGTGACATCCCCAAGGTATTGGGTAATTCGACCCACTCCACGGCATCGACATAGACGGCGAGATACCAACGATGAACTTCGTCAGGATCGACACCCAGCATCAAACAAAAGAGTCCCGTCACCATCAGTCGCTGGATGTGATGCGCGTAGCCGTAGCGGAGCGTCTGCCCGACACATTCCGATAAACACCTCATCGGCGTATCGCCCGTCCAGAAGAAATCGGGCAACGGCTCTCGAGCATCGAGCGTATTTCGCTCGAGGTATTGCGGCATATGTCGCCAATAGACCCCGCGGACGTATTCCCGCCAGCCGAGGATCTGACGAACGAACCCCTCGACCGATGCCAGAGGCGCTCGCCCCTTTCGATAGGCGAGCTCCGCTCGGTCGATCACTTCTTTGGGATTCAGCAGCTTCATATTGAGTGCTGCAGAGATTAGCGAGTGGAATAGCCAGGGCTCTCCCGTCCACATGGCATCCTGATGATCGCCGAATGCTGCCAGCCGGTTTTCGATGAAGTCTTGCAGCGCCTCGAGCGACTGCTCCCGCGTCACCGGCCAGTCGAAGTCGTCGAGTCGCCCGGGATTGTCGGGGAACTCGGAGCGCACTTCGTCGATGACTTTTCGAGTGAGGGTGTCCGGCGGAAATGCGATGGGGGATGGCATCGCGAGACGCCCCGGACCCTCTCGACCGAAACTCTTTCGGTTCTCGGAGTCGTAATTCCACTCGCCCCCTTCAGGCTCATCTGCGGCGTCCATCAAGACGCCGTGTCGGCGGCGCATTTCGCGATAAAAAAATTCCATGCGGAGCTGCTTTCGACCCTGCGCATGTTTTCCGAAATCTTCGTGCGAACAAAGGAAATGGCGGTCGGCGCGCTCTTCGAGAAGATCGGGCGGACATGCTGCACGCAGCGCCTCGCGGATACCCCATTCGCCCGCCTCCACGACGATGACGCGCTGCGGCGCCCACGCGAGGATATCGTGACGTAGCGCGTCCGACAGCGAACCCTGCTTTTCTTTGAGATCATGATAGAGGACGCGCAAGCCTTCGCTCTCGAGCTGTGCACGGAAGTGGCGCATCGCCGAAAGGAACATGACGATGCGTGGCAAGCTGACGGGGATGCGGGTCGACTCGTCACGAGCCTCGCACATCCAGACGGCATCGACTGCCGGATCGAATCCGTCGAAGGCCGCTGAGGACCGATCGAGCTGGTCGCCGAGTACGACGACGAGGTGTCGAGGCTTTTCGTCCCGCGCCTTGGATCGCCTGGCACCTGCTCGAGGGGGCTTATGTTTAACGTCTTCCATGACGTCGGTGATCATAGACCGGTCGCCGCACCCGCGGCTCACTTTACTCGGGGTCTGCACCGTGTCAGGTTCGACCGTAAACGAGTTCGATCGGGGGATACTGAATATGACTCCTTTCTCGCGTCGCGATTTTCTCTCGAGCAGTGCCGGCCTATCGGCTGCCGCGCTGACCGTGGCAGACCTCAAGCTTGCCGAAGCCGCTCGGGAGGTCGCTGCACCGAAAGCCGCCCCGCCGTCGGGGAGCGCTCCGGGCTGGCAGGTGGGCCCCTTCGAGGACCTTCGGGAATGGATGGCGGAACTCGAGCGGCGCGGGCTCGTCTTGCGCGTACGCAACATCGACCAAGATGCCTATGAAGGCACAGCGCTGATGTACCGACTGATCGATAAGTTCGGCATGTACTTCGCGCCGGCCTTGGTCATGGAGAACGTCAAGATCGACGGCGTTTGGCACAAAGGTCCGATCATTACGAATCACTGTGGCCACTGGGATACCGAATGCCTGAGCTTCGGCATCGAGCCCGTGCCGAACGACCACTTCGCGACCTATTACAAGGCGCTCGCGAGAGTCGAGGAATATCTGCAGCTCGGCAAAGGCGGTGCGTTTCCGACAGCCCCCTTTGCCGAAGTTCGACGCGACGAAGCCTTGTGCAAACAGGTGGTCCTCACGGGTGATGCCATCGATCTGCGGAAGTTCGCGTTCATCCAATCGAATCCTGCGGACTCTGCACGTTATGTGAACACCGGATCGATCTTCACGAACGATGTCGAGCTCGGAAAAAATTTTGGTACCTACCGCTGCGAGATCAAAGGTCCGCGGATGCTCGGCATCAATCCCGAGGAGGGTCAGGGTGCCTGGCAGGCATTCATGAAAGCGAAAGCGCGAGGCGAGAAATCCGTCAAAGTATCGATTGCTCTCGGTCAAGATCCGGTCACGTGGGTGGTGTCCGGGTCGAAACTGAATCGAGCCAAGGCCGACGAACTTGAGGTGGTCTCGGCCATCCGGGGCAAACCGCTCAGAGTGGTTCGCTCGGAAACCAACGACCATCTCATCCCCGCCAACTCCGAAATGGTGATCGAGGGTGAAGTGCCCCTTGACCAGGAAATGCTGCCGGAAGGTCCTTTCGGCGAAATGTACGGGTACATGGGCGCGCGCAAGGCAGCCAATTTCTGGATGAACGTCACGGCGATCACCCATCGCAAAAATCCTTGGATCGTCAATCAGTACACAGGCGTAACTCGAGGATTCCCGACGGCTCCCCTCGAGCAGGTTGCGCTTCACACCATGAAGCGCTTCGTGCCCAACGTGAAGATGCTGCATACACCGGTGGAGGCCACCGGGCTCTGCTTCGTGAGCATCAAGAAAACGAAACCAGGCGAAGCTCTCGAGGTCGGCAAGCGGATCGCGCAGATCGTGGGAATCGCCAAGGTCGTGGTGATGGTCGATGACGACATCGAGGTACTCGATCGAACTCAGGTCATGCACGCGATGGGTTCTCGCTGGCAACCTCAGCCGGCAACGGTGATCATTCCGGAGTCTCGAGGCATGCCGCTCGATCCCTCTCTCACCAAAAAGCCGATGACTTCGAAGATCATCATCGACGCGACGCGCCAGTGGCCCGAGGAAGGGGGGCCGAAGGAATATCAGCCGCTCAACAGAACGGAGCTCTCGCGTCTCGCCCCCGATGCGTTCGAACGCGTCGACGAGCGTTGGGCGAAACTCGTCGGCAAATATCGTCCCCCGGGAATCTGAGCTCGACGAGGTTCGATGCCACCCGCCCCTCTCGAGTTGGAGACCACCCGTCTCAAGCTGCGGGAATTTTCTGCGAGAGATGCCGCGTTCGTGTTGCGCTTGCTCAACGAACCGTCTTTCATCGAATTCATCGGCGATCGCGGCGTCCGAAATCTTAGGGATGCCAAGCGATACCTGCACGATGGCCCGATGACGAGTTATCGCCAACACGGTCACGGCCTATTACGTCTCAGCCTGAAGGAAGGCGATGTTCCCATCGGCATGTGCGGCCTCGTCAAACGGGACACGCTGCCTGACCCCGATATCGGCTTCGCGCTGTTGCCCGCTTTCTGGGGTCGCGGTTACGTCACCGAAGCGGCCGAGGCAGTCCTGCAGCACGGCCAAAAAACACTCGGGATCCGTGTGGTGCTCGGTATCACCACCATCGGCAATGTACGCTCCATCGCAGTACTCCAAAAACTCGGGCTGTCTTTCATCGAGGAAAAACCGCTGGGGGATCGCCCGGAACCCCTGAAGATTTTTGGCCTTTCGGTAGAATCCGCGCCTCGACCGAGGAAATACGTACCATGATCGAAAAAATAGTGGAAAAACTCCTGTTCGCCTGCCGCTGGCTGTTGGCGCCGCTTTATCTCGGCCTCTCGCTGGCGCTGGTGGCATTGGGCGTCAAATTTTTCCAGGAGGCCGTCCACGTTCTCACGGCTATCGGCACGATGGCCGAGGCGGATCTCGTACTGGTGGTTCTCACGCTCATCGATCTCGTGCTCGTCGGCAGCTTGATCGTCATGGTGATGTTCTCGGGATACGAAAACTTCGTCTCGAGAATCGACGTCGGGGGTGACGCCGAAAAGCTTGGCTGGCTCGGCAAGCTCGATGCCGGCACTCTCAAACTCAAGGTGGCTGCATCCATCGTCGCGATTTCGTCCATCCACCTGCTCAAGGTATTCATGGACGTCAAGACGATCTCCAACGACAAAATCCTCTGGTACGTCATCCTGCACATGACGTTCGTGGTCTCGGCGCTGCTGCTCGGCGTACTCGACCGCATGTCCTTCGCCGACAAGCGAAAATGAAAAAAGCCCGCCGATTTTGAGCCGGCGGGCTTTCATTAGCCTGTAAAGCCCGATTGTTTTTTTCCGGGTCGGCTCCCGGTTCTACTTCTTCGAACTCTTCTTGGCTGCGCGCTTCTTGGCGCGCGCCGGGCTCTTCGGACGAGTCTTTCCGAAAGAACCTTTGTAGATCTTGCCGCGACGGCTTCTGCTGTCTCCCTTGCCCATGTTCAAGAACTCCGATGTCTGCGGCGTGACGTTCGCCGTGGGTGACAAGTGTAGGCCACTCAGCGGTATCGCGCCAACAACTTACCGAGTTGTTTGGCGCCGGGGTTGAGACGCTCGAAGGGAACCTGATTGAGCGGTGTCTCGGGCGTGCGGTTGAGCGAATGGAATTCGGAGTCCTGCGTAGGCCGGCAATGCAGCAATCCCGTGAGGTATTCGCCTTTGGCAATGTGCTGCTGGACGTAGTCGTGGGCGGCGAGTTCGTCGGAAGGATCGTAATCCTCGGCAAGCTTGCGTAGCACGACCCGACTGCCATCGTGAAGCATCACGGGTAGTGCCTCGCCGGGCGCGTACTCTGTGCTGATCTCTTTCTTGAAAGGAACGAAATCCGCCTCGACCACCGGCTCGTAGTGCTCGCGGGAATAGGCATAGCTCTTCGTGGAGCCCTCGTGATCGTTGAACGTGACGCAAGGCGAGAGAACGTCGATGAATGCGAACCCGGGATACTTGAGTCCCGCCTGAATCAACGGGACGAGTTGGGCTTTGTCGCCAGAGAAGCTGCGGGCTACGAAACCCGCGCCGAGGTTCATCGCCAACAATACCGGATCGATCGGGGGCTGCTGGTTCACCTCGCCCTTCTTTGCTTTTGTGCCGATGTCGGCCGAGGCGGAAAATTGTCCCTTGGTGAGGCCGTACACGCCGTTGTTCTCGATGACGTAGAGCATGTTGACGTTACGTCGAATCGCATGACAGAACTGCCCGAGCCCGATGGACAGCGAATCGCCGTCGCCCGAGATACCGATGTAATAAAGGTCGCGGTTCGCAGCATTCGCCCCCATGGCAATCGATGGCATGCGTCCGTGCACCGAGTTGAAGCCGTGTCCGCCGCTGACAAAATAAGCCGTGGTCTTGGACGAGCAGCCGATGCCGGAGAGCTTCACCAGATTTTCGGGGCGCATCGAGATGCCCCAGCAGGCTTCGATGATCGCGGCGGTGATCGAGTCGTGCCCGCAACCGGCACATAGCGTCGACAACGACCCCTCGTAATCACGTCGGGTCAAGCCGAGCTCGTTTTTCGGCAAAGACGGATGGGCAATCTTCGGCTTGGGGATGAAGGTCATGACACCACTCCCGCGACGGTACGGCGACCTTCGAGCAGGTCTCCCAACACACCATCGACGATGAATTTCGACGATACGGGCAACCCGCTGTAATGCAGTAGCGAACGCAGCTTGGATTTCTCGACACGAGTCTCGAGCGTCAACAAGGATTTGAGTTGTGCATCACGGTTCTGCTCGACCACATAAATGATCTCGTGATCGGCGAGGAACTTCTCGACCTCCTCGTCGAATGGAAATGCCCGGACACGCATGTAGTCGAGATGCACCCCGCGCGACTCGATGACGTCGAGCGCTTCGCGTACCGCTCCATCACAACTTCCAACCGATACGATGGCCGCCTTCGCCTTGCCATCGCCGGAGACAACCGGCTTCGGTACGAAGCGTTTGGCCGTCGCAAACTTGTGAACGAGTCGATCGAGCACGAGCTGATAATCTGCGGAATCTTCGGTGTAAGTGCCGAACTGGGTGTGACCGGAACCGCGGGTGAAGTAGGCCCCCTTCGGATGGACTCCCGGAAAAGTTCGGTAGGTGATCCCATCCTCATCCTTGTCGAGGTAGCGATAAAACTTCTCGATTTTCTCGAGTTCGTCTTTACCGAGTACCTTGCCTCGATCGGGTCGATAGTCGTCATCCCATTGCAGGTCGCGACACATCCAGTCGTTCATGCCGATATCGAGGTCGAGCAGCACGATGATCGGTGTTTGCAGGCGCTCCGCCAGATCGAATGCCTGCACTGCCATGTAGAAACTTTCTTCGGGATTCGCCGGATAAAGACATACATGTTTGGTGTCTCCGTGCGACGCATAAGCTGCCGAGATCAGATCGCATTGCTGCGTTCTCGTGGGCATGCCGGTCGAAGGACCGACACGCTGGACATCGAATAGTACGGCGGGGACCTCGGCGTAATAGGCCAGCCCCAGGAACTCGCTCATCAACGATACGCCAGGACCGGACGTCGCGGTGAAAGAACGAGCGCCGTTCCAGTTGGCGCCAAGGACCATGCCTATCGCCGCGAGCTCATCCTCCGCCTGAATGAAGGCGAAGTTGGCTTTGCCAGTGTCGGGATCAACACGGGTCTTGTCCGCGAAACTCTTGAAAGCATCCATCAACGACGTAGATGGCGTGATGGGATACCACGCGGCAACGGTTGCGCCTGCATAGACACAGCCGAGCGCCGCGGCCGTGTTGCCGTCGATCATGATGTGACCCGATGTCTTGTCCATCTTCTCGACGCGTAACGGCAAGGGACAGTCGAAATTCTGCTTGGCGTAGTCGTAACCAAGCTGTATGGCCTGCATGTTCGAATCGACGAGTGCAGGCTTCTTGGCATAGGTCTCAGCCAGCAACTCACGGATCCGTTCGACATCGAGATCGAGTAACGCCGCTAGCACGCCGGCATAGCAGATGTTCTTCATCAGGATACGCGTACGCACACCCTTGAAGTTCTCGTTGCAAAGCCGGGCGAGCGGCACTCCGATGACGGAGATGTCGTCACGTTTGAGCAATGCAGGCCGTGGCCAGGTCGAGTCGTAGATCAGGTAGCCGCCCGGTGCAACATCCCTCACGTCGCGAGCGTAGGTCTCGGCATTCATCGCTACCATGATGTCGACTTTGCCGGATCGGGCCACGTAGCCGTCTTTGGAGATGCGGATTTCGTACCACGTCGGCAGACCCTGAATGTTGGATGGGAAGTAGTTCTTCCCCATGACCGGGATACCGCTGCGGAAAATCGATTTCATCAACAGCGTGTTCGCGCTGGCAGAGCCGGTTCCATTGACCGTGGCAATCTTGATGACGAAATCATTGACGCGAGAAGCAGATGAGGCAGCTGACATTCGGGCGTACTCCTCAGGTGGCCTGATCGACGGCATGCGGCCACTTCACCCAGGATTTCTGCATGTCCCAGGCGGCCGTGGGGCAACGCTCTGCGCAGAGCCCGCAGTGCACGCAGACGTCTTCGTCCTTGACCATGACACGACCGGTGAACTTGAGCGGCGAGCTGACATAAAGCGCTTGCGTCACATTTTCAGCAGGCGCCTTCAGACGGGTACGCAGCTCGGGCTCGGAACCATCGGGGGTCATGGTGAGACAGTCGACGGGACAGATGTCGATGCAGGCATCGCACTCGATACAGAGCTTGGCGTCGAAGATCGTCTGAACATCGCAATTGAGACAGCGTTGTACCTCTTGAGCGGCCTGCTCTGCCGTGAAGCCCAGCTCGACCTCGATGTCGATCTTCTTGAATCGGTCTTTCAGCGAAACATGTGGAACGAGTCGTCTCTCGAGGGCGCTGTAGTCGTTGGAATACGACCACTCATGCATGCCCATCTTGCGGCTCTGCAGATTGACGCCGGGCGGCATTCTCTCGGTGACGGCTTTACCCTGACAGTGCTGATGGATCGAAATCGCGGCCTGATGACCGTGCTCGACAGACCAGATGATGTTCTTGGGTCCGAATGCCGCGTCGCCACCAAAGAAAATTCCGGGACGCGTGCTCTCGAAGGTCGTCGCATCGACTTTGGGGACATCCCACTTGTCGAAGTCGATACCGATGTCTCGCTCGATCCAGGGAAAAGCATTTTCCTGGCCGATGGCGAGGATGACGTCATCTGCGGGATAGAATTCTTCACCCGTGACTCGCTCGTCGGTGATGCGTCCGCGAGCATCGACGGAGTATTCCATCACGTCGAATATCATCCCCTTGAGTCGACCACCCTCGACGACGAAACTCTTGGGCGATCGGTTGATGACGATCTCGACGCTTTCGGCCTCAGCGTCCTCCAGCTCCCACTCGGACGCCTTGAAGAATTGCCGAGGCTTGCGTGCCATGACTTTTACGCTCGTGGCACCGAGTCGCAACGAGCTTCGGCAGCAGTCCATCGCCGTGTTGCCTACACCGATGATGAGCACGTTCTTGCCGACGGAATTCACGTGACCGAAGGCGATCGACTCCAACCAGCTGATGCCGATATGGATGTTGGCCGCCCCTTCCTGTCGTCCGGGCAATGACAGTTCTTTTCCCTTGGGCGCACCTGAGCCCACGAAAATGGCATCGAACCCCTCGTCGAGGAGTTTTTTCATTGATTCGATGCGATGTCCGAGACGAAGGTCGACTCCCATGTCGACGATCGCCGAAATTTCTTCGTCGATTACCGAACCCGGCAGTCGGAATGAAGGGATGTTCGTTCGCATCAGCCCGCCGGCGGTTGCAAACTGCTCGAAGATCGTGACCTCGTAACCGAGCGGCATGAGATCGTTGGCCACGGTGAGCGATGCGCATCCCGCACCGATGCAGGCGACGCGCTTGCCATTCTTTTTTTCGGGAATCGGGGGAAGACGATCGCGGAACTCGTCTTTGTGGTCCGCCGCGACACGCTTCAATCGGCAGATCGCCACGGGTTTTTCTTCGACGCGTCCACGCCGACAGGCGGGCTCGCAAGGTCGATCGCAGACTCGACCGAGAATGCCGGGGAACACATTCGACCGCCGGTTCACCAGGTAGGCGTCGGTAAACCGACCCTGCGCGATGAGCCGAATGTACTCAGGCACGTCCGTGTGGGCAGGGCATGCCCACTGACAATCCACGACCTTATGGAAATAGTCGGGATGCGAGGTATCCGTCGACGCCATTTGACCCCCAAAGTCTGACGAGTTCGCTCGATGCCCGAGTATCCGACCGCGCCGAACAAATGTCACCGTGAACAGGGGCTGGACGACAGGTACCATGCTCGGACCACCACCCTTTGGAGCCTCATGGACGCCCCCACCGAGATTCGTCTGCGCCGCCAATCCCGCGTTCTCGAGGTGGCATTCGGCGATAGCGAGCGGTATCGACTCCCCTTCGAGTTCTTGAGGGTGCACTCCCCCTCGGCGGAGGTGAAGGGGCATGGCCCCGGCCAGGAAACCCTGGTGCTCGGGAAGCAGGCGGTCGGCATCAAAGACGTCGAGCCCGTCGGTCAGTACGCCGTCCGGCTGCTATTCGACGACGGGCACGATAGCGGCCTCTATAGCTGGAAGTATTTGAGAGAACTCGGCCGCGAGCAAAACACGCTCTGGCAGCATTATCTCGATCGGGTCCGTGCGGCAACGGGCGTCGCGACAGGTTGAGACGGGATAAAAAAAGGCCGGGCAGTGCCCGGCCGTTCAATCCCTTCTTTAGCTTTTTATTAACCCCCGTCCGGCCGATCCACTTCAGGATCGGTACGCGTGGACTCGGTTTTACGCCCATCGCCGAGGAAAATCCATAGCCCCGCATCGCGAGGCGGTCGAGGCTACAATGTCCGGCCCTGCTGGAGCCCGAATTCATGTCCGCCCACAAGGAATCCCAGACCACCCATTTCGGATTCGAAGAAGTCGCTTGGCGCGACAAGGCAAAGCGTGTTCGCGGCGTATTCGACTCCGTTGCGCCGCGCTACGACGTGATGAACGACTTGATGTCGGGCGGTCTGCATCGTCTCTGGAAGGAGTTCACCCTCTCGCAAACACATCTGCGCCACGGTCAACGTGCCCTCGACGTCGCCGGCGGCACCGGCGACCTCGCGCGAGGTATGCATCGACAGGTGGGCGATCGAGGGCTCGTCGTGCTGTCGGATATCAATGGCGCCATGTTGGCCCATGGTCGTGATCGCACCTTCGATACCGGCCTCGCGCAAGGCATCGAATACGTTCAAGCCAATGCCGAATGTCTCCCGTTCGCCGACAACACCTTCGATTGCGTCACGATCGGTTTCGGACTACGCAATGTCACCGACAAGCCTGCTGCATTGCGCTCGATGCAGCGCGTACTGAAGCCGGGCGGTCAATTGCTGATCCTCGAGTTTTCACAACCGACGATCCCGGCTCTGCGTCCGATCTACGATGCCTACTCGTTCAAAGTATTACCGGTACTCGGAAAATGGGTCGCAAACGACTCCGAGAGTTATCGCTATCTGGCCGAATCGATCCGCAAGCATCCCGATCAGGAGACGCTGCTCGCCATGCTGCGCGAGACGGGCCTCGTCGAGTGCCGATACCACAATCTGTCGGGCGGTATCGTCGCGTTGCACCGCGGCTACAAGGACTGACGGACCAAGCCGACGTGCTCACAGAACTCATCGAAAACCTGTTGAACCGAAATCTCGGTAACTCGCCTGGCGCGCGCAACTCGTGTGCCGAGTTGAAGGGACGTCGGCTCAAAGTGGTGATCCGTGATCTCGATATCACCATCGCGATCGAGTCTCTCGGCGACTCCTTGCAGATTTCACGCAATGGCGACGGCGAGTTTCACGCCGAGGTCGAAGGATCGCCGATCAACCTGCTGGTGATGGCCGGGCCGTCTCCGGAACGATTGCTCAAGTCGGGTGCGGTACAGGTCAGAGGTGAAGTCGAGCTCCTGCAGCGCTACCGCGATCTCGCCTTATTGCTGAAGCCCGACCTCGAAGAGGAACTTTCTCGACTCGTCGGAGACTCGCCTGCGCATCGATTCGCGAGTCTTGCCCGCGGAGCTTTGTCATTCAGCCAACGTGGTGCCGACACCGCCGTTCGCAACGCCGCAGAATATTTCGCCCACGAAACCCGCGATCTAGTGCCACGCGCCGAAGCCGAAGTGTTTTTGGGCGAAGTCGATCAACTTCGTGAAGACGTCGACCGTGCGGTGGCTCGCCTCGATGCGATGATCGAGCGGATCGCCCCTTCGAGAACGGACGCATGAAGCTTCGCGTCCTGACGAGACTGATCCAGATTCAGCGTGTTCTCGTCCGGCATGGGCTGGACGAGTTCGTGACGGAGACACACCTCTACCGACCGCTGCGTTTCATTTTTCTCGCCTCACCCTGGACATGGTTCGAACGACGCAAGATTGCAACCCGTGGCGAGCGATTGCGTCTGGCGCTCGAGGAACTCGGTCCCATTTTCATCAAGCTGGGACAAGCGCTCTCCACCCGGCGCGATCTACTTCCTGCCGATATCGCCGAGGAGCTCGCCAAGCTGCAGGATCGCGTTCCGCCTTTCGATGGCAAGGTCGCAAAGCAACTCATCGAAAAGGCTTATGGCAAACCATTAGCCGACGTGTTCGAGTCCTTCGACGAACAACCCCTCGCCGCGGCTTCGATCGCCCAAGTTCACGTGGCGAAGCTTCGCTCGGCCGACGAGGTCGTGGTCAAAGTTTTGAGGCCCGGTATGCGGGAAATCATTTCGGGTGATCTCGAGGTGATGCACGCACTCGCTGCCCTGGCCAAGCGAAATTCCTCCGAGGCGCGGCGCCTACGCGTCGACGAGATCGTCGACGAGTACGAAAAAACCGTTCTGGACGAACTCGATCTGATGCGCGAAGCCGCCAATGCGGCGCAACTGCGACGCAATTTCGAGGGGTCCCCGCTACTGCACGTCCCTGCGGTGTACTGGGACCATTGCCGCGTGAACGTCATGGTCATGGAGCGAATTCGCGGCGTGACCATCAGCGACATGTCGACGCTTCGCGCCTTGGATACCAATATCCGAATGCTCGCCGAGAACGGTGTGAAAATCTTTTTCACGCAGGTGTTCCGGCACAATTTTTTCCATGCAGACATGCACCCCGGGAATATCTTCGTACTCGTCGACGACCCGAGTCGCCCTCGCTATGCCGCCGTCGACTTCGGCATCGTCGGGACACTGGATCTGCGCGACATGCACTATCTCGCGGAGAATTTCCTGGCAGTGTTCGATCGCAATTATCGACGCGTTGCCGAACTGCATGTGGAGTCCGGATGGGTTCCTCCCACGACGCGTATCGATGAAATGGAGTCGGCGATCCGCACTGTACTCGAGCCCATCTTCAACAAGCCGCTGAAAGATATTTCTTTCGGGACGATTCTTCTGCGGCTATTCGATATTTCGCGCCGCTTCGACATGCGCATTCAGCCACAGTTGATTCTTCTGCAGAAAACCCTGCTCAACATCGAGGGTCTCGGTCGCGATCTCTATCCGGAACTCGACATCTGGCAAACCGCTGCGCCCATTCTGCGCGAGTGGATGCGTGATCGCCTGAGCGTTCGTACTCAACTGAGGCACTTCCGTGATCATCTGCCGGCGCTCGTCGAAGTGGCCCATGCGCTGCCGCCCTTGCTCAAGGTGGCCGTCCAAAAAGCACAAGATGGCAAATTGCACATCGGCGTTCAGCCAGAGGACATCGAGCGGCTGCGTCTGGAGATTCGCGCGGGCGAGCGCCGTCGAAATACGACCTTGGTCGCAAGCGTGCTGGGACTCGGCGGTATTCTTTGGCTGGATCCCGGTCCTGTGGTCTCCGGACTCGCGCCGTTGCTGATCGTCGCGGCGATCGTCACTTACCTCGTCGGCCGTCGCTGACTTGGCGAGCGGTTAGGCGCTCAACTCGTCCGAAGACGCTCCAACCACACCGCCGGATCCTCGCCGCGCTCGAGCACTTCGACGAGCGCCGAGCCGACCACGATTCCCGCGACATGCCCTTTCAGTTTTTCGACCTGCTCTCGCGAGCGGATGCCGAAGCCTGCACAGACGGGTACCGGTGATGCGGCGGTGACGCGGTCGAGATAATCGAGAACGGTGTCGGGCACCGCTACCGATTTTCCGGTAGTGCCGGTCATCGTGACGGCGTAAACGAATCCGTCGCTTGCACTGCATATCTGAGCGAGCCTCTCGGGGGTGGTGACTGGCGTCACCATCTGAACGAGCGACAAGCCTTTCGAGGAGAGCGCCGCTCGAAACTCCGTCCCTTCGTCGAACGGCAAATCCGGAACGATGAATCCGCAGACGCCCGCGTTCAGGGCGTCTTCCGCGAGCTTTTCATAGCCGTACTGCAGCAACGGATTGAGATAGCTCATCAATACGAGCGGTGCCGCCGGACGGTGCATCGCGCCGAGCTCCCGCAGAATCCACTGCAAACTGACGCCTTGCTTGAGCGCAGCCTGACTCGAGCGCTGGATCGTCATGCCATCGGCCATGGGGTCGGTAAACGGTACGCCGATTTCGACGACGTCCGCTGCTGAGGCGACCGCGGTCAGATGTTCACGGAACTTTGCGGCGCTCGGAAAGCCCGCCGTCATGAATGCGACGAGTGCAGGCTCGCCTTTGGCGCCCGCCTGACGTATGACGTCTGCCAATTTCTTTGCTGGCGTCATGATCGGGTCTCCGCAAGAATCGTCCGCTGGAGTGTCGGCATGTCTTTATCGCCACGACCCGACATGCAGATCACGAGACGTTTGCCGGGATGGAGCGCAGCCCAGCGCTTGGCGCCATGTAGCGCGTGCGCGGTCTCGAGCGCCGGCAAGATACCTTCGAGGCGAGAACATTCTTGGAGTGCCTCCAGGGCCTCGGAGTCGGTCGCCGACTCGTATTTCACACGCCCTGCGGCGAGCAACAATGCATGCTCGGGACCGACGCCGGGGTAATCGAGGCCCGCCGAGATGGAATCGGTCTCGTGGATCTGGCCGTTCTCATCCTGCAGCAACAGCGAGTAGCAGCCCTGCAGAACCCCAGGCCATCCGTACGAAAGGCTCGCGGCATTCTCTCCGAGATTGACGCCGCGTCCGCCCGCTTCGATGCCGATGATTTCCACCTGCTCATCGGGCACGAAGGCATGGAACATGCCGATGGAGTTGGAGCCACCACCCACGCAAGCGAAGATCGCATCAGGCAGTGCGCCGTGACGCTCGAGACACTGTGCTCGCGCTTCGCGGCCAATGACAGCCTGCAACTCGCGGACGAGATACGGATACGGATGCGGTCCCACCGCCGAGCCCAGAAGATAAAACGTGCTCGTCGGATCGGAGACCCAATCGCGCAACGCCTCGTCGATGGCGGCGCGTAATGTTTGATCACCACCGGTCACCGGCACGACTTCCGCCCCGAGCAGTCGCATACGTCCGACATTCGGTGCCTGACGTTCCATGTCGATGGCGCCCATGTAAACGACGCAAGGCAAGCCAAGCCGCGCGCAAGCGGCGGCGCTCGCGACACCGTGCTGCCCTGCCCCCGTCTCAGCGACGATGCGCTTCGCGCCGAGTCGCTTCGCGAGCAAGGCTTGACCGACGGCGTTGTTGATCTTGTGCGCGCCGGTATGAGCGAGATCCTCACGCTTGAACCAGACGTCCGCACCCCACGCCGCAGACAACCGCGGTGCATGCGACAGGGCAGTCGGTCGTCCGACCCAATGTCGGAGTTGATCCGTATACTCGCGCTGAAAGTCATCGCGGTGCAGGTGCTCCCGCATTCCTGCCTCGAGGCGCTCGAGCGCCGGTATCAACGTCTCGGGTACGTAACGCCCACCATAGGGACCAAAACGTCCGCGGGCATCCGGAAAACGACCCGCAAGCTCGGCATCGAGCAGTGCTCGCTGTTCGACCGAAGAGAAACGGACATGGGCATTCATTCTGAAAACTCCCCGAACGCGGCACGTGCCGCCTTCACGAACTCATGAATTTTTTGAGGTGACTTTCGGCCTGGTGACGACTCGACGCCACTCGAGACATCGACGCCCCAGGGCCGAACCTGTCGAACGGCATCATGAACGTTTTGTGCATCGAGACCCCCCGCCAACAACAAGCGTGTACGGGTTGCGAGGGTTCGCGCCAGCGTCCAATTTGCCGTTCGTCCTATGCCACTCTGCGCACCCTCGAAAAGAATACAGGCCGGAAGTCGGTCAGGTACAGCTTCGTTCTCTCGATACACCGGAAGTACCCGCTCCTGAGCGCGCTGCGGCAGAGAAGGCAGATCGAATTGGTCGGTCTGCAGCAGATCGGGCGCGAAGACATCGAGAATCTCGTCCACTTCGGCAGCCACGGGTTGTTTCGTGACGGCGATACACCACGCCTTGCCTCGCGCAGGTTCGGCGAGCCGCGCCGCCTGAGCCGCAGTCACTCTGCGCACGGACGGTGCGAGCACGAAACCGAGGGCGTCCGCACCGGCTTCTAGCGCAGCGGCCACCGCCTCCTCGTCGCCGAGTCCGCAGATCTTCACGAACACGCGGTAGACCTCTTTGCGGACCGCGCTGCCTTCAGCATCTGTGCGGCCAAGTCACGCGGATGATCACCCGTCATCAGGGCGCTGCCAACCAGTGCGAGGTCATACCCCGCTGCAGCCAATCGCCCGGCGTCATCCGCCGTCGCGAGACCGCTTTCCGCCACTCGTGGCAGCCAGTCTGGCAGTGTCGGGGCAAGCGCTTCGAGGTGTCCCGGAACGACCTGCAAAGAAACCAGATCGCGACAGTTCACGCCGAGCAGTACGAGGCTTCCTGAAGTCGAGGTCGACTGCCGCCCGATTCGCGGCTCGATCAATCGAACAGCGGTATCGACATCGCGCTCGTCGAACGCTTCGAGCAAGACGAACAAGCCTTGATCGAGCGCTGTATCGAACAGTTTTGCAAGAGCGTCGTCAGGGAGCATGCGCAGAATGAGCAGCACACCTCCCGCGCCTGCAACGCGGGCCTCGAGTACCTGATAAGGATCGACGAGAAAATCCTTGCGCATCGTGGGCACACGGTACTTACGCAGTGTCGCGGCAGCGCGTTCGAGGTGTTCGAGCGCACCATCGAATCGAGAGGGCTCGGTCAAAACCGAAACGGCCGCGGCACCCGCCTCGGCGTAAGAGACCACGCGCTGTTCGAGATTATCTTGATCGACGTTGCGCAACTGGCCGAGAGCGGGCGAGCGGAGTTTCATTTCCGCGATGAGATCGAAACCTTCCGAGGATCGATGCAGACGTGGCGCAGGCTCGAGGTCACGAATCCTCGCCAACAACTCGGACTGCGGTTGATTCGCTCGGGCGAGCTCAGCCCGCTCACGACTGCGCATCGCCATCGTCGCGAGAAAATCACCCTCGCTCATCGGCTGAATTCCTTGAGGCAATCGAGCATCTTCGCTGCTCGCCCGTCGTCGATGACGGCATTGGCCAGAGCCACCCCCTCCTGCGGTGAGCGCGCTCGTCCCGTGCATTCGAGGGCGATCGCAGCTCCCATCACGAGCGCATCACGGTGCGCACCGCGGTCCTCACCGCGCAGCACCCGATCGAGTGCTGCCGCATTGAAGACTGCATCGCCACCGGTAAGCGCTGCGACATCGCAACGCTCGAGTCCGTAATCCTCCGGGGTGCGCTGTGACCGCTCGAGACGACCCGACCTCACGTCGAACACGATGAACGGACCCAACGGCGTCGGCTCGTCCCAACCTTTCGCACCGTGTATGACCCATGCGCGGGTCAGTCCCGGCATGCCGGAGAGGGCCTTCGCCATCAATTCGGCGGTGGCCTCGTTGAACGCGCCGACGATCGCGAACGGCGGTGCAGCGGGATTTGTCAGCGGCCCGAGTACGTTGAACACCGTACGCACACCCAAGGCCTGACGTACAGGTGCGATGGACTTCATCGCGGGGTGGTAGTGCGGCGCAAAAAGGAACGTGAAGCCTGTTCTCTCGAGGCACTCTCCAGCACGAGCCTCGTCGAGCGGCAACGGAAGCCCCAACTTCTCGAGGACATCGGCACTGCCGGACTTACTCGAGATCGATCGATTGCCATGTTTGATGACGGGAATGCCGCAAGCGGCGCTCAACAAGGCGGAGCCGGTCGAAATATTCACGCTGCCCGATGCGTCACCGCCCGTACCGACGATGTCGATCGCCTGCGACCGAAGCTCCTCCGCGATATGGGGTCTTCGAGCGAGCCCGCGCATCGCTTTTGCAAAGCCACGAAGTTCGTCGCCCGTCACACCTTTGGCGCGTAAAGCGGCCAGCAGTGCACCACCCAACGCGGCGGGCATCGAAGGATCGGCGAGCGCCGTGAGAATGGCGCCAGCCTCATCCTCGGATAAATCTTTTCTCTCGAGCAGACGCTCGAGCAGTGGACGCAGACTCTCAGGCCCGCTCATCGTCGGCCTCCCTGCTGCGCCAAGAAATTACGCATCAAAATGGGCCCTTCGGGCGTCAGTACGCTCTCGGGATGAAACTGCACACCCTCGACCATCAGCTCTCGATGTCGGACACCCATGATTTCGCCTTGGTCGGTGCGCGCGGTGACGAGAAGTTCGCTCGGTAGCGATGACGGGTCGGCGATCAACGAGTGATAACGACCCACTTGGCACGGAGAGCTCATGCCGGAGAAGAGTCCGAGCCCATCATGGGTCACAGGGGAAGTCTTGCCGTGCATCAGTCTTCCAGCGCGAACCACCTTGCCACCGAAAACTTCGGTGATGGATTGGTGGCCGAGACAAACACCGAATATGGGCACGAGCCCCGCGAAGGCACGGATGACATCCATGGAAATACCCGCGTCATAAGGCGTTCCAGGGCCTGGCGAGATGCAAACGTGGGTCGGCTTCAATGCCAGCGCCTGCTCGATCGTGATCTCGTCGTTGCGGCGAACGTCGACCTCGGCACCTTCCATCAAAAATGCCTGTACGAGGTTGTAGGTAAAAGAATCGTAGTTGTCGATGAGTAGCAGCCGGGTGCTCATGACACCTCTCCCGCCATCTGCAAGGCCCGTGCGGCCGAAGCGCTTTTCGCGAGGACCTCCTCGTATTCACTTTGCGGATGGCTATCGGCCACGATGCCGGCGCCTGCTTGGTAGGAATACTCGTCGCCCCTGAACACGAGCGTGCGGATGGTGATGGCTTGATCCATCTCTCCTTGCGCTCCGAAATATCCGACCGTTCCACCATACAAACCGCGACGTACAGGCTCGAGCTCGTCGATGATCTCCATGGCGCGAACCTTGGGTGCACCGACCAGGGTGCCGGCGGGGAATGCCGCAGCGAACAAATCGAACGCATCGCGTCCGGCGGCAAGCTCGCCGTGGACGCCACTCACGATATGCATGACGTGGCTATACCGCTCGATGGAGCGGTACGGATCGACATGTACCGAGCCTGCGCGAGCCACACGCCCCAAATCGTTACGCGCCAGGTCGACGAGCATGACGTGTTCGGCATTTTCTTTGGCGTCTGCCAAGAGCTCCTGTTCGCGTCGTCGATCTTCTTGATCCTCGGCGGCCCGAGGACGAGTGCCGGCGATAGGCCTCAACTGCGCGTGTCCACCCGAGAGCTTCACGAGCGCCTCGGGGGAAGAGCCCACGACTTTGATGTCGTCCAGCGCGAGGTAATACATGTAGGGCGAGGGATTGATGAGTCTCAGGGCGCGGTAGGCATCGAAGGGGTCGACCGAGTGCCGACCCGAAAACCTCACCGACAGCACGAGCTGATACACATCTCCCGAGGCGATGTATTCCTTGGTGCGCGCGACGCCATCGAGGAAATGATCCTGCGACATCGAGGCTTCCGCCAAAGAAAAGCCGCTGGAGGTCTTCGGAGGTGGCACGGCGCCTCGCAGCGCTCCGATCACCTCCCGTCGCAGCGACTGACGCTCGGCCTCGCTGCCCGAATGCAGTAACGCAATTCCTCGGGTCAGGTGGTCGAATACGAGCAGCGACGACGGCGCGACGTAATGCATGTCGGGCACAGAAGATGCGGCGACGGGGCGCGCTCGCAAACGCTCGAACCAGCGTACGACGTCATAAGAGGAGTAGCCGACGAGCCCCCCCGCGAGAGGAAAACCTGGTCCAGCCCCGGGCGCAGTCGGTCGAGGCGCACTTGCGAGCGCCGCACGCAACGCGTGGAGGAGCTGAGCTTGATCCGCAGGCAGGGGTTTGCATTCGGTTCCCAACCACTGACCTCGGCCATCGAGTCGAAACTGAAACGACGAATCTCCGAAGCCGATGAACGAGTAACGCCCAAGACGCTCGCCGCCTTCCACGCTCTCGAGCAGGAAGGTCGGCCTGAACGCATGCAGCTTCAGGAAAGCGGAGACCGGTGTATCGAGATCACCGGAAATGTCGAATGGTGGTTTCATAAACGAAAAAAACCCATCCCGGAGGGTATCCGGAGATGGGTTTGCTGGCTTGAACCTCTTGCTGGTTTGATCGAACAGCGGCGCCGGCGCCCTCTCCTTTAAGAGAGTCGCCACCAACCCAAACGACGAACGTCGCGGCAAACGCGACAGTCGATTTTGGAGCGCTCGGTATTCATGACGTTCGAGAGTATCCCTGTGAGCCCTATTCGCGTCAACGGGCGATCAAAATAAGTCCGTTGATCGAGAGGCCGATGATCAATAGACCGATCGCGATCATCGCCGCGCGAGGTGGAACATGTTTGGCGACCCAGGCCCCGACGGGTGCCGCGATCACGCCCCCGCCAAGCAAGGCGATGACGAGATCGAATCGATCCCAGTCGAAGGTGAACAGGAAGGTGATGGAAATAGTGAGGGTGACGAAGAACTCGGCTGCATTGGCCGTGCCGATCGCATAGCGTGGCGGAACCCCCCGAGCGATGAGCGTGGGTGTGGTCACCGTCCCCCAACCGCCGCCACCGATGGCATCCAGAAAGCCGGCCACCCCGCCGAGTGCATGACTCGGCGCACGCGCGAGGCCGGGCTCACTACGCGACCACGCACGTCGCAACAACAAAATTCCAGTCAGCAGCAGGTAAATCCAGACAAAGGGCTTGAGCAGATTGCCGTCGAGATTGCCGAGCAACCACGCCCCGACCGCTCCACCGACCATGCCCGGCAGAACGAGCTTGAAGAAAATCTTTCGATCGAGATTTTTGAACCAGGCGTGCGACACACCTGAAGCGCCGGTCGTGACCACCTCGGCCGCATGGACGGTGGCGCTCACGAAAGCAGGCGGATGTCCCATCGTCGTCAGGAAGGCGCTCGCAGAAATACCATAGGCCATACCGAGCGCCCCATCGATGAGTTGCGCCGCAAAGCCGACGAAGACGAGGGGCCAGAATTCGGGGGACAGGCCGTCCATGCGCCTATCGTACATAATGTGCGTATGAAGTTTTCCCTCTATTCCCGCTTTGTACTGCCTTTGGTCGCTCTCATGACGCTCAATGCTTGCTCACGTGATACCACCCCCGAAGTCGAAGGGTTGCGTGTCGGTCCGTGGCGCGCCGTACTTCAGGTGCCGGGCGGCGAACTACCCTTTGGAATGTCCGTGGCCGCGAAAGATGGGAAACCTGTCGTCACGCTGATCAATGGTCCAAGTCGCGTCGACGTGACGGAAATAACCGTCCAAGACGACGAAGTCACGATGCTGATGCCCGGGTTCGAAAACAAGATCGTGGCAAAGATGGAAGGTGGTGCACTGCAAGGCACGCTCACCATGGTCAAGGCAGGCGGCAAACTGCAGCTCATCCCGTTCGTTGCGACGCATGGCCAAGCCTGGCGTTTCTCCGCGCCGAGCCCAGCGCCGCGAGCAGGCGAGAACTCCGTCACGCCGATCGGAGGACGTTGGGCGTTTACCTTCGGTGAGGGTGATAAAACGTCGCCCGCGGTCGGTGAGTTCGAGCAGCAAGGGTCCGTAGTCACCGGCACCGTCATGACACCCACCGGAGATCATCGATTCCTCGATGGTGAATTCATTGACGGCGAACTCCGACTCTCTAAGTTCGATGGCGGGCATGTCTTTCTCTATCGAGGGACGCTGCAAGCCGACGGATCGATGCGCGGCAAGTTCTGGTCAGGAACGGCTTTCGAAGACAGTTTTGTCGCACGCCGGGACGACAGCGCCTCGCTGGGTGATGCGGAAAATGCAACCAAACTGGTCGGCAAGGCAGATCGTCTCGACTTCCGTTTTCCGGATCTCGCCGGTCACCTCATCTCGATCAAGGATCCATTCTTCCACGGCAAGGTCGTCATCGTGACGCTCGCAGGCAGCTGGTGCCCGAACTGTCACGACGAGGCCGCTTTCCTCGCAGACCTGTACCGCGAACGACGCGCCGAAGGATTCGAGGTGATCTCTCTCATGTTCGAGCAATTTGGCGACTTCAATCGTGCGGCGGATGCAACCGATCGCTTCCGTCGTCGCTACGGCATCGAGTACACGACACTGATCGCCGGAACCTCCGACAAGGACGACGCAGCCTCCAAGCTGCCGCAGCTCAATGGCGTATTTGCGTTCCCGACGACGATCTTCGTCGATCGGCAAGGCAAGGTACGCAAGATCCATACGGGTTTCTCGGGGCCTGCGACGGGACAGCACTACGAAAAACTGGTGGCCGACTTCACGAAGACCCTCGACTCGCTCTTGGCCGAAACGCCTCCACCGCCCCTGCCCCTACCCAAAATCTGACGGAACACTGCCATGCCCTCTTTCGACGCCGTCTCCGAAATCGATGCCCACGAGCTCACCAACGCCGTGGATCAAGCCAATCGCGAGCTGTCGCAGCGCTTCGACTTCAAGGGCACGGCCTGCAAGTTCGTATTGCGCGAAAAGGACTTCACCGTCGAGGTGCGTGGCGAAGTCGAGTTTCATCTGAAGCAGATGCTGGACATCCTGAAACTCAAACTCACCAAACGAGGCATCGACATCGCGTGCCTCGATGTCAAAGACGCGCAGACCAACCTTGCCGAAGCACGCCAAGACGTCGTGCTGCGTCATGGCATCGATCAGGACTGTGGCAAGAAGATCGTCAAGCTGATCAAGGACTCGAAGCTCAAGGTGCAGGCCGGCATCCACGGCGACAAAGTCCGGATCACCGGAAAGCAGCGCGACGACCTGCAAGCAGCGATCGCCTTGCTTCGAAATGAAAAATTCGATCGCCCGCTGTCTTTCGACAACTTCCGCGACTGACGCTTACTCTTGCGCAGCGCGCGCATCGACCTGCCGCGACCAATAGAAGTAGAACGGCACGCCGAGCGCGATGACGCCCACGCCGAGCAGCGCCTGCTTCGGTGTGGCGTACAGCGCACTCGCGAGGAGCGCTACCGAAACCAGCACGAAAATCACCGGCGTAAACGGATAGCCCCAGGTTCTGAAGGGTCTCGGTAGATCGGGCTCACGCATCCTGAAGATGATGACCGCCGCGGCGCTCAGCGCATAAAACAGACAGGATGCGAATACGACCGAATCGGTCAGCGTATCGAAGGTTCCGGATATCGCGAGCACGCTCGCCCATCCTGCTTGGGCGAGTACCGCGTTCACCGGCACACGGGTACGCGGCGACAGCTTGGCAAGCGGCTTGAAGAACATGCCGTCGGCCGCCATGGCGTAGGGCACCCGAGAATTCGCGAGGATCGATGAATGCAGAGAGCCCAGCGACGACAGCATGAGTGCCGCAGCCATGAATGTCACCGCAAAGGGGCCCGCGAACGACGCAAGTACCTCGGTGGCAACAGACGATGTCGCCGACACGCTGGCCACTTCGGAGGGCGACAGCACATAGAAATAGGCCGCGTTCACACCGACGTAGAGGACGATCACCAGCAGCGTGCCCCAGATGAACATGCGCGGCAGATTGCGTTGCGGATCTTTCACTTCGCCGCAAAGGGGCGCGACGTTGTTCCAACCATCGTAGGCCCACAGTGCTCCGAGCATCGCTGCGCCGATGCCGGCGATACCGCCCATCGCGCTCGCTTCGACACCCTCGCACGTGCCACCGGAGGCAGAGCCCGAGAAATTACCGAAGTCGCCGCTACCGAACGCGAAGGCACCTACACCGACGCCGACGACGGTCAATACTTTGAGGATCGTGAGCAAGGTCGCAGCCCCGCCCGTCGCCGTCACTGACGCGCAATTGAAGAACGTGACGACCCACAAGGCGCCGAGAGCGAAAATCGTGATGCCTGGAACCTCGATGCCACCCCCGAGAGGCAGCGTGAGCCACGTGGAGTCGAGTGCTCCACCAAGAGCGGTGTTCAAAAATATGGCAAACCCCACGGCGAGTGCAGCCTGGGAACCCGTCTTCATGATGGCAAAGACCGTCCAGCCGTAGAGAAAGCTCGTCAAACGACCATAAGCCTTGCGGAGGAAAACGTAATCGCCCCCTGCAGCGGGCATCATGGAGGCGAGCTCTGCGTAACAGAATGCACCCAGAAGAGAGAGGATGCCCGCCGCGGCCCAAACCGCCATGACGATCATCGGATCGTCCACATTGCAGGTCATGACGCGAGTTTTGAGAAACACCCCGGTTCCGATGACGTTCGCCACGTTGATGGCGATGCCCGCCGACAGGCCAAGACCGCGGTTCAGTTGGGTCATCGAGGAACTCTATCGAGCTGCTGGCACAGCCCCGGTACCGAGTCGATGGCGCTCGGCCCCATACGGGTGAGGCGAGCGTCGGAGAAGGTGAGTACTTGCTTGTTGGCGACCGCCTTCACCGAAGGGAAGCGCGCCCAACGTTCGCGCCAGTCTCGGGCGGTGATCGGCGGCGCCGACATCAGGATCACATCCGGATTGCGCTTTTTTATGTCCTCGAACTCGACGACCGGCGACGGAAAGTCGATATCGTCATAAAGATTTCGGGCGCCGCAACGACGTAGCGCATCGGAAACGACATTGCGGCTTCCCACGGTGTAGAGCGGCACGTCCCAGATCATGAAGAAGACGTCGAGCGGACGACGGGGGGGCGACGTTTTCTTTGGGAGCCCGGCGATTTTAGACTCCATCGAACGCGCAGCCTGGTCCGCGATAGCAGAAGTTCCAGTAAGAACACCGAGTCGACGAACCGAACGCGGAATGTCGTCAAGCGTACGAACGCTCACGTAATAGACGTTCAGCTTGAGCTTGTTGACGAGGCTGTCGATGATGAGTTCGTTGGTGAGATCTTTCCACACCACGACTGCGTCCGGCTTGAGCGCGATGAGACGATCGAACACCAGTGCATTCGCATCACCGATCCGCTCGATTTTTTTGGCGGCCTCGGGCTCGTCCGAGCCGGTCACGGTGGCGAGCACACGATCTCCGGCGCCCGCGGCAAACAACATCTCGGTAGCTCCCGGCGCGAGGCTTACGATACGACGAGCGGGCGTCGTGAGGCGGAGCGTCGCTCCCGTGTCGTCGCGTATCGTGACAGTTTGTGCCGGAGCTGCCGGCGACATCGCGGTCAGCGATGCGACGAGCATCAGCAGTCCCGCCAGAATCGGCGAGCGGCGGATCATTTCGAACCGCTGCGGCAGGCAGAACAGCCGGCGGGAGACTCGAGTCGCTGGCGAATTCGCTCGAGAGGGCCTCGAAAGGGAGGCAGTGCACGATGGGCCACTCTGACGAGTCGCAATCGCGAGGTCTGTCCCGCGACGGACCAGAACACATAGACGGAGGATCCGATCACGATCAGTGCGACGATCAACTGCTGCCAGAGGTCGTGCTGCATCGTCATCACCCGACCGAGAACCACAGGGCGATTCGATAGGTCGCAAACGCGGCGAGATAGGCGAGTCCAAAGAGGTACACCGTCATGATGAGAGGATACCGCCAACTGTTGGTCTCCCGCTTCACGACGGCAAGCGTGGCCAGGCACTGCGGTGCGAAAACGTACCAGGCGAGCAGCGAGAGACCCGTCGCCAGGCTCCATTGGCTCGCGATTACCGTGGATAACGCCGTGGACACCACCTCTTCGTCACCCGACAACGCATAGACCGTACCGAGCGCGCCCACAGCGACCTCGCGGGCTGCGAGTCCGGGAATCAAGGCGACGGAGATCTGCCAGTTGAAGCCGATCGGCGCGAGCACCATGGCCAGTGCTTGCCCCAGCTGACCGGCAAAACTGTATTCGATCGCCGGACCCGTGGCCCCTGCCGGTGGAGCCGGATAAGTGGAGAGGAACCACAGCACCACCATGAGCGCGAGGATGATGCCGCCGGCTCGAGCCAAAAATAGGCGTGCACGCTCCCATAGCCCGAAAGCCAGGTTGCCGAGACGTGGCCATTGATAGTCGGGAAGCTCGAGCATCAGCAGATGCATGTCGTCACCCCCGCGGAATTTTTTGAGTACCCAAGCGACGAGCAGTGCCCCGGCTACCCCTGCAAAGTACAGCGCAAACAGCACCACGCCCTGCAGATTGAATCCGCCGACATCACGATCCGGAATGAATGCGGCGATGAGCAGCGCATAGACCGGCAGCCGGGCCGAGCAGGTCATGAGCGGCGCAACCATGATGGTCGCAAGACGATCGCGCAAACTCGGGATCGTCCGAGTCGCCATGATGCCCGGGATCGCGCAGGCGAACGACGACAGCAGCGGAATGAAGGCACGTCCGGAAAGCCCGACAGAGCCCATCACCCGATCGAGAAGATAGGCAGCTCTCGGCAAATAACCGCTGTCCTCGAGCGCGAGGATGAACGCGAACAAGATGATGATCTGCGGCAAGAAGATAATGACGTTGCCGACACCCGCGATGATGCCGTCGGCGAGCAGACTACGCAGCGGTCCATCGGGCAGGCTGCCCCTCACCCACTCTCCGAGCGAGGCCATGCCCGCATCGATGAGATCCATGGGTAGAGCCGCCCAGCTGAACACGGCTTGGAAGACAAAGAAAAGAAGCGTGCCCAGGACGAGCAACCCGAGCAACGGGTGCAGCAAGACACGGTCGGCTACTGCAACGAACTCGCTGCGCGCGGGCTCGCGATAGCCGGACGCCGCGAGAATTCGTGCCGCTTCGGCGTGTGTCTGCTGCACGTCCTCTGCCGAGGGCTCGCGCCATTCCGTCGTCGAGAGCGTCGTCGGGGAATCGGAAGGCAAGCGGTCGAGATGATGGATCAGTCCATCGGCACCACCGCGCGCGACCGCCACCGTTTCGATCACCGGTGCACCCAGCTCATTCGACAGGCGCTCGCAATCGATGGAGTAGCCGCGCTTGCGCGCGAGATCGGTCATGTTGAGCACCACGATCATCGGCAGTCCGAGTCGCTTCACCTCGAGCGCGAGTCGCAGGGAAAGCGGAAGATGGGTGGCATCGGCGACCAACACGATCGTCTCGGGTCTCGGCTCGGATGCGAGCCGACCGAGCGCGACATCGCGGGTGATGGCTTCATCGAGCGTGGTCGGCGTGAGGCTGTAGGTTCCCGGAAGATCGAGCAGTCGATAGCGACGACCCGAAGCGGATTTGTAAAACCCCTCCTTTCTTTCGACGGTGACACCGGGATAGTTCGCGACCTTTTGACGGCTGCCCGTCATCCGATTGAAGAGCGCGGTCTTGCCACAGTTGGGCAAGCCGACGAGGGCGATACGCAGGTCGGCGGTGCTCATCGGAGCTTCACCCGCTCGGCTTCCTGTCGGCGCAACGCGAAGGTCGCGCCACCCACCCGCACGGCAAGCGGATCTTGGGCAGGCCACATGGAGGCCACCAACTCGACACTCGCGCCAGGGAAAAAACCGATCTCGAGCAACCGCCGAGCCAGGAGGTCGTCGGCATCGATCCGATCGACCACGGCCGACTGTCCAGCCTTCAGGCCGGAAAGGGTACTCGGGGGGTGGATCGAATCGCCCATGGGCAAAGTATCCGACAGCCCACCCTCTGTATGCAATTGCGGATCATTCTCATTTGCCTGATGGGTTTCAGGTACCCTTCGTCCCACCATGGACGGCAGCGGCGACGGTCAAAACAGCCAAGTCAACGTGTTCGGCGACCCCCTCGCCGACTGCAGTCATTCGCCCAAGACTGGCTGGTTCCGCAGCGGTTGCTGCGAGACCGATGCGTCGGATACGGGTTCCCACACCGTTTGCGCCGTGATCACTGCGGAGTTCCTCGAGTTCTCCCGATCGCGCGGCAACGACCTGTCGACGCCGAGGCCGGAATTCGGCTTCCCCGGGCTCCAGCCGGGTGACCGCTGGTGCCTCTGCGCCGCTCGCTGGCAGGAAGCCTTCGAGGCGGGCTGCGCGCCCAAGGTCAGCCTCAAGGCGACCCATCGTCGAGCGCTGCAGGTCGTGACCCTCGCCGATCTCAAAACCCACGCGATCGATCTTGTCTGACCCCTCCGCCATCGGCGCTGCGGCGATCTCGCCGCGCGCGGCGTTCCGTCAGGGCGTGCGCGAGTTGATGCCCGCCGCTCCCGGCGTATTCGCATGGGGCCTCGTGACCGGTGTCGCGATGGTGAAATCCGGTCTGAACGTGCCGGAGTCGATCGCGCTCAGCCTCATCGCCTATGCCGGTAGCGCACAGCTTGCAGCGCTCCCCCTGATGGCCTCTTTCGCGCCGATCTGGCTCATCTTCGTCACCGCCGTGATCGTGAATCTCCGCTTCGTCGTCTACAGCGTGATGATGCGCTCGCATCTGGCGGGACTCTCGATGGGCAAGCGGATAGGACTGGGGTTCCTGGTCGGGGACATCATGTTCGCGCGGTTTTCGGCGCTGCTCGAGCGCGAACCCCACTATCCGCAACGTGTCGCCTATTACTTCGGCGGCGCGTGCTGCAACTGGATGTGGTGGCAGGTGTCGTCGATCATCGGCATCGTCGCTGCCACCGGGATACCCATGTCTTGGGGCCTGGAACTCGCGGGCACACTGACTCTCGTTGCGCTGCTCGTCCCGCTCTGTCGTCAGTGGCCTGTGCTCGCCGGGGCGGTCATCGCCGCAGTCACCTCCGTGGTGGCCCACGACCTGCCGCTCCGGTTGGGGCTGCCTCTTGGCATTTTGCTCGGGGTCATCACTGCGTTCTTCGTCGAGCGACGCCGAGGTGCCGCATGATCGAGCCTTATGTCTGGTGGGTCATCTTGGGCATCACTGCGGCCACCTTGGTCACTCGGTCGGGTCCCCACCTGCTCGGAGCCAAGCTGCAGATCCCACCGTCTTTCGATGCGGCACTAAGGTTCGCCCCAGCCTGTGCACTCGCCGCGATCATCGCGCCAGACCTCATGTTCGTCGGAAATACCCTGAATCTCACGTTAGAGAACCCAAGATGGGTTGCCGGTATCGTCGCTGCCATCGTTTTCGCGACAAGTCGCAGCATGATCGCGACAATTAGCGTCGGAATGGCAGTTTTTTGGCTATTCAAAGCCTGGTTTGTGGGATGACAGACGTCTAATAGAAAAACAAACGTCCAGTAATTGACATCGTGTCAATCGATTCGGCACTGTACGGGTCATGAGTTACCTTGCCGAACGCCGCCTGGAAGAAAAGGAACGACGACGCCTCGAGATTCTCGATGCCGCCGAGGCCATCGCGAGCGTCGTGGGGATCGAGGCGATGACCATGGATCAGGTCGCCCGCAAGGCCCGCCTCTCTCGCGCGCTGGTGTACGTCTATTTTCGCGACAAGGCCGATCTGCTGATCGCCGTATCCATCCGGGCACTCGAGCAGTTGAACGATCGATTCGTCGAGGTGCTCTCGCAACCGACCAAAGGGCTCGAGCAGGTCGAAGCCTGTGGCCGTGCCTACGTGAATTTTGCTCGCGAGTTTCCGGTGCGCTTCGAGGTGTTGGCGCATTTCGAAGCGCATTCACCGACCGGGGACTTCGATCCTGCTTATGAGGAATTCCTGAAGTTCGGCGAGCGCCCGCATGCCTCACTCACACGCGCGATCGAGAACGGGCTCAAAGATGGTTCGATCCGCAACGACCTCGGCAACCCGGCACTGCTGAGCTTCACGCTGTGGGGTCTCATGCACGGCATCATCCAATTGACCATGCACAAGATCGGCGGACTGCAGCGCGCCGGCGTGTCGGCTGAATCTTTGATCGAGCACGGCTTCCGACTGGCGCTCGATGCGATGTCGCTCGGTCAATCAACCCGGGCCTGAGATCATGTACACGTTTTCTTTTGTCGTTCGTCTCGGCTTCGCCGCTCTCGCCCTCGGGTATGCAGGGATCACCGCGGCGCAGACCGTCCCAAATCAGGAAGGCGGTGCGCTCACAGATGCCGCGAGTGCGCGTCCCGTGACGGTCGTCATCGAGGAATACGTTCGTGCCGGCATCGCATCGAACCTTGCGTTGCAATCGGCGACGCTGGAAGTCGAGCGTAGCCAAGCGGCTCTCGATGCGGCTCGCGGAAAGTTCTTTCCCGAGGCCACGATCGGCACACGCTACACGCGTGCGGAGGGTGGACGTGAAATCACCCTGCCCACCGGTGCCGCGCTGAACCCCGTCTACCTGACGCTCAATGAATTACTGATCGCGGATGGCAAAGCGCCGAGATTCGGTACCATCGAGGACCCTCGATTTTTGTTGCAGCGCGAAGAGGAGCAGGAGACTCGACTCAGTATTCGGCAGCCCCTCTATGTGCCGGCGATTCCCGCTGCAGTCCGCGCGAGACGTTCGTTGCTCGAAGCCAGCGAGTTTGCGCGTCAGGCGCTTATCGG
Organism: Steroidobacteraceae bacterium; assembly: GCA_044375575.1. GTDB lineage: Bacteria > Pseudomonadota > Gammaproteobacteria > Steroidobacterales > Steroidobacteraceae > UBA964. Next base: position 241,759 of record JBILMJ010000002.1, on the reverse strand, counting down.
CCGGCTGCGTCGCGATATCACGGTGGGGTACGTCGATTGGCTTCGTGCAAGTCGCGGCGCCCGACTGATCGAGGCGAGTCGCAGCCTGCTCGCTGAAAATCTCCGCATCAATGAGTCCTTGTTCCGCAACGGGAAGATCACGCAAGACCAAGTGCTGCGGGCGCAGGCCGAGTTGCTGGCGGTCGAGCAGCAACTCACCGAAGCGCGAAATGTCCGGGATCAAGCCGCAAGTTACGTCAATTTTTTGTTGAACCGGCCTCTCGACTCGACGCTCGAATTGGCCGATGCCTCCGGCGAGATCTCGAGCGCCGTGGCCGATCTGTCCGTATTGCGTGAAGCAGCCGTGGCACGCCGACCCGAGTTCGCGCAGCTCGAACGCACCGTTCGCGCAGCCAGCGCCCAAGTCGATGCGGCCAAGGCAGCGAGAAAACCTTCGATTGCGCTCGGTATCGACGGCGGTTCCCAAGGCGAGGAGTACGCATTCGGTCGAGGTCGGAATTTCGCGACGGTTTCAGTGTTGCTCAATTGGACGCTCTTCGATGGCGGCAGCCGACGCGCCGAAGTGCGCCAGGCACGCGTCGCGCAACGCCAGGCCGAACTTCAGCGCGAACAAGCCGCACAGCAAATTCGTCTCGAGGTACAGCAAGCGTTGGATCGCCTGCAAGCAAGCGAGGCCTCGCTGAGAACGGCCGAAGCACGGGCGGAGGCGGCGCGCGCAGCATTCCGTATCGCCGGTCGAAAACGTGACGAAGGCGTGATCAGCCAAGTGGAGTTTCTCGACTCTCGCACCACGCTGACCGCCGCAGAACTCAATCTCAACGCCGTGCGCTTCGAATTGCTCGCGCGCCAAGCAGAACTCGATTACTCCACTGGAGCGACCCTACCGTGAAGACTTACGACATGAAGACTGCGCTCCCGTTTTTGCTGATGGTCACGTCATTGATGGTTGGCTGCAGCAAAGGATCGGATAACGACGCGGTCATCGAAACACCCGTGCGGGCGGCCGCAGCGACCGCCGGTTCGGCGTCGGCGCCGATCGAATCCAATGGACTCATCGGCGCGCAAGATGAAATGCGGCTGTCGTTCAAGACGGGCGGAATCGTTCGTCGCATCGCCGTCCAGGAAGGTACGGTCGTTCGCAAGGGTACGTTGCTCGCGGAGCTGGAACTCACGGAGGTTCAGGCCCAAGCTGAGCAGGCCCTGCAGATGGCGCAGAAAGCGGAACGCGACCTCGAGCGTGGTGAGCGTCTGTACGCCGATCAAGTCATCAGTCTCGAGGCTCTGCAGAACCTGCGCACACAGGCGTCCATCGCACGTGCCGGTCGCGATGCCGCACGCTTCAATCTCGGCTACTCGCGGATTACCGCACCCCGCGACGGCGTGGTATTTCGCAAGTTGGTCGAGGAGCGAGAGCTGGTGCCCCCCGGCCAACCTGTCGTGATCCTCGGCAGTGCAGACCGCGGCTACGTGTTGAGATTTGCGCTCGCCGACCGTGACATCGTGCGTATCAAGACAGGCGATGCCGCGTGCGTCCGTCTCGATGCTTATCCAGGTATCGAACTAAAAGGTCGCGTCAGCGAAGTCTCCTCGGCAGCCGATCCGCGTACAGGTCTCTTCCCGGCTCAGGTTCGCCTCGACCCCGTCACCGATATTCGCCTCGCGAGCGGTCTCGTCGCGAATGTGACGATCGAGCCTGCGCAAACGGAGTCCACATCCTTCACGTATGTACCGGTGAGCGCCATCGTCGAAGGAGAAGGTCGAACGGCCAGCGTCTTCGTCATCGACGGGACGACGGCGCGCAAGCGTTTGGTTCGAGTGGGTTTCATCAAAGATGAAAACGTCGCTCTCGCGGAGGGGCTCAAACCCGGAGAACGAGTGGTGACGGAAGGTTCGCTGTACCTCGTGGATGGAGAGCGTATTCGGGTCGTCGACGGCTCCTCTGGCGCGGCGGCGGCCGCTGCCGTGGCTCGCTGAGTCCTCATGGCCACTCCGATTCTCGAATTTCCAATCAAGCGCTACCAGTTCACGCTGGTGGTGTTCTTCTGTTTGGTGGTCCTGGGTTTCTACAGTTTCCTCTCGGTTCCTCGGGAAGAAGATCCGTCATTCAAAATTTCGGGCTTCGAAATCTCGACGATCATGCCGGGCGGAGATCCGAAGGATCTCGAGCGTCTCGTGGCCAAGCCGCTGGAAGATCGACTCGCCGAGCTCGATGACGTCAAGCAACTGGAGAGTATCGTCGCCGACGGTATCGCATTCACCATCATCGAGTTCCAGGCGTTCACCGATCCTGACCGGAAATACGAGGAGATCATCCGGGAGCTCAATTCTCTGAGACCGGGATTCCCCGCCGAAGTACGCGAAATCCGTATCCGGAAGTTCAGTCCGGGCCTCGTCAACATCGTCCAGTACGCTTTGATATCGGACGATGCGCCTTATCGAGAGCTGCAGAGCCATGCGCGTACCCTCAAAGATGCACTCAAGGGTGTCCCGGGAGTGCGATCTTCGGAGAGCTGGGCGTACCCGCCACGAGAGTTGCGCATCGAAATCGACACGCGACGACTCGCCGACCTGCGCATCACTCCCACGCGAATCATCCAGGCGATCGAAAGCGAGAACGCGAACATTCCCGCAGGCGTCGTGGACATCGGTCCGCGCAGCTTTTCGGTGAAGGCGACTGGGTCCTACCAAGATCTCGAGCAGATTGGGGACACCGTGGTGAATGCGGCGGATGGTCGCACCCTTCGACTACGAGATATCGCCGAGATCCGCTGGGATGAAGGCCAGTGGGGTCATATCGGTCGATACAACGATCGACGCGCCGTGTTCGTCACGGCGAACATGAAAGAAGGCCAAAACATCCTCGAAGTACGCAAGGCCATCGATCAGGTGGTCGAGCGTTATCAAGCAGGGCTGCCGAAGCGCGTGACGCTGGAGCTCGGTTTCGACCAATCCAAGAATGTGAAAAAGCGTCTCGATCGGCTTTACATCGATTTCATGATCGCAATCGGCTTGGTGCTGATCACCCTGCTTCCGCTCGGGCTGCGTGCGGCGAGCATCGTCATGATCTCCATTCCGCTATCGCTCGCGTTCGGACTGACCGTGCTCTATTTTTTGGGTTATTCGCTCAATCAATTGTCGATCGCGGGATTCGTGGTGGCGCTCGGCCTGTTGGTCGACGACTCGATCGTCGCCGTCGAGAACATCTCCCGCCATCTGCGAATGGGCTATGACCGCGTCCGCGCCGCCGTCGCCGGAACCCGCCAAATTTTCGTGGCGATCCTTGGGTGTACCGCCACCCTGATCTTCGCTTTCCTTCCACTCATGGCGCTCCCCGGCAACTCCGGAAAGTTCATCCGCGTGCTGCCGACGACGGTCGTGGCCACGATCGTCGGTTCGCTGTTGATCGCCTTGTTCATCATTCCGTTTCTCGCGAGCCGCATGTTGCCGGCCGACGACGTCGGCCACTCGAGCCGCTTGCTCCAGCGGATCATGGATGGCATCCATCGCTACTATCGTCCGGCGCTTCATTACTGTCTGGCGCGCCCGAAAGCGACCGTGGTGACAGCCATCGGCGGATCGTTGCTGTTGTCGGCACTGCTCGTCCCCGTGCTTGGCTCCAGCCTGTTTCCGAAAGCGGACACGCCGATTTTTCTGGTGCAGGTGGAGACGCCGACCGGAACGAGTTTTTCCGCGACCGACAAAGCCGCGCGATTCGTCGAGACCGAGATTCGAAAGATGCCGGGCGTACGCTCGGTGTTCACGAACATCGGGCGCGGCAATCCGCAGGTGTATTACAACCACATCCAGCGCAGCGAGACGTCGTCTTACGCCGAGGTCTTCGTGGTGCTCGACAAATACGACACCCGTCGCACGCCTAAGCAGATCGACGAGCTCCGCTCGCGGCTCGACGGATATCCAGGTGCTCGGATCTCGGTGCGCGAGTTCGTCAATGGTCCGCCGGTATCGGCGCCGATCGCGGTCCGCATCGTCGGACCCGACATCGAGGTGCTCGATAAACTCGCTGGTCAGATCGAACGCTTGATCGAGGACACACCGGGCACTCGAGACGTTCGCAATCCGCTCAAATTTCCGCGGACCAACATCAAGATCGAGGCCGATACGGCAAAGGCGGCACTGCTCGGCGTGCCTGCCGTAGAGATCGATCGCGCCATGCGGCTGGCTATTTCGGGGCTGCCGGCCGGGACCTACAAGGATATCGATGGTGAACAGTATCCGATCGTCGTTCGCACACCGCTCGAGGGTCGACCGTCACTCGAGGCCATTGAAGCCGCGCGCGTGATCAGCGTCACCGGCGAGTCCTTGCCCTTGTCGCAGGTGGCATCGATCGAGTTCGAACCTGCGCCGGTGTTGATTTCGCGATACGACCGACAGCGTGCAGTCACCATCAACTCCGACGTACAGCGCGGCGAAAATACCGGAAAAATCACGGCCGCCGTCGTGAGCCGACTGGATGACATGGAATGGCCGCGCGGTTATCGCTACGTGCTCGGCGGTGACGCCGAAGCGGGCGCGGATGCCTTCGGCGGAATCGGCACGGCCATCATCGTGGCGCTGTTCGGAATCTTCGCCGTACTGGTACTCGAGTTCGGAAGCTTCCGCTCGACCTTGATCGTGCTCACCGTCGTTCCGCTCGGAATCTTCGGTGGCATGCTGATGTTGTTGTTGACCAAGAACGATATTTCTTTCACGGCGGCCATCGGTTTCATCGCCCTGATCGGAATCGAAATCAAGAACTCGATCTTGCTCGTGGACTTCACCAACCAGTTGCGTGAAGAAGGAGTGCCACTCGATGAAGCCATCGAACAAGCTGGCGAAATCCGTTTCTTGCCGATCTTGCTGACCTCGGCCACGGCCATCGGCGGGTTGCTGCCGCTCGCTGCGCAGAACAGCGGCCTTTATTCACCCATGGCTTGGGTGATCATCGGAGGTCTCATCACCTCGACCCTGCTTGCGCGACTCGTCACGCCCGTGGTGTACAAGTTGATTCCGCCGGAAGGTCACGAGCCGAAGAACATCGCACGTGGTAATCAGCCGGAGTCCTCAGGCGCACTGCTCTAAACGCTGCGTCGCGGACCGATCAACCCGCCGACTCGAGCTCCCAGGTTACGAGCGGCGCGTTGCGGCGGATCCAGAACCCTGCACCAATCGGGCGGAAGTTTCTGGAGAGCCGCTTTCGATACCACGCTCCGGTGCGCATGGTCACGTCACGATCGGTACGTGACTGATCGGCGTTTTCGCGCCAATCCCGCCGCGTCAGCGCGCTGAAGAACAACACGCCCCGACAAAGCCTCGCGAAGTTTCGCATCGCCTTCTCGGCCGACTCGTCGTCGAGATACTGCAGAACGTCGAAACAGACGACGAGATCGAAGGGTTTTCGAGGACGGTAGGACGCGAGACTGCCTTGCACCCAACCGTAACGATCACAAAGATATTCGCTGTACTCGAGTCCGACGTATGTGGCACTCGGCAAAGCACGCAGCAAAGGCTCGCGCATCAGGCCGAGTCCGCAACCCGCATCGAGGATGCTCGCCACGGGACAACCGATATGCCGCACATACGCGGCGATCAAATTGGCACGTGCCGTCATCTCGGCGCGTGAAGTCACGGAGGTCCGGCCGTCGCGGTAGAAGCGACGGTAGTAATCCCTCCCGAAACGTTCGCTCGACGAAGTCAAACGATGCCAGCGAGTTTCTTCGCGATCTCTGCCACCTGTGCCGGATCGGCTTTCGAAACCTCCGGATACTCGGTGAAACGCTCCGGAATTTTGATCGTCGCGTCGATGCCCATCTGATCGGAGCGGAAAGCGCCGAACTGCGGGGACTTCTCGCAAGACGGATCGAGGATCATCGGAATGCCATCGGCTTGGATGATCGAATCCTTGACCGGTTGCCAGCGGGTCATCATCGCCCACTCGACCTGCTTGAGATCGTAAGGGTCGACGTCGGGTCCGACGACGATGACGAGCTTGGCAGTTCTCCCCCAGCGACCCGCTGATCCCCACACTGCGTGGATGACGTATTTGCCGAAGTTGGGATGCGGTTTGCGCCAACCGTCGACCGACAGTTGTACGACGTAACACATGTTCGGCGTGACCGCGATGTCGTGCACTTCCGGAATCTTCTTGCGCAAATCGGAGAGCACTTCGCCCTCGACCGGCAACAACGCGATGTAGTTGTGATCGAACGGAGGCACCATCTCCATCGTGGCGTGCCAGATGGGATTCTTCCGGTGCGTGATGCATTTGATACGCACGATCGGAAATACCTGCACTCGGTCGTAATAGCCGACAGGGTTCGAGTGCCAGCCGATCGCTTCGAGCTCATCGGTGATGACCTCGCCCTCGAGCACCCACTCGGCGCTGGCGGGCACTTCGAGATCGACGGTTTCACAGCGCACCATTTCGACCGGTGAGCCGCGCAGACCGCCAGCGAACGCCGTTTCATCGACATTGAAGGGCACGCCCGTGGCGGATGCGAGATGCAACGCCGGGTCGCATACGCCGGCGATCGCAACCTCGAGACGCTTGCCCATCTGAGAGGCTTTGAAGGTGTGTCGCCCGATATCGGAGAACGGCGGGTTCCACCAATAAAATGCAGCAAGATCGGTTTTTGCACGTTCGGGCTTGTAGCTGCCCCCTTGCGGATGAGTGGCATCGAGGAATTGGGTGAATCGATACCAGCCGCAGTTGCGCCCGCCCGTCTCAGGGTCTTTGGAGAACGTCATGGCGTTCGTGATGTACGCCGGGCCTTCTTTGCCGAACCATACGTGGGGGATTTGCTTGTCGAGCGATACGTCATCGCCCTTGATGATCACCTCTTTGCAAGGCGCTTTAGACTTGTCGACGACCTTGGGAGCATGCCAGCGGGCCGGATCGGCCAGCACTTCGGAATGGTGCAACTTGGCTTCGCGCCAATTGCGAAAACCGATGGTCATCGCCGTACGCTCGCGAGTACCGAAAGGATTGAAGAGGATGGGCACATCCTTCGTGTTGATGGCATCGACGTTGTTCAGCATCAGCGCCGGACCATCTTGACTGCAGACATAGTGCATCAGAGCCTGCAGCTCGTTGGTTTCCCGACGGCCGTCGAGCGGCACATCGATGTTCTTCAATTGTCCTTCGCGCTCGAGCATCGCGAGGAACTCGCGCATATCCTTGAATGCCATGATTGCCCCCGTTCGGCCTGTTGGCCCTGACGATGCCACAGCCTAACCGCCCCGGCCCGGCCGGGGCCATAGGCGAGGCCTCTGGCGGAAACCACTGACCTTACATCGGACAGCCGGCCCCGAGTGGTTCCCCCCGCAGCCTGCGAATCGGCATGATCGAAACGGTATCCCCCGACCACTTCGGAGCCACCATGTCCTCTTCCCGCAAAGTCGCCATCATCACCGGCTCGGCCACCGGCGTCGGCGCCGCTGCCGCACTCATGCTGGCCGATCGAGGCTGCAACGTCGTCATCAACTACACACGCAGCGAAACCGAGGCCCACGAGACCGCGAAGCAATGCGAGGCGAAAGGTGCGGAGACCTTGGTCTTCCAAGGCGACGTCGCCGAAGAGTCGGCGTGTCAGGCGATGGCCAAGGCCGCCATCGATAAATGGGGTCGTATCGATTATTTGATCAACAACGCCGCCAAGACGAAATTCAATCCCTATGAAAATCTCGACGGTCTGACCGGCGACGATTTCCTCGCGATCTACAAAGTCAACGTCGTCGGGGCTTATCAGATGGTTCGCGCCGTCGCGCCGCACATGAAAAAACAGGGTCGCGGTGCCATCGTCAATAATTCTTCGATTGGAGGCATCACCGGTATCGCCTCCTCGATGGCGTATGCCGCCAGCAAGGCTGCGCTCAACATGCTGACGCAGTCGCTGTCTCTCGTGCTCGGCCCGGAAATCCGGATCAACGCCGTGGCGCCGGGCGCCATCCAGACACGATGGCTGCAGGGTGGCATGACTCCCGAGCAATATCAGGCCTTTCTCGTCAACGCAGCCGCCATGGTGCCGCTGCAGGTAGTCCCCACTGCCGAGCAAATCGCCGAAACCCTCGTGTGGTTCCTCGAGGGCGCCAGCGTCGTCACCGGCGAGGTACTGATGGTCGATGCCGGCCTGCACTGCGGAAGACTCCCGCCGTCATCTAGCGCGAAGTCCACCTGGGAGAACGTCAAAAAATAAGTCGTCGCCCATGCAGCGCCGTCACGTTCTTGCAGGTCTCGGTGCGTTGCCTTTCGGTACGCTGATCCGCGAAGCGCCGACCCTCGAGACGATCGCGACGGAAATGCCCTTTGCACGAGGCGATGTCGTCGTCGGCTGTACGTTGCTCAATGATCCCAAGGACGACCACAGAGGCCGCGGTCGCATTCTTCACTATGACGCCGACTTGCGACTCAAGAACACCCTGTGGCTCGACGACACCACCCATATCGTCCAAGGACTGAAGTTCGCGCCTGATCGAAGGCTTTGGGCGTTCGACTCGTTTGCCTACAAGATCGCGAGGTTCAGTCCGGAAGGGAGACGTCTGGCCGATTTCAAAGCACCCGCCCGTTCTTTCGCTCACGTCACTTTCGCCGAAGATGGTCGATTCTTTTTGGGTGAAAACTTTGTCGGAGAAAAATCTCGGGTTCCACTCGCAACCACGCTGCCGTTCATGTCTGGCACGCGTCGTTTCGGCGATGGCCATTTGTTCGAATTCTCCCGAACGGGAAAACTGCTCCGTGAGCATCGGACGCCCGTCGACGGTGGTATGGGTGGCTTTCAGGGGCTCACATCGAGCACCCTCGCGCCAGACAAAAGAACGCTCTTCTATACCTCGGAGTCGGGGCCCCGCATCATGCGCTGGGATCTCGTCGCGCAAAAGTCCTTGCCTGACCTCGTCATCGCCACGGAAAAATCCGGGCGCATGTTCTTCGATCTGCGATTTGACGAAGCCGGTCGATTGCTCGTCGTGAATGGTCGCGGAGTCGACGCCCTCGATGATTCCGGTCGCCTCATCCGAAGTTATGCGTTGGGCTCCTTCGGCTGGGCGTCGCTCAGCACGCCCCGAGGAGGTTACGTTTACCTCAGTAATTTCTTCTCTGGCGAGATCGCCTGTCTCGATTTGACGGGCGGTGCACTCACGGCACGTGCACAAACCGGAGTCCGAAAATCAGCCTCGGGAATCGACAGCTTCCCGGGGTGAGCGAGCCTAAACCGGTTGGGTGACGGGGTTGTAGGAGAAAAGGCCTATCCCTTCGTCCGCAGCCTGCCCCTTGGTTCGCTCCGGATATTTCTCCGGATCGGGCGCGTGGAAGACTTTCCCGGCCTTTCGCGATTCGAGTACGACGAAGGCAGCGCGTTCGATACGTGCGCGTTCGTATCGTTCGAAAGCCTCATCGAATCGATCCGCTGCTGCGATTGCTCTGGCGAGCACCACCGCATCCTCGATAGCGAGCACCGCACCGTGACCGAGGAACGGCAAGATCGGGTGGGCCGCATCGCCGAGCAAGGTGATCCGACCGTTCGTCCAGGTCTTGAGAGGCTCGCGATCGAACAGGCCCCATTTGAAAAGCAGATCGGGTGGTACGAGCTCCATGATGCGACGCACCATCGGAGTCCAGCCCTCGAATTCTTCGAGAAGTTCATCGACCGTAGATCGAATGGACCAGCCCTCTTCGGTCCAATCCTTGCGCTCGGCGAACGCCACGAAATTGAGCAGCTTGCCACCACGAATCGGATACCGGTTAACGAGATGGCCGGGGCCCAGGAAAATCCCAGACGGCGGCTGCAAGATCTCTGGGGGCACGAGCTCCATGGGGATGACGCCACGCCATGCGATATAGCCCGTGTACTGAGGCTCGATAGGTCCAAAAATTTCGTGCCTCACCACGGACCGCGATCCATCGGCACCGATGAGTGCATCGAATCGACGTTCACGCCCGTCGGTCAGGACGACCGTGGCGCCCGTGCCGTCCTGCGAAACCGTTCGGCACCGTCGATCGAGTTCGATGGCGTCAGGGTCGTTGGCACGCACGGCGTCGGCGAGCGCGTCGTGCAAATCCGCTCGATGGATGAGGTAGTAGCGCTCGCCGTATTTTTCGATGAGCGCGCGGCCGCGATTGATCCAGTTGAGCGGTCGTCCATCTTTGTAATGACGAACGCATTGATCTTCAGGGTGATAAGCCTTGGTGCGCAACGCCTCGCTGAGTCCAAGATGATTCAGGGCATGTGCAGCGGTAGGACTCAACGAGAGACCTGCGCCGACTTCGGCGAGTACAGGTGCTTGCTCGAGCACCACGGGGCGGAATCCCGCTCGCTGCAACGCGAGCGCCGCAGACAATCCGCCGATGCCGCCACCCACGATTCCGATGTTCAGGTCTTTCACGAGCGATATTCAGCCCCAGCTTTCGATGCCATCAGAAGAACCGCAGATACCTCGTCCAGACTGCGGACAAGAGCGGCCACGCAGCGGTAAAATGACCTGTGTCTCGCAAGAACCCAAAAGTCGGTTTCGTCAGCCTAGGCTGCCCCAAAGCGCTCGTCGATTCGGAGCGCATCCTCACTCAATTGAGGGCTGAGGGTTATGCCGTCGCCGGCGACTACGACTCAGCGGACCTGGTCGTCGTCAACACCTGCGGATTCATCGACTCCGCCATCGACGAATCCCTCGATGCGATCGGCGAAGCGCTCGAGCAGAACGGCAAAGTGATCGTGACCGGTTGTCTTGGAGCGAACCCACAACGCATCCTCGATCGACATCCCCGCGTACTCAAAGTGACCGGGCCGCACGCGTACGACGACGTGCTTTCCGCAGTTCACCAACATCTTCCGCCAAAACACGATCCCTTCGTCGATCTCGTCCCGCCCCAAGGCATTCGCCTGACGCCGCGTCACTACGCGTATCTCAAAATTTCAGAGGGCTGCAACAACACCTGCAGCTTCTGCATCATCCCCGACCTGCGGGGCAAGCTAGCGAGCCGTCGCATCGACGACGTGCTGCGCGAAGCAGAAAGACTCGTCAAAGCGGGCGTTCGGGAATTGCTCGTCATCTCCCAAGACACGAGCGCCTACGGTTCCGATCTGCGCTATGCACAGGGGAGCTGGAACGGCCAAGACTATGAATCTCGTTTCGTCGATCTCGCTCGTGGCTTGGGCAGCCTCGGCGTGTGGGTGCGGATGCACTATGTCTATCCCTACCCTCATGTCGATGGCGTCATCGAGCTCATGGCGGCGGGACGTGTGCTGCCCTACCTCGACATTCCCTTCCAGCACGGCAGTCCGACGGTCCTCAAGCGGATGAAGCGGCCGGCACATGCAGAGAATGCCCTCGCTCGCATCAAAAAATGGCGGGCGACTTGTCCCGACCTCACGCTGCGCAGCACTTTCATCGTGGGTTTCCCGGGCGAGACCGAGGCCGAATTCTCGGAACTGCTCGCCTGGCTCGAAGAGGCTCAGCTCGATCGCGTGGGGGCGTTCAAGTACTCGCCGGTAGAAGGCGCTCGCGCCAACGACGTCGCACCGCATGTTGCACCCGATATCCAGGAAGAACGTCTGGCACGCTTCATGGAAGTCGCCCAGCGCATCAGTGCATCGCGACTTGCGGCACGAGTGGGTCGTGAAGAACAAGTTCTCGTCGACGGCATCGAAGGCAACGTTGCGCTCGCGCGCTCGCGCGGCGACGCTCCGGACATCGACGGCTTGGTACGGGTGAAGCGCGGCGGGAAACTCACCGTGGGCGAGTTAGCTCGCGTGAAGATCACCGCCTCGGACGAATACGATCTGGAAGCCGTGCCGCTTTGACCGTCACTCGACCGTGACGGACTTCGCGAGATTACGCGGCTTGTCGACGTCGGTGCCGCGCGCCGTCGCGACGTGATACGACAGCATCTGTAGCGGAATCGTATACACCACCGGCGCCTGGATGTAGCTCACGTGCTTGGGCATGGTGATCACCGTGACGCCCTCCGAAGATTTCATCCCCGACTCCGGGTCGGCGAACACGATGAGTTCGCCGCCGCGCGCCTTGACCTCCATGAGGTTCGACTTCAGCTTTTCGAGGAGGTCGGTATTCGGTGCCACGGCGATGACCGGCATGTCGTCGTCCACCAACGCGAGTGGGCCGTGCTTGAGCTCGCCCGCCGCGTAGGCCTCGGCGTGGATGTAAGAAATTTCCTTGAGTTTGAGCGAACCTTCCATGGCGATCGGATACATGGTGCCGCGGCCGAGGAATAGCGCATGGTGTTTGTCGACGAAACGCTTGGCGAGATCCTGGATGACGGGATCGAGCGCCAAGGTTTTTTCGATCATGCCTGGAAGTTCGACGAGTCGCGTGACGAGCGTACGCTCCTGCTCGGGCGTCGCGCCGTGCGACTTGGCGAGCGCCACCACCAACAAGCCGAGCGCAGCGATCTGCGTCGTGAAGGCCTTGGTCGAGGCCACGCCGATCTCGGGACCGGCACGCGTGAGCATGACGAGCTCCGACTCGCGCACCAAAGAACTCTCGGGCACGTTGCAGATCGCGAGCGAAGACAGATAACCCGCCTGCTTCGCGAGCCTCAGCGCGGCGAGGGTGTCGGCGGTCTCACCCGACTGCGAAATGGTCACGAACAGCGTGTTTCGGGGCACCACCGGGCTGCGGTAACGGAACTCGCTCGCGATCTCGACGCTGCAGGGAATGTTGGCGAGCTGCTCGATGAGATAGCGTGCGACGAATCCGGCGTGATAGCTCGTGCCGCAGGCGACGATGTGCACGGCCTCGGTCTTGCCGAAAACTTCGGTCGCCGCAGGACCGAACGCAGCCTCGAGCAGCCGACCATTGGCGACACGCTCTTGAAGGGTATCGGCGACAGCCCGGGGCTGTTCGTGTATTTCCTTGAGCATGAAGTGCGCGTATTGGCCCTTGTCTGCGGCGTCGGCGGACAATTCGCTCTCATGTATCTTGCGCTCTACCGGCTTGCCGCCGCGGTCGGTGATTCGGACGGATGTGCGCGTCACTTCGGCGACGTCGCCTTCCTCGAGAAAGACGAAGGTGCGCGTCTGCGGAAGCAGTGCCGCGATGTCGGAAGCGACGAAATTCTCGTTCTTGCCGAGACCGATGACGACGGGACATCCTTCACGCGCGAGGATGATCCGCTCGGGATCCGACTCGCTGACGACGGCGAGCGCATACGCACCTTCGAGCTCGGCCACCGTGCGGCCTACGGCCTCGAGCAGCGTTCCGCCTTTTTTGAGATGGTGGTGGATGCGATGCGCGATCACCTCGGTGTCTGTATCGGAGGTGAAGGCGTAACCGGAGGCGCTCAACTCGGCACGCAGGGCCTCATGATTTTCGATGATGCCGTTGTGGACGATCGCGAGACCGTCATCAGAGATATGCGGATGCGCATTGCGCTCGGAGGGCACACCATGAGTGGCCCAGCGCGTGTGGGCGATGCCGATCGGACCGTGGGTCGGCGAGGCGTCGATGGCGTCTTGCAGGATCTGCACCTTGCCGACGGTGCGCACTCGCTTTAGCTCGCCTGAACCATTGAGCACCGCGACACCGGCAGAGTCGTAGCCACGGTACTCGAGGCGACGAAGGCCTTCGACCAAGACCGGGACGATGTCACGTTGAGCGATGGCGCCGACGATTCCGCACATGGATTGAAAAGCCTCCCTGATGATCGCTCGAGGCAGCGATCCCGAGTATTTTGCACCTTTTGAGGGGTGGAAACAGAGTCCTTCCTGGACCCCTATCAGCGCTTCTTTTGCGGGCGCTTCCAACCTTCGAGCGTGACCTGCTTGGCGCGCGCCACGGTCAGCTTGCCCGGCGGAACGGTCTTGGTGACGGTCGATCCTGCGCCCACCGTCGCACCCTCACCGACCGTGATGGGCGCAACGAGAACGGAGTTGGACCCCGTATGCGCATCGGCACCGATCACGGTCTGGTGTTTGTTGGCGCCGTCGTAGTTCGCAATGATAGTCCCGGCACCGATATTGACGCGCGCACCCACGGTAGCATCGCCGACATAGGCGAGGTGGTTGGCCTTCGCGCCAGAGTCCATCGAGGAATTCTTCACTTCGACGAAGTTGCCGATATGCACGTCGCTCGAGAGCTTCGCGCCCGGGCGCAGACGGGCGAACGGCCCGATGATGGAGCCCGCACCGACACTGGCTTCTTCGATGACGCAGTTCGGATTGATGCGAACGTCCGCGGCGATGTCACAGTCGCGCAGCACGCAATTGGGGCCGATATGCACCCGGTCACCGAGCGTCACCTTGCCCTCGAACACCGCGTTGATGTCTATGAATACATCTCGGCCCGTGACGAGCGAGCCACGAACGTCGATGCGTGCGGGATCGACGACGGTCACACCGGCGAGCATGAGGTCGCGGGCGCGGGTCTTTCGATTCTCAACCTCGAGCTCCGCGAGCTGCACTTTGTCGTTCACGCCCAAAACCTCCGCGACACTCGGCGCGACCAGAGGCGCCACCGTGACGCCATCGGCGACGGCCATGGCGATGATGTCGGTGAGATAGTACTCGCCTTGGGCATTCTCGTTGCGTAATCGTCCCAGCCATCGACGTAAATGGTGGACCGGAATGGCCATCACTCCGGTATTTCCCTCGCGGATATTTCTTTGTTCGTCGGTCGCGTCTTTCTGCTCGACGATACCGAGCACCTGACCCGTATCGTCGCGAAGTACCCGACCATAGCCGGTCGGATCCTCGAGCATCACGGTCAGCAGACCCATGGATTTCGGGCTGGCCAACGACAGCAAGGTAGCGAGCGTCTCGCCTCGCACCAATGGCACGTCGCCGTAGAGTACCAGCGCAATTTGGTCGTCCTGAAGCGACGGCAACGCCTGCTGCACGGCGTGACCCGTGCCGAGCTGTTCGGCCTGCAGCACCCAATTCGTCACCGGTGCATCGGCGAGTACTTCGCGAACGCGGTCACCACCGTGCCCATAGACGACGTAGAGCGATCGGGGATCGAGCGTGACAGCGGTATCGATGACGTGTTTGAGTAGCGGCTTGCCCGCCAAGGGCTGCAATACTTTGGGCAAGTCGGATTTCATCCGCTTGCCCTGCCCCGCTGCGAGTATGACGACCGCGATGTTCACGTCGTACTCGCGCGACGTGCCGACATCACCGCGCCTCAGGCTCTGATCTTGCGCAGCTTCTGGATCATCTTGATCTGCGCTACGGCACGTACAAGTTCGGCGAGCGCCTCGGCCTGCTCGATCTTGTCGATATTGCCCTTGAGGATTTCCTCGGCGCGTTGCTTCGCCTCGAGCGCTGCGGCTTCGTCCATGTCCCTGGCCCGAATCGCCGTGTCGGCGAGGACCGTCACTTTCTTGGGCTGAACCTCGAGCGCGCCACCGCCGACGAAGAAAAACTGCTCCTGACCGTCGGGGGTCTGAACACGCACCTCACCCGCCTTGATCAGGGTGAGCAGCGGAGCGTGACGCGGCGCGATGCCGATCTCGCCCTGCGCTGCAGGAACGAACACCATCTTGGCCGGGCCAGAGAAGATCTCGCCCTCGGCGCTGACGATGTCGCAATGGATGGTGCTGTCTGCGGCCATGTATGCCTTCCGTTACTGCAGCGTCTTCGCCTTCTCGACCACTTCGTCGATCGAGCCGACCATGTAGAAGGCCTGCTCGGGAAGGTGGTCGTACTCGCCGGACAGAATGCCCTTGAAACCACGAATGGTTTCCTTGAGCGGGACGATTTTGCCGTCCTGGCCAGTAAACACTTTCGCGACGTTGAACGGCTGCGAGAGGAAACGCTGGATCTTGCGCGCGCGGAACACGGTGAGCTTGTCTTCTTCAGAGAGCTCGTCCATACCGAGGATCGCGATGATGTCCTGCAATTCTTTGTAGCGTTGCAGCACCGCCTGGACGCCGCGAGCGGTGTTGTAGTGCTCTTCTCCGATCACGAGCGGATCGAGCTGACGGCTCGTCGAATCGAGCGGGTCGACCGCCGGGTAAATGCCGAGCGCGGCGATCTGACGCGACAACACGACGGTGGCGTCGAGGTGAGCGAACGTGGTCGCCGGTGACGGATCGGTAAGGTCGTCCGCAGGCACGTAGACGGCCTGGATCGAGGTGATCGAGCCCGTCTTGGTCGAGGTGATACGCTCCTGGAGCACGCCCATTTCCTCGGCCAGCGTCGGCTGGTAACCCACCGCCGAGGGCATGCGTCCGAGCAACGCCGACACTTCGGTACCGGCGAGCGTGTAACGGTAGATGTTGTCGACGAAGAACAGCACGTCACGGCCCTTGACGCCGTCCTCGCGCACTTCGTCACGGAAGTATTCGGCCATGGTGAGCCCCGTGAGCGCAACGCGCAGGCGGTTACCCGGCGGTTCGTTCATCTGACCGTACACCATCGCCACTTTCGAGTTTTCGAGATTCTCGAGATCGATGACGCCCGACTCCGCCATCTCGTGGTAGAAGTCGTTGCCTTCGCGGGTACGCTCACCGACGCCCGCGAACACGGACAAACCGCTGTACTGCTTGGCGATGTTGTTGATGAGCTCGAGCATGTTCACGGTCTTGCCGACGCCGGCACCGCCGAAGAGACCAATCTTGCCGCCCTTCGCGAACGGCACGAGCAGGTCGATGACCTTAATGCCCGTCACGAGCAGATCTTGCCCGCCCGCCTGCTCGTCGTACGACGGCGCAGGGCGATGGATGGACCACTTTTCTTTGGAGACAACGGGACCGCGGTTGTCCTGCGGCGTGCCGAGCACGTCCATGATGCGACCGAGGGTCGCCTTGCCGACGGGAACCGAGATCGGCGCGTTGGTCGACTCGACCTCGAGACCGCGTTTGAGGCCTTCCGAGGCGCCCATCGCGATCGTGCGGACGATTCCGTCGCCGAGCTGCTGCTGAACCTCGAGGGTGAGGTCCACTTCCTTGAGCTTCAGCGCTTCGTAGACCTTCGGGATCGATTCGCGCGGAAACTCCACGTCGATGACCGCGCCGATGATCTGGGTAATCTTGCCGGTTGCCATGTCGATATCCTGTGCCTTGATGCGTTGAATTCTTTGAAATTAAACCGCTGCCGCGCCGCCGACGATCTCGGCGAGTTCCTTGGTGATCGCCGCCTGACGTGCCTTGTTGTACATGAGCTGCAGATCGCCGATGAGTTTGCCCGCGTTGTCCGAGGCCGCTTTCATTGCGACCATTCGAGCGGACATTTCGCAAGCGACGCTCTCTACCGCGGAGCGGTAGACCTGTGACTCGATGTAGCGCATGAACACTCCATCGAGAATTTCGGCGGCGTTCGGCTCGTAGATGTAGTCCCAGTGCTCCTGCAGGTCGCCCGCGTCGATCGTCTCGACCGGCAGCAACTGCGTTACGACGGGCTTCTGGGTCATCGTGTTGACGAACTGGGCATTGACGATGAAAAGCCGGTCGATGGTGCCGTCTCGATAAGCATCGAGCATCACTTTGACCGAGCCGAGCAGATCTTTGACGTGCGGACGATCGCCGAGACCGCCCACGCTCGCGAGGATCGGAAGACCCAGACGTCGGAAGAATCCGGCGGCCTTGTTGCCGAGCAGGCAGAGGTTGACGTTGACGCCCTTTCCCTGCCACTCGCGCATCAGCATGAGCGTGCTCTTGAAGACGTTCGTATTGAGTGCGCCGCACAAACCGCGGTCGCTCGATACGACGATGACGCCGATCGATTTCGGCTCACGCTCGACCAGGAACGGATGGCGATAGTCGGGATTCGCCTTGTTGAGGTGCCCGATCACCACACGGATTTTCTCGGCATAAGGACGCGACAAGCGCATGCGATCTTGAGCGCGGCGCATCTTGCTCGCCGCGACCATCTCCATGGCCTTGGTAATCTTCTGAGTGCTTTTGACACTCGTGATCTTGGTGCGTATTTCCTTTGTGCCGGGCATGTCCGTCGAAGACCTTAGTAAGTGCCAGTCGCCGCGAAGTCGTCGCAGATCTTCTTGAGCGTTCCCTCGTGCTTCTTGAGCACGGGCTCAGCATTGATGGCGTCGAGCGCCTCCTTGTATGCCGATTTGGCAAACGTCTGCAGAGCCGCCTCGAAGTCGACAACCTTCTTGCGATCAACCTTGTCCATGTAGCCGTTGTTGACGGCGTAAATCGTCAACGCCATCTCGGCCACCGACATCGGCGCGTACTGCTTCTGCTTCATGACCTCGGTCACGCGCACACCACGCTCGAGCTGCTTGCGCGTCGCGTCATCGAGATCCGATGCGAATTGCGCGAACGCCGCGAGCTCGCGGTACTGAGCGAGTGCGAGACGGATGCCGCCGCCGAGCTTCTTGATGATGTCGGTCTGCGCGGCACCACCGACGCGGGACACCGAGATGCCGGCGTTCATGGCCGGACGGATGCCTGCGTTGAAGAGATCGGTTTCGAGGAAGATCTGACCGTCGGTGATGGAGATGACGTTGGTCGGCACGAACGCCGTCACGTCACCCGCCTGGGTTTCGATGATGGGCAAACCCGTGAGTGACCCGGTCTTTCCCTTGACCGCGCCCTTCGTGACCATCTCGACGTACTCCTCGTTCACGCGAGCGCTGCGCTCGAGCAGACGGGAGTGGAGATAGAACACGTCGCCAGGGAACGCTTCGCGGCCCGGCGGACGACGCAGCAACAACGAAATCTGGCGATAGGCGACGGCCTGCTTCGACAAGTCGTCGTAGATGATGAGGGCGTCTTGCCCGTTGTCCATGAAGTACTCGCCCATCGTCACACCGGCATAGGCAGAGAGGTACTGCATGGCGGCGGGCGTCGAGGCCGAGGCGGCCACCACGATGGTGTGATCCATCGCGCCGTTCTCTTCGAGCTTGGCGACCACGTTGGCGATCGACGATTGCTTCTGACCGATTGCGACGTAGATGCACTTAATGCCAGAGGACTTCTGGTTGATGATCGTGTCGACAGCCAAAGCGGTCTTGCCGGTCTGACGGTCGCCGATGATGAGCTCGCGCTGTCCGCGACCCACCGGCACCATCGAGTCGATGGCTTTGTACCCGGTCTGCACCGGCTGGCTCACCGACTTGCGGTAGATGACGCCCGGAGCTACGCGCTCGATCGGCGCAGTGCGTGACGTCTTGAGCGGGCCCTTGCCGTCGATCGGATTGCCGAGCGCATCGACCACGCGACCAAGCAGTTCCGGACCGACCGGCACTTCGAGGA
Source organism: Steroidobacteraceae bacterium (assembly GCA_044375575.1). Taxonomy (GTDB): domain Bacteria; phylum Pseudomonadota; class Gammaproteobacteria; order Steroidobacterales; family Steroidobacteraceae; genus UBA964. Next base: position 222,594 of record JBILMJ010000002.1, on the reverse strand, counting down.
TGCGACCCGTCGTCTTGACAGTGTCGCCCTCCGTCAAAGATTTATAGTCGCCGAGCACGACCGCCCCTACCGAGTCTTGCTCGAGGTTGAGCGCGAGCCCGAAGAGGTTTCCCGGGAACTCGATCATTTCACCGTAGCACACGTCGGCGAGGCCATGGATGCGGCAGATGCCGTCCGTGACCGACACGATCGTGCCGACGTTGCGGGCCTCGGCGGCCGACTGAAAGCGATCGATACGCTGCTTGATGAGATCGGAAATCTCGGATGCCTTGATGGACATGTCTGGTCCTCTAAAAAACCTGGTGCGGACGGCGCATTAGGCGCCGGCCATCGTGTTACCGAGTCGCTCGACTCGCCCGCGAAGCGAGCCGTCGACGACGAAATCGCCCGCGCGAACCACGGCGCCACCGATCAGCGACGGATCGACCGTCGAAGAAAGACGAACCGTGCGACGCAAGCGGCGGGTGAGTGCCTGCGTCAATTTCTCCGCCTGTTCTGCCGTGAGCGGCAATGCCGAGGTGACGGTGACGTCCACCGTGTTCTCGACCTCCGCGCGCAGTGCGGCGTACTGCACGGCAATCTGAGGCAACAGCGCGAGGCGGCCGTTGTCCGCAAGCAAGCGCAAATAGTTGAGCACCTTCTCGTTGCCTGATGCACCGACAAGCTCCGCAACGAAGCTCACGAGCTCTGCACGCTGAACGTGCGGGTTGCCGACGAGCGCACCCACGCGCGCATCGCCGAGCACCAAGCTCGCGCGGTCGAGCATCTCGCCCCACGCGGCGAGTTGCCCTGCAGCATGTGCATGCTGGAACGCCGCACGAGCGTAGGGCCTGGCGATGGTTGCCTCGTCAGCCACGTGCAATCTCGTCCGCGAGTTTGTCGAGCAACTGAGCGTGCGTCTTCGCGTCGACTTCACGTTCCAGAAGCCGCGAAGCACCCACCACCACCATCGAACCGAACTCCTTGCGAAGTTGTTCGCGGGCGCGGTTGCTCTCGGAGGCGGCTTCGTCACGCGCAGCGGCGACGATGCGGGCGCCTTCGCCTTGCGCCGTCTGCTTGGCGGCTTCGATCGCTTCGTTAGAACGACGCGCAGCCTGGTCCTCGATCTGCCGAGCACGCTCACGCGCCTCGCGAATGACCGCATCGGCACGGTTGGTGGCTTCGGCAAGGTCTTTCTGACCCTTGTCGGCGGCCGCGAGGCCGTCGGCAATCTTGCGGTTACGAGCGTTAAGTTCCTCAGCCAAGACGGGCGTGACGAACTTCCCGACGAACCACAAGAGGATCAGGAAAACGATGATCTGGCCGATAAAAGTGGCGTTGATCGTCATGGCCTGTGTCTCCCTCGCGGGAGCCCTCCGGAAGTCGTATTAGCCGGCGAGGCTGGCGAGCAGCGGGTTGGCGAACGCGAAGAGCATCGCGAGACCGACACCGATGAGGAACGCCGCGTCGATCAGACCCGCGAGCAGGAACATGCGGCCCTGCAGCATCGGGGTGAGTTCGGGCTGACGAGCAGCCGACTCAAGGAACTTGGCGCCCATGATGCCGATACCGATACAGGCACCGATGGCGCCGAGACCGATGATGATGCCGATTCCGAGGGCGGTGAACGCCTGGACGTTTGCAATCGCTTCCATTTTCAGAGACTCCTCAAATCAAACAAATGCGTGGATAACGAACTAGAAACTTTGACGATCTAATGATGTTCTTCCGCCATCGAGATGTACACGACGGGAAGAACCATGAAGATGTAGGCCTGAAGCAGCACGATCAGGATGTGGAAGATCGCCCAGGCTGTGCCCGCGATGATCTGCCCGATGAATAGTGAGATACCGCCGATCGAGACAGCGAACGCCATGCCGAGCAACGCGATCAACATGAAAAGCAACTCGCCGGCGTACATGTTGCCGAACAGTCGCATCGACAATGACACCGGCTTCGCCAGCAACTCGACCACGTTGAGCGCGAAGTTCGGGATCCAGAGCAGCGGATGGTTACCGAAGGGTGCAGCGATCCATTCGTGCAGATAGCCGCCGACGCCCTTGGCGCGAATCGCATAGATGATGATGAGGAAGAGCACGACGACCGCCATCGCGACCGTGCCGTTGAGGTCTGCCGTCGGCAGCACTCGGAAATACTCCGCACCGAACAGCGCGGCGATGCTACCCGGCATGTCGATGGGGAGCAGGTCCATGGAGTTCATGGCCACGATCCAGATAAACAGCGACAGGGCGAGCGCCACCAGAAAGGCGCGGTTGCCGTGATAGATGTCGGAGACCTGGCCGTCGATGAACTCGTAGATCATCTCGACGAAATTGCGCAGACCCGACGGCGCCCCTGCAGCACTACCCCCGCGTACGCCCACATAGAGGAACGCCGCCACGGCAGCCGCCAACAACGAGGACATCAGAAGAGTATCGATATGAACGGTCCAGAACCCCTGTCCAACCTTGAGATGGGTCAGATGGTGAACGATGTATTCGGTGGGCGTTTCGCTTGCGCCGTTCTGACTGGCCATCGTGCTTGGTCTACCTGGTCCGACAGTTTCTAGTTCTACCCCACCCGGCGGTGATCATTCCCGGGCTTTGGAGCGCGGGGGCAAGTTTGGCGCAGAGAGCGCCGGAACCAGCCAGAACACCACCAACGTCGCGATGTACCCCGCGAGCACCGCAGGCCACACCACGTCCCCCCGCTGCGCGACCGCGAGAAACATTCCCACGGTCAGCAGCACCTTCACGACCTGGCCGACGAGTAGTCGACCGAACGCGAAGCCGGCGGAGCGCGCAGGGCGCAACGCCGCCACAGTCATGTACAGGTTCGCGATCAGCCCGATCAGCCCCCCGGTGGTTGCCGACCAGCCGGCCTTCGGACCGGACCCAAGTGCGATCAGCGCACCGAGGACGACCGTCACGGCACCCTGCCAGAGAAGGATCCGAACGGCGAGTCTGCGCGTTTGCGGATCGCTCGAAACGGTCATGGGCAGGCGGTCCTGTGGTCAACCGAGAAACCACTTGTCGCAACCTGTACAGACGGCAAGTGACTTCGCTGAGTCTCGAGCAGGTGTCGCGATGTCACGATACCCACCCCGAGGGCGCGCGGATTATAGAGGCGCGACCCCAGCGCAGCAATCATCAATGGATATGAGACAGGATGCCGTCGAGCTCGTCGAGCGAGTGATACGCGATCACGAGCCGACCTTTGCCGCCTTTGCCGAGCGATTCGATTTTGACGTCGGCACCCAGAGTTTCGGAGAGCCGATTTTCGAGCTCGCGAACATTGGCATCCGTGGCAGCGCCCGGTGTTGCAGCGCTGAAATCGCGATCGAACCCCGTGTCCTTTTTCGGCGGATTGTTTAGTCGGCGAACCAATGCCTCAGTTTCTCGGACTGATAGTCCTTTTTTCGAAACCAATTGGCCGACTTCCACCTGCTGACGCTTTTGCGTGAGGCCGAGCAAGGCGCGGGCATGGCCCATCTCGATCTCGCGACGATCGACAAGCTCCGCGACCTCCGCGGGCAGCTCGAGCAGACGCAGGAGATTGCTGACCGCGGCACGAGACCGGCCCACGGCGTCGGCGGCTTGTTGATGGGTCACCTCGAACTCGCGGATCAACCGATCGAGCGCCCGGGCCTCTTCGAGGGGGTTCAGATTTTCGCGCTGGATGTTTTCGATCAGCGCCATGGCGATGGCGCTCTCGTCCGGCACCCGGCGGATGACCGCCGGGATCGTCTCGAGACCGGCCATCTGGGCGGCTCGCCAGCGACGCTCGCCGGCGATGATTTCGTATCGAGTTGGCGCAGTACCGGGCGCCGCTCCCGGCATCTCGAGAGGCCGCACGACGATGGGTTGCACCACGCCTTGAGCCCGGATGGAACTTGCCAGGTCCTCGAGGGCTTCCTCTCGCATGTCGACGCGAGGTTGGTAACGACCCCGTTGCAGCTGATCAAGCGGCAACTTCGCGAGCTCATCGCTCGGTAGGGCCGGCGCGCCGGTCGTGGCGCGGCTCGCGCTCATCTGTCCGAGTAGCGCATCGAGTCCGCGGCCGAGGACGGGCTTTTTCTGATTCATGCCCGGGATGATAGCGGAGTCGCCCGCGTGATCGCCGCTGCCTCTCGGGGCTGGTTTTCGCCGATGCCGAGGAAGATCTCCCGGAAGGCGACGTAGCCGAGGGCGCCGAAGAAACAATAAAGCACGGGAATGATCGGCGGCAGCAACAAGGCGAAGACGGCCGGCAGCACCATGAACAGCAGCGCGACCCCGAGCATGGGGCCGATATTACGGATCTGCCCCGCCGCGCCGAGTCGCCAAGCGTCGCGGAACGGCAAGCCCAACAAAGTCATGCAGAGAAACTGGAAGAACGATGTGAGCCCGGGAATGTTGAGTCCGAAATAACAGAGACCCAAAGCGAAAGCCGAGTAGACGAAGATTTGTCGCAAGGCGACGAACCCGTTGGCCGAAAGCACGTCGACCGAGTTGCGTTCGGTGTAGAGGATGTTCCACCACGCGACGCCGGGCTTGGAAAGCAGCAATACCCAGACGAGCGCCCCTGCAAGCGCGACGATGGCCGCGAACACGAGAATCACCCGGAGCTTCGCCCGCAGCATCTCGAGCGCCTCGGCGAGGGTGATACGGCCGCTGCGATCGAGGTGGGATGCGATCAGCATGCAAGAGAGCAACGCGACGAGCGCGAGGATGCCGCTGACGAGCGGTAATCGATGCCCGACGAACATCCAAAGACACATCAAAAGGGAGAGTGCGGACCAGAAGCCGAGACCGCGACGCAGCAGATCGAAGGCTTGCCGAGACCAGCGCAGCACCGCGCCAGGCGCTGCACTACGCGGCTCGATCAGCATGGTTCAGCCGGCAGGGCGCGCTGCGCCCATCGCAGCGGAGGGCGCCGCCGGCACCCCGCCGCGTCCGATCATTTCGCCAGCGAGTGCGAGATAGGCGAGGGCCCCGCGCGAATCCTTGTCGTGCAACAACGCCGGCTTACCGAAAGACGGGGCCTCGGCGAGCCGAACATTGCGCGGCACGATGGTGCTGAACACCTTGTCGCCGAAATGCTCGATCAATTGTGCGCTCACCTCGTTCGCGAGGTTATTGCGCGGATCGAACATGGTGCGCAGCACGCCCTCGACCTCGAGGTTGGGGTTCACGGCTTCGCGGATCTGCTCGATGGTGGAGAGCAGTGCCGTCAAACCCTCGAGCGCGTAGTACTCGCACTGCATCGGCACGAGTACGCCATCGGCGGCGACGAGCGCATTGACGGTCAGCATGTTGAGCGAGGGCGGGCAGTCGATGAGGATGACATCGAATTCGTCGCGCAGGGTCTTCAGCGCATTGCGCAGTCGGATCTCGCGACCGACGGGCATCGATAGCAACTGCACCTCGGCGGCGGTCAGATCTTGGTTGGCCGGCAAGAGCGCCATCGCCGGCGACTCGAGCATGAGGAGCGCATCGCGTGCCGAGCAATCGCCCGTCAGCACATCGCCGACACCTCGCACGATCGAAGTTTTTTCGACGCCGCAACCCATCGTCGCGTTGCCCTGGGGATCGAGGTCGACGAGCAGCACTCGACGACGCGTGACGGCGAGCGACGCGGCGAGGTTGACTGCAGTGGTGGTCTTGCCGACGCCGCCTTTCTGGTTGGCGACGGCGATGATGCGGGCCATGCGCGGAGTCTAGCGCAAGCGTCGTCACGCCATCCGGCGCAGCACGACGACGTGTCGCGCCTCGGCGAGACCCGGGATAATCAGATCGTGATCGGCCTCGATGCGCCACCCGGCGGGCAGTCCCTCGCGCTCCGCGCTTTGACGCCGGCCCTTCATCGCCAGCACAAGGGTGTGCGGTCCACACAGGCCGGCCACCTTATCGAGCAACTCCGGCAAGGGCGCAAAAGCACGCGTGACGACCGTGTCGTAGACCGTCGAGGGCGTGTGGGTCTCGGCGCGGGCATGCACGGCCTGCACATTACCGAGCTCGAGCGTCCGCGCCGCATGCGCCACGAAGCGCACTTTCTTTCCATTGGAGTCGAGCAGCGTGAACTGTCGATGCGGATCGGCGATGGCGAGCGGCAGCCCCGGGAATCCGGCCCCTGTCCCCACGTCGATGACCCGCGATCCTTCGAGCAAGGGCCAGACGGCAAGACTGTCGAGCAGATGCCGAACGACCATGTCTCGCCGCTGGCCGATGGCGGTGAGGTTGTAGGTTTTGTTCCAGCGCGACAGCTCATCGAGCAGGCCCAGCAACTGACGCGCTGCACGCTCATCGAGCGTGACCCCGAGTGATGCGGAATCTTTGATGAGCGCCGTGCGCTCCGAATCCGTCTCGAATGCAGGCGGAGGAGAAATCGTCGACATCGCTTCGTCGCTCTGTGGTCAACCGCCGATCTTGACGATCGTTCGCCCGGTCACCGCGCCCTTCATGTACGCGTCGAATGCACCGGGTAGATCGTCGAAGGCGATGGTGCTCGTGGCGATCTGGTCGAGGTGACGCGGCCTCAAGTCGGTCGCGATGCGATTCCAGACGACGAGCCGCATGTCGCGCAGGGTCGCCGAAGAATTGATGCCGAGGAGATTGACGCCGCGGATGATGAACGGAATCACCGTGGTATGAAGCTCTGCGCTACCGGCGAGTCCGATGCTGGCGATATTGCCCCAGTTGTCGACCGTACGTGTCAGCCACGTCAGCATCTCTCCGCCCACGTTGTCGATGGCGCCCCCGAAACGCGCCGTCTCGATGGGTCGCTTGCCGTACTCGATATCTTTGCGAAGCCAAACCTGCGATGCGCCCAAGGATTTCAGATAGTCGACGGACTCGGGCTTGCTGCTCACGGCAATGATCTCGTAGCCGCGCGCGGCGAGCATGTCGATGGCGATGCTGCCGACACCTCCGGTCGCGCCCGTCACGACGATGGGGCCTTTCGCCGGAGTCTGGCCGTTGTGTTCCATGCGGTGGATGGCGAGCGCCGCCGTGAACCCCGCCGTACCGAGCGACATGGCCTTGAACGCCCCGAAGCCCGAAGGCATCGGAATCACCCACTCACCGTTGAGTCGGGCGTACTCGGCGTAGCCCCCATCGTGCGTTTCGGAAAGACCGCAACCCGTCACGAGCACGTGATCTCCCGCCTTGTACCGAGCGTCGCCCGATGATTCGACGACGCCAGCCAAATCGATACCGCCGACGAGCGGGTATTTTCTGAGGATTTTTCCGGCACCCGTCGCCGCAAGCGCGTCTTTGTAGTTGATGTCGGAGTAGAGCACCCGCACGATCACGTCGCCCGGTCCGAGATCGTCGATTGTGAGTTGCTCGAATCTCGCGACGATTTTCTTGTCGATTTCGTGGATGCGAAACGCTTTGAAGGTTTTTTCCATGAGAGTGTTTCTTTCCTTACGCGCGATTTCGGCGTGCAAGCCAGGCTAACAAGCCGTCGGTGTTGAGATCGAGATCCCCGCCCAGCCACAGTTCTATCGTGTCGTCGTTTGCGGCGCTGCCGAATTGGCGAAGTTCACGAACGAATATTTCTTTGAGCGTGGCGCGGATGGCGGGACGCGCGGTTTCGACAGTCTCGCTCTCGTGAGACAACGCCGTCGCGACATGCGCCTCGATCATCCGGATGAGATCGACACCTATCCGTTCGAGATCATTGATGCGCGCATAGTGGGTGAGAAAGGCGGCCTTGGGGCGACGCGCGAGGATGCGGCGTATCGAGTCGATGAGCTGCGACGGATCGAACTGGGACGGGCTGGTCGTCGGAACCCCGAAGGCTCGTCCCTCCACGTCGAACACTCGATAAGAGAGGCCTAAGGTGTCTCCCGTGAAGACCGACTGGCTGCCATGGTCAAAGAAAGTCTGATGATGTAACGCATGGCCGGGCGTGTGGAGAATCTCGAATTCCCGTCCGCCGAGTGCGAAACGTTGACCCTCGGTGGTGGCGACCACCCGCGAGCTGTCGATGGGCAGGAGCTCGCCGTACGAACGATCGTAAAGCTCTCGGCCGTAGACGGCGATCGAGGCTTCGACGAGTTTTCGGGGATCGATCATGTGCGGAGCTCCACGGGGGTGCACGACGACTCTGGCGTTCGGCAAAGCCCGTATCAGCTGCCCGGCGCCGCCGGCGTGATCGAGATGGACGTGCGTGAGCAGTAGCCAATCGACATCCTCACGATTCACGCCGAGTTCGTCGAGCGCAGCGAGCATCGCGGGAACGGAGTGGGCGGTGCCGCAATCGACGAAAGCGGCCCGACCCGCATCGACGACGAGATGGACGGCGTCGAAGAGAGGCATCAAATATTCGGCATCGATGGCATGGATGCCGTGGTCGTAACGGTGGGTGATCATCGTCCGCCCTCCGCGGCGGCATTGGAGTCGTGAAAAAGCTCGGGCAACATATCAGACATGACCAAACCTTACACCGAACGCCGCGCCGTTCCCCTCACCCTCATTACCACCGTGCTCGTGCTGTTCGCCGGAGCGGCGAATGCACAGTCTCCCGCTCGCGAAACCCGCGGGAACCTCGTACTCGAGGGCATTCCGCCGCATTCGACACGGGCACTCGAGACGCTGGACGGATGGCTCGCCGGACGCGGTGCCAACTTCCAGGACTTCATGGCGGACGGAAGCATTCTGATCACCACGCGCTTCGGCGACGCCGATCAGGTCCATCATGTCGCTCATCCGGGCGCCGCCCGTACGCAGTTGACCTTCGACATCGACCCTGCGGGCGGAGCGAGCGCAAATCCTGCCTCTGGATCGCGGATGTTCCTGTTCGCGCGTGATCGAGGCGGAAACGAGAACGCCCAGCTCTATTTGCAAGATCTCGATACCCGCCAAACGAAGCGGGTGACCGACGGTCGCTCCCGGCACGGCGGCGCGCTGTGGTCTCGTGATGGCAAACGACTCGCGTTTCAAAGTAACGCGCGCAACGGCATCAACCAGGACGTCTATATCGCGGATATCGATGGCAGCAGCGGAGCACGCCTCGTCGTCGCGTCGCAGGGCCAGACGTGGACACCGCTCGATTGGTCGGCCGATGGTCAAAGATTGTTGCTGCTCGATTATTCCTCGGTCACCGATGCATCGCTGTACGTCGCAGAGATCGCAACGGGTGCATTCACTCGAGTGCCACTCTCGGGCGACCCCGCAAAGCCCTCGCCGCAAAGCGGTATCGGCAGCGCCCGCTTCTCTGCAGACGGACAAGGCGTGTGGCTCACGGCCGACCTCGGCGGCGAGTTCCGTCAAATCCGTTACGTCGATCTTGTGAGCGGCAGCCTGCGAACTCTTACGGCAAACCTGCCCTGGGATGTCGACGACTTCGAAATCAGCGCGGACGGTCGATGGCTCGCCTACGTCGCGAATGTCGACGGCTTCAGCGAACTCTTCATCGCCGATCTCGGCGCCGGACTGACGCTGCGCCCGTCGGGTCTGCCGGCCGGTCTCATTTCGAACCTGCGTTTCGACCGGCAGGGAAAGACACTCGGAATGAGTATCGAATCGTCGCAGTCGCCGCGCGACGCCTGGACCTATGACATCGAAAGAACCGAGGCCACGCGCTGGACGCGGAGCGAGACGGGACTCATCGATCCGACCAAACTCGTCGCAGCAGCGGTGTTTCGCTATCCGACCTGGGATCGTGTCGGTCGCGCTCAACGACAGATTCCTGCGCTGATCCACAAGCCGGCGAAATCCGGTCGCCACCCGGTGGTGATCGACATCCACGGCGGACCCGAGGGGCAGTCACGCCCCGGCTATAGTCCGTTCGCCCAGTACCTCGTCAATGAATTGGGCTACGCAGTCATTCAACCGAACGTTCGCGGATCGACCGGTTACGGCCGTAGTTTCACGATGCTCGACAACGGTCGGCTTCGTGAAGATTCGGTCAGAGACATCGGCGCGCTGCTCTCATGGATCGCCGCGCAACCCGATCTCGATGCGGATCGCGTCGTCGTGATGGGCGGCTCTTACGGTGGATACATGGTGCTGGCCTCGCTCATCGCCTACGGCGACCGACTCAAGGGCGGTATCAACGTCGTCGGCATCAGCAACTTCGTCACCTTCCTCACCAACACCTCAGGCTATCGCCGTGATCTGCGTCGAGTGGAATACGGTGACGAGCGCGATCCTTCGATGCGCGCGTTCCTGCGTCGCATCTCTCCGCTCGAAAAAGCATCGATGATTCGACGACCGCTGCTCGTAGTGCAGGGGCTCAACGATCCGCGCGTCCCCGCGTCCGAGAGCGAGCAACTTGTGGCGAAGATTCGCGAGCAGGGTGGCGAGGTGTGGTACCTCGCGGCCAAAGACGAAGGGCACGGCTTTCGGAAGAAAGCCAACCGCGACTTTTACCTCAAGACCGCCGTGACCTTCATGGAGCGGCTCTCCGCTCCGTGAAGACGGGCGGCTCTCAGCGCTTGGCGGCGCTCGGACGCTTGGAGGTTTCGAGACCCGGGCGCTGCGCCGAGTAGTACGCCGCCAGGGCACGGATGTCTGCCGCGGAGAGCGCACCGGCAAAGCCCGCCATGATCGCGTTCTTGCGACCGCCTTTCTTGTAGTCGGTCAGTGCGCGCTCGAGGTAGTCGGCGTGCTGACCGGCGAGCGTCGGGTATTGCGGCGTGATGCCGATACCATCGACCCCGTGGCAGGCGACACAGGTCTGAGCTGCTTCCGGCGCTTTACCGACCGGCTTCGACCCGGCAGCGGGCGCGACCGGCGGGCCGGCGAGGAAGGCGGCCATATCGGCGAGGTCCTGATCCTTCCAGCCCGAGGCGTTGGCGTGCATGGTGGCGTGGCTACGCTCACCACTTTGATAGGCCTGCAGGGCCAGAACGAGATATTCGGGATGCTGACCGCGCAACTTCGGTACACGGTACTGGGGGTTGGGATTGCGGTAGTTCGGAATGCCGTGGCAACCGAGGCAGGTGTACGCGAGTTTCGCGCCCCGCTCGGCATTGCCCGCCGATTGCGCGTACGCAGAAGGAATAGAACACGCCACGACCCAGAAAAGCGCCACGAGAAACTTCGACACCGTAACCCCCGAAACCCTTCGATTCATGCGGAAAACAGGCCGCGATGTTAAGGTTTCGCCGCCCGAATTGCCACCACGTGGGTCGCATGATCGCTCTCATCCAACGCGTCACCGAGGCTAGCGTCACCGTCGACGGCGAGCGCCTCGGCGAAATTGGGCCGGGATTACTGGCCTTGGTCGGTGTCCGGCCGAACGACGATGACGAGACCGCCCAGCGGTTGCTCGAGCGCCTACTCGCTTACCGCGTATTCGGAGACGAGCAGGGAAGAATGAATCTTTCGCTCACCGACACCGGCGGCGGCTTGCTCCTCGTGCCGCAGTTCACGCTCGCCGCCGACACACGAAAAGGCAACCGGCCCGGATTCAGCACGGCCGCGCCCCCCGCCCAAGCGGAACGCCTGTTCGACCATTTGTGTGCGCTCGCACGCCAAGCCCACCCGAAGGTCGCGACCGGTCGATTCGGTGCAGACATGAAAGTGGCCCTCATCAATGACGGTCCCGTGACGTTCTGGCTGCAAACCCCGGAAACCGTCTAACATCCGCCTTGTCCAAATCATCAGCCAAGAACGCAGGCTGCAGAGGTCGTCATGGGAATCGGAATGCGCGAGTTGATCATCATCCTGCTGGTGGTCCTGCTGGTGTTCGGCGCCAAGAAGTTGCGCACGATCGGGTCCGACCTCGGCGCAGCGATCAAAGGCTTCAAAAAAGGCATGAACGAGGGCGATGCCGAAGAAAGCCTCAAGCAAATCAAGCAGGAGGCGACCGATGCCGATTTTCCCGAGTCGGCCAAGACGCCCTCGACCGATACGAAACCCTCAGACCGTAACGGCTGAGCGAGCCCGCCGGTCGCGGGCCTGACGAACCATGTTCGAAGTCGGCTTCAGCGAATTGCTGTTGATCATGGGCCTCGCACTACTCGTGCTCGGTCCGGAAAAACTCCCAAAAGTGGTCGGCCAGATCGGGCGATGGATGGGTCGCGCCCGCGCCATGGCACGTCAGTTCCGCGAACAACTCGAGGACGAGACCGCGGAGATCAGCCGACAGCGCAGCACACCGCCGCCGACACCTGCCGCGTCAAGCGCCGCCGACGTCCCCAATGTCCCCGGCGCTACCGACATCCGCGACACCACCGACACCACCGACACCAACACGCCGACTTCGTCCGAATCCTCGATCGCGCCTCCGGCCGATCCGAACACCGCCCCGACGTCGAATGACTCAAGAACCTGAGCAGCTCGCCGAAGGTACGCTGATCTCGCACTTGCTCGAGTTGCGCGATCGACTGCTGCGCGCCTTCCTCGCCGTGATCATCGTGTTCGTGCCGATCGCTTTCTTTGCGAACGAGGTCTTCACCTTCGTCGCCCAGCCACTGATCGACCAACTGCCCAAAGGCGCATCGCTCATCGCCACGAGCGTGATCTCGCCTTTCATGACGCCTTTCAAGTTGGCGTTCTTCGTTGCGCTGTTCGCCGCGATGCCCTTCGTGCTGTACCAAGTCTGGGCATTCGTTGCGCCCGGGCTGTATCGGCATGAAAAGAAATTCGCGTTGCCGCTGCTCGTCTCGTCGATTCTGCTTTTTTACGTCGGCATCGCGTTCGCATACTTCGTCGTGTTCCCGGTGATGTTCCAGTTTTTCGCGAATACGACGCCGGCGGGCGTGACGATGATGACCGACATCACGAGCTACATGGATTTCGTGCTGACGATGTTCCTGTGCTTCGGTCTCGCCTTCGAAGTGCCGGTCGTCGTGGTCTTGCTCGTGCTGACGGGTCTCGTCAAGGTAGACAAGCTCGCCGAGATCCGTGGCTATGTACTCATCGGAATTTTCGTCGTGGCAGCGGTGCTCACTCCGCCGGATGCCATTTCACAGACCATCATGGCGGTCCCGATGTACCTTTTGTACGAAGGGGGTCTCGCGATGGCGCGGCTCATGAATCGGATGCGGACGCCCGCATGACGATCAATATCAAAGATCAGAGGGGGAAGACATGGACAACAACAAGACTTTTCTCGGCCATCCGCGTGGTCTCGGCACGCTGTTTTTCACTGAGATGTGGGAGCGCTTCAGCTATTACGGCATGCGCGCCCTGCTCGTGCTGTTCCTCGTCGACGCCATCGCGCGCGGGGGCCTCGGGCTAGACGACAAAACGGCTACCGCGATCTACGGCCTCTACACCGCGGCCGTCTATGTCGTGGCCTTGCCTGGCGGTTGGATCGCCGATCGACTGATCGGGGCACAGAAAGCGGTGTTGTACGGAGGCATCCTGATCTCCCTCGGCAGCTTCGGATTGTGGTTGTCGCAAACCGCTCAGATGTTCTACCTCGGACTGATCGTCATCATCTTGGGCGTAGGTCTCCTGAAGCCCAATATTTCCGCGCTCGTCGCCGATCTCTACCCTGAAGGCGGTGGCCGACGCGATGCGGGTTTCACCATCTTCTACATGGGCATCAACATCGGTGCGTTCATCGGACCGCTGATCACGGCTTGGCTCGCCCAAGTCTACGGCTGGCGCGTCGGCTTCATGGCGGCGGGTGTCGGCATGGCTCTCGGTGTGTTGCAGTTCGTGATGACGCGCCATCACCTCGGCGCAGCGGGCGCGCGTCCCCATACGGTGGCCGGAGCAGATTCCTCCGTCGCGTGGCGCAGTCTCTGGATCGGTACGGCGATCACCGCCGTGTTGGTCGCCCTGCCATTCCTCGGTGTCGTGCAAGTGTCACCGGTACAGCTTTCGGACTACGGCATCGTGGTCATCATCGGAATGGCAGTGCTCTTTTTCCTTTATCTGCTCTTCCTCGCGGGACTCGACGCCGTCGAAAAGAAGCGTGTGCTCGTTCTCATCGTTCTCTTCGTAGCCTGCGCGCTGTTCTGGTCGGGTTTCGAGCAGGCCGGTTCGTCACTGAACCTTTTTGCAGAGCGCTACACCGATCGTGTCGTCGGAGCATTCACCGTGCCGGCGGGTTGGTTCCAGTCTCTCAATGCGATTTTCATCGTCGTGTTCGCGCCGGTGTTCTCCGCGATGTGGGTGTCGCTCGCGCGTCGCAATCTCGATCCCTCGACGCCGGTGAAATTCGCGTTGGGTCTCGTCGGCATGGCGCTCGGCTTCCTCGCCATGTTCGTCGCGGCACGCATCGTCGCGGATGGCCTCCCGGCAGCAGCATACTGGCTCGTACTCACTTATCTGCTGCACACTTTCGGCGAACTTTGCCTCTCGCCGGTCGGGCTCTCTTCGGTGACCAAGCTCGTACCGCACCGATTCGTCGGCCAAAGTCTCGGCATCTGGTTCCTCGCCGCATCGCTCGGCAATCTCATCGCCGGTCGTATCGCAGGTGAGTTCGATGCCGAAAACGTCGCTGCGATGCCTGGCCAGTATCTCGACATCTTCTGGTTCGGCATGATCGCCGCTCTGGTGCTGCTCGTGATCAGTCCGGTGGTACGCCGTTGGATGGGTGGCGTCTCGTGACGCCGGCGTCAGCTCTGCCGCCGCAGCTGACGCTGCGAGCGGTGGTCCTCGCGATCGTGCTCGCGATGATCCTCGCGGCGGCGAACACCTACCTCGGTCTGTTCGCCGGAATGACCATCGCCTCGGCGATTCCGGCGGCCGTGGTCTCGATGGCCGTGCTCCGCCTCTTCGGAGGCGGCGGCATTCTCGAGAACAACATCGTGCAGACCGGCGCATCGGCCGGATCATCGATCGCTTCGGGCGTGATCTTCACGATCCCGGCGCTCGTGATACTCGGGTTTTGGCAAGACTTCCAGTACTCGTGGGTGCTCGCGATCGCAGGACTCGGCGGCATACTCGGTGTGCTGTTCTCGGTGCCGCTGCGTCGCGCGCTGATCGTCGAGCAAAAGCTCGCATTCCCGGAGGGGCAAGCCGCGGCAGAGGTGCTCAAGGCGGGTGAAAACCCAGCGCAGGGCATCCGCATTCTCGGTGTTGCCGCGCTCGGTGGCGCCTTCGCCAAACTCGCGGCGGGTAGTGGCCTCAAACTCATTCCCGATACCGCGGCGAGCGCCGGATTCTTTGGGAAGTATCTCGGCTTCGTTGGTACGAATCTTTCGCCGGCACTTCTTGCCGTGGGTTACATCGTCGGCCTGAACGTGGGCATCGTCGCGCTCGCCGGCGCGATGATTTCCTGGAACATCGCGATTCCCTATTACGTCGCGAATGTTCTGCCTAGCAATGTCGAACTCGCTCAGGTTGCTGCGGACTTGCCGGCGGAGGATCTCGCCGGACTCATCTGGTCGAAGCAGATTCGTTATCTCGGCGTGGGGGCCATGCTGGTCGGTGGTGTGTGGGCGCTGATTTCGCTGCGGCATTCGCTCGTGTCGGGCGTACGCAGCGGTCTTGCCGCTGCGCGCGCGAGCGCCGCCGGTCAGGTGATCGCACACACCGAACAAGACTTGCCGATGAAGTCGGTGCTGATCGGCATCTTGCTCTTCACGCTGCCGCTGTGGGCGCTCTACGAAACCATCGTCGGATCGCTCGGCGTCAGTCTGCCGATGACCGTCATCATGATCGTCACCGGTTTTCTCTTTTGCTCGGTGTCTGCCTACATGGCGGGTCTCGTCGGATCATCCAACAACCCCGTATCGGGTATCACGATCGCGACGATTCTGTTCTCGGCCGTGGTGCTGCTGATGCTCATGGGGCGCGACAGCGAAATCGGGCCCGTAGCCGCCATCATGATTGGCGCCGTCGTCTGCTGCGCAGCCTGCATCGCAGGCGACAATCTGCAAGATTTGAAGTGCGGCTACATCGTCGGTGCAACGCCGTGGCGTCAGCAGGTGATGCTCGGCATCGGCGCCGTGAGCAGCGCCCTCGTCATGGCGCCGGTGCTCAATCTGCTCGCGCAGGCCTACGGGATCGGCGTGCCGACCGCGGAACATCCGAACCCCTTGCTTGCTCCGCAAGCCACGCTGATGGCGTCGGTGTCCAAGGGTCTCTTCGGCGGTCAGTTGCCGTGGGGAATGATCGCCATCGGTGCGGTGATCGGCGTCGGCATCATCGTCGTCGACGAAATCCTCAAAGCGCGCGGATCCACGTTCCGCACGCCGGTGCTCGCCGTCGCGGTCGGCATCTATCTTCCGATCGAACTGATGACACCCATCTTCCTCGGTGGATTGATCGGCTTCTTCGCCGAACGCAGCATGCGCAAGTCGGGCTGTGCCGAAGCCGATCTCGAACGTCGTGGTCGAAAGGGTTTGCTGTTCGCCGCAGGCATGATCACGGGCGAAGCGTTGATGGGTATCGCCATCGCCGTACCGATCGTCACCTCCGGTAGTGCCGATGTCCTCGCGCTTCCCGCATCGATGCACTTCGGTGAGTGGTTGGGTCTGATCGTGCTCGCCGTGTTGGGCTGGCTGATGTATCGGACGGCAACCCGAGCGGATACCCCCGCGGCGTGACCGACGAGCTCGCGAGATCCCGAAGGACGAAAGTTTTCGTCTCGTTCGCGATCGTCTATCTCGTCTGGGGATCGACCTACGTCGTGACCAAGATCGGAGTCGATCGATTGCCGCCGTTTTCTTTCGCCGCCGTGCGTTTTTTGATCGGTGGAACCTTGCTGTGGTTCGTCGCGAGGCTTCTTGCTCGCAGCCGCGGTCAGCCGATGATGCCGATCATCCCGATGCAGGAATGGCGTGGCCTGTTCGTCGTCGGTTTCTTTGCAGTGTTCGTATCGAACGGTGCAGCCGTATGGGGTTTGCAGCACATCCCTTCGAACCTCGCTGCCTTGCTCAACGTCACCTCATCGTTCTGGATCCCGATTCTCGGCATGTTCGGCGCGAGAGCCCAGCCGATTAGCGGACGCGTCGCCACGGGACTGATCACGGGATTCGCGGGAACCCTGTTGGTCGCATGGCCCGGCGATGAAACGGCAGCCGCTGCACTGGCTTGGCCGACACTCATCGTGCTCGTCGGATGCTTCGGTTGGTCACTCGGCGCGTTTTACATTCGCAACTCCGGCACATCGCTGGACCTCATGACCTTCACTGCACTGCAGATGCTCTGCGGAGGGGTCCTGCTGATCGTCCCGGCATTGATCGCGGGCGAGCTGACGCAGTGGAGTTGGGACATCGGCGGACTTGCCGCGCTCGCCTACATGACGGTCGTGAGTTCGTGCGTCGCTTACACCGCCTTCGCATGGTTGTCGGTGAACGTGACACCTGCTCAGTTGTCGACCTATGCCTTCGTCAACCCTGCGATCGCCCTCATGCTCGGTTGGTGGATTCTCGAAGAGGGGCTCGGGCCGCTGCAGATCACGGGCACCGTCATCATTCTCGGCGGCACGTTGCTGGTTAACTGGCCCCGTCGCTCGCCGTCGGTCGAATCGCGTATCAGCAGCGCGGAACCAGAGACTCCGCCCGGAGCTTGACGAAATCACTCTCCGCGCCGCTACGACGCTCGCGTGCAGGGAATTCGATGATGGCGATGAGATTCTGCCCGTCTGCGCCCCTTATGTTGGTCAGACCCTCATAGCGTTTGAGAGAGAGATCGCTTTTGCGATACGACACCTCGATGTAGGGCAAAAACCAACCGAACACGCCCGAGAGATTCAGCCGAATCACACTCGTCGTCGCACCTTCGATCTGCATCTCGCGATTTTTTTTGACCTTGAAGGTGAGGTAGTCGAGTCGACTCGGGATGAGAAAAGGAAATCTCACCGTTTTACCTGCTTCGAGCTCCGCCCAGTGCTTACGCACGAATTCATCGAAACCGGCATCCGATACCAGGGCGACGTCGGTCGACACCTTGGCCTCTCGTCGCGGAGCTTTCGGATTCTCTTGCTGAAAGACTCGCGGACCCTGCGCAGTGCGACGGAGTCCTTCCGTGTATCCACTGCGTGCGTCGGTAAAAGTGAATTCGGGGGTTTCGCGCGTGGCGCCGTAAGTGAGCTCCTTTCGTGCGAACGCCGGGCCATCGACGGAGCAGCGATACATCACGATCCGCGCTTCGCCGACCTCTCCCGCCCGGCGCACGTGATGGGACTCGACGTAGAGTAATCGACCGTCGTCCCGCGAACGCGCATAGCCCGTGAACTGTTGATCGACGGCTGCGGCGGGAAGCGAGACGGCTGCGGTAAGGACCACGAACATGGTGACGAGCAAAGATTGACGTATGGCGAAACTCATCGGCGCCTCAGGAGATCGAGTCCGCGTGAACCGATGAACCAGGAGCCGATCCAGCCGGTCAGGCTCACGAGTAAAGCACCCCACAGCGCATCCCAGAAACCCGAGACGTCAAACCCGGGGACGATCGCGGCCACGAGCAAGATCATGCCGGCGTTGACGACCAGCAGAAACAATCCGAGCGTCACCACACTGATGGGAAGTGTGAGCACGATGATGACGGGACGGACTACGGCATTTACGAGGCCCAACACCACGGCAGCGATCAGCAAGGTCGCAGGCTCGTCGATCGCAAATCCATCGACCCAACGGGTCGCCAACCACAGCCCGAACGCGGCGATCACTGCTCGCAGTAGAAATCCGGTCATGTGCTCTTCTCCTTATGCAGCATTCTGCCACCGCGCTATGCTTGACCCTCGTTCATCAAGGGGGTTCCCATGTCTGCCGACTACGTACCGGTCTTCCTGGTCATGCTGATCGCTCTCGTCGAGTACTTCGGCTTCGCCGCCGCCGTCGGTCGCGCCCGACATCGCTTCGGCATCAAGGCGCCCGCCACGAGTGGCAACCCCGACTTCGAACGCTACTACCGGGTACAGATGAATACCCTCGAGGTGCTCATCATTTTCATTCCGGCCCTGTGGTCGTTTGCGATCTTGGTCGATCCGATGTGGGCGACCGGCCTCGGCGCCCTTTTCATCGTCGGTCGATTGGTCTTCTTCATGGGCTACGTCAAGGCCGCTGACAAACGCGGTCTCGGTTTTGCCTTGTCGTCCGTCCCCATGCTCGCACTCTTGATCGGCGGCATCGTCGGCGCGATTCGCGCCCTCTGACACCTCTGATGGGGCGGAAAACCGCCCTTCAGCCGCGCCGCCGCAGGGCGATGATGGCGACGGGGACCAAGGAGCCAAAGATGATCGTCAGCGTGACGAGCCCAAAGTTATCTCGCACGATCGGGATGTTGCCGAACAGATAACCGCCCCCCAAGAAGACCGTCACCCAAGATAACGCGCCGAGCACGTTGTACATCTGGAATCGCGAGTACTGCATGCGCGCGATCCCGGCGACGAATGGCGCGAAGGTTCTCAACAACGGAAGGAAGCGCGACAGCACCACGGTCTTGCCCCCGTGTTTCACGAAGTACGCCTCGGTCTGCCGAAGGTAGTCGACCTTGAGTAATCGATAACGCCCGCTGAACGCGGGCGGCCCGATCGCCTTGCCGATGGCGTAGTTGCAGCTGTTGCCAAGAATTGCCGCAACGATCAACAACACGCCTACCGTCGGTGCATGCAAGGTGCCGCTGGTATCGATCGCTGCGAGTGTGCCGACCGCGAAGAGCAGTGAGTCACCGGGTAACCACGGCGTCACGACGAGGCCCGTCTCCGCGAACACGATGACGAACAAAATCGCATAGATCCACAGCCCGTACTGCTGCAGCAACTCGACGAGGTGGCTGTCGAGGTTGAGGATGAAATCAATGAAAAACTGAAACAGTTCGATCATGAGATTCGGGGAGGCTTGGCCTCGGCTGTGCGAGTGCCGCGCGGGGTACGACGTTGAAGCTCACGAAGCGCTGCGCGCACCTCGTCGTCCACGACCGGATCGGTAGGCGCCGAGTCAGGGCCGGACAATGCCACATCGGGTTCGATCCCTCGTTCGTTTATATAGGTGCCGGAAGGCGTCGCGTAACGAGAAGTGGTCAGCTTGATCGCGTGCCCGTTGCTGAGCGGGATGACGCTTTGGACCGAACCTTTCCCGTAGGTTTTACGCCCGACGAGCAGGGCGCGTTGATTATCTTTGAGCGCGCCGGCGAGGATCTCTGCTGCCGAGGCAGACGCGCCGTTGACAAGCACCGCGATGTCGAGTCCCGTCAGCAACTGGCCTGGCTCGGCATCCATTCGGAACCGAGCGTCGGCCGCGCGGCCTCGTGCCATGACGATGTTCCCCTGATCGAGCATCGCGTCGGCGACTGCAACCGCGCTCTCGAGAACGCCGCCGGGGTTGTTGCGAAGATCGATGACGACTCCTCTCAATTCTGGCTGTTCGCCCCGCAGACGCTGTATCGCTTCGGCGAAGTCGGCCGGTGTCGTGTCGCTGAAGGAAGCGATGCGCAGATAGCCGTACCGCGAGTCGAGGCGGGAACTCGACACGCTGTGCACTTCGACGCGCGCCCGCTCGAGCACGACGTCAACGAGCTCATCGCGCGCCGCCCGGCGTACGGTCAAACGAACCAGTGAACCGGCGGGCCCGCGCATTTGCTCGATGGCCTCGGCGACATTGAGGCCTACGGGCTCACCGTCTATGCGCAAAATGAGGTCACCGGCTCGTATGCCGGCACGCGCGGCAGGCGAGTCTTCGATAGGCCGCTGAACTTTGATGAAACCGTTTTCGGCGGAGACCTCGATACCGATTCCCGGGTAGTGGCCAGCCGCACCTCGACGGATTTCTTCGAACTCGCGCCGATCGAGATATGCCGAATGCGCATCGAGCCCCGAGAGCATGCCGCGCACGGCGCTGTCGACGAGTTTGTCGTCCGGAACTTCATCGACGTACTCGCGGCGCACCTGAGAGAGAACCTCGGCGAGTCGGCGCGCTTCGTCGGTGGAGAGCTGCTTCGACAACATCGATGCCGGGCCGTTCGCAGCGGCGCTCGGTGGCGGCGCAGTGATCGGGGTCGATGCCGCCGGAACGCCTTCGTCCGCAACGAACACCCAGCGCGCCAACGCGACGCCGGTCAAAAGACCGGCGACGACGCCCGAGACAACCAAAACGCGGGGGGAGTTCATTGACGAAGATTTTACAGGCTTGCCGCTCAGGGCTGCCTGTCTTTGAACCAAGGCGCAGGATCGAGTGGGCGAGCGCCCTGTCGGATCTCAAAATAAAGTCCGGGTTGAGCCCGTCCGCCCGAGTCGCCGACACCGGCGACGGTATCGCCGGCGGCCACCTGGTCACCCACCGCACGGAACAGTTGTTCGTTATGTCCGTAGAGGCTGAGGAACCCGCCGCCATGGTCGATGATCATGAGGAGACCGAGGCCGGCGAGCCAGTCGGCATAGACCACACGACCGCGATAGATGGCTCGCACGGGCGTGCCCCGCGGCGCAGCGATCACCACGCCATCCCATTTGACGGTACCGGCTCTGGCCTGACCAAACCGCGCTTCGAGACGCCCCGTCGTCGGCCAAGTCAGTTTGCCGCGCATGCCCGCGAACGGACTACGGCTGTCTGAGGGAAACTGCGGTGCGACGCGACGCAAGTCGCGAAGCAGCTTTTCGAGAGCCGCCTGCTCTCTCTGCAGTCGCTGCAAGCTCGCGTTCCGTGCGCGCGCTTCGGCAGTCAAACTGGCCAGGACCTGGCCACGTTCGGCACGCGCTTTGTCCAGCCTCGAGACTTCGTCTTTTTGTTCCTGTTCGAGACGAAGAATGCGCTCGCGCTCGGTTTCGAGGCTGGCGTCGAGAGCGGCGATCTCACGGAGGTTCTCCTCGATCACGGCCAGCTGTCCCGCCCTCGCCCGACCGAAATAACCGTAGTACGAGAACATGCGTTCCGCTCGACTCGGGTCTTCCTGGTTGAGGAACATCTTCAGCGGCTCGTCGCGCCCGATGAGATACGCGGCACGAATCTGCGCGGCGAGCTCTGCGCGTTCTCGGGAGAGATCCTGCTCACGCTGTCGTTTTTGTTCGGCCAGGTCGGCGCGGCGCTGTTCTCGAGTCCGGCGCTCTCCGCGCAGCCGATCGAGTTCGCCTCGGGCACGATTCGCGGCGGTCTCTGCGGCACGCAGCGCCCGGGTGAGGCGGTCCCGCTCCGCGGAATCCTTGGCGACCTGACCCCGGATCCGCTCGATTTCGGCGCGAAGTTGTCGCAACTCGGCCTCGGCGCGGGCAGCATCCTGTGCCACGGCCGATGACAGCAGTACTGCCGAGACCAAAACGGGAATCCAACGAGTTATCCGACCGCGCATCGGACCAAATTGTATAATCCCGGCAATGGAAAAGTTGCCCGAATACATCGCAAACCACCCGTGGCTCGTCTCTCTGGCGGTCGTCGCCGCGGTGCTCGTGATCGTGTTCGAAATCCGCGCGCGTCGCGACGCCTTCGCCGGCATCTCGCCGCAAGACTTGATCCGACTTCAGAACCAGGGCGCCCTGATCATCGATCTGCGTAATCCCGAGGCCTTCGGCGCGGGACATATCGGTGGCGCTCGCCGCATGGATTCTGCCGAGATGCTCACCGCAGGCGACTCACTCAAGAAGTTCAAAGAGAAGAACGTCGTCATCTATTGCGAGTCCGGTTCGACCGGGGCGGCCGCGGCGCGCGTGCTCATCCGTCAAGGCTTCAAGCAGGTGTTCAACCTCAAGGGTGGCGTCGAAGGATGGCGTAGCGAGAACCTTCCGCTTGCCACCGGCAAGGGAAAGGGCTGATCCAGTGTCGGCGAAGGTCGTGATGTACGCCACCGCATGGTGCCCCTACTGCGCTCGTGCTCGAGAATTGCTGGAGAGCAAGCAAGCGGATCTCGAGATCATCGACGTCGATCGTGACCCCGGGCTGCGCCAGCAGATGATGGCGCGCAGTGGGCGTCGCACGGTTCCGCAGATTTTCGTCGGCGACGTGCATGTCGGCGGATGCGACGACCTGTATGCACTCCATGTAAAAGGCGGTCTCGATCCGATACTCGCTGGCTGACCGCAATCGTTTTATTTTTTGAAAGAAATCATCACAGAGGCTTCACCACATGGCTGATCCAGATCCGCGCGCCGACGGCGCCACTCCTCCGGGCGCCGAAGCGAATGCTCCGGAATTTTCGCTGCAGTCGGTTTACCTGAAGGACTGCTCCTTCGAGGCACCGAAAGGTCCGCGTATCGAAGGCGCGTGGAACCCGCAGATCGGCCTCGATCTCAATACGTCCTCCGAAGCCATTTCGCCGGAGCTTCGCGAAGTCGTGCTGACGGTCAGCATCACCGCCAAGCTTGGCGAAGTGACCGCATTCCTCGTCGAAGTGAAACAAGCCGGACTTTTCGGTGTGCGTAATCTCGACGAAGAAGAGCACCGCCGCGCGATCGCGGCCATCGCGCCTTCCGTGTTGTTTCCGTATGCGCGAGCGATCATCGCGAATCTCGTGTCGCAGGGTGGATTCCCGCAACTGCTGCTGCCACCCGTTAACTTCGACGCGCTCTACGCTCGATCGCTCGCCGAGGCCGCCGCCAAGCAGCAAGCGCAGACGCCGCCTGCGAACCTCAACAGCTGACGACGATGAGCGACGCGGCCGCACCGTTGGCCGTACTCGGCGCCGGATCCTGGGGAACGGCGCTCGCCATCCAGTTCGCTCGAGCGGGCCATCCGACGCGGCTATGGGGCCGCGACCCGGCTCAACAATCCGCCATGGCCGAGGCGCGTTGCAACCAGCGATATCTCCCCGAGGCGCCTTTCCCGGAGAACCTTTCGGTCGTACGTGATCTGGAAGAAGGGCTGGAGGGCGTCAGCGAAATTTTGATCGCCGTGCCGAGCCATGCCTTGCGCGAGCTGCTCGAAGAAATCGCCCCCCTGCTGGGTGACGACACGCGACTGGCTTGGGCGACTAAAGGCTTCGAGCTCGAAACCGGGCTGCTGCCGCATCAGGTCGCACGGCAAGTGCTTGGAGACTCGAGATCATTTGCGGTGCTCTCCGGACCGACTTTCGCTCGTGAGGTCGGTGCGGGCCTGCCGACGGCCATGACGATCGCATCCCCCGACGAAGGCTTCGCGAACGCCCTTGCGCGGAGTCTTTCTGCGTCCAACTTCCGCGCGTACACCTCGACCGACATCATCGGAGTCGAGGTCGGTGGGGCCACCAAAAACGTTCTCGCAGTGGGAGCGGGCCTCGCCGATGGTCTTGGCTTTGGTGCGAATACCCGTGTCGCACTGATCACCCGCGGGCTCGTCGAGATGACTCGACTCGGCGTCGCACTCGGTGCAAAACGCGAAACCTTCATGGGTCTCGCTGGACTCGGCGACCTCGTGCTCACCTGTACCGACGATCAGTCACGCAATCGACGTTTCGGCTTGTTGCTCGCGAGCGGCAAGAGTGCCGAAGAGGCTCTCAAAGAAATCGGGCAGGTCGTCGAAGGCTATCTGGCAGCCCGTGCCGTGCATCGGGTAGCCGCCCGCGAAAAAGTCGATATGCCGATCTGCGAGGGTATCTACAAGTTGCTCTACGAAGGCGTGCCGGCACGCGAAGTCGTCAAAGCCTTGATGACTCGGCCGATCAAGGCCGAATTCACCGAGTAGCGTCAGGGTTGCCGAAATCATTCTGGCGCCAGGCCTCATAGGTCACGAGCGTCACGGCGTTCGAGAGGTTGAGGCTGCGATTGCCCTCTCGCATCGGAATGCTGACGATTGCCGCGTCACCCGACTCCCGGCGTAACGAGTCGATGATGTCTTGCGGCAAACCCCGACGCTCCGATCCGAACAGCAGCGCATCGCCCGGCTTCCAGTCCACTTCATCGTAACGCCGAGCCCCGCCCGTCTCGACGGCAAACCAGCGTACGGCCGGCCCGAGCGCATGTCGGCAGGCCAGAAAATTCTCGTGTACCTGTACGGCCATCATCCACCGGTAATCGAGACCGGCTCGGCGTACCGAACTGCGATCGAGATCGAAACCCAAAGGTTTGACGAGATGCAGCTCGGCACCGGTATTGGCACATAGCCGGATCACGTTGCCTGTGTTGGGCGGGATCTCCGGCTCGAATAACACGATGCGGAACATGCTGCGCATGGTAGCAATGCCGGTGCCGTCTATAATCGCCCCATGTCCGATGCTGTCCCCGAACCCCTTCACTATCGCTTTCTGGGCATGGATTTCTCCTCGCCCATCGTGCTGCTGTCGGGGTGCGTGGGTTTCGGAGAGGAATACACCCGGGTCGAAGGGTTCTCGAATGCCGACTGCGGCGCCGTCGTGCTCAAGGGCACGACGCTCGAGCCGAGGCTCGGCAATCCGCCGCATCGAGTCTACGAAACCCCGATGGGCATGCTGAACGCGATCGGGCTGCAGAACCCGGGCACGGACCACGTCGTTCGCAACATCCTGCCGACACTCGACTTCAGCGAGACTCGATTCATCGCGAACGTATCGGGATCGACCATCGAGGAATACGCCGAAGTCACTCGGCGTTTCGACGATTCGCCCATCGACGCGATCGAGATCAACATCTCGTGTCCGAACGTCAAGGAAGGCGGTGTCGCTTTCGGCAACTATCCGGAGATGTCGGCGCGCGTCGTCGCCGCCTGTCGCGCTGTCACGAAGAAACCCATCATCACCAAGCTGTCTCCGAACCAGACGGACATCAAAGAAAACGCCAGGCTCTGCATCGAAGCCGGTAGCGACGGGCTCTCCGTCATCAATACCATCATGGGCATGGCCATCGACGCCAAAACGCGTCGGCCGGTGATCGGCAATGTGCAAGGCGGGCTCTCGGGCCCCGCGATCAAACCGATCGCTCTACTCAAGGTTCATCAGGTTTACGATGTCGCCCGGCGTCATGATGTGCCGATCATCGGGCAAGGCGGGATAACCACGGCGACCGATGCGATCGAGTTCATCATCGCGGGTGCCAGTGCCGTCGGAATCGGCACGTCGCTGTTCTACGACCCCATGACTTGCAAGAAGATCAACGCAGGCATCGCGAAATATCTCGCAGACAACGGGATGAGCCACATCACCGACCTCATCGGTTCGCTGCGACTCACTGCCTGACGATCACGCTCCGCGTCGGGTAAGCGAAACCGATGCCTTCGGCGGCGAATGCCGCGTGGATCGCGCGATTCACCTGGTCGTTGATCTGGATGAATCGAAATCGCGCCTGATCCCAGTTCGGAACGAAATACATCACCTCGAAATTGAGCGAGGAGTCGCCGAAGGTCCGGAAAGCGCAGTATTCGAAACGAGTACCTTCGACCGATTCGACGGCGCGCTGGACGATGTCCGAGACGGCGGCGAGCCTCTCCGGCGGCGTTTCGTAGACGACCCCGAGCTGGAACAACATCCGACGCTCCGGCATCCGACCGAGATTCCGGATTCGGGTCTTCAGTAGATCCGCGTTGGCGATGATCACTTGCTCGCCACTGATGCTGCGCAGACGAGTGCTGCGAACGCCGATGAACTCGACGACGCCCTCGATGTCGTCGAACCGCAATAGATCACCCACCCGGAACGGTTTGTCGAGCGTGATCGACAGCGAGGCGAGGAGATCGCCGAGCACCGTCTGGACGGCGAGAGCGATCGCGATACCGCCGATACCGAGGCCGGCGACGAGCGCCGTGATGTTGACACCGAGGTTGTCGAGCGCAAGCAGGACCGCGAGCGCGAAGATCGTCACCCTCGCCACGAAGAGCAGCACACTCATCGAGCCCGACTGCTTCAGCTCGCCCGCGGCGATCATGCGGTCTTGCCGCTGCTTCAGGGCGAACTCGACGGCGGCAACGCCCCACAGCGCCGCTTGGATCCAGAACGTCAGGACGATGAGCGCCGTCGACAGACTTTCCACGCGTTGGGGGAGTTCGAGAAAGCGCTCGGCGACATAGAACGCCACGACCGCCAGGAAAAGTCGGCGGGTACGGGTGATGAGCAGCAGGACGAGGCTGATCCAGATAGGCGTCTCGCGACCCTCCAGTCTGCGCGAACGCGCAACGACGAACAGTCGGATCGCCGGCAGCACGAAAAAGCAGACGAGGAAAGCTGTAGCGGCGAGAAGCCACTGGCTGAGCGGGTTACCGAAGAAGGCGTGGTCGAGCATTTCCATCGACCGCATTATGTCTCAACTCAGGCGGCGGCTTCGTCTCCAGCCTCGACATCACCCTCTTCCATGCCCAATTCCTTGAGCTTGCGGGTCAAGGTGTTGCGGCCCCAGCCCAAAAGTTTGGCGGCATCCTGGCGGTGCCCGCCCGTATGCGCGAGCGCCACGCGGATGAGGGTGCGCTCGAATTCGGGGAGTGCCGTATCGAGTAACGGCGGTGCCTCGCTACGCGAAGACTCCAGCTCCGCCCAACGCGTCAAGGCCGCCGACCAGCCCTCTCCGCCCGCCCGTGACAGGCTCGCCCCCGCGATCTCGGTCGGTAGATCTTCGATATGGATTTCGGTGCCGGGTGCGAGCACGGTCAGACGGCGGCAAAGATTGACGAGCTCCCGCACGTTGCCGGGCCATCCATATGCCTCGAGAGCTGACTTGGCGTCTGCAGCCAAAGATTTCGATTCGACCCCGAGCTCCGTCGCCGCCCCGCGCAGATAGTGCTCGAGAAGATCGCCGACGTCTTCGCGACGCGCGCGCAGGGGTGGCAACTCCATGCGGATGACGTTGAGTCGATGGAAGAGATCTTCACGGAACAGCCCGCGAGCGACCCGATCTTCCAGATTCTGGTGCGTCGCCGCGATGACTCGCACATCGACCCGGATCGGGGATTGACCACCGACGCGGTAATACTCACCCTCGGCGAGCACACGTAACAGCCGGGTCTGCAACGGCGTGGGCATGTCGCCTATTTCGTCGAGAAACAGCGTTCCACCGTCTGCTTGTTCGAAACGACCGCGCCGAAGAGCATCCGCCCCCGTAAATGCGCCCTTCTCGTGACCGAACAGCTCGGATTCGAGCAGCTCGGACGGAATCGCCGAGGTATTGAGCGCGATGAACGGCTTGGCCGCGCGAGGGCTGTGCTCGTGTAGTGCGCGAGCGACCAATTCTTTGCCGGTGCCCGACTCGCCGGTGATGAGCACGGTAACCGCCGAACGCGACAGACGGCCGATGGCGCGAAATACTTGCTGCATCGCGGGCGCCTTGCCCAGCAGTTCGGGCATGCGTCCATCTGCTTCGGTCCCCGCGGCGCTACGCTGAGTGCTTTGCGCAGCCCGACGAACCAAATCGATGACTTGGTCGATGTCGAAAGGCTTGGGCAAATACTCGAACGCGCCGCTTTCATAAGCGGACACGGCGTTGTCGAGGTCGGCATGCGCCGTCATCACGATGATGGGGAGCTGCGGGCGTGTGCCGTGTAGTTTGCGAACGAGCTCGAGACCGGAGAGTCCGGGCATCCGGATGTCCGTCAGCAACACGTCGGGCGACTCCGTACGAAGGGCCTCGAGCGCAGGCTCGGCGGATTCGAATGCGCGCGTAAGCATGCCGCCGCCCTTCAGAGCCTTTTCGAGCACCCAGCGAATCGACGCGTCGTCATCGACGAGCCACACCCGCAACGGCCGGGAATTCATGTTCCGTCCCCGATCGGCGGCGTCTCGCCAGGCAGCAGGGGAAGGATCATCGAGAAAACGGTGTTTCCCGGTTCGCTCTGAAATTCGATGATGCCGCCGTTCCGATTGACGAGCTCCTGGGCCACCGCCAGTCCGAGACCGGTCCCGTTCGGACGAGCTGTCACGAGCGGATAAAACAAGGTTCCTCGGATTTCTTCGGGCACACCCGGACCATCGTCGATGATGTCGATCCGTACGGCGAGACGATGACGAACGATGCCGATGTGCGTCTGGGTCAGCGCACGTGTCCTCAGAACGATTCGGCCCGACTCGCCGATCGCCTGCATGGCGTTTCGAGACAAATTCAGCAGCGCCTGCACGAGCTGATTTCGATCGAATCGACCTTCCGGCGCGCTGGGATCGTAATCGCGCTCGACAACCACGCCGGCAGGCGCTTCGGCCACCAACAGTCGATGCACGTGCTCGCAGACTTCATGGATGTTGAGCGCAACTTTTTGTGGTGGCCTCGCGGGGCTCAACATCGTGTCGACGAGTGCCGTGAGCCGATCGACCTCGTTGATGATCACCGAGGTGTATTCGCGCATCTCCGGGGCCGGAAGCTGACGGGCCAGCAATTGCGCCGCGCCGCGCACGCCACCGAGAGGATTTTTGATCTCGTGGGCGAGTTGCCGAGTCATCATGCGACTGCTCTCGAGACGCGCGCGCAAGGCGTTGTCCCGATTCAATCTATTCCGAGGCTCGGCATCGGCGAGCTCGAGCAGTACGCGACGGGCCCCCGAAGGACTGTCGATCGGCGTTACCGTCATGTCGACCACGCGGAAATCTTTGGGAGTGCCGATTGGACGCAACGCAAGGTCGCATTCGGTGACGACTTCTCCGGTATCCCGCGCGCGCAGCAGCGTGAGCTGCAAGTTGCCGACATCGGTGAACAGGTCGCAAAACCCGCGGCCGCGGGCCTGATTGAGGCCGACGGCCATCAGTCCCTGAGCCGCGACATTTGCATGCAGAACGACGAGGGCGGGATCGAGAAGCACGACGCCCGTGGAGAGGGCGTCGAGCAAGTCCGCGGGGTCGTGATGCGCAGCAAAACTCTCGAAGAGTCGCTCAACCGCCATGGTCGTTGCCGCGCATCACGCCGCCTCGGGCTCGGGTGCCGTCGAATCAGCAGCTGTAGTAAAGGTCGAGTTC
The DNA here is from genome assembly GCA_044375575.1 of Steroidobacteraceae bacterium. Lineage (GTDB taxonomy): Bacteria > Pseudomonadota > Gammaproteobacteria > Steroidobacterales > Steroidobacteraceae > UBA964. The sequence goes on along the minus strand of JBILMJ010000002.1, from coordinate 193,036 downwards.
GACCGGGTGCGTGCTCATTCGATAACGCGTGACTTCCTGCATCTTGAGATTGATGTAGGCGTCGATCACGTCGTTGGTGAACACTCCGCCGCGGGTGAGGAACTCGCGATCCTTGTCGAGGCTTTCGAGCGCCATGTCGAGCGAATGGCACACCGTCGGGATGTGCTTCGCCTCCTCGGGCTCGAGATCGTACAGATCTTTGTCGGCCGGATCGCCGGGGTGGATCTTGTTTTGGATGCCATCGAGACCGGCCATCATCATCGCGGCAAACGCGAAGTACGGATTGGCCGAAGAATCCGGGAAGCGCACTTCGATGCGGCGCGCTTTGGGATTCGAGACGAACGGAATACGGATCGAGGCGGATCGATTGCGCGCGGAATACGCGAGCATCACCGGCGCTTCGAAGCCCGGGACGAGGCGCTTGTAACTGTTGGTTCCGGCGTTCGTGAACGCGTTTAGGGCCTTGGCGTGTTTGATGATGCCGCCGATGTAGTACAGAGCCGTTTCGGAGAGACCGCCGTACTTGTCGCCCGCGAAGAGCGCCTTGCCATCTTTCTGCAACGACTGGTGGACGTGCATGCCCGAACCGTTGTCACCAACGAGCGGCTTCGGCATGAACGTGGCGGTTTTGCCATACGCGTGTGCGACGTTGTGTACGGCGTATTTCAATATTTGAACTTCGTCGGCTTTCTTGACGAGGCCGCCCGCACCGATGCCGATTTCGCATTGGCCGCCGGTGGCGACTTCGTGGTGATGCACCTCGACGACGAGACCGAGCTCTTCACAGGCACCGCACATGGCGTTGCGGATATCCTGATATGCATCGACCGGCGGGACCGGGAAGTAACCGCCCTTGACGCCCGGGCGATGTCCCTTGTTGCCACCCTCGAGCTGCGTATTGCTGTTCCACGCACCTTGAACGGAGTCGATGTCGTACGAACAGCCGTGCATTTCGTTCTTCCAACGCACGCTGTCGAAGATGAAGAATTCGTTTTCGGGACCGAACATCGCGCCGTCGGCGATGCCGGTGCTCTTCAAGTACGCCTCGGCGCGCTTGCCGATGGAGCGCGGATCGCGCTCGTAGCCTTGCATGGTCGCAGGCTCGATGACGTCACAACGGATATTGACCGTGGCTTCTTCGAAGAAAGGATCGAGTACCGCCGTAGCTGCCTCGGGCATGAGGATCATGTCGGACTCGTTGATGCCCTTCCAGCCGGCGATCGAGGAGCCGTCGAACATCTTTCCGTCGCGGAACAGACCTTCGTCGACGAGCTTGGCCGGGATTGTGACGTGTTGTTCCTTGCCTCGGGTGTCGGTGAAGCGCAGGTCGGCCCACTTCACTTCTCCGTCCTTGATCATCTTGATGACGTCACTCGCGCTGCTCATGTTCGCTCCGTAGGGTTAAGACGCCCAAGTATGATGCATCTAACGTGCCGACGCCCCGGATTTTCGGAAAATCAAGGATTTAAAGGCCGTGGGAGAGGCCTGAGCGACTGTTTATGCACTGTTTTAGTGCAAAATAACTCGTCGTTGCCTTGTTACAAGGCAGGCGATCGAATTCGAGTCTGTACCCAAGTATAGGTTGCGAGCGCGCAAAGCAGCCCGCTGGTACAGCCCATCACCACGTACGGGGCCGACGGTCGCCACGAGTCGAACAAAGTCCCGCCCACGACCGCCGCCAGAAAAATCCCGACGGATCCGCACAAAGTAAACACGCCGATGACGGCGCCTCGACCGCGCTCAGGCGCAACCTGACCGATGAGTGCCTGCGAAGCCAGGATGCCGCTCATCTCGCCGACCCCGAGAAACACGGCGGCGACATACATCGCTGGCTGGAACGGATTGTCCTGCAGGCCGAACCAAACATAACTGCCACAGGCGAGCGCGGACGCCACCGCCATGAAGAGCGCCCGATCGACGCGATCGATGAAGCTGATCACCGTCACCGCCCAAATCGTCGCGGTGATCTGGATGACCACGAAGATCCCGCTGCTCGCCGAGAGTGCCTCCGCGGGCGTCATCCCCTGCTGCTTGCCCGCCTGCACCATCCACAGGAAAAAGAATGCACTGATGATCGACAGCGAGGCCCGGGATACCGCAGCGGAGGCGTAAGCCAGGCGGACACGCATGTCGCGCGCCGCGGCGATGCCGATACGCAGCGTGGCCAATACCGGTTCTCTTTCGGTGATTTGTCCCGGGGACTGGCGGGCGAGACCCCGCAGCACCAGCACGAAAGGAATGACGCAGATCGCCGAGACGGTCCAATACGCAGCGCGCCCCGCTTCGATGGCATCCATCCCCTGCGAGAGGTAGAACTTCGGTAGTTGGGCGGCGAGCCCCACCAGCGTCGCGACACCCAAGCCGTTGAGGAAAAAGCAGATTCCGACGAGTTTTCCGCGAGATGTTTCGCGCGGGTAGTCCGCGATCACGGCCGCGAGCATTGCCGAGATCAGACAGGATCCGCAGGCCGTGATGAAGACCATCGCGTAGAGGGTCCAATCGAACTGCGCCAACGGAAAGAGCAAATACCCCACGCCGAGAATGGCGAAACCCATGCCGTAGATCACGCGCCGGCCGAGGCGATCCGATGCGGCGCCGATCACGCCCGACAGCAGCAGAGCAGGAATCTCACTGATGACGTCCATCACGCCGCTGACACGCCCCTGGATGTCATCGGGGATGCCGAGCATCGAGTTGAAGAGATAGGGCCGGAGATTACCAACGAGGGTGAGTAGCCCAATCGAGAAAAAGGCCACGCCGAGCAGGGCGTAGAAATTGGAGCGCTGGACTCCGGGGGCGAGCTCCCAGATCCCGACCTTCACTGCGCCGTCATCGCGAGCGCGTTCCGTCGTCATTATGTGTGCCCCCCTCGTTGTGGAACGATGCTAGAGGATCGAGCGCAGTAGCGCACCCGGTATACTGACCACCCTTTGATCGACTGCGGCGATGGCCGCTCGCCAGGAGCCATGGCTCGCACGTTTCAGGAACTGGTTTTCGCCCTTCAGAAATACTGGTCGGACCAGGGTTGCGTCATTCTGCAGCCCTACGACATGGAGATGGGTGCGGGGACCTTTCATACCGCAACTTTTCTGCGCTCGATCGGCCCGGAACCTTGGAGCGCAGCCTATGTGCAGCCTTCGCGGCGCCCGACCGACGGTCGATATGGCGACAATCCTTTTCGTCTGCAGCGGTACTACCAATTTCAGGTGGTGATGAAACCCTCGCCGCTCGACATCCTCGATCGTTACGTGGGCTCACTGAAGATGCTGGGTTTCGATCCGCTGACCCACGACATCCGATTCGTCGAAGACAACTGGGAATCTCCGACGCTCGGCGCCTGGGGGCTCGGTTGGGAAGTGTGGCTCAACGGCATGGAAGTCACGCAGTTCACGTATTTCCAGCAAGTGGGCGGACTCGACTGTCGACCGGTCACCGGCGAGATCACTTATGGTCTCGAGCGACTCGCGATGTATCTGCAAGGGGTCGATAGCGTCTACGACATCGTCTGGACCGACGGTCCGATGGGTCGTGTCACCTATCGTGACGTCTACCACCAGAACGAAGTCGAGCAATCCACGTACAACTTCGAACACGCCGATACGGCCGTGCTGTTCCGTCACTTCGACGAGCACGAGGCTGCGTGTACCCGATTGCTCGAGGCGAAGCTCGCGTTGCCCGCCTACGAGCAGGTGCTCAAAGCCTCGCATACGTTCAACCTACTCGATGCGCGTCGCGCCATTTCGGTGACCGAGCGTCAAAGATTCATCTTGCGGGTACGCGCACTCGCACGCGGCGTCGCCCAGGCGTATTACGATAGTCGCGAAGCCCTCGGCTTCCCGATGGTGCGTTCGTCATGAGCGCTCGCGATTTTCTTTTCGAGCTCGGCACAGAAGAGCTCCCGCCTCTCGCGCTGCCCGAACTCGAGCGCGCCCTGACGGACGGCATTCGCGCGGGTCTCGAAAGCGCAGGCCTGAGTCACGGCGACATCGAGTCCTTTGCCGCGCCGCGTCGACTCGCCGTCTTGGTAAGGACGCTCGCCGAAGTTCAGCCCGAACAACAGATCAAGCGTCGGGGACCGCCGGTGACGGCGGCTTTCGATAAATCAGGCGCGCCGACCCGGGCTGCGACGGCCTTCGCCGAAAGTTGCGGCGTAGCACTCGATAAGCTTGGTCGAGTTACCGAAGGCAAGGGCGAGTTCCTTTTTTTTGAAGGCAGCAAGCCGGGCGCAGCCACCGCGGGCCTGTTACCCGGAATCATCGAAGCCAGTCTCGGTGCGCTGCCGATCCCGAAGCGCATGCGCTGGGGTGCGAGCGAAGCGGAGTTCGTGAGGCCGGTGCATTGGGTCGTGATGCGCTTCGGCCACGACACACTGCCTGTGCGTCTGCTCGATACCGAAGCCGGCGCTTCGACGCGCGGGCATCGCTTCCATGCGCCGCAAGAGCTCGCGATCGCCGCGCCCGCGGATTACGCCGAAGTCTTGCGTAGCAAAGGCTTCGTCCTCGCGAGCTTTGCGGAGAGACGCGATCGGATTCGCGAACAAGTCCTTGCCTGCGCGAAAGCGCTGGGCGGAAAGGCCGTGCTCGACAAAGAGTTGCTCGACGAAGTGACGGCACTCGTCGAGTGGCCGGTGGCGATCGAGGGGCGATTCGACGAGCGCTTCCTCGCCTTGCCCCGCGAAGTGCTCATCTCGACGCTCCAGGAACATCAACGCTACTTCGCCGTCGAGAACGTGAAGGGCGAGTTGACGAACCAGTTCATCACCGTAAGCAATATCGAGAGCCGTGACCCGTCGCGTGTTCGGGCGGGCAACGAGCGCGTCGTTCGGCCGCGACTCGCGGATGCCGCGTTCTTCCACGAGCAAGATCGTCGACATTCCCTGCACGCCTGGCGCCAAGGCCTCGATGGCGTGACCTTCCAAGCGAAGCTGGGATCCATCGGCGATAAAGTCCGTCGGGTCGTCGCACTCGCTCGCGAGATCGCGCCGTTGGTGAGCGCCGATGTGGAACTCGCTGCGCGCGCCGCCGACTTGTCGAAGTGCGATTTGCTCTCCGCGATGGTCGGCGAATTTCCGGAGCTGCAGGGCGTGATGGGCGCCTATTACGCCGCGGCCGACGGAGAAGATCCGCGCGTTGCCGCAGCGATCCGTGACCATTACCTGCCGCGCGGTGCCGGTGATGCCTTGCCCGTCGATCCCGTGGGCATCGCGGTCGCGCTGGCAGACAAACTCGATACGCTCGCCGGAATTTTCGGCATCGGTCAGAAACCGAGCGGCACCAAAGATCCGTTCGCGTTGCGTCGAGCAGCGATCGGCGTGTTTCGTATCGTCCTCGAGGGCAAGCTCGACCTCGATCTTGCCGATCTCGTCAGCAAGGCGGTCTCGACCCAGCCGGTGACCACCAAAGAAACGGCTGCAGAGGTCCTCGCCTATCTGCAAGAGCGCATGCGCTCTCATTACCTCGAGGAAGGCTACGCGGCTGAAGCTTTCGAAGCCGTGCTCGCCACGGGGACGACGCGAGCGCTCGATTTCGATCAGCGTATGAAGGCACTGGCCAAGTTCCGCGAGCGGCCGGAAGCCGAGAGCCTCGCAGCGGCGAACAAACGCATCGCCAATATCCTGCGCAAATCCGCTGCGGGCGAAGTGCCTACCGGAATCGACGCATCGCTGCTGTGCGCGGAGGCTGAAAAGAGCCTGCACGAAGCCATCGAGGCCGTCTCTGCCGCCGTGACCGCCGATATCGCCGCCCGTCGCTACGACGAAGCGCTCGCCAAGCTCGCCGGCTTGCGACCATCGATCGATGCATTCTTCAACGACGTCATGGTGAACGACCCCGATGCGGCGTTGCGGGCGAATCGGCTCGCGCTGGTGTCACGCGTTCGAAATTTGTTCGCCGGCGTCGCCGATTTCTCGAGATTGCCCGGCTGAGGCGCTCCGTGCAGGCGCTGGGCTCCATCGTCTTCACGACTTTCCTGTTTTTCTGGACGATCGGCTACGCGGCGTTTTTCGTTCTCGTGGGTGGCTTCGTGTCGCACCGCCGGCGTTTTGCGCTCATCGAGTGGTACGCCGAACGAATCTTCGACGTGCTGCGGGTCACCTGCAAACTGGACCACCGGGTCGAGGGACTCGAGAACATTCCTGACGAACCCCACGTGGCCTACTGGAAACACTCCTCGGCGTGGGAAACCTTCGGCCAGTTTCTGGTCGGCCCGTCCAAGGTCATCGTGCTCAAACACGAGTTGATGTACATCCCTTTCGTAGGTTTCGGGCTCTGGCTCTTGCGCTCGATCGATGTCCGACGGGGAGCGGGTACATCAGCCGTTAATCAAGTCGTCAGTCAGGGCCGCAGCCGCCTTGCCGAAGGGCTCTCCATCCTCATTTTTCCGGAAGGCACTCGCGTCGCAGCGGGCGAAACCCGTCGTTATGGCGTGAGCGGCGCGTTGCTCGCGAGTCGGACGGGGTGCAAGGTCGTGCCCGTCGCGCACGATGCCGGTTATTACTGGCCTCGCCGTGGCCTCATGAAAAAACCGGGCACCGTCCGGGTCGTCGTCGGGCCACCGATCGAAGCAGCCGGTCGCGACCCGCGCGAAATCAACGAAGAGGCCCAGGCGTGGATCGAGTCGACGATCGCGCAGATTCGAAAAGGAGATCCTTCATGAAACGCCGACAGTTCCTCGTTTCGGCGACGGCGGGCTCGGTCATGACGAGCATGGCTTCATCGATATCTTTGGCGAGCGCCGATGATCGCGCCCGGGCGAACGACTTCGATCCCGTTGAAGTCAGCATCGCGCAACTTCAGCGCCATTTGAATTCCGGGTTGACCTCGGCGGCTCTCGTGACGGCGTACCTGCGTCGCATCTCCAACTTGGATCAGCGAGGACCGACGTATCGGTCGGTCGTCGCCGTGAATCCCGATGCGATCGATATCGCTCGGGCGCTCGATGGCGAGCGTCGCAGTGGTCGGGTGCGCGGCCCTCTGCACGGCATCCCCGTGCTCATCAAAGACAACATCGAAACGTCCGACCGGATGCCGACGACCGCAGGATCACTGGCGCTCGCCAACGCATTCCATACTCAGGATGCCCCTCTGGTCGCCCGACTCCGGGCCGCAGGCGCCATCATTCTCGGAAAAACCAATCTCAGCGAGTGGGCCAACTTTCGCTCCACATTTTCGAGTAGTGGCTGGAGTGCGATCGGCGGACAGACGGGCAATGCCTACGACCCCAAACGCAATCCCTCGGGATCGAGCTCGGGGTCGGCCACCGCCGCCGCCTTGTCCTTCGCTGCGGCCGCCATCGGAACGGAGACGGACGGATCGATTCTCTCCCCCTCATCCGTGGGCGGCTTGGTGGGATTCAAGCCATCGATCGGTACGGTCAGCGGACGTGGAATCGTTCCGTTGTCGCCGCGTCAGGACGTCGCCGGCCCGATGGCGCGAACGGTCGAAGATGCGCGCCTACTCGCCGAGGTCATTTTCGATTCACCTCGTCGGGCACCCCCGAGTGGCGTGATGCGTCCCGGCGGATGGCGTGTGGGAATCGTTCCGGCCGCGAGCTCGATGCGCGCCGAGGTTGCTGCACTCTACGGGCAGGCCATCGATGTGTGGCGACGCTGCACGAGCTCGATGATCGACGCCCCGCTCCCAGGCAGCTTGCGGCAGGCGGGTCAAGCCGAGTACACCGCGCTTCTCTTCGAATTCAAAGATTCGATCAATGGTTATCTGCGATCGCTTCCGGTCGGGCTGACCGAAATGCGCTCCCTCGAGAGCCTGATCGAATTCAATCGTGGTAACAAAGATCGAGAGATGCCTTTTTTCGGTCAGGAAATTTTCGAACTGGCCCAAGCGAAAGGATCTCTCGGCGAGCCTGAATATCTCGAGTCGCTACGTCAGTTGCGGCAGCTCGTCGAGATCGAGGGTCTCGAAAAGTTGTTTGGTGATTTGAACGTCGACGTCATCATCGCTCCGGGCTCCGGTCCAAGCGGTCTGATCGATCACGTGCTCGGGGACCGTGACGATCTCGGAGGTTCCGTCCTCGGTTCTGCGGCGGCCGTCTCGGGCTACCCGAGCATCACGCTGCCCATCGGACTCGTCCGCGGCATGCCTGTCGGCATGACGGTGGTAGCAAGGCGTTTCGACGACGATCGACTGCTCGGAATCGCAGCGCTGTTCGAACGCACCGGAAAACTTCGAGTCCCGCCAGAGACTCAGCCGGCCTGATCCACGATGCCGTTCGGACGCTAGCGCCTCGCGCTGGGTGGTTTGTGCGCTGCGATTTCTTCGTCGGTCAGTCCGACGAGCTCGTGGGGAAACACCAGCCATCGATCGGTGGCATGTACGTACCAATCAGGCGTGTGTGCACTGCGATTGCGTGATGGTTTGAAATAGACCGTCGCGATCTTGATCTCTTTCGGATGATTGTGCGGACAGCGTCGCCACAACTCGTCGAGCACTGCCTCGATACTCCGCCCCGAATCGAACACGTCATCGACGAGCAGCAGTCGATCCTCGTTGGTGACCTTCGAGACGAGATAGTCCATCGCGTGCACGCGCACCGTCTTGTCGGCTTGATCGATACCCGTGTAGCTCGAGGTCCTCACAGTGATGTGGTCTGTTCGCAGACCACGATGCTCCAACCACTCCTGCACGGCGATGCCGATGGGTGCGCCACCACGCCAGAGCGCCACGAGGAAGGAGGGACGATAGCCGCTCGCCATCACTTTTGCCGCCAGCTCGAACGAGTCGGCCAACAAGGAGTCCGCAGAAATGAAAAGTTTGTCCGTCATGATTCAGAACATCTCCCGTCGGAGTCCACGCCGGTGAGCGGCTATACCGTTTTCGTCGCAGACACGCGCCACGCCACCGTATTTGAGTTGAGCCAACCCGGCGCACCACCGCGGGCCCTCGAGACGCTCGAAAACTCTTTCACGGCGCGACACGATCGCGATCTCGGAGCAGATGCGCCAGGAACGGTCGTCATGCGATCGAGTCGTGGTGGCGGTGGCGCGGGTTCTCGCCGAACCGGCCTGCAACCTCGACGCACTCACAAGCAGCACGCCGTCGAACAATTTGCACGGCAACTCGCCGAGCGCATCACGATCGCCGCCCGCGACAACGACGGTCGAGGTCTTGTGCTCGTCGCTGCACCGCGATTCCTCGCCGAAGTCCGCAGTCATCTGCCGAAATCTGCCCAGCAGCATATCGTGCGTGAAGTACCTCGAGACTTGGTGGGGCTGCCATCATTGGCCTTGCAGCAACGTTTGGCTGAAGCTTTGCAGCCGATGCACGAATAAGATCAGGGCAGTCGCGTGGGATCGCGATCGAGCAGTCCGGCTTCACCGTAGATCTGCAACTTCTCGCGCGTGTCGACGATGTCCATGTTGCGCAAAGTGAGCTGTCCGATGCGGTCGTTCGGCGTAAACATCCCCTCGCCTTTTTCCATGGTGAGCCGCTCGGGGTGATAACCGAGATGCGGGCCCGTCGTATCGAGAATCGACCAGTCGTTGCCCCGGCGTAATTCGATCGTGACCTCGCCCGTGATCGCGCGTGCGATCCAGCTTCGGGCGCTCTCGCGCAACATCAGGCACTGTGGATCGAACCAACGCCCTTGGTATAGCAGTCGACCGATGCGCCGCCCATTGTTTCGGTACTGCTCGATCGTGTCTTCGTTGTGGATGGCGGTGACGAGGCGCTCGTAGGCGATGAACAGCAGCGCCATGCCCGGCGCCTCGTAGATGCCCCGACTCTTGGCCTCGATGATGCGATTTTCGATTTGATCGCTCATTCCGAGGCCGTGCCGTCCGCCGATGCGATTGGTTTCCTCGAACAGCTCCAAGTCGTCCGGAAAACTTTGACCGTTGATCGTCACCGGCCGTCCAGCCTCGAAGCGCACACTCACGGTTTCGCGTTGAACGACGACGTCATCACGCCAGAAGGCGACACCCATGATGGGTTCGACGATGTGGATGCCCCGACTCAGCAGTTCGAGATCCTTCGCCTCGTGGGTCGCGCCGAGGAGGTTGGAATCGGTCGAGTAAGCCTTCTCCGCGCTCATGTGGTAGTCGAGCCCGGCGGCTGCGAGATAGGCCGACATCTCGCGACGGCCGCCGAGTTCGGCGATGAAGCGCGAGTCGAGCCACGGTTTGTAAATGCGCAGCGCGGGGTTGGCGAGCAAGCCGTAACGGTAGAACCGCTCGATGTCGTTGCCCTTGTGGGTACTGCCGTCACCCCAGATATCCACGCCATCTTCGCGCATGGCGAGGACGAGCGAGGTACCCGTCACCGCACGACCCAGCGGTGTGGTGTTGAAGTACGTGGTCCCGGCCGTCGAAATGTGGAACGCGCCGCTTTGAATGGCAGCGAGTCCTGCGGCGACAAGTTGATGGCGACAATCGATGAGCCGCGCATGCTCTGCGCCGAGCGACATCGCTTTGAGCGGAATCGCGTCGTAATCGATCTCGTCGGGCTGGCCGAGGTTTGCCGTATACGCGCAGGGACGTGCGCCATGAGCGCGCATCCAGTGGACCGCAGCGCTCGTATCGAGACCGCCGGAAAACGCGATCCCCACACGCTCGCCGACCGGCAAAGATTGGAGGATGGTTTGGTTGGCGCTCATGAGTCCGACGCTCGGTCGGCGTTTTGGTGACCCTTATACGTCGAGATTGGATACCGCGAGCGCGTTCTTCTCGATGAACTCGCGGCGCGGCTCGACTTCGTCTCCCATCAGCGTCGTGAAGACTTCGTCGGCTGCCACGGCATCTTCGATGCGGACCTGCATGAGGCGACGCGTCTCGGGGTTGATGGTGGTATCCCAGAGTTGCTCGGGGTTCATTTCGCCGAGGCCCTTGTAGCGCTGGATGGATTGCCCGCGCTTGGCGTGTTCGAACAACCAATCTATGGCCTGCTTGAACGACGTGACGTCGCGGCGCGCTTCTCCACGTCGGACAAAGGCACCGTCGCCGATCATGCCGGCGAGTGTTTTTGCGAGTGCGGCGATGCGCTGATACTCCGACGAATCGAAGAAATCGCGCGTGAGGTATTTGTCGAAGCGGCTGCCATGCTCGGCTTTCGAGACATGAATGCGCGAGATCGCCTGGCTACCCGAGGCCGGCTGGAACTCGAGCTTGTATACCGCATTGCCATCGGCCATCACGTTGAGGCGGGTGGCCAAGTCGTCGGCCCACGCCGTCAGCCAGTCCGGACGATCGAAGTCGCTGCGCGACACGACCGGAACGTAAAGCAGCTGTTCGAGCACCCGCGCGTCGTATCGGCGAGCCAAGCGCTCGATGATGCCCTGCACTTCGACGTACTGCCGAGCGAGCGATTCGAGCCCCGCGCCGCGAAGAGGCGGCGCCGACGAATTCAGGTGCAACTCGGATTCTTCGAGCGCGGCATTGAGCAGCATGGCGTTCAGTTCGACATCGTCTTTGACGTACATCTCCTGCTTGCCACGCTTCACTTTGTAGAGGGGTGGCTGTGCGATGTAGATGTGGCCGCGCTCGATGAGCAGCGGCAACTGTCGATAGAAGAACGTGAGCAACAGCGTGCGGATATGGCTTCCGTCGACGTCCGCGTCCGTCATGATGATGATGCGGTGATAGCGCAGCTTCTCGATGTCGAACTCGTCGCGCCCGATTCCGCAGCCGAGCGCGGTGATCAGGGTGCCCACTTCGGCGGACGAGATCATTTTGTCGAAACGCGCTTTTTCGACGTTCAGGATCTTCCCCTTCAGCGGCAAAATCGCCTGGCTTCGCCGATCTCGGCCCTGTTTGGCCGAACCGCCTGCGGAGTCGCCCTCGACGATGAAAAGTTCGGAGAGCGCGGGGTCTTTTTCCTGACAGTCAGCCAACTTGCCCGGCAGCCCTGCGATATCGAGAGCACCTTTTCGTCGGGTGAGTTCGCGGGCTTTTCGCGCCGCCTCACGTGCGCGCGCCGCCTCGATGATTTTTCCTGCGATCGCTTTCGCTTCTTGCGGTTTTTCCAGCAGGAACTCGGAAAATTTTTGAGCGACGGCCGTCTCGACGACGCCCTTCACTTCGGACGACACGAGTTTGTCTTTCGTCTGCGATGAAAACTTCGGATCCGGCAGCTTGACCGAAAGAATGGCCGTCAGCCCTTCACGCGAATCATCGCCGGTCGTCGGCACTTTCTCGCGCTTGGCGATACCTTCTTTCTCGATGTAATCATTGAGCGTACGCGTGAGCGCAGCGCGGAAACCCGCGAGGTGGGTACCACCATCTTTTTGCGGAATGTTGTTGGTGTAGCAGAACATCGACTCTTGATAAGAGTCGTTCCACTGCATCGCCACTTCGACACCGATGGGACCTTCTTGCGTGCGGAACCAGAACACTTGTTCGTGTATGGGTTGGCGCGAGCGATTGAGGTGTCCCACGAACGCCTGCAAACCACCTTCGTGCTCGAATACGTCGCGCTTGTCCTCGCGCTCGTCGATCAGATCGATGCGCACGCCGGAGTTGAGGAACGACAACTCTCGTAGTCGCTTGACGAGGATGTCGTAATTGAACTGGATGTTCGTGAAAATGGTCGGGCTGGGTTTGAAGCGCACGCTCGTGCCGGTTTTGTCGGTGGTTCCGACGACCGCGAGCGGGGCGACGGGCTCGCCGAGGTGATATTCCTGTGTGTGCAGCTTGCCGTCGCGATGGATGGTCAGATGCAGCACGTCGGACAGCGCGTTCACGACCGACACACCGACGCCGTGCAAACCGCCGGACACTTTGTACGAACTGTCGTCAAATTTTCCGCCGGCGTGCAGCACGGTCATGATGACTTCGGCTGCGGAGCGGCCTTCTTCGGCGTGGATATCGACCGGAATGCCGCGGCCGTTGTCCTCGACGGTAACGGATTCATCGGCATGAATAGTGACCACTATGCGGTCACAATGGCCCGCCAAAGCCTCGTCGATGGAGTTGTCGACGACCTCGAAAACCATGTGGTGCAGACCGGTTCCGTCATCGGTATCGCCGATGTACATTCCAGGCCGTTTTCGAACGGCGTCGAGCCCCTTTAAGACCTTGATTTTACTGGAATCGTAGACGTCTGCTTCAGACATGCTTTAGCTCGGTGATGTGATGCGAAATCATACCCGAAATACCCTGCCCCGTTCCACGTGAAACACGGTTTCCGGCGCGCCAAAAAGTGGGGTATCCCGATCCAGCGCGGTGACGATCAATTGGGTCTTCAGCGCCTCGACTCGGGCGATGAATCGCGCCAGTCTTTCGCGGTCCAATTCGGCTGACGGGTCATCCAGTAGCACGGTCGGACTCATTCCGTGTTCGCGCTTCAGGAATTCGAGTTGGCAGAGATTCAGAGCGACCGCCGCTAGCTTCTGTTGCCCCCGCGATAGCACCTCTCGTGCAGCCCTACCCTTGATCCTCAGGATCAGATCGGCGCGATGCGCTCCGACCAAGGTCGACCGCCGCTCCCGGTCGCGGCTCGCTGACGCCGCCAAAACGTCGAGTAAAGGGTTGGTCCGGTCCCACCCAGGCTGGAAGTCGAGCGTGATGTCCAGTCCAGTCAGTTCGGCTGCGATCTCCGCCCAGTAAGGCGCCATCGCGACTGCGACCCGTTCGCGGGCTCCGGAGAGCGCCTCACCCTCGCGCGCGAGCTCTGGGTCCCAGACAGTGAATTCGCTCCGGCCGGTCCGTAGCGCTGCGTTCCGTTGCTGCAGCGCTTTTTGGTACCGCCCCCAGCTCGCCGCAAAACCAGGTTCCACGTGGAACACCGCCCAGTCCAGCCAGCGACGCCGGCGTGCGGACCCCTCCTCGATGAGCTTGTGGGCGTCGGGATCCATCGCCTGCACAGGGAAAGCCAGCGCCAGATCGGCGAAACTGCGTAGATCTGCGCCGTCCAGTCGGCCTATGGTCCCGGTCTTGGACTCGGCACCACGCTGGATCTCGATGCCGAGTCGCCTTGGGGCAGGATCCGCTTTTAGCTGACCGATGACTCGAGCCAGGGGTTTTCCGTGCTGGATGAGGCGCTCGTTGAGGCGGGTTCGGAACGACCGACCCCTCCCGAGCAGAAAGATCGCCTCGAGGACAGTGGTCTTCCCTGCACCATTCGCACCGAAAACCAAGTTGGTTCCGGGTCCGAAGGTCATTTCGGCGTGGTCGATACAGCGGAGATTCTCGAGGGTGAGCTCCGCCAGAAACACTTCGGACCTCAGAGTCGCATCGGCATGACCACGTACTTGGTGCCGTCCGGCGCCGCTGCGGTGATCAAGCAGCTGCTGTTGGAGTCGGTGAGCGCGATATTGACGCGATCGGTTTCGATCGCCGACAACGCATCGAGCAAGTACGTGACGTTGAAGCCGATTTCGATTTCCTCGCCCGCGTAGACAACCTCAATCTGATCTTCTGCTTCTTCTTGCTCGGGGTTGTGCGCCTGCAGCGTCAGAAGGTTCGGTTTGATGTTGAGCCGGATGCCACGGTACTTCTCGTTGGACAAAATCGCCGTTCTGGTCAGACTTTGCTTCAAAAATCCGCGATCTGCGTCGATTATGCGATGAGCATTCGCCGGGATGACCCGGCTGTATTCAGGGAATCTGCCGTCAATAAGCTTCGAAGTAAAGCGAACGTCGCCGATCTCGCAGCGAACGTGATTGACACCGATCTCCAGGGCAACTTCACCATCCTCGCCTAGCATTCGCTGAAGCTCCATTACGCCCTTTCGAGGCAGGATGACTTGTTGCTTGCCCGTGACGCGCTCTTTCAGTGTGGCTTCGCACAAAGCGAGTCGATGGCCGTCGGTGGCTACTGCTCTCACTTTGCCGCCTTCCGACTCGAGCAACATTCCGTTGAGGTAGTAGCGAACGTCTTGCTGAGCCATCGAGAAGTGAACTTTGTCGATGAGCTTGCGGAACTCGGCCTGTGGGAGTTTGAGCACTTGTTGTGCGTTGACGTCTTCGACTACCGGAAACTCCGCCGCAGCGAGTGTGGAGAGTGTGAAGCGGCTGCGCCCAGCTCGGATGACGAGTCTGTCGCCCTCTACGGCGAGCGTGACGTTGGACCCCTCAGCAAGCGATCTCAGGATATCCAGAAACTTTCTGCCTGGGACGGTGATGTCTCCGGCGGATTGGACCTTGAGCGCAATGGAACTGACGAGCTCGACTTCGAGGTCGGTGCCGGTGACGCTGAGCCGGTTGTTTCGCGCGCTGAGCAACACGTTCGACAGCACTGGCATCGTCTGCCGACGCTCAACGACACCGATCACGTGTTGAACCGGACCGAGGATCTCTTCACGGGTTGCTGTGAGTTTCATAAATTCTTTAATTTAGATCTTAAGAAAGACTGTAGAGGTTATTGGCACGGTGGATAACTGGAAAACTCTGGAATTACCGGTGTTTTCAGTATCTTGTACCACTTGCCACTCTGTACCGAAGACGGGAAAACCCGCCCGTTTCCTGTGTGTCGATTGTGAATGATTTTCGCGCTCGAAAACATCCACAGGATACAAACATCAATTCGTCAGAGTTCTCAACAGATTCGAATAATCTTCCGCGATTCGCTGCTCCTCGTCCCGCAGCGCCTTGATGCGCCGGCACGCGTGCAACACCGTTGTATGGTCTCGTCCACCGAACGCATCGCCGATTTCCGGGAGGCTGTGGCTCGTGAGTTCTTTCGAGAGCGCCATGGCGATCTGGCGCGGGCGCGCCACCGAACGGCTTCGGCGTTCAGAAAGCAGATCAGCTACCCGAACCTTGAAGTAATCGGCCACCGTCTTCTGGATGTTCTCGATGGTGATGAGTCTCGCTTGAAGGCTCAACAGGTCTCGCAGTGCTTCTTTGGTGAAATCGAGGGTGATTGGCTGCCCGGTGAAGCGCGAATTGGCGATGACCCGACGCAATGCGCCCTCGAGCTCGCGAACGTTGGAACGAATTCGCTTGGCGATGAAGAGTGCGACGTCCTGGCCCAGCGTGACGCCGGCTGCCTCCCCTTTGCTGATGAGGATCGCGGCGCAAGTTTCGAGCTCTGGCGGCTCGATGGCCACGGTAAGCCCCCAACCAAAGCGTGACTTGAGGCGCTCTTCGAGGCCTTCGACCTCTTTGGGGTAGCGATCACAGGTGAGGATCACCTGCTGTTGGCCCTCCAGTAGTGCGTTGAACGTATGGAAAAACTCTTCCTGAGAACGTTCTTTGCCGGCGAAAAATTGGATGTCGTCGATGAACAGCGCATCGAGCGATCGATAGGCCGCCTTGAAGTCGTTCATTTGGTTGTGCTGCAGCGCTTTGACCATATCGCTGACGAAGCGCTCGGAGTGCACATACGCGATGCGCGCCTGGGGGTTTTTTTCGATGATCGCGTGACCGACGGCGTGCATCAGATGGGTTTTACCCAGACCGACACCGCCATAAATGAACAAGGGGTTGTACGCTTTCCCTGGATTTTCAGCTACTTGCTGCGCAGCGGCCTTTGCGAGCTGGTTGCTTTTGCCGACGACGAAAGTATCGAACTTCGAGTCGGGATTGAGGCGACCGCCCACGATTTCGACATTCGGTCGGCGCGCGACCCGACCTAACTCCCGGACCACCGGGTTTTCGGCGGGCGCGGCGACGGGCTCCGGCTTTTCGCCGACCTCGATCGTCACCCGAACCGCGTGTTCGCCATGCTGGGTACGCACGAAATCGTTGATCCGCCCAATCAAATTGGCATTGATCCATTCGACGACGAACCGATTCGGGGCGAGCAGCCGCAACGCCCCACCGCTTTCGATAGCCTGAAGGGGTCTCACCCAAGTATTGAACTGGGTATCGGGCAACTCCGACTCGAGCAGCTCCGAGCAACGATTCCAAATCGACACGTCCACGCGACTGCCGGCCTCCCTGAGAGCACGGGGGATGGGTTTCACCAAGGGGATGGGGAGAATATACCGGCCCCGAGCCCTGTGGATATCTTTTTGGCTTGACACCAACCGACCCCCTGCTTACCCTCTGCGGCCTTTTTCCGGTGACGACACCATGAAACGCACCTATCAGCCCAGCAAAGTCCGTCGAGCCCGCACCCATGGGTTTCGGGCGCGCATGGCCACGGCCAATGGACGCAAAGTTCTCGCCCGGCGCCGTGCCAAAGGCCGAAAGAAGCTGATCCCCTGATTCGGGATGCTGACACCCGGCCTCCGCGGTCGGGTTTCCCGCCATCGCGGCGGGTATTGCGCAAAACCGACTTCGAAACCGCTTACCGAGACGGCCGTCGTCTCGGCAATGCGTGTTTTTCCCTCATTGTCTGCCCGAGCAGCGGCCGCTGCTCTCGCCTCGGACTGTCCATCGGCGCACGGGTGATCGGAAATGCCGTCGCCCGAAACAGACTTCGTCGCATAATTCGCGAGTCATTCCGGCACGCTCAGCACCGCCTGCCCGCCGTCGATCTCATCGTCGGTGCGCGCGCAGCGGCTCGTGACGCGCCGGCCACACGGATTCGCGAGAGCCTCGAAGCGCTCTGGCAAAAGGTAGCAACGACATGCGCGCCGTCTTCAGGGCCCTGATCAGGGTTTATCAATTGGTCATCAGCCCATGGCGCGGGCCGACATGCCGCTATCATCCGTCGTGCTCACACTACGCGATGGAAGCGCTTGAGATGCACGGCACGTTCCGCGGATCATGGTTGGCCGTCAAACGCATCGGGCGCTGCCATCCTTTTCGCGAGGGCGGATTCGACCCCGTGCCGCCGCGCACGGCTGACTGATCCCGTTCCATTTCTTTGATATTTCGACAAGGCTAATCGTGACTTCGACCAACGCACGCATGTTTTTATGGCTCGGCCTGGTTCTCGTACTGTGGATCAACTTCGAGACTTGGCAACGAGACTACGCTCAGCCGTTCACCGATCCGACGACGGTCGCCCCGAGTTCGACACCCACCAGCGGTCTCGGCTCGAGCGTACCGAAGGCCGTACCTCCTACGGCGCCTCCGCCCACCGCGCCGACCAATGCGCCCTCGGCGCTCTCCGGCGCTGTTCCGTCGACCGCGTCTGTGGCGCCGACAACCGAACCGGCATCCGCCGTCGCCCCGGCTGCAGCCGACGCGCCGGCTGAGACACCGCTGCCGTCTCCACCGATACGCGTCACGACAGACGTGCTCGATCTCGATATCAGCTTGCGTGGTGGCGATCTCGTACGCGCCGACTTGCTGAATTATCCGCAAGTAAAAGGACAGGATGCCCGAGTCCGATTGCTCAACAACAGCCAAGCCGGCTTCTACGTCATCCAAACCGGCCTCACCGATGCGGACGGCAGCGCCCATCCCACGCACTTGGCGCCGTTCGAAGCACCCCAATCGAACTACACACTCGTCGACGGCCAAGACGAACTTCGCATTCCGCTGACTTGGCGCAACGACGTGTCCGGCGTCACGGTGACGAAAACCTACATCTTGCGCCGTGGCTCATATCGAATCGACCTCGAGTACAGCGTCGACAACCGTGGTGCCGAACCTTGGCGCGCGGCTTCCTATGCGCAGATTCTTCGCGATGATCCGCCGGTCGAGCGCTCGATGTTCAGCGTCGAGAGCTATGCGTTCCAGGGGCCGGCGTATTACAACGGCACCAAATATTTCAAGATCGATCGTACGAGCATCCCCGAGAGCGAGTTGCCGCGCGAAGTGGCCACCGGCTGGATCGCCGGCATGCAACACCATTTCGTCACCGCAGTCGTGCCGACCGAAGGCCTGAACTACGCTTATGCGCTGCGTACCGAAGGCAATCAGTACTTGTTGTCGACCACCGGCTCTTCGGTAACGGTGGCGCCGCAAAGCGGCACGACATTCAAAGAAACGCTATTCGTCGGACCCAAACTCCAGTCGCAGCTCAAGGTCACCGGTCCTCGACTCGACCTCGTGGCCGATTACGGCGTGCTGACGTTGCTTGCAGAACCGCTGTTTTGGTTGCTCGAGCAGGCGCACAACATCGTCGGCAATTGGGGCTGGGCGATCATCATCGTCACCTTCTTGTTGAAGCTCGTGTTCTATCCGCTCTCCGAATCTTCGGGCCGGTCCATGGCGAAGATGCGTCTTTTGACGCCGCGCATGAAGAACCTGCAGGAAACCTACAAGGACGATCGGGAGAAACTCGGCCGCGCGATGATGGATCTCTACAAGCGAGAAAAGATCAATCCAGCGGCGGGCTGTCTGCCCATCCTCATTCAAATGCCGGTGTTCTTCGCGTTCTACTGGGTGTTGCTCGAGAGCGTCGAGATGCGCCAGGCACCATTCATGTTCTGGATCCAGGATCTTTCGTCGCGGGATCCTTTCTTCGTGCTGCCGGTCATCATGGCGGGCGCGATGTACGTGCAATACAAACTCAATCCGACACCGCCCGATCCGATCCAGGCCAAGGTATTTATGATCCTGCCGTTCGTGATGAGCATCACGTTCGCGTTCTTCCCGGCCGGACTCGTGCTGTACTGGGTCGCCAACACGTTGTTGACCATCGCACAGCAGTGGAACATCAACCGCCGCATCGAAGCGGAGGCGAAGAAGTCGAGGTCGGGTTGAGGGCGGGGCCTTCGACCGACACGATCGTCGCCGTCGCGACTGCGCCTGGTCGCGGCGGCGTGGGAATTGTCCGGATCTCGGGGCCTGACTCGCGTCGCATCGGCGAACGAATACTGTCGATATCGCTGCCGAAGCCTCGGGTCGCGACGCTCACGAAATTTCACGATAGTGACGGCGCCGTCCTCGATGAAGGACTCGCACTTTTCTTTGTCGGCCCGCATAGCTACACCGGCGAGGACGTTCTCGAACTGCAAGGACACGGCGGGCCTGTGGTGCTCGAGGCGCTCGTCGAGCAAGCCGTATCGTACGGCGCTCGCCGCGCGACGCCTGGCGAATTCACGCAGCGCGCATTTCTCAACGACAAGTTGGATCTGGTCCAAGCCGAGGCGGTCGCCGATTTGATAGATGCGGGTTCCCTCGCTGCGGCGCGCGCTGCGACGCGATCTCTTCAGGGAGCGTTTTCGACTCAGGTGCATGATCTCACCGAGGCGATCATCGAGCTACGTATTTGGGTCGAGGCGGCAATCGATTTTCCCGAAGAGGAAATCGATTTTCTGGCCGATCGCGCGCTCACCAATCGCCTCTCCGCCTTGCGTGAGCGCTTCGCATCGGTGCTGAATGCGGCTCGTCAAGGACGAGTGCTGCGCGATGGCATGACGGTCGTCATCGCGGGACGCCCGAATGCCGGCAAGTCGAGCTTGCTCAACGCGCTCGCAGGTCACGAGGCCGCGATCGTCACACCGATCGCGGGAACCACCCGCGACGTATTACGAGAGTTGATCTCCATCGATGGCATGCCGCTTCACATCGTGGATACCGCGGGGCTGCGCGAAGCTGAAGACCTCGTCGAAGCAGAAGGCATCCGTCGCGCGCGCCTTGCGATGCAACAGGCTGATCGCGTTCTGTTCGTGGTGGATGCGACGACCGATCCGCGCGCGGCGTCACTTGCCGAAGAGAAAGCACGGTTGCCAACGGGTGTTCCGATCACCCTGCTCTTCAACAAAATCGATGCCGCCGCGGGAGACGTCGACACTCACCGCGCCGAATCTGGTGCCCACACCGCGCTACCGATCTCCGCGAAGACGGGCGCGGGATTGGCTGAGCTCCGTGAGCACTTGAAGATCTGCATGGGTTACGATGCGGCTGAGGTCGGAACCGTGAGCGCCCGAGCTCGTCACATCGATGCGTTGCAGCGCGCGGAACGCCACGCCGAAGAAGCCGTCCGACAACTCAAAGAATCGAAAGCTGGCGAGTTGGTGGCCGAAGAGTTGCGTGTGGCACAGGCGGCGCTCGGAGAAATCACGGGCGAGTTTCACGCCGACGATTTGCTCGGTCGGATTTTCGGCAGCTTCTGCATCGGCAAGTGACCCGACGCAGCGCGTGAGGGGTCAGCGCTTCGCTGCGATGAACGCCACCCCTGCCCCGACGAACAACGCGGATATGGCGGACGCGTTGATGAGCACCTGGGCATATCCGAGATTTCGAACGTCGATGAAGAAATACGGATACACCCCGCCGATCTCGCCTCGCATCAATACGTAGACGAGATAGGCAGCCGGATAGGCGAACACGCGCCCCACGTCGCCCCACACCAGCGAACCGCGTGGCACCACGCGCCACCAGAAAATCGCGAAGACGACCGGAACGATGTAGTGATGGATCAGATTGGTGACCGCAGCGATCCCGGTCGGCTGGTACTGCGCACGCAGCAGCACGTGGAAGATCAGCCCGACCATCGCGATCGACACTGTCGCCGCAGTCACGACCCAAGGCTCGCGCCAGGCGGACCAACGAGATTCTGGCGCTCGTTGAACGCTGAACGCGGTGGCGACGATCGTGCAAAAGAGATTCGTGAGGATCGTGTAGTAGCCGGTGTACATGAACACACCGTAGCCCGGGCTGTGCCCGAGGCTCATCTGGTGCTGCACGCTGAGCACGAGTTGCGTGCCAAGCGCGGCCCACCCGAAAACAGCAAGAAGCCAAGCCGCGGTTCGATTGATCGTGTTATCCGTCATGGCGCAACGATTACCAGTAATACTGCCACTTCGCGCGCTTCACGAAATGCTGGAAGGCGTCGCGTTTGTCTTTGGGCTGGTAATCGAGATAACCGTTAGGCGCATAGCGCTCGACATATTGGTCGAGCACCGGCCGGTAGAGGTGCAGATGCAAATCGGGAATTCGGTGTTTGGATCGAAACTCCGCAATGGGGATCCGCGCCGACTCGCGAGTCTCGAACGGCCCTGCTTTCGCGAGCACCACGCCACGCGGTCCGAATATCGAAGATCGCCCTGGCCCGCCGAAATTGGCGTCTTCAAAGAAACCGGGGTTCCGTCCCTGAGTGGCCACGGAATTGTTGGCGATCATGGTGTAGACGCTGTTGTGGTACGACGTGAGGCGCATGTCATCCCATTCGAAGCCACCGGTCGCCACGCGGCAGATGATCTCCGCGCCTTTGAAGGCCATGCAGCGGAAAAGCTCCGGCTCGAACTGCACGGCCGACATGGCGATGTTGCCGATGTCGGTGCGTTCCACGGGGATCACGGCGTCGAGGCCGTACATCTCGACGAACCGGTCGTACACGTCGTAGATCACCGAGGTGTACTGCTCGGCGAAGGGAAACATCCCGCGAACGTTGCGTTGCTTCCAGTGCGACACCACGCTGCCGTCGGGCTTGCACATCACCATCAGATGAAGAATGTGGCCCGGCCAGTTCACCGGGTCTTTGGCGTAAGTGCCGAAAACGATGTAGCAGTTGTACTGGTTGGCTTTCTTAGCGACCTCCTCGACCTCCGGCCCCGGCACTTCGATCGAGAGCGCGTAATGCTGATCGCGCGTCCAGTTGCTGAAGCCCGTGATCGGAAACTCATGGAACACCAGCAGATCGCAGCGGCCGCCGAACCCTTGCGCAATGTCGATGGATTCCAAGAAGTAATCGAGGTTGCGGCGAAGGTCCGGGCCCGGGTTGGCGCCATCGACTCCGTTCACCCGGGTCTGCACGACGGCGGCCGTGATGGCCTCTTGTCGAAGGTCGACGACGGGGTAGGTGCCATCGGCACGAACCATCTCGGGAGGCGTGCGGTCGGTCATGGTCGGTCTCCTTGGGGCGTTCAGGCCGTTCGGCGTTTCAGGTGCACGAGCAGGACGGACACCGCAGCGGGGGTCACGCCCGGCAAGCGCGAGGCCTGACCGAGGGTATCCGGTCGCGCCGCCGCCAGGCGCTGCCGGACCTCATTCGACAGCCCCGCGACCGAACTGTAGTCGAGGTCCCCGGGCAGGGGGGTCTCCTCGCTTTTGCGTTGTCGCTCGATTTCGTCCTGCTGGCGTTCGATGTACCCGGAGTACTTGGCGCGTACCTCGATCTGCAGACGGACCGCCTCGGGGAGCCGGTCGTCGAGGGTGGCGAGGGCGGGCATCGGGTCGGCGGCAGAGAAGGCCGTGCCGATGTCTTCACCCGCGGCGGCGGCGAGGGCGGGGAGCCCGGCGTAGTCCACCTCGGGTCGGCGGAGCAGATCGAAGGCCGAGACCCCCTTGAAGCGGGTGGTCGACAGCCGCCGAATTTCGGTCTCGGCAGCCTCCCGTTTTCGGCAGAAGAACGTCCAGCGCTCGTCATCGACGAGTCCCATCGAGCGACCGATTTCGGTCAGCCGGAGGTCCGCGTTGTCCTCCCGAAGGAGCAGCCGATGCTCGGCCCGACTCGTGAACATCCGGTAGGGTTCGGGGGCTCCGCGGGTGATGAGATCGTCCACCAAGACACCGAGGTAAGCCTCCGCTCGGGAGGGGGTCCAAGGGGTCTCGTCACGAACCTGACGCGCGGCGTTGATGCCCGCCACCAGACCCTGAGCACCGGCCTCTTCGTAGCCCGTCGTGCCGTTGATTTGACCCGCGAAGAAGAGCCCGCCGATGACCTTCGTTTCGAGCCAACCGTGGAGGTCGCGGGGGTCGAAAAAGTCGTACTCGATGGCGTAGCCGGGACGGGTGATATGGGCCCGTTCGAAGCCCCGAATCGAGCGCACGAATTCGACCTGGACGTCGTACGGAAGACTGGTCGAAATTCCGTTCGGATAGACCTCGTGAGTCGACAGTCCTTCGGGCTCGACGAACACCTGATGAGAGCTCTTGTCGGCGAAGCGATGGACCTTGTCTTCGACCGATGGACAGTAGCGCGGACCGACGCCTTCGATCTTTCCGGTGAACATCGGCGAGCGATCGCAGCCCGAACGAATCAGTTCGTGTGTACGCTCATTTGTCGCGGTAATGAAACAAGGAACCTGTTCCGGATGTTCATTGATGCGCCCGAGGAATGAAAACACGGGACGCGGGTCATCCGAGTACTGGGGGGCCATGACGCCGTAGTCGAGGCTGCGGCCATCGATTCGGGGCGGCGTACCGGTCTTGAGACGGCCGACTCGAAGGGACAATTCGCGCAGTCGGGCCGCGAGCGCATTCGATGGCGGATCACCCGCACGACCCCCTGAATACTGGTCGAGACCCACGTGGATTCGGCCCCCCAAAAAGGTGCCGACCGTGAGCACGACGGCGGGTGCTCCGAAGCGAATTCCGGTGACTGTGACGACGCCCCGAACCCGCCCGTTTTCGACCACGAGATCGGCCGCCTCTTGTTGGAAGGTCGAGAGGTTCGATTGGTTCTCGAGGAGGGTCCGAATCGCCTTCCGGTAGAGCAGCCGATCGGCCTGTGCGCGGGTCGCTCGGACCGCCGGACCTTTGCTAGCGTTGAGGGTCCGAAACTGGATGCCAGCCCGGTCGACGGCGCGCGCCATCGCACCTCCCATGGCATCGATTTCGCGAACGAGGTGACCCTTGCCGATACCCCCGAAGGCGGGGTTGCAACTCATCTGTCCGAGGGTCTCGATGCTCTGGGTCAGCAGCAGGGTTCGTCGACCCATCCGCGCGGAGGCGAGCGCGGCCTCGGTGCCGGCATGACCGCCCCCGATGACGATGACTTCGAATGTTTCTGCGTAGCCCATGGTCGGCGCGATTCTATGTGAATCGTTGAGATAACGTAGGCGGTGAAGAGCAAGCCCGTTCGGGACCCCGGCGCCCGGCGTAGGATCGGGGTCATGACCGCTCAATCACGACCCGCCACACGATACCTTCTCGCCACACTGGTTGGGATGTTGCTGCTGCCCCTCTGGGCATCGGCCGCCAGCATCGAGGTTCAGCTACCCGCCAATTCGAGGGAAGGTCCCGAGGACGGTCGGCTGCTGATCATCTTGGCGCCGGTCGACCAGTCTCCCGATCGAGAGCCCCGGTTCCTGGTCAACTGGGACGGGGGAGCGATCCCGTTTTTTGGGCTCGACGTCGAAGGCTGGAAGCCGGGTACCAGCCGAAGCGTCGACGACAGCGCCTTCGGGTTTCCGATACGCGCACTCTCGAGCCTGCCCCCGGGCGACTACCGGGTGCAGGCTGTCCTGAATCGCTACGAGACCTTCCGGCTCGCCGACGGGCGGGTGCTCAAGTTGCCGCCCGATCGGGGAGAAGGACAGCAGTGGCGCGAGAAACCCGGCAACCTGTACTCCAGACCGACGCTGCTGCGCTGGCGTGGCCCGCTGACCGCCTCCTCGCTGCCAAGGCTGGTGTTGAGCGAGAAAATTCCATCCGTCGAGCCCTTCCGGGAGACGGCGTGGGTCAAATACGTGCGCCTCCGCAGTGAACGACTATCGAAGTTCTGGGGTCGCGATGTGCATCTCGGCGCTTTCGTCACCCTGCCGCTCGGTTTCAACGACCGGCCCGATGCGCGTTATCCGCTCGTGATCAACCACGGGCATTTTCCCTCCGCGCCCTCCAACTGGCGCGAAACGCCGCCCGATCCGAACCTCCAGCCCGACTACAGTTCGCGCTTCAAGCTCGAGGGTTACAACCGCATTCAGCAGCAACACGCCTGGGATTTTTTCCAAGCCTGGACCGGACCGGGATTCCCTCGTGTGCTCCTCGTCGAAATCCAGCATCCCACGCCGTTCTATGACGACTCGTACGGCGTCAACTCGGCGAACAACGGTCCCTACGGCGATGCCCTCCAGTACGAGCTCATTCCCGAAATCGAACGACGCTTTCGCGGCATTGGGCAGGGTTGGGCTCGATTCGTGTTCGGCGGGAGCACGGGTGGCTGGATCGCGATGGCCGCGCAGATGTTCTATCCCGATGAATACAACGGCGCCTGGATCGCTTGCCCGGACCCCATCGATTTCCGGCACTACATGACCGTCAACCTTTACGAAGACAAAAATGCCTACGTCATGCCGAACCGGTTCAAGCGAACGCCGCGCCCGGCGCATCGAAACTGGTTGGGTCACATCGACACCACGATCGAAGAAAACAATCTTTGGGAGCTCGCTCTCGGTACGAAAGGCCGCAGCGGTGATCAGTGGGACGCGTGGGAGTCCGTGTTTTCGCCCGTGGGGCCCGACGGCTATCCGCGCCGTATCTTCGATCGCCTGACGGGCGAGATCGATCCCGTGACTGCCGCTCACTGGCGTGAAAATTACGATCTCGGACACATCTTGCGTCGTGATTGGGCCACGCTCGGGCCAAAACTGCGGGGCAAGCTGCGCCTCTATGTCGGCGACATGGATAACTACTACCTGAACAACGCGGTGTACGCAGTGGAAGAATTTCTACGAACGGCGCAGCCCGCCGCGGATGCCGTCATCGATTACGGCGATAGGGCAGAGCACTGCTGGAATGGCGACCATACTCGCACCAACGCCTATTCACGCTTGCGTTATCCGCAGATGGTGTTGCCTTGGGCCGCGGAGCGAATGCTCAAAACCGCACCGCCGGGCGCCGACCTGCGCAGTTGGCGTTACTGACGAGCGAATTACTTCCGCCAGAACGCCGACGAGAACAGCACGAGCACGCTCAAGATCTCGAGTCGTCCCAAAATCATCGCGATCGTGCAGATCCAGGTCTGGAAATCGGTGAGCCACTGGTAGGTTCCCGTTGGGCCAACCGGGCCCAAGCCCGGGCCGAGGTTGTTGACGCTTGCCACCACGGCCGAGAACGCGGGAATGAAATCCATTCCGGACAGCAACATCAAAAAGGTCAGCACAGCGATCGTCTGGAAGTAGAGAAAGATGAACGCCAACACCGATGCTGCTATGCGCTCCGGAATGACCTGACCGCCGACTCGAATGGGAATGACTGCCGAGGGATGAATAATCTGCTTCATTTCGCGTCGAGCTTGTTGCACGAGCATCAGCGTACGGAACATCTTGATCCCGCTACCCGTGGAGCCGGTGCTACAGACGATACAGGCGAGAAACATCATCCATAGCGGCGCAAACAACGGCCAGCTGTCGTAGGCCTCGGTCGCAAATCCAGTCGTCGTGGAAACAGAGACCACGGCGAACGCTGCGTGCCGAAGGGATTCGGTCACGCTGTCGTATTCGCGGTGAATGACGAGCAGCAGCGTAATCGCGACGACGCTTGCGCCAATCACTCCGAAGACGGCTCTCACCTCCGGATCTTTGCGATAAGGTAGCAGCGACCGCGTACGCAGCGCCGTAAAGTGACGCGCGAAATTCAGCGCCGCGGCAAGCATCAAGACGATCAGCACGAACTCGATGAGCGCGGAATCGAAGTGCCCGACGCTGGCGTCGTAAGTCGAGAATCCGCCGAGCGCCATCACCGAAAACGCGTGACAGATGGCATCGAACCAATTCATACCCGCAAGCCGCAGAGCGACGATAGCAATCAGCGTCATCCCCGCATAAGTCAGCCAAAGCGCTTTGGCCGTCTCAGTGATGCGCGGCGTGAGTTTCTCGTCTTTGATCGGTCCCGGCGTCTCTGCACGATAAAGCGCCATGCCGCCAACGCCGAGCAGCGGCAGCACGGCAACGGCCAGAACGATGATGCCGATGCCACCGAACCAATGCAGCGTATGTCGCCAAAAATTGATGGAAGGCGGAAGGTTGTCGAGACCGGTGAGAACCGTGCCGCCCGAGGTTGTGAGTCCGGAGACCGCTTCGAAATACGCATCCGTGAAACTGAGATGAGGCAGTGCAATCAAAAACGGAATCGAAGCCGACGCAGACATCAGGACCCACGCGAGTGTCACCAGCAGGAACCCGTCGCGGGCTTTCAGCTCTCGCTTGTGACGTCTCGTGAGCGCAGCGATGAGGAGACCGAGCACGACGTTGATGCCTGCTGCGACGGCGAAATCGATCAACAAGCCATCTTGCACGATGATCGAGCAGACCATCGGCAAGATGAACGACGTAGCGAAGAACGCCATCATCAGGCCGAGAACGTGGGCGACGGCCAGCATTGGCGGGCGTCTCGCTCAGCGCCTACCGGCGGTTTCGCCGAGGAAAAGACGCTCGACCTGATCGACGTGGCGGCGATCTGTGATGAACAGCACGACGTGATCGTCCGCCTGAACGATTGTGTCATGGTGCGCCATGATGACGTCGTCGCCGCGGACGATGCAGCCGATCTTCGCGCCTTCGGGCAAAGCGATGTCTTCCACGCGCTGGCCGACGACCCGCGAACTACGATGGTCGCCGTGGATGATGGTCTCGAGCGCTTCGGCTGCGCCACGGCGCAGCGAGTGCACTTGGACTACGTCGCCACGACGTACGTGCGTCAGCAGCGAACCGATGGTGATGGTCTGCGGAGAAATGGCGACATCGATACTGCCGCTTTGCATGAGTTCGGCGTATGAAGGCTTGTTGATGAGTGCCATTACCTTCGCGGCGCCAAGGCGTTTGGCGAGCATAGCCGACAGAATGTTCGCTTCTTCCGAGTTAGTCAGCGCCACGAATACATCGCAGCTGTCGATGTTTTCTTCGACGAGCAACTCTTCATCCGCGGCATCGCCTTCAAGCACGATGGCGCTATCGAGCCGCTCTGCGATTCGACGCGCCTGTTTCGGATCGCGCTCGATGAGCTTCACCTGATTGTTTTCTTCGAGACGCTTCGCGAGTGCAAAACCGATGTGTCCGCCGCCGGCGATGACAACGCGACGCACAGGCTTCTCTTCTTTTCGCATCTCCGCCATGAACTGACGGATGTCGTTCTTAGCCGCGAGAAAAAACACCTCGTCGCCGTCTTCGATGACGGTAGCTCCCTCGGGCTGTACGCTTCGACCATTACGATAGATCGCTACCACGCGTGCTTCGGTATTCGGGATGTGATCTTTGAGGCTACGCAAGGCCTGACCGACCAGCAGACCCCCCTTGCGAGCCGAGAGACCCACGAGACGAACTTTGCCATCGGCGAAGTCGAGCACTTGCAGAGCACCGGGGTAACGAATGAGCCGCTCGATGTAATCGGTCACGAGCTGTTCGGGGCTGATCCACACGTCGACCGATAACGCTTCGGCGCTGAAGAGCTCTGGATGGCGCGTGTACTCAGCCGAGCGAATGCGAGCGATCTTGGTGGGCGTGCGATAAAGCGTGTAGGCTACTTCGCAGGCCATCATGTTCACTTCATCCGAGCTCGTGAGCGCGACGAGAATATCGGCAGAGGCCGCGCCGGCTGCTTCGAGAATCGAGGGAAAAGCGGCGTTGCCGACGACCGTCCGGATGTCGAGGCGATCTTGAAGATCGCGCAGCAGTTCTTCGTTGGTATCGACGACCGTGACTTCGTTGGCCTCTTCACGAGCGAGTTGGTAGGCCGCCGTACGCCCGACTTGTCCGGCGCCGAGGATCACGATCTTCATAAGAGTGGATAGGGTACTCCCAACGCTGCCCACGTAACAGAGGCGAGGGGGTATGCTTGGGCGCCATGAACACCCGTTCCGAGTTCGGGCGCGCCTGGAAAGTGCTCACGGCTTCGATGGTTGGCGTCGCGTGTGGCGCTTCGCCGCTCCCTTTCATCACCATCGGATTTTTCATCGATCCGCTGCAACAAGAGTTCGGCTGGAGCCGAACTGAGATCAGTCTCGGTGTCACCATTTACGGCATCCTTGCGGCCTTGCTCGCGCCTGTTTTCGGTGGCCTGGCTGATCGCCATGGTGTGAGGCCGGTAGCGCTCGGGTCTCTGGCGATCTTCGGTCTGACCTTTGCCGCATTCGCCGTGGTGCCGGGTCAGCTATGGGCCTTTTATCTCGTCTGGCTCTTCATCGGTTTGTTCGGCATCGGGTCGACGCCGGTTACCTGGTCCCGCGCCGTGAATCTCTGGTTTTTCAAGCAGCGTGGCCTAGCGCTGGGACTCATGCTGGTGGGCACCAGCATTTCGGCCATCGTCTTGCCCTTCCTTACCACCTATTTCATCACCCACTTTGGTTGGCGTATGGCGTATGCCTTGCTTGCGCTATTGCCGCTTGTCGTGGCACTTCCGCTGGGCATTTTCTGGTTTCGCGAGCCTCGCCCTGAAGAACGCCCCCCAGGTGTCGGCACAGCATCGGATCCGTCCGCATTACCCGGACGCACATTGAAAGAGGCGATCAGCGAGGGGCGGTTTTGGATTCTGTGGACCTCCGTCGCGCTAATCACGCTTGCTTATGCAGGGGCGCTGGTGTTCCTGCCTTCCATGCTCAAGCAGCGTGAGTTCGATCCGACGAGTGTCGCGACAGTCCTCAGCGTATTTGGTCTATCGATCTTCGCTGGCCGCATCATCACGGGCCTGTTGCTTGATCGGTTCTGGGCGCCGCTCGTCACGTTGCCCATTCTTTGTCTACCTGCAGTCTCGTGTTGGATGCTGATGGGAGACGCACCCCTCGGATTCGCCATGGCCGTTCTGGCCGCATTTCTGATGGGATTCGCCTCGGGTGCTGAAACCGATCTCATTGCATATCTCGCAGGCCGCTATTTCGGCATGAAAAGCTACGGCCAGATCTACGGTGTGCAGTACATGGCCTTTGGCTTGATGGCCGCGCTGTCGCCGACGCTCTACGGTTGGGTTCGCGACACCACCGGAAGCTTCGATCCGATGCTGCTTGCAGCGGCGATCATGTTCTTGGTCGGCGCCTTCATGTTGCTGTTGCTAGGGCCCTACCCGGATTTTAGCCGGGACCCCACGACACCCAACCGAACTGCCAGCTCAGAAGGATGAAACCGCCGAAGACGATTCGGTACCACGCGAAAATCGCAAAGGAATGCTGGCTGACGTAGCGAATCAGCAATCGGATCGCGAGCAGCGCCGCGAAGAAGGCCACGACGCTGCTCAATAAAATCGACTGTGCTTCATCTGCCGTGATGGGCTCACGCGCATCGAGCAGCTTGTAGCCGGTCGCGGCCAGCATCACCGGAATCGCCACGAAGAACGAAAACTCCGCTGCCGTCTTTCGGGAGAGGCCGGTCAGCAATCCGCCGAGGATGGTAGCTGCCGAGCGACTGGTGCCTGGAACCAGCGCGAGCATCTGGAAAAGCCCGACCTTGAAAGCGTCCATGGGCTGCAACTGATCTACGGACGTCACGCGCTCGACGTGCGTTCGACGCTCTGCCCAAAGAATGAGCACCCCGCCGATGACGAGCGCGAGCGCGACCGGAATCGGTGCGAATAGCACGCTGCGGATCGTGTCCTCGAACGCGAGTCCTGCCACGGCTGCGGGTAAGAAAGCGAGGAACAGATTGAACGCGAACAAGCGGGACTGACGATCGCTCATCAAAGTACTGCCGATGGTCCAAAGACGAAGGCGATACTCCCAGCACACGGCCAAAATGGCTGCACCTTGAACCACGATGAGCTGACGGAATCCGATCTCGCCTTCGGGATCGAGTAGCGCACGAGTGATAACCAGATGCCCGGTGCTCGAGATCGGCAGGAATTCGGTCAGGCCTTCGACGAGGCCGATGATGACGTCGACGATCCAGTCAGCCATGTCAGTCCGGTATTCTTTGACCGCGAGTTTCGATGACCCAGCCCATCCCGAGCAAGCCGATGAGCGGGATGAATCCCACCATGAAGAGCGTGTTGAGCACGACGCTCGGATCGCCAGAACCCGCCGCAGCAACCGATCCGACGAAGAACGGGCCAGCAGCAGCGACCACACGACCGATGTTGTAGGTGAATCCGGAGCCCGTCGCACGAAGTCGCGTCGGGAACAACTCCGGAAGATAGAACGTGAAGCTGCCGAAGATGCCGAATACGGTGAGACCGATGAAGAAATACATGTAGAGGCGAACCTGCGGCGGCAAGTCCAGACCGAAGGTTGCGAGCAACGAGATCGCCGAGCATCCGAGGTAGACCGCGAACATCGGCTTGCGGCCCCAGCGCTTGGCAAGCGGTATGGTGAGCAAAGTGCCGATCAGGCCGCCCAAATTGAAGATGGTGGTCGCCTGCGTCTTCCAGGATTCGGTGAGGATGCTCGTTGCCGTCCGGTCGAGACCGAGTTGCAGCGCTTCGGCTTGCGCGAGCCCGGCCACCACGACGGGAATGAACGCATTGCAGCTCCACCAAGTGAGTAGCGCGATGAGCGCAACCAGCAGCGCGCTGCGCGTGCGCGGCCAGATCTCTGGAGTGAATAACTCACGAAGCCGTGGCGGTGGTGCCTTGGCGGCCGCAGCTTCCCAGCGCTCTGGCTCCTTGACGAAAGTACGTACCCATATCGCGAATGCGGCCGGCAACAGTCCGAAGATGAGCACATAACGCCAAGACACTTCGGGCACATCGGCAAAGAAATGACCTGCGACGAGCGCATTCACGCCCGTTGCCAAGAAGAGACCGAACGGCGCGGCCGTATAAAGAACTGCGCCCGCTTCGACGCGCTGGTCCTCTGGAACGACTTCTGCGACGAGCGCGCAACCTGCGGCCCATTCACCGCCTATCCCCAAGCTCGCGATGACGCGACAGACGATCAACTGCTCGATGCTGGTCACGAAGGCACACAGCGCGGTGCCCACGGCATAAAGCACCATGGTGATGAGCAGTACGCGTTTGCGTCCGTAGCGATCGGAGATCGGCCCGAACAGCACGCCGCCGACCGCCCAGCCGACGAGGAAGATGGCCGTGATGAGACCAGTCCAGTAGAGCGTCGCAGAGCGGGCCTCTGGCGAGCCGATCTCCAAGCCAAGCAGCGTCGGAATGGCATTGGGCGCGACGTAGTTGAACAACAGCCCGTCAAAGATATCGAAGCCCCAGCCGAGCCAGGCGGCAAAGAGCACGATCCACTGGTAGCGGGTCAAGCGCAGCATCGGAGCCCCCTCCCAAGCCTCGGTTCAGCGGCGTACGGCGTTGACCGCATCGCGCAGCTCGAGTGTCGCACGTCGGGCTGCGGTCGCGAAGTCCTCACCCTGACCGGCATAGAGGATGCCCCGCGAGGAATTGATCACGAGACCGCGACCATCGGCGCGCCGGCCGCTACGAACGGCTTTTTCGATGTCGCCACCCTGCGCTCCGATACCCGGCACGAGAAAGGTCATGTCGCCCGTGATCCGGCGAATGTCGGCAAGCTCGTCAGGGTAGGTGGCGCCGACGACGAGCAGACAATTGCCGCGGGAGTTCCATTCTTTGGCCACCTTCTCGGCAACAAGCTGGTAGAGCTTTCGGCCTCCGACGTCCAGATCCTGCAGTTCGTGCGCGCCAGCATTGGAGGTGCGGCACAGCACCACGACACCTTTGTCGGCATACTCGAGGAAGGGCTCGGCGGAGTCTCGACCTAAATAAGGGTTGATCGTGACGGCATCGGCACCGTAGCGCTCGAACGCCTCGCGTGCATATTTCTCCGCCGTACTGCCGATGTCACCGCGCTTGGAATCGAGGATGACCTGAACCCCCGGCGCTTTTTGACGGATGTAACGAATGGTTTCGAGTAATTGGTCTTCAGCACCCACCGCGGCGTAGTGCGCGATCTGCGGCTTGTACGCGCATGCCAAGTCGGCCGTCGCATCGACGATGGCGCGGTTGAACTCCAGGATGGCCTGTGGCCGCTGTCGAAGATGCGCAGGAAAGCGCTCGATTTCAGGATCGAGACCGACGCAGACCAGGGACTGCGTTGACGTCATCGCCGCATCGAGCCGTTGAAGAAACGTGAGAGCGCTCATGATGGGAAGGCAGTTTAACCGCAGCCGTCGCTCGCGGGGGCGTTCGACTCAGACCGGCTCGAGGTTGGCGTACTGCAGCATCAACCATTTGCTGCCAGTCCCTTCGAAATTGACCTGAACACGCGCGTGCGGCCCCTGACCTTCGATGTTGAGCACGACACCCATACCGAATTTCGCGTGGCGGACTCGCGCACCGAGTCGAAGCCCCGGCGCCACCGGTTCGCTGCGCAGGGCAGAGGGACCGGTAGTTCGTGGGGCAACGTGGGCTCTGGCGGCCCCGGCGGAGTACCCATGGCCCGCTTGAACACGAGGACGCACTTCTTCGAGCAATTCTTCCGGGATTTCCTTGATGAATCTCGAGGGCTGTCCGTAACTGTCTATGCCATGCAGGCGACGCTGCTCGGCGTAGGTCAGAAAGAGCTGGGTCATGGCTCGTGTCGTACCCACGTAAGCCAGCCGACGCTCCTCTTCGAGGGAGTCGAGATCGTTGAGCGATCGCTGATGAGGGAAAAGACCGTCTTCGAGTCCCGCGAGGAACACGAGCGGGAATTCCAGCCCCTTGGCGGTATGCAGAGTCATCATCTGGATGCAGTCTTCCCAGGCCTCGGCCTGGCCCTCACCCGACTCGAGCACTGCATGCGCGAGGAACGCCTCGAGCGGGGGGAGATCTTCGCCGTCGACTCTCTCGGGCTCGAAGCCGCGTGCTGCAGAGACGAGTTCGAGCAAGTTCTCGGCCCGGGCCTCGCCACGCTCCGCTTTTTCTTTGCGGTGATGTTCGAGAAGACCGCCCGCATTGATGACCTGATCGACGATTTCGTGCAGTGCGAGACCCCGCGTATCGTCGGCGAGCCGATCGATCAGTTGCAGGAAGCCGTGAACCGCGGCGCTGGCTTTGGGGCCGAGTGCTCCCGAGGTCGTGGTGGCTGCGCTCCAGAGGGAGCTGCCCGCGGCTCGCGCCTGTTCGCGCAGCGCGTCGAGGCTCTTGGCACCGATACCCCGCGTCGGCAGGTTGACGACACGCTCGAAAGAGGTGTCATCGTGCCGGTTGGAGACGAGGCGCAGATAAGCGAGCGCATCCTTGATTTCGGCTCGTTCGAAGAAGCGAAGTCCGCCGTAAACCCGATAGGGAATTCGGGCGGACAAAAACACCTCTTCGAATACGCGCGATTGGGCGTTCGAGCGATAAAGAATGGCGATGTCGCGTCGATTTCCTCCGCGCGATGTCCATTCCTTGATGCGCTGCAGGACGAATTCGGCTTCGTCCCGTTCGTTGAACGCCGCATACAACTTAATCGGTTCGCCACGTGAACCGCTGGTCCAAAGATTTTTACCGATGCGTCCGCTGTTGTTTGCGATGAGCGCGTTCGCGGCATCGAGGATCGTTCCGGTAGAGCGATAATTCTGCTCGAGCTTGACGAGGCGCGCGTGGGGGAAGTCGCGTCGGAATGTCTGCAGGTTCTCGACCCGCGCGCCGCGCCAGCGATAAATGGACTGATCGTCGTCACCGACGGCGAAAGGCGCCCCGTCTGAGCCGACGAGCAATTTCATCCATGCATATTGGATGGTGTTCGTATCTTGGAACTCGTCGATCAGCACATGCCGGAAGCGACGACGGTAGTGTCCGAGCATCTCGGGGTTGTCACGCCATAGTTCGAATGCGCGCAACAGCAGCTCGGCGAAGTCGACGACGCCGGCTCGCTGACACGAGTCTTCGTAATCTTGATACAGCTTGATGAATTGCCGACGAGTCGGATCGTTGCCGTCCTTAAGCGCCTTCGGGCGCATCCCCTCGTCCTTGTTCTGGTTGATGAAGTATTGAATATCGCGCGGCACCCAACGCGTTTCGTCGAGCGCCTGGGCCTTGAGGATTTTCTTGATAAGCCTGAGTTGATCGTCACCATCGAGAATCTGGAAGGTCTGGGGAAGGTTCGCTTCCCGCCAGTGAAGACGTAACAAACGATGGGCGATACCGTGAAACGTGCCGACCCAGAGCGCAGCGCCCGGCATTCCGAGCAAAGCCTCGATACGTGCGCGCATCTCACCTGCGGCTTTATTGGTGAATGTGACCGCGAGCACGCTGTGGGCCGACGCGCCTTCCGCTTCGATGAGCCACGCAACGCGATGCGTCAGCACGCGCGTCTTGCCGCTGCCCGCACCGGCGAGCACAAGGACGGGTCCGATCGGCGCCGTCACAGCCTCGCGCTGCGCGTCGTTGAGCGGATTGAGAATGGGCGAAACGTCCATGGCGATGGAATGGTGGCGATGATCGAAAAGAGGGACGCGATTCTAGAGCGAATCGCCGGATCAGCTTAAGGATTTTTGTCGGAGTCCTGCGTGCGCATCTCTTCGACGAATCCGAGCAGCGCCGACACTAGTGTCAACAACACGGGACCGATGATGAGCCCGATGCCACCGAAGGCCGCCGCCCCTCCGATCACGCCCATGAATACGGCGAGCGTCGAGACATGAGCATGTTTCGAAACAAGCAAGGGGCGCAGGAAGTTGTCGGAGATGGCGATCAACGCACCCCAACCGAGCATGAACAGCGCTGCGCCCGTTTGGCCCATACCGAGGAGCGCCAATGTGGCAGGCGCCCATACGAATGCCGTTCCGCCTGCAGGCAGCAACGCGAACAGCGCCGCGAGTACGCCGAACACGACGGGAGAGGGGAGTCCGGTCAGGGCGAAGCCGATCCCGGTGAGTGCGCCTTGAAAGATCGCGGTGAGGCCAGACCCGTACACCACCGCACGGGTCGTGCTGGCGATCAGCGTGAACAGCTGCTCCCGTCGCCCGTGATCGATCGGCAGCAGGTGGGTGACGCGAGCGAGAAAATGACGACCGTCACGCAGCATGAAAAAGAGCAGGAATAACATCAGCAAAAACGCCAAGGTCGTATTGAGCGCGCCGAGCACCATCTGGCTACCCAGGCTCGCCGCGTAGCGCAGCAAGGTCTGACCGATGGTGACGAGGAATCCGGTGATCTCCGTCGGGTCGACATCGAGTGTTTCGGTGAGCCAAGCTACGGCACCGCCCAGGACCGGGTAACCGTCGAGACGATCGACGAGGGATCCGTCGATCCGCCAGTCGCTGTGCTGCATGCCGTCGATGAGGGCGCGTCCCTGCTCAATGAATTCGGCGCCGAGCAGGAACAGGGGCAGGAAAACGACCAACGGCGTGAGCACCGTCAGCAGCGCAGCGGCGAGCGAGGGGCGGTTTCCGAGCCGCTTGAGCAGTCGGTCTTGGAGCGGCGCAAGCAAGACGGTCAAAACGATGGACCAGGCGAGCGCACCCCAGAAGGGCGCGAGCACCAGCCATACCGCGAATCCCAGAATGGCCGCACTCAGGACGAGAACGCTTCGTCGGTAAAACTCTGACATGCACATCACTATACTCAATTAACACATCCTGGAGGTTTCGCCTGTGCTGTCCCTCAACGTCAACCCCAAAGCGTTTGCGTATGCACTCATCAGCGTAGACGACATGGATCAAGCTCTTGATCTTTGGGCGATGCGTTTCGGCATGGATGTCGTCGTACGGCGACAGGGCGATGACCAAGGCCTCTCTCGTTTATGGGGCCTCGCAGACAGCGACATCGTCGATCAGGCACTGCTGGTGACGCCGGGTCGAAGGCAGGGCGGCATCCACCTCGTGCGTTTTCGCCAGCCGGGGCCGGCCGTGCGCGAGGGCGCAGCGCCGACCGATCTCGTGCCCAAGAGCATCGATATCGCCGTACACGACATCCAGAGCAGATTTGCAGAACTCGAAGCCGCAGGATTCAAGTTCCGCTCCAAGATCGGGCGTTTCGAAACCGACGGCATCGTCGTACACGAAGTCCACATGAACGGCCCGGAGTCGGTGAACATCGTGTTCCTCGAGATGCAGGGCAAGCCCGAACACGTGAGCGTCAAAGGCTACGGCGTAGCACCGCAGGTCATCGCGACCACTCCCGACAACCTTGGCGAGAAAGCGTTTTTCGAGCTGGTCTTGGGGCTCGAAGAGACGTCATACCATCGATTCGCGGGACCGGAGGTCGAGCGCACCATCGGGTTGCCGCCGGGTGGAGCGCTCGATGTACGTATTTTCGGCGATGCAGACTTCGATTACGGCCGCCTCGAGATCGTGCAGTACGAAGGCGTGAGGAGTACCGATCTTTACCCGCGCGCAACGCCCCCTGCGCGAGGGTTCTTGTCCGTGACATTCTTTGTCAAAGATATCGGCGAGGTACTCGGGCGGGCTGCTTCTCTGCAGCAATCACGCGGAACGGAGGCCATGCGTGCACCGCCGCGCGATCATGGTGTGGTCGAAACGATTTTCGGTCGGTCCCGCATGGCAACTCTGGTATCGCCCGCAGGCCTCGTGGTGCAGCTCCTCGAGCAGCCGAGAGGCTGAGGCCCTACCAGCGGTTGCGCAGCTCGCGCAGCTTCAAAAAAATCGTCCGAGGATCGGGGCTGTCGGGCAGATCCGGGAACGTCTTGCGCAATCCCTCGATCACGGCGGGATTCTGCAGCCTGAAAAACGTATTGATACGGCGTTCGTCGCCGAGCGTCGTGACGGGCGCGTCGGCGCCGTCCGAACCTTGCACGCTCGCCAGCAGAGCTGCGGCATCGCGGTTGTCAGGCTCTCGATCGAGGGTGAAAGCCAGGTTGCGTACGAGATAGTCGTGTCCGGGATGGATGCGCGTGGCATCCGGCAGCGGCGCGAGGCGCCGTACGAACGTGTGATAGAGCAGCTCGGGATCGCCTCCGTTGTGGCAATTGCCCGCGCCTGCATTGAACAAGGTATCGCCGCACAGGAGTTCCGGCGGGGCGGTGGACGAACGCCCTCGCAGGAGCAGACAAAGATGTGATCGCGTGTGACCCGGGGTATCGAGGCACTCGAGCTCCACGCTGCGCCCGACCCGTATGGCGTCCCCATGGACGAGTCCCTGATCGAGATCCGGAATACGTCCACCCGCCTCGGCATGCGCCAGAACTCGTGCGCCCGTCACCGCCCGGAGCCCCTCGTTGCCGCCAATATGATCGCCGTGCTCGTGGGTATTGAGGATCTGCGTGATGGTCCAACCGCGGGCTCGTGCGGTCGCGGCACACAACTGCCAGTCGAGGGGGTCTACGGCGAGCGCCTCCCCGGTCTCAGCGCAAGCGATGAGATAGTGGTAGTTCCGCCACGCATTCGCCGGCCACAGGCGTTCGATGATCATATTTTGACAGTGAATTTTAACACGCATCTTTTCACATACCGCCGTGTTAGTCTGGCTGTTGGGGGCGGAGAACGGCATCGATGTCGAGTTTCAACGGGTCCATGGACGCGGCCCCGACGCCCGTGGCGATCACGCCACCGTCGGCTTCCGTAAACCCCTTCGTCCACCGAGCTGCTTGGCAGGCTGCGCGCGATGCGTGCGCGGCGGATCCAGGCAAGTTCCATGGCGACATCGCTAGTCGCGAAATTCATTGGTTCGAACCCAAGGCCGGTCCGCACGGCGCGTGGATCACGCGTGAACTCCAAGGTCGCTGGCGGGGCTTCGATGCCCGAACCGGCGAGGCCGTCGAACCTTCTCTGCCTCAAAGTTATCTGCCATGGAGCCGCGGACTCGATGACTCCGAGGCACCGTTCTATCGTTGGTTCAGCGATGCGCTGACGAACGCCTGCTTCAACGAAGTCGACCGTCATGTCCTCGCCGGGCACGGCGCGGAAGCGGCGTTGTGGTTCGAGGGGGATCGTTGGGATCAGTCGCAGGATGGCGGCCGCGGTGCGCCCGTCGTTTCGTACAGCGTCTCGCGAAAGCAGCTGCTGCTCGACGTCGCACGGTGTGCTCTCGCTTTGCGTAACCTCGGTCTCAAGGCAGGTGATCGCATCGCGATCAACATGCCGAACATCCCCGAGCAGATCTACTGGACCGAGGCCTGCAAGCGGCTCGGCATCGTCTACACGCCCGTGTTCGGCGGATTCAGCGACAAAACGCTGTCCGACCGCATCCATAACGCCGGCGCCCGCATCGTCATCACGGCCGATGGCGGCTACCGCAACGCGCAAATCGTCGCATTCAAAGAGGCGTATACCGATCCGGCGCTCGATGGCTATGTGCCGGCCGAGACGGCCATCGCGACGGTGACCCAAGCGCTCGAGTCTCTGGGTCTCGAAACACTGCACGCGAACGCCATCCTCGAGGGTGCACGCAAAGCCGTGGCCAACGAAATCACCCTCGAACGCTCCGACGTCATGCGTGGGGTCGGTCGCGCGCTCGAGGGAATCGCAGGCCTCTCGCCTTCGGCCGCGAGCCGAATTCGCACGGCGATCGCGAGCGCTCTCGTGACGACTCCACCGAGGGTCGACACCGTCATCGTCGTCAAACATGCGGGACAGGCCGACATCGTGTGGCGTCCTGAGCGAGATCGTTGGGCCCACTCGCTCACCGATGCGGCGACGCAGACGTTACTCGAGGGGGCACGCAAGGCGGGCCATGCGGTCGCTGATGAAGTGCAACTGTTGGCGCTCGATGATCGAGCTTTCGTCGCGGCGATCTGGGCGTCGGTACCTCCCGAGCCTCTCGATGCCGAATTCCCGATGTTCTTCATCTATACCTCGGGATCGACGGGGAAACCCAAAGGCGTCGTGCATGTCCACGGCGGTTACGTCAGTGGCGTCGCCTACACCTTGCGCGTCGCATTCGACGCGCGCGCCGGAGACGTGATGTACGTGGTTGCCGATCCGGGTTGGATCACGGGTCAGAGCTACATGATTTGCGGCGCGCTCACGACGCGCGTCACGACGGTGATCGCCGAAGGTGCGCCGGTTTTTCCGAGTGCCGGACGTTTCGCGAGCATCATCGAACGTCTGAAGGTCAATATATTCAAAGCCGGCGTCACGTTCCTTAAAACCGTGATGACCGATCCGCAGAACGTCGAAGACGTGCGCGCGTACTCGCGTGCGAGCTTGCGCGTGGCGACGTTCTGCGCCGAGCCGACCTCGCCGGTCGTTCAACAGTTCGGCATGGAACTCGTCACGCCCTGGTACACCAATTCGTATTGGGCGACGGAACACGGCGGCATCGTCTGGACTCACATGTTCGGTAACGCGGATTTCCCGTTACGCGCCGATGCACATACCTATCCGTTGCCGTGGATCATGGGCGACGTCTGGCTCGCCGACAGCGAGCCCGATGCCTCAGGCACGGTGGTCGCGCGCGCCGCAGACGCGGGCGAGAAAGGCGAGATCGTCATCGCAGCGCCGTTCCCGTATCTCTGCCGCACCATTTGGGGTGCGGAGGGAGACTTCAAAGTCGAGGGTCGCCGGGTCGTTCGTCAATGGCGTGGCGATTTCGAGCGTTATCGAAAAACGTATTGGACTCGCTGGAAGGATCGCCTCGCGTACACGCAGGGCGACTTCGCGGTGAAGTACGCCGACGGTGGCTTCTCGCTGCATGGACGATCCGACGACGTCATCAACGTGTCGGGTCACCGACTCGGTACCGAGGAAATCGAAGGCGCGATCCTGCGCGACAAGCAGGTGAATCCGGATTCGCCTGTCGGCAACGTGATCGTGGTCGGGGCGCCGCACGCGCAAAAAGGCCTGACCCCGCTCGCTTTCGTACGCCCCGCCCCAGGACGCAAGATCACCGCCGAAGACCGTCGCCGACTCATCGAGACCGTTAGACAGGAAAAAGGCCAGGTTGCGATCCCGGAGGACTTCGTCGAGGTCACGCAGTTTCCCGAGACGCGTAGCGGCAAGTACATGCGACGCATGGTGCGCGCGCTCGTCGAAGGTCAGGAAGTCGGTGACACCTCGACGCTGCGCAACCCGGAGTCTATCGACGAGTTGCGTCGCGCGATCGCCGAGTGGCAGTCACGACAGCGGGTGGCCGACGAGCAGCAGCTCTTCGAGGACTTCCGCTACTTCAGAATCCACTATCACTCGCTTGCAGCGCCGTCGGTCGGCAAGCGTCGGTCTAAAAAAACGGCACCGCGCATCGCGGTGGTCACGATCAACAACCCACCGGTGAATGCGCTCAACGAACGCGCTCTCGATGAGCTCAATATCGTGATCGATCACGTGGCGAGACGGGAGGACGTCAAGGCCGTGGTGTTCACCGGGCAAGGCACGTCGGCGTTCGTCGCCGGTGCCGATATTCGCCAGCTCTACGAGGACGTCCATACGCTCGACGAAGCGCTTCCGCTGCCGAACAACGCGCATCTTGCCTTTCGGAAAATCGAGGCGATGGACAAACCCGCGATCGCGGCGATCAACGGTGTCGCGCTCGGAGGTGGGATGGAGTTCGCGATGGCGTGTCACGTACGCGTGGCCGAGCCGCTCGCCACATTCGGACAGCCGGAAGTTCGACTCAATCTTTTGCCGGGTTATGGCGGTACGCAGCGGCTTCCGAGGCTGCTCGAGCAGGCGGGGCATCGCGCGCCGCTCGTGCGTTCGCTCGAGATCATCATGGGCGGTCGAACGCTCGAGGCGGCGGAAGTACATGCCGATGGATTGCTGCACGCCTTGTCGGACGACAACGAAGACGTGCTTGCACTCGCGACACGACTCGCGCGCGAGTACGTCGCAGCACCTGCGGGACGCAATCTCGTCGCAAAGACCTTTGCGGCGCGCAGAGCAGCCAATGCGGCGTGGCAATCGGCTGGTCGAGACGACTTCGACAAGGCGCTCGCCGATCCTGAAGTACGGCGTTTGCTCGCGCAGGCGGATGCTGTCGGCCGCGGGCCTACGGCGGAGCGCATTTTCGACGCCGTGAAGACGGGTTGGCATCAAGGCATCGGCGCGGGGCTCGCTCGCGAGGCGCAGTTGTTCGCCGAAGCGATAGTCGACCCGCAAGGTGGCAAGGCGGGCATTCGCGCATTCTTCGACAAGCAAAGCGCACCTTTGCCGACCCGACGCGCCGCAACACCCGCGACGGAGCAGGTGGTAGATCTCGTGAAGCGCGGCGACTTGCTGCCGGTGGGCGCCGCATTCTTCCCGGGTCTGACTCCGCTGCCGAAATGGCAATACGGCCATGCCGTCGTCAAAGATGAACGAACGGGAGCTCCGGCGCACGGTCTTCCCAAGAATGCCGAGCGGGAGATCATCGTTCCGGTATCGGCACCGGGCCCGAACGAGGCGCTCGTGTATGTGTTGGCGTCCGAGGTCAACTTCAATGATATCTGGGCGATCACCGGCATTCCGGTTTCGCCATTCGACAATCACGATCTCGACTATCAAGTCACGGGCTCTGGTGGCGTCGCCCTGATCGCGGCGGTCGGCAGCGAGGTCAAACGAGAAGGTCGATTGAAAGTCGGCGATCTCGTCACGGTGTATTCGGGACAAAGCGACTTGCTCTCTCCGCTCGCAGCACGCGATCCGATGTATGCGGGGTTTTCAATTCAAGGATACGAAACCGACACCGGCAGCCATCAACAATTCTTGCTCGTGCAAGGACCGCAGCTGCATCCGCTGCCGCCCGATCTCACGCTCGAAGCCGCAGGCTCCTACGTACTCAACCTCGGCACCGTGGTCAGAGCGCTCTTCACCACGCTGCAGATCGAGAGTGGCAAGACGTTGTTCGTCGAAGGCGCAGCGACTGGCACCGGATTCGAAGCGCTCAAGAGCGCGGCTCGTAACGGCCTCACGAGTGTCGGATTGGTCTCGAGCCTGGAGCGGGCGACGTTCATCGCCGGCCATGGTGCTGCCGGCGCGATCAATCGACGTGACCCACGGTGGGCGAAAGCGTTCACGGTCGTTCCGGAGAGTAAAGCCGATATCGCGGCGTGGGAGCAGGCCGGCGAACCGATTCTCAATGAAATGCGCCAACAGGCCGGCGGCCGACTCGCAGATTATGTGGTGTCGCATGCGGGGCAGGAGTCCTTCCCGCGCTCGTTCCAACTGCTGGCTGAGAACGGCACGTTGACCTTCTATGGCGCGACGAGTGGTTATTGGTTTTCTTTCGTCGGTAAAAAAGGTTCTGCGACACCCGAGGAGATGCTCCGTCGCGCACGGTTGCGAGCCGGCGAAGCCGTGCTGCTTTATTACGGCGTCGGCGCTCAGGACCTGCTCGATCCGGTCGGTCTCGAAGCGATCGAAGCCGTGCGCAAGGCCGGTGGACGGCTGGTGGTTGCCACGGCCACCGATGCGCAGCGAGAGTTCGTGCAGTCGCTCGGTTATGGCGATGCCGTTCGTGGTGTCGTGTCCATCGAAGAAATCCGGCGGAAGGAAGGCTCGGATTTCGACTGGCCCTCGGCGCTTCCCGCCATGCCCGACTCAAAGAAAGACACAGTTCGCTTCAAAGAGGCCGTACGGCAATTCCAGGATCGCACGATGAAGCCCTTCGGCGGTGCGATCGGGCGATGGCTACGCTCGGCCGACAACCCGCGCGGCTATCCGGATCTCATCATCGAGCGCGCAGGACACGACGCCCTCGCAGCTTCGACATCTCTCGTCAAACCATTTACGGGACGCGTCGTGTACTGCGAATCCATGGCTGGTCGACGCTATACGTTCTACGCGCCCCAAGTCTGGATGCGTCAGCGGCGAATCATTATGCCGACGGCAACCATCGCGGGGACGCATCTCTGCAATGCCTTCGAAGTCGCCCGGATGAACGACATGATCGCGGCGGGGCAGCTCGAGGTCAGCCCGCCGACCATCGTCCCCTGGGGCGAGCTGGCGGCCGCTCACCAGTCGATGTGGGACAACACCCACGCCGGAGCGAATTACGTTGTGAACCATGCGCTGCCACGGATCGGGTTGCGCTCGCGCGATGAACTTTTCCAGGAATGGGGAGCGACTCGATGATCGTCAGGACGACCAAGGCCAAAAAAGCCAAAAAATCGAAGCCCAGTCAATCGAGGATCAAGACCGCAGTACCGAAAAAGCCGGCTGCTAAGCGGGTCGCACCGAAAGTCGTTGCCGCCAAAGCGAAGACCAAGCGCCCTTCGAAGAAAGTCACGACGTCGGCTGCACGACCGAGTCGTGCGCGACCGATGCGCCTCGCAGGAAAAGTGGCGCTCGTCTCGGGGGCCGCCGGCAACATTGGTGAGGTGA
Organism: Steroidobacteraceae bacterium; assembly: GCA_044375575.1. Taxonomy (GTDB): domain Bacteria; phylum Pseudomonadota; class Gammaproteobacteria; order Steroidobacterales; family Steroidobacteraceae; genus UBA964. The sequence continues at coordinate 148,577 of JBILMJ010000002.1, read as the reverse complement.
TCGTACGGCGTTACCTGGAAGAAGGTGCCCGCGTCGTAATGGTCGGTAGAAATCGTGCGAAGCTCGAAGCCGCACGAGAGAAGCTGCTCGCCAAGACAGGCGCACCTGCGAGCCATGCGTACGTTCTCGATTTCGACGCGTCGGATTCCGGGCAGGCCCGATATGGCGTCGAAGCGACGATGCGTCATTTCAGTCGGATCGACATCCTCGTCAACAATGCGGGGTCTGCCGGCCCGAAAGCGCCAATAGAGAAACTGCCTCTGTCGCGCGACGAGCTTGACGCCATGCGCGCCGGAGGAGCGACCGACACGGAAACCGTAGCGGATGCTGCGGGCAATTTGCTCGGCCTCAGCTGGAACATGGTCCGAGCGACTGCGCCATATTTGCAGGCCGGTGCTTCGATCATCAACGTCTCGACCATTTTCTCCCGCACCAAATATTTTGGTCGGGCGGCGTATGTGGTACCGAAGTCGGCGCTCAATGCCTTCTCGAAGCAGCTTGCCATGCAGCTTGGTCAGCGAGGCATACGGGTCAACACGGTGTATCCCGGTCCCATCGAGAGTCAGCGCATTCGAACCGTATTCAAGGCGATGGACCATTTGCGCAAGGCGCCCGATGGCACGACCGCCACTGATTTCATCTCGACGATGGCGCTGTCGCGGGCCACACCCGAAACCGGCGCGACGCATAGTTTTCCGACCGTGGAAGACGTCGCCAATACCATCGTCTTCCTCGGCAGCGATGAATCCCAAGCTTTCAGTGCCCAGGGCTTCGAAGTCACGAATGGCATGCAGGTCATGCAGGAGTCGCGATCGACCTGGGTGTCGCGCCCCGAACTTCGAACGGTGGACGGCACCGGGTCGACGGTGTTGGTTGCAGCCGGAGATCAAGTGGCCGATGCGCTCACCATCGCGCGAATTCAAGCAGGTTGTGGCGCCCGGGTGCTTCTCGGTCTCGGCACCGAGGAGGCGGTACAGGCCGCCGCGGCTGCTCTGCAAGACAGCGATGCCGATCGACGCATCCGACCTGTGCTCTTCGATCGCCACCGCCCCGACACCTTGGCAACTTCGCTCGCATCGATCGATCCTGCTCAGGCGCTGCACGGCGCCGTCGTGCTTCCAGCGTTCGGGAGTTGGCGTTTCAAGGCGCCACTTTCGGAAGCCAGTGATGCCGACGTCGAAGCGTTCCTCAAAGGCGAGCTTGCTGGCGCCATCGGGATCGCGAGAGAACTCTCGCGTCTTTGGCACCGTCTTGCGCCGGCTGGCGTCAGCCCGCGGATCATCTTCATGTCGAACGGCAGCGACGAGGCCGGCGATACGTACGCCGACATTTTGCGCGCCGGAATCGAGCAGTTGGTACGCGTCTGGCGTGACGAAAGTGAAACCCAGGTTAAATCGGGCGATCGCTCGGCACTCGAATGGTCGAACCAAATTCTTCGATGGTCGAACACCGAAGAAAATGGTCTGCTCTTCGCCGGCGCTCAGGCGGCGCGTCTGCTTTACACCAAACGACGCGTGCCCCAGGCCAATCTCTACATGCCCGCCGCGATCGTGGATGCGACAGGCTCCACGCGTCCGAACTTCGGATGGATCGAGTCGCTCATGGGCTTGCATCTCGGCAAGTGCGTGCTGATCACGGGCGGATCCGCCGGCATTGGAGGCCAGCTCGGTCGCTTGCTTGCGATATCTGGCGCCCGAGTGATGCTCACGGCACGGCGTGAAAATCAGTTGATCGACTTGCGCGACGACATCGTGCGAGAGCTCGAAGAAATCGGCTACAACCGTCCCTACGAGCGTGTACGCATCCTCGCGGACATCGACGTCGCCGACGAGTCGGCACTCGTCAAATCGGTTGCGGCGACGCTGAAAGCGTTTGGTCGAATCGATTATCTGATCAACAACGCCGGAGTCGCGGGCGCCGAGCAGATGGCCGTCGATCTGCTACCTGAAGACTGGCGTAACACCCTGCATGCCAATCTCGTTTCGAATTACTCGCTCATCGAGAAAGTCGTGCCGATGATGAAGCAGCAAGGATCCGGTTACATCCTGAACGTCAGCTCGTATTTCGGCGGTGAGAAATACATCGCCGTGCCGTATCCGAACCGCTCCGACTACGCCGTCTCCAAGGCGGGACAGCGCGCCCTCGTCGAGAACCTCGCGCGATTCGTGGGGCCCGAGATCCAGATCAATGCGATCGCGCCGGGTCCTGTAGAAGGACAGCGCCTCAAGGGCAAGGACGGCAAGGCCGGGCTCTTCGACCGTCGCGCAAAGCTGATCCTCGAGAACAAGCGTTTGAATCAGCTGCATGGCGCGGTACTCAAGGCGCTCGCCGACGGCGCGACACTCGATGCCGTTCTCGGCGCGATGTGCTCCAACGACATCGGTCTGTTGAACTCGCCGGAGGTGCCCGCCGCTTTGCGCGATCTCAGCGTCAAGTTGAAATCCGAACCCGGCGGCTCCGACGAGCCGACGTACTCGTCGTTGCATTTTTTGATGACGCGGCCCATGGCGACGCGCCTCATCGCGCGGTTGCGCAACGGCTGTCTGATGCCGCAGCTCATTCACCATGATCTTGCCGAACGCTGGATACTCGATCTGCCCGTTCCCCCCGAGCCGTTCATCGATCCCGCGCGCATAGAAATCGAGGCGGAGAAAATCCGAACCGGCGTGATCGGGATGTTGCATCTCAATCGCATGCCCACCGAAACCGACGTCGCGCTAGCCACGGTGTTTTTCATGGCGGACCGCGCGATCTCGGGCGAAACCTTCGAACCTTCCGGTGGTTTGCAGCAAGAGCGCACTATCACTGAGCGCGAGCTTTTCGGTCGTGCCAAGCCGGAGCGCGTGCGACGCATGGAGGGCGAGACGATCTGGCTCATCGGCGAGCACATGTCCGAACCGCTCGCCGCCGCGGCGAAACTGTTCCTGGCAGAAGGACACGTCGGGAGCATCGTGATGCTGACGCGCACCGCGGAGGCGGGCGATGCGATCCGTTTCGCACTGGGTCGCGCGCTCGGCCATGATCGAATCTCGTATCTCACCGTCGGGGATGCACTTGAGGAAGGTATGGATACGGCGTTCGCCAACCACGGTACGCCGGCCGCGGTGGTCTCGACCCCGTTCGCACCGATTCCGCGTGCCCTGTTCGGCATCGAAGGCAAGGATCATCTGGCTGCGCCGGAGTTCTCCGAGCTCATCGAGATGAATCTCACGCATCATTTCCGTGTAGCGCGCAAGGTGTCCTTGTTCAGGGGAGCTCGACTCATCCTCACTTCGCCGGACGTTCCGGCGGGCGGCACTCTGGCGCAATTCGCGATGGCGAACTTCGTGAAGACCACGCTGCACGCATTCACGGCGACACTCGGTGTGGAAAATGAGCGACTGCCGACGGCAGTGCCCGTGAACCAGGTGAATCTCACGCGTCGCATGCGCAGTGAAGAGCCGAGAGACGCGGCGGAGCAAGCCGAGGAATACCAACGCTACGCACACGCCGTGTTGTTGGCTGCCGCGCCCATCGTCGAGGCGCAGGAGAGCCGGTATCGAGCTCGAATCTATCGAGGACTCGCGATCACGGTATGAAGATCGAGGTCGTCCCGGTTACTGCCTTCCAGCAGAACTGCAGCATCGTATGGTGCGAAAAGGCCCAACGTGCGGCGGTCATCGACCCCGGCGGTGATCTCGATCGCGTGCTGGCGGTCGTCGACCGCCACGGTTTGACGCTCGAAAAGATTCTCATTACGCACGCTCATCTCGATCATGCGGGTGCAACGGCAGAGCTCGCTCGACGATTCTCGTTACCGATCGAGGGACCGCAGATCGACGATCAGTTCTGGATCGATCAGATGCCCGCTCAAGCCAAGATGTTCGGCTTCCCGCCGTCGGATTACTTCACGCCCAGCCGTTGGCTCGCGCAGGGCGACCGGGTCACTGTCGGGGAGGTCGAGTTCGAGGTGTTTCATTGCCCCGGGCATACGCCGGGGCATGTCGTGTTTTTCCAGCGAGATTCACGGTTCGCGATCGTCGGCGACGTGATCTTCGCCGGATCCATCGGTCGTACCGACTTTCCACGCGGCAACCACGATCAGTTATTGCGCTCGATTCGCGAGAACTTGTTTCCGCTCGGCGACGACGTGACCTTTTTACCTGGTCACGGACCGACGTCCACCTTCGGTGCAGAACGTCGCAGCAACCCGTTCGTCGCAGACCGATTGTTCTCAGATCGCGTGTAGCTGGGTAGTCGGCAGGTAGTGATCGACCAGCAGGGCGATGAAGAGCCACATCAGGTACGAAATCGAAAACTTGAAGATCTTCATCGGCAGCTCGGCGCGATCGGTCAGCTTCAGTGCGAAAGCGTAATAAAGAAAACGCGCATTCAGTACGAGTACGGCGGCGAGATAGATGAGGCCGCTCATGCCGGAGATCCACGGCATCAGCGTCACCAATACCAGCAGTACGGTGTAGAGCAATACCTGAAGGCGCGTATACGGGATGCCGTGGGTCACGGGGAGCATCGGAATACCGGCCTTTGCGTACTCGTCTCGTCGAGCGATGGCGAGCGCCCAAAAATGCGGCGGCGTCCAAATGAAGATGATGAGGAACAGTAACAGTGCATTCGGCTCTATCGAGTTGGTGACAGCCGCCCAGCCGAGCACGGGCGGAGCGGCTCCTGCCGCACCACCGATCACGATATTTTGCGAAGTCGCCCGTTTCAGGAACACGGTGTAGATCACTGCATAGCCGATCAGCGAAGCGAACGTGAGCACTGCCGTGAGCGGATTTACGAGGAACCACAGGATGAGCATCGACAGCAGACCGAGTGAAAACGCAAATGCGAGCGCCTGAGAGGTTTTCAGCGTACCGGTCGCCAGCGGGCGACTCTGCGTACGCGCCATCTGCTCGTCTATTTTTTGATCAAGCACGTGGTTGATTGCTGCAGCACATCCTGAGGCGAGCGCGATGCCCAGATTTCCCCATAGCAGTGCATCGAGGGGTGGCATGCCGGGGCTCGCCAGCAAGGTTCCGACGATGGCTGTAAAAACGATGAGCGCAACTACCTTGGGTTTCGTGAGCTCGAGGTAGAGCTTCCACGTCGGGCGGTGCGCGAGAGCGCCTGCAGGAGTCGACATCTCAGGCCTCTCGCAGACGACGGTTGAGGAGGATCATCGACATTAACAACAGTGCAGCGCCCGCATTGTGTGCCGTAGCAAAGGAGAGTGGGAATGCTTTGAGGATCATCACAAACGCGATGAGTAGCTGAAGTCCCAGAGCGCCGATCGCCCAGTAACCGGCTCGACTCACGAGTACCGTTGGCGCACGGCGGATGGCAAGCCATGCAGCGAATAACACGGCCAACGTCGCGACGATAGCGCCGAGCCTATGAGTGAAATGAATGGCGACACGCGCCGGGTGTTCGAGCACGCCGCCGGTGTAGTTGATGTCGAGGCCTCTCCACAGTACGAAGGCTTCGCTGAAGTCCATGCCTTCCGGCCACCACTGGCCCTGACATTTCGGCAAGTCCGGACAAGCAACGGCTGCGTAATTGCTGCTCGTCCAACCGCCGAGCATGATTTGGAAGGCAACGACAATCGTCGCGACCACGGCCATTCGACGCGCGCCATCGAGCGCCGCGATGCGCGTAGCGCCCGGCGTCGGCTCGACGACTCGAGTTCTGCGACGCATGTCGAGCCACATCCACTGGAGCAGCGACAGCGTCGTGAGTCCGCCGATGAGGTGGAGTACGACGACGAGAGGTTTCACCAACCACCACACCGTGAAAGCACCCAAGGCACCCTGTAGCACCACGACGACGAGTAGTGAGACCGCAAGAGGAATGCTTGCGGGGCGTTCCCGCCGATAAGCGAGGGCGATCGCCGTGATGAGTACGATGATGAATCCGAGACTGGTCGCAGCATAGCGATGGATCATCTCGCGCCAGGCTTTGCCTGAGTCGTATTCCCATCCCGGAGAGTAGGACTCGATCTTTCCTTCGTTGCGTTCTGCGCCGGTGGGTGTCACATGACCGTAGCAGCCAGGCCAATCGGGGCAACCGAGCCCCGCATCGGTCAGTCTCACCCAGGCACCGAGAACGATGACGACGAGGCACAGCAAAACGCCGAGCAACGCCAGCCGACGTATGGCCACCGCGCCCTGCGGGATGGAAGATTGAGTGGACATGGATGATCAGCCGATGTGTGAGAGCTTGAGAAGTTTTTCGAGATCCTGCAGCAGACCCTTCGGATTCTGCGTGGCATCGAATCGCATCATGAGATTGCCGAGAGGATCCACGACGAAGATATACGGCGTGGAATCCGACGCATCACGCGGGAACTGACCGAGCCAAGATCGATCGGCCTCACCGGAGAATCGGAGCGTCACGAGGCCTGGATGCTCGCTCGTGAGGAATGCGGTGTCGCAACAGTTCGACTCGGCGACGAACACTCGCTGAACCCGATCCATGTCCTCGGCGAGCAGGAGACGAGTTTGACGGATGGTCCATAGTGTTTGGCGACAGGTGGCATCGCAGGTGCCATCGCCGATGTAGAGCAGTGTCCAGTTGCTGCGAAAAACTTCTGGATCGGCGGCCGAGCCATCGAGGTTAACGAAACGGGTTTCGGCGAGCGGTATCGCAGGCGAAATCAGTTCGCCGTGATTCGTGCTGCCGGCGGGGCGCCAGCCTCCGGCGTAATAGAGCCAGAACGCTCCGAGCAGCGGAAGGAAGAAAAGCGCTGCGAGTCCGATCAATACCCCTCGACCCGAGGTGGGCGTATGAACTTTTTGGGTCTCAGTCATTCTTCATCTCGTTTCTTCAAATTCATGACCACGAACAACACCAGCAGCAGCACCGCAAAACTCCACCACTGGATCGCATAAGACCAGTTCTGCTCCGGGCCCTTTGCGTAGGGCTTCCAGTCGCGCCGATAACCATCGGGCGCCGAAGCATCGAGCAACAGCACTCGCGACTCAAGCCGCTTTGAGTCGACCCCCAGCGATCGGGCGAGTTCCGCCGGAAGCGGATAGGCCGTCACGCGTGGCCATCCGCCGGAGATCGCAGGCGCGGCACGCCCACCTGCGAGTCCTGCAGTCGGCAATTCATCGAGCCGTCCGGCGATCGTCACCGCACCATCGCCCGATGACAAACCCACATCGGGCAGTCGATCGCGATAACCCTCGAACGGCACCCAGCCTCGATTCACCAACAACCAACGCCCGTTCTCGAGTTGCAAGGGCGTCAGGACTTCATACCCCGCTCGTCCGTCGCGTGTGCGGTTGTCGAGCAAAAACTGCCTAGCGTCGTCCCACCCTCCGCTCACTTCGACGTGGGCGTAGCGCGGGAACTCGACCGCGGTTTTGGATCCGAGTGCAACGATCTCACCTGCACCGGACGCAAACTCTGCACCCAAGCGCTGCTTGAACTCCGCGCGCCCCCACTGCCAGCGGCCGAGGGCGATGAAGAGAACGAGCAGCATCAAAGTGATGACGGTCATCAGCCACGAGGGAGAAAAAACCCTGCGGCCGACGGCGATTCTGAACGGCACGCGCCTATAATAACGGTTGTGGAACTCTTTCGGCTTTTAGTTGGCCTCGTGATGCTCGGCATCGTCTTCAGCCTGGGCTCGGCGCTGTTTCACCTCATGACCGACAAAGGCGATTCCAAGAAGATGGTCCGAGCGCTCACCGTTCGGGTGGGTTTGTCGGTGGGCCTGTTCCTGCTTCTCATGGTGGCTTGGGCCGCCGGTCTCATCCAGCCGCTTGGCGTAGGCCGCTGAAACGCAAACGGGCCGGTTTCCCGGCCCGTCGCGTCATCAAAGTGTGGCGATCGCCACCGTAGTCGTCACACCCAGTAGACGAACACGAAGAGACCCAGCCAGACCACGTCGACGAAGTGCCAGTACCACGCGACGGCTTCGAAGCCGAAGTGTCGTTGCGGTGTGAAGTGACCCTTCATGGTCCGGAACCAGATGACGAGCAACATGATGGCGCCGAGCGTCACGTGCACGCCGTGGAAGCCGGTCAGCATGAAGAACGTCGAACCGTAGATGCCGGTGGACAGCGTCAACCCGAGCTCCGTGTAGGCATGGATGTACTCGTAAGCCTGCAGGCCCACGAACAAGAAGCCCAACAAGAAGGTCGCCGCGAGGAAAATATTGAGGATCTTGCGATTGCCTTCCTGTAGCGCATGGTGCGCGATCGTGATCGTCACACCCGACAGTAGCAGGATCGCCGTGTTGAACGCAGGCAGACCGAAAGCCGGGATGGTTTCGAAAGAACCATCGTCACGCGGACCGAGCGCAGCGGGGCCGTTCGTCGGCCAAGCAGCGTTGTAGTCCTGGAACAGCAACAGTTTGTTGAAGATCTTCACGCCCTCGCCACCGATCCAAGGGACCGAGAGTTGACGCGCATAGAAGAGCGCGCCGAAGAATGCAGCGAAGAACATCACCTCGGAGAAGATGAACCACAACATCCCCATTCGGAACGATTTGTCGACCTGCATGTTGTACATGCCGCGCTGATGTTCGTTGATGACCACGGCGAACCAGCCAACGAACAACGCGACCAGCATGATGACACCGATCGCGAACACCCAAGGTCCGTACCACTGGTTGAGCCAGCCGCAGAGACCGATCATGAACACGAAGAGCGTCAACGAGCCGTAAATCGGCCACGGGCTCTCGTGAGGGACGTAATACTTGTCGGCGGCGTGTTCTGTGGCGTTGGCCATGTTGTACTTCCTAGTTCAGCGCGGCGATCCGCGTCGAGTTATCGTAAAAAACGTAAGACAAGGTGACCCGATCGATGCTCTTCGGCAGGTTGGGATCGATCACGAAACGAACCGGCATGACGCGCTCTTCGTCCTTCGCAAAGTTTTGCGGCACGAAACAGAAGCACTCCGTCTTGCGGAAGAACGCGGTGGCCTTGCTCGGTGCGACATTCGGAATCGCCTGGGCGACGGTATCGCGCCCCGTGAGGTTCCGGGCGACATAGTCGATTTCGTAAAGCCGACCCGGGTTCACCTTCATTTCGGCGATGACCGGGCGAAACTCCCAACTGCCGACCGTCGGCAAATCGGCCACGAACTCCACGGTGACTAGGCGCGATTCATCTTGCTCGATAGCCTGCACGTTGGAGGCGCGCAGCAAATCTTTGGGATTACCGACACCCGTGATGTCGCAGATCACGTCGTAGAGCGGAACCAACGCAAAACCGAAAGCGAACGCGCCTGCCGCGAATCCGAGCAAGCGCAGCGTGAGACGCCGGTTGTTCTCTTCGCGAGCCTCGCTCATTGGCGAAAGCCCAGGACCGACATGAGGATGAACGCGAGGTAGAACCCCAAGGCCACGAGGCCGAGCAGGATCGCCGAGCGTTTCACTCGTCGAGCGCGTTCAACTTCGGTGTTGTTGGGATCCACGTTTCGGCGTCCTCGGTCGATGCTCAGTGCATCGAGCCTTGCGAGATCACGGCGCGAGACGGCGGCGTTTCCCAGCTGTGGTAAGGCGCGGGCGTCGGCAGCTCCCATTCGAGACCATGGGCACCTTCCCACGGGCGATCGGCCGCTTTTTCACCCGAGCGCACGGCGCTCCAGATGACGTAGACGAAGAGCAGCTGAGAGAAGCCGAAGATGAAGGCACCGACAGACGACACCATGTTCCAGTCGGCGAATTGGGTCGAGTAGTCGGGGATGCGACGCGGCATGCCGGCGAGCCCCAAGAAGTGCTGCGGGAAGAACAGCACGTTCACACCGATCGTCGACAGCCAGAAGTGCAGCTTGCCGACCTTCTCGTTGTACATGCGGCCCGACCACTTCGGCAGCCAGTAGTACACCCCCGCCATGATGGCGAAGACGGCGCCCGGAACGAGCACGTAGTGGAAGTGCGCCACGACGAAGTAACTGTCGTGGTACTGGAAGTCCGCCGGCACGATGGCGAGCATCAAGCCCGAGAAGCCACCGAGCGTGAACAGGAACAGGAAGGCGATGGCGAACAGCATCGGTGTCTCGAAGCTGATGGAGCCCTTCCACATCGTCGCGCACCAGTTGAATACCTTAACGCCCGTGGGCACGGCGATGAGCATGGTCGAGAGCATAAAGAAGAGCTGTCCTGCGAGCGGCATGCCGACCGTGAACATGTGGTGCGCCCATACGATGAATGACAGGAACGCGATCGATGCCGTCGCATAAACCATCGACTCATAGCCGAACAGCGGCTTGCGCGAGAACGTCGGAATGATCTCCGAGACGACGCCGAAGGCAGGCAGGATGAGGATGTAGACCTCGGGGTGTCCGAAGAACCAGAAGATGTGCTGGAACATCACCGGATCACCGCCACCGGCGGCAGCGAAGAAGCTCGTGCCGAAGAAATAGTCGGTGAGCAACATGGTCACTGCGCCCGCGAGCACCGGCATGACCGCGATCAGCAGGTAAGCCGTGATGAGCCACGTCCAGCAGAAGAGCGGCATGTTGAGGAGGCCCATGCCCGGAGCGCGCATGTTGAGGATGGTGACAACCACGTTGATGGCGCCGAGGATCGACGAGATACCCATGAGGTGGATCGCGAAGATCGTGAGCGGGAAGCTGTCACCGGCCTGCAGGGAGAGCGGCGGATAAAGCGTCCAGCCGCCCGCGGGCGCACCGCCCGGAACGAACAGCGTGAGCAGCAGCAGCGTGAACGCGAACGGCAGTAACCAGAAGCTGAAATTGTTGAGTCGAGGCAGTGCCATGTCCGGAGCGCCCACTTGCATGGGCACCATCCAGTTGGCGAGACCCGTCCAGGCGGGCATGACGGCGCCGAAGATCATGAGCAGCGCGTGCATGGTCGTCATGGAGTTGAAGAAACCCGGATCGACGAACTGCAACCCGGGCTGGAAGAGTTCAGCGCGAATGACGAGCGCCATGGCGCCGCCGAGGAAGAACATCACGCAAGCGAACACCAGGTACATCGTGCCGATGTCCTTGTGGTTGGTGGCGTAGAGCCATCGCTTGAGACCGTGCGGCTTGTGATCGTGGTGATCGTGCGCGTGATCGTGGGTCGCGGTGTTGGCCATGATGTTCGTGCTCTCTAATTAAGTCTTGCGTTGAATTCTTTGATTGCGGTTGCCGGTTCAGCCCTGGGGCGCGGCGGGAAGCGCAGCGACCGTGGGGGCAGACTCCGCGGCGGGTTCGCTCGATGCGTCAGCGGGAGCAGAATCCCCCGCCTTCTGGCTGGCGAGCCAAGAGCGGTATTCGTCCTTGGTGACGACCTTCACGACGATCGGCATGAAGCCGTGATCGCGGCCGCAGAGCTCGGCGCACTGCCCCCGGTAAAGACCGGTCTTGCCTTTGTCGACCTTGAACCACAGCTCGTTGACGTTGCCGGGGATCGCGTCTTTCTTCATGCCGAACGCGGGAACCCACCACGCATGAATGACATCTTGCGCAGTCAGCAGCACGCGGACCTTGGTGTCCTCCGGAACGACGAGCGGGTTGTCGACGTCGAGGAGATAGTTCTCGACCGACTCGGGGTTGATGCCCGACTTGAGTTGGCGCGCTTCGTCGCTCGCCCGATCGAGAGAGGAGAAAAACTTCACGTCCTCGCCGAGATAATCGTAATGCCACTTCCACTGATAACCGGTCACCTTGATGCTGATCTCGGTGTTGCGCGTGTCTTCGATCGCGATGAGCGTACGAGCGGCAGGAATGGCCATGATCACGAGGATGACGACTGGAATCACCGTCCAGATGATCTCTGCCTTCGTGCTGTGCACCATGGTGGTGTCGGGTTTGGCGCCCTGCGACTTACGGAACGCGACGAGCGACCAGATCATCCAGCCGAACACGAATACGCCGATCGCTACGCACCACCAGAAGATGGTCATGTGCAAGGAGTGAATTTCTTTGGACAGCTCGGTGACACCGACTGGCATGTTCAGGTTGCCCCATTCGGCATGGGCAGCGAGGGGGGCGAGACTGCCTAGGATCGCGAAGGCAGAGGCGGACAGGGCAGCGCGAGCGTGTCTGGTCATGGCTTATCCGGTTGGTCGATCAAAACATCAAAGAACGCGCCTACCCAAAACAACCCGGTCAAGCCGGACCACCCTGGGCGGGCAAAGGCGGGGATTCTGCTACGCGGCCGATCAAGCGTCTGAGCCGCTTGGCGAGGCTGAGCCGTTCCTGTTCGTTCAGGAAATGCCCAACCTCGAGGCCGCGGCCATGCGACTCGACGGTCAGTCGACTCGGATGCAGCGGTGAACCCCCGGCGCGAATTCTAACTTGCGCCCAGTGTCGCGGGAACTCGACACGTTGATGTTTGGGTGGCGACACATCCTCGATGGTGACGAGTTCCTCGGACACCACGATCGTCTGTCGTTGATGCCGGCGAGCCATGCTGACTTTGAGAGCCCATCCGACGAGCGCAATTTCCAGGCCGGCGAACGGCAACACGAGCCAGAAACCCATGAGGGAAATCGGCAGAGCGATCGACAAGGAGGCCACACAAACACTGATGAAGAACCAGCGCGCTCCGCGGGGTGACAGCGAGCAATGCGGGGCGATTTCGATGCGGGCTTCGGGTGGTGGCATGGGGCCGGTTTCCGGTATGCCGGGCCGATGCTACCCGGCACCCAAAACTCAACCAATACAATCACTTAGGGGATCGAAGAGAGTTCCCCAGAGTGACCAACAGGCGGTCAATGGCCTGCCTTCCAAGCGCCAAACGCTCCGCTTCGTTCGCACCGAAAGGAAACAGGGCGAGCGGGGTCGAACCGAGCAGCGACTCGAGGGTCGAGACGTTGTCCTCGCAGCGAGACATCATCGGATCGATTCGGTTACCGATCCAGCCCGCGAGCGTAAGCCCCGACAGGCGGATGGACTCGGCGCTCAGCACGGCGTGGTTGAGGCACCCCAAACGCAGGCCGACGATCAGAACCACCGGCAAGCCGAGCGCGCCGGCGAGGTCCGCCATGCTTCGGCCGGCCCCGAGGGGCGCTCGCCAGCCTCCCGCACCCTCGACCACCAGCCAGTCGCACTCTTGTGCGCGAACCCGTGCGAGTGTCGCGAGACGTCCGAGGTCGATCGTCACGCCCGCGTCGTCCGCCGCAAGGTGCGGCGAAATCGCCGGCTCGAAACAGTATGGATTCACGGCCGCATAGTCCGTTTCGCCCGCGGCGGCCATCAGCGCGAGTGCATCGTCGTTGCGCAGGCCGTCCGGGGTTCGGTGTGCGCCCGAAGCCACGGGCTTCATAACGCCGACTTTCAAACCCCGACTGCGCGCGGCGGATGCCAACGCAGTCGATACGAAGGTTTTACCGACTTCGGTGTCCGTGCCCGTGACGAACACGCCATTGAAGGGATGACTCATCGACGGATGCTCTTCGGGAAGGGCACGACGACTTCCCCATCGTTCGACGGGCCGCGAGCGACACCGGCAAAAGCCGCCACGTGAATGATCTCACCGCCATCATCCGAAAAACGATCGATGTCGAGTACGGGTTCGACGAATCCGGCGCGCATCAACGCGCTGCCGAAGTCGTGGATGTCGGGTTGGCCCGGAGCCGACATCGGGCTCGGCGAGGAACAAAGAAAAAGTCCGCCGACCATCAGCACGCGATGGATTTGCGCAAGCGCGGCATCGAGTGAGTCGATGCCCGGCGACCAATCGTGGGCGATCACCAGATCGACGCTGCCGTCCGCAAGGGCAAGCTCATGAACGGCGCAGTCGAGATGCTCGATGCGGGGCCCGCGACCGAACCAGCGGCGGATGATCGACTCGCCCCCGGCCGGGCGCGCGCTCGACGAGCCCGTGGAAATCAGCCGGGCTCGCGGAAATCTTTGGGCCAGCACACCCTGGGATCCGTTGGCCTTTCCGTCGACATCAACGATTACTTTCGGGGTCAACGAAAAATGGTCCAGTCGATCCATCAATTCGTCGCGAACATGCGGCTTCATATCGCCGACTCCAAGGCGGCGAGCAAGTCGTCGACCTGTGTCTCGCTGTGGGACGCCGAGAGCGTGATGCGCAGTCTCGCCGTGCCCTCCGGGACCGTCGGTGGTCTGATTGCCGTGACGCGGAACCCCGCCTCCGAAAGCTTGGCGCTCGCCGTCAACGCCGCCTCGGCCGAGCCGAGAATCATCGGCTGTATCGGCGTCGCCGAATCCATCAATCGAAGTCCGCGCGCTTTCGCTCCTTCGCGGAACCTTCCTATCAAAGAGTTCAGATGTTCGCGCCGCCAGATTTCTTCTCGAACGATGGCGACCGACATCCGGGTCGCGGCGGCGACGGCGGGTGGAAGTGCCGTCGTATAGATGTACGTCCTCGCGCGTTGGATCAGCAGCTCGATGACGTCCGCATCTCCGGCGACGAAAGCGCCGAAGGTCCCGAATGCTTTGCCGAAGGTACCGATGAGCACGGGAATTTGCTTCGCGCTCAAACCGTGAAGCTCGCAACTGCCTCGTCCTGTGGCGCCAACCACGCCGAGACCATGCGCATCATCCACGACAAGCCATCCTCGATGTTTTGCGGCAATTGCAGCGAGTTCCGGGAGAGGCGCCAAATCGCCGTCCATGCTGAATACGCCGTCCGTGATGACGAATGCTCCGCCACCGGCGGCTTCGACGGTTGGCGTGTGAGCATCGAGTAACGCCGCTGCCGACGCTGCATCGCCGTGCGGATATCTAAGGTTGGATGAACTGCGCACGAGTCGTGCGGCGTCGATCAATGAGGCGTGGTTGAGTTCGTCGGCGATCAGCAGATCACGGCGGTCGGCGAGCGCAGAGAGCGCACCGAGATTGGCCATGTAGCCCGTGGAGAACACCAGTGCTCGCTCACGCAGAGTGAACTCCGCAAGTTCCCGCTCCAGCGCTTCGTGCTCTTCGGTATGGCCGCTGACGAGGTGGGACGCGCCCGCGCCTGCGCCGAGTTGCTGCGCGGCGTCCGCCATGGCGCCCGCGACCCGCTCGTCGGCCGCGAGGCCGAGATAGTCGTTGCTGCAAAAGTTGACGCGACCGTCCGGGGCGATTTGGCGTCGACGACGGAGATTTCGAGAGTCGATGTCGCCGAGTGCGGCGGCGATGGCCTCAGGCGTGCAGCGCACCGGGTGCTCCGGTTGCGGTACGCATGCCGAGGCGTTGGAGCAACTCGCGATCGTGCTCGACGTCTGGATTGCCCGTGGTGAGCAACTTCTCTCCATAAAAAATTGAATTGGCGCCCGCAAAGAAAGCGAGCGCCTGGAGTTCATCCGACATCTGCTCGCGGCCCGCGGACAGCCGTACCGCAGATTTCGGCATGAGGATGCGCGCCACGGCGATCGTGCGAACGAAATCGAACGGATCGATGGGCGCCTGGTTGGCGAGCGGCGTCCCGGGCACGGCGACGAGTTGGTTGATCGGCACGCTCTCGGGATGCTGCGGAAGGTTCGCGAGTACCTGCAGCATGCGCGCGCGATCTTTCGTCGTCTCGCCCATGCCGACGATGCCGCCGCAACAGACATTCATGCCGACCTCGCGAACGGCTTCGAGCGTGTCCAGCCGATCCTGGAAATCGCGCGTCGTGATGATCTTGTCGTAGAACTCCGGGGAGGTATCGATATTGTGGTTGTAGTAATCGAGACCCGCTTCGCGTAATTCTTTGGCCTGCTCGCGGTTGAGCATGCCGAGCGTGGCGCAGCTTTCTAGGCCAAGCGCCTTCACTTCGCGAATCATCGCGGTCATCACGTCGATGTCTTTTTTCTTTGGCGATCGCCATGCGGCTCCCATGCAGAAACGCGTGGCGCCCGCCTCTTTGGCGGCCCGTGCGCGTTCTGCGACGTCGGCGACGGCCATCAAGGCTTCGCGGTCGAGACCCGTGTCGTATCGGATGCTTTGGGGGCAGTAGGCGCAGTCTTCGGGACATGCC
Organism: Steroidobacteraceae bacterium; assembly: GCA_044375575.1. Classification (GTDB taxonomy): domain Bacteria; phylum Pseudomonadota; class Gammaproteobacteria; order Steroidobacterales; family Steroidobacteraceae; genus UBA964. The sequence continues at coordinate 132,718 of JBILMJ010000002.1, read as the reverse complement.
CCCGTCTTGACCGACAGGAGCGTGCTCATCTGCACCGTGTTGGGTGGCTGATGCTCGCGATGCGCCGATTGCGCTCGGAACAAAAGATCCTGGAACGGCAGCGCGTACAGCGCCTCGACTTCTTCGATGGACCAATCGTGGCGGACGGCGTAGTCGGTCATGGTGTTTCCCGATGCGATGACGAATTTCGCGGGCTGCCAGAGGGGGTGGCCCGAGGGCAGCCTTCGGCACTGCCGCCCGGATGTTCCTCAAGGGCGGGGGAGGCTGTCAACTTGCAAGAGCCTATCGAGTCGACAATCGATACCCTGCGACTTTGGCTGGGCGAACACGGGTCTCGTCTGCCGTGGCGAGCTCGCTGGACCTTCATGGGCCTGCCACCGCGATGTTATTTCTGCCAAGCCGAGGGGGATCTCGGGCCCATCGATTTATGTGCCAAGTGCTGCTCCGAACTGCCGTGGAGCTCGGAAACCGAGATCGGTGTATCGAGTCTCGCCGCCTTGGCTTACCGCGATCCCGTGGATCGAGCTTTGAAGGCGCTCAAGTATGGTGGCGATCGATGCGCGGCCCGCCTTTTCGGTGGACTGCTTGCGGTGGCCGCGCGTGAGGCGCTGAGGCCCGATGTCCTCATTCCGGTGCCGCTGCACCCCGAGCGCCTCTGCAGCCGCGGGTTCAATCAATCTTCGCTCATCGCGACATACGTCGGAGATTGGCTGCATCGCCCCGTGCGCCTCGATGGGGTGTTGCGCAAGCGCGCCACGCCGTCGCAGACGGGTCTACATGCCGCCGAGCGGCGGCGTAACGTCGAAGGCGCATTCATCGTGGCGCCTGACCTCGTGCACGAGCTCGAGGCGTCAGGTGTGCGCCGGGTAGCGCTCGTCGACGATGTCGTCACTACCGGCGCGACACTCGATGCCGCACGGAATGCGCTGCTCGAGGCAGGCGTAATCGATGTTCAGCGCTGGGCCGTCGCCAGAGCGATACCCGCAAAGAGCACCATGCCGACATAGTGGTTGTCGAGAAAGGCGCGGAAGCAGGCCTCGCGGCTCCGACCTCGGGCAGACCAAGTCTGCGAGACGAAGAGCCCCGCGGTCGCCGCGACGCTCAGGAAATAAATCCATCCTAAGTCGGCGAGCAGGCCGACCAGCGCGAGTATCGCGAGCATCGACGTCTGTAACAAAGAAATGATGAGCAAATCGTGGCGACCGAAGAGCAGGGCGGTCGATTTGATGCCGATGCGCCGATCGTCGTCACGATCCACCATGGCGTAAAACGTGTCGTAGATGCCGGCCCAGATCACGGTGGCGGCGAAGACGAGCCAGGCGACCTGCGGCACTTCCCCCTGCGTTGCCATGAAAGCCATCGGCACTGCCCAACCGAAGGCGAGACCGAGGTAGAGCTGCGGCGCCGGGAAGAATCTTTTGAACAACGGGTAGGTGGCCAGCAGACCTGCGGCGACGAGCGAGAACAACACGGTTTTCGTATCGAGTTGCAGGACCAAGATGAACGCGAGCAGCATCAGTGCCACGAAGAGGGCGATGGCTTCGTAGGGTGATATGCGCCGCGCAGCGAGGGGCCGATCACGGGTGCGCTCAACATGCGGGTCGAAATTCCGGTCCGCAAAATCATTGATGATGCAGCCGGCAGAGCGCGTGAGCAGTGTGCCGAGCACGAACACGGTCAGGATGAGGGGATCCGGTATACCGCCAGCACTGAGCCAGAGCGCCCAGAGTGCAGGCCATAGCAGCAGCAGTGTTCCGATCGGACGATTGAGCCTCGTCAGCAATACATATTCGTGCAGGCGTCGTTTGAGGGCAGGAGTCACGGCGGGGTCGCGTCAACGCTGCGACGTCCGATGGTCGGCAGAAACGCTTCGTAAAGATCGAACGGAGACCCATCCACGTTGAATGCGGAGTGACGTACCCACAAGGGCTGCGGCAGAAGTCGTGCGTGTCGCAGCGCGCGTTCGGTGAGCCAGCTGTCGGGGTAAAGCTGTGCGTAGCGAAAATCCTCTCGCCGAAGGTTCTGACGATCTGCGAGCGCCTCCCCCAAGGTCCGAGTGCCGATCTGCCCGAGCCACGGCTGTGCTTTCAGCGTTGCGACGGGAACGCGCGTATGCGCGAACATCCAGACGACGCCATCGCAACACATGTCGATTTCGCGAATGTGTTCTCCGTCGAGCAAACCTTCGTGCAGGCAGTGCATGGCGAATCCGTCGCCTGCCGCTTCGCGAATACGTTGGGTGAGCAATCCTGGGGTGAGCAGCCAAGAGCGCATGGCAGGATCGCCGACATAGCAATTGAGCGCGCTCGCGGGCAGCCACATCGCCGCGGCGGGCACCGCAGGCGGCAGCGAAGTGGAATCAGCCGATGCGGCCATATCGTTCATCCGTTCCGATCCATCTTTGGGTCAGGGGTGCGATTCTATCTTGATGCAACGACAGCAGGATCTCGGCGGCTTCCTGCACTTTCGGCAACAGATCAGCATCGCGAATCAGATCCGCAACCCGCATTCGCGCAAGACCCGTCTGTTTCGTCCCCAGCAATTCACCGGGCCCGCGCAACTCGAGATCACGTCGTGCTATTTCGAAGCCGTCGTTGCTCTCGCGTATGGCATTGAGTCGCGCCCGTGCGAGCGGACCGAGCGGCGCGCGGTAGAGCAGCACGCAGCCGCTTTCACGCGAGCCGCGACCCACGCGTCCACGCAATTGATGCAACTGGGCGAGACCCATGCGCTCCGCGTTCTCGATCACCATGAGTGTGGCATTGGGTACGTCGACACCGACTTCGATCACGGTCGTGGCGACGAGCAGATGAATTTTTCCGGCTTTGAACGCCATCATGGTGGCGTCCTTCTCGCGCGGCTTCATCCGACCATGGACGAGGCGGACGACCAGATGAGGCAAAGCCTCGGCAAGCACGGCTGCAGTTTCTTCAGCCGCCTGGCATTGCAACTCTTCAGACTCTTCGATGAGCGGACAGACCCAATAAGCCTGACTACCTTCGCGACAGGCCGCATCGATTCTTGCGACGACCTCATCCCGTCGAGTCTCCGCAGCGACCACTGTTTTGACCGGGGTTCTTCCCGGAGGCAGGGCGTCGATCACCGAGACGTCGAGATCTGCATAAGCCGTCATGGCCAGCGTTCGCGGAATGGGCGTCGCCGTCATGATGAGCTGATGAGGGTGACGCCCGCTCGCCTGTCCTTTTTCTGCGAGACGTAGGCGTTGCTGCACGCCGAAACGATGTTGTTCGTCGACGATGACGAGCGCGAGGTCGCGGAATTGCATGCCTTCCTGAAAGAGCGCGTGGGTGCCGACCACGATCTGCACGTCACCGGATGCCACGGCCTCGAGCGCACTACGACGCGTACGGGCCGGTTGCGAGCCCGATACCATACCCACGGTAACCCCTAGAGGCCGGAACCAGGCATCTAGATTTCTTTGATGCTGCTCGGCGAGCAGCTCCGTCGGCGCCATGAGCGCCGCTTGTCGTCCGCTCCCCACGGCGTGCGCCGCCGCCGCCGCAGCGACGACGGTCTTGCCACAGCCCACATCGCCCTGGACGAGCCGCACCATCGGTCGCTCGCGAGCGAGATCGGCGTCGACTTCATCGAGCGCGCGCTGCTGGGCGCCCGTCAATGAATAGGGCAGCGCCGCGATGAACCGCGATTCGAGCCCGTCAGCATCGTCGAGTGCCCACGCCGGATCGGTCCTCGAGGACTCTCGGAGTCGACGCATCACCGTCTGATGCGTGAGCAACTCCTCGAAAGCGAGACGCCGTTGTGCCGGATGTTTTCCAGCCTCGAGTTCGTCGAGGGCGGCGTCGACCGGAGGCCGATGGACGTAGCGCAACGCATCGCGAAGAGGAGGTAAGCCGAGCGGCGCGATGATCGAACTCGGTAACCAGTCGCGTACACCCGCGGTGTCGAGTTCTCGAAGCGCCATGTTGATGAGCATCCGCAGTCGGCCTTGGCTCACACCCTCGGTCGCCGGGTAAACCGGTGTCAGAGAGTCTTCGAGCGGGGCACGGTCGTCGAAGATCCTTCGGTATTCGGGGTGGACCATCTCGGGCCCGAGCGGACCTCGTCGCACTTCACCGAAACACCGGATACGCGTACCGCGTGCGAGACCTTCCTGTTGTGCGCCCGAAAAGTAGAAGAAGCGCAGGGTGAGAAAGCCCGAGCCGTCTGCGATGCGGCACAACATCTGCCGGCGTCGTCGGTAGACGACCTCCGTCAGTTGCACCTCACCTTCGACGACCGCGCGATGACCGGCGAGCAGCGAGCCGATAGGCTGGACACGGGTACGATCTTCGTACCGTGTGGGCAGGACGAAAAGCAGGTCTTGTACGGTCGTCACGCCGAGCACGGCGAGTCGAGCCGCCAGCGCGTCCCCTACGCCGCGCAGCGCCGTGACCGGGCGTTGTTCTCGGGGTTCAGTCAAGGTGCAGGATGCAATCGATCTCGACTCTCGCTCCCTTCGGCAACTGCGAGACACCCAACGCGGCGCGTGCCGGCCAGGGCTGCGGGAAGTAGGTCGCCATGATTTCATTGACCTTCGCGAAGTTCGAGAGGTCGGTGAGGAACACCGTGACCCTCACCGCGTGCTTGAGCGAACCGCCCGCGGCCTTGGCGACGGCAGACAAGTTGTCGAAGACTCGGCGGATCTCGGCTTCGATATCGCCGCTGACCATTTCGCCCGTCGCGGGATCGAGCGGAATCTGACCCGAGATGTAGACGGTCGGACCGACTCTGACGGCCTGCGAGTAGGTGCCGATGGCTTGAGGTGCGTCGGGTGTTTGGATGATTTGTCGCGTCATATCGTGAACCTCTTGGAATTTTCGGCCGCGGATTACTCGTCGCGGGTTCTGACCGCAAGTGTACGCGAGAGCCGCAGTACGTCGGGCATCCGGCGGATCACCCGTATGACGCTCGCGAGATGCTGGCGGTCTCGAACGCGTACTTCGAAGATGAGCACGGAGGTATCGGTGTCGCGCTCTTCCAGTTCGACGTGATCGATGTTCGTTTCCGTACCGGCGATGGCCGAGGCCACGGCGGCGAGAACACCCATGCGATTTTGCACCTCGACGCGCAGTTCGCAGCCGAACATCCGGCCAGGCTGTTCGGCCCAGGCGACAGAAATCCATTTTTCCGGGTGCTTGCGATAGTCGTCGACGTTCGCGCAGTCCTCGCGGTGCACGATGATGCCTCGCCCACTCGATAGATAAGCGAGGATCGGATCTCCCGGTACCGGGAAGCAGCATCGCGCGTAACTGACGAGTAGTCCTTCCGTTCCGGCGATCGCGAGCGGCGCAGGAGCGCTCTCGCCGGCTTCGCCGCCGTCGGTCGCCGAGGCCGAGGGTGCGGCAGGCCCGAGTCGACGGGCGATGAGAGGCGCGAGACGCTCGCCCAGCCCCACCTTTTCGAAAAGCTCGTCGGTGTCCGTCATGCCGAGTTCACCGGCTGTGGCAGCGAGGGCGGTTTCGCTGATATCGGTGAGCGAGAGATCAAACTCCGCAAGCGATTGATTGACGAGTCGCTGTCCGAGTTCGATCGCCTCCGATCGTCGTAGTCCTTTCAGATATTGCCTGATGGCGGCACGAGCTTTGGCCGTGACGACGAAATTGACCCAGGAAGGGTTCGGTATGGCGCCCGGAGCAGTGACGATTTCGACCGTCTGCCCATTTCGCAACTGTGTGCGCAGCGGTGCGAGTCTGCGATCGACCTTGGCGGCGACGCATCGATTTCCGACATCGGTGTGTACGGCGTAGGCGAAGTCCACCACGGTTGCTCCGCGAGGCAGCCGTAGAATCTTGCCCTTGGGCGTGAACACGTAAACCTTGTCTGGAAAGAGATCGAGACGAACGCTCTCCAGGAATTCTTCGGAAGATCCTGCCTCCTGCATCGAGATCAGGTTCGATAGCCACTCACGGGCGCGCGCTTGCTCGTGTCCAGCCGAGGCTTCTCCAGACTTGTACTTCCAATGTGCGGCGATGCCCGACTCGGAGACCCGATGCATGTCGCGGGTGCGAATCTGCGCCTCGATGGGCTGCCCGTTGGGTCCAAACAGCGTGGTGTGCAGCGATTGATAGCCGTTGACGCGCGGAATCGCGATGTAATCTTTGAAGCGACCCGGCATCGGACGATACGCGCCGTGGACGACACCGAGCGCGCGATAGCAGTGATCGACGGACTCGACGATGACGCGCAGTCCGTACACGTCGACGATCTCCGACAGTGACGTGCGCTTGCGATGCATCTTCCGATAGATGCTGTAGAGATGTTTTTCTCGCGCTTCGACCTCGGCTTCGATGCCGGCCTTGGCCAGCGCAGTCCCGATGTTCTCCGAAATGCGCGTGAGAAATTCTTTCTGGTTGCCGCGAGCCCGCTTGAGCGCCTTTTCGATGACCTTGTATCGGCGCGGATAAAGCGCGCGGAAGCCGAGGTCCTCGAGCTCGAGCTTCATGGAATAAAGACCCAGACGCTCGGCGAGCGGCGCATAGATGTCGAGCGTCTCGCGCGCGACCGCGCGCCGGCGCGGCAGGGCCATCCCCTCGATCGTCCGCATGTTGTGCAGACGATCGGCGAGCTTCACCAGGATGACCCGCAGGTCACGGACCATCGCGAGCAGCATCTTGCGGAACGACTCGGCCTGCGCCTCTTCGCGGCTCTTGAATTGGATCTGGTCGAGTTTGGTGACGCCGTCGACGATGTCCGCGACGGTCTGGCCGAAGCGACTGGCCAGATCTTCCTTGGCGATCGGCGTGTCTTCGATGACGTCGTGAAGAATGGCCGCAACGATGGTGTCGGCATCGAGCCGCAGGTTCGCAAGGACTTCGGCGGCTGCGACGGGATGCGCGATGTACGGTTCACCCGTTTTGCGCTTTTGACCTCGATGGGCTTCGGCGCCGAACTCGGCGGCTTCGCGAATGCGCTCGACGTGCTCGGGGGGCAGATAGGCGCTGGCAGCGCTCAGCAGCTCCTTGAGGCCGGGGGTCCTGCGTGAACCGCCGGGCAGGAAGCCGAGCAGTGTCTGCGCATAATCCAAAGTGCCTCCGCCCTGTCAGGGCCGCGCGATCAGTCTCCGAGACCGAACTGGGGAGCCCGGAAACCCGGATCGGGCTCCATGATGTCGGGCAGCAGGCTCGGCTCCGGCTCGGGTTCCGGCTCGGGCTCGAGCAGCATTTCGGGGGTGATATTGCCCGCGGCGATTTCGCGCAGGGCGACGACGGTGGGCTTGTCGTTTTCCCAGGGCACGGTCGACTCGGCGCCATTGGCCAGCCGTCGAGCACGCTGTGAAGCGAGGATCACGAGCTGGAAGATGTTGTCGACGTTCTGGAGACAGTCTTCGACGGTGATTCGCGCCATGTGGAGAAGCCCTCGGGATGAACCCGGAATAACCTGAAATTGGCCGGCAAGTATAGGCCAGTGCGGGGGTTCACCGCCAGCAGCGGCACCCCTAGGCGCCTGTGTCTTCCGCAGCAGCGGCGCCTTCTGGCGCGAGGCGGGTGGGGCGTGTGGGGCGGCTTTAGGCGAGCAGGTCGCTTAACAGAGGTGCGAGCGAGGCCCGATTCCCGGCAAGGTCCTCGGCGTCTCCGGCCACGATGCGCAGCAAGTCGGACACGGCCTGATCGAAATCCTGGTTGACGATGACGTAGTCGAACTCGTCGTGATGCCTCATGTCGGCGACGGCATCGCGCAATCGACGGGCGATCACCGATTCGCTGTCGGTTCCGCGGCCACGCAGTCGTCGCTCGAGCTCCGCCCTCGAAGGGGGGAGTACGAAGAGGCTGATGCAGCCTGTCTCGCCCGTCGCCGGATTGCGTGTCCGCTCGCGCACCTGCTGCGCGCCCTGCCAGTCGATTTCGAGGATCACGTCATGCCCGCGACCGAAAGCTTCCTCGAGCGCCTTTCGGCTGGTGCCGTAGAAATTATCGAACACCGGCGCATATTCGAGGAAGCCGTCTGCCGCGATCATTTCTTTGAATTGGTCGACGGCGACGAAGTGGTAATCGCGACCGTCGACTTCGTTGGCACGCCGGGCACGGGTCGTGTGCGATACGCATACGCGAAGATTCGGCTCGCGCGCGAGCGCTGCCTTGACGAGGCTGGTCTTGCCCGCACCCGAGGGCGCGGCGATCACGAAAAGCCGACCACTCATTCGATGTTTTGCACCTGCTCGCGCATCTGTTCGATCAAAACCTTCATGTCGACCGCGATGCGCGTGACGTCGATTTCCTGGGATTTCGATGACAAGGTGTTCGCTTCGCGATTGAGCTCCTGCATCAAAAAGTCGAGCCGGCGACCGGCGGCTTCGTCACCTTCGATCACGCGTCGGATTTCGGCGATGTGTCCGTCGAGACGATCTAGCTCCTCGTCGACGTCGGCGCGCTGCAGCAGCAACGCGACCTCTTGTTCGAAACGACCGGCATCTACTGTGGTACCAAGTTCGGCGAGTCGATCTTGCAGACGGGTACGCAAGCGCGCCTGCAACTCGGGCATGCGCGATCGCAAACCGGTCAAGAGCTCAGCGAGTGCGCTGCAGCGCTGCTCGATGAGTTCGTGCAATCTTTGACCCTCACGTCGACGCGCCGCGGCCATGTCGCGTACGGCGTCTTGAAACAAAGCCCGGCAAGCGCCGTGCAAGCTCTCGGTGTCGGGAGCATCGTCTTTGAGAACGCCGGGCCATCGCAGTACATCGAGTGGGTCGACCCGCGCGGCGGTGCCGATCGAAAGCCGCGAGGCGATCTCGCCCGTTCGGGTGAGCAGGCGTTGCAGCGCTGCTTCATCGATGCTCAATTCCCGCTCGGCTTGGTGGGAGCCACGAAGATGGATCGTGCAATCGAGCTTGCCGCGTCGGAGCTCCTTGGCGAGCAACTGCCGCAACTCGCCTTCCAGAGAGCGCAACTCCTCGGGTAGCCGGAACCCTGGCTCCAGATATCGGTGGTTGACGCTGCGCAGCTCGCAGGTGAGTTCGCCGAAAGGGCCGCTCACCTCGCGTCGCGCGAAGCCCGTCATGCTGCTGATCATCGAGAGTCCTCTGCTCGCGGCCGCCGCTGTCGTGCGTCGAAGTCGGCCGGGGTGTATAAAGCGCGCAGTTTATCCCACTGGTCTATCCGACACGGAAATCAAAGATGTTTCAACGCCCGAGCGGTCGTAGTCCCGACCAACTTCGTCCCGTGAGCTTCCATCGTCACTTCACCCGACATGCCGAGGGGTCGGTACTGGTGGAGTTTGGTGGAACACGCGTGCTTTGCACGGCCAGTATCGAAGAAGGCGTCCCAGGATTCCTGCGTGGGCGTGGTCAGGGATGGGTGACGGCCGAGTACGGAATGCTGCCGCGCGCGACGCATACTCGATCGGCTCGTGAAGCGGCGAAGGGCAAGCAATCGGGGCGTACTCAGGAGATTCAGCGATTGATCGGCCGCAGCTTGCGTGCAGTCATCGACATGGCTGCGCTCGGCGAGCGCACCGTGACGCTCGATTGCGATGTCTTGCAGGCCGATGGTGGTACGCGTACCGCCGCCATCACGGGAAGCTATGTGGCTTTGGTCGACGCCTGTCAGACCCTGATCGCCCGCGGCTCACTTTCGCGATCGCCCCTGCATGGGCAAGTGGCAGCCGTATCGGTGGGTATCTGCGGCGGCGCGCCCGTACTCGATCTCGATTATGCCGAGGACTCCCAAGCGGAGACGGACATGAACATCGTCATGAAAGACGGCGGTACGTTCGTCGAGATTCAGGGGACGGCCGAAGGACATGCATTCCGTCGCGAGGAACTCGACGCCATGTTGGCCTTGGCCTCTGGCGGTATCTCGCGATTGCACGAACTGCAGCGCGAAGCGCTCAAGACGGGCAAGCCCTGAGCGATGCGGATCGTGCTCGCCACCGGCAATGCCGGGAAAATCCGCGAGTTCTCCGACATGCTCGGTCCGCTCGGCTTCGAGTTTTTGCCGCAGTCCGAGTTCGGTATCGAGCCTCCCGACGAGACCGGTGAAACCTTTGAAGACAATGCCTTGCTGAAAGCCTGCTACGCTTCGGCCCGTAGTGGTCTGCCTGCGATGGCCGACGACTCAGGGCTCGAGGTCGATGCGCTCGGTGGCGCGCCGGGCGTACGCTCTGCGCGCTATGCCGGCGAGGGCGCCGGTGATCTCGCCAATCTGAAAAAACTGCTCGAGGCCATGCAGTCGGTGCCGGACGGATCGCGATCGGCGCGCTTTCGTTGCGTGATCGCTTTGGTCCAAAGTGCCGACGACCCGGCACCGGTGCTCGGCCGTGGCGTATGGGAAGGCGTCATCCTGCACTCGCCGCGAGGCAGCGGCGGCTTCGGTTACGACCCGGTGTTTGCACCTCGAGGGGAGACGCGAAGCGTCGCCGAGTTCGTCGCGGCGGAGAAACACGCGCAGAGTCATCGTGGCTCGGCGCTGCGCGATCTGCACGCACGACTGCGTAGAACCTAAACTGCGCGGAGCCATGACCCGCGAGACGCCTCTCAGTCTGTACATCCATTTTCCGTGGTGTGTCAGCAAGTGCCCCTACTGCGATTTCAACTCGCATGCGTTGCGCGAAGACGTTCCAGGTCGAGAGCGAGTGCCGGAGGAGTCGTATGTGGCGACCCTCCTTCGCGATCTCGCCCATCAATGCGAATCTCAGGCCGCGTCGATAGGCGATCGTCGCGTCTCCACCATCTTCATGGGTGGCGGCACACCGAGTTTGTTCTCACCGGCCGCCATCGGGCGCGTGATCGATGCGGTTCGAGCGGGGCCGGGCCTCGCGGCCGATGCGGAGATCACGCTCGAGGCGAACCCCGGCACGATCGAACGCGGACGATTCGCAGAGTACGCAGCAGCGGGCGTCAATCGTGTCTCGCTCGGTGCTCAAAGTTTTGACGAACGGGCGCTGCGCAGGCTCGGGCGGATTCACTCGTCCGACGAAACACGGGCCGCCGCCGCGGAATTGCACGCTGCGGGGCTGTTCAATTTCAACATCGACCTGATGTACGGCTTGCCCGAGCAAGATGAGACTGGCGCCCTTCGAGACATCGAAGCCGCGCTCGCGCTCGCACCGGCGCAAATCTCGCATTACAGCCTGACACTCGAGCCGGGTACGCCTTTCGCTGCGCGCCCGCCTTCAGGGCTGCCTATCGACGACGAGGTGTCGCGCATGCTGGAGATTGCGAGCGCGCGCCTTGCAGAGGAGGGTTATCGCCGGTACGAGGTCTCCGCTTATGCGCGCGAAGGTTTCGACTGCGCACACAACCTCGTCTATTGGACCTTCGGCGACTATCTCGGCATCGGCGCGGGCGCGCACGGCAAGCTGTCGAGAGTCCGAGCCGAGGGTGGCATCAGCGTGTCGAGAAGTACGCAACCTCGGGAGCCGCGTCGTTATCAGCGCGATCCGGAGGGCGGTCTCGTCTGGCATGACGTCGAGGATGATCAGCGACCCTTCGAGTTCATGCTGAATGCCCTGCGACTGACGGCAGGTTTCGATATCGAGACGTTCGAATCCCGCACAGGATTGCATTGGGACTCGGTGGATCCGGTGGTGCGGCGGCTTCGGGATCGCGGGCTGTTGGCTCTCGCCGATTCGTCACCAGGCCGGGGACGGGTGCTCGCGACCGCGGTCGGATTTCGGTTTCTCAATGAGGTGTTGCTGGAATTTCTGCCCGACGAGGGGTCGAAAAGTATGCACAGCGGACAAAAAACCCCGTCGAACTCGCGAATTACGTGATTTTTTCAGTTTTACTACAAAAAAGGATCTGTAACCCCATGATTTTTATAATTAAATCTTTGTCTTAATTTTTTGAAGAAGGCCCTAAAAAGGCCAAAACGACGAAAAGGGCCCCAGTCGGAGGCCCGCTATTCCACAGACTTATCCACAGTTTTCAGCAACTTGGGCCGCCAAATCGACCCCCGTACCCCATCCGGACCTCTCGGCCCTTGTCGAAACCGGGTTGCCGCGCTTAGACTGCGCGCCCTTTTTCGTCCTGCCCGCTAATTTGGAAGGTCGGTCATGAAGCCCTCGATTCACCCGGAATACAACGAGATCAAGGTGTCCTGCTCTTGCGGCAACACCTTCCAGACGCGCTCGACCCTCGGTCAGGACCTCTCGCTCGAAGTCTGCTCGAACTGCCACCCGTTCTACACGGGCAAACAGAAGATCCTCGACACAGCGGGCCGCGTCGACAAGTTCCGCAAGAAGTACGCTTCCACCGCCACGCGCTGAAGCGGCAGGGGTCGCGTCACGCGGTCCGTGCAAACAATCGAGACCAAGCGCCCGGACGGGCGCTTTGTCATTTCTGGGTCGACCTTATCCGGATCGACCGGAACTTCTGCTAGCGTCTGATCGTCGATATTTCGTGGAGTCCCGGATCGCGACATGAAGACGTCCAGAATTCTCGCCACCCTTTTGTTTGCGATGGCGGTCGCCTTGGCGCCGCAGCTCGATGCCCAGACGTCGTCGCGCAAGCCGACCGAACGAAAGTCGCAGGAGAGTTCGAACTCTCGAAAGGCACATGAGCAGATCCTCAAGGCTTACGGGGTCTACGAGAATCAGGCGCTCCAAGACTACGTCAGCGAGATCGGGCAGCGCGTGGCCCGACAAAGCAGCATGGCCGAGGAGGAGTGGAAATTCGTCGTGCTGGACGACGACTCCATCAATGCGTTCACGACCGGATGTTGCTACGTCTACATCCACCGCGGCTTGCTGATCCAACTCAACTCCGAGGCGGAACTCGCTTCGGTACTCGGGCACGAGATTGCGCACGTCACGGCGAAGCACCCCCAGAAAAGGATGACTCGCGGCGTGTTGGCGACGCTCGCGGCGACCGCTGCCGCGATCTACACCGGCTCGGGTGCCGTTGCCGATCTCGCGAATCTCGGCGCAACGGCTTGGATGCGTGGGTATGGTCGAGAGAATGAGTTGGAAGCCGATCGCATCGGCTTGAAGTATGCCGTTCGCGCCGGATACCGACCCGAAGCCATGGGCGAGGTCTTCGACATGTTCAAGCGCGGTGAGCGCTTCGAAATCGATCGGGCCCGCGCCGAAGGTCGCGAGCCGCGCGTGTATCACGGCATGTTTTCCTCCCATCCGGCGCCCGACGCGCGCGCCGTGCAAGCGGCGAAGGCTTCGGCCAACCTCGAGTCGGGGCCCGAGGGCGGTTGGATCGACAACCGCGAGCGATACATGAAGGCCATCGACGGACTCACCTTCGGCTCGAGTCGGGCGCAGGGCATCGTGCGCGGGAACCGTCTGTATCACGCCGAGCTTGGCGTCACGGTCGCTTTTCCTCGCGCCTGGACGGTGGAGAACCAGCGCGATGCGCTCGTTGCCTACACTCCGAACAAAGACACGTTGATGCACATCACGTTGCGCAGTTATCCGCCGACGATGGGGCCGCGCGAGTTCCTGTTCTCCCAGCTGCGCGGTGCCACGCTGTCGGGCGGCAAGCCGGTACAGATCAACGGCATGGAGGGGTACACGGTGCGCACGACCTCCGGTTCTCCGCTCGACAACGGAGCGGGGCCCGTTCGGTGGACCGTGCTTTATCGAGACAAGAGCGCCTATTTGTTCGCGGGTGCGAGTCGCTCGTCGCGAGGGGCTGTTCCCGAGGCCGACGGATTGTTTTTGTCGGTCGCCGAAACCCTTCGTCCGTTGAAGCCCTCCGAGTTTCCGCTGGCCGAGCCCTACCGCCTGCGAATCCTGACGGCCACGGCAGACACTCGACTCGAGGACTACGCCGACGACATGCCGGTCGAGAAGTATCCGCGGGAAGAGCTCTTGCTCATCAACGGTTTGTATCCCGACCGGAAGCTGCAGCCGGGAACCCTCTACAAGGTGGTCGAATGACCACGAGCGAATAAAAAAATCATTCGCGGCGCCTTGATTATGAGCGTCCGCCGTGTCAATTTCGTAGCGATTCGTCGCGTTTCTGCGACGAGCTTCAACACGACGATCTTCACGCCATGACTACCAAGAACTTCGAACTTAAAGATCTCTCCTCGGGCAAAACGAGCGCCTTGCCGGTGCGCTCCGGGACCATCGGTCCTGACGTCGTAGACATCGGCGCTCTCAACAAAGACCACGGTGTTTTCACTTTCGATCCGGGTTTCATGGCGACGGCCAGTACCGAAAGCCGCATCACCTACATCGATGGCGATCAGGGCGTCTTGTTGTATCGCGGCTATCCCATCGAGCAGCTGGCGGCGCAGAGTTCTTTCGTCGAGGTGGCTTATCTCCTCAACAACGGCGAGCTTCCCGATCAAAAACAGCTTGCCGATTTCAGCGTGAGCATCCAACGCCACACGATGATCAACGAGTCGTTGCTGCGCATGTACAACGGGTTTCATTACGATGCGCACCCCATGGCCATGGTCAGCGCGATCGTGGCCTCGATGTCCGCGTTCTACCACGACTCGATGGACATCAATAACCCGCGTCACCGCGAAATCTTCATGCATCGCATCATCGCGAAGCTGCCGACGATTTCCGCGGCAGCGTACAAGCGTTCGGTGGGTCAGCCGTTCGTCTATCCGCGCAACGATCTCGACTACTGCAGCAACTTGCTGCACATGTTCTATGCCGTGCCCTGCGAGCCGTATCACGTCGATCCGCTGGCTTCGCAGGCTCTCGACCTGCTGCTCATCCTGCATGCCGACCACGAGCAAAATGCGAGTACCTCGACGGTGCGCCTTGCGGGCTCGACGGGCGCGAACCCCTATGCCGCCATCTCTGCGGGTGTCTCGGCCCTCTGGGGGCCGGCGCATGGTGGCGCAAACGAAGCCGTACTCGAAATGCTCGAAGAAATCGGCAGCGTCGACAACATTCCGAAGTTCCTGGCACAGGTCAAAGACAAGTCGAGCAACGTGCGTCTCATGGGCTTTGGTCACCGCGTCTACAAGAATTTCGACCCGCGCGCGAAGATCATCCGCGAGATGTGTCACAAAGTGCTCGCGAAGATGGGGCGCGCCGACAATCCGTTGCTCGAGCTCGCCCAGCGCCTCGAAGAAATCGCCCTCAAGGACGATTACTTCATTTCGCGCAAGCTCTACCCGAACGTCGACTTCTACTCCGGCATCATCTACAGCGCTCTCGGCATCCCACGCTCGATGTTCACCGTCATGTTCGCGATCGCGCGCACGGCGGGATGGGTGGCACATTGGCAGGAGATGATCAGCGACCCGGCCTACAAGATCGGCCGCCCGCGTCAGCTCTACACAGGTCCGGTCAAGCGCGACTACACGCCGATCGCCAAGCGCTCCTGAGATTCAGCGAGCGCTCGTCTCTCCGCCGTAACCTGCGGCTACGAGAGCGGAGACTTCGTTCATGTCCGCACGCCGCATCGGTTTGCCGTCGACCGGACTGATCGGCGCCTGCCGGATTCCATCGACCGTGAACACCACGATCTCCACCGGCTGACCATCGACTTCGAGCCGCAACGCCGGTTGATGCACGATGCGTTCGGCATCGAGGCGTGTACGCCGCTCGCCAACTTCGAACGGTACGCCCTGATCCATCAGTCGAAACGTCACCGACTCTGCGCGATCGGCAAAGACGTGAAGCAAGACGTCGTCGTGGTCGGTCGCCGTACCGTGCAACACGGAGCCGACGAGACGCGGTTGAAATTCTTTGAGGCGCTGCATGACATCGAGTGCCACTTCGCGTTGCGCCTGCAGCGACTCGAGATGCGCCTCGCCACCGAACAGACGTTGATATTCCTGCAACGCCTCTTCGATTTCGGTATTGCGAGGCAAAACCGAGCCATCGACCACGCCGAATCGTTCGGCGGCTTTACGCTTGGCGAATAGAAAATCGCGGATTCCGTGTTCGGCCATCACCCGAGCCGCCTCTTGAGCGAGTGCTCGTCTGAGGTTTTCGGCCCGAGGCGGAAGTTTTTTCATGACGACGGATCAAAAAATGGGTTCGGCCGGTTGGTCGTTCGGGCGCCGCGGGTCTGCAGAGGGAGTGCCCGACGAACTGCCCGTGGGCAGTCGATCGACCATGAAGGTTTCGAATATGGCATCCGGATCGTCTGCTCCGGCAAGTTCTCCGGTGACTGGCGATACGCGAACCTGCATCAGTCCGCCCGGCATGTACCACGGGCGATCCGGAACGCCCTTCAGCGCTTCAGCCATGAAGTCGACCCAAATGGGTACGGCCGTGCGACTGCCTTCCTCACCTTCACCGAGAGGTCGCGATTGATCGAATCCTACCCACACGGTTGCCACGAGCGATGCGTTATAACCGTTGAACCAGGTATCGCGCGCCTCGTTGGTGGTACCGGTCTTGCCCGCGATGTCACTGCGACCGAGTGCCAATGCTCGACGTCCAGTACCGCGGGTGATGACCTCGCGCAGCATGTCGGTCATGAGCCAGGCGTTTTGCGCGCTGATCACGCGGGGAGCGATTTCGGTCGCCGGCAAGGAGCAGCCACGGGGCACGACGGTCGGACCTTCCGTCTCCGCTGCATCGGCTTCGCTCGAAGGCTCTTGTGCGCTCGTTTCGTCCGGCGTCGCCATCGCTGACGGATCGGGCGGATCACATTCGAGCGCGACGCGTCTCGGCGCTGCCTGGAACACCACCTCTCCGGAAGGATCCTCGATGCGTTCGATGAACCACGGCTGGATCCGGTGACCGCCATTCGCGAAGACCGCATAGCCTGAGGCGACCTGAAGCGGCGTGGCACTCATCGTGCCGAGCGAGAGCGTGAGATTGCGCGGCAAACTCGCACGCTCGAAACCGAAACGTTCGGTATAGGCGATGGCCGGACCCATGCCGATGGCTTGCAGAACCCGGATCGACACCAGATTGCGCGATTTGACGAGTGCCTCGCGCAGTCGAGTCGGTCCGCCGAAGTCACCGCTCGAGTTTTCGGGGCGCCAGGCTTCTTCCATATTCGGATCGTCGATCACGAATGGCGCGTCGAGCACCACGGAGGCGGGAGTGAAACCGTTGTCGAGCGCAGCCGAATACAGAAACGGCTTGAACCCTGAGCCCGGCTGTCGCTTGGCTTGAATGGCGCGATTGAACTTGCCCGCGTTCGGATCAAAATAATCGAACCCTCCCACGAGGGCAGTGATCGCACCGTCGGCGGGTGAGAGCGCCACCAACGCGGCAGCTGCTTCGGGAATCTGTGCAAGCTGTGGTGCGGGCAGCAGCGTGGCGTGGATGACGTCTCCACGGGTCAGCAACTCACTAGCGGTCTTCGGCGGCTTGCCGGGACGACCGTTGATTTTGGGCCGTGCCCAGGAGAGGCCTTCCCAGGGCACGGTGACGATACCGGCATCGCGTACGTAAACGCGTACCGATTTTTCCTGAACGTCGAGTACCACGGCCGGCGAGACGGAGCCGCTGGCATCCTGGTCGGAGATCAGCGCCTCGAGTTCGCTTGCATCGTTGCTTGCCGGGAGCTCGACCCGAGTCTTCGGGCCCCGCCAGCCCTGCCGACGATCGTAGTCGAGGAGCCCTTGTCGGACCGCCATGTTCGCTGCCGTCTGCATGCGCGGATCGATGGTGGTGTAGATCTTGTAGCCTTCGTTTTGCGCCGAGGCGCCGAGGCGCTGCACGAGTTCGAGTCTGGCCATTTCGGCGATATAGGGCGCCTCGACCTCGAACACCTGGACATGCTCGCGGGCGGACACCTTCTCGACGGCCGCGCGCTCCTCGGTCTCTCGGTCGATGTAGCCGAGTTCGCGCATGCGTCGCAGCACGTAGCCACGGCGTTGCGCCGCGGCCTCCGGATTATTGATGGGGTTGTAACGCGACGGCGCCTGCGGCACGCGAGCCAGAGTCGCCGCCTCTGCGAGCGTCAGTTGGTCCAGCGTCTTTCCGAAATAAAGATCGGCCGCGGCAGCGATGCCATAGGTCCGTTTTCCGAAGTGGATGACGTTGAGATAAAGACCAAAGATTTCTTCTTTGGTGAATTCCTCTTCGATGCGATAAGTGAGGAACATCTCCTGCACCTTTCGCCGCCACGTACGATCTTGAGTCAGAAAAAGATTGCGCGCGGTTTGTTGCGTGATGGTGCTGGCACCCTGCAGCCGCGAGCCCGGAAGCAGGTTGACCGCGAGGGAGCGCAGGATTCCTTGGTAATCGAATCCCGAATGCTCGAAGAAACGATCGTCCTCGGCCGCGATGAAGGCCTGACGCACCATGGGCGGGATGTCGTCGTAGGTCACCGGGATGCGCCGCTGTTCGCCGATCTGTGCGATGACCTTGCCGTCCCGCGAGTACACCCGTAGCGGAACCTGCAACTCGATTTGTCGCATGGCCTCGACGGTGGGCAGAGAGGGTTGCAGGTAGAGGTACGCGCCAGAGATGAGCGCGGCGATGGCGAGAGCGCTGATCGCGAGCCCCGCTGCAGCCAGAAACGCGATTTTCGGCAGGTAACGCTTCACGACCCTGGCATGTTACCGGAATGGAGAGTTCTGGTGCCCCATCACCGAGACCCCCATCCTTCGGTTAGGCTTGGCTCGTCAGGACGATTTCTCGCGGAAGATGCACGAAACACGAAATCTCATTCTGGTCGGACCGATGGGTTCCGGAAAGTCCGCGGTGGGTCGCCAACTCGCTCGCGCGCTCCGACGTCCTTTCGTCGACTGCGATACGGAACTGGAAAAGCTCACCGGGGTCGATATCCCGCTCATTTTCGAGAAAGAGGGCGAGGCAGGGTTTCGAGTACGCGAACGCGACCTCATCACCGAGCTGGTGGGTCGCCAAGGCATTGTCCTGTCGACGGGCGGCGGTGCGGTCCTTCTGGATGAGAATCGTCGGCGATTGCGCGAAGGGGGAATCGTCATCTACCTCGAGACGTCGATCGAGCAACAACTCGTCAGAGTCCGCCAAGGCGAGCGCCGACCGCTCCTCGCAGGAGCGGATGATCTGCCCGGACGACTTGCCGAACTGATGGCGCGGCGTGCGCCGCTCTACGCAGAGATCGCAACGCTGACCGTGCGCACCGACGGGCACCGGGTGCGTGAAGTCGTGGATCAAATTCTGAGACGGTTGCCCTCGGACTGACTCGGCATGGCCCCGCGTATACTTTGCTCGGTATGACGCTGCTCCACTCCATGACCGTCCCGCTCGATGAGCGGTCCTACCCGATCTACATCGGCGACGGATTGTTGCGCGATCCCGCATGGCTCGGCGATGTGCTGAAGGCTCGCAAGGTCGCTCTCGTCACGAACGAGGTGGTCGCGCCGCTGTATGCAGCGAGTATCCACGCTGCGCGATCGGGCGCCGCGACGCACGATATCGTCTTGCCGGACGGCGAGGAGCACAAGACGCTCGTCACGGCCTCGACAATCTTTGACCAGCTCATCGAGCATCGATTCGCCCGCGACGATCTCATCGTCGCCTTGGGTGGTGGCGTAGTCGGCGATATGGCCGGGTTCGCGGCAGCGTGTTACCAGCGTGGCATCGATTTCGTACAGATTCCGACCACGCTGCTGTCCCAGGTCGACTCTTCGGTCGGCGGCAAGACGGGCGTCAATCATCCGCGCGGCAAGAACATGATCGGCGCCTTTCATCAGCCCCGCGCGGTCGTCATCGACCTTGCGACCTTGCGCAGCCTCTCGTCACGCGAGTTTCGCGCAGGGCTCGCCGAAGTCGTAAAGTACGGATTGATCTGCGATGCGACATTCTTCGAGTGGCTGGAGTCTCACGCGGAAAAACTCCTGGCTCGCGATGCCGAAACTTTGGCGTATGCGATCCATCACTCCTGCCAAACCAAGGCTGCCATCGTGGCGCGCGACGAGCGCGAGCAGGGAGATCGTGCACTCCTCAACTTCGGGCACACCTTCGGACATGCCATCGAGAGCGTGACTGGCTACTCGAGTTGGTTGCACGGCGAAGCCGTGGCGGCGGGGATGCTGATGGCGGCCTCGCTCTCCGAGCGCTGCGGATACCTCGCGGCAAGCGACGTCGCCCGAATCGCCCAACTGCTTCGACGTTTGGATTTGCGCACCGATGCTCGCGGTGAGCTGACGGCCGATGCAGCCCGCCTCGCGATGAGCGTGGACAAGAAAGTGAAAAACGGCCGTATTCGACTCATTTTGTTGCGCGGTATCGGCAAGGCGTTCGTGAGCGATGATTATCCCGGCGACGCGTTGACTGCGACGCTTGAGGCACATCTCTCATGACTGGCGCGGCGCTGCCGCAGACGAGCCGCGGCGCTCTCGCGCCTTGGGCCGCCCACGATGCAAGCTCGAGAGGTCGGGTCTATCCCGAGCCGTCGCCGGAGATGCGCGGCGAGTTTCAACGCGACCGTGACCGCATCGTGCACTCGAACGCTTTTCGACGCCTCGTCTACAAAACGCAGGTTTTCGTCAACCACGAGGGCGATCTTTATCGAACGCGACTGACGCACTCCATGGAAGTCGCGCAGATCGGACGCACCATCGCCGGTGTGCTCGGATTGCACGAAACGCTCACCGAAGCCATTTGTCTTGCTCACGACCTTGGGCATACACCGTTCGGACACGCCGGACAGGACGCACTCAACGAGTGCATGCGCGAGTACGGCGGATTCGAACACAACCTGCAGTCGCTGCGCGTCGTCGATCTACTCGAGGAGCGCTACGCGGATTTTCCCGGCCTCAATCTCACTTACGAAACGCGCGAGGGCATCCTCAAGCATTGTTCGCTCAACAACGCGCGACAACTCGGCGAGTTGGGCGAGCGATTCTTGCGTCGCGGACAGCCGAGTCTCGAGGCGCAGCTTGCGAATCTCGCCGATGCCATCGCGTACAACAACCACGATGTCGACGATGGGCTCCGGGCCGGGCTCGTCGAAATCGATGCCTTGCGCGAAGTGACGCTCTTCGGTCGGGAGCATTCGGCTGTCATGGCTCGATATCCCGAACTTGCCGGCCGTCGCGTCATCCACGAGACCATTCGGCGCATGATCAATCGCGTGGTGCGAGACGTCGTCGAGTCCAGCCGCAGCCGCCTTCTCGACTCCGGCGTTCGCTCGATCGACGAGGTGCGCACTCGGGCGGATCCGCTCATCACGTTGAGCGATGCGGTACGCGCCGAGCACATCGAACTCAAGTGGTTTTTGAATGCGAATCTATACCGACATCATCGCGTGCTTGGCATGACGGACAAGGCGCGAAAGGTATTGCGCGAATTGTTCGAGGCGATGATGGGCGACATCGACTTGTTGCCGCGCGAGCACCGCGACGCGGCAGCGGCAGCCGAACAATCGGGCGGCAAAGCGGCGCGCGCGCGGGTCGTGGCCGATTATGTCGCGGGCATGACCGACCGCTATGCGATCGGCGAGCACCGACGACTCTTTACGCCCGCAGATCCGTTCTGAGCGATCGCGTCAGAGTGTCTGCGCTTCGTCGCGCAAGGCGCGACGCAGGATTTTTCCGACGTTGGTTTTCGGCAATTCGCTGCGGAAGTAGATGTATCGCGGCACTTTGTAGCCGGTGAGTGCCCCGCGGCAGTGCTCGATGATCTGCTCCTCGGTGAGCTTGGGATCTTTGCGAACGACGAATAGCGCAACGGCCTCACCCGAGCGTTCATCGTTCTTGGCTACGGCGGCCGCCTCGAGCACACCCGGGTGTGTCACGGCGACGCTCTCGACTTCGTTCGGATAAACGTTGAAACCGGACACGTTGATCATGTCCTTCTTGCGATCTTCGATATAGACGAAGCCACGCTGATCCATGCGACCGACGTCGCCGGTTCTCAACCAGCCGTCGGGCAACATGACTTTGGCGGTTTCTTCCGGTCGGTTGTAATAGCCCTTCATCACCTGGGGACCGCGCACACAGATTTCGCCGACCTCTCCGACGGGAAGCATTTTGCCGTCGTCATCGGCGATGCCGATTTCGGTGGAGGAGATCGGCAGACCGATGGAGTCGTTGAAGTCGACGTCGATCGGGTTGATGCAGGCAGCAGGCGAGGTCTCGGTGAGGCCCCAGGCTTGCGTGAGAATGCAGCCGGTGACCTGCTTCCAGCGTTCGGCCACGGCGCGCTGAACAGCCATGCCACCGCCGAGCGTGCAGCGCAACTTGCTGAAATCGACCTGATCGAATCCCGGCGTGTTCAGCAATGCGTTGAACAAAGTATTCACGCCAGACATGTAGGTGAACTTGTATTTTTTGAGCTCGGCCACGAAACCCGGAAAGTCGCGCGGGTTCGTGATGAGTACGTTGGTCCACCCCAACCTGAGGAAGAGGATGCAGTTCGCCGTGAGAGCGAAGATGTGATACAGCGGCAGCGCCGTGATGGCGATACCCACTTCGTCGCGCGGTAGTACGGCTTCGGTCCAAGCCGAAGACTGAAGTACGTTGGCGACCATGTTGCCGTGACTCAACATCGCGCCTTTCGAAACGCCGGTCGTACCGCCGGTGTATTGAAGAAATGCGAGATCATCGTGCGTCAGCGCGTGCCGCGTGAGCTCGAGACCTCGCCCTTCGCGAAGCGTGTCAGAGAAGCGCAGCGCCCCGGGAAGCTGGAAGGCTGGCACACCCTTGCGTACGCGACGTACCACGAAGTCGACGATGTTGCCCTTCGGGAAACCGAGCAGCTCACCGACGCTGGTGAGGATGACGGTGCGTACGCTCGTACGCTCGATCACTTCCTGTAATACGTGCGCAAAATTTTCGAGGATGACGATGGTCTCGGCGCCCGAGTCTCTGAGCTGATGCTCGAGCTCTCGCGCGGTGTAGAGCGGATTCGTATTGACGACCGTTCCGCCTGCTCGCAGGACGCCGAACAGGGCGATCGGATACTGCAGTACGTTCGGCATCATGATGGCGACGCGATCGCCTCGCTTGAGGCCCGTGCGATGCTGCAGCCAGGCTCCGAACGCTTTCGACTCTCGATCGAGATCGCCGTAGGTGATCTGCCGACCCATCTGGATGTAGGCCGGTCGATCGGCGAACTCCGTGAAGCACTGTTCGGCCATATGCGTGACCGAAGAGTAACGAGTGGGATCTATTTCGGCGGGTACGCCGACAGGGTAAGAAGACAACCAAATTTTAGACATGGCGAGACTTTAGCCTTTGCCCGGGGTGGGGCTCAACGACGAAGCATCGGTTTCAACACTGGCCAGACCGTGTCGAGCATGACGGGCTGGGCTTTTGCTGTGGGGTGGAGGCCGTCGGACTGCATCATGCCGGGTGCGAGCGCGATTTTTTCCAGAAAGAAAGGCTCGAAGGGCAGACGATAGCGTCGAGCGAGATCGCTGAAGAGCTGTTCGAAGCCCTGCGAGTACCTCGGTCCGTAATTGGGTGGGATCTTCATCCCGAGGAGTAGCACCTTCGCCCCGGAAGATTGAGAGGCTTGGATGATGCGCTCCAGATTTTGGCGCGAGGTTTCGAGGGGCAGGGCGCGCAGGCCGTCGTTGCCGCCAAGCTCGACGATGACGATCTTGGGGCGGTGAACCGACAACGCCCTCGGCAGGCGGGCAAGGCCGCCCGTGGTGGTTTCTCCGCTGACGCTGGCATTGATCACGCGGTATCCGTAACCTTGAGCCTTGAGTCGGCTTTGAAGCAAGGCTACCCAGCCCTCGTTGGAAGCCAGACCGTAACCCGCGCTGACGCTATCCCCAAGAACCAATATGGTGGGGCTGTCGTTGCGCGCCGTATTGCCATAGGACCATGCTGGCGCGATCGCGATCAGCAACGCCAAGACGAAGGAACGTTTCGTGACCAAAGATATCGTCCTCGAAGCCCGTGAACTGTCGAAAGAGGTTAGCAGCCCTGAAGGCAGACTCGCCATTGTGCAGAAGGTTTCCTTTTCGGTTCACTCGGGTGAGTCGGCAGCCATCGTCGGTGCCTCCGGCGCGGGCAAATCGACGCTGCTGGCATTGCTCGCCGGTCTCGACACGCCGACGTCGGGCAAGGTGCTGCTCGCCGGAGAAGACCTCACCACGCTCGATGAGGATGGCCGTGCACGCCTGCGCGCCGAGCGCGTGGGCTTCGTTTTCCAGTCTTTTCATCTCGTGCCGGCGCTCACGGCGCTCGAAAACGTGATGTTGCCGCTCGAGCTCGCGGGGCGTCCCGATGCAAAAACCGGGGCGCTCGAGGCCCTCGAGCGTGTCGGTTTGCGTGAGAGGGTCGGCCACTACCCAAGGCAGCTGTCTGGCGGCGAGCAACAGCGTGTGGCCATCGCCCGTGCATTCGTCGTGCGACCGGCTGTGCTCTTCGCCGACGAACCCACCGGAAATCTCGACACCGTCACCGGCGGCCGAATCGCCGATCTGCTCTTCGATTTGAATACCGGCTCAGGAACCACCCTCGTGTTGGTCACTCACGATCGAGCCCTCGCCGCGCGCTGTAACCGGGTCTGGGTCATGGAGGCGGGGCGTCTCGCCCCGGGCTGAACATGCTGCGTCGTTCCGCCATCCTCGGAGTACGTTTGCTCGGCCGCGAATGGAAGTCGGGCGAGCTTGGTATTTTATTGATCGCCCTCATCGTGGCGGTGGGCGCACTCACCGGCGTGGGTTTTCTCGTCAATCGCATCAGTCAGTCGGTTGCATTGCAGGCCAACGAGGTCCTTGCCGCAGACCTGCGCCTCGAGTCCGGGTCGGCCGCACCTGAAGAGACCTACGTCGCCGAGGCAAAAAATCGTGGACTCCGCACGGCGCGCAGCACGTCCGTGCTCAGCGTCGTGTTCCGCGACGATCGTAACCAACTTGCGAATGTCCGCGCGGTCAGCGAAGGCTACCCACTGCGGGGCACGGTGGGCGTTGCAAACGAAGCGTTCGGCGTTCCGGTGGCCGTGGGCCGCGGTCCTGTGCGTGGCGAGGTCTGGCCCGACTCGAAGCTGCTTGCAGCGCTCGACGTCGCAGTGGGAGACACCGTATCCGTAGGTGCCGCGACGTTCCGCATCACTCGTGTGCTCATCACCCGACCCGATCAGGGGGGTGGGTTCGGTGAGCTCGCACCGTCGATGCTCATGCACGCCGACGATTTACCCTCAACTCGACTGCTGCAGCCGGGTTCGCGCGCGACGCATGCCTTGCTGTTCGCCGGTGAGCGCGATGCCGTCGTCAGTTTCAAGGCCTGGCTCGAGAAGGCCAAGCAGCGTGGACAGCGCCTCCTCGACGTCAGTGAGGCGAGTCCCCAAATCCAGAACGCGATCGATCGCGCCGGCCGTTTCTTGAGTCTGGCGAGTCTCGTCGCCGTGTTGCTCTGCGCAATCGCGGTCGCCATGGCGGCACGACGCTACGTACAGCGTCACCTCGATTCCGTGGCGTTGCTCAAAACCGTGGGTGCGACGCGTGCGTTCACGCTGTCGATGAGTCTCGTTCAGCTCTGCATCATCGCCGTCGTGGCCGCACTCATCGGATCGGGTATCGGGTTCCTTGCGCAAGAGTGGTTGCTGCGCGCCCTCGAGGGACTGTTGCGTGCCAATCTTCCGCCACCCGATTGGCTGCCGCTCGGTCTCGGTTTCCTGACCGCCATCGCATTGCTCGCAGGATTCGCACTACCACCTTTGCTGCAGTTGTCGCGCGTGCCGGCGATTCGGGTGCTGCGACGAGACATGGAACCGCCACCACCCGTGGTCTGGCTCGCATTCGGCCCGGCGATCGCTGCCGTCGTGTTTCTCGTCTGGTGGGTCGTGCGCGATGCGAGACTCTTCGCCGGCTTCACCATCGGACTCACGATTTTCACCGCCGTGCTCGCCGTGGCGGGCTGGGCGATGGTTCGAGTCGCCGGCTCGATGCGAGGTACGGTCGGTGTGTCGTGGCGTTACGGCATCGCGAACTTGAGTCGGCGCCGCGCAGAGAGCGTCGTGCAGATCGTGGCTTTCGGTCTCGGCATCATGGTGCTGCTGCTGCTCGCGGTCGTGCGCAACGATCTGCTGACCGATTGGCGTCGCAGTCTCCCCGAAAACCTGCCGAACTTTTTCTTCATCAACATTCCGCCCGACGAGCGTCTGGCGTTCTTCGATTTTCTCGACGAGCAGGGCGCCTCGAGATCCCGTGCATTACCGATGATTCGAGCTCGGCTCACGCAGATCAACGGGCAGCCGATACAGACCCTGCAGTTCGTCGATCCCCGTGGCGAAGGTTATTCGCGTCGCGATCAGAACATCACGTGGCAGGCTGAGCTTGGTGATGACAACCAGATCGTCGCGGGACGTTGGTGGACTCAGGCCGAACACGGACGTCCGATCGTGTCGATCTCCGATGAGTATCAGGAAGGCCTCGGGCTCAAGATCGGGGATCGCATGACCTTCGATATCGCAGGTGAAGTGATCGAGGCCGAGGTGGCGAGCGTTCGTAAAATCAAATGGGACAGCTTCCAGCCCAATTTCTTCATCGTGTTTCCGCCAGGACTCCTCGATGAACTCGCGGGAACCTGGATGACGAGTGCCTACTTCAAGCCGGGTGACGGACGCGTGATCTCTGATCTGGTGCGTCGGTTCCCGAGTGTCTCGGTCTTCGATCTCGACGATCTGCTTTCACAGGTTCGTTCGGTCGTCGATAAGGCTGCGATGGCGGTGCAGAGTGTATTCGTCTTCACACTGTTCGCAGGTCTCGTCGTATTGCTCGCAGCCGTTCAGGCTTCGCGCGACGAGCGACGTTACGAAAGTGCGATGTTGCGCACCCTGGGCGCGAGTCGCGGAACCGTAGC
This sequence comes from Steroidobacteraceae bacterium, assembly GCA_044375575.1. Lineage (GTDB taxonomy): Bacteria > Pseudomonadota > Gammaproteobacteria > Steroidobacterales > Steroidobacteraceae > UBA964. Next base: position 106,124 of record JBILMJ010000002.1, on the reverse strand, counting down.
GCGTGGCATCCTGGCCGAGTTCAGTGCGCTCGGGCTCCTGTCGGGGCTGCTGGCCGCGACGGGCGCATCGATCGCCGGTTATTTTTTGGCCGAACAGATATTGCAGGTGTCCTACTCCTTCGACCCGTTGCTTTGGATATTCGGTTTGCTGGGCGGCGGTGCGTTGGTGGCGGCGAGTGGTTGGCTCGCCACGCGCAGCGTCTTGAAGCAACCGCCGGCGAGCACCTTGAGGGGCGGCTGATCGCAAAAACTTGGGAGGCCATCATGGCGATACTCGGATATGGCAAGACTTCGTTCAGGCCTTTGACGTCGCTTTGCATCGCGGTCGTGCTCGCCCCGAGCGCCCTCGCTGATACCGGGCTCACCATTTACAGCTCCGCCGAGCCGGGTGCGGTACCGGCGGAGCTGTATCGACCCGTCAACGGATCCAGCACGATGATGGGACGTGCCGTGCCCGGTTTTGCCATCGTTCGCGACGAACGCGAACTCGATCTGCCCGCCGGGCGCTCGCAACAAAGATTTTCGGATGTGGCGGCGTTCATCGATCCGACCACGGTGAATTTCGTATCCCTCACCGATCCTTCGACTCGGGTTCTCGAACAGAGCTTCCAATTCGATCTCGTCAACTCGAAAAAATTGATCGAAAAGCACATCGGCCGTTCGGTGACGGTGGAGCGCGTGCAGGGCGGTCAACTCAGCACGACCTCAGGAACCCTGCTTTCGGCGAGCGACGGTCTCGTGTTGCGTGCCGCCGATGGAACGATCTCCTCTCTCCGAGATCACTCGGCGATCCGCTTCACCGAGCTCCCAGGCGGGCTGATCACCCAGCCGACTTTGGAGTGGACGCTCAGTTCGCCCCGCGCGGGAAAACATCGGACGAGAGTCTCCTACGAAACGGGCGGCATCACCTGGTGGTCCGACTACAACCTCGTCTTCAAACCGGGCCGTGATACCAACAGCGGTACGCTCGATTTGTCCGCGTGGGTCAGTATCGTCAATCTCTCTGGGGCGTCTTATCGTGATGCTCGATTGAAACTCGTCGCAGGTGATGTGCAGCGTACCGCGCCACAAAATCGTCTGCGCTCGGTCGCGGCTGCGGCGATGGTCACGAGCGAGACTGATGAAGCAGAGTTTTCGGAGAAGTCGTTTTCCGAATATCACCTCTACACGCTGGGGCGGCGTACCGATCTTCCGGACAACTCGACTCGACAGATCGAGCTCTTCGAACAAGTGCGACAGATTCCCGCCAGAAAATCATTGGTGTATCGAAGCACCGAAGCAGGATTCGGTGGGCTCTTTCTCGATCGCGATTTCGGTGCGTCCTCGAGTCGCGCCGTCGATGTTTTCCTTGAATTCAAAAACGATCGCAGTAATGGACTCGGTGTTCCGCTTCCGGCAGGGCGCATCCGAGTGTCCCAACTCGATGAGGCCGATGGCAGTCTCGAATTCATCGGCGAAGACCGCATCGACCACACGCCGCGCGACGAACGGGTACGCATCAAGCTCGGTACGGCATTCGACATCGTGGGCGAGCGACGTCAGGTCGATTTCGCGATCGACACTCGCGCTCGATGGCTCGAGGAAGAAATCGAGCTCACCGTACGGAACCGCAAGAACGAAGCCGCCGAGGTGATGATCGTCGAATCTTTGTTTCGCACGACCCAGTGGAAGATCATCAAGCAAAGTCAGGAGTCGACGAAGCTCGACGCCCGCCAGATCCAGTTCGTCGCCAAGCTCTCGAAAGACGGTGAGACGACCGTACGGTACCGGGTTCGCTATACCTGGTGACCATCGCGCCGATAGGCACGCATAAATACTTTGACGTGTTCGTCGATGAGCGTCGGCAGAGACAGCGGGCGACAGCGAGCACCCTTGAGATCGTGCTGGTGAAGCAAAGCGAGTAGCAGAGGCGAAAGCAGCATGAGCGCGGCATGGCGCATGTCGCCCTCGACGATCTCACCTCGGGAAACGTAGGACGTGAGTCGGGCCTCGAGGGCTTGGAGGGTGGGCTCGAGCACGTCTTGCAGGTAATCGAGTGCGGTGCCGGGGTGTCTCAAGCCTTCTGCGAGCCCGATTCGATGCAGTGATCCGATGACGCCCTCGGTCCAACCCCGCACGATACGGTTCAGAAAATCTTTGAGCGAGGTCTCGAGGTCGACCTCCGCGTCGTCGATTTCCCGGGTGCGCTGCAAATGGCGTTCGCCGGCCTTCACGTGGTGCGTAAAAACGGACTTGATGAGCGCCTCTCGAGTCCCGAAATAGTGACGGAGGGTGGCGACGCTGACCCCGGCCGCCAGAGCGAGTTCGCGAAAGCTCGGAGGCTCTCCGGTTTGCAGGGCAAGCCGCTCTTGAGCCTTTGAAATCAAGGCGTTACGACGCTGGTCGAATTGAACGTTACGAGCTCCGGCAGGTCTGGCCATTGCAGCGCCCTCAATCAAGTTGGATAAATTAGACCAGATGGTTTAATATATTTCAACCCTGATTTTCGGGTGGACCAAGGATCGGTTTCTCTATGGCGTTCGATGAACCTCAACCCGGCTTTTTCTCGCGTTACCGATGGCCCGTGATCGCCGCCCTGGCGATCGTCTTCGTGGCCTTCATCGTTTTCCGTAATTCGCGACCGACCCCCGTCGGCGTCATCGAGGCCCGACAGGGACCGGCCGAGCGCGTGCTCGCGATCTCCGGCCGCACTCGTCCTCAAGTGACGGTCAACATCGTCCCGAAGTCGCCGGGTCAGATCGTTCGTCTCACCAAAGAAGAAGGCGATTCCGTCAAAGCTGGCGAGGTGATCGCCCAGCTCGACTCCGAAGCTCCGCGCGCGGCCGTCGACGAAGTCTTGTCGAAGATCACGCTCCAGCAACGCGCCGTCGCCGAAGCCGAGCGGAACTTCCGCCGCCTCGAGCAGCTCCGCGCTCAAGGCCTCGCTACGGTAAAAGAATTCGACTCGGCGAAATTCGAACTCGATCAAGCCAAAGTTTCCTTGGAGGGCCTTGCGGCCACCCGCAGAGAGGTCGCCAGCCGTCTGAGTGACAACACCATCGTCTCGCCTGTCTCCGGAGTCGTGCTGTCGCGCCCGATCGATCCGGGTCAAGTCGTCAGTGCCGCCACGGTCATCTACGAAATCGCGCCGCTTTCCGATGTCGAAGTGCAGGCCGATGTCGATGAACGATACCTCCCCGAAATTCGCGGAGGCCTCAAAGCCGACATTCTCGTCACCGGACAGCCGAAGCCGATCAGCGCCACGCTCTATTACGTGTCGCCCAAGGTCGACCCGCGAACGGGCGGTGCACGCGTGAAACTCAAACTCGATCAGCAGATCGAAGGTTTGCGCTCGGGTCTCACTGCCGATGTGAACATCATCGTCGAGCGTCGAGAGAGCGCCGTCACGGTATCGCGCAGCGCCATCCTCGGCCGCGAAGGTGAGGCGCGAGTACTTCTGGTGACCGACGGACGCGTCGTTCCGCAGCCCGTGAGTTTCATGGAGTGGCCGAGCGAACGAGTGATCGTGCTCGCTGGGTTGCAGCCCGGTCAGCAGGTGCTTGCGAGTCCGCGTCCCGACCTCATCGGCGAGCGCGTGATTCCGACGACGGACTTTTCGACCATTCCGGTAGGCGAGCGCCCACGAGGATCCGAAGCGCGCAAGTCGCTTTGATCCACGGAGTCAACCCACCATGCCCATTGGACTCTCCATGCGTTTCGATCTGAAGGTCGCCTTGCGCTACCTCACATCGAACCGTTTGCAATCTGCGCTGCTCATCGGCGGTGTGGCGATCGCCGTGACGGTCTTCACCTTCAATGCAGCGCTCATCAACGGACTCGCCGAGTTTCAGATCGATCGAGTCGTCGGCAGTTCGTCGCATGTCACCATCGAACCGGCGACACCGCGGCCCGCCATCGCTCCAGCTCCCGAAGGCACAGAGCGGCTCGTCGTATCGCAAGTCGCGCTCGAACGTCGCGAGCAAATCAAGCAGTGGCGCAGCGTCGAGCGCATCATCGAAACGCTTCCTGGTGTGACCGGTGTGTCCTACAACATCGTCGGTACGGGGCTCGTGACGCGTGGAGAGCAGACGTTGCCGGTCAGTCTCAAGGGCGTCGAGCCGGCGCGACTCTCGGCCATCGCGCCGATCGATCGAACCCTCGTCGAAGGTGAAGCACGCCTCGGTCTCAACGACGTCCTGATCGGACGCAAACTCGCCCTCGATCTCGGCATCGGTGTCGGACAGCCCATTTTCATCACGAGCAATCAGGGTCGCGAGCGCACGCTCACGGTGCGTGGTCTGTACTCGACGGGTGTCGATAGTCTCGATGGACGTCTTGCGTACGTGAACCTCGATACGGCTCGGGTGATGTTCGATCTGCCGGAAGGTCTGACGGAGATCGAACTCAAGCTCGCCGACATCTACGCTGCTCGAAACGTCGCGCGACAACTTGCCGACACGACTGGGCTCGAAGCGGTTGCGTGGATGGATCGCAACCAGCGCCTGCGCGAAGCGCTCGAGGGTCAAGGAAATTCCGGCAACATCATCAAGATGTTCACGCTGATCACCATCATCGTCGGCGTGGCGAGCGCCCTGCTGCTCACGACGTTCCGCCGACGCCCGGAGATCGGCATCATGCGCAGCTTCGGCATCTCGCAGCGATTCGTCCTGTCGGTGTTCATGCTGCAAGGCGCCTTGATCGGCATCATCGGTTCTCTCGTCGGCTGCTTCCTCGGTTGGGGTTTCAGCACGCTGCTCGCGAGCGCGGGAGACGGGACTCGCCGTCTGCCTGTCGATCCGAGTCTCGGCCAGTACGACGTCGCACTGTTGCTCGCAGCAGCGGCGAGCATCGCGGCAGCACTTTGGCCCGCGCGTGCCGCATCGCGCATCGATCCCGTGGAGGCGATCTCACAATGACCTCGGCCATGACACCTCTCCTCGAAGTTCACGACATCCGCAAGGTGTTCGTCGATCGCGATTTCCAGACACCCGTCCTCAAAGGCGTGAACTTCACGCTGCAACGCGGCGAGATGGTCGCCATGCTCGGGCCGTCGGGTAGCGGCAAGAGCACCCTGCTCTCCATTCTCGGCACGCTGATGCGCCCGAGTTCAGGCAGTTTCCGGATGTTGGGTCGTGAGCTGACGACGCTCGCTGAAAAAGAGCTCTCCGATTTCCGTAATCAGCAAATCGGCTTCATCTTCCAATACCACCATCTGCTCCCCGACTTCACGGCGCTCGAGAACGTCATGTTTCCGCATGCGGGACGACTCTGGCGTGAGACGAGGGCGGGGCGCGAGCGAGCGGCCATGCTGCTCGAACGCGTGGGACTCCAAGACCGAATGAATTACCGCGCCACCCGTTTGTCCGGGGGCCAAAAGCAGCGCGTGGCGATCGCGCGTGCGCTCATGAACCAGCCTGCATTGGTGCTGGCCGACGAACCCACCGGCAACCTCGATCGCGAGAACGCTGACCAGGCCTTTGGCCTGATGAGCGAGATCCAGCGCGAGACCGGGACCACCTTCCTGCTGTCCACCCACGATCGTGAGCTCGCCGAGCGCTGTGAGCGGCGTATCTACCTCCAGGGTGGCGTGGTCGTCGATCAGCCGCAGGGTGGCGTGGGCCGCTCACCCTTGCGGGTCATTGCGGGGGATCCCCCCGCCGTCATCGACCGAACCCTGCCGCCAAGCGCGGGCGGCGACCGCCAGCGAGCCTGACTCCGCACCGACCGCGGTGGCCAGACGCCGCTGCGGCTTGCCGGTTACACCCCCCCGAGGAAGTCTTGCTTGCCGACCTCGACCCCGGCTTGCCGGAGCAGGGAGTAGATCGCGGTGACGTGGAAATAGAAATTCGGTAACGCCCAGCGCTGGATGAAGGGGAGACCGTCCATCTCCAGAGTTCGGGTGCGCAGGGGCACCACGATGTGCCGGGTCTCGGCGCCCTCGAGTTGGGAGGGGCTCACGGTTTTCATCCAGTCGAGGGTCTTGTGGACCCGCGCGATCAGTTCGTCGAGCGTCTGCTCCTCATCCGGAAACTTGGGCGGCTCGAGGCCGGCCAATCGTGCCGTGCTGTTCTTCGCGAAGTCCGTCGACAACTGCACCTGTCGCTTGAGCGGGAACATGTCCGGCGCCAACCGCAGCCCCTCGAGCACCCCCGGCTCCAGCTTTTTCGCCTCGGCATGAGCCTTCGCTTTCTCGAGGATCTTGGCGAGGTTCTGGAGCATGGGGATGAACAGTTCGGATGTGCAGGCGTAGACGCTGAGCGACATGTCGGTCTCCGTAGAGGGGTAATGATTCGGTGATCGAACAGCATGGTAACCGCGAGCGAGGGGCTTGGGGGTATTCACCTGCCATTGCCATTTTGATTCTCATGAGAAACAATAAGGCGGAACAAGGCGTTGGGAGTCTCACCTATGTCGCAGTTCTGGTCCCCGGCCCACATGGCGACCTTCGCCAAGATCATCGACCTTAACGGATTTTCCGCGGCGGCGCGGGCGCTCGGTGTACCCAAGGCGGCCGTGAGTCGCGCGATCGCCGAGCTGGAGGATGAGCTCGGTGTGAAGCTCATGACCCGCACGACTCGGCGGCTCAAGATGACCCCGGCGGGTGAGCGTCTGCTGCCGGCCTGTCGAGCGATCCTGCAGGCGACCGACGACGCCCGACGCCTTGCCGCCGAGCTCATCGAATTGCGGAGTGGGCCGCTTCGAGTTCTGGCCGAGCCGACCTTCGGGCGGGTACTGCTCGCGCCGCTCGTGCCCCGCTTCCTGGAGCGCTATCCCAAGATCCCTCTGGATGTGGAGTTGGGGGACCTCTCCTCCGGCCTTCCGGTTGAGCACGACCTCGTCATCCGGGTCGGGGAGGACCCTTCGAGCGATCGGGTATCGCGCGTGCTCGGCGCCCCTCCCGCTATCTTGTGCGCCACCCCGACCTACCTTCAGAAGGTCGGTGAGCCCGGGTCTCCGGCGGACTTGGCTCGGTTCGACATGCTGACTCCGGAGACCCCACCCGGCTCCCACTTCGTACTTCGACTCACCCATGGCAAGCGCCGGGAAGAGATCAGCGTCAGCCCCAAGTTGGCCGTGAACGATCCGGCGCTCCTTCACGCTTCGGTGGCGGCCGGACTCGGGATCGGTCTGTTGCCGGAATTCCTGTGCCGTCAGGGGCTGGCTTCGCAGCGCCTCAAACGGGTTTTGCCCGATTGGCGCCCGCCCGAGCAGGCTCCGCTGTGCGCGGTCTATCCCGGACGACTCGCCGAGGACGAGCGGGTGAAGGCGTTCGTCGATTTTCTCGCCGCCAACCTCGTCCCGGCCCTCGCGGGTTAGAATTCAAAGACCCCTGTTTCTCAACCTGTCCGGCCGATGCCGGGCAAAAGGATGCCCACGATGTACCGTGCTCCGCTCAAAGACCTGCAGTTCGTCATCCATGAGTTGCTCGATGAGCACGCGCTGCAAGGCTGCCCCGCTTTTGCCGACTACTCGCCCGAGGTCGCCGATGCCATCCTCGAGGAGGCCGGCAAGTTCGCAGAGAACGTGCTCGATCCGCTCTACAAGAGCTCGGATCGAGAAGGTGCGCGCTGGACGCCCGACGGTGTCGTGACGCCGAAGGGATTCAAGGCGGCCTACAAGCAGTATGCCGAGGGTGGCTGGGCCGGACTGCGTGCCTCGCAGGAGAGCGGCGGTCAGGGTGCACCCACGATGATCGGTACGGCTGTCGAAGAAATGTGGGCCGCCTCCAACTTGTCGTTCAAGTTGTGTCCGATGTTGACGCAGGGGGCCGTCGAGGCGCTCGAGCATTACGGCACCGACCATCAAAAAAATCTCTTCTTGCCGAAGATGGTGAGTGGCGAGTGGACGGGAACCATGAACCTCACCGAACCTCAGGCCGGTTCGGATCTCGCCGCCATCCGCACGCGTGCCACGCCGGAGGGCAACCACTATCGCGTATTCGGACAAAAGATCTTCATCACTTACGGCGAGCACGATTTCACGCCGAACATCATCCATCTCGTGCTGGCGCGCATCGATGGCGCCCCGCCGGGTGTGAAAGGCATTTCGATGTTCATCGTGCCGAAGGTGCTCGTGAACGACGATGGCTCGCTCGGTGCGCGCAACGACGTGCAGTGCATCTCGATCGAGCACAAGCTCGGCATCCACGGCAGCCCGACTTGCGTCATGGCTTACGGGCAGAAAGAAGGCGCGATCGGTTATCTCGTCGGCGAGCCGAATCGCGGACTCGAGTACATGTTCATCATGATGAACGCGGCACGACTCTCCGTGGGTCTCGAGGGTTATGCAGTCGCAGAGCGAGCGTTTCAGCAGGCCGCTGAATGGGCGCGTACCCGAGTGCAAGGCAAACCCCCCGTTGCGCTGCCGCCGGGACCGGCACCGATCGTCCATCATCCCGACGTGAAGCGCATGTTGTTGACGATGCGTTCTCAGGTCGAGGCCCTCCGGGCCGTGGCGTTGTACGGCGCGTATCAGCTCGACCTCGGCGGAAAGCATGCGGACGAGACCGTGCGTCGTGCCGCACAGGCCCGCGGCGATCTGCTCATTCCGGTCATCAAGGGATGCAGTACCGAGGCAGGCATCGAGTTGGCATCACTCGGCGTGCAGGTGCATGGCGGCATGGGCTTCATCGAAGAGACCGGTGCAGCACAGGCCTATCGCGATGTCCGCATCACCACTATTTACGAAGGAACGACGGCGATCCAGTCCAACGATTTCGTGGGACGCAAGATCGCACGCGATCGCGGTGCGGCGATGGCCGCGCTCATTGCCGACATGCGTCGAGAGCTCGCGGCAATCGAAGGCGGCGATGCAGCGGTCGAGGCGGCACGCTCTGCCGCGCTCGAGGCCGTCGATGCCCTCGAGGCTGCGACGCGTTCGGTACTCGAGGCATTCGCGCAGGGGCCGGAGCGAGCGCTGGCCGTTTCGGTACCGATGTTGCGACTCACCGGTTACGTGCTGGGTGGCTGGCTGCTTGCGAAGTCGGCGGATGTCGCAGCTCGAAAGTTGGCGGCAGGTGCCGGAGACAAAGATTTCCTTCGTGGCAAGATCGCCTCGGCGCGCTTTAATGCGGCCCACGTGTTGCCGCAGGCGCAGGCCTTGGCCAAGGTGGTCATGGCAGGAGCGTCGAGCGTGCTCGAAGCCGATGCAGACATCCTCTGACAGAACCGTCGCGGTGTCTCACGAATCCCAAGGAGTCTCCCGACGCGAGTTCCTGGCGGGCTCGGCCGCGATGCTTTGCGCGACAAGCGGCGCTTCTTCGGCATTACAGCAAGGCGGGGCGTTGATCCATCGACGTATTCCTTCGTCAGGCGAATCGATCCCCGTCATCGGGCTCGGGACCTCCGGTCCGTTCGAGGTAGGCATCGATGCCAAAGAACGCGAACCGCTCGCAGCGGTGCTCGCGAGTTTCTTCGAGGCGGGTGCGACGATGATCGACACCTCGCCGATGTACTCGTCGGCCGAAACCGTACTCGGCGATCTGCTCACGGCGGACATGCAAGCCAAAGCCTTCATCGCCACCAAGGTCTGGACGCGTGGCGAGCGCGAGGGGCTCGTGCAGATGACGCGCTCGATGGAGTTGCTGCGCCGCAAGAAAGTGGAGCTCATGCAAGTACACAACTTGCTCGACTTCGAAGTGCATCTCAAGACGCTTCGTCGATGGAAAGAAGAGGGGCGCATTCGGTACATCGGCATTACGCACTACACCGTCGACGCATATCCGAAGCTGATGGACATCATCGAGCGCGAGCCCATCGATTTCGTGCAGTTCAACTACTCGGCGACGACCACTGCAGCCGAGCAGCGTCTCTTGCCCCTCTGTGCGGACAAGGGCGTCGCGGTGATCGTCAATCGCGCGTTCGACGATGGAAAAATCTTTGCACGGCTCAAAGATCGACCGCTACCTGCATGGGCGGGCGACATCGACTGCCGCAGCTGGGCGCAGCTGTTGCTCAAGTTCGTCCTTTCGCATCCGGCCGTGAGCTGCGTGATCCCGGCGACGGGCAAATTACGCAATCTCGAGGACAACCTCGGCGCCGCGCGAGGCCGTCTGCCCGACTTGCGACAGCGACAGATGATCGTCGAGGCGGTCGCCTAGCGGCGAATCAGTTCGTTCGGGCGATACGGAATCCGCGAGTGCTCGTTCGAGCCGTCTTCTCGTCGGCGGTGCGAGCCGTTGCGCGGATGGTTTCTGCGCCATCGAACCACGAACCTCCGCGAACGACTCGTCGATCGCAATCGCCAGAGGTATTGGCGATACCGCTATTCGGCGCGTTGCGATAGGTGTCGCTCCAGCAATCGAGCAGCCACTCCTCGGCGTTGCCGAAAAGATCGTGCACGCCGAACGGGTTGGACTGAAAGCTCGCCGCGGGCGCGGTTCCCGCGAAGCGATCGCGGCAATCGAATACGGCTTCGAGGCCGAGCGTTCCGCGCCCGGTTGCGTCCGCCACGTTGGCGAAGCGACAGGCGTCGGCAGGGTTCTCACCCCAGAAGCGCTCGCTCTTCGTACCGGCCCGGACCACGTATTCCCACTCGGCTTCGGTGATGAGTCGGTAGTTGTGGCCGGTCTTCACGCCTAGCCATTCTGCGTACGCCTTCGCGTCGTCCCAGCTCACGCACACCACCGGATCATTCTCGGTCTGCGGAAAGCTAGGGCTGTTCCAGGCCGCTTGGGCGTTCGTTCTGAAGCGCTTGGCGTTGTACGTGTCGCAGCCCATGCCGCCAGTGCGACTCGTCTCGCGAACAAAGCGAGCGTACTCGCTCCAGGTCACTTCGGTTTTGCCGATTGCAAACGTACCGGGAATCGACACTTCGCGCGCGGGGCCTTCCGTCGGTCGACGCGCTTTGCGGAAATCGGCCAGACCCATTTCGAATTTGCCCGATGGAATCACCACCATCTCGGGACAGTCTGCGCAATCTTTGAACACCGCACCCGCAGCGAGCTTCTGCAAATCTCCGATCGATTGTCCGCTCGCGGGGATGAGCACTGCGGCGTTCGCTGCAGTGGCTGCGCCGGCCGCCGCCGCCATCGTCGCGCCGCCCGTGCCCGCCGAGGCAGGTCGAGCCGTGCTCGGTGCGATCGAGGTGGGCGTCGCCGGGCCACCGCCCATGAGTGCGCGGAGGCGGACGTTGGCAACACCTGCGAACAAACCCTGCGGAAACTGGTTGAGATACGCCTGGATTTCTTCGGGATTCTTCGAGTCGCGGACGGACTCCCAGAGAGCCCGGTCGTCGGTCGGCATCGAGGCGAAGGCTACCGGCGCCGCAACCTCCACAGGGCGTGCCATCTGCGAACTCGCCACGGCAGGCATGAAAAAGAACTCGCCGACCGTTTGGTCGTACAGAGCAGGGACTTGCTCATGACCGATCGATTTGGCGAGCGACACCACTTCCTGGCGCGTGCGTTTGAGCACCTGATCAACCGGAATGCCAGGGCGCGTCATTTCTTTGAGCAGTACCCGGGTGAAGACGCCGTTCGGATTCGAATCTTCCGGACTGAGATTATCGAGTGCCGTCTGGCCCGCACCCGCCGAGAAGAGAATCATCTGACCCGTCGCCGCGGTGGTTGGTGCAAGGCCGCGAGTACTGCCGATGCTGCGGGTGCCCGTCTTCGGGAACGGATTGTCGCGACATGCATCGACGATCGCGACTGAAAATCTGACTTTCTGTTCGCTCAGATCGTCGAGGACGCGTTGCAGCATCAGGGCATCATCTTTGACCTGCTCCTCGCTTTCCGGACTGATGTTGGTCGGAAGCAAATAATTGGCCGCGCCGAGTTGTACGCCATGACCGGCGAAATAGAACACCGCCTCGCTGCCGCCATCGAGTCGTGATTTGAAATCACGCATCGCCTGGCGCAGCGCCCGATCATCGAGGTCGAGACGCAAGATGACTTCGAATCCGAGCGCATCGAGTGCAGCGGCCATCGCCTCGGCGTCGGCGCGTGCGTTTCGCAACGACGGCACGGTGGTGTAAGTCTGATTGCCGATGACGAGTGCGACGCGCGCCCGACCGTCCGTCGACGGTCGAGGGATCGCGGCAAGCTGAGCACTTGCGGAATCTGCCGATGAGACAGGGGCCGCTACCGGCTGCAAAACCGCCGGAGCTGGAGTTGATGTGGCAGAGGGCGCCACCGGATTTGCCACCGTCACGATCGGTGATGCCACGGAGGACGGCGCCGCGACGGGCGACTGAGCGGCAACGACCGATTGAGCTGCCACAGACGGTTGAGCTGTCATAGGCGTCGGAGTCGTGACGGATGTCGGAGTCGATACGGATTGCGGCGTCTCGGCGACGGCCGTCGTGGCGGATGACGACCGCGATCCCGCGACCACGGCTGGCGAGGCGACGGTCGGTTCGCTTGTGACGCTGGTGGGCGTCGGCGCAGCAGCGCTCGCCAAAACGCTAGACGTCGGAACCGACGCTGACGCCGGCACCGACATTGCGGAGACGACGGGTGCGGGGGTTGAAACAGGAGCCGCTGCAGCAGGGGCGGCCGCCGCCACCATGCTCGGTACGGGCACAGCCGAACTCGGGTCGAAGCGATCTTCGCGCCACATCCCCGATTGAAGCGGTTTACCCGACGCGTCGTACAACGTTCCGGCGCCCCAGCGCTTGCTCTCGCGGAATCCGCCGACGTATTTAGTCCCGTCGGGCATCGTCTCCGAGCCTTGTCCGTCACGCTCATCCTCGCGGAACTGACCGATGTACACCCGACCGCTCGGCCACGTGTACGTGCCTTGTCCATGCTTTTCATCGTCGCGCCATTCGCCGACGTACTTCATCCCGCTCGAACTTGTGTAGGTTCCGATGCCGTTGAACTTCCCTTCGCTAAACTCGCCGACGTAGACGAAGCTCTTCTCGCCCGTGTAGACGCCCTGTCCGTGAAACTTGTCGTTCAGGAACTCCCCGACGTAACGGTCGCCGTTGGGCCATGTTGCCGAGCCACTACCGTTGTATTTGCCCCCTCGAAACTCGCCGACATAGATGGCGCCATCGGTCGACGTGTAGTTCCCTGCGCAGTTGTTCCAGGTCGCACGCGAGGTGCCCTTGCAGGTGGGGAGCGCTTTCTTTGAAGCGTCAGCCGTCGATGTCTGTGCGGTCGCGAGCGGGCCCGCGCGGCCGGCGACCAGAGCCGCTGAAGCCAAAATGAGAGAGAAAAGTCGAGCGGCAAACATACGAATGCCTCAAAAAATAGCCCTTGCTTGACCTTTCAGTGTGCCGAAACGAGGCATTTCTGTGAAGTACGGGTGAGCCCGGCCCGCCGATCGTGAGCGGGTCCCTAGAACTAGGGGGGCGCCAGCAACGAAAGAATCAATTCGAAACGAAATAGTCCGCCGATCGGCGCTCGATGGCGCGGGCTTTGACCTCGGGCACTACCGCCAAGTGCAGCGGGTGGCTCTGGTAAGCCTCAAGAGCCGCCCGGTCGACGAACTCGCTGTAGAGCACCACGTCCGAGGCGTTGGCATTCTCGATGAAATTGACCCCGACTTCAATCTTGAGCAGTCCGGGAATCTTTCCGGCAAGCCCCTCGAGCAAAGATTTGATCGTCTCCGCATCGACCGCTCTGGAGTCGCTCTCACGAAGACGCCACATCACGATATGTTTGATCATGGTCACTTCCGCAGGGTTTTGAAGGCGGCGAGCGCCGACTCACGCGAGGTTTTGAGATCGACGATGGGAGTAGGGTAGCTTTTCGAGCTCTTGCCCGAGAGCTCCGGAATCCAGCGCCGGATGTAGTCGCTTTGCGGATCGAATTTTTCCGCCTGGCTCTCGGGGTTGAACACCCGGAAATAGGGCGCCGCGTCGGCCCCGCAACCGGCCGCCCACTGCCAGCCCAAAGTATTGCTCGCGAGATCGGCATCGACCAGCGTATCCCAGAACCATCGCGCACCGTGCAACCAGTGCATGCGCAAGTTCTTCACGAGGAACGACGCCACCACCATCCGCACCCGGTTGTGCATCCAGCCGGTTTCCCAAAGCTCGCGCATGCCGGCATCGACCAGCGGGATACCGGTTTTTCCTCGCTGCCATGCGGCGAGTTCACGTGCGTTTTCCCGCCAAGGAAAGCGCGCGAAATCCGTGCGCAACGGTTCGTTGGTGGTTCGCGGGAAGTGATAAAGCAGATGATGGGCAAACTCTCGCCAGCCGATCTCCGCCATGAACTGGCTGCCTCGCCACTTCGGAGCCGCATGCCACACCTGACGCGGCGAGAGCTCGCCGAAATGGAGATGGGGCGAGAGCCGCGAGGTTCCGGGTTGGGCGGGGAGGTTGCGGGTTTCTCCGTAATCTTTGACCGGTCCATCCAGAAACAGGTCGAGGTGTTGTGCCGCTCCGCGCTCCCCCGGTCGCCAGGTTCGTGCCATGCCATCGTGCCAAGGAATCGCCGGCATCAATTCGAGGGCGTCGAGTTTGATGGTCGATGGCCATTTGGCGGGGGCAGCGATATTTTTCGGTGCAGGCAGTGGCGCAGACGGCTCGAGCCCTGCAGAGACCTTGCGCCAGAAGGGCGTAAACACCTGAAAAGGCTTGCCGCTCAGGTTTTGTACGTCCCAGGGCTCGACGAGTAGCGCCGCGTTGAAACTGCGTACCTCGATATTTTCGGTACGCAAGGTTTCTTTGATGCGCCGATCGCGTTCGATGACGAGAGGCTCGTATCGTCTGCTCCAGTACACCGCGTCCGCCCCCGTCTCGCGAATCAACTTCCGGATCGCCGCGAGCGAATCGTCAACCCGGCGGATCAAAAGTTTCGAGCTCGCTTTCTCCAGATCTTTGGTCAACGAAAGCAGGGACTGATGCAGCCACCACCTCGAGGCTCCGCCCGGTGCCCATTCCCCCTCTTCCTCAGGGCACCAAAGAAAAACGGGGATGACCGGTTTTTTGCGCGCGATGGCGGCGCGCAAGGCCGGGTGGTCGGCAAGACGAAGATCCTGTCGAAACCAGAGGAGGGTGGCGCCCATCGGATTATTCGGCATGATCGGCGATGACTCGTGCAATGGCGTCGATCGCCACGGTACGTGGCGAGCTCTTGCGCCAGATCGCACCGATGCTGCGGGTGGGAGCGGGTTTGGAGAAGGGCTTGAATACCAGCCCCTTGGGCGCGGCGTGACTGCCGCGAGTTGCGAATTCCGGCATGAGGGTGACTCCTGCGCCTGAGGCGACCATCTGTCTGAGCGTTTCGATGCTGGTGGCGCGGAAGTCCTGTTTCTCGTGTACGTCGATTCGGTTACAGACATCGAGTGCTTGATCGCGCAGGCAATGCCCATCCTCGAGCAGCAACAACGTCGCCCCTTTGAGGTCGTCGACCTTGAGCTGCTTGCGCGCGGCGAGCGGATGATCGGCCGGCGCGGCGACGACGAAAGGTTCATCGTACAGCGGCCGAGACGCGAGACCGTCCAGATCGACCGGCAGTGCGAGTATTCCCATGTCGATGTCACCGGCCCTCAGCCGCTCGAGCATCGTTGCGGTTTGATACTCGTAGAGCATGAGTTCGAGTTGGGGCAGTGCTTTGCGCAGCCGCGGAGCGACGACGGGAAGCAGATACGGACCGATGGTTGGCAGGAACGCGATTTTCAACCGACCCGCGAGTGGCTCGCGGTGAGCTTGGGCGATCGCGACGACTTCGTCACTGGCGTCGACGATACGTCGGGCCCGGGCGACGATCTCCGCACCGGCAGGCGTCAGCAGGGCTTTGCGGGGTTGTCGCTCGACGAGCGGCACGCCGAGGTAATCCTCGAGTTTCTTGAGCTGCGCGGAGAGGGTCGGTTGGCTGACGAAGCACCGCTCAGCCGCGTGCCCGAAATGACCGGTGTCGGCAACGGCGACCAGATAACGCAGATCTTTGAGTTTGATGTCGGCCATGGAACGACTCCGAGCGGCCGATACACGGCATCTATCGAAATCATCGCATCAATCGATTGGATTGTCGAGGTCGCTCCTTCCGACAATGCCGTCCACTCGATCCTCCGACACACGTCGCATTGGCGTCGTCGCGCTCTGCGCACGGCTTGAAACGGTGACTGGCGGGCTGTTTTCCTGAACCCCCTCCCTGCCCTCAGGAGCAGCCCGCCACGTCCTCCAAATTCTTTGGAGTCAGCCGGCGGTGCTCTGGGAGCTGCTCGAATCTTGCGGAGAGTTCCCCATCAAGCGATCGACGAGGCGAGTGGTGTAGCTGCTGGAGCGCGTACGCTGAGCTACGAGCGAGTACACCGCAGGGACGACGAGCAAGGTCAGGAACACCGATACTAGAGTCCCGTAGAACACGACCACTCCGATGGGCTCGCGCTGTTCGGCACCCGCGCCGGATGCGAGAAGAAACGGGATGGCTCCGAAGGCGGTGCAAAGACTGGTCATCAACACGGGCCGCAGACGAACAGCCGCCGCCTGAACCACGGCTTCCTTGAACTCGACCCCGCGTTCGCGAAGCTGGTTCGCGAATTCGACGATGAGTACGCCATTCTTTGCAGCGATGCCGATGAGCATGATCACGGCGATCTGGCTGAAGATGTTCACGCTCATGCCATGCAGCTGCAACCCGAACACTGCGCCGAGCAGTGCGAGTGGCACGGTCACCATGATGATTGCGGGGTGTACGAAGCTTTCGAACTGTGCGGCCAACACCAGGAACACGATGATCACGGCGAACAGCAGCGTCGTCCAAAGTTGGCCGCCGCTGCGCACGTAGTCACCCGAATCGCCGTCCCACATCAGCGTCGCTCCGGCAGGCAGCTCTTTCGCGACGGTATCCTCGAACCATTCGATCGCCTCGCCCATGGTGTAGTCCTCGGCGAGACCCGCGCTGATCTCGACCGAGCGGAGCCGGTTGAAGCGACTGAGCTCAGTCGCACCGGCGGTCTCGGTGAGTTTCACGACGCTCGCGAGCGGGATCAGCTCGCCAGATCGGTCGGAGCGCACCATGAGATTGGTCAGGTCGGTGGTCGTCGCGCGCTCATCCGCCCGACCTTGCAGCACCACGTTGTATTCACGGCCGCGATCGATGAAGGTGGTCACGATACGGGATCCGAGCATGGTCTCGAGCGTGCGGCCTACGGTCTGCAGCGAAACACCGAGATCGGCAGCTCGATCGCGATCGATCGCAACACGGATCTGCGGCTTGCGCGGCTGATAACTGCTGTCTACGCCGGTGAGACCCGGATTCTGTTCGGCAAGCTGCACCAGCTTGTCGGACCAGGTGGCGAGCGTTTCGTAGTCGGGACCTCCGAGCACAGCCTGCAGGGGCTTGCCCCAGCCTCCACGCATGTTGCCGCCGGCCATCGTGTTCGCACGGACGCCCGGGAGACTTCCGAGTTTGCGTTGTATGGAGGCCGCGATCTCTTGTGCCGAACGATCGCGCTCGCTCCAATCGTTGAGCACGAGAATGACACGAGCTGAGTTCACTCCGCCCGCACCGTCGAAGCCAGCAGGTACACGTAGCGTGACGCGACGTACGTCCCCCGAGTCCACTTCGCTCTGAGCGATGGCTTCGAGCTTCCGGCCGTACTCGGCGGTGTATTCGAAGCTCGCGCCTTCCGGCGCTTGCAGCATCACGAAGACTCGACCGACATCCGCCGCGGGCATGAACTCCGAGGGCAGCGCCCGGAAGCTGAGCGCACCGAGGAATCCGAGCCCGAGCACCGAGCCGACGATCAGCCACGGACGACGCATGAGTTGCCGCAAGCGACGCTCGTACTCCGAGGAAAGCTTCTTGAAAAAGCCCTCGATGAGAATTGCGAAACGTCCGTGTTTCATTTCACGCTCGGGTGGCAGCCGCGAGGCCATCATCGGCGTAAGGGTCAGAGCGATGACCGCAGAGAACAGCACCGATGCGGCGACCGTAAGACCGAACTCGCGGAACAATCTTCCGTTGTCGCCAGGCAGGAAGGAGAGGGGCACGAACACCGCGACGAGCGTCAGCGTGGTAGCGATGACCGCGAAACCGATTTCACTGCTGCCGCGGATGGCTGCGACGATCGGAGGCTCATCGAGCTCGGCACGACGATGGATGTTTTCGAGGACGACGATGGAGTCGTCGACCACAAGACCGATGGCGAGCACGACACCGAGTAACGTGATGACGTTGAGCGAGTAGCCGAGCGCGTAAACGAACATGAACGCCGCGATCACCGATACCGGGATCGTGACGGCCGGAATGATGGTGGCGCGCAAGGTACCCAAAAATCCGTAGATGACGACGAGTACCGAGATGAACGCGAAGATGACCGCGATCAGCACTTCGCGTAGTGCCGCCTGAATCGCGACGCCGTTATCGACGTTGACGACGAGCGAAGCGCCCTTCGGCAGGGTTTTTTGCAGACGCTCGACTTCGGCGCGCACGCCCTGGACCACATCGAGAACGTTGGCTTTGGAGTTCGCCTCGATGCCGATGCCGACTCCAGCACGACCGTTCGTACGCATGAGCGTGCGGTCGTTTTCGGCAGCGATTCGCACGTCGGCTACCTCGCCGAGACGCACGAGATGACCGTCGGCATTACGGCTGATGGCGAGATTCCGGAAGTCCTCCTCGGTATCGAGGCCCACCTCGGTTCTCAAAGAAAATTCCCGCTGCTCCGACTCGATTCGTCCTGCAGGGAGCTGCACATTCTCGCGACGCAGCGCGGATTCGATATCGCCGACGGTGAGCGAGCGGGCGGCGAGGGCCTGACGATCGATCCAGATGCGCATGGCGGCGCGCCTTGCACCGGAGAGCGATGCGCGCGAGACGCCCGGGACGGTCGACAGTCGATCGACGATGTATCGTTCCGCGTAGTCCGTTACCTCGAGCGGCGTCATCGCTTCCGAGTTGAAGCTGAGGAACATCACCGATTCGGCGTTCGCATCGGCTTTGACGACCTGAGGCGGATCGGCTTCCGGAGGCAGCTGGGTCAGGACGCGCGAGATTCGGTCACGGATATCGTTGGCCGCATCGTCGATGTCTCGGGCGACATCGAACTCGACGCGAATACTCGATCGTTCATCGGCGCTGTCGGACTCGAGCTTCAGGATGCCCTCGACTCCGGCGACGCGATCTTCGATGACCTGCGTAACCTTGTTTTCGACGACGTTGGCCGATGCGCCGCGATAGATCGTGGTGATCGAAACAACCGGACGGTTGATGTCCGGATATTCGCGAAGAGGCAGTCTTTCGAGAGTGACGAGACCGAAGATCACCAGCATCAGGCTGAGCACGGTCGCGAAGACCGGCCGGCGGATGCAGAATTCGGAAAGCTTCATGCGCGCGGCTCTGGCATGACCTTGCCGCCGTTGCGCACGCGCTGCGTGCCCTCGACGATCACGGTCTCGGTACCATCGAGACCGTCCAGAATCGCGACGCTGCCCGGTTGGCGACCTCCGGTGCGCACTTCGCGCTGCATCGCCATGCCGTCTTCGACGACGAATACGTAGGTCTTGCCTTGTTCGGGCACCAGAGCCTCTTCAGGAATCATCAGCGTTTCGACGGGCTTTCCACGCAGCTTGACGCTCATGAACAGTCCGGGACGCAGCGCACCATCGGAGTTCGCCAGTTCCGCGCGGACGGCGAGTGCTCGAGTGACGGGGTCGATGCGCGAGTCGATCGCCGTGATCTTGCCTGCGAAGATGCGATCGCCGAGTCCCTCGGCGCGGGCCTCGACAGGCAATCCCAATGATAAATCTTTGAGGAACGACTGCGGGACGGTGAATTCGAGCTTCATCACCGAGGAATCGTCGAGCGTGGTGATGACCGTGCCGGGATTCACGAGACCACCCGGGCTGACCTTGCGCAAACCCGTACGCCCTGCGAACGGCGCGCGGATGACGGTGTCGGAGAGGCGTGCACGCGCGGCGTCGACGCGGGACTCACCGGTTTTGACCGCGGTCTCGAGTTGATCGAGCTGGGCTTTCGAGAGCGCCTGCGTGACCGAGAGGTCGCGGCCGCGGGTGAACTGGTTCCTGGCCTCCGCGAGCGTGGCCTCTGCTTCGGCGAGTGCCGCGGCCGCCTGGGCGCGATCGAGTTCGACCAGCACCGTTCCGGCGGCCACACGTTGTCCTTCGGCAAATCGGATACGGGTGATGGTATTGGCGGTCTTGGAGGTGATCTCGACCGACTCTCTGGAGAGGGCGGTTCCCACGGCCTCGATCTCGGGGCCGAAGGGGCGACGTTCGACCTTGGCGGTGATGACCTTGGCCGGAGGGCCCCCCCCCGCACCAGATGGGCGATCGCCGCCCGGCATGCCGGAGGGTTTGTCTCCGCCACAGCTCGCGAGCGCCAAAACGGCAGCGAGCAGAAAGGATCGGCGAACGGTGAGAGGCATGGTGGTCATCTGCGCCTTAGAAAGAGGGCCGGGAGCGGGCCGGCGATTCTACCTATAAGGAGGGGAGATTCCATTGGGACTTCCCTCGACCATCTTTGATCACACCACCCGGTGTCGAGTTCCTCCTGCCCGCTAATCGGCGACGTTCGCGGCCACCTCGTCGAGGCACCGCTGTCGGGATTCCATCGCGGCCCAGGCGGTGTGCGGGGTGACGATCAGGTTGTCGAGGTCCGGCGCGAACAGGGGGCTGCCTTCCACGGGGGGCTCCACGGGCAGCACATCGATGGCCGCACCGCCTAGACGACGGTTTCGTAGCGCCTCGGCGAGTGCGCCGATGTCGACGAGTCCGCCTCGCGCCGTATTGATGAGAATCGCATCACGCTTCATCAAAGCGAGCCGCCGTTCGTCGATCATGTTGGCGGTCGAGGGAGTGAGCGGGCAATGCAGGGTGACGACATCCGAGCAACGCAGCAGTTCGTCGAGGTCCAGCCGTCCGTCGACTCGGGCTCCGCCGGGGCGGTTCGCGATGACGACGCGCATGCCGAGCGCGCTTTCGCAGGCCCGAGCCACGGCTTGACCCAACACACCCCAGCCGACGACGCCCAATGTCCGCCCGCGTAATTCGCGGATGCGATGACCGAGCAGGGTGAACTGCGAACCCTTAGCCCATGTGCCATCGCGCGCTTCGCGAGAGTAGTCGGGCAGGTGATGCGTCAATGACAGTAGAACGCCGAGAACGTGTTGCACCACCGAGGGCGTGCAGTAGTCGGTGACGTTGCACACGGCGACGCCATGCTCTCGCGCCGCTTCGAGATCGAGATTGTTGGTCCCGGTCGCCGAGATCGCGATCAGGCGTAACTCAGGAGAGCTCTCGATGAGGGTTCGATCGAGTCGCAGCTTGTTGGTCATCACGATGGCATGACCGGCGATGCGCTCGAGCACCTCGGCTTGTGGTGTCGCAGGAAGCAGCGTGAGGCCCGGAGCAGCCGCCTCGAGTCGAGTCGTATCGAGATCGCCGCTGCCTAGCGTTGCAAAATCGAGGAAGACGGACTTCATTGCCTGAGAGTCACCACATCCGCGCTCGAAATGCCGTCACTCAGAACACCAGGCGCATCACGCTTTCGGCGATACAGGCCGGTTTTGGCGCGCCTTCGATCTCGACGGTGTATTGCTCAGTGATCTGCAATACGTTGGGCGCAACTTGTTCGACGGCCTGTAACGTGAATCGGCCACGAATCTTTGAGCCGACACGCACGGCATTCGGAAACCGAAGTTTGTTGAGCCCATAGTTGATGACGTTACGGACGCCTGGCGCGATCGGTTTGGCAGCATCCACCAAGCCGCGCAACGGGACGCTGAGCGACAGCGTCAGATAGCCATGAGCGATCGGCGCACCGTAAGGGGATTCGCGATTCGCGCGTTCCACATCGACATGTATCCACTGGGGGTCATCCGTCGCTGCGGCAAAAGCGTTGATCCGCTCTTGCGAGATCGTCATCCAGTCACTGACATGAACCTCTTGGCCAACTCGGGCTTGCAGGGTGGCCAAGGCGGGGGCAATCGCATTTTCGGTCATCGGCGCATCTTCCAGTCTGCTCGTTGGGAGCTGCGAGGCTAACCTAAACCGCGTACGCCGTGGATGGTTCGCGGCCAGGACTTGGGGGGTCTCATGCGTCAGAGCGTCATTCTGTTGTCGGCATTTTTGGCGACGGCCTTGTCGGCCGCGCAGCCCACCACCGAGCGAAATGCCGAAAGGATCGCCGTTCTCGTGACCGATTGGGCCGAACCTGAAGGCATCGATCCACTCTATCGACGGCAAGTTCTGAACCGCAGTTTTGGCGCGAATGCAGCCGGGCCGGATGAACCCTGCACCGAGGATTTCGTCGGCGTCACGCCATTCCGTCAGCAACTCGGACTCATCCCCTATTTTCTCGGCTTCAAGACGCCCGGGCTCGAGGGGGCTTACGACTCGATGGGTTTGTATCGCCGCTCATCCGACGGCGCGCATTGGGTTTCCATTTATGACCCCAGGGTCAAGCTGGCGGTCAAAGACGTCCCCGATCTACCGGGGATCATCACGCCCGCAAAGGACATGAAGAACCCGCAGCAGCGCTCGTTCTGGGCGCTCGATCCGCGCGACGGTACGAATTATCTCGAGGGCGTCGTGATGATCGGATCGAGTCCGAGAGGGCCCGGACCGAATCCGCTCGCGATGCCGAACGGTATTCGTGATGCGGACGAAATCTCGATGGCCTCCGGCATCACCGATTTCAGCATCCTGCATGACGATCTGACGCCGCGACTGTCGTCGATGACCGAAGAGGTCGAGCGGACGACGGAGCGCGTGCTGCATCAGTTGTTTGGCGACCAGATCGATGTGCGATTTGGAGCGTATTCGCCGACCACGGGGCTCACCCGCTTCGAAGAAGACGTTGCACTCGATTTCGCGCGGGAGGGCTTTCGAAAGATGGTGCTCGTTCGCGAAACGACCGACAACAACAATTACGCCAACAACTTCATGACCCGCGGGTACATTCAGCGCGCACTGTGTTTGGCCGGACACCGCGATACGTTTTCGTATCAGCAGTCACGGCAGGTAGGGCGTACTCCTGAGTACAACCTCGCGCTTCTCCACGTGGCGAAAAAGCACCTCGATAGATTGCCGCGCGGAGCCGAAGTGGCCGTGCTCTACACCACCTACGGATTGCCGTTCCCGGATCGTGCAGGTGTCGGTCCGTTCTCGGCGCCGCATCCGTGGTCCAAAGAGGTGTACCACGAGAATGCCTACAACAATTACATCTCGTTCAAGCGATACCTCGAGGGCTATTTCGGTGATCGCTATGCGCTGAAATTCAATCCTGCGGGAAAGTCGGGGGACATCAGGCTCGACAACTATTACTCCTACGGTTTGTCGTTGCCACAGGATTTCACCTCGGCCGACCCTGAAAACAGATTTCGAACGCTGCGCGAGAACATCGACTTGGCGAAGCGCGATGGGCGTCGCGACATCCTCGTACTGCTGTCTCATTGGTATTACGACGGACGCGATCCTTTGCTCGCCATAAGGAAGATGCAGCAGATTCCGCTCAATACCCGTACCGATCTGCGGCAGGGCAAGCGTTGGGTCGAGTGGTGCGAGCGCATCGACTCTCCGACGCCCGTCGACTGTAATCCCGCCGATTCGTCCATCGCGAGACTTCAATACTCGGAGACTTTTGATGCTTGGGGTCGGGAGTTCTCCATCGGTTACGCAAACAACATTCGAACGGCCATCGAGCGTTTTGGCGTGTTTCCCGTTGGCACCAATTTGTCGATCGCAGCGCGCGGCGCGACCGATCGGGAGGGCGGCGGCAGCGTCGAGGTGAAGTCAGGCGTGCTACGCGGTGCGAAGCTCGTGATCGCCAAAGATATCCATCCGGGAGAGCCCGAGTCGTTCGATGCAAAGACTTATCGGGCGTTCCGCGACTCCGCGGACAATCTCGTCTCCGCCTGGGATAGTTTCGAGGCTTATATCGGTTCGCAGAGTGTTCCGGTTCAGCATCTGCGCGATCATGGCGAAGCCGTGAGTCCTGCGGTACTCATGGGTCCGTATCGGACCATCGTCAATCGGCCTGCGACGATCACGCTGCCCATTGCAGACAAGCGCAAGCTCGATGCGGGCGAAATCTCCCGATTGAAAGCATTCATCTACAACGAAGCGTCCCTCGGATGGGATCCGGTATTCCTGCCGGCGGGCTCGATGCCGCTGCGATACGACCCCAAGACGCGAACGGCGAGCTTCGACACCCAGGTGCTTGGCGTATTCGCCCTGGTCGTGACCGAAGAGGGATGGACCCCCGTGAAAGGCATGCGTCATCGCTATCCGATCGGTATCGATGCCGTCGATCTCTCCATCGGACTTCGTAACGGTGCTGCACCTTAGAGCGCAGCACCAGCGACGCTCACCTCATGCTCATCCGTTTTCTGACGAGTTCGCCCGCCTCCTGATAGGTCTGAGGTAACTTATCGAGGAAGGCATTCGGCTGAAAGAGCGGCTGATACTGTTGCAAGATCGGAAGCAGAATCGCCATGGGCAGTTCTTGGACGCGTCGGGTCTTCCGAAACTCTGCGATAGGAATCCGGGCGGTGATGATGTCTTCGTGATGATTGTCGGTCTCGGCGAGAACGGTCCCTCGGGGATCGACGATCACCGTTCCTTCGTCACGTGTTCCTGATGATTCGGGGAAGCCGATGTTGTTGGGCGACACCGAGTTTCCGACACCCATGGTGTAGATCCGCGCGGAGCGGGCCGTAGCCTTCGCCACTTCCGAGTTGCTGCCACCGGTGACCGAAAGCACCAACACTTCGGCGCCTTTGAGTGCAAGGCAGGTGTAGAGCAGCGGCTCGTTACCGACTGCCGTAATGGCGATATTGCCGATATCGGTGCGAGCCACTGGCATCACGGCATCCCAACCGTACATCTCGACGTATCGATCGAGTACGTCGTAGACCGTGGTACCGATGAGCGCTCCGTCTCCGAAAAGGCCGAGGATGTTTCGTGCCTTCCACTGCTTGCTCACGATCGTACCGTCGGGGTCGGTGAGCACCGACATATTGATCACATGGTCCGGCCAGTCTTTTTCTTTGGCGTAGCAACCCCAGGAGATATAGCAACCATAACGACGAGCCCGCTCGCCGATGGCCTCTGACTCGGGTCCGGGGAGTTCGAATGCGATCTGGTTGAGCTCCTTACGGTTCCAAGGCTGGAAGCCCTGGATCGGGAACTCATGCATTGCGATGAGGTCGACCTTCGAACCCCAGCGCCGCTCGCCGTTCCATTCTTCCGGAGAATTCTGCGCAAGATCGATGAGGCGCAGCACACGATCGAGGTTGCGCTTGAGCGTCTTCGCGCGATCGCGCAGATCGATCGAATAGAGCTGCGATTGCACCGCGGCGACGTTGATCGACTCCTGTTTGAGCGCCACCGTCGCGTACTTTCCGCGATTGGACACCTGAATGTCGTTCTTCGTCGGCGACATCGCGGACCCTTGCGCCTTTGCATCGACGACGCCATCACGACCGGCGATGGCCGCAACGCTGGCGACTGCGGCACCCGCGAGCAAGGAGCGCCGATCGAGTTTCGGAGTTTTTCTGGCCATTGGTGTCAAGTCCTCTGCAGGGTTCCGTGGCAAAAAAAGTTGCCGTTCGCCCGACGATATCCCTGCAAGTTATCGAAGACAATCGAAAATCATTCGATGGCCACCCGACGGCGGAGCATAGTAAAATCCGCGACGAAATCCAGCGAACCTGATGCCAAGGAGGCATGTTGATCATGGACGATACCCGTCGAGGGTTGGCCCTTTCGTGGGCGGCTGTTTCTGCTCTCACCCTCGCCACCTTGCCGACCGGATCGGCACAAGTCGTCGAGCAAGACGCTCTCGCACTCGAAGAAGTGGTGGTGACCGCCCGAAAATCGAGCGAGTCGCTTCTTGACGTTCCGCTTGCGATCACGGCATTCACCGCCGAGGCCATCGAGGCGCGGGGCATCGCCAATCTGGACGATGTAGCTTCGTTCACGCCCGGGCTCACATTCTCCAACGTACTTGGCGACTTTCTTCCCGCGCCCGTCATTCGTGGGGTGGCACCGATCGATATCTTCGGTGAGCTCAACACGGCGATTTTCTTTGACGGCGTCTTCGTTTCGGGTCGTGAGGGCATCAACTTCAACCAACTCGATCTCGAGCGTATCGAGGTCGTCAAAGGCCCGCAGGCGTCTCTTTACGGCCGTAATGCCTTCAGCGGTGCGATCAACTACGTATCGGCGAAGCCGGGTGACGTCTTCAAATCCCGCGCAACACTCACTGCCGGAAATCGCGGAAAGCGGCTGGCGTCCTTGATGTTGAGCGGACCGATCGTCGGCGACTTGAAGGGACGGGCGACCTTCCTGCACGACGAGTGGGACGGCTCTTATGAAAACCAGTATTCCGGACCGGGTCGCAGGGCGACCATCGGCGGGTACGAGTTCTCGACCTTCAACGGGTCTTTGTTGTGGGAGGTCAACGACCAGCTCGCAGCCGAGCTCGGCCTCTTCATCTCGAGTGACGATGTCGACAACACCGCGACGACCGGTCTTGTCATGAACTGCGAAGACCGACGAGTACGCGATCAGAACCTCGGGCTGAGCGGAAACATCGCCGGCACAACCTACCCGCGGTCGAGCCGCTTGCTCAATTATTGTGGTGAGCTGCCGTCGATCGCCCGCGACTCCTTGACCACGATGCCGGATGCCACGGGCGAGAAACGACACCTCATTCGCGCTTATCTCAAGCTTGCACAGGATCTGGCGGGCGGCACTCTTGAGGCCATCACCGGCTACTCCCGCGTAAAGCAGGGCTACCTCGTCGACGGCTCGCGCAATACCGGAAACACCGTGTGGTTTACCTATCAGCCCACGCCGGTGTCGCCATTTCCACTGGGCCCTGGAGTGTTTGGCACGCGATCGGGGCCCCTCAAGCGATTTCAGACTGGCTTGCTGCAAGTCGGCGGTGTCGACAACACCTACGACAAGAGTCAGGAGATTCGCTTCGCAAGCGATCGGGACAAGTCGTTACGCTATTCTTTGGGCCTCTATTATTACGAGACGTCTTCGGGCAGCGGTATAGACGGCGCGATCGCGACGAGCCCGCTACCGGCCGATTTTGGTTCGTTCTGTTTGGCCTGTACGTCTTTCGGACCGACGACCGTCGTCGATTTCGTCCGCGACGGCGGCAATGCCGTGTTCCTGCCATGGTTCCAAGACCCGTCCGGTGGCGCGGGATTCGATGCCGTCATCATCGAGGAAGCCTCTGCACCCTCGGTGTTCGGCTCTCTCGAGTACGACGTCACCGAGCAGTTCACCGCATCGGTCGAGGGACGATACACCGACGAAAAGCGATCCTTCGTCGACAAGAGCACGCGGGCCAGCCGCGAGAACAGTTGGGGCTTGGTCAGCTGGCGCAGCACGTTGCGATACAAACCCTCCGAGCGCGTTACGTTCTTTGCGAGCCTCGCGCACTCCGAGAAGTCCGGTGACTTCGATCCCACGCGGGTACGTTTCGTCGACAATGCCGCAGTGGAGGTGACGGTGCCCGCGCCGTTCGATCCCGAGACGCTCAAGAGTTACGAGCTCGGCATGAAGGCAGAGTTTCTCGATCGTCGCCTGGGCGTGGAGTTCGACGTCTATCAACTCGACTGGTCCGATATCGTCATCCCTCAGGTCATCTCGAAAATCGACGGACGGGAAATCGTCTCGGCGACGGGCGTGAACGTGAATGCCGGTGATGCCACCATCAAGGGCGTCGAACTCGCGTTGATCGCGCGGCCTCTCAGCGGCTGGGAAGTTAATGTCGGCGCGTCTTTCGCCGATCCCGAGTACGATCGGGCGCAAGTCGAGACGTTCGGTGATTTCCCGAGCTTCGCACCGACGGGAGATATCTCGGGCAACCAGATCCTCCGAACGTCGAAGGTGCAGGCGAACGCGGGATTCCGATACTCGATGAATACCGCGAGCGGCAACGAGATCGTGGTTCGAAGCGACGTGTCGCATCGCGGACGACAGTTTGCCGATGCATCGAACCAAACCGTCGTTCCTGCGGCCACGTTCGTGAACGCGTCCATCGGACTGCGGTCTGAGAATTGGTCGGTGGAGGCGTGGGGTCGGAACTTGACGGATGAAGATGCGCCGACCGGAGCGTTTCGCGACGCGTTCCTCAGCAATACGCTGCCGAACGGAACCTACTCGACGGGAACGTTTCTTCCTTTCCGATATAGCGTCTCGCACCCTCGTCGAACGACTTACGGCGTGACGCTCCGGTATAGCTTCTGATCGACGGCGGGAGGGCCGATGGGGATGGCGAGTCCGAGCACTTGTTTGTAGCGGACGTCGCATTCTAGGCAGCGCCCCTTGGCGCTGCACCATCGGAGACTCTTGCCGTCGAGACGTCCCCAGAAATGACCGGCTGGGTCGAGGTCGAACTCCCGCAGCAACTCGAGGAAGCTCCGGCTGTGCCGTAGCGGCGTATAGCGGCGCCATGTGCCGGTCTCTGCGACATGTTCTTCAAAACAATCGAGGGCCCAGTCCTGTGTGGACGACCGATATCGGAACCGTGCGACGGGCGAGGGCAAGCAGGTGCCCTGAACGCCGCAGATCCGCCTGAGCTCGTGGATGACCGCATGATCTTCCGCGATGCGATAGCCGATCAGGACGGTGTTGCGAGCCGTGGGCGGACAGACTCGGGCGCAATATGCCTCGAGCAATCGTTCGACCAGGGTGTACGTATGTTGGGGGATGACGTTCACGGTGCACTTCCGTTGGCACAAGCCTAGCGCGAGGCATGATGCGCCCGCTATCCTCACCTTGATGATCGATCGAGCCCCTTTATTCCACGAAGATGTCGGTGCTGCGGTGCAGGCCGTGATTCCGCCGCGTCGGGTTCCGCTCGGCAAGCGAGTGTTCTGGCGCGTCGTACTCTGGTTGATGACAACAGCCACTGGGCGTTCGCTGATTGCGCGCCGCTACCGACCCCTGTAGAGCAACTGACGTCATGCAAAGCCTCTCCATGTTTCTCGCGTTCCTTGTCGGAGCTGGCCTCGTCATCCAGATCGGCTTCAACATGGCCGTCAGCCGCGCACTCGGTGGCGCTGTGTACGGCACGCTCACCAATTTTTTGGTGGGGACGACGGCGATCGCCATTTTCATGTTCCTGACACGACAGGCCTGGCCGGCTCGCGAAGCGTTCGCCGGCGTACCCGCTTGGGCCTGGTTCGGGGGTTTGTTTGGGGCGCTTTATGTCGGTGTCGCCACCCTCGCGGGGCCGAGGCTCGGCGCCTTGCTGCTGCTCGCCCTGACCGTTGCCGGTCAGATGCTGGCCTCCGTGATCGTCGACCATTTCGGATTACTGGGCTTTCCGCAGCACCCCGTCAGTCTCGGACGGGTAGTGGGTATCGTGTTGCTGATCGCGGGGATTTGGCTCGTCGCCACCCGCTGAGATCGGTCAGTCGGTGTGCGAGGCCTCGCAGTCGCCGCACAAACCCTTGAGTTCGAGCGACGTCGGTTCGATCCGGAATCCTGCCGCGAGTGATTTCTCCGCAAGCAAGCGATTGATCTCCGGATCATCGATCTCCACGACACGATGACATTTTCGGCACACCAGAAACTGTGCGACATGGGCACGCGCAGGCTCGTCGCAGCCGATGAATGCATTGAGCGAGTCGATGCGGTGCACGAGTCCGGCATCGATCAAAAATTCGAGGGCGCGATAGACCGTGGGTGGCGCCGCCTTGTCTCGCTCTTTGGCGAGCTCGGCGAGGATCTCGTAGGCGCCGATGGGTTCATGCGCTCGCCAGACGATTTCCAGAATTCGCCTTCGGACAGGCGTCAGGTTTAGCCCCCGCTGGGCACAGACTTCCGCGGCGTTCCGAACGGCCTCGACGATGCATGCCGCATGGTCGTGTCCCGCAGCATGCGAGTGCGTGTGAGTCGACACGGGTTCGCGGGGTTTGGCCATGCCTTACGTTATCATGTGACCCCTATGGCGACCACGGATCGGGTACCCGTCACCGTCCTGACGGGATTCTTGGGGTCTGGAAAGACCACGCTGCTCAATCGCATCCTCTCCGAGAATCACGGCAAGCGTATCGCCGTGATCGAGAATGAGTTCGGCGAGGTGGGTGTCGATCACCAGCTTGTCATCGGTGCCGAAGAAGAAATCTTCGAGACCAACAATGGCTGCATCTGCTGCACGGTACGCGGCGACCTCTTGCGTATCCTCGGGCAGCTTCTCAAGCGCCGCGACAAGTTCGACTACATCATCGTCGAAACGACGGGCATGGCCGACCCGGGCCCCGTGGCTCAGACCTTTTTTCTCGACGATGAGTTCAAGCAGCAGTTCCTGCTCGATGCCATCGTCACGGTGATCGATGCACGCCACATCGAAAAACATCTCGACGAGATGAAAGAGCCCGGCGAACAAGTGGCCTTCGCGGACGTGATCCTGCTCAACAAGACTGATCTCGTAACCGAAGCGGAGCTTGAACGCATCGAGCGTCGCATCCGGGCCATGAACGGCACGGCAAAGATTTTTCGTACGCAAAACGCGAATGTCCCCATCGATTGCGTGCTGGACGTTGGTGCCTTCGATTTGCAACGGGCGCTCGCCGTCGATGGAAGTTTCCTCGAGCCCGAGTATCCGTTCGAGTGGGGTGGGGTCTACGAGCTTCCTGCCGGGCGATTCACATTGCGCACGGGTACGGAAGCCCACGCTCATCATGATCATCACGATCACGATCATGGTCACCACCACGATCATGGTCACCACCACGACCATGGACATGACCACGACCATGGGCACGACCACGACCATGCGCATGCCGGCGGTCTCGGCCTCGTGATGCTGCCGGTTCCCGCAGCGACCGCCGCCGCACTCGATGCCTCCATCGAGTCCGCGGTCCGCGCTTTCGCGGAAGAGTCGATTTCCGTGGCGTGTGGGGGCCGTCTCGCCCCGGGCCATGGTCTGTACGGGATCGACGTCGATCACGATGGCAGCCATTTCGAGATCGAGGTGGCGGAGGCCGGTGCATACGCAATTTTTTGCGAGCACGCTCCGGCGGAGTTCAATCTGCGAATCGACGGCGTTCGTCCTGCGGCGCAGCGCGCGTTCGCGTCGCATCATCACGACGAAGAAATTTCCTCGATCGGCATTAGCGATCCGCGTGTGCTCGATCCCAAGAAAGTCAACGAATGGTTGTCCTATCTGCTTCAGAGTCGCGGTGCCGACATCTTTCGCATGAAAGGCGTGCTGTCTCTCAAGGGTGAAGATCGCCGCTACGTCTTTCACGGCGTACACATGATGTTCGACGGCCAGCTCGAGCGGCCGTGGGCGCCCGGCGCTTCACGACAAAACACCCTGGTCTTCATCGGGCGAAAACTCGATCGGCAGGAACTCGAGGCCGGATTCCACTCCTGCATCGCGTGAAGCAACCCTCCGCCATACTCGAACGACGCGGCAGCGTCTCGCTCGACGATTACATCGTCGACCTGTCGTGGTCGCCCGACTCGCATCGACTCGCCGTGGCGGGTGGTGAGGGCAAGGTATTTCTACTTGCTCAAGATGGATCTTCAATCGCGGCTCGAGCGGTAGGTGAACACGGCATGGGCGTGATCGCCGTAGCTTGGCAGCCGCGCGGCGAAGCGTTCGTCACCAGCGGCCAAGACTCGCGTATCGCCTTGCACGATGCCGATGGCGAGCTCGTTTCTGAACAGCGTCCGGCGATCGCCTGGACCACTGCTATGGCGTGGACATCGGACGGAAAACGTTTGGCGACGGCCGCCGGCAAGCAGATCACGCTCTGGTCGCCCTCGCTCGAGAAGGAGCACGCATTCGCGCCGCTGTCATCGACCGTCGTTGCTCTGGGTTGGGACAAGCCCGGCCGTGATCTTGGCGCTGCCATCAACGGCGGTCTCATGGTGCATCGCATCGAACCACCGAGATTCCAGATGCGTCACTACAAATGGGCTGCGCCGTGTCTTGCGGTCGCCTTCAGTCCCAATGGCCGATATCTCGCGACGGGAACGCAGGATGGCTCCGTCCATTTCTGGCACTTGTCGACTGGCCGTGATTCGCAGATGCGAGGCTATCCCTCCAAAGTCGAGCAGGTATCGTGGAGTGGCGACTCTCGTTATCTCGCGACGGCCGCGGACGATCAGGTGGTCGTATGGGATTTCAGCGGCAAGGGTCCGGAAGGCTCACGTCCCTTGCAGCTGCGCGGACATACCGATCGTATCGAGTGCGTCGCGTTTCAGCCGAACGGCAACCATCTCGTGACCGGCGGACGTGATTGGCGAGTGTCGTTATGGCTGCCTGGAAAATCTCCGGTGGCACTCGATGCGCAACTGACCGATGCCGAGCCCACTTGCGTGCGCTGGTCGCCGGACGGGCGCTTCGTCGCCGTCGGTGAACGTGCCGGAAAGCTTTCGGTTTTCGAACTCGTCCGTCTCTCGGGAGGTTGATCGTGCTACGAATCGACGTGCTGCGACTCAAATATTTCAACATGACGCTCGTCGCCCTGCTGTGCTGCGGCACTTTCGCAAGCGCCCAGGATCTCGGAGCAAGGCTCGACACCGCAATCACGACACTCGAGCCGCGCGTCATCGAATGGCGCCGCGATCTTCATCAGAACCCCGAGTTGTCGAATCGCGAGTTCCTCACCTCCAAGATCGTGGCGGAGCATTTGAAGCGTCTCGGTCTCGAGGTGCAGACCGGCATCGCGAAGACCGGAGTCGTCGGAGTGCTGAAAGGCGGCAAGCCGGGGCCCACCATCGCACTGCGCGCAGACATGGACGCCTTACCGGTCACCGAACAGACGGACGTTCCGTTTCGTTCGCGTGCGACGACGACATATCGAAACGAAACCGTCGGCGTCATGCATGCCTGTGGGCATGACGTGCATACCTCGGTACTGATGGGACTTGCCGAAGCGTTCGTCGGAATGAAGACCGATCTTCCGGGCACGGTGGTTTTCGTATTCCAACCCGCCGAAGAGGGCGCTCCGGAGGGCGAGGACGGTGGCGCTTCGCTCATGATCCAAGAGGGCTTGCTCCAGCGCCATCGTCCCGAGGCGGTGTTCGGCTTGCACGTCTTCGCGAACATGCCCACCGGGATGATCGGCTATCGAGGCGGACCGCTGATGGCGGGCTCCGACACGTATCGAATCCTCGTCAAAGGAAAACAGACCCACGGCGCGCGCCCCTGGAGTGGAATCGATCCCATCGTGGTGTCTTCCCAGATCGTCAGCGCCTTGCAGACGGTGGTGAGTCGTCAGACCGACATTACGCTCAATCCTGCCGTGGTGACCGTCGGCGCGATCAAGGGCGGTATCCGGTTCAACATAGTGCCGGACCAGGTGGAGATGCTGGGCACGATCCGTACTTTCGATCCGCAGCAGCGGGCGACGGTCATCAAAAATATCGACCGGATGGTGACGAATATCGCCGAAGCAAGCGGCGCTACGGCCACGTTCGAAATACAACCCGGCAGTAATCCCGTGGTGCGCAACGACCCCGACCTGACAGAGCGAGTATTGCCCTCACTCAGGCGTTCGGCAGGGGCGGCCAACGTACGCGCGGTTCCGCTCGTCACTGGTGCCGAGGATTTCGCGTTCTTCGCCGAAAAAGTACCGAGTTTCTTTTTCTTCGTGGGCGTGACGCCCCGCGACCAGAACATGCTCACGGCGGCATCGAATCATTCGCCACTCTTTTACGTGGATGAATCGGCGATACCGATCGCAAGCCGTGCGTTCGGGCAACTCGCTCTCGACTACCTGACCACGGGTGCAGCGGGCGAGCCAGCCATCACCCCTGCGAAATGAACCGACGAGCCCTCGGCGTGGATGCCGCTGCGCTCAGCTTGCACTGCGTTTGATTTCGGCTGCGCGCTTCACGGCGGCGCGGATGCGCGGGTAGGTTCCGCAGCGGCAAAGATTACCGTTCATCGCCGCATCGATGTCGGCGTCCGTCGGATCAGGCGTCGTCTCGAGGAGAGCGGTCGCCGCCATGATCTGACCAGACTGGCAGTAGCCGCATTGCACGACGTCGAGTTCGAGCCAGGCCTTTTGAACCGGGTGGGTTCCCGCAGCACCCGACAGACTCTCGATGGTTCGGACCTCGGCAGTGCCGACCGCCGACACGGGCGTCACGCACGAGCGAATAGGTTGGCCGTCGAGGTGGACGGTGCAGGCGCCGCACTGTGCGATTCCGCACCCGTATTTGGTACCCGTCAGTTTGAGTGCGTCCCGGATGACCCACAACAGGGGCACCTCGGGCTCGACATCGACCTCGCGGTCCTCACCATTCACTTTGAGGGTGATCACGCAACTTCTCCGGGTAGCATTTGGCGGACGATCAGACTATACCCAATTTGAAGTTTCGGGAGATGAGGCGTGGAGATCGAATTCTTCGGCGCGGCAGGTGAAGTCACGGGCTCCTGCCATATTCTCAGGGTCGGTGGACGCACACTGCTCGTCGATTGCGGGCTCGTCCAGGGTGGACGCGATGCCAACCAACGCAACCGTCAAGCCTTTCCGTTCGATCCCGCACACATCGATGCGGTGTTGCTCACCCATGCCCACATCGACCACTGCGGGCGACTTCCCCTGCTGGTCAAGCGAGGGTTCCGTGGCGTGATCTACACCAACGCGGCTTGTCGCGATTTACTCCCCTTGCTGCTTCGCGATACCGCCGATCTCGCTGCTCGAGAAGCCGAGAGGCGCGCCCGAAGAGCCGATGACGATGAGCCGATTCTCGAACCACTTTTCGATCTTGACGATGTTGAGCGCACGCTGAAGCTCGTCCGTGCCCTGCGTTACGACGCGGACTACGCGCCGTTT
Organism: Steroidobacteraceae bacterium; assembly: GCA_044375575.1. GTDB lineage: Bacteria > Pseudomonadota > Gammaproteobacteria > Steroidobacterales > Steroidobacteraceae > UBA964. Next base: position 71,457 of record JBILMJ010000002.1, on the reverse strand, counting down.
CCCGGTATTTCTTTGCGCATTCGTGATGCCGGCCATATCCTCGGCTCCAGCAGTCTCGACGTCGCATGCACCGAAAACGGCGTGACGAGGCGCATCGTATTCAGCGGCGATCTCGGTCAGTACGACTCACCCATATTGCTCGACCCCCATCGATTCGAATCTGCGGATCTCGTTCTGATGGAAAGCACTTATGGCGATCGTCTCCATCGCCGACGAGAGGATACAATCAAAGAAATCGGCGAGATCATCGGTGAAGCCGATCGGGACAACGGAAATGTGATCGTCCCCGCCTTTGCGGTGGGGCGTAGCCAGGAGATTCTCTACCTGCTCGGGCGTCACTTCCGTGAGTGGGGGCTCGACCGCTGGAAAATTTTTCTCGATAGCCCCATGGCCATCGAAGCGAGCAAGGTCTATTGGGCGCACGCCGAGCGATTCGACGACGAGGCGCGACGGATCCGGGCGAGTTTCGAATCGATGCCGGAACTCCCCAATCTTTGTCTATGCAAAACACCGCAGCAGTCGCGCGAGATCAATTCGATCCGAGCTCGGGCGTTCATCATCGCCGGAAGCGGCATGTGCAATGGCGGGCGCATCCTCCATCATTTCCTGCAGAACCTCGAGCGCCCGGAGTGTCACGTCATGATCACGGGTTTCCAGGCGCCCGGGACACTCGGCCGTCGATTGGTCGATCGGGCCCCGGAAGTCCGAGTCCATGGACAAACACTCCGCTTGAAAGCAAAAGTGCATACGGTCGGCGGGCTGTCGGCTCATGGAGATCAAGGCGATCTCCTAAGGTGGTACGAGTCCTTCGTTGGCCGACCCTTGGTCTGTCTGGTTCATGGTGAGGCGGAATCCGCCCACGCCCTGCAACATGAAATAGTCAAACTGGGCGGCAATGCTATCGTGCCGAGAACGGAGGCACGACTCGATCTCGCCACCATGACCATGACATCGGGGACCAGATGATGATGCAACGCTACCTTGTGCGTCTCGTGCGAGTGGAACCTCGTGAAACCGCTGCAGTGGTTGCCGCGTTCTGCCTCTTTTTCTTCGTACTCGGGAGTTACTTCGCCGTCAGGCCCGTGCGTGAGACGGTAGCGACGCTCCTCGGTCGCGAGCGTGTGGCAGACCTCTGGCTCTATACGGCGCTGTTCTCGATTGCGATCGTCCCGCTTTGGGGTTGGCTCGTTGCGCGGATGCGTCGTAGCCTTCTTCTCCCGCTGCTCTATGGCTCGGTCGCAGTCATTCTCGCTGGCATCGGATCATCCATCCAGGTCGACGAAAGCAATCTGCGGGTTGGCACGTTCTTCTATGTCTGGGTAAGCGTCATCAACCTGATGCTGGTCTCGGTGTTCTGGAGTTTCCTTCTCGAGATGTTCGATAGCGAGCAGTCGAAGCGACTCTTCGGCTTCATCGCGGCCGGGGGCACGCTCGGTGCATTGGTGGGGCCGCTGACCGCCCGATTGACCGTCGACACCATCGGCAATTCCGGTGTGCTCTACCTCGGGACAGCAGGCTTTCTTGGGGCCATTTTTTGCCAGCGGATCCTCATCACGATCTGGAATCGGCAGCCACCCTCGGGGGCTCCAATCACGACCGGAGGATTGCGCGACGACGAGGGCCTCGGCGGTAATCCTTTCGCCGGCATCTTCATCGTGTTGCGCTCGCCCTACCTGCTCGGAATCGCTCTATTCGTCGTGTTCCTGTCTGCCGTGAACACCTTCGTCTATTTCGAACAACTCCGTATCGTGAGCGAAACGTTTTCGGACACCACGCGCCGTACCGAAGTGTTCGCCAACATCGATTTCATCGTTCAGGCTTTGACCATTCTTTCGCAGGTCTTTCTCACCGGCCGCATCGCCTCGAGGCTCGGTGTCGGAACGTTGCTCACTTTCGTTCCCGTGCTGATGATCTTCGGTTTCATCTTACTGACGATGTTCAACGTGTTCGGCATGGTTGCGGCATTGCTCATCTTGCGTCGTTGGGGTGAGTACGCCTTCGTCCGACCGGGGCGAGAGATGCTTTGGGGCGCCATGGACAAAGAGTCGAAGTACAAGGCGAAGAGCTTCATCGACGTCCCGGTGTACCGCGCGGCCGACTACGTCGGTGCGCAAGCCAAGACAGCGATCGATGCCGTCGGAGCGTCGCCGGCGGGCGCTGCGCTTGTCGGCGCCGCTCTCGCGACGGGATGGGCTGTCAACGGCTGGCTCCTTGGCCGCCGACATGATCGAGCGACCCCAGTGAATACCAGCCGGGAGCCGTGAGAGTCACTGCGATGAAATCTTTCTTGATCAACGCCATGTGTGCGATCGTTTTGTTGTTCGCTCTCGCCACGCCCGCATCGGCCGAGAGTGTCAGCGGATCTCAAGAGCGTGCGGCGTCCGAGCTGCTCGCCGCGATGGCCTCAGGAGATATGCAGGCCGTCACGTTTGCCGTGCATCCCTCGGAGCTCGATCGTCTTCGCATCATGATCGTGCAGCGCTTGCGCGACGAGGCGGCTCGCGGAGAGTCGACCCTGCGCACGCGTCTCTTCGGCGATGCGATGCCGCTCGGTGACATCGAACGTCAGACGAGCGTCAACCTTTTTCGCAACATCGGTCGGCGGTTGACGCTCAAAACACGGACCTACGACAAACTCGATGGCCTCATTGCAGTACGCGACGGCAAGTTCGTCCATGTGGTCGTGAAAGGACGACAGCCTCCGGATCGAGGCCGTATCGAAGTCGTCGAGCTGGTGACGCTCGTCCCCTACGGCAAAGAATGGAAGGCGGCCATTCCGCTCGAGCTCGAGGCCCAAATCGACGACCTCATCGCCGGAAGAGCGCGGTCACCGGTTTCGAGCGCGACAGCGGGTGTAGCAGGCCCGGGCGGCAGCACGGGCGGCAGTGCTGGCAGCAGTTCGAACTCGGGCAACGCGGGAGCCATGGCTCCGGCGGCAGCGCCTTCGGTACCGGGGCGGAATACGCCGGAGATTCTCGAGCTCATCGATCAAGCCGAAAAAAAGCTGGTCGAGGGCCGTTGCGACCGCTACTACCGCGATCATCTCAGTCCGGAACTGAGACGTACGTTGTCGGGTCGAACCCTCGATGCTCTGGTCGCGGCATGCAACCGGAGCATCGCCACGCGTGAACTGCTGATCGCTGCATTGCGCATCGTCCGACGCACGGCCCCCGTTTTCGAGGAGGAGGGCAGTCGAGCGGTCTACGATGTCGAGGGTCAGGGACTGCCCTACGATCGCTACGTACTTGAGCGCGTCGACGGCCGCTGGTTTATCGCAGAATAATGTCGAGCCAAAGAATCAGGAGACCGACCATGATCCATCGTGCTTTCAACCGTCCGACAAGAATCCTCGCAGTGACCTTGCTCGCGGCACTTTTGTCGGCCTGCGGTGTATCGCCTCAAAAAGTGACCGTGCCGGTCGTGGCATCGGTCGATCTTCAGCGCTTCATGGGACCTTGGTACGTCATCGGGGTCATCCCCACCTTCATCGAGAAAGATATCTACAACGCGATCGAGACTTATGAGCTCGCGCCCGATGGCACCATCAAGACGACCTTCACGTTCAACAAAGGTGCATTCGATGGGCCCGCCAAACAGATGGAGCCCAAGGGTTTCGTGATCCCGGGCACCAACAACGCGATCTGGGGCATGCAGTTCGTGTGGCCGATCAAGGCGGAGTACGTCATTTCCCACGTCGATGCCGACTACACCGAAACCATCATCGCCCGCAGCGCCCGCGACTACGTCTGGATCATGGCGCGCACGCCAACCATGGACGACGCCCGATACGCAGAGCTCGTGAAAAAGGTGGCGGACATGGGCTACGACACGAGCAAGCTCGTGAAGGTGCCGCAACAGGCGAAGCCTGCCGCCGCTGCCTTCGCTGCGGCCGCGTCGGCGATGCCCACGGCCGAGCGCACCGCCGAAATCCTCGCGTCCGTGCCAGCGGTCAAACCGGCGGAACTGCAGGCGCGACTCGCACAACCTACGGGCCGTCCCGTGGTGCTCGACGTTCGCCGGGCGGATGAGTTCGCTGCCGGTCATGTCGAGGGCGCGCTCAACGTGGCCCACACGGCCGTCATGACGAACCCCGCGACGGCCGTCCCGGCGGCAAAAGACGCGGAAATCGTGCTCTATTGCGGGACCGGCCGACGCGCCTCGGCTGCCATCGAAGCCCTGCGCTCGGCGGGCTACACCAACCTGAAGCATCTCGAGGGTGACTACCCCGCCTGGAAGGCCCTGACGGCGTCACTCCCGGCGCCGTGAGCCATGTCGGTCTGAGGTACGACGGCCTCAGCCGAGAAGGAGGCTGATAACGGGGCTCGGGCAGCCCCCTCCGCGGTCGTTTTCGGAGGTCTTTCCCCCCGGGAGTAACCCCTTGCTAGACTGACGTTTTTGGCAGGGAAAGCCCGAGCTCATGGCCAAAGACGACATCCTCGACTCCGGAGCCCTCCCGGCATGGGAGAAAGCGGCCGCCAAGGCGGCTCCCGGTGGCGACGTTTCCAAGCTCACCTGGAATACCCCCGAAGGTCTCGAGGTCAAGCCGCTCTATACCGCGGCCGATCTCGAGGGGTTGGCCTATGCCGACACCCTGCCGGGGTTTGCGCCTTTCCTGCGTGGCCCGCAACCCACCATGTATGCCGTGCGGCCTTGGACGATCCGGCAGTACGCCGGGTTCTCGACCGCCGAGGCATCGAACGCGTTTTATCGCAAGTCGCTCGCCGCCGGCGGGCAGGGAGTGTCGGTGGCGTTCGACCTCGCCACGCATCGTGGGTACGACAGCGACCATCCCCGGGTGAAGGGCGACGTCGGCAAGGCCGGTGTTGCCATCGATTCCGTCGAAGACATGAAGATCCTGTTCGACGGTATACCGCTCGACAAAGTGTCGGTCTCGATGACGATGAACGGCGCCGTACTTCCGGTGCTGGCCGCGTACGTGATCGCTGCGGAGGAGCAGGGCGTCAAACCCGACCAGCTCTCCGGGACCATCCAGAACGACATCCTCAAGGAGTTCATGGTCCGCAACACCTATATCTATCCCCCCGAGCCGTCGATGCGCATCGTCGGTGACATCATCGAGTACACGGCCCGCAACATGCCGAAGTTCAACTCGATTTCGATCTCGGGTTATCACATGCAGGAAGCCGGCGCGAATCAGGCGCTCGAGCTCGCCTTTACGCTGGCCGACGGCAAAGAATATGTGAAGACGGCGCTCGCCAAGGGTCTCGACGTCGACGAATTCGCGGGTCGACTCAGTTTCTTCTGGGCGATCGGCATGAACTTCTATCTCGAGATTGCCAAGATGCGTGCCGCTCGCTTGCTGTGGTGGCGCATCATGAGCGGCTTCGGCGCGAAGAATCCGAAGAGTCTGATGCTGCGCACGCATTGCCAGACCTCGGGTTGGAGTCTCACGGAGCAGGATCCGTACAACAACATCGTGCGGACCACCATCGAGGCGATGGCGGCCGTCTTCGGCGGGACGCAGAGCCTACACACCAATTCGTTCGACGAAGCGATCGCGCTCCCGACCGAGTTCAGTGCGCGCATCGCCCGCAATACGCAACTCATCCTCCAGGAAGAATCGCAGATCACCCGTGTGGTCGACCCGTGGGCCGGCAGCTACATGATGGAGCGACTCACGCAGGAGATGGCCGACAAAGCATGGTCGATCATCGAAGAGGTGGACGCTCTCGGTGGCATGACTCGCGCCGTCGAAAGCGGTTGGGCAAAATTACGCATCGAGGCCAGTGCAGCCGAAAAGCAGGCGCGCATCGACTCCGGGCGTGACGTCATCATCGGCGTCAATAAATTCCGACTCGAGAAAGAAGACCCGGTCGAGATCCTCGAGGTCGACAACGTCGCCGTTCGGGAAAACCAGATTGCCAGACTGCATCGAGTGCGCACTTCGCGTGATGGCGGAAAAGTATCGGCGGCGCTCGCTGCGCTTACCGCTGCTGCGAAGTCCGGTCAAGGCAATCTGCTCGCGCTCTCGATCGAGGCGATGCGTCTCCGCGCGACGGTGGGCGAGGTGAGCGATGCGCTCGAGCAGGCCTGGGGCCGACATCGGGCCAATTCCCAGGAGGTGAGTGGCGTGTACGCGGGTGCTTACGAATCGCGTGACGATTGGACCAAGTTGCAAGCGGAGATCGCCGCCTTCGCCGAAGGCCATGGCCGACGTCCACGCGTGATGATCGCCAAGCTCGGACAGGACGGACACGATCGTGGAGCGAAGGTCGTGGCGAGCGCATTTGCCGACCTCGGATTCGATGTCGATGTCGGACCGCTGTTTCAGACACCGGAAGAGTGTGCCCGGCAGGCCATCGAAAACGACGTGCATGCGGTCGGCGTGAGCACCCTCGCGGCGGGGCACAAGACACTCGTGCCCGAAATCATCCGCGCGCTGCGCGAGCAGGGCTCGCCCGAGATCATCGTATTCGTGGGGGGAGTCGTGCCGCAGCAGGACTACGCGTTCCTGCGCGAATCCGGCGTCAAAGGTATTTATGGTCCGGGTACGCCGATTCCCGAAAGTGCACGTGACGTACTCAACCACATCAAGCGCGCCACTGATGGGGCTTGAACAGGAAGACATTCGATTGATCGATGGCGTTCGCGGCGGCGATCGACGCGCGCTCGCCAAGGCGATCACACTGCTCGAGTCCACGCGATCCGACCATCGCCGACGCGCCGATGTCGTGCTCGATGCGCTGTTGCCCCATTCGGGCAAGGCGCTTCGGCTCGGCATTTCGGGTGTACCCGGCGTCGGCAAGTCGACGTTCATCGAGGCGCTCGGCATGTTTCTCCTTGCGCGCGGACACAAGGTGGCCGTCCTCGCAGTCGATCCGTCCTCCGGTGTGTCCGGAGGATCCATCCTCGGCGACAAGACGCGCATGGAACGGCTTTCGGTTCAGGAAAACGCGTACATTCGACCGAGCCCTTCGTCAGGCACGCTCGGTGGTGTCGCAGAGAAAACCCGCGAAGCCGTCCTCGTCTGCGAAGCGGCGGGATACGACGTCGTGATCGTCGAGACGGTGGGTGTCGGTCAATCCGAAACTACGGTCGCCGGCATGACCGATATGTTCGTTTTGCTGCAGTTACCCAACGCGGGAGACGATCTGCAAGCGATGAAGAAAGGGATCATGGAGCTCGCCGATCTCATCGTGATCAACAAAGCGGACCTCGACCTCGATGCGGCGACGCGCGCCGAGGCTCAGATCACCTCTGCACTTCGAGTGCTGCGTTTTACGGGAGCGCCGGGCTCACACGACGAGCTGCGTTGGCATGTACGGGTGATGCGTGGCAGCGCACTCAAGGGCGAGGGGCTCGAAGCGTTCTGGTCGAACGTCACTGATTTTCGCACCCTGCGCGAGCGCAGCGGCGAGTTCGCCGAGCGTCGCCGTCAGCAGGCGCTCACCTGGATGTGGGACGAGGTCCATGCACGACTCGTCGCCGATTTCAGAGAGAGCGTGGCCGTACGCGCCGAGCTCCCCAAGGCCATCGATGACGTGACCCATGCGCGGGTCGCACCCTCATCGGCGGCACGCAGACTTCTCGACCTTTTCGAAGCACACTGACCTCACAAGAATTCAACACAGGGATAGCCCATGCACGACATCATTCACCTGCTCGAACAGAAGCGCGCCCAGGCCCGGCAGGGCGGCGGACCGAAGCGCGTCGCCGCACAGCATGCCAAGGGCAAGCTCACTGCGAGGGAGCGCGTCGAACTATTGCTGGACGACGGAACCTTCGAAGAGTGGGACATGTTCGTCGAGCATCGCTGCTCGGATTTCGGCATGCAGGATCAAAAAATTCCGGGCGACGGCGTCGTGACGGGTTGCGGCTTCATCAACGGCAGACTCGTATTCGTGTTCAGCCAGGACTTCACGGTTTTCGGCGGTTCGCTCTCCGAAGCGCACGCCCAGAAGATCTGCAAGGTACTCGACACCGCCATGAAAGTCGGCGCGCCCGTGATCGGCATCAATGATTCTGGTGGTGCTCGCATTCAGGAAGGCGTGGCGTCACTCGGCGGGTATGCCGAAGTGTTCCAGCGCAACGTCACGGCATCGGGTGTCGTGCCGCAAATCAGCCTGATCATGGGACCGTCTGCGGGTGGTGCGGTTTACAGCCCCGCGCTCACCGACTTCATCTTCATGGTGAAGGACAGCTCTTATATGTTCGTCACCGGCCCCGATGTCGTGAAGACCGTCACGCACGAGGAGGTGACCGCAGAAGATCTCGGCGGTGCGATCACGCATACGACGCGCAGCGGCGTCGCGGACCTTGCGTTCGACAACGACGTCGAGGCCATCTTGATGTTGCGGCGCTTCTTCAATTATCTGCCGGCCAACAATCGCGAAAAGCCGCCGATGCGCGAAGCTTTCGATCCCCCCGATCGCGACGACTATTCGCTCGACACGCTCGTGCCGGACAATCCGAACAAACCATATGACATGAAGGAGTTGATCGCCAAGGTGGTCGACGACGGCGAGTTCTTCGAACTGCAACCCGAGTACGCGAAGAACATCATCATCGGCTTCGGTCGCATGGATGGTCAGGTGGTGGGCATCGTCGCCAACCAACCGCTCGTGCTCGCCGGCTGTCTCGATATCAAGAGCAGCACCAAGGCCGCAAGGTTCGTACGTTTTTGCGACGCCTTCAATATTGCAGTCGTGACGTTCGTCGATGTCCCAGGCTTCATGCCCGGCACGGCGCAGGAATATGGCGGCATCATCAAGCACGGCGCAAAGCTGCTCTACGCCTATGCCGAGTGCACGGTGCCTAAGGTCACCGTCATTACTCGCAAAGCCTATGGCGGTGCCTATGACGTCATGGCTTCTAAGCACTTGCGCGGCGACATCAACTTCGCTTGGCCGAATGCCGAAATCGCCGTGATGGGTGCGAAAGGCGCGGTGGAGATCATCTTCCGGGAAGAGAAATCCGATCCGGCGAAGCTTGCCGCTCGTGAGGCGGAATATCGCGAGAAGTTCGCAAATCCGTTCATTGCGGGGGCACGCGGTTACATCGACGACGTGATCATGCCGCATGGCACGCGGCGGCGGGTGTGCCGCGCGCTCACGGTGTTGCGCGACAAGAAAATCGAAGAACCGTGGCGCAAGCACGGCAACATTCCGCTTTGATCGCGCGCAGGGAGCCAAACATGTTCAAGAAAATACTCATTGCCAATCGTGGCGAAATCGCCTGCCGCGTCATCAAGACCGCTCGCCGCATGGGCATCAAGACCGTGGCGGTCTACTCCGAAGCCGACAAGGACGCGCGTCACGTCGAGCTCGCAGACGAGGCCGTCCTCATCGGGCCCGCGCCGTCGCGAGAGTCTTACCTCGTGGCGGATCGCATCATCGCTGCCTGCAAGCAGACGGGCGCCGAGGCGGTGCATCCGGGTTACGGTTTTTTGTCGGAGAACGCGGAGTTCTCTCGTCGCGTCGAAGAAGAAGGCATCATCTTCATCGGCCCCAAACACGCCTCCATCGCTGCGATGGGCGACAAGATCGCCTCGAAGGAGCTCGCGGCCAAGGCCAAGGTCAACACCATCCCGGGTTGGAACAACCCGATCGAATCCGCCGAGAAGGCGGTGGAGATCGCCAAGAACATCGGGTACCCGGTGATGATCAAGGCGAGCGCGGGCGGAGGCGGGAAGGGGCTTCGCGTCGCGTGGAACGACAAAGACGCGTTCGAAGGCTTCAACTCCTGCCGTAACGAAGCCCGCAACAGCTTCGGCGACGATCGGGTCTTCATCGAAAAGTTCGTCGAGGAGCCGCGGCATATCGAGATCCAGGTACTCGGAGATGCGCACGGCAACTGCCTTTATCTTTGGGAGCGCGAGTGCTCGATCCAGCGTCGCCACCAAAAGGTGATCGAAGAAGCCCCGAGCCCCTTCCTCGACGACAAGACACGTAAGGCGATGGGCGAGCAGGCGGTCGCGCTCGCCAAGGCGGTCAATTACCAAAGTGCGGGCACGGTCGAGTTCGTGGTGGGCAAAGACCGCAGTTTTTACTTCCTCGAAATGAACACGCGGCTCCAGGTGGAGCACCCGGTCACGGAGTGCATCACCGGGCTCGATCTCGTCGAGCAGATGATTCGTGTGGCGGCAGGCGAGAAGCTCGGCTTCACGCAAAAAGATATTCGACGCCAAGGCTGGGCTATCGAATGCCGCATCAACGCCGAAGACCCATTCCGCAATTTCTTGCCGTCCACTGGCCGGCTCGTGAAATACCGTCCGCCTGCGCAAAACATGGAGGCGGCACATCCGGTCCCGACAGAGGGTGGCGTTCGTGTCGATACGGGTGTGTACGAGGGCGGCGAAATCCCGATGTACTACGACTCGATGATCGCCAAGCTCATCACTTACGGCGCCGATCGCAACGAGGCGATTGCGAAGATGCGCGAGGCGCTCAACGGATTCGTCATCCGCGGAATTTCGAGTAACGTGCCGTTCCAGGCGGCGCTGCTCGCGCACCCACGTTTCGTCGCCGGAGATTTCAATACGGGGTTCATCGCCGAGCAGTTTCCGAAGGGCTTCTCGGCCTCGGCCGTGCCGCACGACGAGCCGGAGTTCCTGTTGTCTCTCGCAGCCATTTCGCATCGGCGCTCGCGCGAGCGAGCTGCGCGCATGACCGGACAACTTCGCCATCGCGAGGTTCGCATCCGTGAAGATTTCATCATCGTGCTACGCGACGAAGCGGGGGGACGCGATGAAATCCCGGTCAACGTGCATCCCGTCGGATCGATGTTCAACGTAAGCATCGCTGGTCGGGTCCACGAGGTGTCTTTCGAAGACAATCTGCGCGACATCGCCGTACACGGCTACTTCGATGGTCGACCGTTCTGTGCGCAGATCGAGCGTATCGGACTCGGATATCGCATCTCCCACAACGGTACGAGTCTGTTCGCCAAGGTGTTCACGCCGCGTCATGCGCAACTCGAAGCCTTGATGCCGTTCAAGGCGCCACCCGATCTGTCCAAGGTCTTGTTGTCACCGATGCCGGGGCTTCTGGTCGATGTCTCGGTTCAGCCGGGGCAAACCGTGCGAGCGGGCGAACGTCTTGCCGCCATCGAAGCCATGAAAATGGAGAACATCCTTTTCGCTACGCAGGACTGTGTCGTCTCAGAGGTGCTGGCCAAGAAAGGGGACAGCCTCGCGGTCGATCAGGTCATCATCAAGTTTCAGTGATAACAGCCGGTAATCTTCGATATGTCGGATTCATCGAAACGACCCTTCCGCGTTCTTGGCATACAGCAGGTGGCCATCGGCGGTCCCGACAAACAGCGACTGCGCACGCTGTGGGTCGACATGCTGGGCCTCGAGGTCACTGGAAACTTCGTCAGCGAACGTGAGAACGTGGACGAAGACATCTGTGCCATGGGACGCGGCGCGATGCGTGTCGAAGTCGATCTGATGCAGCCGCTCGACCCCGAGAAAAAGCCGGCGGTGCACACGACCCCACTCAATCATATTGGTCTCTGGATCGACGATTTACCGAAAGCGGTCGAGTGGCTGACGGCACAAGGCGTACGCTTTGCGCCGGGGGGCATTCGCAAGGGCGCCGCGGGTTACGACATTTGTTTCCTGCACCCGAAATCGAGCGATGAGTTTCCGATAGCGGGTGAAGGGGTGCTCGTGGAGCTCGTCCAGGCGCCGCCCGAGGTTGTCACTGCGCTCGGTTGAGCGCTGACGCGTCGATCAATCCTTCGGAATTCGATGCAACGCGACGATCAGCGTGCCGGGACCTCCGTGCACGCCGATCGCGGGCCCCATGTCGGTGACGGCACAAAATTCGACGCTGCCTTCTGGATATTTGGCGAGGAGTTCGTCGGCGAGCAATCGACCTTCTTCCGGACGATCGCCGTGACCCACGAGGATACGCACGGTTTCTTTGGCAGGATCGATACGGTAACGACGAGCGACGAATCGTGCGAAGCGACTGCGTAATTTCAGGGGCCCGATCAGTCCGCCCCCCGCGCTGATACGACCGTCGGGCCAGGTCCGCAAAATCACGTTGAGGGCGAGGAGCTTGGCTACTTTGCCGACGATGGCTGGAACACGTCCGCCACGAACGGCGAAATCGATGCTCCCGAGCAAGGCGAAAGTCTGCGTGCTGCCCATCGCAGCCTCTGCCGCCGCGACGACGGTGGGAGCGTCCGCGCCTTTGGCAGCGACTTCTGCTGCAGAGATCGCGACGAGCCCCTGACCGACCGAGGCGTTTCGACTGTCGAGAGCCGCGACGGGTTTTCCTTCGGTGGCGACTCGCTGAGCGGCCTTGATTGCCGCATCCCACGTGCCGCTGTGGCGCGAAGTCAGATTGACCGACACCACTGCGTCGTAATGCGAGGCGAGGAACTCGAACATCCGACGAAAATCACCCGGGGGCGGTTGCGAGGTTTTCGGATGCGCCGGATTCGTGACGAGTTCGCGATAGAACTCGCTCGGCGTCATGCTCACCTTGTCGAGAAAAGAGTGCGTCGCGAAATGGATGCGCACCGGAACGACGTGGATGCCGAGTCGCTCGGCAAATTCTTCCGGAACGTCGGCGCCGGAGTCGACGACCACCGCTACGCGTTGGGTGCGACGATGATGTGCAGCACTTTGCTGCATGCGCATATCGTCGGCCTTCTGTCCGCCGAGTTCGCCGAAGTTTTCGACGATGCGGAAGATCTGCTCCGGTTCGTCGACGTGGATGTGGATCTTCGCCTTTCGTTTGCTGCCGCTCACCACGAGACTGGCACCCGAGGCCGAGAGCGTTTCGCGAAGCAGTCGCAGGTCGATATCTTCGCCAGCCTTGGCCGTGACGAGGCACTCGGTACAGTACCGATAATCTTGATCGGCCGAAGGCGCCGCTGAGCCCGCCATGATTTCATCGCCCGCATGCACGGGCGCAACGACGGTGCCGAGCTCGCCGGTATCAAGGAAGTGCCGCATACCCTCCAGCACTTCGACGAATCCCAATGCACCGGCATCGACGACGTTCGCTGCGCGCAGTTCTTCGAGCTGGTTTCGAGTGGCCTCGAGCGCGGCATTCACTCGCGTGAGTGAGTGGGTGAACAGGCTGTGGAAATCGGGTGAACGGCCGGCCTGTGCTTCTGCAGCATCGGCGAATTCGCGCAGTACGGTAAGGATCGTACCCTCGCGTGGTTGAGAGAGTGCTTCTTTGGCATAGCTGGCTCCTTTTCGCAGGGCGAGCACGAACTCGCTGATGCCGAGACGCGCGAGGTGACCCGCGCCGTCGCCGAGCCCGAGCAGGAATTGCGCGAGGATCGCGCCCGAGTTGCCACGTGCCCCATCGAGCGCTGCATCGGCAGCGCGCACCAACATGCTCCCGGCATGAGGCTCAGGCGAGCGATCCAGCGAGGCGAGCACTGCCGACAAGGTCAAAGACATGTTGGTTCCCGTATCGCCGTCCGGCACTGGGAATACATTGATCTTGTTGATGTGGTCGGTTTTCTCGAAGAGGCGATAAATGCCCGCGCGCAACAGGTCTGCGAGCTGGAGTCCGTCGAGCTCGACTACGTCGTTTTTCATTGAAGGTTCACGGCGAACGTGTTGTTGCCGTACCGAAGGACGACACCCTCCGGCGTGATGCGCTCCAGAAACAGCCCTTCTTTGGAAGATTCACCTTCCCTCAATCGCTGGCCGTTCAGCAACACGAATCGCATCGAGGGATTCGCATCGTAGACATGCATGTTCAAATCGACGTTGGGCAGACTGGTGCCCCGCGCGAGCAGATCGTCACGCGTGATCAGGCTGCTCGAATCGGATGAGCGGACGGCCGGTGGCGCCGTGGTTGTGACGGCGGGTGCAGAAGGGGAGGTCTGTGGCGAGGAGGACGTTGGAGCCGGAGGAGCGATCGGCGTGCTTGCCACCGGCGATGGCGCGACGAGCTCGGCGGCTGTATCGGATTCGGTGGCGGTGCTTCGCAGCAACAAGAAGGCGACGATCAACAGATTGATGGCCAGCAGCGCAATGAGCACCAGCGCCCAGATGGGCAATCGTTGCCGCTGCGCCGCAATCCGGTGTGAGAACACGGCCGGATGGTCTTGGCGCAGTCGCGAATTCTCTGATTTTCGCAGCGCATCGAGAATGAAAGACATGATGAAGCATCCCGCCAAAGTCGACGGAGGTCCCCCTTTTTGCGGAGTATTGCACGGTCGGGACCCCGACGGGCATAGTCCCCGCCATCGTGTACGGACCTTGGCAGCGCCAATCGATCGACGACCTTCAACCAGGCACTTTGCCACCCCGTGTCGAGGGCGTAGCGTTTTGGTTCGCACAACTCAGTGATTTTCGTGATTCGTTGTCCAGCTCTGCTGACAGCGCTCTGAGCCCGGCCGAACTCGAGCGGGCGCAACGGATGTCCGCCGAAGCGGTCCGCTTGGCCTATCTCACTTCTTGCGTACTGCTTCGGCGCACATTGAGCGCCTATCTAAGGATAGCTCCGGCCGCGATCCCGCTCGTCCGTGGCGAACACGGCAAACCCGTGCTCGCCGATCCATCCGCCTTCCACGGTCTTCACTTCAATCTCAGTCATGGCGGAGATGCGTGGTTGTGTGGCATCTCTAGCGATCGGGAAATCGGTGTCGACGTCGAGACCCGGCGTCAGGTGCCGAGCGCCGAGCGTCTTGCGACCCGAGTGCTGTCGGGTGCTGAACGCGCGGCGCTATCCGCTATCGAACCCTCTGACGCAGCGACGAGAGATGCGGCGTTCCTTCGATGCTGGACACGCAAGGAAGCCGTGCTCAAGGTCGCTGGAAGCGGCTTCTCCTGGGCAGCCCGCGAGATCGAGGTCGGTATAGAGCCGGATTTCCGTCGCGCGTCGCTTCCGCAGAAACCGGGTTTCGAAGCCGGTGTCTGGTCGATCGACTTACCCGCTGCGGGTTTCGCAGCCGCTGCGGTGATCGGCTTCGGTACGCTGTCACAACCCTCTGCGATCATGACTCGACTTTCCCCATGAGCGGGCGACACCCATTCTTTGATCGAGCCGTCGTGGCCGCTGCAGTCGTGGCAGGGATGGCGATCGTGCTCACAGTGACGGGCGATGCGACGCGTGAGAGCCTTCAATGGACGCGCTCAGGTTTACAGCAGGGTGAGTGGTGGCGACTCTTCACCGCGCATGTGGTGCATCTGAATCTTTTTCACGGGCTGCTCAACGCGCTCGCATTGATCTTGCTCGCTGCACTATTTGGCCGTACTTTCACGCTCGCTCGTCACGGCCTGCACGCTCTCATCGGCATACTATGCATCGATGCCGGATTGTTTTGGCTTGCAGATGTCGAGTGGTACGTCGGCTTGTCGGGACTGCTGCACGTCTTGGCCGCCGCCGCGGTCGTTCGTCTCATCATCGATCGTCACGATCGAGTCGCATGGGGCGTCGCGATATTCGGTCTCGGAAAACTGGTGTATGAAAATACCCTAGGCGCGATGCCTTTCTCGGGGCGCGAGGCGCTCGTCGTCACCGACGTTCATCTCTTTGGCGTCTTGATCGGCATGGTTTTGGGGCTCATCCCCTCCGTGCGCCACTCTCGCGACAACGCTTAGCGCTCCCGTTTGAGCAAGCTCGCGCGGCCGACGGCGCCGCCGCCGAACTTTTCGCGGATTGCATCGAGCGTTGAATCGAGCTTCTCGTTCTGTTGACGTTCGGGCTCGGCAAACAGATCCGATTGAACCTCGCCGTAAAACTCAGAGCTCGAGACGCCGAGCAATCGGATACGTGGTCGACTCTGCGTTGCGACCCATCCGTCGAAAAGCGCCGAGGCGCGGTCCGAGATCACGCGACTTTCGCAGGTGGGTGTCGTCAGCGTGCACTGGCGTGTCAGTGTCGTGAAATCGTGCAGGCGTATCTTGATGCCGATGCAGGCGGCCTTCAGATCTTTTGCGCGGAGCCTTGCGGCAACCTTGTCGGCGAGCGCCGACAGCTCGGTTTTCATCAGGTCGATGTCGCGCAGATCCTCGCTGAAGGTGCACTCGTTGCTGACCGACTTCTCGTCGTGGTCCGGCTCGACCTCTCGGTCATCGACTCCGGAGGCCCGTGCACGCCAGCTCTGCCAGTGTTTGCCGAACAGCGACCGCAGCTGCTCTTCGTCGGCCTGTCTCAGCTCGCCGAGCGTCTTGAGTCCCGAGGCAAAAACTCGTTCACCGAGTTTTCGACCGAGGCCAGGCAACCGATGGACAGGTAGCGGATCGAGTACGTCGTGGATCCTGTCCTTGTCCACGATGGTGAGGCCATCAGGCTTTTGCAGGTCGGAGGCGATCTTGGCGACGAGCTTGTTCGAGGCGACACCCACCGACGCGCTGAGCGAGGTGAGCTCGAGTATGCGTCGCTTGATGTCCTGCGCGATACGAACCGCGTCGCCCTTGAGCGCTCGGCTGCCCGTGACGTCGAGATACGCTTCATCCAGTGAAAGACCTTCGACGAGCGGAGTGAACTCGTGAAAAACCGAGAACACCTGCGCTGATACCTCGGCATACCGAGACATTCTTGGGCGAACACACACAGCGTCGGGGCACAGCGCCAACGCCCGTCGGATCGGCATGGCTGATCGCACGCCGTATTTTCGAACCTCGTAACTGGCTGCGGCGACGACGCCGCGCCCACTCACGCCGCCGACGATGAGTGGTTTTCCGCGTAGCTCCGGGTGATCGCGCTGCTCGACAGACGCGTAAAACGCATCCATGTCGACATGGAGGATCGCTCGATCACCCTCGGATCTCACACGAACAGTTCGGCTTGTTCCTGACTCGGAAGATCGATACGCGGTCGCGGCTTGCCGTTGGTGCCGAGCTCGTGAGGCGCGAAGTCGTCGACGTTGATGAGTTCCATGACCTTGCGATCGTAAGACCGTAGCCATCCGGCTTCTTCCGCGGAAAGCAGCCCAGTGCGCTCACCCTCGTCGATTTGTCCCGGCAGATCGAGTGCGGTGATGCGTCCTGTTTTGACGCCCTCGACACGCAGCCGCTTTTCGAGTGACTCGGCGCGATCGGCCATCTCCAACACCTCTTGCAACAAGCCGAGCGCGTTGCCCGCTTCGATGCGCCGGTAGACCGGGTAGCACAGGCGATCGCGCACGTCGGTCGGTGCCAATACGAGTTCGGAGAGCTTGCGGCCGAGTCGATCATCGGGCGCGGAGTACTGCAGACCGCGCGGGAAAATCATCAACCGCATCACACCGGCGAGAAAACGGTTGGGGAAGTTGCGAAGGAAACCGTGCAACTGCTCTTGCGCCTTGTAGAGAAGATTGCGACATGCCCACTCGACGAGCGGGAAATCCTCGGGGCGACGTCCCTGATTCTCGTAGTGCTTGAGCACCATGGAGGCGAGATACATGCAAGAGAGCACGTCGCCGAGCCGCGCGGAGAGATTTTCTTTTTTCTTGAGATAGCCGCCGAGGCTCAACATCGCCACATCGACGGCGAAGGCGAAGCTCGCCGAAAAACGCACGATGTGCTGGTAGTAACGCGCGACGGGGCCCTCGACGGGCACGGCGGTGAACCGCGCATTCGTCATGGCCATGACGAGTGAACGTACCGCGTTGCTCAAGGTAAACCCGACATGCCCGAACAAGGCGCTGTCGAAATCCTTGACGCCCTGTGCGCGGTTCGGGTTCCGGGCCGCTTCCATTTCTTTGAGAACATACGGATGACAGCGGATCGCACCCTGACCGAAGATGATCAGGCTGCGCGTGAGGATATTCGCGCCCTCGACGGTGATGGCGACCGGTACCACTTGATAGCCGCGACCCAGATAATTGCGAGGGCCTAGACAGATGCCCTTGCCGCCGTGAATGTCCATGGCGTCGTTGGCGATCTGACGACTCATTTCGGTGACATGGTACTTCAGCATCGCCGAGGGCACCGAGGGACGCTCGCCGCCATCGATGGCGCCTGCGGTGACCGAGCGCGCGGCGTCCATGGTGTAGGTGAGGCCCACCATCTTGGCGAGCACACTCTCGACGCCCTCGAACTTGCCGACCGGCATGTTGAACTGGCGACGGATGCGCGCATACGCGCCCGTCGCAAACACGGCGGCCTTGCCGCCGCCGGTTCCACTCGAAGGCAGCGAGATGCATCGACCGACGGAAAGCTGTTCGACGAGCATCCTCCAGCCCTGTCCGGCCATTTTCGGACCACCGATGATGTAGTCGAGCGGAACGAAAACGTCCGTACCTTTGATCGGGCCGTTTTGGAATGGCACGTTGAGCGGAAAGTGACGACGCCCGATGTTGATGCCCGGCGTCTCTCGCGGGATCAATGCGCAGGTGATTCCGATGTCCGTCGTGCTGCCGAGCAAGCGCTCTGGATCGAACATGCGGAACGCCAAGCCGATGACGGTGGCGACCGGTGCCAGCGTGATGTAGCGCTTCGAGAAATTGAGTTTCAGACCGATGATTTCACGGCCTTGCCACATGCCGCGACAAACCACGCCGGAGTCCGGAAGCGATGCGGCATCGGAGCCTGCGCGCGGTCCCGTGAGTGCGAAACAGGGGATGTCTTCACCGCTTGCGAGTCGAGGCAGGTAATAAGTCTTTTGTTCCTCTGTTCCGTAATGCTGCAGAAGTTCGCCTGGGCCGAGAGAGTTGGGAACCGCGACCGTGGACGACACGACCGAGCTTCGACTCGAAAGTTTGGCGAGCACGCAAGAATGTGCATACGCCGAAAATTCGAGGCCGCCATATTTCTTTGCGATGATCATCGCAAAGAAACCTTTGCGCTTGAGGAAGTCCCAGATCTCGGGCGGCATGTCGCCACGACGATGAGTGATGTCGAAGTCGTCGATCATGCGACAGAGCTCTTCGCATGGTCCGTCCAAGAAGGCCTGCTCCTCCGCCGTGAGCGTCGGTGCCTTTGCACTGAGCAGCTTCGACCAGTCCGGTTTTCCGGTGAACAACTGACCGTCCCACCATACCGTGCCGGCTTCGAGCGCTTCGCGCTCGGTCGTCGACATCGCCGGTAGCATCCGCCGGTAGATTTTCATGAACGGACGCGTCACCCACTTTTGACGCAGGGGCGTGATGTTGAGGAGTGCGAGACCGGCGAACAGCAGCCAAAGAAATCCTTTCCAGAGGCCTGCAGGCTCACCGATGGCCGAGTAGGCGACGAGCAGCACACCGAAGGTGATGGTGTAGGCGAGCAAGCTCAGTCGCTTGTATGCGAGATAGAGCAGTGCGGTGACAAATAGGATCGCGATGACGCCGCCCTTGAGCGTCAGGGCCAGTCCTGCGAGGACGAGCAAAGCGAGGGCAATGAGGATGTGGGTCATGCAGAGAAGACTACTGCATGCCCAATCCTCATATAAAGAGCGGCGTCACGCCGCCCGCGGTCAGCCGCGAGATCAGCCGAGCAGGTCCTTGACTCCGTCCCGCTCCTCCAGGAGTTCCTGGTGGGTGGCGTCCATGCGCTTGCGGCTGAATTCGTCGATGGCGAGGCCTTGCACGATTTCGTATTGACCGCCTCGACAGACCACGGGATAGGAATAGATCACGCCCTCGGGGATGCCGTAGCTGCCGTCCGAGGGGATGCCCATCGATACCCAATCACCCTGAGCCGATCCGCGGAACCAGTCACGGATGTGGTCGATGGCGGCCGAGCCTGCTGAGGCGGCGGACGAGGCGCCACGCGCCTTGATGATGGCGGCACCGCGCTGCTGCACCGTGGGGATGAAGATTTTCTCGATCCAATCGGCATCGACGAGACCGCGAGCGGACTGGCCTTTGACGAAGCAGTGGTTGATGTCCGGGTACTGCGTGGCCGAGTGGTTTCCCCAGATGATCATTTTCTGGATGTCGTTCACGTGGCTGCCGGTCTTCTCGGCCAACTGCGACAGGGCGCGGTTGTGGTCGAGGCGCGTCATCGCCGTAAAGCTCTGAGGCTTGAGCGAGGGCGCGTTCTTCATGGCGATCAGCGCGTTGGTATTCGCCGGGTTGCCGACGACGAGCACGCGGATGTCGCGGGCGGCCACGTCGTTCAGCGCTTTGCCTTGCGCGGAAAAGATCTGCGCATTGGCCAGCAGCAGGTCTTTACGCTCCATTCCCGGGCCGCGCGGGCGCGCGCCGACGAGCAACGCCGCGTGGCAGTCCTTGAAGGCCACGCGCGCATCATCGGTCGCGACGACTTTGTTCAGCGTCGGGAACGCGCAATCGTTGAGTTCCATCACCACGCCCTGCAGGGTGGGCAGGGCTGGCGTGATCTCGAGAAGATGCAGATTGACCGGTTGGTCGGGGCCGAGCATGGCTCCCGAGGCGACACGGAAGGCGAGCGCGTAGCCGATCTGGCCAGCGGCACCCGTGATGGCGACGTTCAAAGGCTGCTTCATCTCGAGAGTCTCCAGGGAAACAAGTGGGTTTCGGGCGCGGATTCTACGGTATCGCCTCCGCAAGAGCGCCTCTCCGATTACCCCTTGACTCCGTTATAGTGTTGTAGTTATATATAACACTAGAAGGAATGTTCAGGAGGAAGTAACGTGAGCACATGTCCCATCAACCAGGTTTCCCCGGATTTGGCCCCGATCGTCGCGGCCGTCTCGATCGCGGCAGCGCTGACCTTCAGTTTTTTCTGGGGTCTGATCGAGGCTTCCGGCTACCTCTGAACGAGTAAGCCCCGGAGCACCGCGCCTGGACCTGCAATGGACCGACAACGCCCCGATCTACCGCCAGCTCCGCGATCGCGTGGTGGCGATGATCCTCGAGCGTGTTTTGAAAGAGGGCGATCCGTTGCCCTCCGTTCGCAACGTCGCTGCAGAGTTCCGGATCAATCCACTCACCGTCCTCAAGGCCTACCAGGCACTCGCCGACGAACAGCTCGTCGAGAAGCGTCGAGGGCGCGGCATGTTCGTCAACGCCGGTGCCCGCGAAACGCTGCTCAAAGATGAGCGCGGCCGGTTCCTCCGCGACGAGTGGCCGCGAACCCGCGCGACCATCGAGCGATTGGGCTTTACGGTCGATGAGCTCATGTCCACAGGAAAACAAAAATGACTGACTCAGTCATCGTTGCCAAAGATTTGCGCAAGAGCTACGGAAAGCAAACCGTTGCACTTGATGGCGCCAGCTTCACGGTCGGTCGCGGCCGAATCGTCGGCCTCATGGGGCCGAACGGTGCAGGCAAGACCACGGCACTCAAGGCTATTCTCGGTTTGACCCCGTTCGAAGGGCAGCTTGATGTCCTCGGTCGTGATCCACGAAGCCAACGTGACAGTCTCATGCAGGACGTCTGTTTCATCGCCGACGTCGCCGTACTGCCCAAGTGGTTGCGCGTGAACGACGCCATCGACTACGTCGCGGGCGTCCATCCTCGGTTCGACCGAGCGCGCGCCGACGCCGTGTTGGCGCGTACCGAGATTCGTCGGCGCAGCAAAGTCAGCGAGCTCTCGAAGGGCATGATCACCCAACTGCATCTGGCGCTCATCATGGCGATCGATGCCAAGCTGCTCGTCCTCGACGAGCCGACGCTCGGTCTCGATCTTCTCTATCGACGCGCGTTCTACGAGGCTTTGCTCAACGATTATTTCGATCATGAGCGAACGATCCTGGTCACGACGCATCAGGTCGAAGAGGTCGAGCATTTGCTCACCGACGTGCTGCTCATCAACCATGGCCGAATCGTGCTCGACACCTCAATCGAAGATCTCGCGACCCGCTTCGTTCAGCTCATCGCCAATAACGAATCACGCGAGGCTGCGCGCGGGCTCGGTCCGATATACGAACGCGAGGTCTTCGGCCGAAGCGCATTCGTATTCGAGGGGCGCAGCACCGAGGAGCTCGCGATGCTCGGTGAGACACGAACGCCCTCGGTGGCAGATCTCTTCGTTGCAAAAATGGCCGGGAGAGCGCCATGAACGCCAAGTCCTTTTTCACTCTCGTCAAGCGGGAAACCTGGGAGCATCGGAGCCTCTTCTGGGTGCCGATCATCACGGCTGCACTCATCGTCATCGCAGCGATCATCAGCTCGAACGTCTCGGGAAGCATTCAACTCGATGTCAATCTCGACGGCGAGGACTCGACGTTCTTCGCTCGATTGGCGACCGATGAGATCGCTCAAGCGAGGCTCTTCAGCATCTGGATGGGATCCATCGGGCTCCCCGTTCTCGTCGTAACGATCATCGTGCTGTTTTTCTATCTGCTTGATGCGCTCTACGCCGAGCGCAAGGACCGAAGTATCTTGTTCTGGAAGTCGATGCCCGTGTCGGATTCGGCGACGGTACTCTCCAAGTTGTTTACCTCCATGGTGGCCGTGCCGTTGTGGGTCTGGGCCGTCTCGCTCGTCATGGGTCTACTCACCTTCATGATCATCGCACTCAAGGTGTCCGGAACCCCGATCGCACCGCTTGGGCAATTTCATCTGGGCGCATGGCTCGTGCTGCAATTGACGCTTCTGCAGAACCTCCTGCTCGCATCGCTGTGGTACGCCCCCATTGCCGGTTGGTTGCTGCTCGTGTCGGTTTGGGCAAAGCGCGCGCCGTTTCTTTGGGCTGTGTTGCCGCCGGCGTTGGTGATGCTCTTCGAGGAGATCATCTTCAACACCGAGCATGTCGCGCAGCTCATCGGATATCGATTGACACATTACTTCGAAGCGGCATCATTCGGCTTCAACGTCGAGACGGGCGCCGGTTCGCAAGTAATCTTCGACACCATCAAGAATACTTACGAAGGGATGAGCGCCGCATCCTTGCTGGGCGAGCCTCATCTTTACTCGGGACTCGTAGTGGCCGCGGTATTCGTTCTGCTGGCCATTCGTCTGCGACGCTGGCGCGACGACGCCTGAGATCACCTTTAGAGCCGGGTGCCCTTCGTCACGATTTCGGTGACGCGCCGGGCTTTGGCGCGCGCCGCGTCGATCGAGTCGGCTCTCGCGAGCGATACGCCCATGCGCCGCTGATCACTCACTTCGGGTTTTCCGAAAAGGCGTAGTGAGGTATCAGGCTCTGCGAGTGCCGCATCGAGCCCGCTGAAGCTCACGTCAGCCGAGTCACCCTCGATGAGTATGGCGCTCGATGCCGACGGACCAAGCTGCCGGATCACCGGAATCGGCAATCCCAGAATGGCGCGCAAGTGTAGAGCGAATTCCGAGAGATCCTGAGAAATCATCGTGACCATGCCAGTGTCGTGAGGACGAGGCGACACCTCGCTGAACCACACCGAATCACCTTTCACGAAAAGCTCGACTCCGAACAAGGCTCGTCCGCCCAAGGCTGCGGTGACGCGTTCGGCGATGCGTTGGCTTTCTTTGAGTGCCGCGTCGGTCATCGGGTGCGGTTGCCACGACTCGCGGTAGTCACCCGCGATTTGCAAATGGCCGATCGGATCGCAGAAAGACGTGCCACCGGCATGACGAACCGTGAGCAGGGTGATTTCGTAATCGAAGTTGATGAATCCTTCGACGATCACTCGCCCTGCGCCCGCGCGACCGCCCGCCTGGGCGTAATCCCAAGCGCGATCGATATCGGCAAGTTCTTTGATGACGCTTTGGCCTTTGCCGGAGCTCGACATCACCGGCTTCACGACACAAGGCGTGCCGATGGCGGCAACGGCCGCTCGATACTCTTCGTGCGTCGAGGCAAATCGGTAGGGCGAGGTGGGCAGGCCCAGCTCCTCGGCGGCGAGACGTCGAATGCCCTCGCGGTCCATAGTCAATCGTGCCGCGCGCGCAGTCGGGATGACGTTGAATCCTTCGGCTTCGAGTGCGAGCAGCTCTTCGGTCGCGATGGCTTCGATTTCCGGGACGATGAACTGCGGACGCTCCCGAAGGACGAGCTCGCGCAAGGCGGATCGATCGAGCATGCGGATGACGTGAGACCGGTGCGCAACCTGCATGGCCGGTGCGTCGGCATATCGATCGACGGCGATCACCTCGAGACCGAGGCGCTGCGCCTCGATGGCGACCTCCTTTCCGAGTTCTCCCGAACCGAGCAGCATCAAGCGCGTGGCCGAACGTTTGCGGGGAGTGCCGATGGTGGTCATTGGAGGCCTCGGGATAGACTGCGCGGCAGTTTAACTTCAGGAATTTCCGTCATGTCCGATCCCGTCATTGCCAGCAAAACCCCGTATGCCGTCGACGTCGAGGCCGGGAAGACCTATTGGTGGTGTACTTGCGGCAAGTCCGCCAAACAGCCTTTCTGCGACGGCTCACACAAGGGCTCGACGTTGACCCCGTTGAAGTACGACGCGGACAAGACCGGTACGGCCTGGTTTTGCGGCTGCAAGCACTCGGCCAATGCCCCACTTTGCGACGGTTCTCACAAAAAGCTCTAGTCGTAAGTGTTTGATATTTAAAATAAATTCTTCCAGCCTGCTACGAGACGCCGATGCGTACAGCTTTTGTTCTATACAAATGCTTGACAGGCCCGGGTCGGACGGTAGAATTGTGCGCGTCAACCGTCCCTTCTGACGAGTGACCCCCGTTCGGGCGGATCGAAAGATCCGCCCATTTTCTTTTGGGGACAAAAACCTTCTTCAACCTGAGAGCCGTTCGCTGAGTTCGAGCCAGCGCTCCTCGAGCGCGGACACTCGTCGCAGCAGCTCGGCGTGGGTCTCCGGCAACTTGGCCAGAGCCGCGTCCGACGAGGCGTAACTCTTGGGGTCGGCCATCCGCTGTTCGAGCGCCAACCGCTCTTTTCCCAGTCGTTCGAGATCTTTCTCCACTTTTCGAAGCTCGGTGCGAAGCGGCGTGATCGCATTTCGGCTCTCGGCATCCTGCCGCTTTTTTTCCTTGCGAGTGGTCGACGAGGTGGCTTGCGGGTTGCCAGAGTTGGACGACGCGCGTGCTCGACGCGAGAGCCACGTGGCGTAGTCGGCGAGGTCGCCATCGAAGGGCATGACCTCGCCGTGACCCACGAGCACGAACTCGTCACAGACGCTGCTCAACAATCCTCGATCGTGCGATACGACGACGACCGCGCCCTCGAACTCCTGCAGCGCGAGCAGCAACGAATCACGCATCTCGAGATCGAGATGGTTGGTGGGTTCGTCGAGCAACAAGAGGTTGGGTCGCCGAGCCACGAGGATGGCGAGGGACAATCTCGCGCGCTCGCCACCCGAGAATGACGCCACCGGTTCGAACACGCGGTCACCGGAAAAATTGAAGCGTCCCAGATGATCGCGTTTTTGTTGTTCGCCCCAGACCGCCGCCTCGGGACCGCCGCGACGGGTGAGCTCCAAGATGGCCGTGCTCGAAGCGTCGAGTTGATCGACTTCGAGCTGAGCGAAAAATCCGGTCTCGAGATCCGGCGCTCCGGTACGCGAACCCGTGATCGGTTCGAGCTCTCCAGCGATGGTTTTCATCAACGTCGACTTACCTGCGCCATTTCGGCCGAGGATGCCGAGTCGTGCCCCCGGTGCGATCGACAACTTCACTCCGGAGATAACCGTGCGATCGCCGTAACCTGCGCTGATCTGGTCGAGGTCGACGAGCGGCGCAGGTAGCTTTCGTGGCAACTTGAACTCCCAATCGTAAGCGGCGTCGACATGCTGGGAGACCAATGCAGGAAGGCGCTCGAGCCACTTGATGCGGCTCTGGGCTTGCCTCGCTTTGGTGGCTTGCGCCCGAAAACGATCGATGAAACTTTGGACACGCTCCGTCTCGCGCTTGATCCGATCGTTTTCAGCTTGCTGCTGCGCAAGGCGTGACAGTCGCTGTGTTTCGAATTCGCTGAAGTTTCCGGCGTAGCTGTCGATACGGCGCGCCGAGATGTGAAGCACACGGCCGATGATCGCATCGAGAAAATCCCGATCGTGCGAGACGAGAATCAACGTTCCCGGATACGACTGCAGCCAGTCCTGCAGCCAGAGAACGGCATCGAGATCGAGGTGATTGGTCGGCTCGTCGAGCAACAGCAAATCGGATCGACACATGAGCGCACGCGCGAGGTTTGCCCGCATGCGCATACCGCCGGAGAAATCGGCGATGGGTCGATCGATGGCTGCGGGGTCGAAACCGAGACCATCGAGCAATTCGGCAGCTCGCGTACGAGCCGTGTATCCACCCAGCGCATCGTATTCGCCGAGAAGGTTGGCGTGAAGCATGCCATCGTCCGATTGTTCGGCATCGGCGAGCTCGCGCTCGCAAGCCCGCAACGCCGCATAGCCGTCGATGACATGTTCGATGACGGGTTGCTGCGAGTGCGGCAGTTCTTGCGCCACCGACGCTACGGAAAGTTTGCCGGGAAGCTCGAATTCGCCGCGGTCGGGTGCGAGCTCTCCGCGCAGCAAAGCCAGCAGCGAAGATTTGCCGCAGCCGTTTCGGCCCACGAGCCCGACCTTTTCCCCGCGGAGGATGCTGACGGACACGTCCTCGAGCAAAGGCTCGGGTCCGCGGCGAAGTTGGATGTTGCGCAGATGGATCACGGGCGCGATTGTACGTGTATGCTCGCCGCCCATGCGGTCCGCGCGAAATGTGTCCGACGCTTTGAGTGAACTCGAACTCACCGGCCGGAGTCGCTCGCACGTCCTCGAAGCCACCGAGATAGGCTGCACCCTCCATCGAGACGCCATGTCGTCTTTTCTCGCCATGCGCGAGGCGGCGACAGCGGCGGGTCTCGACCTGCGGGCTGCATCGTCCTTCAGGGATTTCGAACGACAGTGCTCGATCTGGAACGGAAAATTTCGCGGTGAACGTCCGATGCTCGATCGGGCGGGCCGGCAATTGGATACCGCGTCGCTTTCGCCCGAGGAGCGGGTCGAGGCGATTCTTCTTTGGTCGGCGTTGCCCGGCGCGAGTCGGCACCACTGGGGTACGGATTTCGATGTGTTCGATGCCGCAGCGATGCCCGACCGATCTCGGCTTCAGTTGATCCCCGAGGAATATTCGAGCGACGGCCCTTTCGCGCCGCTCACCTCATGGCTCGACACGCAGATGCATCATTTCGGATTTTTCAGACCGTACGTTGCGACGGACGGCGGAGGGCGACTGGATGGTGTCAGCCCCGAGCCTTGGCATCTCAGTTTTGCACCGCTCGCGACACGCTGCCTCGATCAGCTCACGCCCGATGTTCTGGCGCGCGCCATCGAGTCTTCGCCGATAGAGGGACGAGAGATTGTCCTGATGCGTATCGATGAATTACACCGACGGTTCGTGGCCGACGCCGCACCTGCGCCGGCTGCATCACTCGCGATGGAACTCGGCGACCACCGGCGTATGGTCTGAGGGCCGCTCGGCGCGCCGCGGCTCGCGATCGATGTGTGACGCCACACAGCGTTTTGCCAGAGCTGCCGTCGCGAGAATCAGATCGATCCGCAGTCCGTGGTTACGACGGAAAGCTGCCGCACGGTAATCCCACCAGCTGAACGACTTCTCGGGCTGATCGAAATTCCTGAAGACGTCGACGAGACCGGCCTCGAGCAGTTTTCGATAAGCCGTCCGCTCTGGCTCGCTCACGTGCACGCTGCCGATCCATGCAGCCGGATCATGCACGTCACGATCTTCCGGAGCGATGTTGAAGTCACCGAGAACGATGACCTCGCGATCTTTGAGCAAAGAGTTTCGCAGCCAGCCCTCCAGTGCTTCGAGCCAACGGAGTTTGTAGGCGTATTTGTCGGAGCCCGGCTCCTGGCCATTTGGCACGTAGAGATCGAGTACGACGAGTCCATCCGTTTCTGCGGCGAGGACCCTGCGCTGTTCGTCCTCGAATCCCGGAATGTCGGTGGCAATTACCTTCAGGGGCTTTTTGGAGAGGATGGCGACACCGTTGTAGGTTCGCTGCCCACTGAAGACGACGTGGTACCCGAGATCGGCGATCTCCTGTGCAGGGAAATCAGGGTCTGGAATCTTGGTTTCCTGCAGCGCGACGATATCGGGCTTCGCTACGGCGAGCCATTCGGCGAGCTGAGGCAGGCGGACCCTGAGTGAATTGACGTTCCAGGTGGCGATGGTGGTCTTGGTCATGCCGCTAGGGTAATGCACCCAAGACGAAAGGGTCATGCTCCCCGCAGCACGAGGCGGGGCCGCCGTGTACGATTCGACCATGACGACAAGACAATTCGATCTCGTGGTGATCGGTGGTGGCAGCGGCGGACTCGCCTGCGCTCAGCGTGCGACGGAATACGGCGCCAAGGTCGCACTCGTCGAAGCTGCCCGCCTCGGCGGTACCTGCGTCAACGTCGGCTGCGTTCCGAAAAAAGTCATGTGGAATGCCGCGCAGATCGCCCATGCCGCACACGACGCGGCACATTATGGGTTCGACCTAGAACTGCGCGGTCACGATTGGGCGGCTCTCCGCGAGGCTCGCGAGGCCTACATACACCGTCTCAACGGCATCTACGAACGCAACCTCGCGAACAAGAAAATCGAACTTCTGCGGGGACACGGTCGTTTTACCGCGGTGGGTGAGGTTCGCGTCGGCGACGAAACGCTCGAGGCTCCTCACGTCGTGATCGCCACCGGGGGTCGTCCAGCCGTACCCGCCATCCCAGGTGCCGAGTTCGGGATCACCTCCGACGGATTCTTTGCGCTGGAGAAGAAACCCGATCGAGTCGCCGTCGTGGGCAGCGGCTATATCGCCGTCGAGCTTGCGGGTGTTTTTTCAGGCCTCGGTAGTCGGGTGTCGCTCGTCATTCGTCAGGAGCGTGTGTTACGTCACTTCGACAGCATGCTCGGCGATGCGCTCATGAAGATCATGCGTGACGAGGGCACTGTCATCGAAACGAATGCAACGCCCCGCGCGGTCGAACGTGATGCCGACGGTAGTCTGCGTTTGCTCACGACGGACGGGCGCATGCTCGGCGCGTTCGATTGCGTCGTCTGGGCGATCGGCCGCGCGCCGATGGTCGAGGGCATCGGTCTCGATCGCGCGGGCGTAAGACTCGATGACTCCGGGCATATCGCGGTCGACCGATTTCAGCAGACCAACGTCGGCGGCATCTATGCCATCGGTGACGTGACGGGGCGCGCCTTGTTGACGCCCGTCGCAATCGCGGCGGGGCGTCGGCTATCCGACAGAGTCTTCGGCGGAATGGCTGAGCGCCACCTCGACTATTCGAACATCCCCACCGTCGTTTTCAGTCATCCACCGATCGGGACGGTGGGCCTCAGCGAGCAAGAAGCCCGGGATCGCTACGGCGCAGAATCTTTGAAGATCTATACCTCGGGATTCGTACCGATGTATCACGCCCTGACGTCACGTAAACCACGTGCAGAGATGAAACTCGTTACGGTAGGCCCCGAGCAGCGAGTGGTCGGCTGTCACGTCATCGGCGCAGGCGCCGACGAAATGCTTCAGGGGTTTGCCGTGGCTGTGAAGATGGGTGCGACGAAGCGCGATTTCGACGACACCATCGCCATCCATCCGACGAGCGCCGAAGAATTCGTCACGATGCGCTGACGGGTTTGACCTCACCCAGCAGTACCCGCCGAAGGTACTCGGGTGCGACGAGGTGACAGTAACGCGTTCCCCTGAATTGAGGGGGCGCGGCGAGATAGCGCGGATCGAGCCAATCGTTACGCATGGCTTTCGCCTGCAGTCGGAGATAGCCGGATCCGTCGACACGGACCATCGCATAGGGCTCGAGCCAAATGGGCCCCATCGTCGTCACGAGATCCGCGTCCATCAGAACGTTCTTTCCGCCACCGAACAACACACGTCGTCGTTCGGCGGGTGTCATCGAGTCGAGTACGCGCTGAAAGGTGAGTGCGTTCACACCACTGCATCCGATATCGGCACCTGCCGCGTCGGGTCCGTACTCGCTCACGAGATGATCCGCCGTCTTCATCTTGCAGGACACCATCATCGGTCCGGCATTCGGTTCGGCGCTTTCAGGCCAGATGTATTGGGTCGTGACGAGAGGGCGAGCGACGGGCTTCGACTTGGTGAAGGCTGCGGCATCGGTATGGATCTCGTTCCGTGCCGGGACCTTCGAATTGACGATGGCGGCTTGAGCCTCGATGCAGAAGTTGTCGGTGGTTTTTGCCGGTGTGATCGAGGTCACCGGTGTCGATGAGCAGCCGGACGCCAAAATGGCCGTAGCCAACACACACAAGGAAGAGTTCGAAGCCATCGTCACACCCCCTTTGTCCGCAAGGTACACGGTTTTATCGCTCAAAGTTGACTTGGTCCGCCATGCCGACCGAAATCGGCACGTGGCATATCGGATATCCAATCATGCAGGCGCCGCCGGCAGGGCGTTACTCATCGCGGCGCTGCTCTGGGTCGCCGGCTGTGCTCGTGGCCCGGCGCCGCCTCCGCCCGAGTCGCTGCAGATACGCATCAACTTGTTATGCAGCACCTGTGACGACTTCCTGCGGTGCGACGCCTCGGGCGTGTCACAAGAGTCCAATTCCTATCGCCTCTACAGGCTGCGCGAGAAAAGCTTCTGGGCGCAGATCGCGACGATTTGGGATTACCTCATCCAGTTGTTTCGTCGAAAAACCACCGATGTGCGTCCTCTCTCGATCTATGAAAACCAGAGTGCGATTCGCCGGGTCGCCACTGTGGAAGCCGAAGCGCGCGTGGACGCAGCAGTAGCCATCATTCAGCTGCCGGACTCCACGATCGACATGCGTAACGGTGAGTGGCGAACTCGCACCGGCGAGTTGCGAGGGCAGTGTCGTACGTTACCCCGTCGCGAGGGCTACGCTTGGGTACGAGCGATGCTCGGACGCGAACTGCCCGCCGGAAAAACGCCGTGAACGACCGTCGCAAACTCGGCGCTGGACGGATCGCGTTGCTCGTGCTCCGGTATTTGCTCGCCTTGTTTTTTCTTGGTGCGGCCGTCAATAAATGGCGTCAGCAATACATCACGACCGATCGATTGTCGCAGATCTTCATGCAGCGGCTCGAAGAAATCGACCCCGAATCCTTCGGCGCGTGGTTCATCGAAAATATCGGCCTTCCTTACTATCAACCGCTCGCTTGGCTCGTGTGCTGGGGTGAAACCTTCATCGCAGCGGGGTTGTTGTTCGGCTTCATGACGCGCAGCGCCGCAGCGGGTGCAATGCTCATGATGTTTTCTTTTGCGATCGGCGGGTACTATGACGCATCGCTGATCGTCCTCGCGCTGATGTTCCTTCCTTTCGTGATCTGGCCGACCGGCCAATGGCATGGTCTTGATGCGAGGATGCATGCCCGTTACCCCTCGTTCTGGTTGTTTCGCTGACCCTGGAGACCCCTCATGAGTGATCAATCCGCCGGCGTCAAGTTCGGGCCGGTTCGTCTGATGCCCGGCGTTACGCGAGGACATGTCGGCGCTTATCTTTGGGCCGCGTTCGTCAGCATCGGAATATTCACCTATGCGACGACTCTCCAGCCCTATCTGCTCGAAGTGAACATCGGTGTTCCGATCGAGCAGCGCGGCGGGGTTTCGGGTGACCTGCAGTTCTGGCAGGAAATCATCACCTTGATGTGCGTCGGATTATTCGGGGCCTGGTCCGATCGGGTAGGGAGACGGATCGTCTACATCACGGGGTTCCTCGTCACGGCGCTCGCCTATGCCGCATATCCGTTCGCGAACGACATCGGGCAGCTGCTCATCTATCGGCTCATCTACGCGGTCGGTATTGCGGCGCTCGGCGGCATGTTGGCGACGGTGCTCGCCGATTACCCCGTCGATGCCGATCGAGGCAAGCTCACGGGAATATCGTTCTTCCTCAATGCCGTTGGCGCATTGCTGTTTTTCGCTGTGCTGACGCGCTTGCCGTCTTTTTACCAAGGCTTCGGCGCTACCGAGACCGAGGCGGGGCGCTTCGCATACCTCACCATTTCAGCCGTTTGCGTCGTGAGCGCCCTCATCATGCTCGGATTGAAGCCGGGCCGACCCGACCAACTCACCGAGCGACTGCCGTTGCGCACTTTGCTCACTCAGGGCATCAACGCCGGTCGTCAGCCGCGGATCGCGCTTGCCTATGCCGCTTCGTTTGCGGCACGAGCGGATCTTGTGATCGTCGCGTTATTTCTTTCTTTGTGGGTACAGACGGCTGCGATCGCCGATGGTGCGACAGCTGCCGAGGCCTCGTCGCGTCAGGGCGCCTTGTTCGGCATCGTGCAGGGATCGGCGATGCTATGGGCGCCGATCTTCGGCTGGATGGCCGACAAGGTGAATCGAGTGACGCTGGTCATCGTGGCGACCGTGCTGTCGGTCATCGGTTACGGTTGGATGGGTTTCACGCCGGATCCTGCCCTGGGCGGTGCAGCATTCGGCGCGGCGGCCATGCTCGGCATCGGTCAGGCGAGCGGCATTCTCGCCTCGCAGGTGCTCATCGCCCAGGAAGCCCCGAGCGCGATTCGCGGTGCCGTCATAGGCATGGTCGGTTTCTTTGGTGCGCTCGGCATCCTCGCCATTTCGAAGATCGGTGGCTACACCTTCGACGAGTGGCGACCCGGCTCCCCGTTCATCATCATGGCGGGAGCCAACATCGTTCTTTTGGTGTTCGCTATCTGGGTGCGTTCGCGGCGCTGAAGCGGCTTCTCGAAAAGAGTGCCGCGCCGAGGGCGAGCGATATCGCAGCCGCTACGAACGGTGCGCCGGCGAAGTGCAGCTGCGTCATCGACAGGCTGAAGAGATGCGTCATGGTGAACGGGGTGACCAGCGCCGTGAAGCTCACGATGCCGGCGATGGCACCCTGAAGTTCTCCTTGCGCGTTGGCGGGCACCTGCCTCGAGAGAATCGCGCGGATCGATGGCATGGTCAGCCCGATCAAACAGGCCACCGGAACGCTGGCGAACAGCATCCAAGGTTCCGTCGAGAAGGCATAGCCTAAAAAACCGATCGAGCCTGCCGAGAGGCCGATCAGTGCCGAGCGGTGTTCTCCGAGTTTACGGGTGAAGACACCGACGAGCCCGCCTTGCACGACGGCGGTACCGAGACCAAGCACCGCGAGCGAGATGCCCATCTCTCGCTCGCCCCAGCCGAATTTCGCCATGGTCATCCACGTCCAGGTGGACGGTAGCGTGTCGTGCCCGATTTGGTACATGAACAGCACGAACAAGAGCAGTACGGCACCCGGGATCGCGCGCATGGATTTGATCGCGCCCAGAACGTTGGCGCGCCGAGCCGAGAACGCACGTCGTTGAGCCTCGGGTAGGGTTTCTTTGAGCACCATGACGGCGATCACGAAGTTGATCGCAGTGAAAACGGCTGCCGCAAAAAAAGGAACCCGCGGTCCGTATCCGCCGAGCAAGCCGCCGACTACAGGGCCTACGATGAAGCCCATGCCCCATGCCGCTCCGTTGAGGCCAAAATATTTGGCTCTCTGATCGGGTGGGATGATGTCGGCTACCACGGCATTGGCCGTCGAGAACGTGGCGCCGGCGATACCCGCGATGATTCGGCCAATGAACAACCATGCGAGTGTCGGCGCGAGGCCCATCAGCACATAGTCGACCGAGAGTGCGGCGAGCGAGGCGAGAAGAATAGGCTTTCTGCCGTATCGGTCGCTGAGGTTGCCGAGGATGGGCGAGAAAATGAACTGCATCGACGCGTAGGCGAGGGTGAGCCAGCCTGCGATGGGCGCGGCATCGGCCAGAGATGCACCCGAGAGTTGCATGACGAGTTGCGGCGCAACGGGAATGATGATGCCGATACCCATCGAGTCGATGAACAGCGCCATCGCGACGACAGGCAACATCTTCCGTCGCGGATCTGCACTCATGTCCAGCCCGCTCCTCTCGAAGCTCGATAACGCTCCACCATCTCGAGCGCCGAGTGCGCGGCGGGCGGAAGATCGACATCACTGAGCGAGATCGGCGTCGTGCGCTCGCTCCAGCGCAGCAGATGCGCGCAGAACGTGAGCCCGCCTCCGAATGCCGGCATCAGCAGCAGTGAGCCCGGCTGAACTCGCCCGTCTTCGAGCGCTTCGCACAGCGCAACGGGAACGGTCGCAGCCGACATGTTGCCGTAACGACTCACACTGACGTAAACGCGATCCATGGGAACGCCCGCACGCTTGGCCACGGCCTCGATGATGCGCAAGTTGGCTTGGTGCGGAACGGCCAGATTCACATCGTCGGCCGTGAGACCGGCACGACTCAGGACATCCTCGCTCGCGAGTCCCATGCCGTTCACCGCTTTCTTGAAGATCTCCTGTCCTTCGAACTGCCACTCCGTGGCACCGAGCATGCGTCCTTGATGAACGTATGCACCTCCGATGCCATGGATGCGAAGGATTTCGCGAGACTCTCCGAAGCAGCCGAGCTTTTCGAGTAGCAAGCCTTCGTTCTTGTCGGTGGCTTGCAAGACGACCGCGGCACAGCCGTCACCGAAAAGCACCGAGACATTGCGATCGTTCCAATCCATGTAGGGCGAGATCAGTTCGCCACCAACGACGAGGGCATTGCGAACGACGCCACTTTTGATCATCGCCGCTGCGGTCGACAGCCCATAGAGAAAGCTCGTGCAGGCCGTATTGACGTCCATCGCACCGCAGCCGTCGGCACCAAGACGGGCTTGCAGGCCTGAAGCCATGTTCGGGCATTGGTCGTCATGCGTCGTGGTACCGAAGACGATGAGATCGAGGTCCTTGCCTTCGAGACCGGCACAGGCGAGCGCGCGCGCCGAGGCGACATAAGCCATGTCACCGAGTGAGACGTGAGAAATCCGCCGCTCCTTGATTCCGGTTCGCGTGGTGATCCACTCGTCCGTCGTATCGAGGAAAGTTGCGATGTCGGCGTTCGTGAGCACGGCCGGTGGCAAGCATTTGCCCCAGCCCGTTATCGTGGCATTCAACATAAGTCCCCCGTGGTCGCGAGGATACTCCGGTTTGCCGATTCCGTCAGTCGGCCACGGAAACCGAAGTTTTTGGCGTTTTGCGAACCGTCGCCGCTATCGTCGAACCCGCCACTGACGAAGGGGGATCGATTATGTGGATGCCGCCGCTCGAAGACGCCTGGCAAGGCAAGGTACAGTTTTACGAACTGCTGTTCGGGACTTGGACGGCTTACGCCTTCCTCGTGGTGTTTTGGCAGCGAGTTTTGAAAGAGCCGCTCGACGAGTGGCGTTACGCATTGCTCACGTTCTTCGGCGCGGGCGCGTTCTGGGTCAACCATTACTTTCAGCAATCGCCGTTCTGGCTCTGGCTGATCAATCTTTATACCGTGTTCTTTTTGGTTGCTTGGTGGACGATCGCGATCCGCGGAAGACAACGCTCGAACCGTTGGAAGTTCGGCGCTTTGGTTGGGGCAGTCGTCTACACCGTCGCCTTCATCATGTTCGAACAACTTTCTCGTTACGGTGTCGAGAATTGGGGCATGCACGAGTTTTGCTGGATGGCGCTTTCGTTCTTCGGATTCTGGTGGCTGATCATCTGGCGATCACGCTCGACCGTGAAACCAAAACCGGTCAGCGAAAATCCTTATCCCAAGCCTCAGTGGCGTGGTGCCGGCGGAAATCTTTGATCAAGAATCCGTCTTGATCGATTGCGGCGCTCAAGCCGAGGCCAGTACCTCGAGCGACACACGCTCCGCAGACTCGAGCGCGCCTTCCATGCCGCGGCTGCCGATGGCCGTATGTTCGCCGCAAAAGAAGAGGCGCTTGTGCGGCTTGGCGATGGATGCGCGTAGTTCGCGCACCTGCCCTGGCTGAAAGATCGCCCAGTCGCCCGCCGAGAACGGGTCGGTGCTCCACGAATGCACGGCTGCGACCCGCAGCAAACCTTTGGAAGCG
Organism: Steroidobacteraceae bacterium; assembly: GCA_044375575.1. Lineage (GTDB taxonomy): Bacteria > Pseudomonadota > Gammaproteobacteria > Steroidobacterales > Steroidobacteraceae > UBA964. The sequence continues at coordinate 35,877 of JBILMJ010000002.1, read as the reverse complement.
GGCCTGAGCCGTTCGAATTCCGAGATGATCAGACGCGAGCTTTCTTCGGTGCTCATTCGATCGAGATACTGGGCGTTCAAGCCGCGAGCCCAAACGGTGAGACTCGTCACTTCGTCGTCAGTCTTGCCGAATTTCTGCGCGAGCACCATGCCGAGCGGCCCATCGGTCCACATCGACGGAGACAATCCGTCATCCAGCCAGAAGGGACGCTTGGCAATGAGGTGGTATTGGGTGATCGGGATGTAGCCGAGCGACTGGATCGCCTTGTACTGCAGAGGCTCGGGCAGCGGATCGATCGCGACGTGCCTGAGAGTGGAGAACGGCATGGAGCAGACGACCGCCTTGGCCTTGTAACTGCGACCGTCGCTGCAGGTGACCTTCGCACTGCGGTCTGTCACCTCGATCGCGGTGACCCGTCGATCGAGGAGCAGATCACCCTTGAGTTTCCCGGCCATCGCCATCGGCAATCTTTGGTTGCCGCCCTTGAACGAACCGATCAGCACGCCCGGCGGTACGCCCGCAGCAGGAACTCCCGTAGAAACGTTCGATGCGCCTGTTCGCGAGAATGCCGTCACCGCGCCGCGATTGACCGCCATCCAGTGGTCTGCGAACGCTTGCTGCAGCAGCGATACGTCCCGTGCGGTGGTGCCATAAGCGATGTTGGTGTCGAAACCCAAGCGGATCATGTCGTCCGTTGCGCCGTGCGAGCGCAGGAAGTCGTGGACCGAGATGTCGTACTCCGCGTGTTTCGGATCGTGCCAGTTCTCGAGGTCGCGGAACGGCATGTGCTGCCTGAACATGGCGTCTCCCCAGCCCCAGGGAGGCAACTTCCGCAACTCTCCGGCAAACGGATTTTTGGGGTGCGTCACCCAATCTTTGAGCGCCACGCGCTCGCCTCCGATGAAAAGTTCTTGACCTGAGCGATTGGAGAACAGTCGAGGCGCCAGATTGACGACTTCGATTTTGTGTCGTGCTGCGGCGGCGATGCAGCGACCATAGGCGTTCGCGATGGTGTTGCCGCCGACCTCTGGATGCCCGGGCAGATCGAATAGCGTATAGACCCGACCACCCACGCGCTTTCGACCCTCGAGGACGAGAACCGACAGACCATTCTCTTCTAGCGTCAGAGCGGCTTCGAGTCCCGAGAGGCCGGCGCCGATGACGATGACATCCGGCTCTTTGGAAGCGGATGCGTAAGCGCGGGCCGAGAGTCCCGCGATCGCAGCTGAGACTGCGGTCGATACGACGAATTCACGACGGTTCATGCTCATGGTCCGATCTCCCGTCTAGCTCAACGCATTCTGCAAATCAGCAACTTGGGTTCCGTGATCGATCCGATATACAAGCGCTCTGCGAAAGCAGCGCCGACGCTGCCCGCGGAGATCTCCGATCCGTCGTTGACGTAGATCGGTGTGGTCTCGCCGGCGCCATGGCGAAGAACGGTCGTCGGAGCGTGATGCGCAGCGTCCCCGAAGTGACGGATCAGATCGACGAGCTTCGCGTGCACCGCTATCCACAGTGCTCCGTCGGCATCGACATTGATGTTGTCGGGAGAGCCGTCGATGTCGATGTGCTGCTTGAAGGTCAAATCTCCCGTGAGAGGATCTCGGGTATAGACGGAAACTCGCTTGCCGAGTGTTTCGGCGACGTATGCCGTGAGACCATCGGGTGAAAGCCCCATTCCTACGCCGCTTTTGAGTCCTTCGGCGGCCACGCGCATCGACTCGCCATCGAAGTAAACCACCTTCGACAAGCCTGTTCTAAACAAGGACTCGGCGAGCCGACCCAGAAAGCCCGAGTCTCCTTTGTCGTTGGCGACGTAAAATTGTTGAGGACCGACTGCAACGATGGCATTCGGAGAGACGAGTAGCGGGTCGCGCACCGAGCCCACATGGGTGAAGCGGTTTTCCGAATTCTGCTCGAAGATTTCGATGGCGTGCTCTTCGCCCTCAGGGTGACTGATCACGAACAGCCGCTGTTTGCCATCGCCCATTCGGTAGAGCGACATACCATGCGGCCTGAAACCTGGCGGCGCTGAAGACAGTGCGGAGTCGACCCGGAGAGGGTCAGCCACCAAGTCGAGCTGCAGGACCGTTCCTTCGACGGCCTTTCCTTCCACGAGCCCGCGCCGATCGAGAGAAGACAGATAGGCGATGCTTCGATTGCGATCGATCTGGATGTCTTCTGCGCTCGCCTCGAGGGGCAGGGACGTACATGCACCAGGCGACCGGAAGCTGAGATCTCGGAACTGCCCACCGAAGGATAGGAAATCGAGGGTGAACAAACCGATCACGACTGCAAATGCCGCAACCACGACCAGCGTTCGCTTTTGCCAGACTTTCACGAAGCGAATACCCCCGTACCGTCGCGATGACCAAACAAAGCAGATTGTAGCCCCATTATCAGTCGATCGATGCGGCGACTCTCAGCCCTTCGATCATGGCGGTCCGCAGAAGATACTGCCTTGCTCGATCTGGATCTGCTGCAATGGCTCGCATCTCCGCCTGGCGAGCGAGACGACGATCGTGATCGGTCTCCTCCAGCATCTGCTTGTTGGCGATGGTCTGCGCCTGAAGATAGCGCTCGGCGACGGTACGCCTTTGCCGATCGTATCGATCGAGGGACGCATCGCGACCGCTTTCGATGGCTTCGGCCAGAGATCCTGCGAGCGAGTACGCATCGTGGATGCCGAAATTGAGGCCCATACCGCCGAGCGGATTATTGATATGAGCGGCGTCTCCGGCGAGGAGGACTCGACCTTTTCGGTAAGTGGCCGCCACGCGTTGGTGTACCGCGTACAGGTTTACGTGTACGACACGCCCGGTCGCACTTTCCGGAACGAACTCGCACAGGCGCGCCGCGGCGCGTGCGGCGTCCAGTAATTCCGATTCAGGTTCATCGGTTCGAGTCGGAAATACGCAGCGCCAGATCCCGCGTCCATCGTCACCCGGCACCTTGAACGTCGCGGCCCATTCGATGGGATCCATGGTGTACGAGCTGTAGGCGAATCCGAGCGACTCGAAGTCGAAGGTCGTCGTGATGACCAGAAAACGTTCGGGCCAGGTGAATCCCTCGAAATCGATGTTCTGGCTCTTGCGGACGACGCTACGTCCCCCATCGGCTCCCACAAGATACGAACCCGAAAGACGCTCGCGTCGTCCGTCTGCATGAGACACCCCGACGCTCACTTGCGAGGCATCCTGCGTGACGTCATCGACCGCGGCGCCGTGGAGGATCGTCGCAAGCGGCGAATTCATCACACGCCGCTCCATCATGCCGACGAGCTTGTGCTGCTCGCACTGCAGGCGGTAGGGGAACGGCGTGTCATCGGCCAGCAGCGACAGATCGAACTCTGCCACGAGTCCCTCGCGCCGATCACGAAACTGCCATCGTCGCGCGATGATGCCTTGCGCATGCAACTCGTCTGTGACGCCGGACGGGGCGAGCATCTCGAGCGTGGGTGGATGATACGTGGCAGCACGCGGATCGGCGTGGGCTTCGATACTGCGTTCGATCACCGTGACAGGTATGCCGCGCTGGATCAAAAACAGCGCGGTCGCCATGCCGCTCGGCCCCCCTCCGGCGATCAGTACACGCTCGCTCATGGATTCATACCGTCAGAATTCTTCGAGGGTTCGACCATGACCCTGCACTCGATCCTCGATGCCACAACGTCGCAAGGCATCCCAATAGGTGATCGCATTGATCGCCAGCACGGGCTTTCCGAAAGAACGCTCGGCTTCGGCGCATACACCGATGGCTGCGAGGTTGGTACCCACCTGCACGATGGCATCGACATCATCGCCATTCAGGGCATGCAAGGCCTCGACGACTTGTTGTCGTGTCGTATGCGCGATTTGCACGGGTGAGGGACATTTGAGACCGATGAGTCGCGGAATCGAGAAACCCGCTTCCTCGAAATATCGACGGACTTGTTCGTCGCCTCGCGGTTGATGAGGTGTGAGCACGGCGATCGATTTGGCGCCATGTCGTCGAAGTGCAGCGACCGTCGCCGTCGATCCCATCGATACGCCGACGCCGGCGCGTTCGGTGAGTTCACGCTGCAACTCGTCGGCCGCCGCGACGCCACCCCAAAAAGCCTCGAGCGCCACCCCCATGATCACGTGGGTTGGCTGACAGGTCATCACCTGGTCGATCGCCGTCCTCATGCCATCACGCATCGCTTGCACGTGTTCCATGAACGCCTGATCACTCGTGAGCGGCCTTTCTTTGATGCTGATACGCCCGGTTTGGTTGGTGACTCCTGAAGGCCTCAGCATCTCGGATTCCGGCTGACAACTGGTATTGGTCGAGGGGACGACAATGGCGATGCGAGCGCGATGGCCGAGTTGATCCGTCATACGGTGATGGAGGTTCCGGTGAGGTGGCTAGATAACGATGAGGCGAAAAACGTCACGTAAGTCGCGACGTCCTCCGGTGTGACGAGCTCGCGTACACCTGTTCGTTCGAGAAACATGGCGGTCGCTTGTTCTGGCGTCACGCCGCTGCGTTCCGCTTCGGCCTTCATCAAGGCGTCCAGGCGTGGCGAGCGAACCGGGCCGGGATTCACTGCATTGATGTTGACCCCCAAGGGCTCCAATTCTTTCGCCAAGCCGCGCACGATGGCGAGCAAAGCAGCGTTGGCCACAGCACCAGGCAACATGCGCGGGTCGGGTTTTTCAGCAGAGTTTCCTGCGATGACGACGACCCGTCCGCGCTTCGATCGAGCCATGCGTGCCGTCACGGTGCGCAGGATGCGCAGGGTTCCAAACAGTTTCACTTCGAGATTGCGTTGCCAGGCCGCATCATCGAGTTCCCAAAAAATTCCGCCCTGCGAGGCGCCTGCGGCCGAGATGAAGACGTCGATGCCGCCGAGATCTTTCTCGGCCGTCTCGATTGCTGTATCGATCGACGCTTGCTGTCCGAGATCGCAGCAGGCGACGAGATGAGGACGGCCACTCTTTGAGGCGGGCAAGCCCTCGGCTACGGCGCGCAGTTGATCGATGTTTCGACCGAGCAAGGCGAGATGTGCACCTTCGTCGGCAAGTTTTCGTGCGATGGCACGGCCCAGGGTTCCGCTCGCTCCGCAGAGGAGGACACGGTGATCCGAGAGTTGAAGATCCTCGGACACAAGTCGATCAGAGGCGGTTACGCGCGATCGCCGCGCCCGCGCCGAGGGCACGCAGTTTTCCTCGGGCGAGTTCCGCCGAGAGCGGGGCCATGCCGCAATTGGTGCAGGGGATGAGACGCGACTTCTCGACGTGCCGCGTGGCTTCGAGAATGTTGTGAGCGACTTCTTCGGCAGTCTCGAGCTTGCCCGGCAGCACTTCGATAGCTCCGACCAGCAATTCTTTGTCGGGCAGCAGCCGCAGAACGTCATGAGGCACGCGCGATCCGGCGAATTCGAGCGAGACCTGCTTCACGCTGCTTTGGTTGATCCACGGGAAGATCTGCTCGTACTGCCGCCACTGATTGCCGAGCGATTCTTTCCAGCGAATATTCGCCTCGATGCCGTAGCCGTAACAGATGTGTACGACCGTCGTCGACTTCAGCCCCTGCATGGCGCGTTCGAGGGCAGGCAGTCCCCAGTCACGCACTTCTTCAAGAAATACGTTGAACGCCGGTTCGTCGAACTGGATCACGTCGGCGCCTGCAGTCTCGATTTCGCGTGCCTCGGCATTGAGCAGCTCGGCGAAACGCATGGCCATGTCGGCACGCCGGCCGTAGTAACCGTCTGCGAGCGTGTCGCAGATCGTCATCGGGCCGGGCAACGTGATCTTGAGTCGGTGCTCGGTGTGGCGACGCATGAATGACGCATCGGCCACGTGTAATGGGCGAGGGCGTGCGAGGGGTCCGGTGACTGTGGGGACATCGGCTTCGTAACGATTGTTACGGATCCCCATTCGCGTCTTGCGATTCCAATCGATTCCCTCGAGTTGCTCGAGGAAGCCATGGACGAAGTGGATGCGGAACTGCTCGCCGTCACCGACGACATCGATGCCGGCCGCCTCTTGTTCGCGCAGCCATTCGAGCGCGGAGCGCTCTTTGCCTTGCTGCAACTCAGCGTCTTTCAGACGCCACTCAGGCCAGAGTTTTTCGGGTTCGGCGAGCCAGTCCGGCTTGGGAAGGCTGCCTACGGTAGTGGTGGTAAACACCTGCGCATCTTACGACGCTCCACCGTCGTCCGGGGTGGAGTGAACCTTTCGGTCCACTCCACCCGGATCATCCTTGGACGGGGGTTTCCTTACATCCGGACATCCGTGTCCGGAACGGCGACCCGAACGGGCCGCCGTGTCCTTCATGATTCGATCAGTTCGGCAGCAGGACGCTGTCGATGGCGACAACCACGCCGTTGGTGGCGTTGAAATCGCCCGAGACGCGAGCGCCGTCGACGCGGACGCGGCCGCGAACGAGCTCGATCTTCACGTCTTCACCGGCGACCGTCTTGGCGCTGCGGGTGCGCTTCAGGTCGTTCTCCTCGAGGGCCTTTCCCGGCACCACGTGGTTGGTGAGGATCTTGACGAGCTGGTCCTTGTTCTCGGGACGGAGCAGGGCTTCGAGCTGGCCCGGGGGCAGTTTGGCGAAGGCTTCGTCCGTCGGGGCGAAGATGGTGATGGGGCCGTTGGCCGTCAGCGCGTCGTTGAGACCCGCCGCCTCGATGGCCGCTGCGAGGGTGTTGAAGTTCCCCTTGCCCTTGGCGACATCGAGAACAGTGGAACCGTTGGCTTGTGCGGTGACCGACACGAGGCCCAAAAGGGCGACGGCGGCAAAGTTCTTGGCGTTGAAACGAATCATGGCAGTACTCCGTGGTTTGGCTCTAAGGCGTACCGCTTTCCTGCGTACGCGAGGCTTCGACGGGAGAGAGGATGACAGGGAGCGAGGAGTATGTCAAGCTTCTGTACAGGTTAACGTTGTACACGAGATGAACAAATCATGAACAGGCTTGCAACAACCCCCCCAGCGGGCCAGTTCACCATCAAGGCCGTCTCCCAGGCGACGGGGCTCACCGTCGAGACCCTGAGAGCATGGGAGCGCCGGTACGAAGTGGTGCGCCCATCCCGAGATTCCTCGGGCCGCCGCACGTATTCAGCGGCTGACGTCGCGCGCCTGCGCCTGCTGCGCACCGCCACCGAACTCGGCCATACCATCAGCCGGCTAGCGTCTCTGTCCGACGATGAGCTCGCAAAGCTCGTGGCCGACTCGGGAGGCCAAGCGCGTCCCGGTCCGACACGTGGACAGTCCTACGTCGAGCGTGCGATCGACGCCACCGAGCACTCCGACCCTTCTGGGGTGGAAGAAGTCCTGACTTCTGCGGTGGCTCTGCTTCCCCCAAACGAAGTGGTGAATACGGTGCTCGTGCCGCTCGTCAGAGAAGTGGGTGAGCGATGGCACCGTGGCGAGGTCTCCATCGCCCAAGAGCACATGGTCACCGATATCGTCCGACGGCTGATCATCAGCGTGTCGCGCGGCTATCTGCGCTCCGACAGCGGTCCCTGCCTCGTGCTCTCGACCCTGTCGGGCGAGCGACACGAACTCGGTATTCTCATGTGTAGCTGGTTGGCCGCCACGCGCCGCTTCCGCACGCATTATCTCGGTGTCGATGTACCGCCCGAGGAGCTGGCTCGCTTCGCTCTAGAAGTCGACGCGCGAGCGGTGCTGGTCTCACTCGTGATGCCGGAGAATGAAGTCCCGGCCCTCGATCAATTGAAAGCACTCGCCGAACACCTGAGTGGGCGATGCGAAGTGTGGGTCGGCGGTTTCGCGGCTCGATTGGTCACACCTGAGGAGTTACCGCCCGGTTGTGTCCTGCTGCCGACCGGCAGCGATTTCGAGCAGCGACTCGATCTGCTCGCGGCACAATACTTTTCCTGATTCTTTTCCCCCGGTCTCTTGGCAATTCTTTTGTATTGAGAGACAGGCGGTCTGATCTTTCCGACCACCGATTAAGTTAGATTCCCCGTATGGGGTCGACTCGTCAGCGGATTGCGTGGGTGCCGCGGCTTGGAGCTGCATTGGCGATGCTTCTGCTCGCCTCTTGCGGCGGCGGGGGCGGTGGCGGATCTCCCTCCAATCCCACCAGCTCCGCGCCAGCATCGCCGCCGATCACCAAAGTCGAGGCGTACCGGTTTCTCAACCAGGCGACTTTCGGTGCGACGGAAGCCGAGGCATCGCGTTTGATTGCACTCGGAGACTCGACCAACGGATACACGCGCTGGATCGACGCCCAACTCACCCGCGAACCGTCCTTCCTGTTACCAGCGGTCGAAACGGCCTATCCGGATCCGGTCCCGCAAGGCTTCAACGTCGGGTCCCTCAATGCTGTTCGTCTCGAGCGATGGTTCGCGAACGTCCTTCGGGGCGACGATCAGCTGCGTCAGCGTGTGGCGTTTGCGCTCTCTGAAATCTTTGTGGTGTCACAGGTTGGCGCGCTGCTCAATCTCCCGAATGCCACGGCCGATTTTCACGACATGTTGGCTCGCAATGCGTTTGGAAATTACCGAACCTTGCTGGAGGAGGTGACGCTGCATCCGGCGATGGGTATCTACCTGTCGATGTTGGGTAATCAGAAAGCAGTAGCCGGAACAAATCTCAGACCCGACGAGAACTACGCTCGGGAGATGATGCAGCTGTTCAGCATTGGTCTCGTGCAGCTCAATATCGACGGCACTGTTCGAACCGATGCCGCAGGGCAACCACTGTCCACGTACAACCAGGACGTCATCGAGGGTTTCGCAAAGGTTTTCACGGGATGGAAGTGGGATTGCCCTTCCACGCTTCCGACCTGCACTTTTGCGAACACGCGTCCGCAGATCGCCCCAGCGCTGGGCTACAACCAAGTGAAGCCGATGCGGCTCTACCCTGAGCAACACGAGACGGGAAGCAAGCTCGTCTTGAGTTATTCCGGTGCGACGTTGCCGAATGCGACCATTCCTGCAGGCCAGACGGGCGCGCAGGATTTGAGAGACGCCTTGGACAATGTCTTCAACCACCCGAATGTCGGCCCGTTCATCTCGAAGCAACTCATTCAAAAACTCGTCACCAGCAATCCCTCGCCCGCTTACGTGCAACGTGTGGCAGAGCGATTCAACAACGACGGCAACGGACGCCGCGGCAATCTCGAGGCGGTAATCAGAGCGATTCTTCTCGATAGCGAGGCCCGCTCCGTTCCGAGCGGGAATACGGCATCCGCGGCCGGCAAGCTCAAGGAGCCCTTGCTGCGCTTGACGCAATTCTGGCGAGCGTACGAGGCGACCTCGCGATCCGGGAGGTTGGGCGTGGCCGGAAATTTCACGGGCGGCGTCGGCGCGGTCTTCGGTCAGGCGCAGGGTAGTGCGCCATCAGTTTTCAATTTTTTCAGTCCGTTCTACGCACCACCCGGTGAAATCGCGGATGCAGGGCGTGTCGCGCCTGAAATGCAGCTGGCGACGGAGTACCTCAACACCCAGATCGCGAACTTCTTCTGGGTGCAGGCTCAGAACCGCACCCATACGGCGACCAACCTCGGCGTCGACATCATGTACATCAACACGGCCGACGAGTTGCTCGTCGCGGCGGACAGTGAGGCGCTGATCAACCGAGTCTCGGACCGATTGCTCGGCGGATCGTCCCAGATATCGAGCGCTCTCAAGGCGCAAGCCAAGACTCAGATCGAGCGAACGACGGTTCCAGCCAACAACCCCAACAACGCGCTTGCAACACGGACGGCCGACGCAATTTTCTTTGTCGTCACGTCGCCCGAATACTCCCTGCAACGCTGAGATCCCGGCACCATGAATCGACTGCGAAGAAAATTCATCAAAGCCGCGGCAGCCGGTGGTATTGCCCATGCCTTCGCCCGAACGGCCGGCACGGTCCATGCCCAGATGGCCGGCACGGGCGGTTTCGGTGACTACAAGGCGTTGGTCTGCCTGTTTTTGTTTGGCGGAAACGACTCTTGGAACATGGTCGTGCCGACGAGCACGGCCGAGTACAACGCCTACGCCCGCTCACGCGGGGGCGGTACCTCCTCGAGTTTGGCGATCGACCGATCCGCCTTGCTGCCGATCACCTTGCAAGGGCAGTTTTCCGGAGATCCGACCTACGGATTCCACCCGAGCATGACGGGTGCACGAGATCTTTTTTCCTCGGGAAAACTCGCGGTCATGGCCAATGTAGGCCCGCTGATCAGACCGACCACGAAGGCCCAGTACCAAACCGCCGCGACGACCGGACATACGCTCCCGCCACAACTGTTCTCTCACAATGATCAGCAGGATCAGTGGCACAGTCTGCGTGGTCGCGCGACGTTGAAATCCGGATGGGCGGGACGTGTCGCCGATGTGCTCAACGCCCAGACGGGTGCGCAGTCGCTGTCGGTCAACGTGTCGCTCGCTGGCCAAACTTATTTTCAGGCGAGCGACGTTGCGAAGCCGTACGTCATGGGTGCGAACGGCCCGACTCCGTTCACCGCGTTCCCGACGACGGGCATCGGTCCTTCACGTCGCGCAGCCTTCGAGGCTGTCTTGTCGGCATCCTCGGGTTCCACCTCGAACACCATTTACGAACGTGCGTTTGCGGGGGTTCAGCAGCGCGCCGTCCAGTTCGCGGATCGCATCAGCGCAGCCATCGCGGCGGGTTACAGTTATACGGCTTTGCCCAACACCGGGACCCTTTCTTCACTGCAGCAACAGTTGAGAACCGTCGCGAAGATCATTTCGGCACGTCAGAGTCTCGGACTCTCTCGTCAGATCTTTTTCGTGTCGACCGGCGGCTTCGATCAGCACGACGATCTCGTTCGCGACCAGCCGGGTCTCCTGTCGAACGTCAGTCTCTCGATCAAATCTTTTCATGACGCCATGACCGAGATCGGCATGGAGAACAACGTGACGTTGTTCACCCACTCAGACTTCGGACGTACTTTGACGTCCAATGGTGACGGTTCGGACCACGCCTGGGGTGGTATTCAACTCGTCGCTGGTGGTGCTGTTCGGGGTGGACGTTTCTACGGCGGTTATCCGCTTCTGGAGATCGGTAGCGCCTCGGAGATCGGCGGCGGGCGTTTCATCCCGGCGATTTCATCCGACCAATATGCGGCGACGCTGGCGACGTGGTTTGGCGTCGCAGATCCCGATCTATCGAAAGTCGCGCCGAGTCTCTCGAATTTCGCAACTCGAAATCTGGGGTTTCTCGTCTAGGCCGAATCGAATGTCGGCGCAGCCTCAGCGCCGCAGTTTCGAACCCGACATCGCTTTTCTGACGAAGCGCGCGACGCCCTCACCACCGGGATACCTCGAGCTCCTCGTCGGGATGACGCCGCTTTCGATCCCGCAGTGATAGCGGGTCCGACCGGCGTCGATCCAGAGTTCGTCGGCGAGCGCGAGCGTGATGCCACTGTCGGCATCGAAGAGACGGAAACGATCCATCTCGACTCGAAACCAAAGATTTTCATGGTGAAGGCGTCGTCGCGACTCGAGCCGCAGCGACCGTTCGGAAGCGATCGGCATGATGGCTACGCGCTCGGAGGATCGTGACTGGACACGAACGTCCCCGAGCGGGCCAGTGGGTTGCTGCAACTGCTCGACTATCTTTGATGCCCACACAGGAGCTGCACCGGCGGCGGACACTTGATCGCTGTCGATGACGAGGCTTGCTGCGACGATGGGGCGTTCGCTGCGAAACTCGGGTGATGCATAGGCTTGGCAGAGGGGTTCGAGATGCGCTGCGCCCGCCCATCCCCAAGCGGCGATCCCGAGCGGAATCGATGTCGGAACGGCGAGCGCCCAGAGGCAATTGCGGATCCAGCGTTTGCGCCGTCCCTCGCCATCCAGCCGGATGACGTCGGCGAGCGCGAGCAGCAACAGCGACGCGGGTACCGCGACGAACGTAAAAACGACGACACCGAGGGCGAGATCGCTCAAAGAATGAACCGACTCAGATCTTCGTCCTGAGCCAGTTTTGCGAGATGACTATCGACGTAGGCGGCGTCGATGCAGATCATGCTGCCCGCACGGTCACTCGCATCGAAGGACAGCGTTTCGAGCAGTCGTTCCATCACGGTGTGAAGCCGTCTCGCCCCGATATTTTCGGTCCGCTCGTTCACGTGCGCAGCGATCTCGGCCAATCGTCGTACTCCCTCGGGTGTGAATTCGACTTCCACCCCCTCGGTACGAAGCAGTGCTGCGTATTGAGTCGTGAGTGATGCATCTGGTTCCGTGAGGATACGAACGAAATCGTCGACCTTCAGCGGCTCGAGTTCGACGCGAATCGGAAAACGACCTTGCAGCTCCGGAATGAGATCGGAGGGCTTCGAGACATGGAATGCGCCGGAGGCGATGAACAGGACGTGATCGGTTTTGATGGGGCCGTATTTCGTATTGACGGTGCAGCCCTCGACCAGCGGCAAGAGGTCGCGCTGTACGCCTTCGCGCGATACGTCGGCCCCGTAGGTATCTTGTCGGCGGCAGACCTTGTCGATTTCGTCGATGAACACGATGCCGTTCTGTTCGGCATTGCGAACGGCTTTGGCGCGCAACTCTTCTTCGTTGAGCATTTTTGCGGCTTCCTCATCGACGAGGATTTTCGCGGCATCCCGAACTTTCATTTTCTTCGAGCGGCTCTTTGCGGCGCCGAGGTTCTGGAACATGGTCTGCAACTGTTGCTGCATCTCTTCCATTCCCGGAGGCGCGAGTATCTCCATGCCGGGGCCCATGCCTCGGAGCTCGATCTCGATCTCACGCTCGTCGAGCGCACCTTCCCGCAGCATCTTGCGAAACTTCTGACGGGTGTCGGCGTCGCGTGGGGCAACGGGCTCGTCGGTAGAAAAACCCATCAACTTGGGCTTGGGAAGGAGGGCGTCGAGGATGCGCTCCTCGGCAGCGTCGGCCGCTCGATCGCGCACTCGCGCGATTTCCGCTTCGCGAGTGATTTTGACGGCGACGTCGACGAGTTCTTTGACGATGGAGTCTACATCACGACCGACATAGCCCACTTCCGTGAACTTGGTCGCCTCGACTTTGACGAAGGGCGCGTTGGCGAGCCGAGCAAGACGGCGGGCGATTTCCGTCTTGCCGCAGCCCGTGGGGCCGATCATCAGAATATTCTTTGGCGTGATCTCGGGACGAAGACGTTCATCGACCTGCATTCTGCGCCATCGATTGCGTAGTGCGATCGACACCGCGCGCTTGGCGGAATCTTGCCCCACGATGTGCTTGTCGAGTTCGCCCACGATCTGTCGCGGACGGAGATTGGTCGTTTCGTCGGTCACGAGGACAACTCCTCGATCACGAGATTGCGGTTGGTGTAAACGCAAATGTCTGCCGCGATGTTGAGTGCGCGCTCGACGATTTCCCGTGCCGAAAGATCGGTGTTTTCGAGAAGTGCGCGTGCTGCGGCTTGTGCAAATGGACCACCCGAGCCGATGGCCACGAGATCATGCTCCGGCTCGATCACGTCGCCATTGCCCGAAATCACGAAGAGCTTGTGCGGGTCGCCGACGAGCAGGAGCGCTTCGAGTCGACGCAGATAGCGATCGGAGCGCCAATCTTTGGCGAGCTCGATGGCTGCACGGGTGAGGTTGCCGAATTTGTCGAGCTTGCCTTCGAAGCGCTCGAAGAGCGTGAAGGCATCTGCGGTGCCGCCTGCGAAACCGCCGAGCACTTTGCCTTGCCCAAGCGGCCGCACTTTCCGTGCGTTGCCCTTCATGACCGTACTGCCGAGAGTGACTTGTCCGTCTCCGCCGATTGCCACGACGCCGTTTCGACGTACGCCGAGAATGGTGGTGCCGTGCGGGTTGAATCCTTCGCTCATGACTTTTTCCTTGCTCGCGGGTGAGCCTGATCGTAGATGCGGGCTAGATGTTGGAAATCAAGGTGGGTATACACCTGAGTCGTCGCGATGTCTGCGTGGCCGAGCAGTTCCTGTACGCCCCGCAGGTCCTGACTCGACTCGAGCAGATGCGAGGCAAAGGAATGCCTGAACAGGTGAGGGTGCACATGGACCGGCAGTCCCTGCAATCGGGCCCATCGAGCGATACGCGCCTGGATGGTGCGATGCCCCACACGACGACCGTTGCGGCCCGTGAAGAGCGCCGTCTCACCCGCATTGGCGTGATCCCCGCGTACCTTGATCCAGGCCTCGAGCGCCTCGATGGCTTTTCGGCCTACGGGCAGGATGCGCGATTTATTGCCCTTGCCGGTGACCCGAACGGTTCGATCGGCGAAATCGACGACCCCGAGATCGAGTGCAATGAGCTCTGACAGCCGAAGACCCGATGAATAGAAGAGCTCCATGATCGCCCGATCGCGCAGCGCGAGCGGATCATCGCCTTTGATGTCGAGTAGTCGACTCATTTGATCGACATCCAGCGTCTCCGGCAGGCGACGTGTGGCCTTCGGCGCCCGGACATCCGCGGCGGGGTTTTGAGTGATCACACGTTCGCGTTGCAGATAGCGAAGGAACGTGCGGACCGCAGAGAGTCGACGCTGAACGCTGCGGGGTGACAGACCGCCTGCATGCGATCGGGCAGCAAAGAGACGCAGATGTTGCGTATCGAGCGATTTCCAGGAGCCGATGCCGTTGGTCTCGCACCAGGCGATCAGTGCATCGACTTCCCTGAGATAGTTGGCCGCAGTGTGTGGCGAGAGGCGTCGCTCGGTACCGAGATGGATACCGAAGCGATCGCGCCAGCGCCGCACTTCGGGTTTCACACTTGGGGCCCGCCGCCGCAGCGTGTGAGGGCCGCGCTGATCATTTCGCCGATGCGTGCCAGGAAGTCGGTGCTCACCGCGGGGTTGAATCGATCGGCATCGGCACTGCCGAGTATGAGTGCGCCGAGGGTGGCGCCTGGCCCGATCGGTACCAGTGCCATCGAAGCGATGCTCGAGCCTTCATCGCCGAGCAGACTTTTGCGCTGCGCTTCGGAGAAGTGGCCACAACGAGGCTTCCCCGCCGAGAGCAAAGATTCGAGCATGGGACGTTTGTCGGTGTCGAGCACGAGATGCGCAGGTGTGACGTCGAAATCCTCTTTCATCGAGGCTTCGACTTGAGCGCAAACCTCCGACGCCGTTCGAGCATGCAACAAGCGAAGCGTCAGTTTGTGGATACGATCGGCCAGTTGATCGTTGTTGCGCGCGACTCGAACGAGTTCAGCGAGACGTTCGCGGCTTGCGGCTTGCCGCTCGCGCAGCACCTTGAGTTGCCGCTCCACGAGCGACACCGTCCCGTTGCCGCCGTGCGGCACATGGAGGTGTTCGAGCAGTTCCGGATGGTCATCGAAAAAATCCGGATGTTCTTTTAAATATCGCGCAACGTCGTCCGCACTGCTCATGGCGTCATGCTCCTCAAGGAATGTCTGTTTCGCCCCGGTAAGCGACTACCGCGGGGCCGGTCATCCAAAGTGCCGAGGTCTCACCGCTCCAGCCGATCTGCAGCGAGCCTCCCGGCAAATGGACGTCGACCTCATCTTCGAACCAACCGGATCGTCGTCCCGCCGCCATGGCTGCGCAGGCACCTGTACCACAGGCGAGAGTTTCTCCGGCTCCGCGCTCGAACACCCGCAAACGGGCGTGACGTCGATCGACCACCTGCAGAAATCCGACGTTCGTTCGTCTCGGGAATCTTGGATGAGATTCGAGCGCCGGACCGAGCACCGCGACAGGGGTGTTATCGACATCGTCGACTCGCAAGACGATGTGCGGATTACCCATCGAAACTTCGGTGAACGTGATTTCCTGACCTTCTATATCGAGCTTCGAGGCGCCTTCGCTCGAAAACTTCGGAATACCCATGTTGACCGAGACCATGCCCGGTTTACCGAAACGCGCTTCGACTCGCCCGCCGAGACTGTCGAGAATGAATCCTCGCTCGAGAACGTCGGTCGAGACTCGTCCGGTGAGTCTCAACCACTCGGCGACGCAGCGTACGCCGTTTCCGCACTGCTCCACTTCGCCGCCGTCGGCATTGAATATCCGGTAGAACGCAACGGTGCCCAAATCACGAGGCGGCAAGATCACGAGTGCTTGGTCGAAGCCGATTCCGGTATGTCGGTCAGCCAACTTGCGCCACACGGCAGCATCCGGAAGCGGAACATCATGATGCGCCTCGATGACCATGAAGTCGTTTCCGAGGCCATGCATTTTGGTGAACCGAAGCGTCATGAACGAGCCCCGAGATCAACCCATCGCCGCGCGATCACGGAAGATGCAGCGATCCATCACGGTGAAGAGGCCTGCGTTGCGCGCACGTCGTGCGGCAACCTCGTCGATGACGCCATCCTGCAGCCACAGCGCCGGAAGTTTCAGACGGATGCAGTCGTCGACGATGGCGGAGACATGCTCGGGTCTGCGGAAGACATCGACGAGATCGACTGATTCGCCGGGAGCCAAGACCTCGCCAAGGCGATCGAGCGAGGGAACGCAGCGCTCGCCCAAGATTTCTTTGGCGGAGGGCGTGACAGGGATGATGCGATACCCGAACTGCTGCAGCGATCTTGCGACGCTGTGACTTGGACGCGAGCGATCGGCGCTGAGACCTACGATGGCGATGGTCCGTGCGCGACGCAGCAGGGACGAGATTTCGCCCTCCGGAGGATTGCTAAAAGCAGCGTTTTCGAAAAGCTCCCATTTGAGGCGATACACCGCGGAGATATCTTCGTCCCCGTAGCCCCTGCGGATGAGTTCGGCGTATTCGCGGAGCATGTCGTCCACCACAGGCAGCGAGACGCCGGACGCTGCGGCCATGTCTCGGCAGATGCGCAAATCTTTCTCGTGTAAACGCACCCGGAAGCCTGCGGGGAAGGCTCCGCGGATCATGTTGGGCGCTCGATTGATGAAGTACCAGGCGCTGCCGGCGCCTTTGCCGAGGGTATCGACGAGCAGCTCGAGGGGTAATTTTTGAGCTCGCGCAAAAGCCATCGCCTCTGCGACAGAGCGGATGATTCCTGCACAAAGAATTTGGTTCGTCGCCTTTGTAGCCTGACCCGCGCCATGAGGACCGAACAGGCTGATCGTCTTGCCCATGGCCTCGAAAAGAGGGCGTGCCCGGTCGAAGTCTTCTGGGTTCCCGCCGCACATGATGGCGAGCGTGCCTTTCTGCGCTCCCTCGACACCGCCACTGACCGGGCAGTCGAGAAACGCCGCTTGGCGTTCGGCAAGCAGAGCTGCAGCCGTGCGAGCCGTGTCGGCGCTGACGGTGGAGCAGTCGATGACGAGCGTGTTCGGTCGAATGGCCGGCGCCGCGGCTCGCAACACTTCAAGTACATCGGTATCCGCGGAGACGCATATGATGATTGCGTCGCATCGCGCGGCGAGGTCAGCCGGGCTCGAGGCGGCGACGCAGCCAAGCTCGGTCGCCAAAGCGGCGGACTTATCGGGAGATCGATTCCAAACTGCAGCAAGGAGCCCTGCCCGATGGAGGTTGCGCGCCATGGAGACGCCTATGGCGCCGAGTCCGATGAATCCGACTTGCATGCCCGAGAGTTTAGCAGGCCATCACCACACGACGGTCTCGGAAAGCGCCATACAAAAAAACGGGGCGGCAACCTTTCGATTGCCGCCCCCAGGCTTCACAGGGGACAACTGTAAATTCAGAAATCTCAGCTGGTGTAGGCGCGCTCGTTGTGCTCGTTGGTATCGAGCCCCTCGCGCTCCGATTCCTCGGGGACGCGCAGTCCGACGATGAGATCGGCGATCTTGAAGGCAATGAACGCTGCGACGGCGGACCAGATGATCGTTACACCAACGGCTTTGGCCTGAGTCAGCACCTGCGTCGCGATCGGGTTCGAACCGACCGAGGCGGTGACCCAATCGGTGACGAGACCCGGACCCCCGAGGCTCTGGCTGTTGAAGACACCCGTGAGCAACGCACCGAGAATGCCGCCGATGCCGTGCACACCGAATACGTCGAGTGAGTCGTCGGCCTTGAGCAGCCGCTTGAGACCGGTGACACCCCAGAGGCAGACGAGGCCTGCGACGATGCCGATGACGAGAGCACCCATCATTCCGACGTTACCCGCAGCCGGCGTGATCGCAACGAGACCGGCCACCGCACCTGAGGCGGCGCCGAGCATCGACGCGTGACCTTTCAGCGCCCATTCCGCGAAGGACCAGGCGACCACGGCGCCTGCCGTAGCGAGCAGCGTGTTGAGGAAGGCGAGCGCCGCGAAGTTGCCAGCCTCGAGAGCCGAGCCGGCATTGAAGCCGAACCAACCCACCCACAGCAGTGACGCACCCACCATGGTGTGCACGAGATTGTGCGGCGGCATCGGCTCGCGGCCGTAGCCCACGCGCTTGCCCACCATGTAGGCGCCGACGAGTCCCGCGATACCCGCGTTGATGTGGACCACCGTTCCGCCCGCGAAGTCGAGCGCACCCCACTGCCAGAGTAGACCGGCTTTGGAATTCAGCTCGTCGACGACGCTCGGATCGGTGTAGGCATCGGGACCCATCCAGAACCAAACCATGTGGGCGATCGGCAGATAGCAGATGGTGAACCAGATCACCATGAAGATCAGTACCGCAGAAAACTTCATGCGCTCGGCGAAGGCGCCGACGATCAGCGCGCACGTGATGCCTGCGAACGTCGCTTGGAAGGCGACGAAGCTGATCTCCGGAATGACGACTCCCTTGCTGAACGTCGCCGCGTAGGCAAAGGTTCCGGCGACCGGATCCCAGACGCCGTTCAGGAAGAGGCGATCGGTGCCTCCGATGAAAGCGCTGCCTTCGGTGAAGGCGAACGAGTAACCGTAGATGCACCACAGCACGACGATGAGCGAGAAGCCCACCGTCACCTGCATCAGCACGGAGAGAATATTCTTTGATCGAACGAGGCCGCCGTAAAATAGCGCAAGACCCGGGACCGTCATCAGCACGACGAGCAGCGTGGCGACCATCATCCACGATACGTCGCCCTTGTCCGGAGTGGGGGCATCCTGCGCGAGCGATATCGCCGGCGCCAACATGCCGAGCATGAGCGCAACAAGACTGGTCGCCTTGCGATGCCAACCGCTCATCGATGTGAACAAATCTTTCGTCATCTTCATGTCTCTCTCCCTGCTCGCCGTGTAATCAGGTGGCCGCTACGCCGGTTTCGCCGGTACGGATGCGTATGGCCTGTTCGATATCCGCCACGAAAATCCTGCCGTCTCCGACTTTTCCCGTCCGAGTCACGTTGGCGATGGCCTCGATCACGGGCTCGACGATGCTCTCGTCGACGGCGATCAAGACCTGCACTCGTGGCACGAACTCGACGCGGTATGCCGCGCCCCGATAAAACTCTTCATGTCCGTGTTGAGCACCGTATCCCTGCACTTCCATCACGGTCATGCCCTGTACGCCGATTTGTGCGACGGCCAATTCAAGATCGTCCAACTTGTAGGGCCGGATGATTGCGGTGATCATTTTCATCGCCACGCCTTCATCGCTTTGCCTGACCCGTTGGGCCCCAAACCGAACGATCCGACGGCTAATGCCGCTCGGCGCGGAGCCAACGGTCGCGTTATCCTTCGCAACGTCCGGTCCGCGTCGTAGGTTTTGCAGATTCCATGCCATCCTCCGACTGGTCCAAACCGGGCTTTTCGGGGCTTTTTCAAAGGTTTTTTCGGGTTTGGCGCACCGTTTTAGCGCTTCGGGCGAAATCGCCTGCGTCAATAAGGGGCAAAGGAGGAAGCAACATGGATTTCCGCGTCGACGATCTCGCTCGCAGGCTTTTCGAGAGCATGCCGCCCACGGTCCAAAACATGCGTCACGACCTCGAGGCCAACTTCCGGGCTGTGTTGCGCGCTAACCTCGCTCGCCTCGATCTACTCGCCCGAGACGAGTTCACCGCCCAGACCAAGGTGCTCGAGCGTACCCGCGCCCGCCTCGAAGACGTCGAGCAGCGGCTCGCCCAACTCGAAGCGCGTCTCGCCGTCGCATCCCGCGACTGATCGCCCACCATGTCGGTCGCACGCATTCTCTGTCGTGCGCAAGTCGGCCTGATCGCACCACGTGTCGATGTCGAGGTTCATCTCGGCGCCGGTCTGCCGTGTTTCAACATCGTCGGCCTGCCTGCCACCGAGGTCAAAGAAAGCAAGGAGCGAGTCCGAGCCGCACTCGTGAACTCGGACTTCGAGTTTCCGGCCGGCCGCATCACCATCAATCTCGCACCGGCCGAGTTGCCCAAAGATGGTGGGCGCTTCGATCTCGCCATCGCCATCGGCATTCTGGTGGCCAGCGAGCAACTTTCCTCCCGCTGGGCACTCGATACCCTCGAGTTCTTCGGCGAACTTGGCTTGTCAGGCGATCTGCGTCCCATCCGTGGTGCGCTACCTGCCGCCGCTGCTGCTGCTGCCGAGGGCCATCAGGTCGTCCTGCCGCAAGGCAATCACCACGAGCTCAACTGGTGCCCCAATCTCGAGGCCGTGGTCGCCGACAGTTTGCGTTCCGTCTGCCAAAAGCTTGGTAACAAAGAAAATCGGACTCGGTCTACCTCGAGCGCCCCATCTGCACACAATGAAACCGTGTGTGCCGCCGAAAATTCGGCCGAAGGGCTGCATTTATCCGATGTCTGCGGACAGGCGAGGGGCAAGCGGGCGCTCGAAATTGCAGCCGCGGGCGGGCACAGCCTGCTCATGGTGGGTCCACCCGGATGTGGCAAGACCATGCTCACCGAGCGACTGCCCTGGCTACCGCCCGCCCTGACGAACGAAGAAGCGCTCGAAGTCGCGATGATCCTGTCGCTGTCGGAGGCATCGTTACCTGCGGTGGTACGTCGGCCATTTCGTGCGCCGCACCATACGGCGTCGGCCAGCGCCATCATCGGCGGCGGCGCGGCGGCAGGACCGGGGGAAATCACCGTCGCGCATCGCGGGGTGCTGTTTCTCGATGAGTTGCCGGAGTTTGACCGTCGAGTTCTCGAGGCGCTGCGTGAGCCGCTCGAGACGGGCCGCGTCGCGGTATCGCGTGTCGGCGCCAAGGCGGAATACCCGGCCAGTTTTCAATTGATCGCTGCGATGAACCCCTGTCCGTGCGGGCACGCCGGAGCGCGATATGGCCGTTGTCGGTGCAAGGCCTTGGCCGTCGAGCGGTATCGCGCGCGATTATCCGGCCCTTTGCTCGATCGACTCGATCTCAGGGTCATGCTCGAGTCGGTCGGTGACGCCGACTTGGCCGAACATCGTCGAACCCGACACGGTCCCGAGGCCGCGCGCGCAGCGGTCGTCGACGAGCAACGAATCCGCTCCAGGATCATCGCGACGAGAGCTCGACAACTCTCGCGCCAAGGTTGTTTGAACGTATCTTTGTCGGGTCGGGCGCTTTCGTCGGCGTGCCGACTCGATCATGCGGCCCAACGGGTTTTGTTGTCGTCGCGACTATCGATGGGCGGAAGTCTTCGTTCGCAGGATCGATTGATTCGGGTGGCCCGAACCATCGCCGATCTGCGTGAGTCGTCCGCGATCAGCGAAGCCGACGTGCTCGAGGCCGTCGCGCTGAGGCAAACGCTATCCTGATCGACGGGCGCTTACTGCGCCTTGGTCACCATATAGTCGACGGCCGCTTTGACGAGATCATCCGAAAGATCGGTTCGCCCGCCCTTGGCCGGCATGACGCCATTTTTTCCGGTGTAGCCTTCGATGGCGTGCTTGTAGAGCGTGGCATTGCCCTGCGCGAGACGAGGCGCCCAAGCGGCGCGATCGTCGGAGCGCGGCGCGCCGCCGATGCCGTTGAGGTGGCAGGCACCACACACTTGTTCATAGACGCCGATACCGTCGGTCGGGATCGCGAGCTCGGCGACCACCGCTCCGGCAGCCGGAACGATGCCGAGCGCGGAGTTGTCTTCGCCGGTAACGGCGACTCGCCCGGTCGTGAGATTTTTTTCGACGTCTGCCACGTACTTGGGGTCGAGCAGAAGGTGGGCGTTCTGCGTGTCACGCCCTACTGCCCGCGCCAAGGCGAACAGCAGGATCGCGATGACGATGAGGATGCCGAGCACGAGGCTGAAGATGTTGAAGAACTGGGAGTCCTGTTTGCTCACGACGATATCCAAAAAGCCCTTGGGAAAGTCGGGGCGAAGTATAGCCGCTACCGGGGGGCGGGCGCACGCGTCGGAGCGGACTCCAGCCGTAGTGAAACTCCCCGCAAGTTCGCACCGCGGGCGCTGATGTTGCCGATGCGGATGCGGCCGTCGAGGGGCAAGCTCTGGAGCAGTTTCCCCGGGAATGCGAGTGGCGCCTCGGGGTCATAGCTTTCGCCGCCCTCCACGGCCGCCGCGTAACGCTCGAAGTCGATGGCATCGACGTCGATGGACAGGCGAATGGGGTCACCCACGCGGATGGCACCGGAGACCCGCGTATTGTCCACCCGAAGCATGATCGAGTCGGCGCCGATCACGCCGTCCGCATAGCTCAGCTTGGCGGAGAGTTCGCGAAGCTGGAACAGATCGGGTGTGCTTCGGAACGGCGGGGTGATACCGACGGACGTCATCAATGCATCGAGTGCTGCAGGTCCTGCGAGCAAGCTGGCCCTGACACCATCTGGCGCGACCTCGATATCTTTGAGCGTGGCTTTCAGAGCGCCGAAATTAGTGGCAGTTTCTTTGATCGCGATTTCTATTGATTCGTTTTGCGGGACATTGAGCTCGATGCCTTCGAGGGTGGTTTTCAGAAGTCCGTCTGCGACGAGTCCGAGTGGTTCCGATGATTTAAATCGACCCTCGAGGACGATCGACCCGACCTTGAATCGGCTTCCTTCTATTGCGCCGGCTCCTCGGCGCAGGTCGTCGACCTTGAGACGCAGGTTGTCGAGGTTCACGAGAGCTGCCTCGGCAACCGTTTCATCGGTATAGCGCACTTGTGCGTTTCGAAGTTCGATGCTCGGAAGTCTCAAGGCGGCCTCGGACGGACCGGAGTCTTCGAGCGGACCGATATCGCTGAAATTGTTTCGACCTGCTCGGTCGATGCGCGGCTCGGCAACGAGCCCCTCGATGATGATGGACCCGAGTAGTGGTTCGGGTTCATAGAGAGTGCTGTAATGTGCGCTCAAGGTGATGCGTTGCCAGGAGAACAGCGGAGGCCCCTCGAAGCCTTCCGGATTATCGAGAGCGCCCGGTCCGATCACGATCGTGATCCACGGGAAGTTGTCGATGAGGATGTCTCCTTCGATGACGAGAGTACGCCCCGTCAGTCGTCGAGCGAGCTCCGTGATCTCCCCGCGGACCGGGTCAGAGTTGACGATGGGCTGTCGGAAAAGCAGCGCAGTGACCGACAGCACGAGCACGAGCGACAGAGCGGCCAGAGCGCTCGCGATAAAAACAGACAGCCGCTTCATTCGCCTGCCGGGTGATGGCGCCGTCTCGGTCATCGATATCTCGAAGCGCGTGTGCCTTTTTGAGCCTCAGCGTTGTTTCCAGTTACCGTCGAGATCTTTGAAGTACCAGCCCGGCTTGGCGCCACGCTCGACCCAACGTTGCGCGAAGATGCGGCGGATGTCCGGCGCCCACTCCGGTCTACCGTTCTTGCGCGCGATGGCGTCATAGAGTGCATTGCGGTCGGTGTTGTCCTCGGCCACGAGGCGCTTGACGAGTGCGCGATCGGGCAGGGCGGCCGCGCCGATGTCGCGGATATCGATGAGACCGTCTGCGGTGAGGCCGACCACTCCCGCGTCGAAGAAGCGCTCGAGCTGGCCGAAGCGGGTTTGCATGGATGCCGTGATGGCACGAATCTCGGGAGAGGAGACATCGAGATTCATTTCCGTTTGGGCCTGAGCCCTCGGGATGAGTGCATCGAGCAGTCGGGTCGCGAGCTGATGCAAGCGCGGTGCGACGAGAGAATCGATGCGTCCTGTCGGAGGGGCCGAAGTTTGAGGCGGCGGGGTCTGAGGAGGTGTTGAGGGGGGCGCCTGGGGAGTGCTGCGAGCGCCACCCTGGATCACCGAGTCGATGATTTGATCTGCGGCTTTCTCTGCTGCGCCTGCCGGAAAATAGACGTTGATCGTGATGCACGAGGCGATCAGCAGCGATGCCGCCGTCAACTTGAGCTTGAGCAGGTTCTTCATGGTTTTCCCCATAAGTGAAGCCCGATTCCTTGAATTACTGAACGCTGAAAGTGCCGCCGGTCTCGATTTGCCAGGCAATCTGCCGCAGGAGTTCTGACCACTGTATACGGCCCGAGTTTCCGATGATATCGACGCGAGGTACGCCGGCGCCCTCGAGCAGGTAGTAGCGATTATTGGCGATCGGCGCCCCCGAAAGTCGACATACATCGTCTTCGAGCACACATCGGACCGCAAGTTGTCGATAGCTGTAGCGAGAGAAGAAACGCAAGGCGCCCATTTGCAAAGCCGAGGCCACGCCCGAGCCCGCGCTTCCACCAACATTGGCGATGCTGTTGATGGCATCGACACTGATCCGCTTGCGACTGTGATCATCCTCCGGCGTGCGTAGCCAAGCATCGAAAGACACCGGTGCCCAAGCGAAAAGTTCGAGATTGTCGACCTGTCCGTCGATTCGGCCGGTGATGGCGCCGAACTCGAGCGTGGAGGTGAGCGTCTCGAGGTCCAGGTTGTCGATGGTGAGGTCCGCCGAGAGTCTCGGCCATCGGCCGAGAGGGTCACTCAGCTTGATGTTGCTGCCGCGCACGAGGCCGTCAAAGATTTCCGCTTCCAGATCACCACCGAAGATGAGCGTGTCGTCTTTGTACTCGACACGGGGTATGCGGCCCGTCACGAAGCCGCCGAGCTCGGGCCAACCGAAGGCCCGGCTGATCTCGCTCATGCTGATGGGCTCGATTTCTCCCGTGAACTGGACTTGCATGTTCGGCGAGCCGGCATCTTTCATGCGCAGCTCTTGAATATTGACAGCGCCATCGAACACGGGGAGACGGACGGGCTCGAGCAATGCGGCCGACATCCCGCGCAGCACGAGTCGCAAGGACGACGCGCCGCCGCGTACGTCGTAGATTCCGCCCGCATCCCAGGCAAGCACCGAGGGCTCCAGAGGTTCTCGATCTTCCGGGACCCAGCTGATCGCGCCTCGCAATCGATCCAGGAAAAAAAGTCCTTTGGAATCCCGAAGGGACAGGTCTTCGAGCTTGAGCTCGCCGGACACCGGCGCGTTGTCACGAATCTGCAGTGTTCCGGAAATTCGACCCGACGACTCAAGGGCGTCGAGCGATGTGCCGGCGAGAGCGGTTTGCAGATAACTCGTGTAGACGGCCGGGAATCGCAAATCTTCCAAATCGAGTGTGGCGGACTCGACTTTCAATTGCCGGACATCCACCGGAGCGTCCAAAAAATTTCCGGGGAGCAAGAGGTTCGCGCTCGCCGTTGCAGCAACGAGACCTTCCTGTTTTATTTCGAGCAGACCGATGCTCAGCCGGTTGGATTCCATCGCCCCCTCGAAACCTATTCGGGTCGGATGTGAACTGAGTTTCAGATAGGCATTGTCGAAGAGGGCCTCGCCGCGTTCGCTCTTGAGATAACCCGAGACCTCGATCTTCCCCGATGTGTCGGACGATAGACCGAGGCGCGTTTCGAGATCGATCCCCTCGGCGGCAAAGGTTCCTTCCGCATTCGAGAACCCGAGGTCCGCGCCGCGAAACTCGAGGTTCGCGATTTCCGGCAATAGCGTGTCGGTACGACCTGCGAGCTGAAGGAGGGTATCGAGGCGCCCCTGAGCCGAAAAGCCATCGGGCACATCAATGAAAGGCCTGCTCAGTTCCAACAAAGATTGACCCGAGATGGCGCTGGCATCGACGGTGAACGTCCAGCGCCGGCCGATCAGCGACGCGCTGAACCCGACATCGCCCCCCGCAAAGCTGAACTGATCGCCGGTAAAAATGAGGCCCTGGCCCCCGGTTTCGCGCAAGGCGAGGTTCATGGATAAGGGGCCGACCGGCGTCGAGCCGATACTCAGATTTCCTCGGGGAGCCGCGGTCTTCGGGTCGATGGATACTTTGAGTCGGGCGTCCTTCAGCACCCCGGCCGCGGTTTCGATACGCTCGATACGCAGTTCCATGCGGTCGATGGCGGGCGAGATCCGCGGCATCAGCAAAAGTGCTGCCGCAAGACCTGGCAGGGCGAGGGCGGACAGGCGGGTGGGGCGCGCCATGGCAACCGTACTATGTAATAAGGAAGGCGACCGTGTCGACCGCCGACCCGTGGTCGGACGCGGGATCACTGATAACAGTGCTTTATCGACCGCCGACTCCGGATTAGATTGTGGGGATGCGGTCATGGCTGCTCGTGCCGATCTTCGCCCTGTACTCGGTCATTTCTTTTGCCGAGGAGCAGCGTGCATTTTTCACGGCCGATGACGTCCTTCGAGCCGAGCCCTTACAGACCGCTCCCGTGGTCGGCCGGGCCCCAGCCGGAGAGCGGGTCACGGCCCGCGAACGACGGGGTTTCTGGCGCCGCGTTGACTTGAAGTCAGGCACGACAGGTTGGGTCAGAATTTCTTCGGTCCGGCTGCTTGCGCCGGGTCCTGCGGCGGGCCTTGCGGCAGTCGCCTCGGGCCGTGACGCGACGAACAACGTGGTGTTGGTCAGCGGTACGCGCAGCATGCTCGGTCGAGGTGCGGTGATCGACCGCTCGACCATTCTGGGCGCGTCGGCGGATACCGCGGTGATGCGCGCCTTGCCCATCATTCCATCCGATGCTGCGCTTCGCGCACGGTTTGCGACAGCCGGTGGCCTCGCGCCGCGCAAGATAAAGTTGCCTGGACCTTCGCCGCTTAGCCCATCGTCTGCCGCTGCGCTCGATGCGCGAGCCATTCAAGAAGGGATCGCGGCGACACTCTTTGGCGTCGCCAAGCCGGTCGCCGAAGTAGCCGTGCAAACCTACGTCAATCAGGTCGGTCAGTGGGTGGCTGCTCGATACGGCGCGAGCACATCGTGGCGCTTCGTCGTCGTCGACTCACCCTCGATCATTTCTTTGGGGTTGCCAGGTGGTCTTGTTGTGATGAGCAGCGGTCTTTATCGACTATTGACCACCGAAGACGAACTTGCCGCGGTGCTTGCGCGAGAGATGGCTCACGTGCGTCGAGGCCACCACCTCAGGAGTTTGCGGCAGCCCGCCATCGAGACCTACCTTCGGCCTCTCGATCCGGCACTCGATTTCATCGCCGACGAAGAAGGAATGCGTCTGGCTGCGAGCGCAGGCTACGACGCCTCGGCCCTCATCGGCGTGCTCGAGCGCATCACGACGGCGAGCGCGCAAGGCTCCGACGTCGCCTTGCTGCGGGCAACGACTCCCACGATCAATGATCGCATCGCGACGTTGGCGGGCGCCGTCACGCCCGATCTCGATGCCGCAGTGGGCTTGTCCGCGGCGTCGGCGCGTATCAACCAATACAAGGTGGGGGTCCAATGAATTCCATACTCGACCGAATCCTGCCTTCTATCGGGAGTCTCGCCCGACGTTGGGAATCGCGGTTTTACGTGGTGCTCGCCGTGGCGCTCGGCCTTTTCGTGATCGTCGATTTTTCTTTCAAAGGCATCGACGGCCAACGTGGCACGACCGTTGATGATCGACTTCTCAAGTGGCGTCTTGCGAGCCCTGCCCCATCGCCGGACATTCTCATCGTCGATATCGACGAGCGGTCGCTCGAGAGGGTTGGTCGGGAGCAGGGTCGATGGCCGTGGACCCGTGCCGTTCTTGCGGAAGCTTTGGCAAACGTCTCGGAGGCCGGCCCCAAGGCGGTGTTGCTCAACGTTCATGTTTCTGAGCGGGACACTCGCGACCCCGCGGGTGACGAGGCACTTGCGGAAGTCGCTGCGGCCTACGATCGCATCGTCTTCCCGTTCATACGCCTGGCCCCGTCCAACGATGCGGTGAGTCAGCTCGAGGCGGCCAGCATTCCAGGCGTTCGTCCTTCGGGAGTGACCTCTTCAGGGCCTTCGACGGTTGCGGCCGTCATGCCGATGTTCGAGAGCCTGCAGCGCAATACCGGCGCTTCCAATCTTTTGACCGATCGAGATGGCATCGTCCGGCGTTATCAATACTGGCTGCCTGCGGGTTCGAACTACTTGCCTTCGACCGTCGTGAGCGTCGTGAAACTCGCCGGTGGTGATGTTGCGCCGGGCGAAGAGCAGTTTTCGAAACTCAACTGGCGGAACAAGCGGGGAGACTACACCCGGGTGTCGTTCGCCGATCTCTACGAAGGCATGCGCGGGTCGTCGACCTTCGATTGGAGCATATTCAAAGAAAAGATCGTGATCATCGGCGCCTCGGCACCGGGTATCTCGAGCATCAAGCCGACGGCGGTAGCGACGACCGTCGATGACAACACCATCATTGCCACGGCAATCGACGACGCGTTATCCGGAACCACGCTCAAGGTCACCTCGCCGTGGATCGGGGTCGCATTGACACTCGTGATGCTCGCCCTGTTGTCCCGCGCGTTCATGGTGGGGGCGAATCAGGG
Source organism: Steroidobacteraceae bacterium (assembly GCA_044375575.1). Lineage (GTDB taxonomy): Bacteria > Pseudomonadota > Gammaproteobacteria > Steroidobacterales > Steroidobacteraceae > UBA964. The sequence continues at coordinate 7,506 of JBILMJ010000002.1, read as the reverse complement.
CTTGAGTACGGGTTTGTTCACCGTCGGACAGCTCGCTTTGGCTGCCATCACTTTCCTCAGTCTCAGTTACACGAATTTCGCGATCGATCTCACGCTCGCGATCAAGGTGGGTCTTGGTTATTTCATCGTTGCCAAGACTTACTACAGCGCCCAGCACGCCAACGAACGGGGTTTCGAGCGATTCTGGGATGCCTCGCGCGCTCGTGATGCCGAGACGGTGATCATCATGTTGTTCGACATGACGCGGCCTGGCTCACGACAGCTCATCACGCAAGTTCGACGTGAGCTCGAGCGCGAGGTGTCATGGGAGGCGGTGCTGCATGTCGATGATTTCGTCGACGGCCGAACCTTCCTGGGTGCAGGCATGACTCAAGTGGAATTACTGCTGGCCTTCTTGCCCCCCGGGTCATCTCCGAGCGACTTGAAATCCGTTCAGATGGCAATGGATGACCGTTTCAAGGTGCTGCAGATCGGTATCAAAAACCTCGACGAGCGACAATGTCGTGCCGTGGTTTGGCGCAAAGTCGTCGATCATGTGCTGCCGTCGCCGGGTGAGATTTTCTCCACGCAGGGTTGATATGACGAAAGCAATCACGTTCATGGGCCCGCTCGCGGTCGTGGCGATGCTGTTCGCTGCAGAGGTGCCAGCGGCATCGGGTCAGGTGATGCCGATGTGCGCGTCATCTGAGCAAACTGCACTTGTACGATCGACCCTCGCAGGGAAAGAGCCCGCTCCGCTCAGTGCCACCGCGAGCGCTCTCAAAATGCTGGAAACCGTTGTGGCGAGCGCGTTGCCGCCCGCGCAAGCTCACGGCGTGAGCGCCAATCACTTTCAATCAATCTGGAAAAGTATCGAGACTTGGGATGACGCGACGACGTTCATCATCAAGGGCCCAAATCTTTTCGAGATCCAGGGGCCCGTCGGCAAGGGAGAGCCCTCGACGCGCAGCAAGTTTTTCAATCTCCATCGGGAGGGGCCGGGGCTCGCTGGGCATCTTCGCCCCGATCTGTACTCCTCGATCTACTTGCTCGAGATTCCGGGCTCGTCATCGACCCTGCGCGGCGTGGTCTTTTTCGACTTGTCGGGTGATGCCGTGTTTTCGGTCTACGTACCGGGTGAGGGTGCTCCGGTGTCGCAGGTCGTCATCGATCAATTCAAGAACACATCCATGCTGGTTCGCTCGTTACCTCGGCTCTGTCCCCTGTAGGATCTCGATCGTCAGTCACCGGGGTCTACTCTTCAGGAACTTTATGTGGCTCGGTCGGTCTGATCGAGCAGGTTTGCATGGCTACGCACGTTTCACGAGCTCGCTTTTTACGTAGCCATTTATGGGTCCCCGTGCTGCTCGGAGCGGCCGCTCTCGCTGCCATGGCGGTGCTCGACGGAGACCGCCGGCTCGCGCAAACATTTTTTTTCGATGCCGCGACGCAAACTTGGCGCGGTGCCCAAAGCTTCTGGGCAAACGAGTTTCTTCATCGGGGCGGACGCAATGCCATGCGCTTGGTGGCGGTTCTCGCCATCGTCGGGTGGGCGGTGAGCTTCCGATGGAACACGCTAAGGCCATATCGTCGCGCGCTGGGCTATCTCGCGCTTTGCTTGGCAATCGTGCCGCTGACCGTGGGCGCGCTTAAAGAAGCGTCCAACGTCGATTGTCCCTGGAGTCTTCAAGGCTTCGGCGGTGATCGTCCCGTCGTGCACTGGTATCAGGACAGGCCCGATGACTTACCTCGAGCCGCATGTTTTCCCGGAGCGCATTCTTCGTCAGCCTTTGCGTTGTTCGCGCTTTACATGAAGGTGATACGACGTGATTGACGTACTCGTGATGCTGGCATTGATGAGTGGTGGCGAGCAAATCGCAGCGTCGATCACAACCGAGAGCTCCCAAAATTCGGCGGACCAAAACTCGGTGGACGATGATCAGTCCGCGTCGAAGCCACGGCTCTCCACTCGGACAGATCGACCGACGGTCACTCGGCCCCCAGGCGTTCCGGACGATGCGACGCTCGAAGCAGCGGGCACACGCATCGGTACCATCACGATCCGTGCGCTCGACGTCTTCGACACCAGTCGACCTGACGAAGACATCCGACTCTTCCGACTCGCCAATCGCCTTCATCGAAACACTCGAAACACCACCATCGCCGATCGTCTGCTCTTTCGGGAAGGCGAGGTTTACAAGGCGCGGTTACTCGAAGAAAGCGAGCGGTTGCTCCGCGATACCCGCTATCTCTACGACGCCTCGGTCACGCCGATTCGGTACGTGGACGGCGTCATCGATATCGAAGTTGTCACACGCGACGTGTGGACATTGAATCCCGGCGTCTCTTATGGAAAAAAGGGTGGTAAGACTGCGTCGGGCTTCGAGTTGGAAGAGCTGAACGTCCTCGGACTCGGCTCGCAAATCAATTTCAAGCAACTCCAAGAAGTCGATCGTGACATCACATCCGCGCGATACGTCGACCGACAGCTCGGCAGTTCTTGGTGGGCACTGGAAGTAGAGCACTCAGACTTCAGCGATGGCGGTGCCAAACGATTCAGTCTCGAACAGCCGTTCTACTCGCTCGATACACGTTGGGCGGGCGGTGTGTCGACCTATGAGACCGACAGATCGGACTCGCGCTACGACCTCGGCAAAGAAGTCGGCGAGTATTTGGTCGATCAGCGCTTCAAGAGTGCGTATCTCGGTTACTCGAAAGGACTGCAAGGTCGGTTCGTGACCCGCTGGTCGCTGGGTGTCACGAGTGATACGCGCGAATTTTCGAAAGTGCCGGGCGGAAATCCCGATACGCTCGTGCCAGACGACCGTAAGCTCGTCTATCCCTGGATCCGAGTCGATTGGCTGGAAAACGATTTTCGTGCGGCACGAAATCGTGACCAGATCGAACGTACCGAAGATTTTCAGTATGGCTGGAACTTCAGCGCGCGACTCGGTTACTCCGCCACGGGGCTCGGCGCAGATCGCGATGCATTCATCTTCGACTCGCAAATCGGAAAAGGACTGGAGCTCAGCGACAAGCGTATGCTGCTGCTCGCAGCCTCGTTGGTGGGTCGTTACGAGAGCGGAAACTTTCGCGACACTCTGCTAAGTGCCTCTGCGCGGTATTACCATCGCCAGTCGGATCGGCGCTTGTTTTTCGCGTCGCTCAACGTCGACTCTGGTGAGAAGCTCGATGTCGATCGCGAGCTGATGCTCGGCGGCGATACGGGACTGCGGGGTTTTCCGTTGCGCTATCAGGGTGGGCAGGGTCGATGGCTCATGACGCTCGAGCAGCGTGCTTTCACCGATTGGTATCCGTTCCGATTGGTACACGTCGGCGCAGCCGCATTCATCGATGTGGGCGGGACTTGGGGTCGTGACCCCTACGCAAGCAAGTCGCAGGGCGTGCTTGGGGATGTCGGCGTGGGACTGCGGCTCGGTAATAGTCGCTCAGCGCTCGGAAACGTGTTGCATATCGATCTCGCGTTTCCGGTGAACGGCGACAAGTCGATCAAGAACATGCAGGTCGTCGTCGAGACCAAGAAAAGCTTCTGAGATGTCGATATGGGCTGGGGGCCCGTTAATCAATGAAATTCCGTTTTCCGTCCTGGAAATTCAACACGACGGCGCTGACCGCCTGGGTCGCGCTGTGGTGTTTGGTTGCGCTCAATATACCCCTCTGGTCGAGGGTCTTCGAGATTCGGCCTCTCGCCTCGATCGACGATGCGCTCTATCTGCTGTCCTTCTCCATCCTCGCGTTCATCGTCATCAATCTTTTCTTGATGCCGCTCACGCTGATTCGGCCTGTTGCGAAACCACTGCTCGCGCTCGCCGTGTTGCTCGCAGGACTCGCTTCGTATTTCGTTTCGGCTTACGGCGTGTTGATCGACAAGGTCATGATCCGCAACGTCTTCGAGACGAACGGCACCGAGGCCGGCGAGCTCGTCAATCTCAATCTGATTTTGTACGTCGGCTTGCTCGGCGTGCTACCGGCGTTTTTGGTGATGCGCGCGGGCGTGATTGCTGTCGGCTGGCGGCGCGAACTCGCGCATCGAGGTATCGCGCTCGGGTTGACCGTGCTCGGAGTGGGTCTGGTCGCGGCAGCGTTTTATCAAGACCACGCTTCGACCTTTCGGAACAACCGCGAGCTGCGTCACATGATCGTGCCGGTGAACTATCTGGCCGGGGTCGGAAGCTACGTTGGCGAAATCACGGAACCGGATCTTCCCTACCAAGCGATCGGCCGCGATGCTCGGCTTGGCGATGCGTGGAACGCACAAGACGCCGAGAAGCCGCTCATCATGGTGCTCGTCGTGGGCGAGACCACCCGCGCCGCAGATTTCGGGCTCGATGGTTACGCGCGTCAGACGACGCCGAAGCTCGCCGCGATTCCGGGGCTGATCAATTTCTCCAAAGTGTCATCGTGCGGTACGTCGACCGCGATCTCCGTACCCTGCATGTTTTCCGATCTCGGGCGCGAGCGGTTCGATCCTGAAGAGGCCAAGGCTCGCGACAACCTCATCGATATCGTGAAGCGAGTTGGGTTCGAGGTGCAGTGGTTCGGGAATAACACGAGTTGTCAGGGAGTCTGTCGCGAGGTGCCCGAGATTCGCGCGCCGAGAGAGGACTATCCGCAGTACTGCATCGGCGACAACCCCTGCATGGACGGCGCCATTTTCGACATGTTCGGAAAGACGTTGGCTAACCCCACCGGCAGACGATTCGTCGTGCTGCACACGCTCGGTAATCATGGGCCGGGTTACCACCTTCGCTATCCGAAGGCGTTCGAGAAATTCACGCCCGTCTGCCGCGAGACGGATTTTTCGAAGTGCGACGTCGCTTCGATCGTCAATGCGTACGACAACGAGGTGCTCTACACCGACCACCTGCTTGCCGAGACCATCCAGAAGTTGGCCGCCCTCGGCGATCGCGCCGACACGGCTCTCTTATATGTGTCGGATCACGGCGAGTCGCTCGGCGAGAACGGCATCTTCCTGCATGCGCTGCCGTATTCCGTGGCGCCCGAAGTACAGACCCATGTGCCGATGGTGCTCTGGGCGTCACCCGGGTTCGCCAGTCGAATGCGGATCGACATGAAGTGTGTCGCGAAGAAAAAGGATCGAGAGTTATCACATGATCATGTGATGCATTCGGTGTTGGGAATGCTCGACGTTGAAGTTTCATCGAAAAAGCTAGAGTTAGATCTCTTTAGCGGTTGTTAGCCTTGCTCGCGGCGGTGCCGATTCCCGGCAGGGGATCCCGGCGAGGGCCATTTAGCATTCCATCGAGCTCTGGAGTGATTCGCTACCGTCGAAAAGTGGGTGACGTTCGCTTGCGCTCACCTTGAGAATTTTGTCGGTAGCTTGCTTTGATCCAGCAAGCGGGATTCCCAACAGAGAACATAGCGGTCCGTACGCCTCATCTGCCACGTCCGGAGCTTCATCGCCATAATCTCTATGGCGCCCACGTCTAAAAAACTCGATCAAAAGGTCCATTAGTACTTCGCGAAGTACTCGGCCCGTTTTCTCAAGCTTTCAAAGATTTAAAGAACGGTGAGTTGAGGATATTCGTCCACACGATCCGGATGCACAAAATTAAGTAGCACAAATATAGTAGTGAAAACTAATAGACGTTTAGTCTATTTTGACTTACCACTACCTCAAAAAAACTTCTTCACGATGCTTTTTGAGGCGAAGTCTGCGTTCCCAGTTTTTGAGTCGAGAATACATGCCATACCGTAAGGTCTGCAGACCGCAAACCGCTTTTAAAAGATTGATCAAGAAGCTTTGCTATTGGCTACTGACGTCGATATTTTTTGTACCTGGAGTTATCAAGGCTGCACAGATTACTTTTATCGAAGCGTATACCGGTACGATTTCGACTTCTGGCGGAGACGGTGGACTCCAATCAAATTCTATCGAGGCGATCGTCGACCTCGGTGCAACGTCCTACCGTCTCGAATCAATACCGGCGTCGGCGACATCATTTGCAGCAACGACATCGGGAAATAACGTTGATAGTAAACTGTATTACACCTCTGGAGGAGTTGATTACGTCATAACCGGGAAGGTCTCTCGTCAAGACCCCGCCAACGACCCAGCGGCCTTTTATTTTTACGATCCGGTTGCCGTAAAGGGCTATTTGCTTGTTCGCCGAGGAAACGAGTCCAGTTACAAACCGGGGGACAACGTAAACACCAGTAGTAACTTCTCTCCCGCCAAACTCGATACGGCCGCGACTACCGATTCCGCGATTTTGTCTGTTGGAGCAGCGTCGGCTATTGAAGGCGCATCACTTGTTCACACGGTCACTTTAACGTCATCTGCTACCAGTTCTAAAACCTACGCCTATTCGGTAGCGAGCGGTACCGCCACCAGTGGTACGGATTTTAATGTCCCTCCGACTTTTTCTAATAGCGTCGTACTGTCAGGTAGTACGCTCACGGTACCCGCAGGTGTTAGTTCGTTTACCGTAACCTTTGCGAGCGTCAACGATAATTCAGACGAAAACGACGAGACGTACACACTTACGATCGGCGGCAAGTCCGGCACTGGAACGATAGTCGATAACGACGGCCCCAATGTGTCATCGGTTAGTGGCGCATCTGTTACAGAGGGGTCTAACCTCGTTCATACCGTCACTTTAGCGGCCGCGACGACTGCTTCAGAGGTTTATAGCTACGCGCTTACCGATGTCACCGCCGCAGGTGGGGTGGACTATAACGTAACGCCAGTGTTTTCAAATGGAGTGACGTTATCCGCAGGGAGTTTAAGCGTCCCTTCAGGCGTGAGCTCGTTCACTATTACATTCTCGAGTACAAACGACACTACGGATGAAAATAACGAAACCTATACCGTCACGGTTGGAGGAGTTTCGGGTACGGGCACAATCACGGATGACGATGCTGCACCCACGGCATCGATCAGCGTATCGCCTTCTAGCGTTAATGAAGATAGCGGATCAAATCTCGTATACACACTGACGCTCAGCGGTGCCTCTGCAGCATCAACATCGGTAGTCGTAGCGCTGAGTGGTACCGCGACTGAAGGGATTGACTATGCAACGCTAGTGACGAAGACGTTCACGATCGCTGCAGGGTCGTTGACGACGACGTTTAATGTCACTCCGACCGTTGACGCGACGGATGAGGCTAACGAGACCGTCATCGCCACTATCACCGGCGTCACGAATAGTATCGGCGGCTCGATCGGCGCGCCGTCAGCTGCTACAGGCACGATCACGGATGACGATGCTGCACCCACGATATCGATCAGCGTATCGCCTTCGAGCGTTAATGAAGACAGCGGAACAAATCTCGTATACACACTGACTCTTAGCGGGGCTTCTGCGGCATCCACATCCGTAGTCGTAGCGCTGAGTGGTACCGCGACTGAAGGAACCGACTATGCAACGCTAGTGACGAAGACGTTCACGATCGCTGCAGGGTCGTTGACGACGACGTTTAATGTCACTCCGACCGTTGACGCGACGGATGAGGCTAACGAGACCGTCATCGCCACTATCACCG
>JBILMJ010000007.1:0-124660 GCA_044375575.1 Steroidobacteraceae bacterium | reverse complement strand
CGGCGATCAATGCCGGTGGCGTGAAGAACACGGTGACCGCCACGGGTAAGGATCCGTCCAATAACAACGTATCGGACGTGTCGGATGACGGTGACGATAACGACGGCAACACGACGAATGATGAGACCTCGACAGGGATCCCGAATCTGACCCTGAGCAAGAGTCCGCTCGGTACGCCTGAGAAACCGCTGCTCGCTGGTTCGCCGTCGAGCTATGACATCAACGTGACCAACAATGGTTTGGGGACTTCGAGTGGTGCGACCGTTCTCGAGACGATCAGCACGGGTCTTCAACTCAACTCGATCGGTGGAACGGGCTGGACCTGCAGCTACTCCAACGGTCAACCGTTGACGCTGCCGGCGAAGGGTCCTCTGACGGTGAGTTGTACGATCCCGCAGGGCATCGCAGCCAACGGCGGTAAAGCGTCGCCGATCAATGTTTCGGTGACACCGCTACCAGGCTTCCTCGGTCTGAAGCTGACGACGGACGCTTCGGTCGATCAGACAGGCGGTAACAATCCGCCTCCGACGGGGTCGTCCTGTGCGCCCAGTACGGCATGCGCGAGCAACGGTGGCGAAGTCACGCCCGAGGCCTTGCCGACGGTGGGAATTGCCTTCGCAGCGCCGAGCATCCCGGTGAATGGACAGACCCGCATCACTGTCACGATCGTGAACAAAACCGGCGATCCGCTGACGGCCTTGGGTCAGAGCCAGACTTTGCCGACGGGCCTCGTCTTCGCGACCGATCCGCGGACTCTCACGAACTGCAATGGTGCGGCCAATGTCGTCGGCGGAGCCTTGACGCTCTCCGATGGAACGCTTGCAGCTGGTGGCAGCTGCACGTTCAGCGCACTTGCGACCTCGAGCTCGGCAAGCGGAACCAAGTTCACGGCCAGCATCCCAGTGGGCGCAATCAAGAACGCTCAAAACAAGAGCAACGATGCCGGTGCGAGTGCCGATCTCTCGATTGAAGGAAGTTTTGCAGTACGCAAGTCGTTCCAGTCTTCTCAGGGCGCACTCGGCGTTCCAGTGAAGATGACGATCACGATCGACAACACCGGATCGCAGACGCTTTCGGATACCTCGTTCATCGATCAGTTCCCGTCGGCACCGGGCTCACTCGCGATCGCCGACGAGCCGAAGCTCGAGAACACATGTTCCGGCACGGTGACTGCGACGCCGAAGTCCACGCAGTTGTCACTTTCGGGGGGAACAGTACCGCCGGGCGGATGCGCCGTCTCGGTGATGGTCGTCGCCGATACGGTCGGCGATTACTTGAACGTCATTCCGGATGGGGGCACATCGGGGAGCCCCAACGGCCTGCGCGGAAAATTACCCGGCGGTAATGCCTTGTTGAGTGTTCCGGGCGCGTCCGCCAGAGTGAATGTCGACAAGCCAGCCTCAGTCACTGGTGTATTCACCAAGCGCGTGGGGTTCGGTCAGCAGATTCCGCAGGGTGGCGTGACCGTAGTTCTCAAGGATGCCGAAGGACGGGTGATCGCGACGACGGTCACCAAGGCGGACGGTAGCTACTCGTTCGAGAAGCTGCCGCCGACCCTGCTCGGCGACGCGACCACGAAGTACAACGTGGAATTCGAGACTGCGAGCAGCGCAGCCACGTCAGCCCTGATCAAGGGTAATCCTGAGGCACCCGATCCGAGCCTGAACGGGCAATCTCAAAGTAATGGCATTACGGGGATCACGCTGAAGCCCGGCAGCAGCACCCCGTCGCAGAACGGGTTCCTCATCGATCCGTCCGGAGTGGTGTTCGACTCGGTCACCCGTCGTCCTGTGCCGGGTTCACGTGTCACGCTCCTCGGGCCGAACGGCGCTCCGGTACCGAATAATCTGCTCGACTTGGTAGCGGGTACGGCGAACGGTGCGGCGGTCGGAAGCGACGGTCTCTACGTGTTGCTGTTGACCTCTGAGGCGCCCTCGGGTGTGTACCGCTTGCGAGTCGATGTTCCGAACGGATATCAGCCAGGCGAGTCGTCGGGCAATTCGTCGTACATCCCTGCGGAGAAGGCGCCGTACGAGCCGAAGCTCGGCGGAGGTATCGAGAAGGTGCAGCCGCAGGAGACGGCGCCGACCTTGAGCGAGAACACGCGTTACTACATGTCGGTGCGCTTCGTGATCACGGATCGGCCGGAGACGAGCTCGAACGGCATCATCCACAACCACATTCCGATCGACCCGGTGAAGCCGGTGATCGTCGGTGAGCTCGAAGCGACGAAGAGTGGCTCAGTACGCTCGGCGGAGCTCGGTGACAGCGTGGGTTACACGATCACGCTCAAGAACGCGACCAACGTGCCGCAGTACGGAGTCGTGCTCAAGGACACGATGCCGGTCGGCTTCAAGTACATCGGCGGGACGTCGAGCTTGAAGAAGGACAATGCCTCGATCGCCGCCGACAGTGCGCTCGGCGTCAAAGATGGTGAGCGAGTTTTGAATTATCTGATCGGCTCGATGCTGCCCGGAGAGTCGGTGACATTGACCTACCGAGCCCGAATCGGAGTGGGTAGTTTGAGCAGTGACGGCATCAATCGTGCGACGGCCTCGAGCCTCATCGGCACGCAGAGCAACGAGGCGCGCTACGGCATCCGGGTGGATGCTGGAGTGTTCTCGAACGAGGCCTGCGTAATCGGAGCGGTCTACCGAGACTGCAACGACAACGGAGTGCGCGATGAGAACGAACCGGGTGTTCCGGGTGTTCGGCTCTATTTCTCTGACGGGGCCTATATGGTGTCCGATCAGGAAGGTCGTTACAGCCTCTGCGGTCGACGTCCGTCGACTCAGGGCTTGAAGGTGGATCCTGCGACGCTCCCGGAAGGCAGCGTCCTTGGCAGCACCAGCAACCGCGACGCGGGAGATCCGGGCAGCCTGTTCCTGGATCTCAAGAATGGCGAAATGCATCGGGCCGATTTCAGGATAAAAAGTTGCCCGGCCGAGCGGAGGGCACTGCAATGATTGGTCAGCCCTCGTCAGTCGTGATCGCTGTCTTGTTGGCCATTGGTGCCGGCGGATCGACCCTGGCCGGCTCACCTGCAACCGTGCCTTCAGACGTCACCGACTTCGACAGCCACCTTCCGCTGCGTGCGGATGCACCCCGCGCACGAGTTGCGGCGGAGCGCAGTGGTGTCCAGATCGCCCAGATCGGCGTCGTCGCTCAGTCGGAGCGTCAGTCGGGTGGTGCCAACGTCGCCGACGGCCGCAGTACGACGACACTCGTTGTCACGCTGCGCGATGCCAGCGGAACTGCGATCAAAGCCCCGAAGCGCGTTCGTTTTACCTTGTCGGGCGCGAATCCGGAGAGCGGCGAGATCGGCCTCAAAGCCGGCACGGGCAAAATCCGTTTCGTTGCACCGAGCGCCGCACGGGACGTGCGATGGACGGTGACGGTCGATGGCGTGACGCAATCGGGCAAGGTGGATTACATCCCCGAAGTACGATCGATGGTCGCCATCGGCATCGTCGAAGCGGTCGTCGATTTTGATCGCAAACAGGAAGGTGGCCTCGGTCCCATGGCCGGATTGTCCGATGGCCTCGAGCGTGAGCTTCGGAAATGGGAGCGGCGCTTCGATGATGGCAAGGGCCGGGTTTCGGGGCAGACGAGCGTTTTCGTCAAAGGCACGACCAAGGGGAACACGACCGTCACGGCGATGTTCGACTCGGAGAAAGACCTCAAGCAGCGGGAGTTCCGCGATTACAACCCGGATCGAGAATATTCCGTGATGGGTGATTCCGGTGAGCGCGGCTTCGAGGCCAAGACGTCGGATCGCTTCTATCTGCGTCTCGACAAAGAGCGGGACTACATCCTCTATGGGGATTTCGCCACGGGCAGCGAATTCTCGACTCGACAAGGTGGCGGGCGTCTCGCCTCACAGCGGATCTCCGACCTCGGCCAATATAATCGTTCGATGACGGGTCTGCGGACACGTCGTGACGATGGCATGGGTTTCGTCGATGCCTTTGCGATGCGCGATTCTTTGCGTCAGGCGGTCGAGGAATATCGCGGTAACGGGACGAGCGGACCCTTTGCCATCGGCAACTACAACGCCCTCGAAAACAGCGAGAAGATCGAAATCGTCACCCGGGATCGCAACAACACCTCGCGCATCGTTGCCGTGAAGGCGTTGTCGCGGTACACCGATTACACCTTCGAGCCGTTCTCAGGCCGAGTGCTGCTCAAAGAACCGTTGTCGGCGGTCGATGCCGATCTCAACCCGGTGTCGCTGCGACTCACTTACGAGGTCGACACCGGTGGCGAGGAGTTCTGGGTTTATGGCGTCAATGCCGAACGTGAACTCGCCAAGGCGGTTCGTGTCGGGGCGTCCTTCGTTCGCGACGATAATCCGAACCGACCGGCGGGCACTGGATATCGCACGACCCCCGGGACGGGTTTCGCAGAGGTTCGTGAACTCGACAGCGTCAATTTTTCGGTGAGTAACGATCACGCCGGATCGCTCGTCATCGAGGCCGCCCGTTCTTTGGCGATGTCGGCGACCGACGAGCTGCGGGGTTCGGCGGTTCGCTTCGATTGGAGCCATGGTCGAAACGACGAGCGTAGGGCTGCGGGAACCCGTTGGGACATCAGGCTGCACGGCGGTCGGGCGGACGACGAGTTCGTGAATCCCTCATCGAGCCTCGCCGCGGGACGCACCGAGTACGGTATGCAAGGCGCCGCGGAATTGGGCGAGCGCGCTCGGGTGCATGTCAACGGCAGTTATACCGAGGACTCGTTCACTTCAGGTGAGCGCGGCGGCATTTCTTTGGGCTTCGAGCGGGATGTCGGCGAGCGGACTCGTCTCGAAGGCGGCGTAAGACATTTCTACCAACGCCGCGGGGGCGTCGCATCGCTCTCGGCGTTCTCCGGCGCTCTCGTGTTGCCGGGCCAAGGCTCGGCCTATGGCGGATCGGGCTTGAATCCGAATGGCGCAGGCTTCTGGGGCATGGGTGTCGGCCTCGACCCCATCACCGGACAGCCGCAAAGCGCGTTCAACGGTTCGCCGCTCTACTCGACGCGGCGCGCTGAAGATCTCGATGTCACCACCTATATGTTAGGTGTGCGCACCCGGATCACCGACGCGTGGTCGCTCGGTGGTGAAGTGGGTATCGATCAAGGATTCGAGGACGATCCGACTTGGTTCGCCGTGCGTTCCGATTACCGCTACGGCTCAGGTCGCGTATTCGCGCGTGTCGAAGCGCCGACCGGGCGCGCGACGGCCGGTGCGGACTATCAGCTCTCGGAAATGCTCTCGTTGTACGGACGTTGGGAGGAGACCAACGGGCTGGGTTCAGCGTACTCGATCGACGAAGCCTCGCGCAGTCAGGCGGTCGTCGTCGGATTGCGCCGCAACGACGAAGAGGGCAGTGCGATGCACTCCGAGCTTCGCATGCGCGACGGATTCAATTCGCAGGAGCTTGAAGCGGCAGCGGGCCTCAGCAACTCGATCGCGCTGAGTGATCGGGTGAGTGCCAATTATCTCGTCGAGCGTCTGGAGATTCTCGAGGGTGCAAGTCGCAGCGCATTGGCCGTGGGCGGCGGGCTCGAGTTCGGCGACAAGACGTGGCAGGGCAACACTCGCCTTGAATTCCGTCAGCTCGACCGTGATCGCGCGGCGACGGTCGACAACACGGCGCGCAGCCTCATGGGATCAGTTTCCCTCGCCCGCAAGTTGAGCGGCGAGTGGACAGGGCTGTTCCGCAACTACATGCTCAAAACCGACGATCGCAGCAAGCCTGGCGCGCAAATGCAGAACCGTTTCCAGCTGGGCGCCGCGTATCGACCGCGGTTTGCGACCCAGTTCGACGTGTTGCTGCGTTACGAGAACAAGCGCGAGTACAACAACGAGCTCGACCAACGTGAACGACGCGACGTGGATATCGTCTCGACGCATTTCAACTGGCACCCGTACCGCGAGTTCTGGTTCAGTGGTCGTCTGGCCGCCAAAGATTTGAATGAGACCCTGGCGGGAGTGAACGACGACTACCAGGCATGGCTCGCCTCGGCGCGTTTCATCTACGACATCGGTGAGCGCTGGGATGTCAGCGCCATGGGCGCCACGATGGGAACGCCGGATTCGAATGCTCGAGAGAAGGCCTACGGCCTTGAGCTCGGGTTCCGGGTCAAGGACAACGTCTGGCTCAGCGCGGGGCACAACTTCTCGGGGTTCTCCGATCGAGACCTCTCGGGACGCGAGCAAACCGAAGAAGGTTGGTACATCCGCCTGCGCATGAAGTTCGACGAGAAGTTCTTGCAGGGGCTTTCAGACTGATCGGTCGACATTGATCGGCCGATCGGGAAGTGGCGCGCCCGGCGAGATTCGAACTCACGACCCCTGCCTTCGGAGGGCAGTACTCTATCCAGCTGAGCTACGGGCGCTTGGCTCCGGCATTATATCGGAGCGGCCCTTTGGAGGCGGATGGGGATGAACAGACGTTCGATGTGCTGGGTGGGGTTGTTGCTCGCGGCCTTTCCGGGGGCGTGGGCAGCCGAGCCCGACTCTCTCGAGGCGAAGCTGCGTGGCATGACCGCGGGATTTCCCGGGACGGTTTCTTTGTACGCCCGAAATCTCGATACGGGGCATGAGGTCGCGATAGACGCCGACCGTCGTGTTCGTACGGCCAGCACCATCAAGTTGCCGATCGCCTGTGCGCTCGCGGCTGAGGTCGAGGCGAAACGCGCGCGTTGGGACGAGCGACTCGTCATACGTCGCCAAGACAAAGTCTCGGGATCGGGAGTGCTGACCGATTTTTCGGATGACGAAACCATCAGCCTGCGCGATGCACTGACGATGATGATCATCGTCAGCGACAACACGGCGACCAACCTGATCCTCGATCGCATCAGCGCTGACCGCGTCAATGAGTTCATGCAGTCGCTAGGGCTTGCGCAAACCCGTTCGATGCGAAAAATCCGGGGGGACGGCAGCCAATTGAAGCCCGCTGAGGGGTGGAGCCGCGAGGGCGAAAAGCCGGAGAGCAAACGATTCGGCATTGGTGCGTCGACATCGCGAGAGATGGTACGACTCCTCGAGATGCTGGAGCAGGGCAAGGTGGTGAGCCCGGCCGTCTCGAGAGCCATGCTTGGGGTGCTCGAACGTCAGCAATACAAGGACGGTATCGGTCGCTTCAGCGGTGAATTACGAGTTGCCAGCAAGTCTGGCAGTCTCGATGCGCTGCGCAGTGATGTCGGTATCGTCTACACACCGCACGGACGTATCGCCATCGCCATCACGGTCGATGACATGCCGACCATCGATTACTCACCCGACAACATCGGCCTCAAGTTGATTGGTGACCTGTCAAAAGTCTTGATCACGGAGCTTCGGTAGTGTCGTGACGCTTCGATCGTAGACGCCACCACAACGCTAGTGCCAACATCAATATCGTCCAGAGATCGAACGAGCCTCCGCCTCCCCGAGGCGCCGTCACGTTGATCGTGATGTTTTGTGCGGCGCTCGTCGTCAAACCATCGCTCGCCGTGACGCTGATGGTGAATGTCCCCGCCGATGAATTCGGCCAAGAGAACTCACCCGTGATCGACCCGAGTGTCGCCCCGCTCGGGAGGCCCGTTGCCGCATAGGTAACCGTATCTTTGTCCGGATCGGTCGCCGTCACTTTGAATGACACCGTGCCGCCCGCCGATGCCGAGATCGTCGGAACGACCGCGAGTACTGGTGTTCCGTTCGAGCGGACATCGACGGTACTCGACGAGGCGAATCCGTCTGCATCGGTGGCGGTGAATCGAAAACTCATCCTCGATCCGTTCGGTGCCGTGAACGTAGTTTGAGCGGAGGTGGAGCTGATGAGAGTGGCGCTCGTTCCCGCAGTCTGCTGCCATCGGTAGGAGAAGTTGGTGTTGCCGCCGGCTTTGGGCGCCGCGCTTCCCGTCAATGTCACGGTCGAGCCGTTTTCGACGATCGGAGCATTCGCTTGCGCCGTGACGGTGGGCGTCAATGCAGTCAGACGTTGCAATGCTCGAGTCGCATCGAGCATGCCCGCTCCACAAGGACTGTCTATTTTTCCGAAGCAAAAAGTGCCCGCGGGAAACTCGCGAGCGCTCGACGTGAGCAACTGACGAACGCTGTCGACGGTGAGTGTTGGCATCGCTGAAATCAGCAGGGCGGCTACACCTGAAACATGGGGCGTCGCCATGCTCGTGCCGGCTCTGCCGCCATAGGCTGCTGAGCCGGGTGAGGTGGTTCCGTCGTTGGTGGTTGATGAGATGAATCGCCAGATCGTTCCCGGCGCTCCGCTGCTGCCTTGCGGCAGACAGCCGAGAGCCGACGTGGTGCACGATCCACCCCCTGGTGCACTTATCGTCGTGCCAAATCCATGGTTGGCGTAACTGGCCTTGTCACCCTCGAGCGTATGCGCCGTGACGGCGATTACGCCCGAACAATTCGCCGGAGAGCTGATCGTCGCACGGCTTTCGTTGCCGGTTGCCACGACCACCACGGCGCCCATGGCCCGAGCGGCGGAGATCGCGCTTTGGCGGCTGTTCGAGCAACTCGAGCTCGATGATCCGAGACTCAGATTGATGACTTTCGCGGGGTTCGGGTTGGTCGGAATACCGAGATCACTCCAGGAGCCGCTCGTCGGCTGCGCCCCGGCCGCCCAACGAATGGCATCTGTGATGTCTGATCCGTAACCGAAACATTTACCGAGCGCGCGGATGGCGAGCACTTTGCTCTCGTGGGCAATGCCAATGACACCCGCGCTGTTACCGGTCACGGCACCGATGACTCCGGCGACGTAAGTTCCGTGCCAGGAACTGTTGGACTTGCTGCAGGGCGAGCCACCAGCGAACAAAGATTTGGTCAGATCCCTGTCGTCGATCCAATCTCCGGGATCAGAAGGATTGGAATCCCGCCCATCGCCGTCGTTGGCCACGAGGAAGCCGCCGTCGGTATCGGGGGATATGAAATCGTATCCTCGGATGATGTTGGTATCGAGATCGGGATGGGCCGTGATCCCTGAGTCGATGACGGCCACCACGACGTTTCGACCGGCCGATGTATCCCAGGCACCCGGCAGATTCGCACCACCTTGGCGTGCGACAGTCGGGGCTTTCAGATGCCAAAGAACATCGCGCGAGTCATTCCAGAGCGGATCGGTCGGAATCAGAAAAGGAAACACGTACTCGTCGATCTCAACGCTGGCGATGAGAGGATCTCGTTGCAGACGCTGTACGACTCGCTCTGCAGCAGCACGTTCCAGTGGCTCGCCGAGACGCAGCACGTGAGAGAGGTCAGCCGTCGGGCGACGATAAAGCAGTCTTTCGCCCGCGCGACTCGACATCGACTCGAGCCGGGCGGTTGGAGGCCGAGAGAGTCGACCCGCAGCCACGTCGACACGAAAACGAACGATCAGCTGCGTGATCGGCAGATCAGGTGCGCGCCGCACCTCGCCGATGTCGAGCAGTCTCGTGTTCGCCTGGGGGCTTACCGCAAGCGATGGCTTTGCAGCAATGAATCCAGAGAATGCTCCGAGGAGCAGCGCCGAAACGATTCGAATCCCATGTTTCAAAATAATCCTGGGATCTCTCGCTGGGCCGGAGTCGGTTGTCCCGAGACCGGCACCGGTTCGAGTTGCAGCGCAGCATCCGCTCCGATGGTCGTCTCTTGGCCGATGCCCGAAGCGGCTGCGGCTTGGGCCGTGGTCGCGGGAATGGCGGTACAGGATCGACCTTGCAACCAGTCCAGCGCCTGGCGGGTCGAGCCCTCTGAGGCGGAACCAAGCGCCTGAGTGAAATCGTCGTTGGCGCGACAGCTCGCTTTGACGGCCTCTGCGAGGCCATTGAAGTAGGCATCGGAACTCGCGGAGTTGCGCGTGGTGAAGGCGAGCACGCGGAGACGGTCATCGCAATCGGTGTTGTTTGCCGCGATCTGACCAACCGGCTTGCCGAACGTATTGCCGCCGATCAAGGCAAGACGATCGTTGAAATAAGGAATGAAACTATTGATGACGAGTTCGCTGGCGGAAGCCGAAGATGACGTCGTGATGAATGCCAACTTGGTGGGGGACACCGACTGGGATTGCGGCGCGAAACGCTTTGTCGAATTGTTGGATGATTTTGAGGTTCGAAAGACGGTCTGCGAATAAATTTCGGTGGTTTGGCGATTGCCGCCGAGTAGGTCGCCCATGGTTTCGGCAACGCTCACCAAACCGCCACCGTTATAGCGGAAATCGATGACGATTTCGGTGATGCCGGCATTACGGAACTTCAGGAACTCTTCTTTCAGTCGATCACTTGCCGAGCTGACGATGAAGGTCCGAAGATTGATGTAACCGTAGCGCTTTCCGCCGTCTTCGATGATGCGGGCACCATATCGAGGCGAGATGGGTTCCAAAGAATAATTGGCTTTGGAGACCGTGACGTCACGCACATTCGCCCCGCGCGCGACGCGCAGTACTCGCGTGAGCCCGACTGTGCTCGGGCCTAGCGCGTTCGAGACGCCTTGCCGACCTTCGGCGGCGATGATGTCCGAGACGAGTCGCATGTCGTTGGCAGAAGTGCCGATGGCGACGATTTCGTCGCCGCGATCGATATTGGCCGTGGAGTAGGCCGGCGCGGTTTCATAGGCCTCGAGAATGAATACGCGTCGCGCCGTCAGATCGTAATAAAGGAGGATGCCGAATCCCGCTGTAGCGCCGGAGCGGATGAGCGCATCTTCTTGGGAAGCCGAGGTGATGTAGGTGAAGTCGCGATCTTTGTTTTGTGATTTTGCTGTCGCAATCATGGCGCTGATGAGCGCATCGACCGACGCATAGTTCGCGACGTTGATGTTCTGCGGCAGAGTTTCCGGGTAGAGATACCACTCGTTCATCTGCCCGACGACCCAGTTCTGGCGGTTCGTCAGCGAGCACGTGGCGTTGTTGTTTCCGCCTCCACCCGTATTTCCCCCGCCGCCTCCACCGCCGCCCCCGCAAGCGGTAACGAGCAGCGTAATGATCAGGGCGAGTGAAAGTCTTCTAACGTGAGCAGAGGGGGGGAATTTCATGACCCCATTCTACGGTCAGATGATTTCGAATTGAAGTTGACGTTCGTTGAGGCGACCCACGGCATCTTCGACGGCGATGACGATCTTGTGCTTGCCCTTGGGGAGGGCAGCTTGGGAGATCTCGAGCCCCTCGGCCGTGACGGTTGTCGAGCCGGTAATGCGTGCGGTGATGTCGATTCGGAGGGAGCCGTAACGAACCTTGAAGGTCTCTGGGCGGATGGACGTGCCATCGGCCGCTTGGAACCGAAGTTTCATGGCGATGGGCGAGGGGAGCGCCGCATTGAGTTTGGGGGTCTCCACCAGGATGCGAGGTGCACCAGGCTCGGGGGTGAAACGCGGATACAGCGGCTCCGGAGCCGCCATGGAGGCCTGAAGTTCTTCTTCGGTGACGAGCAGAAGGGGTTCGGTCGCCGGAAGAGTTCGTGCGAGGAGCATCGATGCTGCTGCCAGGATCAAGACACGGAGATATTTCATGGGTTTGACACCGCGATGATACGGACACGACGATTTTCGGCAGCGAGCGGATCGTCTTCGTTCAGCAGCTCGTTGAACCCCTTGCCGACGGCTTCGAGACGCTCGATCGCTACGCTTTGCGACTTCAAGTAATCGACGACGGCTTGCGCCCGCCGCGAAGATAGCTCGAGGTTGTACTTTGCCGTGCCTTTGGCATCGGTGTGACCTTCGATCATGAACCGGGAGCTCAGCAGTTGGTCCGATTTCATGGCGATCGACAGTTGCTGCAACGCTTCTGCGCCATCACGGGTGATCTTTGCCGAATTGAACTCGAACTGGATATTCATGTCGATGGCGCGAACCTTGGGGACGAGGTTGCGCAGGCTTCGCGTCTGGCCCTGACTGCCTTGCGATTCGGTCTTCGGAGTGTCACTCAGTCGATCGATGATGTCCTGCGCCGTAGGGTTCGGAGGAGGAGCCACCAAAAGAGCCGCCATCAGCATCATGTGAAGCATGATCATCGAACCTCCTTCACGGTTATCCGGCTGGCGCCGAAGCGCCCGTCACCCGAGACGCCTGAACCAATGACGAAGTTCACGAGCTGCTGCCGTCCGCCGAGATCCCCGGGTGTCAGGATAAAAGGATTGTCGGCACTCATCGTAGCGCTTGGCAAGATCGACAGATTGCGAGGCGTCTCGGTGACGATCACCAGGAGTTGATCGGTCCCCGGCGGCCCGGCCGCATTCACGCCCCAATGCGGACGCGGGAGTTTCATCGGTTGATTAGCCTCGATGCGATTGGCTTTGTCGAGGGCGTTGGGGAACAGCATGTAGAAACTCGTCTCATCGCTACCGAGTAGCAGGACATAGACATACCCCGCATGCGACGACTTCACGGTCATCGCGAACATGTCTTGGTCGATACGTAATGTCTCTTTCGGCAGGGTGACCGTGACGGTACGGCGTACGTCACGTTGGGCATAAATATCTTTGATCGAGGCGAGAGCACCGACCACTGCGGGCGCCGAAGCGGTTTCACTCGAGCCAGTCTGAGTCGTCGCCTGAGTAGTGGTGGCCTGAATGGCGGCCTGCGCTGCCGTTGCGAGCGCAGCCTCGGCGGCTAGCCTCTCCTGCTCGAGGCGGGCTCTCTCGACGCGCTCGGCTGCGAGCCGTTGTTTCTCTGCTTCGGCCCGCTCGGCAGCGAGACGAACCTTCTCGGCGGCTGCGCGCTCCGCTGCAAGTCGAGTCTGCTCGGCCTCGGCCTGGGCACGTTCTTTGGCGACACGCGCTTGTTCGCGTTCCGCAGCGAGGCGAGCTTCTTCGGCTGCGGCCTGAGCACGCTCTTTGGCGATGCGTTCTTGTTCGCGTTTCGTTTGCTCGGCTCGTTCCGCCGCGAGTCGCTGTTTTTCGGCTTCGGCGCGTATCGCTGCGTCACGCTGTTTTTGCGCCTCGATTCGTTCGGCGGAGAGTCGGGCCTGTTCAGCCTCGGCCCGAGCCCGCTCCTCTGCGATGCGCGCTTGCTCGAGCCGAACTTGCTCGGCGCGCTGGGCCGCGATTTTTTCTTCTTCGAGGCGCTGCCGATGTTCGGCCTCCCGACGCTCTTTTTCGAGCCGTTCTTTCTCGAGACGGACCACCTCGGCAGAGGGTTTGATGCCGCTGCCCTGGATGGCAACCGGCACGAGATTACGAAGACCCGAGATGGAAATGTGATGAGGTAGCAGATCAGGAAAGCGCGCGACTTTCTCCCGGATGAAGCCTTGCGAGCATGCTTCGACTTCGGCCAAAGAAACGCCGCCGCTGCCGTCGGAGTCGCTTGCGCCGCCGAGCAGACAACGCTTGACGGCCTGGGTCGCGAGTCCGCCTCGGCTCGGCTCGTCGAAACTCACCTCATCGGGTCGGGCCGACATGATATGTACGACATTCTCTGGTAACGCCTCGACGCCGTCCTGAGCGGGGCCGATCAAACTTCTCGTTCTTACGTTGGAGGGTTTGCTGCAGGCCGCCCCCGTGGCGTCCGCGCGCATGAAGAACTTGGGGGCGAGTTGGTCGCTGCCGATCGATCGGGTCTTACGGGCGACACCTGCGACGCCTCCCGAGTGACACGCGTCGAACATGATGATGAGCTTATCGGCCTTGAGGCCGAGCGGTCGCGCGAACTGCGCGAACTCGCGATTGACGATGACTTGTCTATCCCAGGTCAGCAAACCCTCGACACAGCCTCCGGAGTTGCCCTCCCGCCAACGAGTGCCGTGCCCTGAGAAATAGATGAGGATGCGTCCACCGTCGGTCTTTCGCTGAGAGAGTTTTCGCAGCTCGGCGATGATGTTGGCTTTGGTCGCTCGTTCGTTGAAAAGCTCGGTGATGTTCGTGGCGGGGATCCCCATGGCGGTCGCGATTTCGCGTGCACTGTCCATGTCGCTCGATACGCCGAAGAGCGGGGGTACTTCGTCGTCGCGATATTGAGAGACGCCGATGATCAAAGCGTGCCGAAAGGCATCGGTGTCTTGGGCAGTCGATTGGGGCGGCCAGAGCACGGCGCCGAGTACGAACAATATTAGGTAGAGGCAGGCGCGGGTCATAGAAATCCCCCAAAGCCCAAGTTTCCGCCACTGAGTCCGGCAGTCAAGCCCTCAACTAGGGACTCACCCCGAGACGAATTTTTAGAGCCAGCCTCGTTGTTTGAAGTAGGCGAAGGGAATGATCGCCGACAGGGTCATCATGGCGAGGGCGCCCCAAAATCCCCACTCGGCATGGGAACTGGGGATCTGATCGAAGTTCATCCCGAAGATCGCTCCGATCACGGAGGGGGGCAATAGCACGACCGTAGCGACCGAGAAAATCTTCAAGATGTTGTTCTGATCGATGTTGATCATGCCGAGCGTGGCATCGAGCAGGAACTGCACCTTGTTACTCATGAACGCGGCGTGGCTGCTCAGCTGCTCGGCATCCCTCAGAATGGAATGCAGACGCCCCTTCAGGTCGTCATCCAAGCGCGGTCCGTTGGACTGCTGCAGAAAACCGATCAGCCGCGCGAGGCTCCCGAGTGTTTCTCGGGCTTTCGAATTGAGATCGCCGTTTCGACCCACACGTTCGAGGATGGCGCGGTAATCCCGATCGCGTCTTCTGGCGACGTTCGGGGCGCCGAAAACCTCAGCCGAGAGCGTATCCATCTCGTCGCCCGTTCGCTCCAAAACATCGGCGATCCGGTTGACCATGGCTTCGAGTAGTCCGGCGAGTACGGCCGCCGCCGAGTTGCACAGAGCCGGATGTCGTTCGGCATATGTGACATATCGCCGGAACGGCAACGGATCGACATACCGGTTCGTGATGAGACGATCTGGGGTGAGGATGAATGTGATCTGGCTGTTCTCGGGACGGGCGGTGTCGAGCTTGGTGACTACCGTCGCCGTCATGTAGAGGGCGTCGCCCTCTTGGTAGAAGCGATTCGATGTCTCGATCTCGCGCATCTCCTCGCGAGTCGGAACGTCGATGCGCAGGAACTGCTCGATGCGCGCCTCTTCGTCCGCCGTGGGTTCGACGAGGTCGATCCAGATCGCATCGTCGGGAACGACGATTCCGTCGTGCAGCGCCTCGCCGTGAAGCCCTGTGTCGTTGAGTCTGAAAAATCGGATCACGCGCGCCGCTCTAGAGTCGCGCGTTCGAGGCTCAGCGAGCCTTCTCCGCGTTGGCGAGATCGTTGATGAGGTTCAACATTTGCTGAGTGCCTCCGGCCATGCCGACGTCGGTGGAGTAGCGACCGTTGACCGCCATGAAGGGCGTGCCCTCTGCTCGATATCGACGGACGATGTCGTCAGCCTGACGCAACTTCGTGCCGACCCACATGGAATTCCAGGAATCTCGGAACGCTTTTTCCTGAACACCGTTCTGCTTCGCCCAGTCGACCATGATCTCGAGTGTTGCGGCCTCGTCGCGACCGAGGAGACTGTTACCCGTACGGAAGATGGTGTCGAAAACTTTGGTGTGAAGGCGTTCGTCCTGTTTGAGCGCCTGCAGCGTGTAGTAGAGCCGCGCATGCAGTTTTGCGCCGGCATTCCACGTGACAGGAACACGAACGAACTCGACGTGCTCGGGTTTGCCGTTTTTCTTCCAGCGCTCGAGGAAAGGATCGAGCGTGTAGCAGTGGCTGCAGCCATACCAAAAAATTTCGACGACTTCGACTTTGCCCGGAGCGACGTTGGTCGGGACGGCGGGCGAGATGCGACGGTAGTGGCGACCTTCCTGCCATTGCGACAAACCTTTGGCCGCGCCTTGGGAGGCGCCTTGCGCGTCAGCTTCGATTGGGGCGACGGCAGTGCCGATGAAGACGGACCCAATGACAGCCAACCATGCAGCTCGAAGAGCCTTCATTAGCGCAGCCCCTGGATGTAGCTCGCCAGAGCCTTCTTGTCCTCTTCGGTGAGTCGCTTGGCGATGGTGGACATCATGTGTCCGTTACGCGATTTGGTGGGCGTGCCGGTGGCGAGATCGACGTAACGCTGGTCGTTCGCATAGTCGAGCAGTTGCTTCAGCGTGTAGGTCGCGTGCTGGGCTCGAAGCGCGGGGTAACCGGCGGTCGTGTTGCCGAGACCCACCGGACCGTGACACGAGGTGCACGAGGGCAAGTTGCGCGTACGGTCACCACCCCGGTAGAGGGCTTCGCCCAGTTTGTAGTTGGCCGGATCGGCCTCGAGGCCGGTCGGAGTCTGCGTGGAGAAATAGGCGGCCAGATCAGCGATGTCTTCGTCGGTGAGCGCCATGGCGAGCGGGTACATCACCATGTTGTTTCGGTGTCCCGCGCGGAAAAGGCGCAATTGCTCTTCGACGTACGCGGGGCTTTGTCCGGCGAGGTTGGGCCACTCGGGATTGACGCTGTTGCCGTTGACGCCATGGCACGCCGCGCAGATCGCAGCTTTGGTGGCGCCCGCTTCGGCATTGCCTTTGGCAAGAGCTGCTGCAGGGGCCATCAGGACGGCGAGGGCAGCGGTGGCCAGGGCAGCGGCGAGGGGCTTGGCGATGAACATTTCTGAAGGCTCCGAACGTCGATTTCAGGCCCGGGAGTTTACACTACCGACCCTTTTTCGTGCCTGTGCGGGCGGTCCCAGCGTGTCGCGTTTTCCCAAGGCGGATTTCATTCTGAGCGTGGCGGCACCCGTCCAGTTCCCTGCCGATACGGGGGCCGAGGTGGCCTTTGCAGGCCGCTCCAACGCGGGTAAATCGAGTGCCATCAACGCCATCTCGGGGCGCAAAGCGTTGGCTCGAACCAGTAAGACCCCGGGGCAGACCCGGTTGCTCAATTACTTCGAACTCGAGGCAGGACACCGGATCGTTGACCTGCCGGGGTACGGATATGCCGATATTCGTGCCGAAGAGCGCCGCAAGTGGGTGCCGCTGCTCAACGCATTGCGCGAACGAGAGAGCCTTCGCGGGCTGCTCTTGATCGTCGATTGTCGTCGCGGCATTCGTGACGAGGACCTGGGTCTGATCGAATGGGCCGACCCCTCACGTCGCCGCATTCACGTGTTGATCGCCAAGGCGGACAAGCTCAATCAGGCCGAGCGTGCAACGGCCCTGCGCGAAGCTCGGGCGACGCTAGGCGAGGTGGCCACGGCTCAGCTCTTCTCGGCCCACTCGGGGCTCGGAGTGGACGAGGCTCGCGATCGGCTCGCCGAGCTCTGGGCGAACCGCCAAGGCTAAAAAAACCCCCGGAAACCTTGCGGTGACCGGGGGCAGACGAACCCGGCACAGGTCTCATGGCCGGGGCCCGCTCAGGGAGGGATGGAAGCGGGGAACGCTCTACGTTCAGGAAATCAGACCCGCCGAGACCTGAAAAAGTTCAGAAAATAAATTACTTGTTAATCAACAAGTTAGGACCCTATCTCTCGCATCCTCGCAACAGGCCTCGGGTCAGTGGGCTTCATCCCAGTTCAGGCCCACCCCGACGTCGACCTTGAGAGGAACCCGCAGCGCTCCGCGCCCGGCATCGACCATGCAGCGACGCACGGCCTCGGTGACCGTGGCCACGGCCTCCTCGCGCACCTCGAGCACGAGCTCGTCGTGCACCTGCATGATGAGCTGTGCTTTTCCCGATGATTCGTGCTCGCACCAGGCATCGACGTGGATCATGGCGAGCTTGATGAGATCTGCCGCCGTACCCTGCATTGGGGCGTTGATCGCACTGCGCTCGGCGTACTGCTGCAGGGCGCGATTGCGTGAGCGGATATCGGGTAGATAAAGACGGCGCCCGAAGACCGTCTCGACGAAGCCCGACTCCTTGGCTTGTTCGCGCGTGCGATCCATGTACGCCTTCACGCCCGGATACCGCTCGAAATACAAATCGACATATCTTTGAGCGGCGCTGCGATCGATACCGAGTTGTCGGGCGAGTCCGAAGGCCGACATGCCGTAGATGAGTCCGAAGTTGATGGCTTTGGCCGAGCGTCGCTGGTCGGCCGTCACCGAATCGAGTGGTACGCCGAAGACCTCTGCTGCGGTGGCTTGATGGACGTCGCGATCGGCTTCGAAGGCGCCGAGCAGACCTGCATCGCCCGACAGATGCGCCATGATGCGCAGCTCGATCTGCGAATAGTCGGCAGCGAGCAACACGTGATTCGGCGGCGCGATGAAAGCCTTGCGGATGCGCCGACCCTCGGGCGTGCGGATCGGAATATTTTGAAGATTCGGGTCGGTCGAAGAAAGACGACCGGTTTGTGCGACGGCCTGATGATAGGACGTATGCACTCGACCCGTCCGTGCATTCACCTGCAAGGGCAGCTTTTCGGTGTAGGTGCTGCGTAACTTTGCGATGCTTCGATAATCGAGGATCAATCTCGGCAGCGTATGGGCCTCGGCGAGCTCCTCGAGTACATCCTCGGCCGTCGAGGGCTGCCCGGTCGGCGTCTTGCGCAATACCGGGATCTGCATCTTCTCGAAAAGAATCTGCTGCAACTGTTTCGGAGAGTCGAGATTGAAGTCCGTGCCGGCTTCCGCATGGGCTTGCGTCTTGAGCTCTTCGGCACGTCGCGCGAGTTCGCTGCTCTGCAGGCGCAGCATCTCCCGATCGATGAGTACGCCGCGCCGTTCCATGCGTTGCAATACGCCGACGAGAGGCTGCTCGAACTCTTCGTAGAGACGCTTGAGCAGCGGCTGGTGCTCGATCGCAGGCCATAACGTGCGGTGCAGTCGCAGCGTCACATCGGCATCTTCGGCGGCATACTCGCCGGCGCGCTCGATGGATACTTGATCGAATGAAATCTGTTTCGCGCCTTTCCCGGCGACGTCCTCGTAGGTGATCGTCGTCAGACCGAGATAGCGCAGCGCAGCGGAATCCATGTCGTGGCGCGTGGCTACGCTGTTCCACACATACGACTCGAGCATGGTGTCGTGACGCATGCCGCGCAGCGTGATGCCGTGATTGGCGAGAACATGCGCGTCGTATTTGAGGTGATGCCCGATCTTGTGGTGAGACTCGCTTTCGAGCAAAGGCTTGAGACGTGCGAGTACGGCGTCTCGATCGAGTTGTTCGGGGGCGCCGACGTACTCATGTCGTAGCGGCACATAGGCAGCGACACCAGGCTCGATGCAAAACGAGACGCCCACGATCTGCGCGACCATGTAGTCGAGACTGGTGGTTTCCGTGTCGAACGCGAAGAGCTCTGCGCGCTCGAGGGCCTGACACCAACGATCGAACGTAGCGAGATCAAGTACGGTTTCGTAGCGCCGCGGAGCATTCGCGATGTCGGGGCGGACTTCGAGCCCCGAGGCGTCTGGCGCGTTCTGTACTGCCTTCGTCTCGAGAGGCGTTGCGGTGGAATCGTCCGATTCTTTGTCGCCACTGAGCGTACGCAGCAGGGCGCGGAATTCGAGACGTGTGTAGAGCGCTCTCAAGGCCTCGTCATCGGTCGGCTTGCGCTCGAGCGTATCGGCCTCGACGGGCAGCTCGAGATCACACCGAATGGTTGCGAGTTTTCTCGAAAGCTCGAGCGTTTCGAGACCGGCGCGCAAGTTGTCGCCGACTTTTCCCGTCACCTCGTGGGCATTGGCGATGAGCTGATCGAGGGTTTGATACTGACCAAGCCACTTCGCCGCCGTTTTCGGTCCCACCTTGTCGATACCCGGAATGTTGTCCGAGCTGTCGCCCACCAACGCAAGGTAATCGATGATTTGCTCAGGCCACACATCGAACTTCGCATTCACACCGGCGCGATCGTAGAGGCTGCCGCTCATTGTATTGACGAGGGTGATGTGCGGCTCGACGAGTTGGCACATGTCCTTGTCGCCCGTCGAGATCAATACGTTTTGCCCCGAGCTCGCCGCTCGTCGCGCCAACGTACCGATGACATCGTCGGCTTCGACCCCGGAGATTCGCAGCAAAGGCAGACCCAATGCGCGCACGACTTCGAGCAGAGGTTCGACCTGCGAGCGCAGGTCGTCGGGCATCGGCGGTCGATGCGATTTGTATTCGGCGAAGAGCTCGTCGCGAAAAGTTTTGCCCGGTGCATCGAACACGACGACAAGCCTTGCCGGTGCGGTCTCGCGCATGAGCTTGAGCAGCATGTTGATCACGCCGAGTACGGCGCCGGTCGGCTCACCTTTGGAGTTGGTGAGTGGCGGAAGCGCGTGGAAGGCGCGGTAGAGGTAAGAGGATCCGTCGACGAGGACGAGATCGGGCGGGGAGGTGGAGATGGCAGTCATGCGGCGGCAATCATGCCCTTAAAAGAGAACGCCGGGCAGCGCGAGCGAACTCACGCGGCCCGGCGTTTGTCATGCAATGAATCAGGCGACGCCGGGTGCCTTCACCCAGACTTTGCACCAGCCCGGGTTCTTCACGAGCTTGCCCGGGAAGAGGTTGCACTTGGCGAGCGGGGCCTTGCGATCTTTGTCGGCCCACTGCAGGCAGTTACCGCAGTTTTGGGTGGGCTTATGGTTCGGGTTGGCCTTCTGGTCGACCTTCTTGGTGTCCTCGACGTAACCGAGAGCTTTGGCGGCCGGCTCGGTCGGGCTGAGGACAGGCAGAGCGCCGGCGGCCGGTTTCGCTTGGGCGAAGGCGGTTTCGACGACGACCGGAATGGCCGGCAGACCCAGTACGGTGGCACCGAGCACCTGACGGCGCGAGAGCTTGTCAGACTTCATGGGCAAATCCTTTTGGTGAGAGGTCGAAGAAAGACTCGATTATACGCGTCGTCTCACCTTGCTGGCGGACCACGTACTCGATTATCGCGACGATTCAAATTTGCGTGCGCTGAATCGCGATTGATTCTCATTACGAGCGGAACGATTAGACCAAATGCCAACAGCACCCAGAATGTTCCGAGGCCGGCGACGCCATGACATCCGCTCGCGCAGTGCAGACACATCGCACTCGGGGAGTGTGATGTCGTAGTTCCGCTCGGCGAACCGGTGGGCGTGCCGAGCGTTCCGCAGAACGCGCTCGCGATCAGCGCATCGATGCCTGCTTGCACGCCGAGACGGCTAGTCGTGCCATTCGGCTCGTGACAGACCGCGAGAGTGCGAAGCAGTACGAAGCTGAAAAGAGCGAGCATCACCATGGCGCAACGTCGCCGTCGAGCATCGGCCGCACGCATGCCGACTCGCATTGTGACGTGCGACGGCGCAGGGACGTGACACGGTGATTCGGCAAGAAGGGTCGTCATCACCCGCCATCATAGGCAGGCGATGAAAACTTTGATGCTGCGGAAAACCGAGGGGTCAGTTCGGCGGCGGCGCAGGCGCGTCGGACGATGCGGCGGGGTTCGAGGGTGCCGGAGTACTCGACGGTGCGGGCGAACTCGATGGCGCGGGCGATGTCGCCTCGCGCTCCCGGACGACGATCTGTTGGGATTCATCCGGAAGATAAAGCGCGCCCGTCTGTCCGCAGGCCGCGAGCAGCAGGGCAAGCGAGGCGGTGACGAAGGGCTTCAAGGTGAGGCTCATGACGTGAGGAGGCTCAGGGCGTAGGCATCATCCGGCCGTCGCGCAAGGCGAGCCAGCCTCGCGCCACGCGATAGAGGATCCACGCGCCGATGATGAGAAAGCCGACGGCCGCCGTGGCGAAGCCGACGAGGATCAGCATGAGCGGCGCCGAAACGATGAGTACCAGCGCACTGGCGATGAAGGCGATCCAAAACGTACGGATCTGCCACGTGAAATGGGAGGCGAGCCAGGTGTCTGCGACGTCACGCCGACGAGCGTAATTCATGATGACTGCGGCAATGGACGGTAAACCGAAAATGAAACTGCCGATGATGGTAGCGGGTCCTGTGATGCCGACGAGCACGGACAGCGCATGCAGTCCGTAGATGATGTGCGTCCAAGTGAGCAAGGACGGATCGGGTATGCGTTGGGGATCGTTCATGGGCGTCGCTTGATGATGGCGATGGTGATACGAGAAATGCAAACGGGTTGACCCTGCTCGTTGCTGATGTCGATCGTCCAGACCTGACTGCGAGCGCCGGCATGCACGAGTCGAGTGATGCCCGTCACCGTCTCTCCCTCGCGGGCGGGGCGCAGATGATTGGCATTGATTTCCTGACCGACCGCCGCCTGCTCGTCGTTGAGGGACCAATTGGCGGCAATACTCGCAAGCGACTCGGCGAACGCCACCGAGGCGCCGCCGTGGAGGATGCGCATGGGCTGGCAGTTGCGCGAGGTGACCGGCATCGTGCCTTTGAGATAATCATCGCCGACGTCGGTGAGCACGATGCCAAGCGTTTCGACCATGGTGTCGTGCGCTTTCGCATTCATCGCCGCAAGGGTCGCCTCGGGACGCCAGGGAATTTTTTGGCCTTTCATGTCTTGCTGCCCTTATCGTCGGTTCGCAGCGAGGCGCCGACTCGTCGGTAAGCCTCTCGGAAGGGGATGCCTTCCTTTACGACGAGTTCGTTGGCGCGTTCCGCCGCATGAATGGCAGGGTCCATCTCGATGTTCTCCGGCTTGAAGGACATCGCATCGATGGCCGGCGCGATGATCGAGGTACTCGCGAGCGCGAGATCGATACCTCGGAAAAGAGGCGCCTTGAGCAACTGCAGATCGCGCTGATAGCCCGACGGCAGCTTGGCGAAGATGCCGAGCGCCTCGACGAGACAGCCGTGTGCCGAGGCGGTTCGACCGCGCAACAGCTCGAACACGTCGGGGTTGCGCTTCTGGGGCATGATCGAGGAGCCCGTCGTGAACTCGTCCGGCAGATCGAGGAAGGCGAACTCCTGCGTATAGAACAGGCAGGTATCCGCTGCAAAACGTCCGAGGTCCTGCATCAGCAGGGCGATTTCGAAAAGCAGTTGTGCCTCGGCTTTGCCGCGCGAGAGTTGTACGGCCGTGACGGGATCATGTGTCTCGTCGAAGTCGAGTGCCTTGCGGGTCGATTCTCGGTCGATGGGGAGGCCCGGTGTACCGTAGCCTGCCGCCGAGCCCAGCGGATTTTTTCCGAGACGTCGTTGCACGGAACGCAAGCCCGACGCATCGTCAAGCAGCTCGGCTGCGAAACCTTCGGCCCACAAACCGACGGAGCTCGGCATCGCCTGCTGCATGTGGGTGTAGCCGGGTAATTCGATGTCGCCTTGTCGTACAGCGAGACGATCGAGTGCAGCCGCGACCTCTTCGGCGCCGCGTGCCAGTTGCTCCGTGACGTCACGCAAATAAAGGCGGAGGGCCGTGAGAACCTGATCGTTGCGTGAGCGCCCGAGGTGCACGCGGCCTCCCGCTTCGCCGATCCTCGCGGTGAGTCGCCGTTCGAGCGCAGTCTGACCATCCTCGTCCGAGAGCTCGATCTTCCACTCGCCCTTGGCGTGCGAAGCGGCGAGCGCTTCGAGGCCGCTCTCGATGGATTCGCAGTCCGCGTCCGAGAGGAGACCTTGATCGTTCAGCATCTGGGCATGAGCGATCGAGGCGCGGGCGTCATAGGGCACGAGACGCTCGTCGAGCGCGTGGTCTTCGCCCGCCGTGAAGGCAAGCACTCGTTCATCGAGTGGCGCGCCTTTGTCCCAGAGACGGCTCATGATTTTCCAGCGTCGCCCGCAGCAAGTTCGGCCGGTGCAAGTTTGCCGATATCCGCTACGACGAGCGTGCCAGTTCCTTCGTTGGTGAACACTTCGGCGAGGATGGCGTCCGGCGATTTATAAGAAATGACGTGGACGCGTTTGACGCCGCCTTGAATCGCACTCTCGATGGCTTTCGCTTTCGGCAGCATGCCGTCGATGATGCGCTTTTCGTCGCGCAGGCGCTTGACTCCGGCGAGATCCGTATAAGAAATGACCGAGGAGGGATCTTCGACACGCTCGAGGATGCCCGGCGCGCCGGTACAAAGAATGAGTTTCTCCGCGCCGAGCGCCGCACCGATAGCCGATGCGACCGTATCGGCATTGATGTTCAGCAAGGTGCCAGAGCCGTCGCTGGAGAGCGGCGAGATCACCGGCATGAGCCCGTTATCGAGCAGTTTGCGCAGCACGTCGGTATCGATGTAGTCGATATCGCCCACGAAGCCGTAGTCGATGGTCGTATCACCCGTTTGCAATTTGACCGGCGCGCGCTTGTGAGCCTGCACGAGCCCTGCATCGACGCCGCTGAGACCGATCGCCTGGATCTCGAGTTCACGGCAGGTGGCGAGAATGCGCGTATTGATGAGTCCCGAGAGCACCATGGCCGTAGCGTCGATGGACCGCGCGTCGGTGACGCGCCGACCTTCCACCATTTGAGTGGGCACGCCGAGCTTTTCGGTCACTTCGGTCAGTTGTGGGCCGCCGCCGTGAACGAACACGACACGAATTCCGAGTGAGTGAAGAATGGCGATCTGCTCGATCAAGCCGCGCGTCGCATCGGGATCACCGAACACGCCACCGCCTGCTTTGACGACGAAGGTTTTTCCCTTGTACAAGCGGATGTAAGGTGCCGCGCTGCGCAGCGCCCGGATGACGGCGGCAGGGTCGGCTCTGTGCATGATCATCGTTCGGATCCTCCATTCGAAAGCATGCGGTGCAGTACCGCCATCTGTGCGGGCAAACGGTTGTGCGCCTCGCGTTGAACTACGCTGCGTGGGCCATCGAGCACTTCATCGGCGACGGCCACGTTGCGTCGAACCGGCAGGCAATGCATGAACTTGCAGTCGCTGGCCGATTTCGAGAACCAGTTTTCCCGTATGCACCAGTCGGCGAGACCCGCACGAAGCGTGGCGTCACCGACGGAGTCGCCGTAATGCGTGGTCGAACCCCATTCTTTGGCGTACACCACGTGAGCGCCGTTGAGCGCTTCGGATCGATCATTGGTTTCGCGTACCGAGCCGCCGGATGCTGCTGCAGCCGCGCGAGCTTTGTCCATGATCTCTGGCGGGAGCGCGAAACCTTCGGGACGAAGTACGACGACCTCCATGCCGCGCTGCGCAGCCATGTGCACGGTGGCGGCGGGCACGGCGAGCGGCGTCACGCGTGGATGATTCGCCCAAGAGAGTACGAACTTCGCGCGCTGGGGGACTCGCAGGTCTTCGAGAGTCTTCCAGTCGGCGAGGGCCTGACACGGGTGATTCATCGCCGACTCGAGATTGATGAGCGGCTTGTCGACGACCGAGGCCATCGCCTTGAAGCTGGTCTCCGCCAGATCGTGACGAAGATCTTTACCCTCGGCGAAGGCGCGGATGCCGAGTGCGTCGGCATAGGAGGCGAGCACGGGCAGACCCTCGCGCACATGCTCGGCCGCCGAGCCGTTCATGATGGCGCCGGTGCGAGTTTCGAGTTGCCAGGTTCCTTGGCCGGGCGTGATCACGAAGGACTGGCCTCCGAGCCGCATCATGCCGACCTGAAACGACGAGAGCGTGCGCAGTGAGGGATTGAAGAACACGAGCCCGAGAATCTTTCCCGCGAGCGCGCGGGGTTCGGGGTGTTCTTCAAGGCGACGGGCAAGCGCGAGCAGATCGAGGATCTCCTCGCGGCTAAAGTCAGCGAGATCGAAAAATCGTTTCATAGGTCTATCAAGGCCTCTCTCAGGAGGTCGACGTGTTTTTCTTGGAGAATGTACGGGGGCAAGAGTCGCACGACATGCGGATCACCGCTCGTGCCGACGAGGATGTTTCGCTCGAGTAAAATCTTTTGGATTTCTTTGGCAGGCCGCGAGCAAATCAGTCCGTGTAGGAAACCCGCGCCCTGGTGACCCGTGACGGGGCCGACGGTGCAGGTGTCGCGCAGATACTTTGCGACGCGTCGAACGTTTTCGAGAAGCTTTTCGCTTTCGATAGCCTCGATGACCGCCTCGATGGCCGCGCAGGCCATCGGCCCGCCACCGAAGGTGGTACCGAGCCCTTCGAGCTTGAGCGCATCCGTGACGCGAGGGGTCATCAGCAACGCGCCGCAGGGGAAGCCGTTGCCGAGCGCTTTCGCCGTCGTGATCATGTCCGGCATGACGTCATAGAACTGAGCGGCGAAGGGCTGACCGCTGCGACCCACGCCGATCTGCACTTCGTCGAAGATGAGCACGGTGCCGGTCTCGTTGCAGCGCGCGCGAAGTGCGGCGAGGAATTCGTGGCCCATGTCGAAGGCACCACCGACACCCTGAACGGGTTCGACGATGACCGCTGCCGTATCGGTATCGACCTGACTGGCAATGGCGTTCACGTCACGCCGCGGTATCCAACCAATATCGAAAGGCGCACGCGGGAACTCGTACCACTTTTTGTCTGCACCCCAGGTCACCGCGCCGGCGGCTGCGGTACGCCCATGAAAGGCGCCTTCGATGGCGATGACTTTGGAGCGACGCGTCATCTTGAACGCCATGCGTAGCGCGTTCTCGTTGGCTTCGGCGCCAGAGTTCACGAAAAAAATGCTGTCGAAGTGATCACCCGCGAAGCGTGCGAGTCGAGTCGCGGCGCGCACCCTCACATCCATGGGCACAGCATTGCTCTGAAAGCTGCAGGCATTGGCCTGTCGAGTCAGCGCGCTCGTCCAGCCGGGGTGCTTGTAGCCGAGCGCCGCGACGGCGTGACCACCATAAAGATCGAGAACACGGCGCTCATCTCGTGTATGCAGCCACACCCCTTCCGCATCGACGACTTCGATGGGGTATTGCGCGAAAACAGGAGCGAGATGATCGACGGGGCTCATGAGTGAAGGCTCTTGGTTGATAAGGTCAGGTCCAGCCTGCAGCCGGTGCGGTGAGACCGATGTGCTCGGGCAAATCGAGCAGCCGATTCATCCACTGCACTGCACCACCGGCAGCGCCCTTGGTGAGATTGTCGATCACGCACATCACGGCGAGCGTGCGACCGTCTGTCGAGGCATGCAGCCGCGCATAGTTGCTCGCGACCACGTCCTTGAGGCGAGGCGGAGCATCGACGACCTGCACGAATGTCGAGCTCTCGTAAAAACTGCGCAACTTCGCGAGGAGCGTCTGGGTGTCGAGGCCCGTATGCGTCGGCGCGAGGGTGGCTTGCACGGTGACATGGATGCCGCGGGCAAACGGACCGGAATGAGGCACGAAGGCGAAGTTCGCGGTGACGCCGCTCGCGGCAGCGGCGCAGGCGGTGATCTCTGGTGCGTGGCGATGGGCGAGTGCGTTGTAGGCGTAAAGATCGCTGTGCCGTGTCGGATGATGAGTGCCGTCGACAGGCTTTCGACCGGAGCCCGTGCTACCCGTGACGCCGCTGACAAAGAGCGTCGGTACGATGAGACCGAGGGAGAGCAGCGGGACGCTCGCGAGCAAGGTCGCCGTCGCGAAGCAGCCCGGATGGGCCACGTGCGGTGTCGGTGATTGTTTCAAATGCTCGGGCAGGGCGCAGGTGAAATCTTTGAGTCGTGATGGCGCGCCATGCGGATGCTTGTAGACCGCGGCATACGCATCTGCCGAGGCATAGCGATAGTCGGCTGAGATATCGACCACGCGAGGATGCGTACCCGCGGATTCCGCAGCCTGCAACAGATTGTCGATGAGTGCTGCGCTCACGCCATGTGGCGCAGCAGAAAAAACTGCGCTGGTCGGTAGCGTCGTGATGAGTGCCGTGATCTCCGATTCGGAGAGGAAGCGCAGATCACTCAACGCTGGCGCAAGGTGAGGAAAGGCTTTGGCGACCGACTCGCCGGGTTGCGAGTCGGACATGACACCAGCGATCTCGAGCTGCGGGTGGCCCGCCACGAGGCGAAGGACTTCGCCCGCAACGTATCCCGTGCCGCCGAGGACGAGTGTCGGAGTCTTCTTCACGATGCCGCCACCACGGGGAATCGCGCGCCGAGTCCTATGGCATCGATGACGCAGTCGCCGAGGGCCGCGCCATCCGACAGCGCATTGAATGCAGCCACGTTCATCTGCTCGCGAATGATGTCGACACCGACGGCGTTGTCGGTGGCCGGTCCCGTCACGGCGCAGGGCTCGATGCCGAAGCGCTCGCGCAGCAATTTGACACCGCCCCAGGCGGCGACCGGATCGTTCGCCGACAGCACGACACCCGTCAGTGCTTTACGGATATCGGCGCATTCGAGGATCGAGTCGACGCCGTAGGTGCCGAGAATACCGTCGCCGAGCTCGAAGACGATGACATCGGGTTTCTTGACCGCGATGTCGGTGATCATCGTGCGTGTCAGCGCGGGACCGACGGCGCGAGTCGTGGTGATGATCCCGAGATCGGTGAAGATCATGGAATTTCGCGCACCCGCATCTTCCATGGCGAGGATGTCGCGACGGAGCGAGACGCCGGTCGCCTTGAAGCAATCGACCACGAGACCACGATGTCGCATGCGACTCACCATCGCGCAGGCCGCGGCGGTCTTGCCCGCTTCCATACAAGTGCCGGCCAGCGCCACGACGGGTACCCCTTGAGAATCGAGCGGCGCGGCGAGATCGAGTTTTCGATAACCGGCTCGCGCCGGCACGCCGATACGCTCGCCGAGGTAGGGGAAATGCAGCACCACACCGAGCACGCGGCAGTCGAAAGGTTTGCCTTTGTCGGGGTTGGCCGAATCGCAGACACCCAAGACGCCGCCGATGTTGAGCATCTGGATGACATCGCCCACGGCGAGTTTTTCGGGTACGTGACCCGAATAACCGAAGAGGGCTTTGCGGTGCCCAAGAGCACCCACCACGATGTCACCCTTCGTGACCTTCGCCATGCGGCCGCTCGTCAACTCGAGCGTGTTGTAACTCGACTTGGTGTTGAGGATTTCCACGACCACCACGACGCCTTCTTCGGAAGGCAGATTCTCCGTGGCGATGCGCACCTCTTGTCCGAGGCCGCAGGCCTGCGTGACGGAGGCGATCTTGTCGACGACGATGGTTCTCATTTCTTGGAAGTCCCCTGAGCTGTTGCGAGTTCACCCGCTCGACGATGGAAAACACCTGTGAGTCCGACGATGCGCGAAAAGCCGAGCGCATCGGCGGCCGTCCATTCTCCCGTGGTTTCGCCGTATACGCCCTTCGAGGCGGCCATCAGCGAGTAGGGAGAATCCACGCCCTCCACAAATACCGAGCCCGGACGGAAAAGCACGTTGACGATGCCCGTAACGCGTTGTTGTGAGGAAATGAAGAGCGCCTCGATGTCCCGACATGCCGGATCGAGGAGTTGCCCCTCATGAACCCAGTCGCCGTAAGGTCCGGACAACATTTCTTTGATTCGCTGCTGTCGCCCGGTGAGTACGAGCTTCTCGAGTTCGCGATGGGCGTTGAGCAGCACTTCGGCAGCCGGCGCTTCGAAGGCGACGCGACCTTTGGTACCGATGATGGTATCGCCGAGATGAATGCCTCGACCGATGCCGAAAGGTCCGGCAAGCGTCTCAAGTGTTTCGATGACCTCCACGGGGGACATCGTCTTGCCATCGAGGCCGCAGGGCACGCCGTTCTGGAAATGCACCACATGTCTCTCGGGTGCTCGCGGTTTGGTGAAGGCGTCTTTGGAGAGCACCCAGGCGTCGTCGGGGATGCTGCCCTGCGAGGTCAAGGTTTCTTTGCCGCCGATGCTCACGCCCCAAAGCCCTCGATTGATCGAGTACGCGGCACCGAAGGGCGGTACGGGGAGATTTCGGCTCTGCAGAAATTCGAGCTCTTCTTGTCGGTTGAAGTGTCGGTCGCGGACCGGTGCGATCACCTCGAGTTCGGGCGCCAGCGTTCGCAGGGCCACTTCGAAACGAACTTGATCGTTTCCGGCTGCCGTGCAGCCGTGGGCGATGCTGCCTGTGCCGAGCTTGCGCGCCATGAGTGCGATCGTCTGAGCCTGCATGACGCGTTCCGCGCCGACGCAGAGCGGATAGAGCTGACCGCGTCGAACGTTGCCCATGATGAGGAATTGCAATACTTGGTCAAAGTAATCGGCACGTGCGTCGATCTGGTGGTGCTCGACGGCACCAAGCGCAAGCGCTCGTTGTTCGAGCGTCTTGGCCGTCTCGGCGTCGATGCCGCCCGTGTCGACGGTGACCGTGATGATCGGGCGCTGGTACTGCTCCTTGAGCCAAGGCACGAGGAAAGAGGTATCGAGGCCGCCCGAGTAGGCGAGGACGATGGGCTGAGACATGGAGGATCCTTGGATGCGCCTTAAATGCGGAACAGTTCGCGCAAACGCGCGACGACAGCCGTTTGCGCAGCGGCACTGTCGGTGGCGATGAAGATGGTGTCGTCACCCGAGATCGTTCCGACGACCTCGGGCCACTCGGCTTTGTCGATCGCGATCGCGACGCTTTGGGCGGCTCCCACGGTGGTGCGCAGCACGGTGAGTGAGCTGCCCGCGGTCGCGACCCCCCGGACGAACTGGCGCAAGGTGCCGAAGTCGTCGAGCGAGCGTTGTGTGGCATCGGGTGCGAGATAGCGACCCCCGGCCTTCAGCACCCCGAGATCCCGCAAGTCGCGACTCACGGACGACTGGGTGACCGGAAACCCCTGACCCTTCAGCAAATCGACGATCTCCTCCTGCTTGCGAACGGCACTGGCTCGCAGGAGGCGAAGGATCGCGTTTCGGCGCTCGGCTTGTTGGAGGTCGGTCTGCATAAAAGTGCGCGAATTATGCATATTAATGCAGGCCAGTCAATAGGCCGCTGACGGTGGGGCGTCGCGTCCCCGGGACCCCTCCGGAGAGGGGGGGTCAGCCTGATTTGAGGGCGGCGAGTCGCTCGATGACCGGCGGATGCGAGTAGTTGAACCGGACGTACCAGGGGTCCGGGGTCAGGGTGCTCGCGTTGTCTTCGGTCAATTTGACGAGGGCGGTGCCGAGGTCGGCGCCGTTCGATTGCTGCTTGGCGTAGGCGTCGGCCTGGAACTCGTACTGGCGAGACCGGCGGCTCGAGAGCGGCCCGAAGACCACGCCAACCGAGGGTAGGACCAAGAGGAAGAGCAACAGCGCCAAGGCATCGTTCGAGGCCGAGGCATTGGGCGTAACACCGAGCCCAAGATAGAACGCGGGCTGCTGAGCCAGCCAGCCGAGCATCGCGAGCCCGATCAGGCTCATCACGAATAATCCCGCGATCAGCTTCATGATGTGTTTGTGGTGGAAGTGCCCGAGTTCATGGGCGAGTACCGCCTCGAGCTCTCCGGTCGTCAAGCGCGCGAGCAGCGTGTCGTAGAAGACGACGCGCTTCGACCGGCCTATGCCGGTGAAGTAGGCGTTCGACTGGGCAGAACGTTTGCTGCCATCCATCACGAAAAGACCCTTGGCGGAGAAGCCGCAGCGCTGCATCAGCGCATTGACCCGGGCGCGAAGGGCTTCGTCCTCGAGCGGCTTGAATTCATTGAAGAGCGGTGCGATGAAGATGGGATAGACGACCATGAGCACTAGGTTGAACCCCATCCAGAGCGCCCAAGCCCAAAGCCACCACAAGGGGCCTGCCGCTCCCATCAGCCAAAGTACTGCAGCGATGAGTGGTATACCGATGACGAGGGAGAGCAAAGTATTTTTGATGATGTCGCTGACCCAGAGCCTGTGGGTCATGCGGTTGAAACCGAATTTCTCTTCGATTCGGAAATTGTGATACCACTCGAAGGGAAGCTCGATGACGCTACCGATGAGCGTGAAGAGCACCACGAGAGAAACGGGGTAGAGAAGACCGGCCGCGGCGCTTTCATCACCACCGAAAAAACGCAGCACTCCACCATTGAGAAGATCGAGTCCGCCGCCGAGAGTCCAGACCAGCAGCATCAGCGTACCGAATGCCAGCTGGATCAGTCCGAATCTTTGCTTGGCGCAGGTGTAATCCGCGGCTTTCGCATGCGCCTCGGGGCTGATGACCTCTCGAAAGCCCTCCGGAACCCGATCCCGATGCGCGCTGACGTGCGCGATCTGTCTTCGTGCGAGCCACACGCTCAACAGCACGCTGACGGTGAGGGCCACGACGAAAACAGCGGTGACGAGATCAGTGGTCATGTGCAACGCCCCGAACCTCAGGATCAGACGGCATCGAGTTCGCGCGCGCGGTGCCTCACTCGAAGAGTTCGTGTCTCCTCGAGCGCCGTACTGCGCTCGCGAACCGTTTTGAGGAAATGGAATTGACCGGAGACCGACTCGGGCGTGAGCAGGATGCTCGTATAGCCGCGTCGGCTCGCGTCCATGTACACGAGGCCTGGATTATTCGCGGTGACTGCGCGCGCGATCTCGCGCGGATCGACGCCTGGCAGGTTGTATTCGAATCCGGGCGAGGCCACCGACTGAGTGGCGAACTCGACCCCCACTTTTTGTTTTCCGATGGAAAGATTTTGTGCCCAGGCATTGTGGGTATCGCCGGCGAGAACGACGAGATCGGCGTTGGCATCCGCCGCATCTTTGAGGAGTCGCTCTCGTGCGGCAGGGAAGCCTCCCCAACTGTCGAGGTTGTAGGGCAAGCCTGCGCGTGAGGCGGCAAGACCCGCTCGCAATCGTCGTCGTATGAACTCGGGCGAGTCGGGGCCCACCCATTTCGCAGCGTCCTGCGGCATGATGATTTCACCCATCAACACCTGCTGAGCCAGCACCTGCCATCGAGTTTTGGCAGCTGCCGATCGACGCAAGCCACGACGCAACCACTGCTCTTGTTCTGCACCGAGCATCGTTCGGCTCGGAGATTTGACCGTACCCTCACGAAATTCGATGAGGGCCTTTGCGATGTCTTCGCGTCCTTTGAGCGCGCTTTCGAGATCCGGCGGTGCGCTGCGGCCAGAGATGCGTGTCTCGAGTTTGAAGAGCGTGGCCAGCGAGCCGATCTGATAGTCGCGCCAACGCGAGTCGTTGACGGGCATCCACTCTCGATACGCCTTTTCGGCGGCGGCCCTGCGCACGGACCAGTCTCCCTCGGTGGCGGGCTGATGATTTTCGGCGCCGTCCGTCCAGGCGTCGTTGGTGAGCTCGTGATCATCCCACTGCGCGATCATCGGGTAGAACTGATGCAACCGCTGCAGATCGGGATCGAGTCGGTAGCTTGCGTAACGCAAGCGGTAATCGGTGAGCGAGACGATCTCGTGTTCCGGTTCGATGCGACGACCCGGAATCAAAGATTTCAAATCGGGATAACTGCCGAGCGGGTACTCGTATAGGTAATCGCCGACATGCACGATCACGTCGAGGTCGCTGCGCTCACAGGCGTGGGCGTAAGCGTTGAACCAGCCAAACCCGAGGTTCGAACACGAGAAGAGGCCGATGCCGAACTTCGAGACGTCTCCGACCGGCAGAGTTCGCGTTCGGCCCGTTACGCTCATCGAGCCGTCGGGCGCGATGAAGCGATAGAAATACCAGCGACCGGGCTCGAGACCACGAACGGTGAGACGCGCGGTGCAGTCGCGCTGAAATTCGGCAACCGCCTCACCGCCGCCGACGATGCGATTGAAGCCTACGTCGCGCGCCACCTCGACCTTCAAGCGGACATCGGCGTCCGCGGCGAATCGGGTCCAGAGCAGCACGGAATCGATATCGGGCTCGCCACTCGCGACGCCGTGGGTGAACCCGCGCGCCGAAAGCAGGTTGCCCATCGCCGGCAGCGATAGGGCGCCGAGCCCGAACATGGCGGCGTGAATCAGTTGGCGGCGATCGATGCGTAGAGTCATGCGGGCTCCCGAAGCAGGCGAATGGAGGCTGTCGGAAGGATAACCGAGCCACTCGCGATAGAATGCGACAGTTTGAAGAAGCGTGGAACCCCCGATGAGCAGTCCCGAACAGTTCGTCCTTACAGTCAATGCGGTCATTCTGCTGTGCGCGTATTTCATCGTTTACCCGCGCTTCGCAGGCGCTGACCAGAACCGACTCGCCATCAACGATCTGATCGCCAACGCTTGCGCGTTGCTCGTGGTGGGTTTCAACTTTTGGGGTTCCGAAGAGCGATTCGATCTGCTCGTCACCGAGGTGGGCTGGTTCGGCTTCACCGTGATGACGTTTTTGTTGATGGAGCTGCCGCTCTTCTTCTGGTACGCGCGGCGTCACCAACTTTTCAGGTCGAACGACGAGTAAGGTGTCTCACGCCGCGATCGTGCGGTGAACGGCTGCGGTGTTGGGCGCGATACCCCGCCAGATTTGGAAAGACTCTGCCGCCTGCTCCACCAACATGCCGAGACCCTGAGCCACACCGGCTGCGCCGTGCTGCCGCGCCCAGCGGATGAACGGCGTGTCGGGCTTGCCGTAACCGAGGTCGTACGCAAACGTTCGCGGGCTGATGATTCTCGGATCGACCTCCGGAATGCCACCACTCAACCCGAGCGGTGTCGCATGAATCACGAGATCAAAGTCACCGCGATCCAAAAACGGACCGAGCTCGTCGTAGCGACAGCCTCGATCGCCGACCAGCGTGCGCGCACGCTCGGCCGTTCGA
The DNA here is from genome assembly GCA_044375575.1 of Steroidobacteraceae bacterium. Classification (GTDB taxonomy): domain Bacteria; phylum Pseudomonadota; class Gammaproteobacteria; order Steroidobacterales; family Steroidobacteraceae; genus UBA964. Next base: position 90,488 of record JBILMJ010000007.1, on the reverse strand, counting down.
TTGGCGATGACGAGTTCGGCAGGACCCTGTTCTTGCAGGGGCCCGAGGATGCCGCGGGTGGCACCACCGGCGCCGAGAATGAGTGCACGACGACCGTTCACGTCCACACCGAGTCGCGTGAGATCTGCCATGAGACCCGCGCCATCGGTGTTGTCGCCGCGTATGCGACCGTCCTCGAGTCTGACGAGCGTGTTGACCGCACCCGCGCGTCGAGCGCGCGGGGTCAGTTCGTCCGCCCACGTCGCAGCGTGCTCTTTATGAGGTACCGTGACATTGAGACCACGGCCACCGCTCTCGAAGAACGCAGAGACTTCACGATCAAAGTTTTCGGGCGCGACGTCGTACCGGTCGTAGGTCATCGATTGTCGAGTGGCTTCGGCGAAGAGAGCGTGTATGGCGGGCGACAGACTGTGCGCGATCGGATGGCCGACGACGCCATAGCGATCGGGGGTTGCCGAAATGTTTGCAGTATCGGATCGCGTCATGGTGGGCGTGATGTTATCTCACGGCGCAGCCGCCACCGCCTTGCGGATCGAGCGCGGCATGTAGCGCCGGCAGCCAGTGGCGAGCGCGATCCTCGAATTGGAACGGCGGATTGATCAGCAGCATCCCCGAGCCATTCAAGCCCACGCGGTTATCGAGAGGATGGATCCAAAGCTCCAGCGTGAGCCCCACGACCGCCTCACCGCCAGCTTTTTGCGGCAGTGCAGAAATCAACCTCGAGCGCCATGCATCGGTATCTTTGACCTGCTTTATGGGGTACCAGATCGCGATTACGGCGTTGGCCAGTCGTCGCAAAGCTTCTTGTGCGGCGCGCTCGGCAGATTTGAAATCGTGAGCCGTGTCTTCGTACGGCGGATCGATCATGACGAGTGCGCGACGCTCGATGGGAGGCAGCCATGCAGGCAGCCGTTCATAGCCGTCCGCGCATTCGATGGTGATGGACTCGGGTGTACCGCCGCGCTCCCGTGCGTGCCGGCTCGCGTTTTTGACCGCTTCCCGCAACGCGGCGTGCTCCGCGGGTTGCGACTCGATCAACGTGAGTCGGTCTTGGTGACGGAGCGCTGCGAGCGCGACCAGAGGCGAGCCGGGATAAGCGTGTCGATCCGCGGTGCGTTGCCGTGTCTCTCGGACGACCTTCAGGTAATCGATGATCTCCGGAAACGCATTGAACTTGGCTTCGTCTTGCGCCGCCCGAGTCGACAAACGTTCGATGCCGCCGTCTGCCTCGTTGGCCTGCCTCGCGTCGCCGGACGATAAATCATAGAGTCCGCGGCCCGCATGGGTGTCGAGCAGCAGCAGCCCCTTGTCTTTCTTCGTGAGCGACCTGAGCAGCGCGAGCAGCGTGACGTGCTTCAGCACATCCGCGAAGTTTCCGGCATGGAACGCGTGTCGGTATTTCACCGGCCCGCGTCAGTCGGCAGCGTCCGCTGCCGCTTTCTTGCTCTTGGCTTTGGCTTTCTTTTTCTTCAGCGCTGCCTTGGCACGGGCGGGTTTCGCCGGCGCCTCTGCAGTGTCGGCGGTACCGCTCGACTTCTTTTTTGCCACGGTTTTCTTGCCGGCGGATTTTGCAGCCTTGCTGCCGAAACGACCTCGACCGGGGCGCTGCGGCGCCGCGGCAAGCAACGCGCGACATTCGTCGAGCGTCAAAGTTTTCGGATCGCGGTCTTTGGGGATACGCGCATTACGCTGCTTGTCGGTGATGTACGGACCATAACGTCCGTTCAGCACTTGAATGTCGTCGATGCCGAAGTCCTGGATGATCCGGTTGGCATCAGCCAGTTTTTTGGCTGCCACCACCTCGATTGCTCGCTCGAGGGTGATCGTGTACGGATCATCCTCGGCCTTGAGCGAGGCGTATTTGCTGCCGTATTTGATGTAGGGGCCGAAGCGTCCGATGTTGGCTTCGAGCGGTTCGCCTTCCGGGCTCTCGCCAAGCTTGCGCGGCAACTGGAAAAGCTGCAGCGCTTCGGGCAGCGTGATCTTGTCCATGCTCTGACCGGGGCGCAGCCCCGCGAAGCGTGGCTTGTCTTCGTCATCGCGCGTGCCGATCTGCACGAATGGCCCGAAACGGCCCATGCGAACCGAAATGGGTTTGCCACTCGCCTGGTCAGTACCGAGTTCGCGAGCTTGGGCCGCTTCGTCCCGCGAAACGGTTTTCTCGATGTGTTCGACCCGATCGATGAACGGCTGCCAAAATTTTTGAAGCGGATCGGTCCAGGCTTCTTCGCCACGCGAAATGGCATCGAGCTCGTCTTCCATGGCGGCCGTGAAACCGTAGTCGACGTATTCGCCGAAGTTCGAGCTAAGGAAATTGTTGACGATCTTGCCGATATCCGTCGGGATGAAGCGCCGACCATCCATGTCGACATACTCGCGATCTTTGAGTGTCGAGATGATGGACGCATAAGTCGATGGGCGACCGATGCCATGCTCTTCGAGCGCCTTGACGAGCGAGGCTTCGGAGAAGCGCGGCGGCGGCTCGGTGAAATGCTGTGTGCCGCGAAGGTTGACGAGCTTGATCTCATCGCCTTCGCTCATGGCCGGCAGGATGCGATCGCCTTCATCGTCCGATGAGTCGTCTTGTCCTTCGAGATAGACCGCGATGAAACCCGCCTTGAGCAGCGTCGAGCCGTTGGCGCGCAGCATGTGACGCTGCGGACCATCTGGGCCGGCAAGCAGATCGATGGCTACGGTGTCGAACACCGCGTGGGTCATTTGGCACGCGACCGCACGTTTCCAGATGAGCGAATAGAGCTTGAGCTGATCCGCGTCGATCTTGCCCTCGAGCGTCTGCGGCAAGACGGAGGCAGACGTCGGTCGGATGGCCTCGTGAGCCTCTTGGGCATTGCGAGATTTGTTTTTGTAGAAGCGCGGCGACTCCGGCAGCGACTCGGCGCCGTAGACGCGCCCGATGACCTCGCGAATTTCGGTGATGGCCTCGTTGGCGAGGTTGACCGCATCGGTACGCATGTAGGTGATGAGACCCACGGCGCCTTCACCGTAATCGACACCTTCATAAAGTTGCTGCGCGAGACGCATGGTGCGCTGCGCCGAGAAACCAAGCTTGCGCGCGGCTTCCTGTTGCAGCGTCGAGGTGGTGAACGGCGGAGCGGGATTGCGATTGCGCTGCTTGCGATCGACCGAGAGCACGCGCAACTTTCCGGAAGGCGACAGCGGGGCATCGCCTGCGGGGGTGCCTGCACCGCTCGCTTTGCACAACGCGCGTTCGACGGTTTGCGCCTGGTCTGCGTTGGTGAAACTGAACTGCTCGACCTTGCGACCCTCGAATTCGACGAGCTTCAAGGGGAAAGACTGGGTCTCGCGCTCGCCCTGCGCATCGAGCGACCAATATTCGCGCGGGATGAAGGCCTGAATCTCCGCTTCACGCTCGCAGATCATGCGCAGCGCAGGACTCTGCACGCGGCCGGCCGAGAGGCCTCGACGAACTTTCTTCCAGAGCAGGGGCGAAAGATTGAACCCGACGAGGTAGTCGAGCGCGCGGCGAGCCTGCTGCGCGTTGACGAGATCGAGCGACAGATCGCGCGGCGACTCGATCGCTTGGCGTACTGCGTTCCGGGTAATTTCAAAGAATTCGACGCGATGAACTTCCTTGCCCTCGAGATCGCCGCGATCTTGCAAAAGCTCACGCAAGTGCCAGGAAATCGCCTCACCTTCGCGATCGGGGTCGGTCGCGAGATAAAGCGCCTTGGCTTTGCGCACGGCTCGCGAGATGGCGTCGACGTGGCGTTCGTTACGTTCGATGACGTCGTACTTCATCGCGAAACGGCGCGACGGGTCGACGGCGCCTTCCTTCGGCACGAGATCGCGAACGTGACCGTACGACGCGAGTACCTCGAACTTGGGACCGAGGTACTTCTTGATGGTCTTGGCCTTCGCCGGTGATTCGACGATGACGAGGTTTTCAGCCATGGGGCCGTCTCCGGCGCAGGGTCAGTGGGGCCGTTCGAGCGGCAGATCGAACACGAGATTTTCCATGCGCGAGCAGGCGAGTTCTTCGCCGGGCTGGCTGGAGAGCACCATGAGGGCAACCCACTTCAGCTGGTCGACATCGAGTTCGGAGGAATCGAGCGCAAGCAGGCGCTCGATGACGATTTCGCGTTGCTGCGGCGAGAGGATGCCGATTCGCTCGAGCTCGAGCAGGTAACCGCGGCAGTCGGCCGGCAAGTGATTGTGTTCCGCGTCCGTGAACACCCGCATGGCACGCGGACCGGATTCGGCGAGCGATGGGCGGTGGCGTTCATAGGCGAGATCGGCGAGCCAATCGAGCGCACGCTCGACGTTGTCGCCGGGGAAACCTGCGCGCTCGAGATCTTCTGCCAGGGCGTCACGCTCGGGCACATCGGGGGCGTCGGCCAGCATGTACCGGTCGAACACATATATGAGGATGTCGAGGACGCTGCCGTTGTCGGTCGTTTGGGTCATTCGTTATGGGTCAAATGAAGCACTTTATAAACTTGGCCCGAGGAGTCTGATGCGACACGTCCCTCGAGCTCGAGGGAGAGGAGCAAGGACGCTACAGATGTGCTGGAGAGGCCGGTGCTCGCGATGAGCGCATCGAGGCTCGTAGGCTCGAAGCCGATGGCATCTAACAGGATTTCGGAGGGGTTGTCCAACCGCGACCCCTCCAAGGCCCCGGGTGGAGCGAGTCGAAGCGATGGTTTAATTAATTGATTTAATTGGTTATTTTTTAGTTCTCGAAAAACATCTTCGGCATTTTCGACCAAGGTGGCGCCCTCCCTTAGAAGTTCGTGGCATCCCCGCGACAGTGGGCTGTGGATGGACCCGGGCACGGCGAAGACCTCCCGCCCCTGATCGCTGGCGTATCGCGCGGTCGTCAGCGACCCGCTTTTGGCGGCGGCTTCGACCACGAGCACGCCCACCGACAGGCCGCTGATGAGGCGATTTCGTTGCACGAAATGGTGGGGCAGGGGCGGGGTTCCCGGGGGGAACTCGCTCATCAGGGCGCCGCGCTCGAGGATGCGCTCGGCGAGCTCGACGTGGGTATCGGGGTAGACCCGATCGAGTCCGGTTCCGCAGACCGCGATCGTGATGCCCTCGGCCGCGAGCGCCCCGACATGGCTTGCGGCGTCGATGCCGGTCGCGAGTCCGCTCGTGATGGCGAGTCCGCATTGGGCGAAATGGAAGGCGAGATCACGGGCGGTGAGCGCCCCGTTGGCCGTCGGGTGTCGACTGCCGACCATCGCCAATTGCTCGGTTTTCAGCGCTTCGCGGTGACCTCGGACGAAGAGCACCGCGGGCGAGCCGCGCAAGGCCAGCAGCTGGGGCGGGTAGTCGGGCTCGTGAGCGGCGATGACTTCGATGTGGTGGCGCTCGAGCGCCTCGAGCGTGGCGCGATGTCGAGATGGGTCGTCCTGCTGCAGCGCCAGTGCCGCCGCGTGGGAGAGGCCGAGCGACAGGAGACGATCTTGAGATAGACCGATGAGATCGAGCGGGGATGGTAGGCGCCCCAAGAGGCGACACCATGCATTGGCATCGAGTCGGGGGAGGCAGGCGAATCGGTAGTGTTCGGGTGTGGCCATGGGTGCCCAAGGGTACGGAGCACCGCGATTTCAGCGAGTCGGAAAAGGCGCGAAACCTCGCTGATATAATGATGTCCAACGAACTACCTTTCTGGCAGGGGTCCCCGCCCATGGCATTGCTCGACATCCTCGAATTCCCTGATCCTCGACTTCGGACCCGTGCCGTGCCGGTCACGACCTTCGATGCCGCGCTCTCGCGGCTGATCGACGACATGTTCGAGACCATGTACGCGGCACCGGGCATCGGCCTCGCCGCATCGCAAGTCGATGTCCACCGTCAGCTCATCGTGATGGATTGCAGCAACGATCGGAGCGATCCGCTCGTCTTCATCAACCCGGAGATCCTTTCGCAAGAGGAAGTGGGCGTGATGGAGGAGGGTTGTCTGTCCGTCCCCGGAATCTTCGACGAAGTCGAACGCGCGCAACGCGTGCGTGTTCGGGCGAAGGATCGCGACGGCAAGGTGTTCGAATGCGAGCTCGACGGCATTCGTGCCGTGTGTCTTCAGCACGAGATGGACCATCTCGACGGAAAGTTGTTCGTCGACTATCTCTCGACACTGAAGCGCGACCGTATCCGCAAGAAGCTGGAGAAAGAGCGTCGCGATCGTCCCGCCAAGCAGGATTCCGAAAAGGTTCCAGCCGGCGCCGCCCTCGGCCGCTGACCTCAGCGCCTTCAACCCGATGCGCATCGTTTTTGCCGGCACGCCGGATTTCGCAGTGCCCCCGCTCGCTGCGCTCGTGCAGTCGAGTCACGAGATCGTCGGTGTGTTGACGCAGCCGGATCGACCGGCGGGCCGCGGTCGCCAATTGTCGGCGAGTGCTGTCAAAGAATTCGCACTCGAAAACGCACTGCCGCTCGCGCAGCCCCGCACTTTGCGTACCCCGGAAGGTCGCGCCGATATCGAGGCCTGGCGACCCGATGCCATGGTCGTCGTCGCCTACGGTTTGATCCTACCGCCCGAGGTGCTCGCCATCCCCAAGCATGGATGTCTCAACATCCATGCCTCGTTGCTGCCGCGCTGGCGCGGTGCTGCCCCCGTGCAGCGCGCCATTCTCGAAGGTGATTCCGAAACGGGCGTGACGATCATGCAAATGGATGCTGGGCTCGATACGGGTCCCATCTTGCTGCAGCGCGCGCTATCCATCTCCGAGACCGACGATTCGATCGTCATGCTCGAGAAGCTCGCTGCGATCGGGGCGCCTGCGCTCCTCGAAGTGCTTACAGCTATCGTGTCGGGCTCGATCACGCCGAATCCGCAGCCCGCTGTGGGCGCCACCTACGCCAAAAAAATAGAGAAGTCCGAGGCGCGTATCGACTGGACGCTTTCCGCCATCGAGATCGATCGCCGGATCAGGGCGTTCAGGCCTTGGCCGATCGCCGAGACGACGCATCGGGGCGAGCAGGTTCGAGTGCATCGCGCGCGGGTTCTGCCTGGAATTGCTCAGGTCACTCGTCCGCCCGGAGCGATTCTCGGGCTTCGCGACGATCTTCTGTTCGTGGCTTGCGGTGATGCCGTACTCGGGATCGCCGAGTTGCAGCGCGCTGGGCGTCGCACCATGTCAGCCCGTGAATTTGCAAACGGCCTGCGTTCCACCGAGGAATTTTTTGAATGAATGCTGATGTAGACGTCATGGAGTCACAGCCGGTGAAAGGCGGTACTCGACTTGCGCCGGGCGCCGCGACTCTCGCCGCGGCGGTGGAGGCCGTGAGTGCAGTTGCCCATTCGGGTCGCTCGGCAGACTTCGCACTGCAAGCGGCGGATGACCGCGGTGATCGTGCTGCAGTTCGTGCCATCGCCCTCGGTACGCTTCGCTGGTACCTGAGGCTTGCACCGGCGCTGTCGTCGATCGTCGATCGGCCGGCCGAAGATATCCCGCCGCTGCTTCGCTCACTGCTCGTGACCGCTGCGCATCAAATCGAATACTCGCGCTCGGCGCCCGAGGTGAGTGTCCATCTCGCCGTGGATGCCGCGCGAGCACTCGGCCTCGGACGAGCCACCGGTTTCGTGAACGCCGTGCTTCGTCGATTCGTTCGAGAGCGCAGAGAGTTGCTCGAGCGTGCAGACCGGAATCTCGCCACGCGTGTCGCGCATCCGCAGTGGCTCGTCGATCGGCTCGAGTCGGTCTATCCCGATCGTGCAGGCACGATACTGGCGGCGAATAACGAGCATCCGCCCATGACGCTGCGCGTTGCGCCCGCGACCACTGTCAAAGAATATCTCGCCGAGCTCGCAGCGGCAGGACGCGAAGGGTTTGCGCTCGATACGCCGCCAGAGGCGATAGTACTCACCCAATCGACACCGGTCGCGGCTTTGCCGGGCTTCGCCGAAGGGCGAGTTTCGGTGCAGGATGCCGGGGCGCAGTTCGCTGCATTGCTGCTCGATGCGAAAACCGGACATCGTGTGCTCGATGCCTGTGCGGCGCCCGGCGGCAAGAGCGCGCATATCTTGCAGAGAACTCCGGGGATCGAGCTGCTTGCGGTCGATGACGATGCGTCGAGACTTTCGCTCGTCGCATCGACTTTCGAGCGCATCGGGACGGCAGCGTCTCGAGCGAGAACCCGACTGGCCGACCTTGCCGACCCGAAGGCGCTCTCCGATGAGCGGGCCTTCGATCGTATTCTCGTCGATGCTCCGTGCTCGGCGACGGGGGTGATCCGGCGTCATCCGGATATCAAGCTCTTGCGTCGCCCGGAAGATGGCGCCCGGTTCGCAGCGCTTCAAAAACGCATCCTCGGCAATTCTTTTTCGAAGCTCGCCCCCGGCGGAAAGCTCGTGTATGCGACATGCTCCGTCTTGCCGGAAGAGAACGACGCGGTGGTGCAGGCCTTTCTCGCGGCCACTCCGGAGGCGAGGTGGCTGCCGTGGCCTCAGCATCTCGCTTTGCCCGAGGGAGCATTGCGTCGGGAGGTTGGGGTACAGCTGATTCCGGCGCCGGGTCAGGCGTCCACGGACGGGTTCTATTATGCTTGCCTCGTTCGGGGTGGGGATGCATGACCACGAAAGACGGAAAAATCCGGCGTCTGTGGGTCAGGTTCATGACCGTCGCATGTCTTTGGCTCGCAGGTGCGATGCCGTGGCAGTGGCCCGAGTTGCGTGCGGATCCGCTTGACGGAACTCTGGAAGTCCAGTCTGCGTTCGTCAACGTGGTGGGCGGCGTCTACCAGTTGCACGTGCGAACGCGATACCCCTCCAGTGACGAGACGGCGAGCGCGTTGCGTGACGGCGTTTCGCTGTCCTATGACGTCGATGTGGAGGTTTCCCGCGAGCGACGCTTCTGGGCCAATGAAAACGTGGTGGCCCTGCAGCTGAGACGAGAGCTCAGCTATCACTCCGTCAGCGAGCGCTATGTCGTGCGTGATCCGCTGCTCGAGGACGAGCAGAAATCCTACGCGACGCTCGACGAGGCACTCGCTGCCCTGGGCAGCATCGAAAGTTGGCCGATCCTGGTGGCCTCGCAAGTGACGACACCGGGGTCGTATCTCGTCAGTGTCCGCGCGAGCGTGCGACGCGGACGACTCACCGATGCGCTGCGCGCGCTCATGTTCTGGTCGGATGACTGGCAACGAGAGAGCGAGTGGTATTCATGGTCACTGCCGCGCTGAGCAGTCGTCGCACCCGCATCTTGATCGCGATCTGGATCGCGGTCGTCGTCGGCGCGCTCTTTGCGCTTTTCCTGTCCGCGCAAAACTCCGAGCAGTTTGGTCGGCTCCAGCCTTGGATACTGCTCGCGAGTGCGGCAGCCGTCGTCGTGATCATCGTGCTGCTCGCGCGAAAGATCTATCAGCTCGTGTCGGCTTATCGCAGCGGAGTGCCGGGGTCTCGGCTGACCTCGCGTACCGTTCTGGTGTTCAGTGCGCTGGTCGCGTTGCCCTTACTGACGGTCTACGTCTTTTCTCTCGAATTTTTGAATCGGGGCATCGACAGCTGGTTCCGGGTCGAGATCAAGCAAGGTCTCAACGACGCGGTGGTGTTGTCTCGATCGGCGCTCGACCTGCGCATGCGTGAATATGGTGGGCGTACCGAGCGCTTCGCTGCATCGCTCGCCAATCAGAGTTCGGGTGGTGCGCTGTTCGCCCTCGATGAGGAGTTGCGCGTTTCGGGCGCGAGCGAAATCGTTCTCTACGGCGAATACGAAAGAATCATCGGCGCTGCGAGTCAGGAGGTTCCGGACTCGCTCCCGGATCGTCCGCCTGCAGATCTCGTTCGTGCGGTGTCGAGCGGCTCGACGTATCTCAGTCTCGAGCCGGTAGGGGACTCCCGATATCTCATTCGTACCGCGGCACCCATCAGGGCTGCACCGTTTGCGAGCGGCGATGCGCGATTCGTCGTCATGATCTACGAGCTTCCGCGGCAGTTTGCCGAACTGACCGACGCCGTCCAGCGGTCCTACTCGCAGTACGGCGATCTCGCCGAGCTGCGCGAACCTTTGAAATACAGCTTCAGGCTCACGTTGACGATGGTATTACTCGTCACGTTGCTCGGTGCGATCTACGGTGCCATCTACTCGGCAGAGATCTTGTTCAAGCCCGTTCAGGATCTCATGGCCGGTACGCGCGCGGTCGCGAAGGGTGACTTCGGCATGCGGGTGCCGCTCACTTCGCACGACGAAATGGGATTTCTGGTTCAGTCGTTCAACGATATGACCAAGCGATTGCGACGAGCACGCGAAGAGACGGAGAGCAGTCGCGCGGCGGTCGAGCGTGAGCGCGAGCGCCTCGCCATCATCCTCGCTCGCCTGTCGGCGGGAGTGCTGACGGTTGATCGAAATCTGGTCGTTCAGCGCGTCAATGATTCGGCCGGGAGCATCCTCGGAGTCGATCTCGGCGCGGCGGTGGGTCGTACGCTCGGTGCGGGTACGGATGCCGAGACGGGTTTGTTGCGGGCGTTCGTCGCCGAATTGCGTACGCGGTTCGATGCGGGTCGCGATGAATGGCGTGAGCAGATCGAGTTGCAGTCTGCGTCGGGAAAATCCGGGGCACGAGTCCTCGTCTGTGCCTGCGTGCCGCTACCCAAGGAGAGGGAAGAGCCAGAGCAGTTCGTGATCGTTTTCGATGACGTTACTCATTTGCTGCAGGCTCAACGTGATGCAGCCTGGGGTGAGGTCGCGCGCCGATTGGCGCACGAGATCAAGAACCCGCTGACCCCGATCCAACTGTCGGCAGAGCGGTTGCGTCGCAAGTTGCTGCCGGTGCTATCCGGGCCGGATGCCGACATGGTCGAGCGCTCGACCCACACCATCGTTCAGCAAGTCGAGTCCATGAAACAAATGGTGAACGACTTCAGCGAGTACGCCCGTGCTCCGGCCATGCAGGTTGCCGCGTTCGATCTCAACCGGCTCGTCGCCGAAGTCACCGATCTCTATCGATCCCAGGCGGCGTCGATCGATCTCGTGACCCATCTCGGGGAGACTCCGGTCTCGGTGGACGCGGATCGATCCCGGGTGCGGCAGGTCCTCAACAATTTACTGACCAATGCATTCGAGGCGCTGGAGGGTGTACGACCCGCCGTGATCGACATCCGGACCGGGATCGTCGAGCTGGACGGCCGCTCCTTCATCGAGCTCGCGGTGTCGGACAACGGACCGGGGTTTCAGCCGGACATGATCGGCCGGGTATTCGATCCTTATGTCACGAGCAAGCCTCGGGGCACCGGGCTCGGCCTTGCCATCGTCAAGAAGATCGTCGAGGACCATCGGGGGCGCATCGAGGTGGGGAATCGTCTCTCGGGCGGTGCTATGGTCCGTGTTATGTTCCCGGTGCTGGAGCAAGAGAGGGCGGCAGCCCCCGGCACCGAGCAGGGGGAGCGTAGGAGGGAGCGGGCATGAGTGCAGCACGCATTCTTGTGGTGGATGACGAAGCGGACATCCGCAGCCTTGTCAAAGAAATCTTGACCGAGGAAGGCTACGACGTCGAAGTGGCGGCCAACGGAACCGAGGCCCGCGCACTCCGCCAACGTCAGCAGCCCGATCTCGTGCTGCTCGACATCTGGATGCCCGATGTCGATGGCATCACGCTGCTTCGTGAGTGGTCTTCGACGAGCGCCAATTCCTGCGCCGTCGTGATGATGTCCGGTCATGGCACGGTCGATACGGCCGTCGAAGCTACCCGGCTCGGCGCGATGGATTTCGTCGAAAAGCCGCTGTCGCTCGCCAAGTTGTTGCGGACCGTCGAAAAAGCACTCGAGGGCGCGCGCGCTCGCAAGGCGTCGGCCAAAGCCAAATCCGGATCGATCGCGGCTCCGGTGGGCAAGAGCCGACAAGTTCAGCAATTGCGCAGCGAGTTGCAGCGACACGCCAATAGTGATGCGTCGCTGATGCTGCTCGGAGAATTCGGCTCGGGTCGCGAGGCGTTCGCGCGTTTCGTTCACGATCACAGTCCGCGTTCGACCAAGCCTTTCATGGTGATCGTGTCGAGCACTCTGCGCGAAGTAGACGCCGAGGCGGCGCTATTCGGTCATGCGGGCGCCGACGGGCTGATCAGCCAGGTGGGCGACGGAACGTTGTTCATCAATGAAATCGGCGATCTGCCGACGTCGGCGCAACGGGCCTTGCTCGGGTTGCTCGAGACCCGCAGTTACTCGCGGCTCGGAGATGCCAAAGCTCGTCCGTTCCAGGCGCGCATCGTCTGCTCGGCCCAGCCCGATATCGAGCAGGGCGTCGTGCGTCGTGATTTATTGGCGCATTTGAGCGCCATCGTGGCGCGCGTACCTTCGCTGCGGGAGTACGCCGAAGACGTTCCGGATCTGCTCAGGCACTACGTCGATCGCTTGGTCGATGGTGAGGGTCTCGGATTCCGGCGCTTCAGCATCGCGGCGCAGAATCGTCTGCGAAATTATCCGTGGCCCGGCAACGTTCAGGAACTGCGAACGATGGTGCGCCGTCTGCTTCTGCAGGGCGGAGGAGAGGAAGTCTCGCTCGACGACATCGAGCGGGAACTCGCACAGGTTGCGCCCTCGACCGAGACGCTGGTCAAGCAAGATCTGTTGGCGCTGGGTTTGCGCGAGGCGAGAGAACATTTCGAGCGAGCCTATTTGCAGCAACAGCTTTTGCTGTGCCACGGCAAAGTGGGGCAGCTCGCCAAGCGGGTCGGAATGGAGCGGACCCACCTCTACCGGAAATTGCGCGCGCTCGGCGTGGACTTCCGCAGCATGCCGGACGACATCGAAACCTAATCGCCGACGCGAATCACGACCGCATCGATCTCCGCGCGCTGCAAAGCGGCTCGAGTTCGGTTCAGATCACCAAGATTGCTGACCGGTCCGATGCGAACCCGGTGCAGCACGTCGTTCTCCATGGCGATCCGTTGGACGGCTGATTGCACGCCGAGGCGCAGCAACTTCGCTTGCAGGCGTTCGGCTTCTTCCGGATTTTTGAACATGCCGAGTTGAAGCACGTACACCCCGGGTCGCTCGATGGGGGTATTCGGCAAGGTGGGCAAGGGTGCCTTGGGGTCGGTCGTCGCGACGACCACTTCGCTCTTGGGCAGCATCCCGTAAAAATCGTATTCGCGATCGGGTTCGGCCGTCGTCGCTGCGACGGGATCGCGTCGAACCGGGCGAGGTGTGGCCTCCGTTTCTTCGGCCGCGCGTACCGCATCCTTCAGGGCTTGCTGCTGCCAGAAGAAAACGCCGACCGCTACGGCAAGGCCTGCCGCGAGGCCCGCGAAAAACTCGTTCGAAAAATTGAAATCGGTACCACCGCGGCGCCCTGCACGCTTGAAGTCCCGGCCGATCGGCGTCTTGCTCACATCGACTCCGGAGCCGAAGCGCCGAGTATGGCGAGTCCATTTCGCAGCACTTGCTGTACGGCGAGCAGCGCATAGACGCGCGCACTGCGCACATCCGCTTCGGGAACGAGTACCCGTTCGGCGTTGTAGAAGGCGTGCAAGGTGGTCGCGAGTTCGCGCAGGTAGTGCACGAGAGCGTGGGGCGCGCGCTGCGAAGCCGACTGCTGGATGACCTCGGGATAACGAGATACGCAAGAGAGCATGGCTTCGGCTTGCTGACCCGCGAGCAGGGAGGCGCCTCGTTCGAGGACGATATGGCGCGTACTTTGGAAGTCGTAAGCGAAGCCGCGTGCGGCGAGTTCCTTCATGACGCTTGCCACGCGGGCGTGTGCGTATTGCACGTAGAAAACGGGGTTCTCGTTCGTCTTCGACTTTGCCAAGTCGAGATCGAAGTCGAGTGACTGATCGTTGCTGCGCATCAAATAAAAGATGCGACAGGCATCGTTGCCGACTTCCTCGCGCAACTGACGCAGCGTGACGAAGTTGGCCTCACGCTTGCCCATCGACATCTTGACGCCGTTGCGGAACAGCGCGACGAGCTGGATCAGCGGCGCTTCGAGGCAATCACCGGGATGACCGAAGGCCTGCAGACCGCCGCGTACTCGGGTCACATAACCGTGATGATCGGCGCCGAGTACATCGATGAGCATGTCGAAACCGCGTTCGCGCTTGTCGAGGTGATAAGCGATGTCAGAGGCAAAGTAGGTCTTGACGCCGTTTTCCCTGACGACGACGCGGTCTTCATCGTCGCCGAATTGCGTAGCCTTGAACCATTCGGCGCCGTCTTTCATGTAAAGCAGATCTTTGGCGCGCAGACGCTCGAGCGCGCGCTCGACAGCGCCGCCTTGGGCGAAGGCGCGCTCGGAGATCCAGTTGTCGTAGTGGACACCATAGCCATCGAGATCGTCGCGGATCTCGGCAAGCATCGCCGCGATGCTCGACTCCAGCATCTGCTCCCACGCGGCCTCGCCGATGAGATGGCGGCACCGGGCGATCAGCGCATCGATGTGCTTTTCTTTGTCGCCTTCGGGCGCATCGGCAGGCAGTCCTGCGAGCACCGTCGCTGCCGGGTGTCGAAGTGCGACGCCCTCTTTATGATGCAACGCGACGGCGACGGGTCGGATGTAATCGCCTCGGTAACCGTTTTCCGGAAACTTCAGGCTCTCTCCGCAGACTTCGAGGTACCTGATCCAGACGGATACTGCGAGAATCTCGGTCTGCCGACCGGCATCGTTGATGTAGTACTCGCGAGTGACGGCATCGCCTGCTGCGGCGAGCAGATTTCCGAGTGCATCACCGAAGGCTGCCTGACGACCGTGACCCACATGCATGGGTCCCGTGGGATTGGCGGAGACGAATTCGAGTAGCACCTTGCGCGGATGTTCGGAGCGCTGACGTCCGTAGGACTCGCCCTCGTCGTGAATGCGCACGAGTTCTCGCGCATAGAGATCTTTGGCGAGGAAAAAATTGATGAATCCTGCGCCTGCGACCTCGACGCGTTCAACGATCGGCGATGCAGGCAGTGCAGCGATGATGGCTTCAGCGATCACTCGGGGCGGTTTGCCCGCAGCCTTGGCGAGTCGCATGGCGATGTTCGAGGCGAAGTCGCCATGCGCGGAATCGCGCGCCCGATCGAGGACGATCATTTGTGGATCGACGGGACCGGGGAGCAGCGAACCCTCGAGAGATTGCAGCGCCCGCTGCAGCAGGATGTGCAGGTCTTCTTTCACGGGCGCGATTCTACCGGGTCAGAAGAGTTCGAGCGGGTCGACATCGAGCGCCCAGCGAACCCGCCGCGCCTCGGGCAGTGCCTCGAGGTCCGGCAGCCATTGCTCGAGCAGGCGATGCAGCGACCCTCGATCGGTACTCTCCAACAGCAGCTGCGCATGGTGACGGTCGGCACGTCGGGCCATCGCTGCCGGGGCGGGCCCCAGCAATCGAACCGAGCCGGAGCTTCGGCGATCGGCGTCCGCTCGAATCGCACGAGCGAGCGGCTCTGCCGCACGCCGTGCCGCTTCGAGAAACCGGATCGCCGTTTCCGCCTCCAGGGCGGACGCGCGCAGTGCGGCGAGTCGGGAGAACGGTGGCCAGGCGGCGACTCGACGCTCTTCGAGTGCCGCCGAAGCGAAGGCGTCGTAGCCGCCGGCAAGCAGACCCGAGAGCAAGGGGTGCTCGGGATATTCGGTCTGGATCAGCACTTCGCCGGGGCGATTTGCCCGCCCTGCGCGCCCAGCGACCTGGACGATGGTCTGCGCAAGACGCTCGGCGGCGCGAAAGTCGGTACTGAATAGGCCTTGGTCCGCATTGAGCACGACGACCAGGGTGAGAGACGGAAAATCGTGCCCCTTCGCCACCATCTGAGTCCCCACCAAAATACGCGCCTCGCCACCGGACATCCGGGCTACCACGGCTTCGAGTTCGTCGCTGCGACGAACGACGTCGCGATCCAGTCGGGCGATGCCGACTCCGGGGAAGGTCTCGGCGAGACTTTCTTCGACGCGCTCGGTGCCTTGTCCGACCGTCTTCACGGCATAGCCGCATTGAGGGCATTGGCGCGGCAAGTCGCGATCAGCGCCACAGTGGTGGCAGCGCAGCCGCGCCGCCTGACGATATACCGTCATGCGCGCATCGCAGGACTGGCAGGGCGCTACCCAACCACATGCCGTACACGCGAGCGTGGGGGCATAGCCCCGTCGATTGATGTAGACGAGTATCTGACCGTCCGCGGCGAGATGACGCTGGATGGCCGACACGGCGGTGGTCGACAGACCCGCATGCACGCGTTCCTGACGCAGGTCGACGAGGCGCAAGGTCGGTGGCGATGCCGATGCGGCGCGATCGGGCAGCGAAAGACGTGTGAGCCTCCCTGAAGCGGCGTTGTGCAGCGATTCCAGCGAAGGAGTCGCCGATCCGAGCACGATAGGGATATCGAGGAAATGGGCGCGAACGAGGGCGAGATCGCGCGCCGAATATCGGAAGCCGCCTTCCTGCTGTTTGAACGATGAATCGTGCTCTTCATCGACGATGATGATCCCGAGTGCCGGAATGGGTGCGAAGACCGCCGAGCGTGTGCCGATCACGAGTTGTGCATGGCCACTGTGGGCGGCGCGCCACGCAGCGAGTCGCTCCGAGTCCGTCAGCCCCGAGTGCAGTACGGCGAGAGGCGTTTGCGGAAATCGCCGCGCAAACCGGCCCACGAGCTGGGGCGTGAGGCCGATTTCCGGGACCAGCACGAGTACGCGACGACCCGCTTGCAATTGCTCCTCGGCGAGCCGCAGATAGACCTCGGTCTTGCCGCTGCCCGTCACGCCATGCAGTAGCCACGCGTGATACTGCGTCACGCCCGCCGATTGCATGACCTCGAGCACCTGGCGCTGCTGCGCGGAAAGTTCGGGTCGGATGTCCGCCGTGCCGGAACTTTCCGCTACCGCCCGCTCGCGCGCGTCGGACAGCGCATCGCGCGACGCGGAGGTCAACCAATTTCGCTTGGCAAGAGCCTTCGCGGCGTCTCGCCAACCCGGCAGTCGTTCGTTGAGCTCGGCGACATCGAGACCCTGAGTGCCTGCCGCGACGAGTCGTTCGAGGAGCTCACGTTGTTTCGGTGCGCGCTTGGGTTCGCCCGCCTCGAGTGCGGCGATGCCGCCGTCGGTGGCCGTCCAGTACTCGGTCTGAGAGACGAGTGGAGCGCCTTCGCGCAGCAGTTTGGGCATGGCCGCGGCGATCACCTCGCCGATCGGGTGGTGGTAATAGTCCGCCGCCCATCGCAGTAGCCGCAGGAGAGGGGCGTCGAACGCGGGCTCCACGTCGAGCGTCCTCGAAATCGACTTGAGCTTGGATAGGTCGACCTCCGATTCGGATTCCAACGAGATCGCCACTCCGACGAGTTGGCGCCGGCCGAAGGGCACGGAGACGCGGCTGCCGAGCGGCGGCGTCGGGGTATCGGCTCCGATCAGATAGTCGAAGGTGCGCCGCAGCGGCGTGTCGAGCGCCACCCGACAGATCGCCAATTTCGGCATCTGGAGTTTGTCCACAGAGGGTGTGGATAACGTTGTGGATAGTGAGCTTTTCAAGCGAAAAATCGCCGCGTTTTCTACGGATTTTCGTTGGCTTGGTTAAAGATTGACCAGATCAGAAAAATATCAATTTAATCAATAGTTTAAATAGGCGTGTACGACTTTTCGGACACTCTTATGACGCATTTGTGAAACCGTTTCTCCGCGACCTCGTGCAAGTCACTGATTTACCGCGAACTACTCCAGTTCGTGAGCGTCACACCTGCGATCGCTACGAGGCCCCCAACCAGCATCGAGACCAGCAAGGGCTCTCCCAATAGGAGTGTGCCGAACGATACGCCGAACACCGGGACGAGGTTGTTGAAGACCGCGGTACGCGCTGCCCCGAGGCGTTGAAGACCCTCGGCGTACCAGACGAAAGCCAGTGCGGTCCCTCCGGCGCCAAGATAGACGATCGACGCCCAAGCCGCGACGGACACATCGTTCGCCTGCCAGCCGTCCCACTCGAACGGCATGCCGGCCGTCAGCATCAACGCGCCCCACAGCGTGGTGACGGTGGTGATCGCGAGCGGCGAGGCGGCGGCTTCCCCGTCGAGGGCGTAGCGGCCGACGACCGTATAGATCGCCCAGCAGCAAGCGCCACCCAGCATGAGCCATTCGCCACGTCCCACTCGCTGCAGCAACAGCGAAGGATCGCCCTTCGAGAGCACGATCCAGACACCCGTCAGCGCGAGGAGGATGCCTAACCAGCGATGACGCTGCAGCCGTTCTCCGAACACGAGCGCCATGGTGATCGCCGTCAGGATCGGGTTGAGCGCGACGACGAGGGCCGTGCGGCCCGCCGGGATCAACTCCAGCGCCCCGAGGAATAGCAGGTTGTAGAACACGAGACCGAAGAGCGCGAGCAGGGCCGTGAAGCCGAAGTCACGGGGCCGAAGCCGAGGCAGTCGCCCTTCGATGGCGATGAGCAGCGGAGCGAGGATGGCGAATGCCACCCAAAACCGCAGTGCCGATACGGTGAAGTGCGGAAGCTCTGGCGCCGCGATGCGGCCCGCGATGAAGGTACCGCCCCAGAGCGCGGCGACACCCGCAAGCCGAAAGTAGAGACTGTTCACGATGGTGAGTGTGTCACCACTCGCTCTCGCCAGGCGACATAGAGGCCCGCTGCGATGACGAGCGAGGCGCCGCTCAACATGACGGCGCTCGGCAACACTGCCCAGGCCACCCAGTCGATGGTGATTCCCCAAAGCAGGGCGGTGTATTCGATCGGCGCCACAACGGCGGCCGGCGCATGACGAAAGGCTTCGGTGATGTAGTGCTGGCCCACAGCCCCTAAACATCCCACCGCCACGATGATCCCCCAGTCGGTGGGTCGGATCGACACCCACGTGGGCGCCGCGAGCGCGCCCGCGACGAGCGTCACGCTGATCAAAAACGTGAATACCATCGTCGAGGAGCGCTCGGTGCGCGTGAGGACGCGCGCGGTGACGGACGCCAGGGCGTAACACAGCGCCGAGACCGCCGCGGCCAAGCCGGCGATCAGCGGCAAGCCGTCGGGGCGGGGTCGCAGAATGACGAGTACGCCGACGAGTCCGATCACGATGGCGAGCCAACGTCCCCCGTCGACTTTCTCGCCGAGCCACCACGCGGCAAGCGCTGCGATGAGCAACGGGGCGGCCATGTAGATCGAGTACACTGGGGCGAGCGGCGCCTCGCGTAGCGCGAGTACGAAGGTACCCAACATGATGACGCCGAGTGCGCCGCGAGCCAGATGCAGACCGAGACGCGTCGGCTTGAGTTCATGGAGACGACCCGAGTACCACAGAGGAACGAGCACGAAGGGCAACGATGCCGCGCCGCGAATCGCGGCGACCTGCATGGGCGGATAATGCGCGGCAAATAATTTGAGCAGCGCATCCATGAACGAAAACGCTGCGACGGCGATGAACATCGCCGTGACACCTCGTCCGTTCGTCGTCATCGGGTGGAGCTCGCGGCTCCGCTCTTGACCACTTCACCGCCCTTCAACACTACACTCACACGCTCGAGCGCGCGGATATCGGCAAGCGGATCGTCCTCGACGGCGATCAAATCGGCGTAGGCGCCGGGCGCGAGCGTGCCGACCCGGCCGGCGAGGCCCAGAGCGTCGGCGCTATTGATCGTAGCGGCCTGGATCGCCTGCATGGGCGTCATGCCGTAGCGCACCATCACGGCGAGCTGCTTTGCGTTGTCGCCGTGCGGGTAGATTCCCGCGTCGGTGCCGAGCGTCATGCGGATGCCAGCCTTCAGCGCACGCTCGAAGTTGCGCCGCTGGATTTCGCCGATCATGGCATCTTTGCGGATGAATTCCGGCAGCTCGCCGCGACGCTTGGATTCGGTTTGCGTGTAGTCGGTGTTGTAGATGTCCATCGAGAAGTAGACCTTGTACTTCTTCGCGAGCTCGAGGCCCTCATCGTCGATGAGACTGGCGTGCTCGATCGAGTCGACACCCGCGCGCAGAGCGACCTTGATACCGCTCGCCCCATGGGCATGCACGGCGACTTTCCGGCCATGCATTCTTGCCTCGTCTACGAGCGCCGCGACCTCCTCCGGCGTGAACTGCTGCATGCCGGGCTGAGTTCCTTTCGAGAACACGCCGCCCGTGCCGCAATATTTGATGACGTCGGCGCCGTAGCGCACGTTTTGTCGGACGGCTTTTCGTACCTCGTCGGGACCATCTGCGGTGCCGAGCGAGGTTTGCCGAAACTCCGGCGCGAGCAAGTTGCTGCCGCAGTGGCCGCCGGTGATGCCGATGCCTGGACCGGAGACGACGAGGCGCGGTCCGATGACGTCTCCGGCATCGATCGCATCGCGTAGCGCGACATCGGCGTAGCCGTCGGCGCCGAGATTGCGCACGGTCGTGAACCCGGCGAGCAGCGTGCGACGCGCATTGGCGGCACCGATCAGAGCGAGACGGGGAATCGAGAGTCCGAGTCGCTGGTAACGGAGGATCGACGGATCCGAGGTGAGGTGGGTGTGGGTGTCGATGAGGCCGGGAAGCACCGTGGAACGCGAGAGGTCGAGTACCTTCGGGCAGTCTCGAAGTGCGGCATCACTGGCCGGGGACACACCCAGGATAGTTTCGCCCCCGATACGGACGACCTGATCGCGTAACACCACACCTCGGTCGGGGTCGATGAGGCGACCGACCTTCAAGGCAAGCTGGCAGCTCGGGGGGGCCGCTGCCTCCAGAGGAGTCTCCGCTTGGGCCGCCGGGAAGCCAAAACCAATGATCGTCAACCACAGCAAGTGGAGGACGCCGAAGGGGTGGGAGCGAAAACTTTGATGGGCGTTCATGGCCGCGCATCATAAAGGACGGCGGTCTGGACCAAGCCTTGATGCGAAAAATACACAAAAAAGGCGACTAACAACGACCAGTAAATTTGGTCTATATGGCCGCACAGGAGTTCGGGAGTCGGTTAAGGTTAATCAGTTCATTTCCGACCCATTTGGGACGGGTCTGAATTAAAAAAACAATAAATAGTCGGAGCCTCTAAGAGTGGACTCTTTGAACCAATCAGACCGGGTCAAAAAACCACGGTCCGAGTCTCTTATTCGCCACCTTCATCTCACCCCGGCGCTGGTCCTTGCGGCCCAGCACGAGACCGTGTCCATTTCCGAATTGGTGATGGTCATGCGTTTGAACGGCCTGGGAGGAGATCGAGCGTGCCGCAAACTTCTCCATCGCCTGCACCGTCTCGGCTTGCTCGTCATCGAAGTCGGCAGGCGTGACGATCGTCGAGAGAAGTCTGTTTGCATCTCGGCCGATACGCGAAAGGTGTTGACTGAGCTTCGGACCTACCTCGAGTCGATGACGCTCTAGCCCCCTGCGCGCGTCAGGGTTCGTCGATGCTGAATCCGCGCGCTTTCATGCGCGCGAGTACGCCGTTGCGTCCAAAAAGTTCGTCGATCGGAATGACCGCCAGAGCGACATCGTGTTTCTCCACCGCTTCGACCGCTAGGCGAAACCATCCGTCCTCGAACTGCTGGCGGATCCCGGCGATCTTCGGACTTTGCTGCAGGGCTGACCAACAGGCCTCGCGCTGCTCCGAGGCATTCGGCGAACGCAGCAGGTCGATGTCTCCGACCGCCCAAGCCTCGGCTTTGCGCCGCGCGGCATCGAGGTCGCTCTCCATTCGAGAGAGGGTTGAGCGGATGCAGGCCAGTTCCGCTTCTTTCGAGATTTTCCCGACTTCCGCCAAAGCGCCCTTGGGATCGTCGATGACGAGGGTCGGAACGACGATCGGGACCTTGCGTGACTTGGCGAGCTTTTCGACTTGCCGACTCACGTCGTTGCGGCCGGTCAGTCCGCTGCGGGAGAGCGCCTCACGCCAAAGTTCTCCGGCTGCGATGAGGGGGCGACGTTTCAGCATGTCGCGTTCGCGCGGCGCATATTTTTGACGCAGCGCCTCGAACCGACCGAAGACGTCGGGAGGAAGGACCGCCTCGAGAGACTGCTTCTCTTCGTTGCCGCGCAGCTTGCGGTACTGCATGTAGAGCTGGACAGCGGTGATCGGCCCGATGTCTGCATCGACGTCGCTGCGTGCGGGGATGACCTGTTTGGCTCGTGCGAGGACGTTCTCGACTTCTCGGGATCGCCACTGCAGTTTCTTGGGGAGAGGGCTCAGGGTGCCGAGCAGGTACAAGGTGTTCTCGCCGTTGCGTACCTTCCAGAGCCCGGGACCGGCGGCTTCACCGATGATGGTGACTTCCTCGATTTCATCCGGGGCGCTTTCCTCGAGCGAACCCGTCTCGTCGACCGGGTCGGCAGGCGGATCCGCCGCTTGTGCGAACACGCCGGACGAGCCAAGGAGCGCCGCCAAGAGCCATGTGAAAATCGAGAGGGAGTGAATCATGGTGTGACCAATGAGACCGGCCCGCCGCCAACGAGTTCGGAACCGTTGAATGTTGTAACAAAACTACCGTAAATTACATCGGAGATGTCGAGTCTGGATCACCAAGAGTTCGGGATCGTCGCGCGCCCTGCGGAGGGGGTGCCGCTGCACCAGCATGTGCTTCGAACCGACGTGGCCGGCATGCCCCTCGAATGGATCGACTACCGCGAAGCCGCGCGGTTCTACCACCAAGACCAGATCGCCTACACCTGCGGTACGCCATTGTTCCGCTTGTACGGTGGCACCAATGCGCTGACGGGGTGCCGGACCGTCCTCGAGGTCAACTCCATCATCGCCACGGTGGGTCAAACCGGCAATCCGGGGCATCTGCGCAATGATTACGTCCCGCCCCTCAATAACCAGACACTGTTCAGGCGTGATGCCTTCCTCTGTCTGTATTGCGGCGATCGATTCTCGACCCGAGATCTCTCGCGCGATCACGTGAGGCCCTTCAGTCAGGGCGGTCGAGATGTGTGGACCAACGTGGTGACCGCTTGCCGCCGCTGCAATAACTACAAAGCTTGGCGCACGCCCGAGCAAGCCAAAATGCAGCTGCTGGCCGTGCCCTTCACGCCGACCTACGCGGAATACATTTTTTTGAAAGGCCGGCGCGTGCTCTTCGATCAGATGGAATACCTGCTCGCGCATTTCCCGCGCAGCAGTCCGTTGCATGGGCGTATCAAGCACCTGATGGCCTGACCGCCTTCGTGGGCGTGCCGGCGGCGCCATGGCCGGTACAATGAGACGTGGTTTACCTCGTCGACGCCTCGGTATACGTGTTTCGTGCCTATTACTCCCTGCCGCCCGACATGGTGGACCAAGAGGGTAATCCGGTTCACGCGCTATTCGGATTCGCGCGCTTTCTCGGTGATCTTCTGGAGCGTGCCAAGCCGCGTTACCTCGCGGTGGCCTTCGACGAGAGCCTCGCGACGTCGTTTCGCAATCGGATCGACCCGTCTTATAAGGCGAACCGTGAGCCGGCTCCACCCGACCTCAAGTTGCAGTTCGAGCGCTGCAGGGAGTTTTGCCGGCACCTGGGCGTCGCGGATTTCGGCAGCGGCGAATACGAGGCCGACGACATCATCGGTACCTTGCATGCGCGATTTCGCGCCGAGGGTATGCCCGCCACGGTGGTGACGCGCGACAAAGACCTCGCCCAGCTCATACGCGAGGGAGACATCTACTGGAATTACACCGAGAACCAGCGACTGACTTACGACCAGATCGAGTCGCGTTTCGGTGTGGCACCCGAACGCTATGCCGACTACCTCGCCTTGACGGGCGATGCCGTCGACAACATCCGCGGCGTTCCGGGGGTCGGCCCCAAGACGGCAGCTGCGTTGTTGCGCGACTTCGTTTCGCTCGAAGAGCTTTACGACAATCTCGATGCCGTCGCGCAGCTGCCGATCCGTGGCGCCGCAAAATTGCCCGAAAAACTTGT
Source organism: Steroidobacteraceae bacterium (assembly GCA_044375575.1). Taxonomy (GTDB): domain Bacteria; phylum Pseudomonadota; class Gammaproteobacteria; order Steroidobacterales; family Steroidobacteraceae; genus UBA964. The sequence continues at coordinate 66,750 of JBILMJ010000007.1, read as the reverse complement.
GCGCCACCGAGACGAAGCCTTCCTTGCGCGTCGACTGACGGAGATCGTTCGAGACATGCCTCTCGAAGTGGACCGAAATACACTGCGTCCGCGAGTGCCCGATCTCGATTCTTTGACTGCCTTCTTTGATCGCCAGAACTTCGGATCGACCTTGCGCAAGCAGGGCGAGCGCCTTGCCGCGCTGGCTGGCGCGGGTGCCGGGTGACGACCGCATGAAGTGGCGTTTTTATCTTCCTCAGCGTTGGCCCATGTGGGCGGCGCTATGGATGCTCAAATCGCTCGCGCGCCGCGATTATCCCTCGTCGCTGCGATTCGGCGGGCGACTCGGCGAATTCGCAAGGCGATTGCCCTTGCCTCAGAAAAAAGTCGTACGCCGGAACATCGAGTTGTGTTTCCCCGAGATGCCGGCCGCCGCGCGCGAGGACTTGCTGAAGCGGCATTTCCACGAGGCCGGTATCTCGTTGCCCGAGACGGCGCTCGCGTGGTTCATGCCACGAGAGCAACTGCTCTCGCTCGTCCGTTTCGAGGGGCTCGAAGAATTCGATCGACTGATCGCATCGGGCCGAGGCGTCATTTTGCTTGCGGCGCACTTCACCACACTCGAGATCGGCGCTCGATTCATCACCGCTGCACGCAAGGTCCATGCGGTCTACAAGCCGTCGAGCGATCCGCTGCTCAGTGAGTTTTTCCGAAAATATCGAGGGGCCGTCGCCGCCAGCATGATCGCGAGCGACGATATCCGCGCCATGGTACGTGTGCTGAAGGCGGGTGGGGCGGTTTGGTACGCGCCCGATCAAGCATTCCGGGCCAAAGGCGCGGAGATGGTGCCGTTCTTCGGAATCCCCGTTGCGACGAATACCGCCACGTCGCGGCTCGCGCGACTCACGGGGGCTGCGGTTCTGCCGTACTTCGTCGAGCGCTTGCCGGCAGATCAGGGCTACGTCGTGCGCATCGGACCGGCAATCGAAAATTTCCCAGGGCCCGACAGCGTGTCCGATACGCTCAGACACCACGAATTGATCGAAGCCGAGGTCCGGCGTTTGCCCGCGCAATATCTTTGGCTGCACAAGCGGTTCAAAGGCTTGGGTCCGGAGTATCCTGTCCGTTATTGATTTTCAGGGTTCATCGATGAGCCAGAACAACATCGAGTCGGTTCTTCACGAGGCTAGGGTTTTTCCTCCCAATCCCGTTTTCGCAGGGAGGGCTCGAATCGGGGTGAATGATCTCGACGCGCTGCATCGACGAGCCGAGACCGACCCCGTCGGCTATTGGGCCGATCTCGCTCGCTCCGAGATCGATTGGCACAAGACCTTCACGCAGACGTTCGACGACACTTCGGCGCCGAATTACCGCTGGTTCGCCGATGGCGAACTCAATGTCTCGTACAACTGTCTCGATGTGCATCTTTCCGCGCACGCTGATCGAACGGCGATCATTTTCGAAGGTGAACCGGGCGATGTTCGACGCCTGAGCTATCGCGAGTTGCACCGCGAGGTATGCCGGTTCGCCAATGCGTTGAAGGCGAGGGGAATCCGCCGCGGCGATCGCGTGGTGATCTACATGCCGCTCGTGCCCGAGGCGGTGATCGCGATGCAGGCTTGCGCCCGCATTGGCGCGATCCATTCGGTCGTATTCGGCGGTTTCTCGGCAATTTCTTTGAAAGACCGCATCGAGGATGCCGGTGCGCGCTGTGTCATCACGGCGGACGGCGGACGACGGGGCGGCAATGTCGTCGAACTCAAGGCGGCCACCGACAAGGCGCTTGCCGAAGGTTGCCCCACCGTCGAGGCGGTGTTCGTGCTCCGACGCACCGGCGAATCCGTGCCGATGCGGGAGGGTCGAGACCTCTGGTGGCACGACGCGGTGTCGGGCATGTCCGACCAATGCGAGCCTGAGTGGGTCGATGCCGAGCACCCTCTCTTCTTGCTGTACACCTCGGGCTCGACCGGGCGACCGAAAGGCATCCAGCACTCGAGCGCCGGCTATCTTCTCGGCGCCAAGATGACGAGCCGCTGGGTATTCGATCTACGCGTCGACGACGTTTTTTGGTGTACGGCCGATGTAGGTTGGATCACGGGACACAGCTACGTGGCCTACGGTCCGCTCGCCGCGGCAGCGACGATCGTGATGTACGAGGGTGCGCCGACCTATCCCGATGGCGGACGATTTTGGAGCGTTTGCGAACGTCACGGTGTGACCGTGTTCTACACGGCGCCGACCGCGATTCGCGCGCTCATGAAGCTCGGTGAAGACATTCCTGCGAAATACGATCTTTCAAAGATCAGACTCCTCGGCAGTGTCGGTGAGCCGATCAATCCCGAGGCCTGGATGTGGTACCACCGTGTGATCGGGCGTGAGCGTTGCCCGATCGTCGACACCTGGTGGCAGACCGAGACCGGGGCGATCATGATTTCGCCCATTCCGGGCGTCACCGCGACCAAACCGGGTTCCTGTACGCAGCCGCTACCGGGTGTGTTCGCCGATATCGTCGATGACGAAGGGCGCAGCGTGACGACGCCGGATGCCGGCGGGTATCTCGTCATCCGCAAACCCTGGCCATCGATGCTTCGCACGATTTGGGGTGACAACGAGCGTTACCTGAAAACCTACTGGGAGAAATTCCAGAATAGGTTCTATGTCGCAGGCGATAGCGCGCATCGCGATGCCGACGGTTATTTCTGGATCATGGGACGCATCGACGACGTCCTCAATGTCGCAGGCCATCGTCTCGGCACCATGGAAATCGAGTCGGCTTTGGTGGCGCATCCGCGCATCGCCGAAGCCGCGGTGGTCGGCAAGCAACACGAGATCAAAGGCGAATCGGTATTTGCTTTCGTCGTGTTCCGCGGTGAGCGACCGACGGGCGATACCCGCGCGTTCGAAAAAGAACTGCGAGATTGGGTCACCGAGCAGCTCGGGGCCATCGCCAAGCCCGATGACATTCGCTTCGCCGAGAATCTCCCGAAAACACGATCGGGAAAAATCATGCGACGCCTGCTACGCGCCATCGCGCGCGGCGAGCCGATCACTCAGGACGTGAGCACCCTCGAGAACCCGGCCATCATCGACCAGTTGCGCGGTCTCGGCTGAACGCGGCGATTGCCGTATCGGGAAAATCCGTAAACACGGCGTCGACACCGAGCTCCGCGAACACTCGATACTCTGCTACCGGGTCGCCGCCGTAATCTGCCGCGAGATGCATGGCTTCGTCCCGAAACGTCCACGGGTGAACCTGCAAGCCGGCGGTATGAGCGAGCTCAACAAATTGGGTCGGCGCGATGGCTCGTCGACTGCGCTCCGTCGTATCGGTGGCGTCGGTGCGGCGAGTGCCGATCAGATGGCGTTTCCAGGGTCCCAAGCCATCGACATACTCACGAAACACGGCGAACGTCTCGGGCGTCGTGAAGTCCTGCGGAATATCGCCTTGAGGGTAGAGATCGCATTTGCCCGATGAGCTCCATCGCGGCCGAGGGGCGACGCTTCCGTCGTCGCGAAGCTCGCCGCCATCCAACAATTGAATGAGTCGAACGTCGGTGCGTGACCGCAGCCATCTGAGGTTTCCCGACTCGAACGACTGAATGAACACAGGCGAATCACGGCCAGTCCAACCCGCAGCATCGAGTGCCGTGAGCAGTCGCGGTTCTAGCGGAAGACCGAGTTCGCAATGCCAAGTGGGATGCTTGGTCTCCGGATAGATCCCGATCGTCCGTCCGCGCGCCTTCGACTCGCGCCTGGCGAGATCGATGATCTCCTCGAGCGTCGGGATCAAAAACCGACCATCGAATTCTTTTGAGCGATCCGGTCTCGGCTGGATCGCGCGGAGCGTACGCAACTCGGCGAGAGTGAAATCGACCGTGAACCAGCCGGTTACCGTCATCCCATCGAGGGTCAAGGTTCGTTTTCGATCGACAAACTCCGGGCGACTCGAGACGTCCGTCGTCGCGCCGATCTCGGGCTCGTGACGTGCGACGAGGTGTCCGTCACGGGTCGACACGAGGTCGGGTTCGATGAAGTCGGCACCCATTTCTATGGCGAGCCGATACGACTCGAGCGTGTGCTCCGGTCGATAGCCGGAGGCTCCACGATGGGCGATGACGAGCGGGGATGCTGCCGTATTCACCGTGGCGATTATTAACAAGATAACGCCGAAAAAGCTGCCTGTGCCGCGCATGGTACGAGCCTGCAAAATCTGCGTGTCGAAGACGTGACGTCGACAGTCATCCGACAGTTCGCGCCGGGGTAAGGGACTTGGCCAGCACGACGAAGCGAAGATCAGGCCGTTTGGGTTCGCCGAAGCGAGCGTCACCATACGGAAAGGCGGCGGTCTCGCCCGTTTTCGAGTAACCCCGCCGTTCATACCAGGCGATGAGCTCGGGACGTTGTTCGATGACGGTCATGGTGATCCGAGAGGTGTTCCATGAGCGAGAGACGAACTCTTCGGCTCCCGCCAACAAACCTTTACCGAGCCCGCCCGATTGAAGCGTGGGTTCGATGGTCAGCATGCCGAGGTAGGCGCTCTTGTCACGTCGTTCGAGTTGGACGCAGGCCACGAGACGACTCGAGCGTTCATGTACCAGCATCGCCCGATCACCGACCGTCTCTCCGCGTTTGATGAACTCGCTCAGCGCGTCTTCGTCGGTCCGCTGACCCCCGAGCAGATCTGCTTCGGTCGTCCAGCCGATGCGACTGCTGTCACCGCGATAGGCCGAGTTCACGAGCGCGACGAGTGCGCGAGCATCACTCGGTCGGGCAACGCGCGTGGCGAGGGGAGGAGTTTGCGTCATCAATCCTCGGCGATTTTCCCGCGGGTCTCGGCCATCTGCCGGCTACCCATTCTGAGGTCGAGACGGCGATTGAACTCCTCGGGTCCGAAGGCGCGCTGTGCGAGTACGTTCATTGGGTCGGTGCGATAACCCACCTCCCGAACGTAATGGTCGTAGCGTTGCTGCTCGAGTCGCTCATCGCGAGAGAGGGGCTGACGATCGGCTTCGTCCAGCCATTGAAACCAGCGTCCCACGAATTCTTCGAGGTACGACTCGCAGGTCGCGATGTTCTCTTCGTTGAGATCACCCATCACGCTCGTACACACCGGTGACATCAGTCCGCGCAGGTAAGTGCCGTGGCTCCAGTTCCAGGTGAAATTTGGTAGTCCCCTGAAACGGATCGCACTGGCATTGGCCGGCTCGTAGTAGTGATTCACATAATCGAGATTCATGCGCAGATCGACACGCGGCGTGTAGTCCGCGTAAAAGAAAAGTTTGGGCACGGTTCCGAAAATGATCACGAGATGCGGCACCCGATTTTGTTGCGACAGAAAAACGGTCGCGTTCATGTCGAGGAGGCTCGCCTTTCGATTGCCGAGCCACGAGTGCACCAACCACTCGACGCGCGGGCCCGTCCAAGCGTTGAACGAGCCTTCCATCGACTTGTCGAGCGACGTGAAGTATTCGTGACCCTCGGTCGCCGGGTGCTTGCCGACCGTAAATCTTTGCTTGACGCGATCGACGATCCCGGAGTGGATGCCCCAGCATCTCTCCCATGCGCGACTGACGTCGACGTTCGGCTGCTCGGCAAGAAACTCGGTGATGGTCTTGACGTCGAGCTTCGTGCCCGCGCCTTGCGTGGTGTTGTTCATGTGTGTGGATCCCCCGTTCTTGAGCGGCAAATTAGCCGCTCGCCCGAGGTTCTGCTAGCCTCGGATACATGGATATCGAGCGACGCCAGTTCATCGCAGGGGTCGGAGCCGCCGCGACGCTGCCTCTCTTGTCGTCCTGTTCGCGTGGTGGTGACGATGTTCTTCGTCCCCCCGGTGTTCCTGTCAGCCCTTTCGGCGACGAGAGCACTGCGGAGGAGGTCACGGCAGGGCTCGATCTGCGAGGCAAGACTGCGCTGGTGACCGGTGCAACTTCGGGCTTGGGCCTCGAGACCATGCGCGTACTCGCGCTGCGCGGTGCCCACGTCATCGGTACCGGTCGTACGCTCGAGAAAGCCAAAGCAGCCTGCGAGAGCGTAGAGGGACGAACTACACCGGTCGCACTCGAACTCGAGCGCTGGGACACGATCGTCAGCGCTACCGATCTCGTCAAGACGCTCGGCATGCCCATCGATATCCTCATCTGCAATGCCGGGATCATGGCGTTGCCGACGCTCGAACAGGTTTACGGCCTCGAGAAGCAATTCGTGGTCAACCATCTCGGCCACTTTATTTTGACGAACCGGTTGTTGCCGCAAGTGCAAGCTGCACCGCGCGGTCGCGTCGTCGTCGTGTCGAGTCTCGGTTATCAGTGGGCACCTGCCGGCGGCATCGAGTTCGACAATCTCGACGGCACGCGCGATTACGTGCCCAACAAGATGTACGGGCAATCGAAATTGGCCAACGGTCTATTTTCGCTCGAGCTTTCGCGGCGTTTGCGCGAGGCGGGGTCGATCGCGACCTCGAACTCCGTCCACCCGGGCATCATCCTGACCAACCTCGGCCGACACTTCGATCCGTGGAAGCGGACGATGGGTCGACTGATCGGGTGGACATTCATGAAGACCATCCCCGAGGGGGCGGCGACCACCTGCTATGTGGCAACTGCGGATGCGCTCGCGGGCGTCAGTGGTCACTATTTCGAAGACTGCAATCCCGTGGTGCCCATGCCGGGCAAGCACATGGATGACGTCGCTCTTGCACAGCAGCTTTGGCAGAAATCTGCCGAAATCGTTTCGGAGTATCTCGCATGATTCGTATCGGTCTCGTCGCTTTATCTTTGATCGCCGCCAGTTTCGCATCGGCACAGGACATCACCTCCGTCGCGAGCAAGGCACAGTCCGCTTATTTGTCGGGTAACACGGCAGAGCTCACGCGACTTGCTGCGACGACATCAGCGTGGTCGAAGTCGCAAAACACCAAAGAGCTCTACACCCACGCTTACGTGCAATTTCGCATTCTCCAATTGGCGATCTATGCCAAGCGCAAGAGCGATGCCGAGCGTGCCGGTGACGCGTGCAACGAGACGCTCGATCTCGCCCTGAAGCGAGATCCGAAATCGGCGGAGGCTCATGCTCTGCAGTCGGCTTGTTATGGCTACCTCGCCAACCTCGGCGGGATGGGCGCCATTCGCAATGGTTCTCGCAGCGGTAAGAGCATCGAGGCGGCACTCGCGCTCGATGCGCGCAACCCGCGCGTCGTGCTGATCGATGGTTTCGGTGTGTACTTTCGACCGAAGTTCGTGGGCGGTGACAAAGCCAAAGGGTGTTCGCGCTTCAAGGAGGCTGCCGCGAGTTTCGACGCCTCGGGTGCAGCCGGTGCGCCGTCGCCGGCGGGCGTCAGTTGGGGTGCAGCCGAGTCGCACTATTGGACGGGTCGCTGCGCGAGCGATGCGGGCGACGCGGCCGGAGCCCGACGTGAATTCGAACGTGCGCTCACCCTGGCCCCGGAGTTCTCTGCGGCAGCGAAAGCTTTAGGCCGCTAGAAAATTCCGGCGATGAGCCCTTCGGCGAGAGTCGCGCCGAGTTCTCGGCAGCGCTCGAGTGCCGCGGCGTCGGGTTCGCCCACCACGATCACCGGCTCGGTCACGCTCTTCCATCGATAGCCTGCGACGATTCGCTCCACGGCTGAGCGGGTGCCTGTTCCGTCGTTGCCTGCGCTGATGAAAAGGCCCCAAGGGAGTCCGGCCGTTCGGTTTTCGCAAGGGTAGAACGTGCGATCGAAAAAATCTTTGAGCGCACCGGACATGTAACCGAAGTGTTCCGGTGTGCCGAGGATGACCGCTTCGCACCACAGCAGATCATTGGCGTCGGCGTCCAGCGCTCGACGCTCGCGCACCTCGAGATCCGATGCCGAATCACGCATGCCGCTCGTCACCGCAGCCCGTAGTTTTTCGGTACGACCTCCCGGATGGCCACCATGGACGATGAGCAGACGCCGGGTCACTTCGGTTGCCCCTGTTCGTCGACTCGACCGACCTGTTTGAACCATTCGAGGGTCATGTCACATCCCCGCCATGAATTGACGGCGAGTATGCCGAGTATGGCGATGAGGCCGCCGAGCCCTGCGAGGGCCATGTCGCGATGGGCGTCCCACTCGTCGCCCTGCGTTCCGAGGAAGGCGGCGCCGAGATCACCGCCGTAGACCACCGCCGCTCCCCACTCGATGAGCTCGTACAACAGCGAGGACGACATCACGATGTCGAGAGGCAGGAAGTAACTCCAGAATCCGCGAACTCTTGCGTACAAGACGAGGAGCTCCCGAACCGGCAGCGCGAGAAGAAAGCCATAGGCGAAATGCACGACGCGGTCGTAGTGGTTACGACTGAAGTCGAGCGCCTCGCCGATCGACATGCCGCTTAGATTTCGCAAAGCGTCATCGTAGGGAACGAGCGAATACGTGAAGTGTGCGCCGATCGCATGGAGGCAAAAGAACATGAACAGCAGCGAGTAGGATGGAGTCGAGAGCGGTAACGCACGACGTGTTTGCCACAGCACGATCACGCCTAGGACGAGCAGGGCGTTCTCGAGGAGCCACGTGTCTCGTTCGTACGGGGCGATGGCCAAAACCATCCAGAGCATCGCGAAGGCGATGGCGAGCGTTTTGAGATACCGGTCTCGGGTCACGGCTGTGAGTGTACCCCCGTCGACGGCAGAACCAAGTTTTGCCGTCTCGAACCGTGCGGTTCAATTCTTCTCGACGGTGTAAACCACTTCGGCGCTAGATTCTTTGCCCGCTTCGGTACGCAGCGTCCAACGGTCGTTGATGCTGTAGCGGAGCTTGAGCGTATTGATGGCCTCTGCGAGCGACACCCCATAACTCACGTAGAGGCGGCTCGAGAGGTACTTCCCGAACACCAGTGAGGTTTCGTTGGCGAGATTTTGTTCGATGCCGACATCTTCGATACCAATACGCTGGCCCAGTTGCTGAGCGAGGATCGCTCCGCCCTGGGCAAGCAGGGTGTCGCGACCTGCGTTGCCTTGGCCACCGTTCTGGGCCGACTCGAGCGTGCCGCCGGCGAGTATGAGCGACACCACCTGCGATTGCGGTAGAGAGGGTTCGGAAAAGAAGGTCATCCGCGGATCGCGCAAAGAGCCGCGCACATTCACTCCGGCACGTACGTCCGGGAACTCCTTCGTCGCCCGAATCTCCACGCCCGGATCGTTGAGCAGCCCTCCGGAGAAAATCAGACGACCACGCTCGATATCGAGCCGTCGTCCGAGGGCGGCGTACTTTCCTTCCGCGACACCGAGCTCGCCCGTTCCGCGGCTGATGCCATCGGCCGTGGTCACGAGATTCAACGACCCTGCGAGACGTCCCGAAAGTCCGAACGACTCGAGCGTGACGCGTTCACCGAGAGTCAGACGCAGATTGCTCGAGACCTTGAACGAACTTTCGGGATCGGCGGGCTCGGCCCCGACGAGACGCTCGTCTCCCGAGGTCAGGGTCGCGCCCGTCAAATCGGCGGGAGTGATTCGCGCGGTGGGAATCAGCACGGTGCCTGTCGCCTCGAGGTTGCGTCCGGCCACCTTGAAGCGCAAATCGGGTGAGGCGCTGATTCGAGCTTCGGGCACGTCGATGACCAACAGATCCTGCCCTTTTATTTTGAGCTCTCCGTATGGCTGGCCGCCGCGCCACGTCAGCTCTGCATTGGCCTCGATGCTTCCCTCGCCGGCACGAGCCGAGGCGTCGAGAACGAAGCCGTTATCGATGAGGCGTGCCTCGGCACGGATCCCGCGCAAAGCGAGATTGACTTGGTAGAAGTCGAGTTCACCTTTCTCGAGACGTACGACGCCGTTCACGAGTGGCGTACCGAGCGTTCCACCGATGATCAAATCGAGAGACAAATCACCCGCCGATCGATCGATTTCGGGAACGTATAAGTAGAGCAGGGCGAGCGCGGAGGAGTCCGCGCGCAATGTCGCCGTGATCGGAAGGTCACGCCATCCTGAGGGGGCCACTTCGCTGGTACGCGGGGCACGAAGCTCGCCTTTCGCTCGTCCGCGCTGATCCGCGGCAACGTCGAGAGTGCCGAAAAGCCCTTGCTCGTTCGACTCGAACACGAGAGATCCCGAGCCGAGCGGGATGAGATCTTGTCGTCCGCCCGCCCGTTGCCAGCGCAATCCCGCCCCCTCGAAATCGGCGCGCGCCGTGCCTCGCGGCAATCCGTCATCGCCAGAGCGAATGTTGATCGATGCATTGACCGATCCAAGGTACTGGGCTTTTGCCGTCGGAGGCGGCAGAAGACTCGCGATCGGTAAACGTGAAGCGATAGCCTCTGCCATCCAGCCCTCATTGGCTCGACTTCCCGAACCGCAAAGCGTGGCGGAGTCGGTCAGGCTCGAGCCTTTTTCGCCTCTGAGGCAGAAGGGGCTCACCGTGATCGAATGGGTCGTGAGGCGAACATCCAGTGTTCGATCGAGCCCCAACAAAATATTGTCCGGCAGGCTCAGATCGAAGAGCGACCATCGTTGCGCCCAACCTTGTGCATCGAAGCCTGCATCGCCTTTCGCGTTGAGACTCAGGTCTTCGCCCTTCACGTCGATGTCGAGCGTATGCGCAGCGCTGCGACCGGCGATCGCCACTCGGACTCGATCGGCACGACGTCCAAGGACGCGGACCTCATCGGCTTCGATGCGAGCGGAAGCTTTGGCCTCGGCGCCTCCGCTCGGATCAAGGTCGACGTCTGCCGAAAGACGTTTGATGGCGAGTTCTCCCAGTGCGATGTTTTCGCCACGGGCCTCGAGACGGACCTTCATGGCGTTGGGCGACCCGCGCAGCGAGCCCTCTGCCCGAAGTTTTCCTTTGCCGTTATCGGCGATGACGCCAAGATCATCTGCAAAAATACCGAATTGAAGATCGTTACGACGAGACGAAAGACCCCCGTCGAGCTCGAGCCGCAGACCGCCCGCAGCGAAATCGATCTCTTTGAATTGCAGCGTATCGCCTTCGAGCGAGAGTCGTCCTGCTCCGCGCGCCGCTGCGCCGCGTAAACGACCCGTGATATTTTTGACACCGACGTCGATTCGGCCTGCTTTGCCGAAGCCGCGCCCCTCGGCATCAAGGGCGAAGTTCAGTCGTCCCGGCAGAGCGGCGCGTAACTCTCCGGGATTCAAATCGCGGATGAGTCCTCCGACCTGCCAGCGTTCCTGCGGTTTCCAGGTCACTTCTCCTTTGAGATCGGCTGTTCCGCCGAGCGCGCGTACCGCGATGGTCGATAACTCGAATCGACCGGGCTCGAGTTTCGCCGTGAGATCGGCGTCGACGCGAGGCAGCGCACCAATTCGGGCATCGGCTTTCGCGGTGAAGGCGTGCGGGCCCACGCCCCGCAGCGTGAAGCGTCCGCGTTTGCTGTCGAATACAGGCGATCTGCCGGCGAGAGGCCATCGAAGTTTCGTCCACTCGCCGTCGAGATCGAGTACGACACCTTCGTCGGTCGGAGTGAAGGTTCCAGCGAGATCGACCTGAGTGCCCGCAGCGGAATGGACGAGCGTGATGCGTCGGGCGGTCAGCACGTTACGGAAATAGAAGCCATCAAAGTCGACGTCGATCGGACCCGCTGCGAGTCCCGGAGGCAGCAGACTTCCGTTCGCGCGATAGCCGTCGCGGTCGGCGACGATTGCGACCTCGCCTCCGATCAGACCGAGGAGCGCCGACCCTCCGAACTTCCGGATATCGAGATTGGCGACGACGGCATCGCCTCGAACACTCCAAGGCGCGAGCAGCTTCATCGATCCGTCTTCGATGTCGACATCGAAAGGTTCGATCAGCTTCGCCTGCAGTCGTGCGTTTTCGAGATCACCATCGAAACGTCCTTCGGCTCGCCATCGCGGTCCGCGTCGAGGATCGAAGGCGAGTTTGATGTCACCGCGGAGTTTGAGCGGTAGCGCTGAGGTCAGCACCCCTTCGAGATCGAGACGTATCGCCCCGAGGGACGCCTCGATTTTCGTAAGATCGATCGTCCTGGTTCGGATGAGCGCATCGAGATCGATGTCGCGCAGCAACACCGGATCGCCTTTCATCGGACGAATCAGGAGTCGCGGAACTTTCGCCGCCTTCAACTCGATCTTCAGCAGTCGTGGCAGGAAAGGGGGTGCTTTTTCGGGCGGCGGCAAGTCGCGGGCTTCTTGCTCGATGACGACCTCGCTCACCGAAAACTCCGCGGCTTCGATCGACTGCCACAGCAACGGAAGCAGCTCGATACGCGCGCGGACGTCGCGGATCTGAAGAGTCGCGAGATCGTGCTCGACGTCGACGGCGCCGATTTCGAAGCCGCCTGCGAGACTCCCCCGGACATCTCTGATGGAGATGCTCTGCAGTGCGCCGAATTTTTGAGGCACCAGAGAAACGAGTCGTTGCAACGCGGACTCGGAGTATCCCAAAAGCCAAAGACTGCCGATGGGGAGCACGAGCACCACGGCGATCATCAGCATCAAGGTATTTCGATGTCTCACGCAGCGCTCAAAGTTTTGGCGAGAAGTTGAAGTGCAGACGAGGGCCCGGGCGGCTATCGAATCCGGGCTCGATGTTGCAGCGCGGATCAGGTGTGGCGCTGCGGCAGACCGGGTTGGTGAGTGGCTGGGCGATATCGATGCCCAGGGTCACGATCGGCAGCCGTAATCGGATGCCGATACCTACCGAGTATTGAAGAGGATCCCCGAAGGAATCGAAGGCATTACCCGCATCGACGAAGGCGGCGACGCCCAAGTTGCGCGGAAGATCTCGAATGACCTCGAACGTGACGGTGGCGAGATGACGGGCTCCGACCTTGGCGCTGCCGTCCTCGATCGGAGACAAATCATTGAAGCCGAAACCGCGAACGCTGCGGTCACCGCCGGCGAAGAAACGTTCCGTACCTGGCAGTTTCGTGGCATCGGAAACCCAAGTCGTACCCACCTGTCCGCGCAAGAACACATGCCAACTCGGCGCCAGGTCGAAGACCCGTTCGGCTTCGAGCCGTAACTGCAAATAGTCTTCCTCTGCTCCGAGGCCCGTGACCGAACCGCGCAGTTCGGCGTAGAGCGCTCGCGAAAACAGTGCCTCTCCGAGATAACCCCGAGGTACCGAGGCATAGCTGATACCGGGGATGACGAGCGTGGTCGAGTCCTCGAAGCCGCTTCGACTCACCGAGCCTGCAGTGATCGTGCGTACTCGGCTGAGCGAAGCGAACATCACGCGCTGCCACTCGCCATCGACGCGGGTGACCGAGGGCTGGAACCGTGTGGTTCGCGTATCCAGATCACCTAGCTCGTCGCGGGCGTAACGCCACTCGAATCCGAGCTTCTCGAGAGCAGGGTCACCGATCGGCACCAGGTATCGCGCTTCGACCGACTGCTCGAGTTGTCCGGCTTTTATCTCCACGCGCGAGCGATGACCGCGATCGTTGAGACGACGATTTTCCCAAGTGAGGGTCCCGCGGGCCTTGCTGTCGGTGGCATAGCCTGCGCCGACGGAGTACCGGTTGCGACGGTTGGGTTCGGCCCGGATGTTCACGGGAATGACGCGCGTTTCGGAATCCGGCGCGCCCGCCAGTACCTCGACATTCGAGAAATATTGACTGTCGTCGAGCGCGAACTGCGTTCTCAATAATTGGGTTGCATCGTAAGGTGAAGATTCTTCGTAACGCAGGAAGCGTCGAAGCAGCGACTCTTCGAGCGATCGCTGCTCGATCGAAGTCGGACCGAAGCGATAGCGTTCGCCGGTGTCCATGACCAGACGCATCGACGCACGGTGCAGAGCCGGGTCGACCACGAGCTCGCTGATCGTCAACTTCGCATCGACATAGCCGAGGGTCGCGGCGGTCCGACGCAGTCCATCTTTGAGCGTGTCGTACTTGGCATGCTCGAGCCGATCGCCGCGCTTGAGCGATGCCGCCGAGAGCAGAGCTCGGAACGCCGGGTCCTCGCTGCCCGAGCCTGTCACGCCGACTTCCACGTCTTCCAAAATAACCGGCTTGCCCGGAACGATATCGAGTCGAGCGCGCCATCGACCTTCGCCCGCCGCCTCGACTCTCGAGGTGACCGTGGCTTCGTAATAGCCAAAGGGCCGAAGCGCGTTCGCGGCTTCTCTCTCGGCGCGCTCCTGCAATCGCTCGATCAGCGCTTGGTCGAGATCGTCGCGACCCTTGTAGCGTTCGAGGCTGAGGAAGATGAGCACGTTGCGACGCATTGCGCCGTCGACGCCGTTGATTTCGATGTCGATTCCGGCAACGACAGGGGTGCTCGCGACAGCGAAGCCGGCGAGGCACAACAAAATCCGGATCAAGGGGCTGCGGATCAAGCGGATCACGCCCCGGATTCTACCCGCTCGCCGCCTTCCCTCGGGGTGCAGTCGTGCCCCAACTACGCATTCGCAAGGTGTGCAGCGGGACGGAAGATCCTGCGTCGAACCAGTTGGCAATCAGGCGATGGGAGATCGATGTCTGCGGCGGCAGAATGACCTCGCCCGAGGCGATCTCCTCGCGACTCACCCAGCGGGCGTCTTCGAGCTCACTGCCTGCGCGGACGGTTGCCCCGCGTGCGGCGGTGGCCATGAACCCCAACATCAAAGACGAGGGGAAGGGCCAGGGCTGGGACGAGTGGTAGTCGCTGTCGAGAATACTGACCCCAGTTTCTTCGAGGACTTCCCGGGCGACGGCATCCTCGAGGCTCTCGCCCGGTTCGACGAAGCCCGCGATGGTCGAGTATCGGCCGGATGGCCAAGAGGCCTGCCGACCGAGCAACGCGCGTTCGCCATCGCTCACGAGCACGATGATCGCCGGATCGATTCGGGGAAAGAACTCGGCGGCGCAGCTTGGATCGCTGCAGGTCATGACATGGCCTGCTCGCGTGGGCTGAGTCGGCGATCCGCAGACGCCGCAGTGTCGATGTCGCCCCTGCCAAAAAGCGAGTGCACGCGCGTAGGCGAGGAGACCCGCTTCTTCGGCGCCGAGCGTTCCTGCCAGAGGCCTCAGCTCCTCGAACCGGAAGGCCTCATCGCGAGGATCGGCGGGCGTCTCGTGTTCGTCGAGTTGAACCAGCACGCAGCGCCGATCGCGAAACCAACCGAGCAAGACCAAAGAATCGTCGGGACTCGAGCGTACGATGGCATGAGAGCGGTCGATGAAGGCTGCGGTCGGTGGATCTCCCGTGACGCCCAATGCGGTCCCGCGCACTGGCAGGAACAGGGCATCGGCATCGGCTCGCGCCGATTCGAGCCACCGCGGGTCTTCGCGCAAATCTGACCGCCGGTCGAGATAGGGCCCGGCGAGAAAGTTGGCGGCGGAACATTGGGAGGATGACGGCATGAATTTCGGCCCCGCGTGAGGATCGTGCACGCAGGCACGAGCCGGCGGAGCGCTGGAATTCTAGCAGTCTGTTCAGGTGCGTGATGGCGCAGGAGTTCTCGTCGTCCCGCGATGGCTTGAGGTTTTCTCGGGCATGGGAGCTTCGCAAGCCCGACAGACGGGATCGCGAAGGGTGACGGTTTCGATGATGTTGAGCGCCTGACAGGCTGGGCAGAAGCGCAGCCGGATTTCGTCCCCGACCGTGAGGGCCTTGGCGAGGAAAGCGGCGTGTTCGAAGTCGATGCGGGGACGTGGTGAGACGCGTCGGTAGGCTTCGTAGGCATCGCACAGCAGACGACCCCGAGCGATGGTGGGGATTTTCTTGAGTGAGGCGGGATCGGGTTTGTCGGAGACGGCACCGAAGAGCACGAGGATGGAAGCGAGGGCGTGAGCCTCGGCGCCCACGCTGGTTGCGCGCAGGAAGTAATTGACCTGGGCGGGAGACTTGCCTCGATGCCGGCGGACGCCTGCGCCGGGCTTGATGTAGGACCTGTAGAGTTTTCGGACTCGGTCGTCGCTGAGCCCCGTCCAGTGGCGGATGGTGTGGGTGCGCGCCTCGTGACGGATGAGTCGAAGAGCGAGTTCGAGACGCAAACGGTCGCGCTTGTAGCGTTCGTCGGTGACGTGCATGGGGGAGGGCCTATCAAAGAATGTATTTCGATGGAAAATATCCCAAAACAAACGCTGCGTTCCAAGTTGGTTTGGGCGACCATTTCCGGCGAAAAAACGGAGGAATGCATGGCCACCGACAAAAAATCCCCTAGCCGCGACCCCATCGCCCTCGCCACCACCGAAACCGACTTCGCCCGCAGTGTCGACCGGGAGATCATCCGCCAGGTCGGCGGCATGAATCTTCGTGGCTTGCGCATCCTGCGCGAGGCACTCGAGAGTTCTAAGATCGTGCTGCCGTCTGCCGCGTCCATGCTCCGCGAAGAATGGCTCGGCCTCGAAGACGGAGTGCTCGCCTCCGTCGCCGATTGCCCTTATCTGCTCTTCGATCTCTCTACAGATACCGCCTTTGCGCTCTGGAAGCGCGTTCAGGCCGGCGTCAGCTTGCCGCGCCTGCCACCCGGTTTGTGCGAAGGGCAGGCAGGGCGGGGTTTTGCGCGAATCGTCTGCTATTTCGCCTGGCAAACGGCACTCTCGAGACCCGCCGCAGCGTCGTTGCTGCTCGGGCTTTCGCCCGCTGGTTGCGCGGCGTTGCGCGAGCTCGAGCTGCCGCAAATCGACGAGTTGGCCGAAACCGCAGGGCCTTGCGTGATTTTGCGCTGGGGTGAGGACGTCCTCTTCTGGCGCCGCCGAATCCAGGCTGCCAAAGCCGGTGATCGCACGGCGCTTTGGGAAACCACGCTCGCCGGAGTGCAGCGTCTGGCCGCGGTGTCGCGCAGCTCTACCTGATCCGGTCGCCTTCACGGACTTTATCGCCGGTGCGTTAGACCAAGTACTTCAAGGTTTGGCGGCCATGCTATCTTTCGCCGCCTCATGGAAGCGCTCGCGGTTCGAGGTCTCGTCAAGCGATACAAAAACGGGGTAGAGGCCCTGAAGGGGGTCGACCTCGATGTCCACGAGGGCGATTTTTTCGCACTACTCGGCCCCAACGGTGCCGGCAAAAGCACCCTGATCGGCATCTGCACCTCGCTCGTGACCAAAACAGCGGGCTCCGTCCGCGTGTTCGGTCACGATCTCGATTCCGATCTCGAAGCAGCGAAGGCCTGCATCGGTGTCGTGCCGCAGGAGCTCAATCTCAATCAGTTCGAAACCCCTGAGACCATCGTCGTCAATCAGGCGGGGTTCTATGGCATTCCGCGGCGAGTAGCCCGCGAGCGCGCCGAGAAATACCTCACGAAATTGTCGCTCTGGGACAAGCGCAACAAAATGACGCGCACGCTTTCGGGCGGCATGAAGCGCCGGCTCATGATCGCGCGTGCGCTCGTGCACGAGCCGCGATTGCTCATCCTCGATGAGCCGACGGCAGGCGTCGACATCGAGATCCGGCGTTCGATGTGGGAGTTTCTTCGCGAACTCAATGAAGCCGGTACCACCATCATCTTGACGACGCACTACCTCGAAGAAGCCGAGAGCCTGTGCCGCAATATCGCCATCATCGATCGTGGTCGCATCGCCGAAGCCGATCGGATGGATCGTCTTTTGCTCAAACTGCACACCGAGTCGTTTCTCCTCAGTCTTCGAGAGGCGGTGGGCGTTGCGCCGTCGTTGCCTGGGTATGACATTCGCGTCGTCGATGCGCACACCCTCGAGGTCGAAGTGAGCAAAGATCGGGACCTCAACGATCTTTTCGCGCATCTGTCGGCCGAGGGTATTCATGTTGTCACCTTGCGCAACAAGGTCAATCGACTCGAAGAGATCTTCATGCGTCTCGTCGACAAGTCGGGAGCGGCAGCATGAGTGCAGGGTTTGCGAGCGTACGCTGGATCGGTTTCCAGACCATAGTGATGCGCGAATTCGGGCGCATCCTTCGCATCTGGGGGCAGACCATCGTCCCGTCCGCCGTGACGGCCGCGCTCTATTTCGTGATCTTCGGCAGCTTGATCGGCCGACGCATCGGGCAGATGGATGGTGTCGATTACATGCAGTACATCGCACCGGGGCTCATCATGATGGCGGTCATCACCAATGCCTACGCCAATGTGTCGTCCTCGTTCTTCGGCGCGAAGTTCCAGCGTTTTCTCGAAGAAATCAGCGTCTCGCCGCAGCCCAACTGGGTGATCATCGCCGGGTATGTGGGCGGGGGCGTGCTGCGCGGTCTGCTGGTCGGACTCGCCGTCACCGTCATTTCGCTCATCTTCACGCACCTTCCTGTCGAGCATCTCTTCGTGATTCTCGGGGCGGTGTTGCTCACGGCGGTCATTTTCTCGCTGGCCGGGTTCATCAACGGCGTGTTTGCAAAGAATTTCGATCAGGTGAACTGGATCCCGACGTTCATCCTGACTCCGCTCACCTACTTCGGCGGTGTGTTTTATTCGATCAACCTGTTGCCGGAGTGGGCGCGGACCTTGTCCTTCGCCAATCCCGTGCTGCACATGGTCAACGCGTTCCGCTATGGTTTCCTCGGCCGCTCCGACGTGCACGTGGAACTCGCCTTTGCCATCATGACGCTGGCGGCTGCAGCGCTTTTTCTCGTTGCGCTCTGGTTGATGCAGCGTGGTACGGGATTGCGCGACTGATCGCTGCGATGATGGGTCGACGACCGTGAACGAGGACTTCACTCCACCGCGTTGGTTGCGCGGCGCGCACGTCCAGTCGATCTTGCCGAGTCTGCCCTTGCGTCGGGCGATGGTGGAGCGGCGCGCCAGACCTTTGCTCGCCGCAAGTCGCGAGCTGATCCTCGATTGTGGAGACGGCGTGCGATTGCAGGCGTTTTTTGCGCCTGCCCCGCTCAACCGGGCATCCGATGCGACACCAAACCGGCGCCTGCTCGCAGTGCTTCTTCATGGCTGGGAAGGCAGTGCTCAGTCGCTGTACGTGCTGTCTTTGGCCCAGACGCTGCACGACAACGGCTTCGACGTGGTCCGGCTCAATCTGCGCGATCACGGGGATACCCATCACCTCAACAGGGAGCTTTTCCATTCCTGCCGCTTGCCTGAGGTGGTGGGCGCGGTTCGTCGACTGCAGTTCCTGTTCCCCTCGCACCGGCTGAACCTCGCCGGTTTTTCTTTGGGCGGAAATTTCATGCTGCGGGTCGCGGCCGAAGCGCCGAGGGCGGGTATCGATGTGGCGCACGCCGTGGGCGTTTCGCCGGTGCTCGATCCTGCCAACTGTCTCGAGGCCATGGAGCGCGGTTGGTCCCTCTACCACGATTATTTTGTCCGCAAGTGGCTGCGATCGCTTCGACTGAAGCAGCGAGCCTGGCCGGGCCAGTTCGAGTTCGATGAGCTCATCTCCTCGCGCAACCTCCGTGAGATGACTCGGGAGCTCGTGTTGCGTCATGCCGGCTACGATCGTGTCGAAGACTATTTCCGTGGCTATGCGATCACCGAGAATCGACTCGCGGATCTCGTGGTGCCCTCGACCCTCATCACCGCCCTCGACGATCCGATCATCCCGGCGGGTGATCTATCGCGACTGGCGACACCGGCCGCCCTGCAAGTGATCGTCACCGAGACCGGGGGGCATTGCGGCTTTTTCGATTCCTTGTCGGGGCCGGGCTGGGCGGACCGGACGATCCTGCGCGAGTTGCAGCAGTCCGCAGCGGCATGACCTAGAATCGGCGCATGCGTCGCCGGTCATCCTTCATCGTCGTTCTACTCGCCTTCGCAGCGCTCGGCGGCTGCGGCGAGCTGCAGGATTGGCGCAGCACCCAACGGGCCGACACGCTCGAGGCCTACGAGTCGTTCGTGGCGCGCTACCCCCAAAGCCAATATGTGCCCGTGGCACAACGGCGGCTCGTCGATCTCGTCGAGCAGCGCGACTGGTTGATCGCCACCGAGTCGGACACGGCTGCGGGTTATCGAGCGTTCATCAATACGCATCCGAAGGGCCGATGGACTCGAGAGGCGAGGGTTCGTCTGCAGAACTTCATGGCGGCTCCCGGCGTTCTCGGGCCTTCGGCTATCGAGCCTTCGGCCCTCGAGCCGTCGGTGCCCGAACCTCCCGCCCTCGAACCTTCCGAGCCGCCTCCGGCGATGCTGACCGAGGAGTCCGCGCCGGTGACGCATCGCATTCAGCTCGGCGCTTATTCGAGTCGTGACAAGGCGCTCGAAGCCTGGCGCGAGGCGCGCACTCGACACACGGAGTTGCAGGGTCTCGTCTCGCAGGTGATGGTCGGCTCCAACGGACAAGTGCAGGTCTTTCGGCTTCAGGCCAGCGTCGCGAGTGAAGAGCGAGCCCGCGAGGTTTGTCGCGTGCTTCTCGCTGCCAGCCAAGGCTGCGTGTACGTGTCGCCGGGTCGCTGAGCAAGGCGTGCCGGGAGCGGTACCGACGCCATGTACGAAAATTTCTTTGGTCTGACAGAGCCGCCGTTCTCGATCACGCCCGATCCGCGGTACCTCTTTCCGAGCAGTCGACATATCGAGGCGATCGGCCATCTTTTTTATGGAGTCAGTGCTGCGGGCGGATTCATCCAACTGACAGGTGAGGTCGGCACCGGGAAGACCACTGTCGTGCGCTCCTTGCTCGCCCGTGAACCAGCCGACGTCGACATCGCGCTCATTCTGAACCCGCGGCTCACCGTCCCCGAGTTCCTGCAGACGATCTGTGAAGAACTCGGCGTCGCTTTGCCGCCCGAATCGAAATCGAGCGTGAAAGCGCTGGTCGATGCCTTGACGGCGAGGCTCCTCGAAGCCCACGCCGCCGGTCGACGAGTCGCCGTGTTGATCGACGAGGCGCATTTACTGGAGCGCGACGTCCTCGAGCAAGTCCGATTGCTTACCAACATCGAAACGGCCACTCGCAAGCTGCTGCAAATCATCCTGATCGGACAGCCCGAATTACGCGAGCTCCTTGCTCGAGAAGATATGCGTCAGGTGGCTCAAAGAATCACCGGACGGTTGCACCTCGATCCGCTATCCGAGGACGAGACGGAGGCGTATGTGAGACACCGCCTACGGGTCGCAGGGGCTACCCAGGAGATCTTCACGCCCCGAGCGTTGCGCGAGCTACATCGGCAGGCAGGTGGTTTGCCGAGACTCGTCAATGTCATTGCCGATCGGGCGATGCTCGGAGCGTATGCCGAAGATCGTCACGAGGTCACCCCCGCGCTGGTTCGGGCGGCAACAGCCGAGGTTTCAGGCGTCGAGCCCCGATCCCGGAAATGGGTTTGGCTCGCGGTGGTCGCCACCGCGATCGTGATCGCGGTCAGCGCGATGCTCTGGCTTCAATTCTGAAGCGCGCGATTCATCAAAGAAAACACCCCGTCCGCATCGGCACGCACGGCCCACTGCACGTTCTGTGTACGATCGGCTCTCGCACGAAATTCGACGGCAGTGTGTCCAAGTGTGAGGCGTGACTCGGTCTCCACGTCCGCGTAACTCGGAACGAATTCGAAGAGCTCAGGCTCGAGCAACCAGGCGACCGGGCAGGGGTCGTGCAAGGGCGAGCCTTGGGCGCGTGGTCCGTTCGCTGGGAGCGCGTTCGAGTACTCGATGAGCTGAGCGGCTGCGCGCGCCGTCGACGAACCGATGGCTAAAATAGCCGCAGTGCGCGAGGGCGTGGCGCGCACCTGATGCGTCGCATCGAGGCCGAATGCCCATACGCGAGGTCCTGCGTTGAAGACCGCCTGCGCGGCATGCGGGTCGGCGTAGATGTTGTACTCGGCCGAGGCGGTGATGTTTCCGCCCTCGCTCCGTGCGCCGCCCATGATGACGAATTCCTTGATGCCTTTCAGGCATCGGGGTTCCCGCAACAAAGCCGTGGCCACGTTGGTCATGGGGCCCGTGATCACGAGCGAGATCGTCTCGGGCGAGGCATCGGTCAGGCTGCGAACGAGAAAGTCGACGGCGTGTTCGCTCGCGATGCCGCGAGTTGGCGTGCTGATCGGCAAATCGCCGAGACCCGACTCGCCGTGAAAGTGCCCCGCTTCCACGGGCTCGCGCACGAGTGGTTTCGTGCAGCCAGCGAAGATCGGAACCTCGGGGCGTCCGGCGATGTCACGAATCAAACAGGCGTTTCGAGCGGTGAGTTCGGCAGAGACATTACCCGCTACGGTGGTGATACCGAGCAAATCGATTTTCGTCCGCGCCGAGAATGCGAGCAGCAGCGCAACGCCATCGTCGACACCCGGATCGCAATCGAAGATGACTTTTCGGTTCATCCGATCAGCCGGGCAGAGCGTCCCAAAACTCTTCCATGCGTTTGCGCATGGCGGCGTCTGGCAGTCGTCCTCGTGCCGCGCCGAGGTTGTCATCGAGATTGGCGATTTTGGTCATGCCGGGGATCGCGCAGGTGACAGCCGGGTGAGAGAGCACGTACTTCAAGAAGAACTGGCCCCAGCTACGCGCGTCGAATTCGGCAGCCCATGACGGCAAAGATTGACCGCGCACTCGGGAGAACAGATTGCCGTCACGCCTGCCTCCAAAGGGAAGATTGATCAGCACCGCGATTCCCCGCTCGACGGCCAGAGGCAAAATCTGCTCGGCCGCACCACGATTGCCAAGCGAGTAGTCGACCTGGATGAAATCGAGTGGCTCCGTGCGCATGAGTCGCACGATCTCCGGGTATTGCTCGTCTCGAGAAGTAGTCACGCCGACATGGCGAACACGTTTCGCGGCGATCCATTCCCGGATGAGAGGCAACAAGACTTCCGTCCCGATGAGGTTGTGCACCTGCATGAGCTCAATGAAATCCGTCTGCAGTCGTCGCATGGACGCTTCCATGCTGGCGAGGCCTTCCTCTCGGGTTTTGTTGGGCGCAGTGACTTTGGTCGCGAGGAACACTTTTGGTCGATTGCCGATTTCCGCAAGCAGCTCACCGATCACTCGCTCCGATTCGCGGTAGAGCGGGGCGGTGTCGATGACGCGCAGACCCGAGCCGGTCAAGCGTTCGAGTACCGCACGCCGAGCCGCGCGCTCTTCGGGCGTGGTGGGGCTGTAGTTGTTGGTGCCCACGCCGATGACAGGCAATCGTTCGCCGCTCGATGGAATGCGTCGATGCAGCAAGGCATCGGCGGCGAACAGGGCAGGCGCGCCACCGAGGCTCGTGACGAGGCCCGAGGCCAGAGCCAGTTGGATGGCGGCGCGTCGATCGAGGAGTTCGTGATTGCGTCCGTGCATGGTGGATAGCCTCCCGAGAAATGAGCGCCGATCAAACAGCCATCAAGTCAAACAGCCAGCAAGTCTTGAGGCTGAGGTGGCGCGAGCGCTTGAGCGGCTGTGCGCAGCAGCGTCCAAGCGAGGCAGAGGTTGGACGAAATCACCGGTATCGGCAGCTCGGCGCGCAGAATGCGCAGCGCCCGCAGCGTCGGCATGCCGGTGCCGCTCATGACCAGTGCTTCGACGCCCTCGCGACCGAGGCTGCGTACGGCAGCGAGCGCATGGTCGCTCGTCATTTCGTAGATGGCGTGTGTATCGGTCAGCGCAGGATCGACACGCACTTTGGCGACGACGTCGATCCCTGCTCGTGTCCAGTAGTCGTAACCCGCTTCGGCCAGCGCCACCGGATAAGGCGAGACCAGCGCGATTCGGCGTGCGCTGAGCGCTTGCAGGCTGCGACGGATCGCCTGTGCCGCCGTGATGACGGGGATGCCGCCTCGTCGAATAGCCTCGGCGGTCAGTTGATCTTCCAATTCGGGACCCACTCGGTAACTCGATCCCGTGCAACCGAAGCCGAAAGCGGCGAGTCGCAAATGACCGAAGGTTTCCATGGCCTCAGAAATGTGGCGAATGTAGTGGTCGAGCCGGGTCTCGACATCCGGGGCCGGATGCGACAAGCGCGTGGCGTAAATCGCGACGCCCTCGGGCAGAAGGGCCCGTAACTCAGGTTCGACGGTGGGGTTGGCCTGCGGCACTGCCACACCCAGCCGGGCGTGAGCGCCGTAGTCCGGTGTCATTCGCAGAGACTTTCGAGGTAGCCCTGCGCCACGGGCGACAGGCGCTTCATAGCCAGAGCGCGTGCCTTCGGAGCGTCCATCAAGTGCTCGAGCGGGCCCGAGACGAGCATGCGACGGACCTGCGGATCCCGGCGGGATACTGCAGCCATCTTGTTGAGCACGGTGAACCCGCGATAGATCTTCGAGCGCGGAGCGCGGCGATTTTCGATGGAGCGGGCGAGGTACTGACCGAAGCGACTGTAGAGAAAATAGTCGTCGTCACCGACGTCGAAACGGGCTTCCGCGAAAAAATCGGGGAAATTCTTCTCGAGGTATTGATTGACCTTGAGGAGACGGGGTCCAGGATCGTCGGATTGCGACGCGATGTGTGTCTTCATCTCTACTTGTTGCACCTCGCAATTCGCGCGAAAAGTAAGGCACACGGACCCCAAGTGCAATACCTTTGGAAAAATTTTTCCGGAGTGCTTCGACGATGACGAACGAGACGCCGACCGAGCTCGGGAGCTTCGCCGCGCCGATGCGCGCGCTGGTGTTCGGAGCGAGCGGCGGAATCGGTGGTTCCTGCGCCACCATTTTGCGTGCACACCCGCGTGTGGGCCGTGTTTACGCAGCTTCGCGCGATGCCGAAACGCCTTGGCGATTTTCACTGGAAGACGAAGCGTCGATCGCTGCCGTGGCCGCTGCGGCGGGCGCAGAAGGGCCGCTCGATTTCGTCTTCGTCGCCACGGGCGTATTGCATGCCGCGGAACTTCGACCCGAAAAAACCTGGCGTAATCTCGATGCGGCCGCGATGGCGCGGGCATTCGCCATCAATACGACCGGCCCAGCGCTCATTGCCAAGCACACGCTCGGGCTGCTGCGTCGCGATTCGAAGTCGGTCTTCGCCTGCCTTTCCGCGCGGGTCGGCTCGATCGAGGACAACCGGCTCGGTGGGTGGCACGCCTACCGCGCCTCGAAAGCGGCGCTCAACATGCTCGTCCGGAACTTCGCCATCGAGCTGCGTCAGCGCAATCCGCAGGCTATCTGCGTCGGCCTGCACCCGGGCACCGTCGACACCCGCTTGTCGAAACCGTTCCAGACGGCCGTCACTCCGACCAAGCTGTTCACGCCCGAGCGGTCGGTCCACGCGCTGCTTGGCGTGGTGGACCGTCTGACCGTCGCCGACAGCGGTCGACTGTGGGCTTGGGATGGACAGCCGATCCCGTTCTGATCAGCGCAGGCGAGTGAGTCCCGGCACTCGGTCGAAGGCCGGATCGAAACTGAGCACGGTCTCGATGTCGTGACGCTGCATGGTGGCGACGTGCAGGGCAGCTCGAACCGGCAGCGTCGGGTATTGCAGCACCAGCTGTTTGGTCCGTTCGGCCGTCTCGCGATCGACCGGCAGCACCTCATCGACCACGCCGAGCAAGGCATCGAATGCCGGCTGAATCCCCCCGCGGCGCTCGATCGAGGTGTATCGATGCAGGATCTCCGTCAGCACTTCCGTATCTGTGACGAGTCGGGTGCGTTGCGTGACGAGCGTTTCGAGCCGGCGTTGGGCGTCCACTTTGTTCGGGTGCGCGACGCCGACCAGGTACAGCGGGACGCTGGTATCGACGAAGACCATCAGTAGCCGCCGCTGCCTGTTGAGGGGTCGACGCCGACCCCATACCCGCGCTCGGTCTCGGAGATCAGTCGTTCGACGGTGCCGGTGGGGGCGGAATGGCGGACCGCCGCTCGGATCGCTGCGAGCTTGCGGTCGACGTCGGCCGTGGAAGCCTCCCGACGCGCTGCCGAAAGCGCTTGCCGAACCCACTCGGCGACGGTCATGCCTCGGCTGGCCGCCGCGGCCTGCAGGGCGGCGTATTCCCCGTCATCGAACAAGACCTGAAGCCGCTTTGTCATGTAAATAGTTTGTTTGACTCATAAGCATGAGTCAAATTGACCGAAAGCCTTTTATCGAGCTATGACCGGTGGTTATAGTCGCCCCGGGGGTTGGGAGTAGCCATGTCCGAGCAATACATCGTGGGTCATCGCGCCCGAAACACCCGTCCCGCCAAGCAGGGGTTGTATGACCCCCAGCACGAGCACGACGCCTGTGGATTCGGCTTCGTCGTCGACATTCAAGGTCGGAAGTCCAACAAGGTGCTGCGCGACGCGATCGAGGTTTTGAAGAACCTCGACCACCGAGGGGCCTGCGGGTGCGAAATCAACACCGGTGACGGTGCCGGCGTGCTCATGCAAATGCCGCACGCCTTCCTCAAGGACGCGGCGAAGAAAGCCCACATCACTTTGCCCGAGCCCGGCGAGTACGCCTGCGGCCTAATTTTCATGCCGCGTAACGCTACGCAGCGACGCCGCATCGAAGAAATCTTTGCTCGAGTCGTGCAGTCGGAAGGGCAGATCTATCTCGGTGGCCGCACGGTGCCGACCGACAACTCGATGCTCGGTGAAACCGCTCGGGTGAGCGAGCCGTTCATGCGCCAGGTGTTCGTGCAGCGCGGGCCAGAGACCGCCGACGCCGATGAGTTCGAGCGCAAGCTGTACGTGATCCGCAAGCGTGCCTACAACGAGATCCGCGTCTCGACGATCGGCGGTGCGGAGTATTGGTACGTCGCGAGCCTCTCCCACAAGACCTTGGTCTACAAGGGAATGCTGCTCACCATGCAGCTCGACCAGTATTTCCCCGATCTGCGCCACCCTTTGATGGAAACCTCCATCGCCCTCGTCCACTCGCGCTTTTCGACCAACACTTTCCCGAGTTGGGATCGCGCCCATCCTTACCGGTACATCGCGCACAACGGCGAGATCAACACGCTGCGCGGCAACATCAACTGGATGCGCGCGCGCGAGGCCTTGCTCGAGTCGCAGTTGTTCGGTGACGACACGCGAAAGCTCGCGCCCATCGTCAACGTCAATGGCAGCGACTCCTCGATGTTCGACAACGTGCTCGAGCTCATGGTGCTCTCGGGGCGCTCGTTGCCGCACGCCATCATGATGATGATCCCGGAGCCTTGGTCGAAGCACGAGTCCATGGACCCCGCGCGCAAGGCGTTCTATCAATTCCACTCCAGCTTGATGGAGCCATGGGACGGCCCGGCGGCCATTTCTTTTACCGACGGCATTCGCATCGGAGCCGTGCTCGATCGGAACGGTTTGCGTCCCGGTCGTTACTACGTCACCAAGGACGGGATGGTGGTCGTCGCCTCCGAAGCTGGTGTGCTCGATATTCCAGCGGAGCAGATCGAGAAGAAGGGGCGCCTGCAGCCTGGCCGCATGTTCTTGGTGGATACCGAGCAGGGACGAATCGTCGAAGACGAAGAGATCAAGCGCTCGGTCTGCAACGAATGGCCCTACGCCGATTGGCTCGCCGAGCACCTCGTCTATCTCAAAGATTTGCCCGCTGCGCCGCAGTTGCCCGCGCCCGAGCCCGACTTGCTGCTCGCCAGACAGATCGCTTTCGGCTACAGCTTCGAAGACCAACGGATCTTGATGGCGCCCATGGCGCGCGATGGCGTCGATGCCGTCGGCTCGATGGGAAACGATACGCCGCTCGCCGTGCTCTCCAAGCGACCGCGTCTGATCTACGACTATTTCAAGCAGTTGTTCGCGCAGGTCACGAATCCGCCGATCGACAGTATCCGCGAAGAGATCATCACCTCATCCGATGTCTGGCTCGGCTCCGAGGGCAATTTGCTCGATCCGAAGCCTACCGACTGCCGACGCATCGAGCTCAAGGCGCCGGTCGTCACCAACGAAGAGTTTGCGAAGATCCGCCGAATTGCGCTGCCGGGTCTCAAGGTAGGTACGGTGTCCTTGCTGTTCCGCGCGGC
Organism: Steroidobacteraceae bacterium; assembly: GCA_044375575.1. Classification (GTDB taxonomy): domain Bacteria; phylum Pseudomonadota; class Gammaproteobacteria; order Steroidobacterales; family Steroidobacteraceae; genus UBA964. The sequence continues at coordinate 39,139 of JBILMJ010000007.1, read as the reverse complement.
TCGCGGTGAAGAAGGACTCGCCAAGGCCATCGAGCAAATGCGCGCCGAGGCCCGTCGGGTCATCACTGAGGACGAGGTCAACATCCTCATCCTCAGCGATCGCGGCGTGACGCGCGAGATGGCGGCCATCCCGTCGTTGCTCGCGGTTTCTGCGCTTCATCATTTCCTGATCCGCGAAGGCTTGCGCATGCGGGTCTCGCTCGCCATCGAAACCGGCGAAGCACGCGAGGTGCATCACTTTGCGCTGCTCATCGGCTACGGCTGCAGCGTCGTCAATCCGTACCTCGCTTTCGAAACGCTGGACGGCATGATCCGCGACAACCTGTTGCCCAACGTCGATCACACGCTCGCCTGCGCCAACTTCGCCAAGGCTGCGACCAAGGGCGTCGTCAAGGTGATGTCGAAAATGGGTATCTCGGCGGTGCAGAGTTATCACGGCGCCCAGGTGTTCGAGGCGATCGGCCTGCGCCAGGACGTGATCGACGAATATTTCACCGGCACGGCCTCGCGCGTGGGCGGCATCGGGCTCGAGACGATCGCGGCCGAAGTGTTGATGCGTCACAACGCAGCGTTCCCCGACCGGCCGACGGGCGACCAGGTGTTGCCGACCGGAGGTCAGTACCAGTGGCGCGCCGACGGCGAGTTCCACGTGTTCAATCCCGAGAGTATCCACCGCCTGCAAAAGGCCGTGCGTACGGGCAGCTATGCGACGTTCAAGTCTTATGCCGAGTTGATCGACGATCGCGCCAAGAACCTCTCGACTTTGCGTGGACTTCTCGACTTCAAGAAGGGCGAGTCGGTACCGATCGAAGAGGTCGAATCGATCGAGAGCATCATGAAGCGCTTCAAGACGGGCGCCATGAGCTACGGCTCGATCAGCAAGGAAGCACACGAGACGCTCGCGATCGCCATGAACCGCATCGGCGGCAAGAGCAACACGGGCGAAGGCGGTGAAGATCCCGATCGTTACGTTCCGATGCCCAATGGCGATTCTAAGAATTCGGCGATCAAGCAAGTCGCCTCGGGACGCTTCGGCGTCACGAGTGAGTATCTCGTCCAAGCCAAAGAAATACAGATCAAGATGGCGCAGGGTGCGAAGCCCGGCGAGGGCGGACAACTCCCGGGGACAAAAGTCTATCCCTGGATCGCGAAGGCTCGACACACGACGCCTGGCGTGGGCTTGATCTCTCCGCCGCCGCATCACGATATCTATTCGATCGAAGACCTCGCTCAGCTCATCCACGACCTCAAGAATGCGAACCGCCAAGCGCGGGTGAGCGTCAAGCTCGTGGCGGAAGTCGGGGTCGGCACCATCGCCGCCGGAGTGGCCAAGGCGCACGCCGACGTCGTGCTCGTCAGCGGCCACGATGGTGGAACGGGTGCATCGCCGCTTACCTCAACCACTCACGCCGGTCTGCCGTGGGAGCTTGGGCTCGCTGAGACGCATCAGACGCTGGTGCTCAACAATTTACGCAGTCGGATCGTCGTCGAGACCGACGGTCAGCTGAAGACGGGACGAGATGTCGCCATCGCTGCGCTGCTCGGTGCCGAAGAGTTCGGCTTTGCGACGGCGCCGTTGGTCACCGTGGGTTGCATCATGATGCGCGTCTGTCATCTCAACACCTGTCCGGCGGGTGTTGCGACACAGGATCCGCGCTTGCGTGAGCGTTTCGCGGGCAAGCCCGAGCATGTCGTCAACTTCATGCGGTTCGTCGCCACCCAGATGCGCGAGATCATGGCTGAGCTCGGGTTCCGATCGATCAATGAAATGATCGGTCGTGTCGATCGACTCGAACCGACCGCAGCCATCGACCACTGGAAGGCGCAGGGCTTCGATTTCAGCAATATTCTTTACCAGCCCGATTCGGGCCCCGAGGTGGGGCGGTTCCAGACCATCGAGCAAGACCATGGGCTCGAAAAGTCGCTCGATGTGACGACGCTGCTCGATCTGTGTCGTCCCGCCATCGAGCGCGGTGAGCGTATCGAGGCGAGCCTTCCTATTCGCAACGTGCATCGTGTCGTCGGCACGATCACCGGTAGTGAAATCACCCGAAAGTGGGGTAGCGCCGGGTTGCCGGACGACACCATCAAAATCCGCTTCAACGGATCGGCAGGTCAAAGTTTCGGCGCCTTCATGCCGCGCGGCATGAGTTTCACGCTCGAGGGCGATGCCAACGATTACGTGGGCAAGGGACTCTCGGGTGGGCGCATCGTCGTTCATCCGTCACGCGCCGCCACCTTCAAGGCCGAGGAGAATATGATCGTCGGCAACGTCGCGCTTTACGGTGCGACGGCGGGCGAAGTCTTCATCCGCGGTCAGGCAGGCGAACGCTTTGCGGTACGCAACAGTGGTGTCGACGCTGTCGTCGAGGCGGTGGGGGATCACGGCTGCGAATACATGACGGGTGGTCGCATCGTCATCCTCGGACCGACAGGCCGAAACTTCGGCGCCGGAATGTCGGGCGGCGTCGCCTACGTATTCGATGAAGCAAGTCAGTTCGCACCGCGTATCAACATGCAAATGGTCGAGGTCGGACGCGTCGAAGATCGCGAAGAAGCGGAAGCCTTGCAGCGACTCATCGCGCGTCATGCCGAGCTCACGGGCAGTGCGGTCGCAGAGCGAATCCTCGCCGCGTGGCCTACGCAGTTGCCCAAATTCGTTCGAGTCATCCCGAAGGACTACAAGCGCGTGCTCGCCTGTCTTAAGCGCGCACACGATCAGGGACTGTCGGGTGACGAGGCGACGATGGCGGCGTTCGAAGAGAACTCCCGAGACCTCGCTCGTGTGGGAGGTAACTGATCATGGGTAAGCCGACCGGATTCATCGAATACCTTCGTGAAACACCCCTCGATCGGTCACCTCTCGAGCGCGTGAAGGACTGGAAAGAGTTCCATCACGATCTCGACGAAAAAGGCCTGCGCAATCAGGCGGCGCGGTGCATGGACTGCGGCGTGCCGTTTTGCCATACCGGCAAACTCATGAGCGGCGGCGCCTCGGGTTGCCCAGTCAACAATCTCATCCCCGAGTGGAACGATCTCGTCTATCGCGGACTTTGGCGTGAAGCGCTCGATCGACTGCACAAGACCAATAATTTTCCCGAGTTCACGGGTCGTGTGTGTCCCGCGCCTTGCGAGGGCTCGTGCGTGCTCGGCATCAACGCACCTCCGGTGACGATCAAAAACATCGAGAACACGATCATCGAGCGAGGGTTCGAGGAAGGCTGGGTCGTTCCCGAACCTCCGGCGACCCGCACCGGCAAGCGAGTGGTCGTGGTGGGCTCTGGCCCGGCTGGCCTTGCCGCCGCTCAACAATTGAATCGAGCCGGTCATATCGTTACCGTGCTCGAGCGCGCCGATCGTCCCGGCGGACTACTCATGTACGGTATCCCGAACATGAAGCTCGACAAAGAGGCGGTCGTGATGCGTCGCATCAAACTGCTCGAGCAAGAGGGCGTCAAGTTCATCTGCAACGCCAATGTAGGCGACAACTACGAAGCCCAGATGATGCTTCGGGATTTCGATGCCGTCGTACTCTGCACGGGTGCCTCGCAACCGCGCGATCTGGCCGTCGAGGGTCGAACGCTCGGCGGAGTCCATTTCGCGATGGATTACCTCACGGGTGCCACGCAGGCGATGCTCGGAAAGGGTCCCGCGAAAGCGAAGATTCATGCCAAGGGGCTCGACGTCATCGTCATCGGCGGTGGTGACACGGGCACCGATTGCGTCGGCACGGCGATGCGCCAGAGCTGCCGCACGCTCACGCAGTTCGAAATCATGCCGAAGCCTCCGTCCGAGCGAGCTGCCGACAACCCGTGGCCCGAGTGGCCTCGTGTCTACAAGATGGATTACGGCCAGGAAGAAGCCGCGGCGAAATTCGGCAAGGACCCCCGGGCCTATCTCACGACTATCAAAAAATTCGGCGGTGACGAGAACGGACGCGTCAAAGAAATCATCACCGTCGAAGTTCGCTGGGAGAAAAACGACAAGGGTCAGTTCGTACCTGTCGAGCAGCCGGGCACCGAGAAATCGCAACCGGCACAGCTCGTACTGCTCGCCATGGGATTCACCGGCCCTGAGCCCTCGTTGCCGCAGGATCTTGGTCTCGAGCTCGATGAGCGCCTCAACATGAAGGCGGCTTATGGTGAGTACGCCACCAACATTCCGGGAGTTTTCGCGGCGGGCGACTGCCGTCGAGGGCAGAGCCTCGTCGTCTGGGCCATCAACGAGGGTCGCGGCGTCGCGCGGGAGTGTGATCGCTGGTTGATGGGGCGGACCGACTTGCCCTGACGACAAACACGCTTGGCCAAAAAAAACCCCGCTCGCGCGGGGTTTTTTTCAAGGCGAGGCTCTCCCGGGACGGTCGCTGTAAGCCGCTGCAAATGAACGACTACGCGGGCGCCTAATGTTTTCGGTTTGAGCCCTCGAGGGGTTCCAGGTTAGCCACCAAATCAGGCCGCTACCCAACCGTGCACGCGCCGACCGCCTGGGCGATGAGGCAAAAAAACCTCAAAAGCCAGCGAAGCATTTGAAATCAACGACTTACGCGTTGTTCAATGACCACGCCGAAACGGAGTATACACCGAAGTTGTATTTCGGGAAGTGTGCGTTCCGCGACGCTCGTCACAGATCGTTGATCAATTTCCCCAATGAGGACCGCGCGAGAGCTCGACCAGCTCGTAGTAGGTCTGCATGTAGCCGGCGACCTGGCCCTTGAGGAAGATGAACTCGCCGTCGGCCGTGCACCAGACATCGTAGGGCGGATGTTCCTGGGGTAATTCGGGGTTGGCGACGAACTGGAAGTGCAGTGCATCGAATGTTCCGGCACCCACCGTCACTTTCTCCGGACCCACGAACACGATGTTGAGCCCGATGGAGAAAAGCATCGGCCCGGTCGCGCCGCGGTGATCGGGTGAGGACAGCAACATCTGCGCGATGCGCTGCACGATGCCCGGTTTTTTTTGATCGATCAGGCGCAAGTGCCACGCGTCGCAGGCGATCGCATGATTCTGAAACGTGAGCAGCGGGGTGGCGATGTCCATGCGCTGCGAAACCCGACCTTCGAGCGAGGTGAAGGTTTCGCACTCGGCGAACTGTGGATGGAAGCGGAACCAGCCCGAGCCCATGAACTTGCTGCCGACCGAAAGCCGGACGAAGCAGTCGGTGGGCATCCAGTTCGAATCGAGAGAGTAGGTGATGTCGCGCATCACCGAAGGCCGATCGTCGATTTCGCAATGTGCGGTGCAGGTGCGGGTGCCATCCGCGTGCACGTCGATTCTGAAGTACTCACGACCGCGCTCTTGGTTGAGGCGCTCGGGCTTCTTGCTGGTGTAGAGCACCTTGCCCATCACGCTGCGATGGTCTCGTTGCAGGATAGGGAGCTTCGGATCGACGGGAGCGTTGGCCATGGATGATTCCTCTGAAATTCGTCGCGATTGTAAGCCTCAGCCTGCGGCGTGCGTCCATTGACGCGCCTCGCGCGCCGCAGCGCGGAAATGCGGCAGGTTGTAGACGAGCAAGGCGCCGCCGATCACCGACACCGTCATCGCCACGACGAACATTGAGTAGCGCAACTGTGACTCATCGGCGAAGTAGAAATCGGTGACGAGCGCAACCGCCGTGGGGCCTATGAAAAACCCGACGGCGTTCAACACGAAGTAATAGAGCGCGATCACTTGTGCGCGCATCGTGGGCGGTGAGATCGATACGACTGCCGCGGCGCCCGCCGCCGTGGGCGCTGCTGCGCCGAGAGTCGCCGGAATCAGGGCGAGCACGGCAAGTAGCGGTGAGGGCATCAAGGTGAACGAGCAATAACCGATGGCCATGACCACGAACGACACGAGGCAGACGCGTACGTAGCCATCCTCGTAGCGCGATTGGAAATAATCGCTCATCCATCCGCCGATCAGAACGCCCATCAGCCCGAACACGATGGTGATGACGCCGCGCCACTGGATCCAGAATCCGAGCTCCTCCGGCGTCAGCGAGTAGGTACGGCGCAGGAATTCTGGGATCCAGAAGCCGATGCCGTAGGCCATGATCGCAAGACCCGACAAAGCAAAGAAGAGCACGAGAAATGCGCGCCAGCGACCGACGACATGTGCCAGGGTCTTGTTGACCGGCGAGGCGATGGGCTTCAGACCGCTCACCAAAAACTCTCTGCGCACCGGCTCGCGGATCGTCAGCACGAGCAGCGCAATCAGAAGACCGGGAAGCCCGACGTAGATGAACATGAGCTGCCACGGCTCGTGCCAGCCGAGTATCGGCAATTCGACAGGACCGATTTCTTTGAGCTTCGGGTAAACCGCCCCGCCGAAGATGAAGGCGAGCCCGCTGCCACTCGAGACACCCGCGGTGTAGAGCCCGATCGCACGCCCAATTTTTTCGGGAGGAAAGTAATCTTTCAGCAGCGACAAGGCCGAGGGGTTCAGCGCCGACTCGCCGGCGCCGACGCCGACGCGGGCGAGGAAGAGTGCCGCGTAGGAGGTCGCGAAACCGCAGGCGGCAGTCATCACGCTCCAGAACGCCACGCCCCAGAAGATGAGCCATCGGCGGTTGCCTCGGTCAGCGAGCCAGGCGATGGCTACACCGAAAAACGTGTAGAACACCGCAAAGGCGCCCCCGAGCAGCAAGCTCATTTGCGTGTCGCTGATCTGCAGGCTCGCTTTGATGTCTGGCACCAGCAGGGCGATGATTTCGCGATCGATGAACGCGAGGATGTAAGCGAGCAAGAGGACGACTACGACATACCAGGCATAGGCGGGATGCGGGTACGGGACCGGCGTGGCGGGTGCGTCATGGCTCGACATCGGGCATCCTCTTGGTCCCCAGGGCGCGCGTAGTTCTAGCTCATCCGGACCGAACTTGAAAGTCAGTCATCATCCCGACTACTACTTGCCGTTGCCCGAAGGCCATCCGTTTCCGATGGTCAAGTACACGCTGGTATACGACCGGCTTCGTGAGGCGGGGCTGCTGCCCGCCGAGAACATCATGCTTCCCGAGGAAGCCTCTCGAGCCGATCTCGAGCGCGTCCATACGCAAGACTACCTCGATCGTTTATTCGGTCAGGGTTTGAGCGCGCAAGAGCAGCGCGCACTCGGTGTCCCTTGGTCGCCGCGTTTGCTGCGTCGCTCGCGACTCGCCGTTCAGGGGACGATCTTGGCGGCCCAGGCGGCGCTTGATGACGGACGCGGCGGCAATCTCGCTGGTGGGACCCACCATGCCTTTCCCGATCATGGCGAAGGATTTTGCGTGCTGAACGACGTCGCGATTGCGATCCGGCGACTTCAGCGCGAAGGGCGGATCGCGCGCGCCCTCATCGTCGATCTGGATGTGCATCAGGGTAATGGCACGGCCGCCATCTTCGAAGGGGACGACTCGGTCTTCACATTCTCCATGCATGGCGAGCGCAATTATCCCTCGCGGAAAATGCGCTCTACGCTGGACATCGGGCTGCCCGACGGCATCGACGACGATGCTTATCTGTCGACCCTGGAAGACAATCTGCCGCGACTCATCGACAAGTTTCATCCCGACATCGTGTTTTATCTCGCAGGCGTCGACGTCGCCGCCGGCGATCGATACGGGCGTTTCAACCTGAGCGACGAAGGAGTTCGCGCGCGTGATCGCAAGGTACTCGAGTGGACTGCGCAGCATGGGCTGCCGCTTGCCATCACCCTCGCCGGAGGCTATTCACCGAATGCCGTGCGCACCGCGATGCTTCACACTCTGGTTTTCGAGGAGGCGATGAAGTGAGTGCTCCGACATCGAAGCCCCGTCTCATGCAACGCTTCCTGCGCTTCATGTCCGACCGTCGCGTGCTCTCCGATGCGCGCATGCTCGAGTTGTATCCGCCATTCTGGTTCATGCGCATCAAAGTGCTCGAGATGGATCGCGACTGGCGTCACGTGCGCATTCGTCTGCCGCTCAACGGCATCTCCCGCAACCCCGGTGGCGTGATGTTCGGCGGGTTTCAAGCGGCGCTCGCCGACCCGATCGCCGCGCTCGCCTGCGCACGCGTCTTTCCGGGTTATTCGACCTGGACGCGGGGCCTGTCCGTCGATTTCGAGCTCGGCGGCAGTACCGACCTCGAACTCAGATTCGAGTTTCCCATCGAACTCGAATCTAGTATTCGCGAGACACTCGCACGAGACGATCGCGCGACGCCGTCATTCGAATACGGTTTTTATTTGAGTGACGGACGACGCTGCACCCGCATCGTCAATACGGTGGCCATCAGACCGCGTGGCTACAGTCGAGCGACGACGCCACCGGCACCCGAGACGGGCGTCGACTGATCATCAAAGAATGTGGAGCCGCTCGAGCGAGCGTGAGCGACAGCCTCCTCAGGCCGGCTCGAGCATCAAGCCGCGAAGCTTCTTGATCGCATTGGCTTCGAGTTGGCGAACACGCTCGGCCGACACGCCGTATTTCGCGGCGAGGTCGTGCAAGGTCGCTTTCTCGGCATCGCCCGCCATCCAACGGCTTTTCACGATGTCCCGGCTGCGCTCATCGAGCGACTGCATCGCCGCGACGAGACGAGCATGCTGATCGTCCTCCCACTCCTCGCTCTCCACCTGGTCGGCTGGATCGGCATCGGGGGCCGGCAGGTAAGCCGCCGGCGCGTGGACTTCGTCTTCTTCGGAGTCGAGCGCCATCGGGTCGAAAGACAGATCCCGAGCGGACAGCCTCCGCTCCATTTCAGTGACTTCGCGTTCCGAGACGCCGAGTTCGGTCGCCACGTTCCGAGTCTCTTCCGGAGACAGCCACGAGAGGTTTTTCTTGAGGCGTCGAAGATTGAAGAACAGTTTGCGCTGCGCTTTCGTCGTGGCCACCTTCACGAGGCGCCAGTTGCGCAGGACATACTCGTGGATCTCGGCTCGGATCCAGTGCACCGCGAACGAAACGAGGCGCACGCCGATGTCGGGATCGAAACGCTTGACCGCCTTCATCAGACCCAGATTGCCTTCCTGGACGATGTCGCCCATCGGCAGCCCGTAACCGGCATAGCCGCGGGCGATATGCACCACGAAGCGAAGATGCGAGAGCACGAGAGCGCGAGCGGAGTCGACATCACCATGATCGCGGAAGCGTCGCGCGAGCTCTTGCTCGTCCTCGCGCGACAGCACGGGCACCTTCGAGACGCGATCGAGATACGCGTCGAGGCTGCCGAGCGGGCCGGTCAGTGCGAGTTCGGAGTAGCGTGTGGCGAGGACTTGGGATGTCATTTGAACGTGAACCTCGGGCCAAATATTAGCACTCGGCTTTTTTGAGTGCTAATCCCTCGCGAGGTTCATTCAAACCACCCGAAAATCAATAAAGGTGAAAAGATCTTTATTGATTCACTAATGAGTTAATCAGCCACGAGCCTCAATTCGTGCGATCAGCCGGGCGGCTCCCAGCCACGCACCGAGCACCCCGAGCAGAGCCCCGCCCAAGATCAAGACGAGTGCTTCGAGGGGCTCGACCCCCGAGAGCGCAAATCGTCCCCCGTAAAGAGAGGCGAGACGACCGACGGGCTCGATCAAACCTGCGACCGCGAGACTGACTATGCCCACGGCAGCGGTGCCCCCGAGCAGCCCGAAGATCGCACCTTCGTACAAGAACGGGCGACGGACGAACGCATTGGTTCCGCCCACCAATTTGGTGACTTGGATCTCGGATCGACGGGCGCGGATTTCCAGTCGGATGGCATTGCCGACGAGGGCGAGTACGCCGACCCCGAGCACGATCGCGAAGACGATCGCCACATTGCGCAATAGATCGAGGATGGCGGTCAGCCGCCGGACCCACTCGCCGTCGAACTGCACCGTTTCGACTTCCGGCCAAGCTGAGAGATAGCGCTTGAGCGACTCGACTCCCTGCGGATTGGCGTACGAAGCTTCAGGTCGGATGGTGATCACGTGGGGCAGTGGGTTGCCCTGCAGCGCATCGAGTGCCGCCCCGAATCCGGAGTACTGACGGAACTCCTCGAGGGCTTCATCGGCCGCGATGAGGGTGACTTCGCCGACTCCCGTGCGCTGACGGGCCGCCGCAGCGAGTTGTTCGGCTTTCTCGAGCGCCACATCGGTCTTGAAGAACACCGAGAGTTCGATGGAGTCCGTCACGTCACCGGCTGCGATCCGGGCGTTTTTGAAGAGCAACCAGAGTGTCGAGGGAAGCGTCAGCGCGATGGCGATCACGAAGACCGTCAGCAGGGTGCCGAGCGGTTGGCGGATCAATCGACCGAAAGCCGACAACAAGGCCTGGGCGTGTCTCGAAAAATAAGTGCCGGGCGAAATCATGCGGCGACTCCCGTGCCTGAGGCAGGGCCCGCTCCGGATCCCGGTCCGGGTGGCATTGCGCTGAACACGCGCCCCTCGTCGATGAGGATTTCGCGCTGCGCGAATTCACGGACGAGCGCCATGTCGTGGGTGGCGATGAGGACCGTGACGCCGACGTCCTGAAATCTGCGGAACAAATTCATCACTTCGCGCGCGAGGCCGTGATCGAGATTGCCGGTGGGTTCGTCCGCGATGAGCAAGGTGGGTCGCGCCACGACCGCCCGTGCGATACCGATGCGCTGTTGCTCACCGATGGAGAGTTCCGCTGGCGAAACGCGCTCTTTTCCGAGCAAGCCCACTTGATCGAGCGCGGCACGTACGCGTTTGTCGATATCGCGAAAGCGCGTGTCCGACACCATCAGCGGCAACGCGACGTTGTCGTACACGGGTCGATCCATGAGCAGCTGATGGTCCTGGAACACGATGCCGAGCCGACGCCGATAGGCCGGGATCGCTCGCGCAGGCAGCTCGCTCGTTTCTTGTCCGTTGACCGTGACGGTCCCGCGAGTGGGTCGCTCGATGAGGGTCAGCAGCTTGAGCACCGAGCTTTTTCCGGCACCGGAGCGACCGGTGAGGAACACGAATTCTCCGGCTTTCACTTCGAAGGAGACGTCGTGCAGCGCCTCGCGTCCGTTCGGATACTGCTTGAAAACGTGATCGAAACGAATCATGCCTCATTCCCCGCCGCCGAGACGGCTTCCGAATTTCGCCCTTCGACGAGCGCTGCGGCGAAGGCTGCCGCGTCGAACTCGCCGAAATCTTCCGCGCCTTCGCCGATGCCGATGAACCGTATCGGCAAACCGAGACGTTTTGCGATGGCGAGGACGATTCCACCTTTTGCGGTGCCGTCGAGCTTGGTGAGCACGAGTCCGGTCACGCCCACGGCCTCGTGAAACTGCACGGCCTGCACGAGCGCATTTTGGCCTTGGTTGGCATCGAGCACCAGCAGTACTTCGTGCGGAGCCGACGGATCGACCTTGCCCATCACACGACGAATCTTGCGCAGTTCTTCCATAAGGTGCGACTGCGCCTGCAGTCGGCCGGCGGTATCTGCGATGAGCACGTCGGCGCTGCGGCTGCGCGCGGCACTCAAGGCATCGAAGGCGACTGCGGCCGGGTCGGCACCGGTCTGCTGCGCGATGAGCTCTGCGCCGGTACGTCCCGCCCAAATTCCGATCTGTTCGACCGCTGCGGCGCGGAAGGTGTCGCCTGCGGCGAGCACCACGTGCAGACCTTGCTGCCCGAGTCGATGCGCGAGTTTGCCGATGGTCGTCGTCTTGCCGGAGCCGTTCACGCCGACGACCAGGATGGTGTACGGCTTCGCGCTGCGATCGACGACCAAAGGCTTCGCGACGGGTGTCAGCATCGCAGTGATGTCGCTACGCAGCGCGGCAAGCAGGGCATCGACGTCGTCGAGTTGCTGTCGGGCGACGCGAGCGCGCAAACCCTCGAGCAATTCTTCGGTGACGGGTACGCCGACGTCGGCAGCGAGCAATCGGGTTTCTAGTTCTTCGAGCACCGCGGCATCGATACGCCGAGCGCCGAACAGGCGGGCGAGTCCCACGCCGAGGCCGCCGCCGGGGCGGGTCAGACGATCTTTGAGACGTTGGAAAAATCCGGGCTTGGATTCGCTGGTCATGCGGGGGCGGATTTTAGGCTACCCTGCGCCGCAAATGGTCAGAAGCGATGGCAAATCACGGGAGCTGCGCATCATCGCCGGCATGTGGCGCGGGCGTCGCCTGCGTTTTCCTGAGGGCCCCGACATCCGCCCCACGCCCGATCGCGTGCGGGAGACCTTGTTCAACTGGCTGGCTCCCGTGATCCGCGGGGCCCGAGTACTCGATCTTTTCGCGGGAAGTGGCGCGCTCGGTCTCGAAGCGCTGTCTCGCGGCGCCGCATTCGTCGAGTTCGTCGACAGTGATGCACGCGCAATCGACGCGCTGCGCGAACGACTCATCGAGTGGAAGGCCGATCCGGGCGGTCATGTTCTGAAACGTGCGGACGCGCTTCAGGTACTCGCCGGTGTGAAGCCGGCCTCACAATCTGCGTTCGACATCGTGTTCATCGACCCGCCGTTCGCGGCCGGTCTGTGGCAGACGGTTGCCGATCGTCTCGAGACCGGAGGTTGGCTTGCGCCTCAAGCCTATCTCTATCTCGAAATGCCGGTTCACAACCCGCCCGATCGCCTGCCCGGGCATTGGACCGCCTGGCGTAACGGAACTGCAGGAGAGGTCGGGTATCATCTGCTGCGTCGCGCGGAGCCGGCAGCCTGAACGCCGGGTGGGAGATCACGTGGCATACAAGAAGCGGAACGCACTTTACCCGGGCACTTTCGATCCGATCACCAACGGTCATCACGACCTCGTGCGTCGTGCTGCCAGTATCTTTGATCGAGTGGTGATCGCCATTGCGGCCAACCCGAGCAAGGCGCCGCGCTTTTCTTTGGCGACCCGCGTCGAGCTGGCCAAAGCCGTACTCGCCGACGTCCCGAACGTCGAGGTTCATGGATACGCAGAGCTCACAGTCGACTTCGCGCGCAAGAACGGACTCAACGTCATCATCCGCGGTCTGCGAGCCGTCTCAGACTTCGAATTCGAGTTTCAGCTCGCCAACATGAGCCGACACCTCGACCACGAAATCGAAACGGTCTTCATGACGCCAAAGGAGCAGTTCACCTTCATTTCGTCGACGCTCGTGCGAGAGATCGCCGCGCTCGGCGGAAATGTCAGCGAGTTCGTGCACCCGATCGTCGTCGACGCGCTGAAGCGTCACCGCGAGGCGGCGCTCGCCAAAGCCTGATCTTGGGCCTCGCCCATTCGATCCTCGATTTCTCGAGGTCGACGGCTCTCCACAGATACCACGCTGCAGCCGAGCGGTAGGGCGCCCATTTTTCGCCCTGTCGAGCGAGCTCACTTGGCGTGGGCAGATCGCGTAATCGATACGCGATGCGAAATCCGTTGCGTACACCGTAGTCGGCGACGGGAAGCACGTCGAGCCGACCCAGCTGGAACATCAGCATCATCTGCACCGTCCACGGACCGATGCCTCGGACTACCGTCAGTCGCTCGACGATGTCCGCGTCTTCGAGAGAGGTGAGCGTCTTCGTGTCCGGGACGATCCCTTGCTCGCTCTTGAGCGCGAGATCACGAATCGCCGTCACTTTCGCCGCTGAGAGTCCGGCGCTGCGAAGCCGGTTTTCTTTGATAGAAAGCACGACACCCGGCTCTGGAAACTCATCACCGTCGGTGTCGAACAACGCGACGAAACGCTTGAGTATCGCAGTCGCGGCGCTGCCGCTGATCTGCTGCGAGATGATCGCCTCGGCAAGGTGCCTGAAAGGAGAGGCGCATTCGACGGGACGCAGAGTGAACGGGCCTGCAGTTTCGACGAGCGCAGCCATCACGGGATCCCGGCTCGAGAAATATTTGACGAGCGTTGCGCGAGTGGGTCGTGACGTCAGCTTTGACACGTATGGCACCAGTAGGTCGAGCGTTGAGCCTGCACGCGCTGTCGCACGAGATCGCCGCAACGTCGGCAAGGTTCGCCGGCCCGCTCGTACACGAACAGTTTTTGTCTGAAGTATCCGGGACTGCCGTCTGCGCCCACGTAATCGCGCAGCGTGGTGCCACCGACCTTGACCGCCTGTGCGAGTACGACTTTGATCGACTCGACGATACGCACGATTTCCTCGCGCTTGAGATGACGGGCCTGACGTCCCGGTCTCACGCCCGCGCGGAATAGCGCTTCGCTCGCATAGATGTTGCCGACACCGACGACGATGTGTGCATTCATCAAGAAAGGTTTTACGGCAACTTTTCGCCCTCGCGATGCCCGCCAAAGATAGTCCGCATCGAAAGTCTTCTCGAGAGGTTCGGGGCCGAGCGAGGCGAGCAAAGGGTGATCGAGAGCGTTGCCCTCGACGAGATGCAGCGACCCGAACCGTCGCGGATCGTTGAAACGCAGGGTACGCCCCGAGTCGAGTTTCAGATCGAAGTGATCGTGCTTGAGTCGCGGCGTGTCGGCAGGCAGGACGCGCAGGCTGCCCGACATGCCGAGATGCAGGATGAGCGATGAGCCGCGATCTAGATCGATCAGCAGATATTTCGCGCGACGGCGTACACCGATGATCGAAGCGTCACGCACGGCAGGGGCGACGCTCGAGGGAACGGGCCAACGCAGTCTAGGCTCGTGAACCGCGAGCTCGACCACACGTCTTCCCTCGACGTGAGGTTCGATGCCGCGTCGTGTGGTTTCGACTTCGGGAAGCTCTGGCATTCGCCGGTCACGTTAAACGAAAAGGCCTGCACGAGGGCAGGCCTTGTCGAACCGCAGGAGCGTGCCGAGGGCACGCGAGCGGAGTTATTTGATTTTGGTTTCCTTGTAAGCAACGTGTTTACGTACGACTGGGTCGTACTTCTTCACGTCCATCTTCTCGGGGTGAAGACGCTTGTTCTTCATCGCCACATAGAAGTGACCGGTACCGGCGGAGGAGAGCAGTTTCACTTTTTCGCGCATGGCTGAGTGCTCCGTCGCTTAGATCTTCATGCCCTTGGCGCGAAGGTCGGCGACCACCGCGTCGAGGCCATTCTTCTCGATGGTACGCAGGGCGTTCGTGCTGACGCGCAGCGAGACCCAGCGCTGTTCGCCTTCGAGCCAGAAACGCTGCGTGTGCAGGTTAGGCAGGAAGCGGCGACGCTTCTTGTTGTTCGCGTGCGAGACGCGGTTACCCGTGGTGGGGCGCTTTCCAGTGAGTTCGCAGACGCGGGACATCTTGAGAAGCCTTTGTAAATCAGTGGGTTGGACTCGCCCAGGGGACTTAGCCCCCGAGCAAAGGGCCGCTTTTATACCAGTCCCGCCGACCGGTGGCAACTCACCCCCCGCCTATGCTCATAGCAGGCCCCGCTCGGCGAGGGAGACGGTATCGGGTCCGGCCACGATCAAATGGTCGAGTACCCGAATGTCGACGAGGGACAGGGCGTCGCGCAGGCGCAGCGTGATGAGCTCGTCCGCCCGGCTCGGCTCGGCCACTCCCGAGGGGTGGTTGTGGGCCAGGATGACGGCTGCGGCGTTGTGGGCGAGCGCCTGACGCAGTACCTCTCTGGGGTGCACGCTCGCCCCATCGAGGGTGCCCCGGAACATCTCCTCGAAGGCGATGAGACGGTGCCGGGTGTCGAGGTAGAGACAGCAGAACACCTCGTAGGGACGGTCCCGTAACTGGGCGCCGAGGAATCGGGTGGTATCGGAGGGCGAGGCGAGCGCCACGCCCGCGCGCAAGGCCGAGAGGTAGTGACGCCGGGCGAGTTCGAGGGCGGCTCGCAAGGACGCGACCCTTGCAGGCCCGAGACCGCGGGAGCTCAAGGCTTTATCGGTGGATACCGACAGCAGATTGCGCAAGCTGCCGTGCTCCTTCAGCAGAGTGCGCGCGAGTTCGAGGGCGTTGGTGCCGCGAATGCCCGTACCGAACAGCAAGGCGATCAACTCCGCATCGGTCAGTGCCGAGGCACCGTGCTCGAGCAGCTTCTCGCGCGGGCGCTCGCAAACCGGCCATTCCTGTACGCGAAGAGAACGTGCGGGCATGGAGACCTCCTGCAACATCGATCCGGGAATCAAGAGGTACAAGCCTCGAAGAGCACGGTGCAGGTGAGCGAGAGATGAAAGTGGATTTAATGCGCGCAAATCGACGAACCGTTCGCGGATAATGCTGCGTCATTCGAAGAGAGCATCGGGAGTCTTCACATGAGTCGGCGAGCCTTGAAGGTCCGCATCCTCGATCCGCGCATCGGCAAAGAGTTTCCTTTGCCGGCTTATGCCACGGAGGGCTCTGCCGGTCTCGACCTGCGCGCCTGCCTCGATGCACCGCTCGAGCTGGCGCCAGGCAAGGCCGAATTATTGCCGACGGGTCTTGCGATCTGGGTGGCCGATCCGGCGCTGGCCGCCGTCATCCTTCCGCGCTCGGGCTTGGGTCACAAGCATGGCATCGTGCTCGGCAACCTCGTCGGCCTCATCGACTCCGACTATCAAGGACAGTTGATGGTGTCGTGCTGGAACCGAGGCAGCACGGCCTACACGGTTCAACCGGGCGAGCGCATCGCGCAGCTCGTGGTCGTGCCCGTCGTGCAGGTCGAACTCGAAGTCGTCGAAGATTTCACAGCCACCTCGCGTGGCGCCGGTGGCTTCGGCAGCTCAGGCACGCGCTGACAGCGCCGACACGCCGGCTCAAAGATTACAGACGCAGGCTCGTCGGTTCGTGACGCAGATCCGTCACGCGCGCTCGACGATGGCCGTGACGCCCATGCCGCCCGCCGTGCACACCGATATGAGCCCGCGACGAGCGGTCGGCGTGCTCGTGAGCGACTTCGCCAACGTCGCGAGTATTCGTGCGCCGGTCGCAGCGAAAGGATGTCCGATCGCCACACTGCTACCCTTCACGTTGAGCTTTGCGCGGTCGATGCTGCCGAGCGCGGCACTGCGCATGAGTTTTGTGCGGCAGAACTCCTCGGATTCCCACGCGGCAAGGGTGCAGAGCACCTGCGCGGCGAAGGCTTCGTGGATTTCATAGAAATCGAAGTCCTGCAGCGTGAGCCCTGCGTCATCCAGCATGGCGGGCACGGCATAGGCCGGCGCCATCAGCAGGCCTTCGGTTCCGTCGACGAAGTCCACCGCTGCCGCCTTGCCGAAAGTCAGCCAAGCCTGCACAGGCAGCCCCTGCGCGCGCGCCCAGTCCTCGCTCGCCAGGAGCACGGCCGAGGCTCCGTCGGTGAGCGGCGTGCTGTTACCCGCAGTCAGGGTGCCGGCGCTCGAACGATCGAAGCTCGACTTGAGCTTGGCGAGTTTTTCTTTGGACGAATCGGCGCGAACGTTGTCATCGCGTGACAAACCCTCGAACGGCACGACGAGGTCGTCGAAGAAACCAGCTTGCCATGCTGCAGCCGCACGTCGATGGCTTTCGTAGGCGAGTTCATCCTGTGCCGCACGACTGATGCCCCAGCGCTTCGCCATGAGCTCACAGCTCTCGCCCATGGAAAGTCCGGTACGCGGTTCGTTTGCGCCGGGGATGACGGGCTTGAAGTGACGTGGTCGCAAAGAAAGGAACGGCGCGAGTCGACCGCCGAGAGTCTTGGCGCGAAATGCGCGCATCAGGATCTGCTGGTAACCACCCGGATACACGATGGGCGGGTCACTGACCGTATCGACGCCGCCCGCGATACCGGAGTCGATTTGCCCGAGTGCGATTTTATTGGCGATGTTGATCGCCGCCTCGAGACTCGTACCGCAGGCGCGCTGCAGATCGTACGCGGGTGTATGCGGGTCCAGAGTGGTGCCGAGAACGCTCTCGCGCGCGAGATTGAAATCTCGCGAGTGCTTGATGACAGCGCCCGCAGCGACTTCACCGAGTCGTTTTCCGTCGAGCTTGAATCGTGACACGACCCCCTGCATCGCCGCTGTCAGCATCTGCTGGTTGCCGACGTGTGCATAGGCGCCGTGAGCGCGCGCAAAAGGGATTCGAGCGCCGCCGATGATGGCGACGCGACGGACTTTAGACCCGACCAGCATGCTGACTCTCCTTAGCGAGCCTTGCCCGACTTGACGCGCTCGAAGTGACGATCGCGAAGGGCAGTGTGACGCGACTCGAGTTTCTGTACCGTCCCGCCAGCCACCACGAGCTCAGGCAGGCTCGATACTTCGAGCGGATCGCCGGACCACAACACGAAGTCGGCCGACTTTCCGCGCTCGATGCTGCCGAAGCGGTCGGCGACACCAAAGATTTCGGCCGGAGTGCGGGTGATGGCGGCGAGCGCGTCCATCCAAGGCATCCCGTGCGCGACCGCGTTTCCCGCGCCCTGTCGGGTCTTGCCCGCATCGTCGACGCCGGTATCGTTGATCGAGATGGCGACGCTCACGCCGGCAGCGCGCAGTTTGGCGGCGTTTTGCAGCGTCGAGCCGACCTCGTCGAACGAGTCGGGAAGGTTGTGCAGTGGGTCCACGATGACCGGGATACCGGCTGCAGCAAGTTCATCCGCCACTCGCCAGGCTTCGGCTCCGCCGCGAATCACGGCGTTCAATTTCTCCTCACGAGCGAAGTTGATCGTGTTGCGGATGTCGATCGCACGATCGACGTCGAAGACGAACACGCCATTGCCCTTCAGGAACTCGACCAGTATCTGTCGCCCTGAGGGCGACAATAGACGCTCGTCGTGCACCATCACGAGGTTGGGCGCGCGCGCTTCGACGATGGCTTGGCGGAGCAACATGAATTGAGCGGCGCGCGAGCCGCCGGAGAGATCGTTCGCATCGCCACCGAGATCCACGAACATGATGCGCGCGGGCAGTGGTGCCGAACCGTCTAGACCCACCGGCGCACCGAGCCCTGCGACGAGGCTGCCGCCGGACGCCGAGGCCGGTGTGAGTAGAGTGAAGGTCACACCGTTGACGCGGTTGACTCCGACAGTCATCGATTCAGGGTTGTACGCGAGCGTCACGTCGAACTCGGGTCGCATCTGGCCGAGGCGCTGCGCGTAATCACCGGTAGTTTGCTCGATACCGATTTCCTCGAGTCCGATGTGGCCGAGACCACCGAACACACCGGGCGTGAGCGCGCGACCGCCGGCATCGACCACAGCGGTCCCTGCAGGCGCCGACAGGTTTTGACCGATCGCTGCAACCTTGCCGTTCTGGACGAGTACATCTGCGCCCTTGAGCGGCGCCGTTGCATCGCGCGACATGGTGTACACCGTGGCGTTGCGGACGAGCAGCGTGCTGCCGCCGAACGAAGCTGCGGCATCGTCGGCGATGGCAACGTGCTGGAGCGCACCCGCGATGACGAGGCTTGCCAAAGTACGGATCAAAGTATTCATCGGATCACCCCTTCGTAGGCAGGCTGACCAAGCAAGAAGTCGGATTCCGGCAGTGCGCGTGGCGCAGCACGATCGAATCGAAGCGCGCCGTCTACGTAGACCTGTTCGGCGAGTGCGTAGACGCTGAACGGATTGCCGTTCCAGACGACGACGTCACCCATCTTGCCTTTCTCGAGCGTGCCGATCCGAGCTTCGAGCCCGATGGCTTGCGCAGCATTCCGGGTCAGCCAAGTGATGGCGTGTTCCGGTTTGATCTCGAGCCCCATGCGGCGCGCATGAGCCATTCCCTTGGCCGCTTCCTGATTGAGACGCTGGATACCTTCGGCGGAATCCGAGTGCACGACGGCGCATCCGCCCGGTGCAGCATCGACGAGGATCATGTTCTCGGGGATCGCGTCGTAAGACTCCATCTTGAAGCCCCACCAATCGGCCCAGACGGCGGCACAGATCTTGTTGTCGGCGAGAAGGTTGGAAATCTTGTACGCCTCTGTCGCGTGATGGAAAGTACTTACGCGGTAACCGAACTCACGCGACATGTCGACCACGATGGCCATTTCGTCGGCGCGATAGCAGTGATGCTGGATGAGGATTTCTCCGCGCAGCACGCCGGCCAGGGTTTCGAGACGAAGGTCACGCTTCGGCGGGCGCAAATCTTTGGCTCCCGCAGCCTTGCGAGCCTCGTATTGTTTCCAGTCGCGCGCGTACTCCTGCGCTTCGATCCATTGAGCACGCCAGCCCGCGACATTGCCCATGCGCGTCGAGGGAAGTTGGCGACGATTGCCGTAGACACGTTTCGGATTCTCGCCGCAGGCCATCTTGAGACCGTGCGGAGCGTCGGGAAACTTCATCGACTGATACGTCACCGCCGGAATATTTTTGACGGAGACCGATCGACCGCCAAAAAGATTGGCCGAGCCCGGCAGCACGTGCAGCGTGGTGACGCCGCCTTCGAGCGCGGCCTCGAAACCGGGATCTTGCGGCCATATGGAGTGTTCCGACCACACCTGCGCCGTCGAGGGCGCCGTGGCTTCGTTGCCGTCGGAATGAGCCTCGACACTCGGTGAGGGGTACACGCCGAGATGCGAGTGCACGTCGATGATGCCCGGCGTCACCCACTTGCCTCGGCCATCGACGATGCGCGCACCGGCAGGTGCGTCGAGTTGCTTACCTACGGAAGCGATGAGCCCGTCGCGGATCAGTACGTCGGCATTGTCGATCCGCTCGCCATTGCCGATGAGTACGGTCGCGTCCCGAATGAGGGTCGGTGCCGAGGGCGCCGGTTTATAGGTCGAGGGGTAGGGCGAGCCCGTACCCGACGATGTGGTCTTGGTCTCTGCGACCGGGGCTTTGGTGTCGCTCGCGCTTTTCATCGGGCCGGCTGCGGTGCAGGCCGTGAGCGCGAGCGAGAGGCTCGCGATCAGCGCGAGGTTTTGGGGTCGTCGTGAAATCATGCAGCAAACTCTCCCTGCTTGAGTCCGATGCGGTTGCATCTTTAAAGGTCGGCACGGCAAGATGCCCGAACAAGAGTCCGGGGACAACGGGGGCGCGGGGTGCGGCTCCTAAAAAGAGGCGAGATGACGTTCAAGACCTTCCACGAGTTCTACCCGTTTTATCTGGGGGAGCATGCAGATCGCACCTCGCGGCGTCTGCACGTCGTGGGCACGACCTTGGCGTTGCTACAGCTGCCGCTCGCCCTGATCACGGGCAACGCCTGGTTGATCCTGACCGGTTTCGTCACCGGCTACGGATTCGCCTGGGTAGGGCATTATTTCTTCGAGAAAAACACGCCGGCCACGTTCAAACATCCTCTTTACAGCCTTCGCGGCGATTTCACCATGGCTCGTGACGTGTTCACGGGTCGAATTCCCTGGTAACGATGCCCGCAAGTCGCATCGATCGCGTCTTCGAAAAACGCCTCGCCGCTCTCATCAATAGTGGGGAACGTGGCGCGTTGCAGGGCGGGCGTCGAGGCGTGGAGAAAGAGTCGCTGCGTGTCACGCCTGCAGGGCGTATCGCCACCACGCCTCATCCGTCAGCACTCGGCTCTGCGCTCACCAACGATCACATCACCACCGATTACTCCGAAGCACTGATCGAGCTCGTCACGCCGACGTTCACCACGAACTGGGAGTTGCTGCAATATCTTTGTGATCTGCACCAGTTCGTCTACCGCCACATCGGCGACGAATTGCTGTGGGCGACCAGCATGCCCTGCGTGATCGACGGAGACTCCAGTATTCCGATCGCACAATTCGGGCCATCCAACGTCGGTCGTATGAAGACGATCTATCGTGAGGGGCTCGGTCTGCGTTACGGACGGGTGATGCAGGCAATCTCTGGCGTGCACTTCAATTATTCTTTTCCCGAGCGACTGTGGCCTGTATGGGCTGCGATACGCGAGTCGCGCGTGTCCGGGCAGTCGTTCGTGTCCGAGAGCTACTTCGATCTGCTGCGCAACTATCGGCGGTTCGGTTGGATCGTCCTATATTTATTTGGCGTCTCGCCGATGGTGTGCAAGTCGTTTCTCCGTGCCCGCGGGGAGACCTTGCCCGAGTACGGACGCGGCACGGCGTGGGAGCCGCACTCGACCTCTTTGCGCATGAGCGATCTCGGGTACCGAAACCGCAGCCAGTCGAGTCTCGAAGTTTCCGTCAACAGCCTCGAAGAATACGTTCGCGATCTCACTCGGGCCATTAGCACACCGCACCCCGAGTATCAGCGTCTCGGCGTGAAGGTCGACGGCGTCTATCGCCAGCTCAACGCCAATTTGCTGCAGATCGAAAATGAATACTATGCCTTCATCCGTCCGAAGCGCGTCGCTCGATCGGGGGAGCGCCCTACCAAGGCCTTGATTCGCCGAGGAGTCGAGTACGTCGAAGTACGTGCCCTCGATGTCAGTGCCTTCGATCCTGTCGGAGTCAACCAGAACAAGCTGCGATTCCTCGAAGCATTCATGGTGCTATGCCTGACGCGCGAGAGCCCGCTCGTCGATGCCAGCGAGCAGGCCGTGCTCGATGGCAACCATGTCACCGTCGCTCGGCGTGGGCGTGAGCCCGATCTCATGTTGGTTCGCGACGGTCGGAACGTGCCGATGCTCCAATGGGCTCGCGAGATCATCGAACAGATGCAGGGTATCTGCGAGCTGCTCGATGAGGGTGATCCGCAAAAACCCTATTCGGCGGCGCTCGCCGTACAGGCCGCCAAGCTCGACGACATGGCGTTGACGCCCTCTGCGAGGCTAATCAAAGAAATCGGCGAGACAGGCGAGTCGTTCTTCGATCTCGCACTGCGTACCTCGGCTGCTCACAAGGCGTATTTCCTCGACCTGCACGAGCCGAACAAGGCTCGATTGGGCGAGTTCGCGGATCAGGCCGCAGAGTCTCTCGAGGTGGCCGAGGCCATGGCCAGCGCCCCGCAGAAAGATTTCGACGCGTTTATCGCCGACTACTTCTCGTAGATCGCGATCTGGCGCTGGCCCGACGAATCGCGCATGCCGCGGAACATGCCAGGGCTGTTGAACTCCATCACGACTTTTCCATTCGGGTCGACGGCGATGACGCCGCCCTCGCCACCGCGCTGCACCAGTTTTTCGTGCACCATTGATTTGGCAGCGCGCTCGAGCGACCAGCCGCGGTATTCCACGAGCGCACAAATGTCGTAAGCGACGACCGACCGGATGAAATACTCACCGTGCCCCGTGGACGACACCGCGCAACTTGCGTTGTTGGCGTAGGTGCCTGCGCCGATGACGGGCGCATCGCCGATGCGACCCCAGCGCTTGTTGGTCATCCCGCCCGTCGAGGTTGCAGCCGCGACGTTTCCTTTCTTGTCGACGGCGACGGCACCTACCGTGCCGAGTCCCGAGAGTTCGTTCTTCGGTTGGGTTTGTCCTTGCAGTACGCGTTGAAGTTGTCGCTTGCGCGTCGGAGTGACGAAGTACTCGTTGGGTACCAGCGTGAGTCCTTGGGACAACGCAAACTCCTCCGCACCCGCACCCGACAGAAATACGTGCGGTGACTGCTCCATCACCCGGCGGGCGAGATCGATCGGGTTTTTGACGTGACGCAAACCCGTGACGGCACCGGCCGCCAGATTGCTCCCGTCCATGATCGAGGCGTCGAGCTCGGCATAGCCATCGTGCGCGAGGACTGCGCCCTTGCCGGCATTGAAGAGCGGATTGTCCTCGAGCAGTCGTACCGCAGTCGTCACGGCATCGAGACTGCTTCCGCCGGCTTCTAGTACCGCGTAACCGGCATCGAGCGCTTCGGCGAGGCCCGAGCGGTAGGTCGCTCCATCATCGGGTCCAAGTTGGTCGCGTGAGATCACGCCCGCACCACCATGAATCGCGATCGAAATCATTTTTTTGGGCTCCTTGCTCCCGGCGGGTGTCACCATCAAGAAAACAAGCGCGGCGACCGAAAGAGTTTTGGCGAGACCTCTCATGAGCGACGACCTCAGATTACGCAATCTTTGAGTGGGATCGAGATATCAGCTGCCTTGACGGCATCGAGCTTAACCCGCGCTGCGATCAGCTTGCGCGCAGCCATCTGGTCCCTGGCTTGATTCACCGTATCGATGGCGAGCAATTCACCATCGCTCTTCAGGTAGCAACAGGAGAACGCGTTATCTTTGGGGTTGCCGCGGAGCACGACCCGGTCGTGTCCCTGCGATAGACCGATGATCAGCAGCTTGTGGTGATATTGGTCCGACCAGAACCAGGGCACGCGATCGTGCGGCTGTGTTTGACCCAGAATGCCTAGCGCGGCAGTGGTGCCCTGTTCGAACGCATTGTCGACCGACTCCAACCGAACCCGGCGACCGTAACGCAGCGAGGGATGATTGCTGCAGTCGCCGATCGCATAAATCGACGGGTCCGAGGTTCGGCAATATTCGTCAACCAGAATCCCGTTCTCGCAGGCGAGATCGGCGCTTCGGGCGAGCGCATCGTTGGCGACCACACCGATACCCACGATGACGAGTCGGGCCTCGATGCGTCCTGCCGCGGTCTCGACGGCACATGCCCGACCCGAGGCGTCGCCCTGCAGCGCGGTCACATTGCAGCGCAGCATCAGCTGGACGCCATGACCGGCATGTTCGGCCTCGAAGTAGCGTGAGACGGGTTCTGCGACCACTCGGTTCATCACCCTATCGGCCATCTCGAGTACCGTGACTTCCATCCCGAGGCGCCTCAAGGTGGCGGCCGTCTCGAGGCCGATATAGCCACCGCCGATGATTACGGCACGACTACCGGGTTGTATCTCGCTGCGCAGACGATCGGCGTCGGCGATGTCCTTGAGGTAGTGCACGCCGGCGAGATCGCCGCCGGGCAGGTTCAGTCGACGCGGCATGCTGCCCGTCGCCAAAACCAACGTGTCGTAACCGAGACTCTGACCATCGTCGAGGATGATCTTCGAGGCTGAGCGATCGATCGACTCCGCTAGTCGCCCGAGATGGCGTTGGATCTTCTGTTCGTCAAAATAATCCGGGTGCCGAAGCGTCAAGCGATCGCGTCCGAGCTCGCCGGCGAGATATTTTTTCGAAAGGGGAGGACGCTGGTAGGGCAGGTGGGGCTCGTCGCCGACGAGATCGATGCGCCCACCGAAACCTTTCTTGCGCAGGGTCTCGATACATTGAATGGCAGCCTGACCCGCCCCGATCAGTACGACTCGTTCCGTCATGGGCGGCAAGGATAGGGCCGAACCGATGAGCGCACCACTCACGGGCGCACCCCCGACCGAAGTGCGCCATAATGGTGCGCGAAACTCGTCGAAGAGCCCTCAGGGGGCCGAAAATCCCTGCCATTTGGGGCCTCCCCTACGTGGCATAGAAGGTGCAATACTCGTTCCGCCGCGGGCCGGTGCCTCGCATAGGTCGCATAGGGAGTACCAAACATGAAACTCGTCACAGCCATCATCAAGCCTTTCAAGCTCGACGACGTCCGCGCGGCGCTGTCTGAAATAGGCGTGTCGGGCATGACCGTCACCGAGGTCAAGGGTTTCGGTCGTCAGCGTGGACACACCGAGCTCTATCGCGGCGCCGAATATGTCGTCGACTTCGTCCCCAAAACCCGCATCGAAGTTGCGGTGCGTGGCGATCTCGTCGATCAAGTCACCGATGCGATCGTCAAGGCGGCCAAGACCGGCAAGGTCGGTGACGGCAAAATCTTCATCACCGACATCGATCGCGTCATCCGCATTCGTACCGGCGAGACCGACGAGTCCGCACTCTAAAAGTGTCGAAAGCCATTCGCATTCATCGGGCCGGCGGACCCGAGGAGATGCGCTTAGAAGAGGTGGACGTTCCAGCGCCGGGTGAAGGCGAGGCACAGGTTCGCCATACGGCCATCGGCCTCAACTACATCGACGTCTACGATCGAAGCGGCCTTTACCCGATGCCCATGCCCGCAGGATTGGGGCGCGAGGCAGCCGGTGTCATCGTCTCGATCGGTCGAAAGGTCAAAGATTTTCGGGTGGGCGATCGTGTCGCCTATGTGCACACGACGACAGGCAGCTACAGCGAGTTGCGCAATCTACCCGCTGCGCGGCTCGTCAAGCTGCCGCGGTCGATCAGCGACGAGCAGGCTGCCGCGATCATGCTCAAAGGCCTGACGGCAGAGTATCTCCTTCGACGAACGTGTCGTGTGCAGCGCGGCGACTGGATACTCGTGCATGCCGCCGTCGGCGGGGTCGGTCTGCTGCTCTGTCAGTGGGCCAAGGCGCTTGGCGCCCGCGTCATCGGCGTGGTGGGCAGCAACGCGAAAGCTGCACTCGCCAGGAAGAACGGATGCAAGCACGTACTCGTCATGGGGCAAGATCCCCTCGTCGAGTCCGTCAAAAAAATCACCAAAGGCGCAGGCGTGAGGGTGGTCTACGACTCGGTAGGCAAAGACGCCTTCATCGACTCTCTCGATTGCCTCGCGCCACTCGGCATGATGGTGAGCTACGGGAACGCTTCGGGGCCGCCACCCGCCATCTCACCGCTCGAGTTGTCGAAGCGCGGATCGCTCTTTCTCACGCGTCCGTCGCTCTTCGCCTATATCGCCAAGCGAGACGATCTCGACGTGGCGGCGAAGGCGCTCTTCTCAATGATTTCTTCCAAGAAGATACGTCTGCGCATCGGCCAGCGTTACCCGCTCGCCGATGCGGCTCAGGCCCATCGTGATCTCGAAGCCCGCAAGACTACGGGCTCGACCGTGCTCATTCCCTGAAGAGCGTCTCTCCAGACGGCATCAGCCGCCTGGCTTCAGCACTCCGATCAGCGCCGAGATGGCGACACCCGCCCAGATCGCCAGCACGTAGGGGCGGCAGGCGCCCATACCGTCGATCATTTTTTGATCGCTTTCAGTGGTCGGCCCGGTCGAGGCCATCACCTTGAATC
Organism: Steroidobacteraceae bacterium; assembly: GCA_044375575.1. Lineage (GTDB taxonomy): Bacteria > Pseudomonadota > Gammaproteobacteria > Steroidobacterales > Steroidobacteraceae > UBA964. The sequence goes on along the minus strand of JBILMJ010000007.1, from coordinate 12,588 downwards.
CTTCGATGAACGGCGGAATCTTCATGCGGATCATGAATCCGCAGAAGATGAGGAACGCGAAGATGAGGAGCTTGGCCGCCAGCCAGGGATACGGTTGCAGGGGTCCCGTGACCCAGTGATATCCGACCGACGATATCAGCGCGACGATCATGAAGACGCGGAAGCGCTTGTCCCACAGCGCGAGCATTTTTCCGAGGTCCGTACCTTCTTTCTTGTGGATGGTGTGCACGACCCAGACCCAGATCGGGCCGAGCGCGACGATGGCGATGGTCTGCCAAAGCGGGTGCTCATAGCCGATGAACTCCGCGAGGATGCCGCCCACCGTGAGCATGAGCGCGAGACAGTAACGCGGCAGCATGTCGAGGTTGATGAAAATCTTGAATGCCGTCAGTCGCGCCTCGCGGGAGAGTTTCGTGTTGGTCACGAACGTGCTCGAGTAGAACACGCCTGCATCGCCCCCGAGCCAATAGACGAAGAGCAGGATATGAAGATATTTGAATATCCCGTGGGCGAGAGTGATCTCTTCCATTATCGTGAACCCCCTTGAAAAGCACAGTTAGCCTAGCACGCGGTCTCGCTGCGGTTGCTCCCCCGCCTTCCCTCGTCGTGATCGTCCGGATGGTCTGACCTCAGGTCGGACATCTACAATCCGACCGATGCCCGTCGTGAGTGAAAAACCAGAGCCTGTCGAGATCGGTCCTGCGCTCGTCGCTTGGCATGCCGACAGCGGTCGGCACGATCTGCCCTGGCAAAAAGATCGCACGCCTTATCGTGTGTGGATCTCGGAAATCATGCTGCAGCAGACGCAGGTCTCGACGGTCATTCCTTACTTCGAGCGTTTCATGCATCGCTTTCCCGATGTGACGGCGCTCGCCGATGCGCCGATCGACGAAGTGCTGCATCTCTGGACAGGTCTCGGTTACTACGCCCGTGCCCGCAATCTTCACGCTGCAGCGAAGCGTATCCGGGACGAGTTCGGTGGACGCTTTCCAAGGGACTTCGAAGCCGTGACGAGCTTGCCCGGCATCGGGCGTTCGACGGCAGGGGCCATTCTTTCTTTGGCGCTCGATCAGAGACACGCCATTCTCGATGGCAACGTGAAGCGGGTCCTCGCCCGCGTTTTCGGAATCGAGGGAAGTCCTGCCGAGCGGCGCGTGGAGCAACAGTTGTGGCAATTGGCAGAGGCCTGTACGCCGTCGCAAGGCTCAGCCATCTATACCCAGGCCATCATGGATCTCGGCGCCACGGTGTGCACACGTCGACGTCCGATCTGTGCGTTGTGTCCGTTGGCGCCAGGCTGCGTCGCGCGACACAGCGGACGACAACACGAGATCCCCGCGCCGAAATCGCGCAAGCCACGTTCGCTACGTCGCGCCGAGCGATGCTGGTTGTTGCTGGCAGAAAATTCAGACGGCGCCGTATTTCTCGAGCGTCGACCCGAGCGCGGTATCTGGGGTGGGTTGTGGTGTCCGCCCGAGTTCAAGAGCGAGTCTGCGTGTCTCGCTTATGCGCGAAATCATTTTCATCTCCAGCGTGATCAGGTGCCCGAGCGACTCGGATCTGTGGCGCATGCTTTCACGCATTTCGATCTCGAGATTTTCCCGGTGCGTGTGAAAGGATGTGTGCCGACCGCCGTGATGGAGTCACAGCAGTCGCTCTGGTATAACGCGCGTCACCCTGAGGGCGCAGCGCGCGTGGGCTTGCCTGCACCGATCAAGGAATTGCTCGACGGACTCACCGCAGGACACTTTTGACATGACCGATACCCCAGCCGTGCGCATGGTTCAGTGCGTCGTACTCAAGAAAGAAGCGCCAGGTCTCGATCGACCGGTGTACCCGGGAGAGCTCGGCGTGCGCATTTGGAGGAGCGTGTCGAAAGAGGGTTGGCAGCGCTGGGTGGCCCACCAGACCATGCTGATCAATGAATACCGCCTCGTGCCCATCGAACCCAAGGCCCGGAAGTTTCTCGAGGCCGAAATGGAGAAATTCCTCTTCAGCGAAGGCGCCGCCAAACCCGAGGGTTACGTCGCTCCTCAATAGCCTGAATCGCAAACCCTTTTAGATCAACGGGTTGCGATGTTCCGTGCTTGACGGACGACTAGGGGTCTGGTCCAATGCGCCTCCCCATTCGGGGTTACGCTTGTAATCGTGGCCGGATAGCTCAGTTGGTAGAGCAGCGGATTGAAAATCCGCGTGTCGTTGGTTCGATTCCGACTCCGGCCACCATTTTCCAAGCCGCGAGCGAATCAACTCTCGGCGAGCACGATGAGCTTGTCGCCGGGTTGAAACGCGATTCCGACACTTTTCTTCGGACTGACTACGACGCCGTAGCCTTCGCTGGCGTCACCTGTTTTGCGCGCGAGCTTGTAGCCGAAAGCGATTTCTCCCCGCTGCGATGCGGCCTCGATGACGGTGGCGAACGTCGTGGGGGTATCCAGGCGGACGTAGTACTCGATGGGTTTCAGATAGACCTCGCTCCCCTCGGGTGAGAAGAGATCCTTGAATACCGTATTGAGCTCCTTGTTCTGCGAAATCTGACTCAGCATCAAGCTGACCAGCCGATCGCTGACGACGAAATCGTCGGCATTGGTGATTTCGGCGAGACGTCGATTGGTGATGTCCAGCATCTCGGAGACGATGGGCACTCGCTTACCGGTCTTCTCTGCGATGTCACGCAGGTGCAGGAGCGTGATGAGCGTGATGGCATCCGCCTTCGCAGCATCGAGTTCGTCGCTGTAGCAAAGTACGATGACATGGTCGAAGGACGAGACGTCGAGTTTGTTCAACAAGCTTCGGCTGGTCGTATCCCCGCGCTGAAAGGTGAGTTGCTGATTCGTCAATGCAGCGCAGTGTTCGGCGATCTCCGCCTCGGCGTCGTCGGTATTCGCGACGACATGCACCCTCGATCCTTTCGACACGTAGCTGTCGAGCTCGTTGATGATCAGCGCGCCACGCCAATTCCATCCAAGCACAAGCAGGCTCTCGGCCTGCGGAGTCGGGGGTTCGGCGAGCGAGATGGCGTCGGTCTGTGGCGCTGTGACGGCACCGGATAGTCTGATGTCATCAGCGTTTTCGGCGATCACGACGAGTCGATCGCCCGGATTGATCGAAGTCTCCATGGGCGGATTGAGTGCCGGCGCACCCTTCGCCGGGCGGATACCGATGACCGCCGAATCTTCGTACGAGAGCAGCGTATCGCGAAATTTCTTGCCGACTAGCGACGGCTCTTCTTTGAAGTAGATCTCGGCACCACCGAAATCGAGCAGCTCGTTGTACACCACAGAGAGACCGGACTGCCGGCAGGTCTGAGCCATGATGCGTGCCACGAGGTCACCGACGAGCACGAGCTCGAGCTCGTCTTTGCCGATCAGTTCGGCAACTTCACTGTTCTTGGGATCGCGTATCTCCGCGACCAGGTGGTAGCGATCAGACTTTCGGTTCGGGTTGTTGGTGATCGCCAGTAGACACTTCATGACGTCGACATCCGGATCCTGGCTTCGTTGCCCATCGCGGCTATCGGGCGCCAGCACGATGATCGATCGTGCCGTGTCGATACTCACCATCCCCAGATCGTTCATGTCGGTCGGCGAGCCGCTGCGACAGATGATGCTGGTTGTCTTGGTATCCTCGATCTTGCTTCGCACCGCATCCTCCATCGCGACTTTGTCCTGGTCGCCGAGGATGACGATGGCCTCTCTTCGCTTGGAGCTATTGGCTTCGATGAGCTCTGAGAGGATGGGGAAGATCTGCTCCGACCACCCGAGAATGACCGTGTGGCCGTTCTCGACCACTCGAGATCGCCCCTTGCGGAGGTTGTCGATCTGCGCCTCGAGACCCGCCGAGAGAATGCCGATGAGGGTCGAGAGGACGAAGATTCCGAAGATGGTGACGCCTAGCATGATGATGCGAAAATCCCAGCCCTGGTCTCCGGTCACCGTACCCGCATCGAGGGTACGCATCAGGGATGCCCAAGCCGCCTCACCGAAAGCGAGGCCCGAATCCTCTCCGGACTGATTGATTCCCGTGATGACGAGCACGGTGGCGAAGATCAGGATGGCGACGGCGCTCACCAGGGTGAGCCAGGCGATGAGCGCCCCCGTTCCTTTCGCCAAGGTGTTGTCGAAGGCGTAGCGCAGACGCTCGCGGAGGGTGAAACTTTTCAAGCCAGTCTCCTTAATACATTGTTCTTCGTACCGGCAGGGGATTCAGACCCCGAACCCACGCCTTCAGAAAACACTTTTAATTTACTCCAGTTCGGTTAGGCTTTGGGGGCCGCCAGCTGAAAACAAAATTAAATTAATGAGTACGATCCGCCCTGACGAGCGATCCGGTTCCTCTTTCATCTCCGAAAAATCCAGCGCCAAGGTTCTCTCCACCCAAACCGCGGGTTACCAGCAGGCGTTTTATCTCCGCCGCTCGGTATCAACGATGGCGGACGTGGCGAGGAGCCGACTTGTGTCTCTCGCGCTCGAAGCGGCGGCGGTCGCTTCTGCGCAGCGCCGGCCTGTTCGCATCTTGAGTATCGGTTGCGGAGACGGCGATCTCGATTTCGCGGTGCTACAGCACCTGAGCGGATCTTGCGATGTGGAATATCTGGGGCTTGAGGTCAATGAGACCTCAGCGCAGATTTTTCAGGAATCGGTCGATGGTTGGCGCGACCAATTCGTCGGGAATCTGTCCTTCGAAATTCGTTTCGGCTCGGCCGAGCGGCTGCCCGACGCCGGCAGCGGTTTCGATTTGGTTCTGATGTCCCATGTTCTTTATTACTTCCAAGACCCGGTGTCGCTGATCTGGAATTATTTGCAGAAGATCTGCCGCATCGACGGAAAGGTCGTGATCGTGCATTCCGCTTGGGGCGGTATTCCCGAATTGATGGCGGATGTTCCAGGCTTGCAGCCGTTTTTGTATGCCGAAAACATTCGTGATTCGTTGACGAGTGTCGGACTCCGAGTGCAGTCCGAGATACTCGCCAGCGAGCTCGATGCGACGGAGATCCTCGATCAAACGATTCGAGGTCGGCAGATTCTGGGGTTCTGTATCGAGCGCGACGTCGATCGCCTCCCCGAAGAGACCTGGAAACGCCTGCTGAAATCGCTCTGGAGTCGTTGCGAGATTCGCGACGACCGAGCATGGCTGAGCGAGCCGCTCGCGTTCCTGACCCTGCGTAACGATCTCGGCTTTTTTTCGATCGAGCCCAAGACGCCCATCGATGCCGCTTGTGATCCGATCGAGGACTACCACCAACTGGCGCGCGCCTTCGATTGGCCGGCGAGATTACTGCCTCGGGCGGGTGAACCCTGCAAGGTTTTGGACGTCGGCTGCGGCACAGGCCGCTGGCTCAAGGTGCTTCGTCATCATTGGCCGGAGCTTGCTGGGAGCCAAGACGCCATCCGATATTCCGCGATCGATCCGTCTGCAGAAGCGAAAGAACTCGCTCGCGGGCGAGTACAAAGCTGGGCGCAGTGGGATCGAGATTGGACGCAAAAAATACAGTCCATTGCCGATTTGCCGACCGCGCACTACGACATCGCATGGTCGATGCATGCGCTCTACGCGGTTTCCCGGCTCGACCTCGAAGTGGTGTTGACGAAGATCGTCGGAGCGCTGCGCGATGACGGAGTCGCGGTGATCGCGATGCCCAATCGCGAGTCGTTTTACATCACCGCGGGTATCCGCCTGGCCAATCAGCCGTCCTTCACTTGCGCCGAGGATATTGTCGAGGCGTTGCAGGCGCTACAATTTTCGTACGAGGTACGCGAGCTCGATTACGAGGAGCGTATCGCTGCAGCCGACGAAATGACCGTGCGACGGTATGTCTGGGAAGAGTCCATCGGCAACAGTTACAGCGCGGCCACGAACGAGTCGGGGACTTTGCCGCCCCTGCCTAACGATCCTTGGTTCGAATCGCTGCGGCGAGACGACGCCTACTGCTTCCCTCAGAAAGTCCGGGTATTCACCATCCGTGGCGGGCAATCTCCGGCTACTCCGCGCGCGAAGTTGACGCCCGCTCCCGAGCAACTGAGGGAATGGGCTCTCGCTGCCACCGACGCCGGGCTCGCGGAGCAGGGCGGGCTGCCGGGCGCGCCTGTCATCGAGAATATCGCGGGAGCACTTCCTCCAGAGTGGGTTCACGGAGCGGGAAAGGCAGACGTGAATGAGCACGCTGCGCTGAATGTTTTTGCGAGCGTCATCGACGAGCCCTTGCCCGAGTGGGCCAGCAAAGATTTAGACGCATTGCTGCAGGAAGATTTCCTGCCGCTCATCAGGCACGGCACGCGGGACAACGCCCCGGGCTACATGGGCTACATCCCTTCCGGGGGGCTCTACCTCGGAGCGATCGCCGATTATCTCTCGACCTCCTTCAATCGATATTCGGCCATGTTCATGGCCTCCCCGGGTGCCGCAGCCATCGAAGCGCTGAGCATACGCTGGCTCAATGAAATCACCGGTCTGCAGGCGAGTGCCGAGCAATCGGGCGTTCAGGCGGGTGGCGTGTTGGTCTCGGGTGCGTCGCTCGCGACGGTGACTGCCGTGCATGCGGCTCGGCAAAAGGCGGTCCGCCAGGGCAAGAACCCCGACTCGCTGGTGGCGTACTTTGGACGAACCGCGCACTGCTGTGTGCCGCAAGCGCTTTCGGTATGCGGGATCCGACATCACCGCGTCATTCCGGTGCTGGCCGATCATCGAATGGACATGGACCAGCTTGCGAAAACGATCACGCAGGATCGTACTTCGGGTCTTGAGCCATTTTTAATTTCTTTGAGCGCAGGCGAGGTCGAGATCGGCGCGATCGATGACATCGAGCGCGGCAGAGCGCTGGCAAGTGATGCGAACGCATGGCTGCATGTCGATGGTGCGTACGGTGCCTTTTTCGTGCTGGCGCGATCGGCGCCGTCCGATCTTCGGAAGATCAGCCTCGCCGATTCGCTCTGTGTCGATCCCCACAAGGGATTGGGCTTGCCCTACGGCACAGGTGCGCTATTGGTGAGAAACGTCGAAGACTTGCGATGCGCATTTGCCAACGAAGGCAACTATCTGCCAGCTCAAGCGGAGTCGGTCCGTCCGCCCGATGCGATGGACCTCGGCATCGAAATGACTCGACCATTCCGGGGTCTTCGCTTGTGGCTGCCGATCAAGCTTCTCGGCATTGCGCCATTTCGAGATCATCTTGAGCAGATGCTGCAACTCGCGCGTTGGCTCGCAGAGGAGATCCGCGCGATTCCACAGTTGGAGCTCGTCAGTCAGCCGGGGCTGTCGATCTGCACTTTTCGACTGAAGTCTCCAGCCTCGGAGCAGGCAAATCGAAGACTGCTCAGTGAAATCAATGCCGACGGTTGGTTCTTCCTGACCGGGTGCACGTTATCGACGGGCGAGGGTGGGTTTGCCCTGAGGGTGGCCTTGCTTTCGATCAGAACCGACGAGCAGACCGTTCACGCCCTTATCGAGCGTATTCGGGAGTCCGTGAGGAGGATCTGCTCGGGATGAGTGATGGTGAACCATTTACTCCGCTCGCCTATCAACAATGCTGGCTCGAGTATCGCGGACGGCGTTTTTTTATCGATGAGCGCGCATTCATCACCGACCCTGAGACGGGGTTCATGCTGGATGCCGTGATCGCCTATTTGCGTAGCACGAATATGTTAGATCAGGGAGCTCTCGTCGCCGAACTTGGCACCGGCTGCGGAGCAATCGGTATCAGTCTGCTGAAAGAACTCTCTGGAGTCCGCCTGATTGGCCTAGAGATCGATCCCGGCGCCATCGAAGTGGCTAAGCGAAATGTCACGGCCCATGGCGTCGACTACGAAATTCTCCGGAGTGACTTTTTTTCGGCCTGGGATGACCGTCCGCAGCCAGCCGTTATCTTCGGGGATTTGCCTTGGGGAGACGATAGTTCGGTCTACGAAACGGACCGTCCGCTCGAGCATTATCTCGCCATGCCGTACTGCAGCGTGTTCCCGGTCGGTGGCCCGATGGGAATGCATCGAAGGGCGCTAGAGTCCGTCAAGCTCCTCGGATGGTCGAGCGAGGTGTTTCTCAATTGTGGGATGCTGCCACGCGAGGCCGTGTTGGCCATGGCCCGCTCTTTGGGGGCGGCCCATGTTCAGGCCATCGTCGCCGCCTCGAACGTCTTTATTTTGCGATGCCGAATGAATTAGAGTGTCGGCCACTTTGGTTGAATATCAACCAGCCTAGAATACTCATAACCATAAGTCTTCGAGAGACCACACCATGAAGCGTGAAACGACCGGAATCATTGCCTCCCTGTTCGCCGTCTTGCTATGCCTTTGGACGTCACCTGTAGTGATCGCTCAGGACGCAGCGGCATCGACGCCGGCGACGGCAGAAGTTGCACCTGCGCCGTCGACGCCGACTCGCGTTCTGATCGGAGCGTACGTCAACGACATCAAGGAAGTGGACCTCGCTTCGAATAGTTACAACGTCGACTTGTACGTTTGGTTGCGCTGGGACAATCCCAACATCGATCCGTCCAAGACGATGGAGGCGATGAATCCGCGTGATGCATGGATGACGGCGAAGCGTCTGAACGAAGAGCCTCTGCGACTCGAGGACGGTTCGTACTACAACATCATCCGTTACTTAGGTATGTTCTCTAGCAAGCTCAATGTGTCGAAGTATCCCTTCGATGAGCAGGTCCTCACGATGATCTTCGAGGAGCAGCAGCTATCCACCAAAGATCTCGAGTTCGTCGCCGATCAGGATGGCTCGGTCACGAATCCCGAGTTGATGATTCCGGGTTGGGAGGCGAAGCCGCTGGTCGTACGCGTCTCGAACAAGCCTTATTCGACGTCCTGGGGTTTGGATGGCGAGAACACGGAAGCCTATTCGAGAGTCTATATCGAGCTGCCGGTCACGCGCCCGGTGGTGGCATCGGCGATCAAGTTGTTTTTCCCCTTGGCTATCGTGCTTGCAATGGGCGTCTTCGTGTTCTTCCTCCGCCCGCGGATGGTCGAATCGAAGATTTCACTCGCGGCGACCGTCCTGCTCACCTTGGTAGCCTTGCAGTTCACCACGATGAGCGCGCTTCCGTCGGTCAGCTATCTGACCATGGTCGAGTTCATCTACGCGGTGTCGTTCATCTTCACGGCGTATGTGCTCGTGATGTCGTTGCTCACGGCCTGGACCACTCGAGATCCCGAGTCTGACGAGGCGGTGGCCTACGATCGCCGCGCTGCAATCATCGGCTTGATTGGCTACCTTGCGGCGTTGGCACTCACCATGGTGGTTTTCCTGTCGAAGTGAGACTAACTGCGCAGCGACGTCCGCCCGTGATCGACTTCGATTAGGGCGGACGCTCTGCAGTTAGCACCCTGAAAATTCCCCGGACAAATCGCAACCAGTCGAAAACCTCAATGCATGCTTGTGCGCGATCATCGTCGAAGTTGATTCGCGCAGGGCAGTTGGCGCGATACCTGACTGGGGCGCTTTTTTCGGTGTCCTTATCTTTGGGCTCGTCGCTGGTTGGCGCCGCCGATGGCGCGGCGGGCCAGCAGGGCGCCTCGGTGATTCTTCCGTCGGGGGCCGAGGTCGTTCGTGGCTCGGGGTCCGTAAGCCGTCAGGCCAACGGACTCGTCATACAACAGTCGAGCGCCAAGCTCGTTCTCAATTGGCAAAGCTTCAGTATCGGCCCTCAGGGCGAGGTTGAATTCGTTCAGCCTAACGCAACTTCCGTAGCACTCAATCGCGTGGTCGGTACCGACCCGTCTGTGATCCAGGGTCGCCTCAAGAGCAACGGACACGTATTTCTGGTCAACCCCAATGGGGTGCTGTTCTCGAAGACGGCGCAGGTCGATGTAGGGGGGCTCGTCGCCTCCACGCTCGACATGAACGACGACGAGTTCATGCGTGGCCGATTCATCCTCGCAGGCGGCAGTACCGCGAGTGTGGTCAATGAGGGCGAGGTACGTGCCGCCGAGGGCGGCACCATCGCCTTGATCGCCGCCCGCATCGTCAATCAGGGCGAACTCTCGGCAGCGAAGGGTCGTGTGCTGATGGGTGCCGGCGATCGCGTGACCCTAGATCTTGGTGGCCCGACGCTGCTTCAAGTCGAGAACTCGACGCTCGAGACTCTGATCGACAATGGGGGCGTCATTCGGGCGGGCGGTGGCCGCGTGCTCATCACCTCGACCGCTGCGAGTGCGCTGCGTCAAAGCGTGATCAACCACCGCGGTGTCATCGAGGCCCAGTCACTTGGGGTCGGCGCCAACGGAACCGTCGTGCTCTATGCGACCGGAGGAACGCTCAATAATTCCGGCAGCATCAAGGCCGCAGGTAGTTTCGTCGAGACCTCCGCCAAGCAGTACAACAATTTGGCGGAAGCCACCGTCGAGGCTGCAGAGTGGCTGATCGATCCGGTCAACATCACCATCGATGCCGCCATGGCGACGTCCATTCAGAACGCGCTCAGAAGCGGCAATGTGACGGTCACGACCGATGGCGCGGGCTCTTGCGCGCCCGCGTCGTGCACTGGAGAGGAGGCGGATGGCGACATCACCGTCAGCGCGCCGATCAGTTGGTCGAACAATCGTCTCACGCTGCGAGCCGATCGTAACATCAACATCAATGCGAATATCACGGTATCGGGATCGGGGACGTTTCACGCTTATTTTGGTCAGGCGACCAGCGACGGTGAGGGTGCGCGCTACAACGTCGCTAGTGGCGTTAGTGTCAGGATTCCCTTGCCACAAAGTTTTTTTATCGAATTCAGCAACGAGTTCAGCTCGGCCTTTCGGTGGAAGAAAGGCAGCGATGGGTTACTGACCGACCTAGTACTCAACAACGGGTACCTAGCCTTCGGCGCCATAAGTGGTGGCGCCAACAATGCTTCATCGGCGGCGAACACCTCCGCGATCAATTCGCGGGGACTGCTGACGCAGCCCAATTATTTCGACAATACGAACGACGGTAGAAGCGGTTACTTCAAACTCACCTATGGCAACAATCCACTCGATTTCGAGATCGGGATCGGCCGTAAAAATCGCATCTGCCTTTTTGGTGCCTGCGTATCGGTTTGTCCCGTCCTGTTCTGTCGTTGGAACGAAAATTTCACCTTTGCATCGACCGACGGAATATTCAACTTCAACGGGTCTGGCGGTTATGCCGAAATCGGTGGTTATCGCCCAGGCGCGGGTGTCGGTCCGGGCGGTGGCCCGAAAGGAGCGGGTGTCATCGAGACGGTAGTCCCGTGGTCGATAGGCCTCTTCGATTCGGCAACCGTGACCAATCGCTATGAGCTCGAAGTCGACAAGGCCTTCCTCAAAGTCACGACTTCCGTTCGGGCCTCCGGGGGCAGTCTGAGTAATGTCGGTTTATGGGTGGGTACCCGTGACGATTTTGTGGGGAGAAACGACGGTCCTCGTAAGACGATGGGGAAATTCGAAAACGGCGTGTTCGTTGCCGCGAGCAGAGGCGGACAAGCCTCGAGCGTCTTGAAACTCGACGAGCGCACCGACGGTACGGGAGTGACGGCATTTCTTTACTCCACCTCGTCGTCTTCGCGAGTCACATTCGGCGACTGCGGCTTCTTGAACATCTGTAATTTCACCGACGCCACTGAACGAAATCCACAAGATCAGTCTGTGAGTCAATCCGGTGATGGCGCGTACAGTCTTTACTCCAACCTCGGCGACATCTCATCGGGAGCGACGAAGAGCTTCGTCTGGTACTACGGAGCCGCACCCGCCCAAGATGCCGCCTCGATCATCAGCGGCATTGCCGATTCCCAAGCGGGCAAGATCACGCTGACCTTTACGTTGCCCGCTTTGACTGACACCTATTCCTACCGAGGCACGGAGTACGCCCTCTCTAGCCTCTGGAGCGCCAGAAGTATTTTTGGCAACGACTATGCCAGCTGGGTGGCTGGGACCGACTACGAATTCGAGTTCAACGACCTGACCGTCACCGGATTCACCGATGCGGGGACCTATTCCGGCATTGGTATCACGATCTTGCGCAGCGGCTATCAACTGGCCACCTCGGGTAATACTTTTGGGACTTTGACGATTACCCCTGCTGCCCTCGTCGTGACGGCGAATGACGCCAGTACGGAATACAACGGGACGGCGTACTCCGGTGGAAATGGGGTTCGATACGCCGGTTTCGTGAACGGTGAAACGGCAGACGACCTTGGCGGTACGCTGACATTCACGGGCACGAGTCAGGGAGCAATCAATGCTGGCAGCTATGTGATGACGCCGGGGGGATTGACCTCCGGCAACTACTCCATCACCTACGTCAATGGCGCTTTGACCATTACTCCGCGTCCGATCACCGTCACTGCAGATGCCAAATCGAAGGTGTATGGCGAGGCGGACCCGACACTGACCTGGACAGTGACGACGGGGAACTTGGTCGGCAGCGACACCCTCACGGGCACACTTACGCGAGCGGCGGGTGCCAACGTTGGCACTTACACGATCGACGCTTCGGCGCTCGATAACAGCAATTACACGATCACCCGAGTCAACGGCCAACTCACCATCACGCCTCGAGCGATCACGGTGACGGCGGATGCCAAATCGAAGGTGTATGGCGAGGCGGACCCGACACTGACCTGGACGGTGACGACGG